>CAVTAJ010000013.1:0-163875 GCA_963732675.1 Nitrospirota bacterium
ATGACATTTAACTGCTGATCGATATGGATCAATCCAGACCGGAACCCTCACAGGGGGTTCCGGTTTTTTTATGTTCTCACACACCATTCGACGTCCTACACAAAAATCAATATTCACTCTTCCACTTTATACCCCGTTGTTTTCTGACTATTCTGCAACATATCGTCTTTATTAAATTTTAATGCTTTTATGTTTCATCTTAGCAGCAATTTAATTAACGGTTGTGCTATACATTTATCAGAAAGAAGGGGGTGCCCGATGGACATTATCTATCTTGGGATCTGCATTGCGTTATTCATCGTCAGTTGGTTTTTCGTGAAACTCGTTGAACGAGTCTAGGAAGGAGGTAAGGAATGGAACTATTCTACTGGATTGGCGGCATTCTCGCCGCAGCGTTGTTGGTCTATCTCTTAATAGCACTTCTTAAACCGGAGGCATTGTCATGACTGGCAACGATATTTTGCAGATATTTTTATTTTTTGGCGTTCTATTGCTCCTCGCAAAACCGCTCGGAGTCTACATGGCGCGGGTTTACGAAGGACAGCCTTCGGGCCTGGACCGCGTGCTCGGGCCTGTTGAACGCCTGTTTTACCGGATTTGCGGCATCAAACCCGACGAGGAGATGAGCTGGAAGAAGTACGCTGGTGCGGTGCTTCTTTTCAGCGCGGTGGGATTGTTCTTCCTCTATGCCTTGCAGCGCTTACAGGGTTTTCTGCCGCTGAACCCGCAAAAGTTCCCGGCAGTCTCCCCTGATTCTTCCTTTAATACAGCCGTAAGCTTTATCACGAATACCAACTGGCAGGGGTACGGCGGCGAAACAACGATGAGCTACCTCACGCAGATGGTCGGGCTTGGGGTGCAGAATTTCGTGTCTGCCGCGGCAGGTATGGCCGTGCTCGTTGCCCTGATCCGGGGGTTTGCCAGGCACTCGGCAGACACCATCGGCAACTTCTGGTTCGATCTCACCCGCTCCACGCTTTACATCCTGATGCCGCTTGCGCTGGTTTATTCCCTGCTGCTCGTATCTCAGGGAGTTGTGCAGACCTTCAGCGAATACAAGACCGTCTCGCTCACCCAGACCATCACCTATGATAACCCGAAGCTCGATGCCAAGGGCAATCGCGGTCAAGGATGAAAAGGGAAATCCGGTGACGGAAAAGGCGGAGATGAAAGAACAGGTCATACCGCTCGGCCCCGCTGCCTCACAGATCGCGATCAAGCAGCTCGGCACGAACGGCGGCGGGTTCTTCAACGTCAACTCGGCCCATCCTTTAGAAAACCCGACCGCTTTCTCCAATTTTCTTGAAATGCTGGCGATCATTCTGATACCCGCAGCGCTCTGTATCACCTTCGGCAAGATGGTCGGAGACAAGCGACAGGGGTGGGCGCTGCTTTCCGCCATGACGATCGTGCTCGTCACGCTGATGGCTCTTATGCACCTGGAGCGAGCAGGGCGGCAATCCGCGCTTCGCATCCATCGGCATCGATCAGACAGCGAGCGACTCTGCAGCCGGGCGGCAACATGGAAGGAAAAGAAGCCCGCTTCGGGATCGTTGAATTCCGCGATCTGGGCCACGGCCACCACGGCAGCTTCGAACGGCTCGGTCAATTCCATGCACGACTCCTTCACGCCCATGGGCGGCCTCTACCCCCTGGCACTGATCCAGTTGGGCGAGGTCATCTTCGGTGGAGTGGGCTCCGGGCTCTACGGCATGCTGATCATGGCCATTATCACGGTTTTCATCGCCGGACTCATGGTCGGGCGCACGCCGGAGTATCTCGGGCAAGAAGATCGAAATGTTCGAGATGAAGATGGCCTCGGTCGCGGTGCTGGTCGTGAATGCGCTGGTCAAGATCGGCACGGCAGTCGGCGTTGCAACAACAGCGGGAGTTGCGGGAGTCTCGAATCCCGGGCCGCATGGATTTTCCGAGATCCTCTACGCCTTTTCATCCGCAGCGAACAACAACGGCAGCGCCTTTGCGGGCCTCTCCGCCAACACGGTCTTCTATAACACGGCCCTCGGGCTGCCATGTTCATCGGCAGATTCTGGGTGATCATCCCGGTGCTTGCCATTGCCGGTTCGCTCGCGAAGAAGAAGCAGGTTCCTGCCGGTTTGGGAACGCTGCCGACCCATACGCCCTTGTTCGTGGCGCTTTTGATCGGGGTCATATTGATCGTCGGAGCGTTGACGTTCATGCCGGCCTGGGCGCTTGGGCCGATTGCGGAACAGTTGATGGCAGCAGATAAATAAAAAACCCTCTCCTCAGAGGACGCAGAGGAAGGGCGTGAGGATGGGTCATACACCGGACGTTAAACCCATCCCCACCTTGATCCTCGCCGTTAAGGGGAGGAATATGGACACGGAGGAATACAATGAGCAGTAAATCGAAAAAGCGATCGCTCTTTGATCCGGCGATCGTAAAAAAAGCATTATGGGATTCGTTCAGAAAATTGAACCCAGTACACCAGATCAAGAACCCTGTCATGTTCGTCGTGGAAATAGGGAGTATTCTTACGACCCTCCTCTTCTTTCACGCAGTCCTGACGGGAAAAGGCGAGGCGTCGCCTTCCTTCATCCTGCAGATCTCCGTCTGGCTCTGGATAACGGTGCTCTTCGCAAACTTCGCGGAATCCATGGCAGAGGGAAGGGGCAAGGCCCAGGCCGAATCCCTCCGCCAGACGCGGCGCGATGTCATGGCCAAGCGGCTTGCGAAGCCTGTCGCCTGATGCGGAGGTCACGAAGGTCGCCTCGTCACTGCTCAAAAAGGGCGATGTCGTTCTCGTGGAGGCGGGCGACATTATCCCCATGGACGGCGAGATCATCGAGGGCGTGGCCTCGGTGAATGAAAGCGCCGTGACCGGCGAAAGCGCGCCCGTGATCCGCGAAAGCGGCGGAGACCGGAGCGCGGTGACGGGCGGTACTACCGTTTTATCCGACTGGCTCGTGGTGCGGATCACGACAAGTCCGGGAGAGACGTTTCTCGACCGCATGATCAGCATGGTGGAAGGCGCAAAGCGCCAAAAAACACCGAACGAGATCGCCCTCGATATTCTGCTCGCGGGCATGACGATCATCTTCCTGCTCGTGTGCGTGACATTGCTCCCCTACTCGCTCTTCAGCGTCAAGGCAGCGGGCCAGGGCACGCCGGTCACCATCACCGTGCTCGTGGCGCTCCTCGTCTGCCTCATCCCGACCACGATCGGCGGGCTGCTCTCGGCCATCGGCATTGCGGGCATGGACCGGATGATCCAGGCGAATGTGATCGCCATGTCGGGACGGGCCGTGGAAGCGGCCGGAGACGTTGACGTGCTGCTGCTCGATAAGACCGGCACGATCACGCTCGGGAACCGGCAGGCCACGGAATTCGTTCCGGCGCCGGGAGTGCACGTGGGCGCACTTGCCGACGCGGCACAGCTCGCCTCATTGGCGGATGAAACTCCTGAAGGACGGAGCATCGTGGTCCTTGCAAAAGAAAAGTACAGCCTTCGCGCCCGGGACATGCAAAGCATCAAGGCGGAGTTTGTCCCTTTCACCGCCCAGACGCGGATGAGCGGGGTAAACCTCGAGAACCGGGAAATCCGCAAAGGCGCGGCGGACGCGGTTGAAAAGTACGTCCAAAAAATGGGCGGGACGTTTCCTCCCGATGTCCGATCCATCGTGGACGACATTGCCAAACAAGGCGCAACGCCGCTCGTGGTTGCCGAGGGGAGCAAAGTGCTCGGCGTCATTCGGTTGAACGACATCGTCAAGGGCGGGATTAAAGAACGCTTCGCCGAAATGCGCAAGATGGGGATCAAGACGGTCATGATCACCGGCGACAATCCGCTCACCGCGGCCGCGGTCGCGGCCGAGGCAGGAGTTGATGATTTTCTTGCCGAAGCGACGCCCGAGGCAAAGCTCAAGCTCATCCGCGAATATCAGAAAGGCGGCAGGCTCGTTGCCATGACCGGCGACGGCACGAACGACGCGCCCGCGCTCGCCCAGGCGGACGTGGCCGTGGCCATGCACAGCGGGACCCAGGCTGCGAAGGAGGCGGGCAATCTCGTGGATCTCGATTCGAATCCCACGAAGCTCATCCAGATCGTTGAGATCGGGAAGCAGCTTTTGATGACCCGCGGCACGCTCACGACCTTCAGCATCGCGAACGATGTGGCGAAATATTTCGCCATTCTGCCTGCTGCGTTCCTTTCCATCTATCCGGCGCTTGGAGCGCTGAATATCATGGGCCTTGCAACGCCGCAGAGCGCCGTGTTGTCGGCCGTGATCTTTAACGCCTTGATCATCATCTTCCTCGTGCCCCTGGCGCTGCGCGGCGTGAAGTACCGCCCTCTCGGCGCCTCGATAGTCTTACGAAACAACGCCTTGATTTACGGCGTCGGCGGCCTGATCGTACCGTTCATCGGGATCAAGCTGATCGACATGCTCATAACGGCGATGCATATTGTTTGATATGTCCATGCCCCTCACCTCAATCCTCTCCCCGAGAGGGAGAGGAAGTAAAGAGACCCCTCGCCCCTCAGGGGAGAGGGCCAGGGTGAGGGGTGGTCTCGTACTGAAAGGAGAAACTAATGTTCACCATGATTCGTAACTCGCTCATGTCCCTATTACTGTTCACGGTAATCACGGGGCTCATTTACCCCCTGGCCGTGACCGGTCTTGCGCAAGCGATTTTCCCAAGCCAGGCAAACGGCAGCGTCATCACGAAGAACGGCAAAGCCGTTGGCTCTTCGCTTCTCGGCCAGCAGTTCGAGGACCCGAAGTACTTCTGGGGAAGGCTCTCGGCAACGGGTCCTTATCCCTACAACGGCGCCGCTTCGTCAGGCTCCAACCTCGGCCAGAACAATCCAGCTCTCATGACGAATGTTGAAGGGCGCATCAAAGCCCTGCATGAGGCGGAACCTGGAAATACTGCGAAGATTCCCGTGGATCTGGTCACGGCCTCGGGCAGCGGTCTCGACCCGCACATCAGTCAGGCTGCTGCTGACTATCAGTTGCACCGAGTGGCAAAGGCCCGGGGACTCGATGATACCAAAATCCGAGACATCGATTGCCAAGAATACGCAAGGGACGCTGGATTGGCCTGATCGGCGAACCAGTGGTCAATGTTCTTGAGCTGAACCTGGCGCTCGATGGACTGAAGTAATTGTGGAGGATACATACAATGAAAAAGATTGCAGAGCTTCTTGCTGTTCTTCTTATATTATGCGCGGGGCTGCCTCAGCTTGTAATCGCGGTTTCCTGGTCCCCTATTGAAGCAGGAGCGTGTAGAGAAAGCTGCCAAGGGAATCATGGAGAAGGGCGCCATGGTCTGCCTTTTCCAGAGCGGAACAGCGGACGTGAAAAAGGCGATCAGCATAGGTGACATTCTCGTCGTGTACCGGGAAGGCCCAAAACACGAGCTCAAGGAAGTCGGGAAAATCAAAGTGCTCTCGTATTCAGGAGAAGATTATCTGAAAGGCGAGGTTGTCGAAGGAGAAATTAAGGCCGGCGACATCGCAAAAAAAGGCGAGGTCGCAAGCCTCGTCATATCGTCGGGTGATAAGTGTAAATAACATATACAACAACCAGCTGTAAATCTTAACACAGGAGGATCAAATGAAAAGGTTCGGTACTATTATAGGTTTCAAGATCGGGTTAGCGATTTTTTGCGCTTGTATGGCATTGTCCGCTCCGGCATTCGCCGAGGACGCGAAACCGGCGGGTCTTACCCTCGATGAGATGAAAAAAGCTCTGGGTTTGAGCATCTATGTGCAGACAGGATATACGTACAACGGAAACGCAAGCAGTCTCACTAATGTCCCCGGCGATCCGGGCTCGGAAAATAATCTGCGCGGGTACGACCATAAGGCAAACAGCTTCGGCCTCGATCTGGCGGAGATCGTGTTAGCCAAAGACCCCGCGACCAGCGTGATCGGCTACAAAGTGAAGGTTTCGGCGGGAGAAACAGCGAAATTGATGCATGCGACAGGCTTGGGGACTCAACCGACAGGAACGGCGAACCCCGAATCGTTTGATATCACGGAAGCCTACATCAGCTACACCGCGCCGATCGGCAAGGGACTGCGGTTAGATATGGGGAAGATGGCCACGTACGTTGGCGCAGAAGTGATAGAGGCCATCGACAACCCGAACTATTCCCGGTCATTCCTGTTCGTCTTTGCGGAACCGACGACGCATACCGGGGTGAAGGCTAGTTACGTTTTCAGCGATAACGTCAACGCGAGCATTCATATCCTAAACGGGTGGGACAATGCAACTGACAACAATACAGGCAAGTGCTTCGGCACAAGTATCAATGTCTCTGCGGGCGACCTGTTCTCAGCTTACATCAATTATATGCAGGGACCCGAGAGCGACAACAACAATCACGATCAGCGGTCGCTGCTCGACCTGGTCGCTACGATCAAACCCGTTAAAGCCTTTGTCCATCATTTTGAACTATGACAACGGCAAGCAGGACAACAGCGGCGCCGCATCGGCGAAATGGAATGGAATTTCGGGAATCGTAAAATATGATATTAACGATACCTACAGTATATCGGTCCGCGGCGAGTCCTTTGACGACAAGGACGGCTTCAGGACCGGTACGGCGCAAAAGCTGACCGAAGTGACGGTGACGCCGGAGATCCGGCTGGCAGGCGGCCTGATCGTGCGGCCGGAATACCGCCATGACTCATCGGACAAGCAGTCCTTTGACAACGGCACGAAGAAATCTCAGGACACGATCGCGCTCAACGCGATGTATCGCTGGTAACGTTATTTTATCTTTGCCATTGATTCGGTTGGGTTGCGCCTTGCAACCCAACCGAATCAGCATTTTGGAATATTCGTGAGATCTCTTTCCTGACCTGCTCCTGCCTCGGGGCCGCGGCTTCTTCTTCCTTTCCCGTCATAAAGCGGGATCATCTCCTTTTGTCCGTCCACATTCCACTGCCGCAATCACGATTTGAATGGAGTTTTTCATAGCGGCTTCTCTTTGTGACGAACGGCTTTTATCGACAGGAGCAGAAAGAACGTGAGCGCCAGTCCCGCCACGATGACCGGCGCCGTGGGGATGTCCAGCCTGTAGGACAGGGCCATTCCCGCGATGGTTATGAGCACGCCGACGATCCAGCCGACCATCAGGACCGTAGAACGGTTTCAGGGAATAGAGGCGGCCGATCAGCGCGGGTATGACCAGAAATGAGAAGACCTGGAGGATCCCGGCCATCCTGACTGATTTCACAAGTACCAACGCAAAGCTGGCGAAGAACAGGAATTCAAGAAAACTGCTTCCTTTGCCTTCATAGGAAAGAGCCAGGAATTGTTTTCGCAGAAAAAAATGCAGAAGCCCGACTGCTGCGTACAGGAGGAATGTGAAGAACACTTCCCGGGGAGTCACCCAGATAATATTGCCGTTCAGGATGGTCTTGAATTCCTCCAGCCCGTGGGGACTCCTGTCGAGGATCAGGATGGCGGCTGATACGGAAAAGATGTAAAGCACGCCGATGAAGGCTTCGATATTCACCAATCGCGCAACCCGCTTTGAAAGAGACAGGATGAAGGCTCCGAGCAGGGCGAATGCAAGGGCGAGCAGCGTGCCGTGTTCCTCTCCGAGCAGAAACGATAAAGCGATGCCGATGCCGATGAATTGGGCAAGGGCAAGGTCCACAAAAATGATGCCCCGCGCCAGGATATGAACGCCGAAATAGGCATGGATCAGGATCAGAAGCAGACAGGCCAAAAACGGCAATGCAAGAAAAGTCAGGATTTCCATTACTCCTCCGTAATAAAATGCGTCTGTTTATAAACTTCAATCCCCCCTCACCCCTGTCCTCTTGATGGGAGGGGTTAGGGGAGGGTGATTGCAGTTGTATTATTTCAAGGACTCTGATCACTTTGTCCATGAAGGAGAATCAAGTCATCCGTTCCCGGCATGGAGCCGACATCATGGGGAAGCACGATGACCTTCACCCCGGTTTTTGCCGACAGAGATTCCGCCTCTTTCAAACTATAGACCGGTGAAATGAGAATGCCGGCGGGTTTGTCTTTCTTCATGTACTGTATAAGTTCTTCGATATGCGCGGCGGACGGCGGTATCCCCGGTTTCGGTTCCAGGTACCCAACGATCTGAAGGCCGAATTCGGCGCGCAAGATACTCGAAGTATTTATGGTAGGCGATGAATTCTTACCCTTGAGCGGTACCGCATGCCACTGTTTTTCTTTCTCCTTCATTCGCGCGGCAAAGGCTTTATAATTGGCGAGATAAAAATCGGCATTGGCTTTGTCCGCTTCAGCGAGAAGACGGGACTATCCCCTCTGCGACGCGCAGGATGTTTGAAGGAGAGAAATGGTAATGGGGGTTGCCGAGCGGGTGCACATCGCCCATGCCTCTATCAACGGTCGTCGGTTTTTCCACGACCGTAACGAATTGTGAACAGTCGAAATTGCCGGTCTGCCCCGGCATGAGTTTCGGGTTTTTCGAGGATTCAATGATAAGCGGCAGATAGCCGATCTCCAGATCGAGGCCGTCATACATGATGATGTCGGCTTTCCGGGCGGCAAGGATCATGCTCGGTTTCGCTTCGATCATATGAGCATCCTGCGCCGGCTTACCAAGACGGTTACGTTGATCTTGTCCTTGCCGATCTCCCGCGCAAGGCTCCCGATCCAGGGAAGCGTGGCGACGACATTCACTCCCGCAAAAGCCGGGGTTGTTAAGCTATCAACAGTACAACGGATAGTATAAATCTTTCGCATGGTCTCCTCCTAAAATGAGTGGGCGGGGTGCGCGCCGACGGTGAAATTAAATTGCAGGATCGCCTCGTCGTTCGTCCGGCCGGTGGCGATATCCGAGCGGTCATGGCTCAGCTGAAGCCGGATCCGAGTGAACTCACTTGGGTTGTATTCAAGACTGGCTGTTTCGCGCCAGGGTTTGCGCGTAGTCTGTCTGCACGCCCGCCTGCTTGAAGGTGTCGGAAAATACATTGAGCGTGTCATACCGCGCGCCGATGCCCCAGCGGTTTATTCGATAGATCCCCTGAATATAGAACCCGTCCTGTTTGCGCTTCAGCGGGTCAACAACGCCGGTCGTGGTGTCAGTCGCGGTTCCCGATTGCGTCAGAAGCAGGTATTCGCTCTGGATCGTCAACGCCTCACGGCTCGTGGGTTTCCATTTCCAGACAGCTTCCATTCCGTACAAGGCGCTGTTGCCTTTGACCTCCGATCCGGGAAGGATGTTGGTATTGTCTGTCTTACCGAAAAGCACGGAAGGTCCGAAATAAAGCGTCGAGTCGTCGCTCGTATCCACGGAGCTTTTCACAAAAAAGGTAAAGGCATGGGGCCCTTCTGCCGCATCCGGCCCGAACAGGAGCGCGTTCTCTCCCTGGAGCACTTCAGCGCCGAATATGGTGTAGATCGGCAAGGTCGGCAGATACGTGAGCTGCACGCCTTTTTCTCCGCCCAGACCCTCGCTGCCCAGAAATGCCCGGTAAGGCAAAGCGATGTCCCAGAAATCCCAGGCATGAGGATGCTGCGAATCAAGCCTGCTGAAGTTGCTTTTGAACTTGCCGCCCTTGATCTGCCAGCCCTCGGGAAGGGCCGTGGTCACGACGTAGGCTTCTTCAATTTCAATCCCGGCGTCAGTCACCGGAAGGTTGGCGTAGAAGTTCAAATAGGGATCAACCGGGGAAAAGAAGAACAGCTCGGCTGAATCCACAGTTGAACCCCTGGCGCTGGTCCAGTCCCTGCGTCGTAAACCCCGGGATTCCCCTGTTCGCCAACTCGTCATTCGTGAGATTCGATGAGTAGCCGAAGGCGTCGAGCACAACGGACAAATTGGGGTTCGTGAAAGCGCTTCCGCCGAACAAGCCGCTTGCCTTCTGGGATGGAGAGACCGGGGCCGCTGCAGAAGGACTTTGATTTTGAGTGACCTGCGTCTTGAGCGTGTCTATAGTCTTTTGCTGCTGTTCGATTGTCTGCTGCTGACTTTTAAGCGATTCCTCAAGCTTGTTCAATCGTTCATCCTGGTCCTGAGCAAAGGCCGCAGCCGTAAAAATACCGAACACCAGCATGAGCATGCTGGAAAATGATATGATTTTCATAACTCCTCCATAAAAAAAGAATACGGATAGACCGCGTCACAGCGTGAACGTGCGGAGAAGCTTGTTACGGAAATCCGCAGAGCGAAGGACTTCCGCTTGTGCGCGTTTCTCGCAATGTCTATGCAGTTAGTGTGTGGAAAGAGAAGTTATGCCGGGGGGCCGCGAGTGTTGCGAGAAGAAGAAAAAGAGATTTTCAATAAGAGCGGGAGCTGAAACGACAATGGTTGTTTCGGTTAAACAGGGGATACAATCAAAGGCAACTGCTAACGGCCCAGTTGCAGCTTGATGATTGCTTGCAATACAGATGGGGCAGTCGTGATCGTCGGCCGTTTTTTCATGGTGATGCGAAATCGCCACGAAGGTGGAAAGGAGGAGCAGCAACGCAAGCAGAGCTGCAAATCTAGGATATACGTTCATGATGCTTCTGTTTCGCATGAACATAGATTAAGGGGCATGGCAAAATATGTCAAGTATTTTGTACAAACTTACGGGACTGTTTTTTAACAGCGATAATCATCTTTATAAAATCTTTATACTTTTGTCCCCTTTTTTAATGGCATTTTGATATGGTTAAGATTAATATTACATTTTTGTACGCGACGCTGAAAAATATGCGAAAATACATTATAGTAGAATTATCAATGCAGTTTCCCGGAGTCAACGGTGATGGAAGAACGAAGACCTGATCCCGACCAGCTTCTCCAACGGGCACGCGAAGAGGAAGAAAGAAAACGCGAGGGGCAGCTGAAGCTGTTCTTCGGCGCCGCGCCCGGTGTCGGGAAGACCTATGCCATGCTGGAGTCCGCCAGGCAGAAGCGCGCCGAAGGCGTCGACATCATCGTCGGCCTTGTCGAGACCCACGGCCGTAAGGAGACCGAGGCGCTCCTCGAAGGCCTGGAAATACTCCCCCGCAGGAACATCGAGTATCGCGGCGCCGTCCTGAAGGAGTTCGATCTCGACAGCGCCCTTCGCCGCAAGCCCGCTATCATGCTTGTTGACGAACTTGCCCACACGAACGCCCCCGGCTCCCGCCACAAGAAGCGCTGGCAGGACGTTTACGAGCTTTTAGGCGCGGGCATCTCCGTCTACTCCACCGTAAATGTCCAGCACCTCGAAAGCCTGAACGACGTCGTTTCCCAGATCACGGGCGTCAATGTCCGGGAAACGGTGCCTGATTTTCTCCTGGATCGTGCCGACGAAATTGAGCTCATTGACCTGCCTCCCGATGACCTGCTCCAGCGTTTGCGGGAAGGCAAAGTGTACATGCCCGAACAGGCCGCCGCGGCCATCGAGAACTTTTTCCGCAAAGGCAACCTGATCGCTCTCCGCGAACTCGCCCTCAGGCGCACCGCCGACCGCGTGGATGAACAGATGCAGGTCTACCGGCAGGACAAGGGGATCAAAGACTATCTGGCCCGCCGGAGAACGTATTTTGGTCTGTGTTGGCCATAATCCCCGATCGATCCGCCTGATCCATGCCGCGCGAAGACTGGCCGCCGGCCTGCGGGCAGAGTGGATCGCCGTGCACGTGGAGGCACCGTCACGGGTCCGGACCTCGGAAAGCGACATAAAACAGCTGGGCGACCACATGCGGCTTGCGGAAAGTCTCGGCGCGGAAACCGCGGTGTTGAGCGGCCAGCGGATGAGCGAGGAAGTCATAACCTACGCACGCAGCAGGAACGTGAGCCGGATCATCATCGGTAAACCGACCCATGCCCGCTGGAAGGACAAATTATTCGGTTCCCCCCTGGACGAGATCGTGCGCGGCAGCGGCGATATCGATGTCTATGTCATCTCCGGCGATGTTGCCGAACCTCATTTGCATCCTGCCGCACGGTCGCGTCTCCGTTCATGGCGCAAACGTGAGTTCGTCTGGAGCATCCTGACCGTGGCCGGCTGCACCGGCCTTGCCCGGATCATGTCCCCCTATTTCGAGCGGCTGGATGTGGCCATGATCTATCTGCTCGGGGTCGTGCTCATATCAAGCAGGACCAGCAAGTGGCCGGCCCTGTTCACCACGATCATGAGCGTGGCAGCCTTTGATTTTTTCTTTGTTCCCCCTCTTTATACTTTCGCGATCAGCGACGTCCGCTACTTCATTACGTTCCTCGTCATGTTCCTGGTCTCCTTCATCATCAGCAGGCTCACGCTCCGGGTGCGGCAGCAGGCTGAAGCGGCACGGCTGCGCGAGCGCAGGACCGCGGCCCTGTACAGCATGAGCCGCGAGCTCGTCCGCGAGCGCGGCGCCCAACGCCTCAGCGAGATCGCGATACGGCATATGAGCGAGATGTTCGACAGCGGGGTCGCGATCCTGATCCCGGACGAAGGCGGCCGTCTGGTGCAGACAGGCGCCGGCGATGCCGTCTTCACACCCGACCAGCAGGAGCTGAGCGTTGCCCAGTGGGTTCTCGAGCACCGGCAGGCGGCGGGCTTGGGCACGGACACGCTGCCCGGGGCAAAAGCATTATATCTTCCGCTCGTTGCTTCATCGGGTGCTGTCGGCGTCGCCGGCATTCTGCCGAAGAACGCCGGCGACGGTTTTGAACCTGAACAGTTCCACTATCTTGAGGCCTTCGCGAACCAGACGGCCATTGCGATCGAGCGGTCCTTCCTGGGCGAGGCGGCCCAGCGTGCCCTGCTGAAAGCCGAGACGGAAAGCCTCAGGAACACGCTCCTCAGCTCCATCTCGCACGATCTGCGTACGCCGCTGTCGGCGATCACGGGCGCGGCAACGACCCTCCTGGAGAATGACGCGGCCATCGACTCTGTCGGCCGCCTTGATCTTCTCCAGACGGTCCGTGAAGAGGCTGACCACCTGAACAGGATCATAAAAAACGTACTCGACATGACGCGGCTCGAATCAGGCGCCATCACCCTGAACAAAGAATGGCAGCCCCTGGAGGAGGTCGTGGGCGCCGTGCTCAACCGTCTGGGCAACCGCCTCAATGATCATCCCCTGACCGTGAAACTGCCGGGGAACCTTCCGCTCATTCCTTTCGACAGCCTGCTCATGGAGCAGGTGCTCGTGAATCTATTCGACAATGCGATCAAGTATACGCCCAAGGGGACGCCGCTTGAGCTGTCTGCATCGGAATCGTTCTACACCGTGACCGTCGAGCTGGCGGACCGCGGCCCCGGCATTCCTGCCGGGGAAGAAGAGCATATTTTCGACAAATTCGTGCGCGGACGCGGACCGGGAGGCGGCGTCGGACTTGGCCTCGCCATCTGCCGCACCATCATCGAAGCCCATGGTGGTAAAATATGGGTGGAGAACCGCGAGGGCGGCGGTGCGGCGTTTCGATTCACGTTATCAACGGCCGGATTGCCGCCCGCGCCGAAACAGGAAGAGGAAACCTTAACGTTAAAGCAGCAAGTAGCGAAGTAGCATGTAGCAAGGTAACCGATTGACCCTTTGCTACTTGACCCCTAACCACTCTAATAATTCAACATGGCTGAAGACAAAGAACTTATCTTGCTGATCGAGGATGAACCGCAGATGCGGCGGTTCCTGCGGATCACGCTCCAGACCCAGGGCTTTCGCCTTGTGGAGGCGGCGACCGCGCAGGAGGGTTTGATGCAGGCGACGACGCGCAATCCCGACATCGTGCTCCTCGATCTCGGCCTGCCGGATATGGACGGACTGGAAGTGACGAAGCGGTTGCGCGAATGGACGCAAACGCCGATCATCGTCATATCCGCGCGGGAACAGGAGCAGGACAAGGTCAAGGCGCTGGATGCGGGCGCTGACGACTATCTCACGAAACCGTTCAATGCCGGAGAACTGCTGGCGAGAATCCGTGTCGCATTACGGCATGCGGCAAGGCAAATCACTGATCAGAACGAGCCGGTCTTTACCGTTCTGAATCTACGGGTAGATCTGGCGCTGCGGCAGGTATTCGTGGACGACAAGGAAGTGCACCTAACGCCCATTGAGTACAAACTATTGATGGTGCTCATCCGGCATGCGGGTAAGGTCATCACTCACACCCAGCTTCTGAAGGAAGTATGGGGGCCGGCGCAGGTGAACGAGGTCCAATATCTTCGTGTGTACATGACACAGCTGAGGCATAAACTGGAAGCGGACCCCGCGCGGCCGCGGTTTCTCATGAACGAGCCGGGGATCGGGTATCGGCTGAAATATGATCCCGAAGGGTAACGAGGACTCGCTGCATTATGAGCATTAAAATAGACATGTGCTTAATTTAGAGCCATCTGTAACGAACGATCAGTGTCCTGATCAGCGTCGAGACATTGGAGAATCAGGCCTTAGCGAAATAAAGTTATCATATCGGGCACAAGTCTTGCTTTATATTAAGGTTCGAATTGCGATGACCGTGATAACATCAGGATCTAAACGGCATCTTTTTGCCTGTGCAGCGTTGAAGGAGAATTATTTCATGGACCAACAGCCAAACCCTCGCTCCTCCAGAGAATAAAACCCTCATCCTCGGCGGAAAGCATAACATCGAGGATACTACGTTTCCACAAGCTCTCGCTCATCGCCTTCTTCGCCTGGGTCGGACTGGGCGCCGACGGACTCTCGTCGTCCTGTTACGGCCCGGAGGAGGCCTTTCTCGCTTTTCATGGCCATGTCTACCTGAGCGTCTTCGTCGCGCTCATGTCCGGGATCACGGTGTTCATCATCGCCGCGAGCTACTCCCAGATCATCGAGCTCTTCCCGTCGGGCGGCGGCGGCTATCTCGTTGCGAGCAAGCTGCTGTCACCTACCGCGGGATGGTCTCCGGCTCGGCGCTCCTGATCGATTATGTGCTGACGATCACGATCTCCGTCGCCAGCGGCGCCGATGCGCTGTTCAGCTTTCTTCCCCCGGCCTGGCTCTCCTACAAGCTCGTGTTCGCGCTTCTCGGCGTATTGCTCCTTACCGTCATGAACATGCGCGGGGTGAAGGAATCGGTCCTCCCCCTGGTGCCCATCTTCCTCACCTTCGTGGTCACCCACGCGTTCATCATCGGCTATGCCGTGATCATGAATCTGGGAAACATGGGTGCGGTCGCAGCCTCGACCAGGGCGGACATCATACAAACGCAGGCGGAGCTGGGGATCGGCGGCATGCTCCTGCTCATCCTGCGCGCCTACAGCATGGGCGCCGGCACGTATACCGGGATCGAGGCGGTGAGCAACGGTCTGCCCATCCTGCGCGAGCCGAAGGTGAAGACCGGCAAACGCACCATGCGCTACATGGCGGCCTCCCTGGCCTTCACGGTCATGGGCCTGATGATCGCCTACCTGCTGTACCGTGTCGTGCCGCAGACCGGCAAAACGCTGAATGCCGTTCTGTTCGAAACCATGACCAAGGACTGGGGAAAAGGCGGTGACGTCTTCGTGCTCATAACGCTCCTGTCCGAGGCGGCGCTCCTGCTTCATCGCGGCCCAGGCCGGGTTTCTCGACGGGCCGCGGGTGCTTTCGAACATGGCGCTGGACCGCTGGTTCCCGACCAAGTTCGCCATGCTCTCCGACCGGCTTGTAACCCAGAAGGGCATCCTGCTCATGGGCGGGGCGGCGCTCGTCACCATGGTCCTGACCAACGGCTCGGTGAAATATCTCGTGGTCCTCTACAGCATCAACGTGTTCATCACCTTCTTTCTGTCCCAGCTCGGCATGGTGCGCCACTGGTGGCAGGTCCGCGGCAAGGAGACCATTGGGAAAAGAAGCTCTTCATCAACGGCCTGGGCATGACGCTTGACATTCGGCATCCTCGTGACCGTGACCATACTCAAGTTCCACGAGGGTGGCTGGATCACCCTGCTCCTCACGGGATCCTCTGGTCGCGATGGCACTGCTCACGAAGCGTCACTACCAGAACACCCATCAACTTCTCCACCGCCTCGATGAGCTGGTGACGGTGGCGGAATCTTCATGCCCCGCATTTCCCGGCGAACAGGGGACCGATAAGGAACTGAAGATAAAATACGATCCCCAGGACAAGACCGCGATCCTGCTCGTGAACGGGTTCAACGGGCTGGGACTCCACACGCTTTTCAGCATCATCCGGCTGTTCGGCGGGACCTTTAAAAATTTCGCGTTCATCCAGGTCGGCATCGTGGACGCGGGGAACTTCAAGGGCGCGGAAGAGGTTGCCCGCATGAGGACCGATGTCAAGAAAGAGCTGGACCGCTACGTCCACTATATGCGGTGCCATGGATATTATGCCGCGGCGTATTCATCGTTCGGCACGGACGTGGTTGACGAGATTGCCAAGGTAACACCGGAGATCCTTGAGCGGTTTCCGAACGCGATCCTTTTCGGCGGACAGCTCGTATTTCCAAAGACCACATTTATATCGGGCATGTTTCATAACTATACGATCTTCGCTGTTCAGCGCCGATTTTACAGCGAGGGCATTCCTGTTGTTATCCTCCCCATCCGTGTCTGACCGATGTCCACGCGGACAGGCAACGCACTATGAGCATCCCGCTGATCGCTCTTTCGCGCCTTTTTCTGATTGACCCTCTCCTGCCGGTTAGGTTACAATTTGAGTATGATGTTTCATATCAAGTTTGAAGAATTAATGAGAATAAAACCGTTCCTCTTCGGGATGCTTGTTCTCATCCTATTCACCGGCTCTCAGGCGTCGGTTCTTGCAGCTTCGAAGGAAGACCTCATCATCGAGCACGGCAAAAGAGACTCGCAGATGATCGCCCTCACCTTCGATGCCTGCCCCACGACCCTGCCGGATGAATATGACGAAAGGGTCATCGAGATACTGCTTCGAGAAAAAACACCGGCCACGCTCTTTCTGAGCGGCCGGTGGGTGGAGAAGAACCAGGAAAAGGTGAAGTTCCTCGCGAGCCAGCCGCAGTTCGAGATCGCGAACCATGCCTTCTGGCATCCCCACCTGCTTGAAAAGGACGATGGACGGATTTTGCGTGAACTGAAGCGGACGCAGGCAATCATCAAAAAGACTGACCGGCAATACACCGCGTTATTTCCGACCGCCTTACGGCGAGGTTGATGAGCGGGTAGCCACTATCGCAAGGACAGCCGGGCTCACGACCATCCAGTTTGATATCGCATCAGGAGACCCGGACGAGGGTCTTTCGCCGCAGAGGATCGTACGCAGTGTGCTCCGGGACGCCAAAGGCGGGAGCATCATCGTCTTCCATATGAACCGGAAAGGCGTTCACACCGCGGAGATCCTGCCCGA
Organism: Nitrospirota bacterium; assembly: GCA_963732675.1. GTDB lineage: Bacteria > Nitrospirota > UBA9217 > UBA9217 > UBA9217 > JALNZF01. Next base: position 17,251 of record CAVTAJ010000013.1, read on the forward strand.
CATCATCGCCGGACTGCGGAGGAAAGGGTTTACGCTCGTGACCGTTGGCGAGCTCTTGAAAAAGTGATCTAAAAGGACCCCATAAGGCATTCGTTCTCATTTTGATGTGATCGCAACAAATCTAATTTGATTGCCGAGACGCGGAGGCGCAGAGAAAATCGGCAGTATTTTCAATAGGTATTTCTCCGCGGCTCTGTTTATGGCCGCGCTTTCGTAGCCTGCTGTTGCCATATCGCGGCCACAGGCAAGAGCAGGCTACGTCTCCGCGGTATTCTTGCTTTTTATCTTCCGTGAACCCGTCAAAAAGCCCTCGCATTTCCAGTTCTTTCGGTTATAATATTTCCCATGCAGATCCGAGATATCCTCAAGAACAACCCCCTCGTGCTCGCCCCCATGGCCGGCATTACCGACTTCCCGTTCCGCAGGATCTGCAAGGAGCTCGGCGCGGGACTCGTGTTCTCGGAGATGGTGAGCGTCGAAGCGCTGATCCGGGAGCACAAACGCACCCACGGCATGCTCCGCACAGATTCGGCCGAGCGTCCCGTCGTGTTCCAGATCTTCGGGTCAAAACCCGCGTCCATGGCAGAGGCGGCGCACATCGTGTCGCAGGGCGACGTGGACTTCATTGACATCAACATGGGTTGCCCGGTGCCGAAGATCCTGAAGTCCGGCGCCGGCGCGGCGCTCCTGCGCGACCTCGGACTTGCCAAAGAGATCATGGCCGCTGTTGTGGGGGCGTCAAAAGTTCCGGTCCTGGTCAAGATCCGGCTCGGGTGGGATGCAAAGAGCATCGTCGCCGTGGACCTGGCGCAGGCCGCCGAAGCAGCGGGCATCGCCGCCGTGACGGTGCACGCGAGGACCAAAGCGCAGGGCTTCTCAGGCCATGCGGACTGGGGCATGATCAAGGTGGTAAAGAAGTCCGTGGGCATACCGATCATCGGGAACGGCGATGTGCGTTCCGGACAGGACGCGAAGAGGATGCTGGACGAGACAGGATGCGATGGCGTGATGATCGCACGGGCGATCCAGGGATATCCGTGGATCTTCCGCGAAGCAAAGCAGTATCTCGAAACCGGTCTCGTGCCTGCCCAGCCTTCCCCGGAAGAACGTCAAGCGGTCATGCTCCGCCATCTGAACGATATGGTAAAACTGCTCGGCGAGTATGCCGGCGTGCGCGAGATGCGCAAGCATCTGTGCTGGTACACGAAAGGCCTTCATGGCGGCGCGGAGTTCAGAACAACGATCAACCATCTGGTGACCGTAAAAGAGGTGCGGCGGGAGATCGAGGAATACTTCGTCGGCCTGCGGGGAAGTGTTGCAACTGCCCAACAGGCATCATTTTGTTAATTCCGGCTTCGACTCAACACAAGGGAACGATACTCGCATGACAATAAATAAGACAGGACCGGAGAACGACAGGAAGGACCAGATCATTGCCGAGGCCCGGCGCAACCGGGAACTCCGGGAGCAGACCTATCGGGACCAGGCGCTCAAGCTGTACCCCTCGATCTGTGCGAGGTGCGGTCGTGAATTTTCAGGGAAAAAACTCCGCGAGCTGACGGTCCATCACAAGGACCATAACCACGACAACAACCCGCCGGACGGCAGCAACTGGGAACTGCTCTGTCTCTATTGCCACGACAATGAACACCAGGAGTATCTGGATGAGGAATCGTTCGGGAAAATCACGCCGGGCGGCAATAAAGGACCTTCCGCAACGCACAAACCCTTCGCTGCGCTCGAGGCATTGCTGAAAGACAAAAAAAAGTAGGGGCGGCCCTCTGTGGCCGCCCGCATTCAGGGCAACCACGCAGGGTTGCCCCTACAACTATACCGATGTAAACCTTTACGCGTTTCCCTCTGGCTGCCGTTTCATTTTTTAGGCCATCGCACCTGTCGGTTCAAATGTTTTGGTTCGGCCTGCTCCGTCTTCGGCGGGGTTTATCCGGGCTAAGCAGCAGCAAATCCAAAACAGGGTTTTCTTCTCCGGCCTAATATTTCGCTCCCGTGTGACATCGCTGGCAATCAAGGATCGGAAAAGCGACCTTATCATGGCAGACGCCGCAATATTCTCCCGAGTCTATCTCAAGCATCGTATACCTTGTTGCTCCCTTTTTTATGGGGAAGATCTCGGGATGGCAGACCTCGCACCCGTTCCAGAAAGCATGCTTTTTATGAGAGAATATCACATCGGACATCCAGGCGACATTTGCTTCGATTGAAAAATCTTTCTGTGCCTTGATGGGCGGTCTTTGTACGGAGATGCCTTCAAGAAAATCGATTGGTTTAATAAGTCCGCTGCTTTCCGCCGCTTCCCAATCGATGCCGTTCCCAAGGGCCTTCCTGGGCATTTTCTCCATAAAGGCTTTGAATTCGCGCTCGTTATCACTGTTCTTTTTCAGCGAATGACATCTCTCACAGACCGCATCGTTTCGCGGGGTGGCATCCGAGCAGGATGCGAAGATCGTCTTGCCATTGTAAGTACGTTTCCCGTTATGACATGCACCGCAGTACAAACCCTGCTTGTTGGTTGCTGCCGTGATTTTGGTCGCCCCCTTCTCCATCGCAAATCCGATGTCAACGTGACAGAGCCTGCAGGTATATTGAGCGCGGTGGACCCAATGGTTGAACACCACGGGAGCAAGTCCGGCGCGTTCGGAGTAATTCGCAATGATGACCCTTCCATAGTCGTGAGGTGCTACAATTCTCCTCGCATCTGCTTCGTCAAAAGAAGCAAGGAGAAGAATGAGGAGAATAACGATTCTACTTCAAATAATCCATGGTTCACTTTCCTGTCTTGGATTCGAGAACAAAGGCCAGGAGGTCCCGGCACATCTGGAGCCTTTTCAAATACACCTTCTTCTGCGTTTCCTCCAGTTTTTCGATGCGCGGCTTCAACGCATCGCATCGTCCAACAAGGCTCTTCAGTTCATCAGGCGTGAATGACATGGAGTCCTGGGTCTTGGAACAGATATCCTCGAACTCCTTCTTCCAGTCATCCTGTGCACTGGCGGCCGCTGCTAGCGGCATACATGCCGTCGGAGAGGACCGGTACACCGGAGAGAACCACGAGCGCCGTGGCCAGCGCGATCGCAAGACTTCCTCGCTTATTCCTCATACTGCCTCCCTTTGGTTAGGATGGTTCCGCTCATTGTTCTTCATGGGAATGCAGCTTGATCACATCGGCCTTTCTTATCCTACCACCTGCTTTGTATGGCATCGCTGGCAGTCAAGTCGTTGGAAAGGCTACCTTGCCGTGGCACGCTCCGCAGTATTTCCCCTCAAATATCTCGACCATGGAGTATTTCGTCGTTCCCTTTTTTACGCCGATAAAGATCTCAGGATGGCAAAGCTCGCATCCGTTCCAAACCGTGTGTTTTTTGTGGGAAAAGATGATGGCCGGCATCCCCTCCATCTTCGCATCGATGGACATGTCTTTTTGAATCGCAAGGGCCGGCCGCTTGATGGACACGCCTTCGAGGAAGTCCACGGGCTTGATGGCTCCGGTTGCTTCTGCCTGTTCCCAGTTTATACCGTTCCCGAACCGTTCTTTCGGAAACTTGGCGGTGAAATGGGCGAATTCATATTCCGGTTTCACATTCCTCCCCAGCGAATGGCACCGCTCGCATCGTCTTCCGTCTTCAGCGGAAAGCTTTTTCGAACATGCTTCAAACACCTTGCCGCTCCCACTGAAGAGCGTCTTTCCATTGTGGCATGTCCCGCAGTAATAACCGCTCATATTGTCGGTTGCCTTGATATCAGTAGCGCCCGCCTTCATGGCAAAACCAATGTCCACGTGACACAGCCTGCAGGTAAACTTTGCGCGATGAAGCCAGTGGTTAAACACCACGGGAGCGAAGCCTGCTTTCTCAGAGTAATTATTCAGCACCACTCTGCCGTATTCGAAGTCCAGAGGTCGCTTTTTCTTCGTTCCTGTTTGTGCCAGCGCAATTCCGGAACAAACGAGGATAATCAGGAATAAAAAAAATGATTTTTTCATGGGTCATTTCTCCTTTTCATGGTGAGTTGTACTGATGTTAACGGCAGCATGACATGTTGCAAGCGTTCACTATCATGTGATGGTGAACAACCGATCGTTATGCTCCGTGCTCACAGTCATGGACAGTCTATCAAAAGTTTAATAAAAGGTCAATCGAATGCTGCGACGCATCGTTTTTTATGCTTGAGCCCAATGCAAGCTTCTGTTATTATTCATTCGCTGTATAATCATGCACGTCGGCCGGCACTATTGTCAACGGCAAGGCTGACGCAGGTCCTTCATGCGTGAAAAGAGGATAGTTCCGGACGAACAGGGCAGTGCCAACCCAGGATAAAAGGTGTTTAAATGAAAATTCTCCTCATCGGGAAGACCAGTCAAATCGGAAGCAATATCCTGCGAAACAATGTGCATCACCAGATCTATGCCCCTGACCGGGCAAGCGTTGATATCTGCTCGCGGGACGCGATCAATACCGTAATCGATGATTACCAGCCCGAGGTGGTCATCAATACGACCTCGTTTCACGATGTCCCCCTGTGTGAAGCCGATCCCCTCAGAGCTTTTGCGGTGAACTGCGTTGCGGTACGGGATCTGGCCGTTGCCTGCGACCGTATCGGTGCCCTCTTTGTCACCTTCAGCACTGATTATGTGTTTGACGGTGAAAAGCGGGCGGCCTACCAGGAGGACGACAAGCCCGCGCCTCTCCAACTGTACGGTATTTCGCGCCTAGCCGGCGAATATGCGGCGTTGTCCGCGGCCTCCGAGAACACCATCATCATCAGGACCTGCGGACTTTACGGTATCTCCGGATCATCATCCAATGGCGCTAACTTTGTTGATCAGCGTATTCAGGATGCAAAGACCCATGCATCGCTGGCCATGGGAGGCGACCAGGTCGTCTCCCCCACGTATACCCATGACCTGAGCAAGGCGGTCTTGCAGCTCATTGAACACCCTCAGCGGACACCGGGTGTTTACCATCTCGTGAACGAAGGAAAATGCAGCTGGTATGAGTTCACCAAAGCGATCTTCGAGATCATGGGGCTCAAGGTAAAGCTGAACCCCATGGACCGCAGCGGGAAAAGCGGCGATATGAAACGGCCGCTCTATACGGCCCTTACGAACACGAAGGCGCGGGCGCTCGGAATTATGCTGCCGCCCTGGCGGGACGCGTTGGAGCGGTATTTGGTGAAGAAATATCAGATTAGCAACGGGCGGCAATGAACGATGCTCAACTCGTGACGGGTCGGCGCTTTTGTCCTTCGTTGCAAAGACCAATTGTCAGCGCACCGCTCAGATACGTCAAGCAATGAATAAGCTGGCGGGCATACCTGCATTTCACGATGATTCGCTTTTGCCATGAGTATGTTTTTCCATTATTTTTTCCAGCATACGAACAAGACCGGTTCCCAGCGTAAAGAGCGATTCAATAGGAAGGTTCTTTTCGGCCGTATCATCGAAGAACAGGTGAAGTCTGGACTCAAGATCGTCTTCGGGCTTCCAGTAGCAAACCAGGATCGGTACTTTGGGGAAAGGATAGAGAACCACGGAGATATCCGAGGAAAATTTGTTAAAAGACGACTCGCCGCTGAACATGCTGATCAGGTCCTCGAAAAGCTCTCCATGGGCATCGGCAATCTGCTTCAGCGGTTGTTCGCATCTTCGTTCAAAAAGAGGGTTCCACGTTTTCCCCTGTTCCAATTCCCTGAACGGCACCCATCTTCCGGCAACCTCCTCCCCCTTGCTGAAAAGAATATAATTCAGCAGCGGTATCGAGAACCAGGCATGGGTATGGCACTGCGACATCACCGTGCCCCGGGCATCAACTTCGAAGTCCTTGCCGAGACACTTCACGACCAGTGTTTCGCCGTTGCTCCGGGCCCCCAGGCGTTCCGCTCGTGAAGCGAGATCGATCGCGGAGATCTTCCGTTGCAGGTCTTTCAGCGATTCTTCCTGTATGCTCTCGATATTGACCTGCCGCTCCACTTGTCCGTCATAGAGGGCAAGGATGCCTTGTCAAGGTGCGGGCAATCAGCGAGGCGTTTTTCCTGTTTTATGACCGCGGCGGCAAAAGCCATGCAAGTCGAGACACCGCAATCACCGCAATTGGATTTCGGCAGCAAGGAATACACTTCCAGAGGGGTTTTGATCTTGGACATAGGACATCGCACCTTCAGGATCAGGCATGAGCATGACAAAAAAAGCAAAACAAAAATTGACAAAGTCGTAAAAAACGTTTATTAACCGCAGAGACGTAGCCTGCTCTTGCGAAGACGCGGCCATAAACAGAGACACGGAGAAAGACTCTTTGATTTAGATATGTTCTTCTCGGCGTCTCGGCGCCTCAGCGGTCGATTTTATTGTACTTATTACGACTTTATCAATATTGGGCAAAGGGAAAACAGTGCGGACCGTTCCCTCCGCTACCCCTTCAACGCCTCCAGTTCATCCCATCGCTGATACGCCTCGGCAAGTTCCTTCTCCAACGCGTCAAGCCGTGCCCTGGTCGCTGAAACCTTGTCGCCGCTGCTGCGATAAAAGGCCGGATCAGCCATGGCCGCGATGATCTGCTGTTGCTCCGCATCGAGCTCTTCAATGCGCTGCGGCAGGGTCTCGATCTCTTTTTGTTCCTTAAAACTCAGCTTGCGCGGCTTCTCTTTCTGAGGACCCGGCGCGATCTTTTTTTCCACGGCCTTGGCAGGGACCGCGGTCGTCTCGTTCTTCCGCGTGCTCTGGCGCAGCCAGTCGTCATATCCTCCGACGTATTCATTCACCCTGCCGTCGCCTTCGAACACGAGCGTGCTGGTGACGACATCGTTGATGAACGCGCGGTCGTGGCTCACGAGCAGCACGGTGCCGGGATAGTCCATTAAAAGCTCTTCAAGCAGATCGAGCGTCTCGATGTCCAGATCGTTCGTAGGCTCATCGAGCACCAGGACGTTCGAGGGCTGGGTAAAGAGCTTCGCGAGCAGGAGCCGGTTCCGCTCGCCGCCGGACAGGACCTTCACGGGGCTGCGGGCGCGGGCGGGCGCGAACAGAAAATCCTGCAAATAGCCGATGACATGCCGCCGGATGCCGTTGATGGTCACGTGGTCGCTGCCGTTCGCGACGTTGTCCTGAACGGTCTTCGCGTCATCGAGCTGTGCGCGGTGCTGGTCGAGGTACGCCACTTCGATGTTCGTCCCGTGCTTCACCGTGCCCTTCCGCGGCTTCAGTTCACCCAGCAGGATCTTGAGCAGCGTGGTCTTGCCGGAGCCGTTCGGCCCGATGATGCCGATCTTGTCTCCCCGGATGATGGTCGTGGACAGATCGCGGATGACGTCGGTGCCGTTGTACGCATGGCTCACGCCCGTCGCCTCGATCACCAGCTTGCCCGTGCGCTCCGCCTCCTGCATCTGCATGCGCGCCGCGCCTATCACCTCCCGCCGCTCGCTCCTGATCCTGCGCAGTTCCTTGAGCGCCCGCACGCGGCCTTCGTTCCTTGTCCTGCGCGCCTTGACACCCTGGCGGATCCATACCTCTTCAGCGGCAAGCTTTTTGTCGAACTTCGCGTTTTCCACAGCCTCGGAATCGAGCGCCGCCTGTTTCAGTTCAAGATAGGCCTGGTAATTGCCGGGCCAGCTCGTGAGCCTGCCGCGGTCAAGATCAACGATGCGCGTCGCGAGCTTCTGGAGCAGCATGCGGTCGTGGGTCACGAAGAGCAGGGTCCCGCCGAAGGTGAGCAGAAATTCCTCGAGCCAGGCAATGGCATCGATGTCCAGGTGGTTCGTGGGCTCGTCGAGCAGCAGAAGGTCCGGAGCGCCCGCCAGCGCCCTGGCCAGCAGAACGCGCCGCTTGAGCCCGCCCGAGAGTTCCGAGAACTCGGCGTCCTCGGGAAGCTTGAGCCGCGTCAGGATCTCATCGACGCGCTGCTGCATCTGCCATCCGCCGGCTGACTCGAACTTGTGCTGCACATCCTCGAGCTCCGCCATGAGCTTCTCGCTGTGGTCGTGGGCCAGTCTGGCGCTCACATGATGATATGCCGCAAGCAGCTTCCCCTGCTCGCCGAACGCGCTCGAGACAACATCGAACACGCTGCCGAAAAGCGCCTGCGGGACCTCCTGCGTCAGGAGCGTGATCTTCACCCCCTGTTGAAACACGATCTTGCCCCCGTCGGGCTGGATCTCGCCTGTGATGAGCTTCATGATCGTGGACTTGCCCGTGCCATTCCGTCCGACCAGACAGACCCGCTCCCCGCGGTCGATCGAGAGATCGACCCCTTCGAGCAGCAGCGGCCCGCCGAAACTGACCTTGACGTCCTGTAAACTTACCAATGCCATACAATACCCCGTTCTTTATCATTGTGTTACGCCCGCACAATGTACTCCCGGGCGTGTTGAATTGCAACCGAAAATAGGGCTCTCTTTGATCACGTCAGGCCGCGGGAAATAACAGGAATGAGGTGATAAGGGGTTTGCTGAAGACGGACGTTGTGATACAATAGTTTTGAAGAATGTCGCACCGTGATTCGCCGGGTCAATCAAGAGATGAAAATGAAACCTCAAAACGTAACCACCCTCACCGACAGAGAACACAGAGAAAATATCTTTTAAATATTCAAGAAACTCTGTGAACTCTATGGGTAATTTCAATGTGGAAAGATTAAAAGACGGCATAAAGATATTAATACTATGAGGGCACAGAGGGGGAATTTAGATGTTTTCGTACCCGATTACTATTTCGGGATTTCTCCGTGTTCTCTGTGGTTGGTTTTGACATTACGTTAATCAACAGAAGGTGAGTTTGTCATGAAGGAGCAGCAGATCATAGACGGCCTCAAACCAATATGCCTGTGCAAAGGGATCAAAAAGAGTGTTTACCTCAAGCATATCAAGGCCGGCTTAACGACCATTGAAGAATTAAAAAAGGCCACTGGCGCCGGTTCCGGTTCATGCAAAGGGAAGCGATGTACGCCGCGCATTATCGAATTGCTCAAATCAAGGAGATAGGTACTGAGTATAGAGGATAAAGCTCACTCAATCCCGCGACGCCTGTTTGCGTCCCACATACACCACATGCCGTAACCCGCCTCTTCCCGGCCGCTGTCGATCAACAGTAAATCCAGCGGCAGCCAGACGCATCTCGAACGCTGCATCAGAATTCTCTCCCCAGACAGCGAAAACACCGCCCGAGGATAGTGCGGCGGCTGTCGTTTTGAGCGCGCGGCTCCCGTAGAACGGATCGAGCACGGCGTCACTGGATGCGCCGGGGCCTTCGTAAAGGTCTATGATGATGGCGTCGAATTTTTCCGCGCCGGGCTGAGCAGCCCGCGCGATCATTGCCGCGACATCGTCGATCACAATGGTAACCCGCGGATCATCCACAGCACTCTTCGTAAGTTCCGCAAGAGGACCGCGACACCATGTGGCCATAACCGGATTAAGGTCTGCGACCACGACCTGCGCAGCAACAGGCAACGCATCGAGAGCCGCCCGCAGGGTGAGCCCCATGCCCAGGCCGCCGATCAGCACCCGCGGGGCATTGAGTCCTGCAACCAATTTGCAGGCACGCTCTCCGAGCACGATCTCAGAACGGTTTGAGCTGCTGTTCATCAGCACGCGGTTATTGATGAGGATCAGAAAATCCCGTTCGCCCCGCTTACGAAGTTCGAGGACCCCTTCTTTTGTATCAATTTTGTCCAATGTCTGCCACGGCTGCGCCATAAATTATCCTTACCCGGGTCCGCCGGATACGATTCGTAACCCTCACAAGCCGTCACCGATCTCTCCCTCTCACTGATTTACACAAGAAGGAACGGAGTCATCGGCTTCCAGTAACCCCTCCAGATGATCGGCACAAAGACCTGTTTGACGATCCAGGGAAAGGCCATCATAAAGGCCTCACGGTCAGCGCCTTCAAGATTGTAGAATAAGAAGGGCAATGCCAAGGGTACCGGACCCGAGTTCTTACTACCGTGTTCGGTAATCTGTGTGAGGAGGTTCTCCTGTTCCCGCATTCCCGCGACCGCCTTCAGCCTGTCCGCGGTAAAATGATCCTCCTCGATTCTAATGTGGGGTCCCCACACCCTGTCGAATTCTCCCAATACCTCGCGTAGTCTGCCGATACCGCCAGATGATATCTTTGAAAGACACGTATCCAGGTCGACCAGAATGCGGGCCATGACCTGGTGGTCTTCCTCCAGCCGGGTATAGGGTGCCTCCAGCTTGTCCCTGAAATAGGGAAAGGCAATGTCATCCTCGGTGAGATGATGCGAGTGCGTTATCCACTTCAGTGTTGTTACGTACAGAGGGAAACCTGCGGCTTCCTCGGGTGGTATGCCCTGCTTCCCGAGGTACTCGTCACACTTCTGAATCGAAACGTCCAATGCTCGTGAGATAATCTTGTGGATCCTCAAGAGACTGCCTGCAACTGGACTCATTCCCGTCATGGCGCCACTCGCCTTCATTGTAGTGCATTAACCGTGAACAATCGACTGACGTTGAGCCCTTCGCGCCGGTAGATCGTCATCGGTGACTTCGAACGACTAGATCTAGTGCTTATTTCAGCTAGATGTTTCCCGCATGAGTAAAGCCATCAGTATAACCATTGTCCTTGATTTACGCGTTGTACTGTAGATGACGTAGGGTACTTAGGCGCTGGCTTTCCGTGGCGATACTCTTCAACCTCTTATCAATAGAACTAGCAACAGTGAGCTTATCCACCAGCTTTACACAAAGACATTATGAGACCTTGTCTTTGGGGCAATATCGCACGTGGTCTGATACAGAACGGGCCTGATGGATAGTTCTGTTGATCGTTGTAATCATTAAGCAAGTATCGCTTGCAACAAGGTAGTCAAAAGCATGCACACAAAACGGCGATCAGCAATCTCTTTGATCATTCTATTATGCGTAACCATGCTTGAAGCTTGTGAGCACTTTGTTAGTATTTAGCTGATGACGAATTCGATTGCGAATATTGCCCAATTCTTTAAAGGCAACAATGGAATCGTCTCTAAGTCCCAGCTGAACGATGCCGAAGTATGAGTGCCATTTAGCTCAAAACGTAGACGAGGTAGTTTGTTGCGGAAAGTGGATCCAGAAAGCTCATATAGTCGTAGTTCACTTGAGCTTCCATATGTATCTGCGCACGAACGACAGCACCTAGCTCGTCTTCACCGAACTAGCGCTTCTTGGATATTCTGTATTCAGCACTCATTTGGGTAGCCCATAACCAGTTATTATCTAAACAGGCTGGTACTGAATTTATTGAGAAAATTATCAGATTTTAGATTATGTCAAATATTTTTTAAAAAAGGACTAATATCGGAAATCCGTTATTAGCGAGTTTAGCAATTAAGATGCCTGCATACAAAGGAGAATGAAAATTCCTGCGCTTCAGAAATCTTCAGCCCCTATGTAACACGGGGCCTGGACACATATGGCTATTGATGGAAAAGATTTTAGGCCGATTCAATTATCGTGTCAATTAAAAGATAACGGGTTTCTCATGAATGTGATCAAGGCGGGTGTTATAAAAATTTACGTTCGGAGAACGCATTCAACACTTTCTTTCGCGTCCATCTGCTTCCTCCGGGGTGAACTTAGTCCAGGTTCGGCGCCGCTTTCCGCATCTGCTTAATCTTGCCCCGCTGCTTCTTGCTCTCGATCCGCCGCTCTTTCGCTGCCAATGACGGCCTCGTCTTCTTCCTCGGCTTCGGCTTCTCGGTCGCCTTTCGAATGAGCTCCACCAGCCGCGCGATCGCGTCCTCGCGGTTCCGCTCCTGCGTGCGGTGCTGCCGCGCTTCGATGAGCAGGATGCCGTCCTGGGTGATGCGTCTTCCTGCCAGCCGGATGAGCCGCGTGCGCACATCGCCGGGAAGGGACGGTGAGTTCCCCACATCGAATCGAAGCTGCACGGCCGTGGACACCTTGTTCACGTTCTGGCCGCCCGGACCCGAGGCGCGGACAAAGTGAAGTTGGATCTCGTTCTCGTCGAGCGAGAGCGTGCGGGTCACTGCGATCATGCGTCTACTGTACACTATTCTTGCTGCTGACTCAAGCCGGAATCGCATGCCGTCTCGCTTGACAGCGCAGTGTCCTCATGGTACGTTGCATCCTATGGCGCCGGTCATCGAAATAAAAGATCTCATCAAGACCTACCCAGGCGTGCGCGCTGTGGACAATGTCAGTCTGACGATCCGGGAGGGCATCTGCTTCGGCCTGCTCGGACCGAACGGCGCGGGCAAGACCACGCTCATTGAGATCGTCGAAGGCGTCCAGAGTTGCGATTCCGGCACCACGCTGTACAAAGGCGCGCCCGTAGGCCCGGCGTTCCGGAAAGAAGCGGGCATCCAGTTCCAGGTCACTTCGCTCCAGGAATTCCTGACCGTGCGCGAGACCCTGCGGTTGTTCAGGAACTTCTATCCCAGGACGATGGACCTGCAAGAGGTCATCCGTCTCTGCAGCCTCGATGAGTTCCTTGACCGGGATACGCGCAAGCTTTCCGGCGGTCAGCGCCAACGGCTCCTGATGGCGCTCGCCATCATCAATGATCCTGAAGTGCTCTTCCTCGACGAGCCCACGACCGGTCTCGACCCCCAATCGCGCAGGAACTTCTGGGACCTCATCAATCTGATCAAGTCCCGCGGCAAGACGATCGTGCTGACCACGCACTACATGGACGAGGCCTTCACGCTCTGCGACGAGATCGCGATCATGGACCACGGAAAGATCATCGCGCACGGCCCGCCGGAGCTGCTGCTCAGGGAACACTTCGGCAATGTGGTGCTGCAGTTCCCGGAAGAGGACGTGAACGATAAAATCAAAGGGCTCGGGCTCTGCGCATCCAATCAACCGGGGTGGTGCGAGATACAGACGCGTGATGTCGACAACACGATCAGAATGCTGCTGGAGCGCGGCGTTTCGCTGTCGCGGATGAACATGCGGTCCTGGAGCCTGGAGGACCTGTTCATCTCGCTCACGGGGAAGGACCTGAGGGGTTGAAGTCGAATGCTTACAGAACGCACGGAGATCAGCTCGAAAGCGCTGAGACTGAAAAAGCGTGAATATCAGATTTACATAACAGATCATAAGAATTCCTGTACGTCATGCGACTTTTCATCTCGTCTTTGTGTCTCTGTGTCCTCCGTGGTAAGAGGTTTGTTGCTTGTAAGTAGGATATCACTATGAAAAGATTTCTCGCCATTCTCCACGCGCGGAACATGGAGTTCATCCGCGACAAGTCGTCCCTGGGCTGGAACATCCTGTTCCCGCTCCTGCTCGTGCTCGGCTTCGCCGCCGTGTTCTCGGGAGAGCCCCAGCCCATGTTCAAGGTCGGCGTCATCGGCGACACAGCGACACTCGCCCGGTCAGATGCGGATTTCCTCAAAACGAAATACATCAAGTTCATCATGGTAGACAATGCGGACGCGGCCATCGACAAGGTCGGGCATTTCCAGCTCGACATGCTGATCGACCTGCGCGAGGGCAGGCGATACTGGATCAATGAAAATTCTCCGAACGGATACGTCCTCGAACGCATGATCAACAGCGGCAGACAATCGACGTATCAGCGCCAGACGGTCCAGGGTCGCAAGATCCGCTATGTGGACTGGGTCGTTCCGGGGATCCTGGCAATGAACATGATGTTCAGCTGCCTCTTCGGCGTGGGATACGTGATCGTGCGGTACCGGAAGAACGGTTTCCTCAAACGGCTCAAGGCCACACCGCTCAACCCCTTCGAGTTCCTGCTGGCGCAGATGTGTTCGCGTCTGCTCCTGATCCTGACGATCACCACCCTCGTCTACGCAGGATGCAATTACTTCATCCACTTCCAGATGCGCGGGTCTTATGTGAACCTGTTCCTCATCTCCCTGCTTGGCGCGATCTGTTTGATCTCCCTCGGCCTGCTCGTGTCTGCCCGGCTTTCGAGCGAAGAGCTTGCCGGCGGCATCCTGAATCTGCTCACCTGGCCCATGATGCTGCTCTCGGGCGTCTGGTTCTCCCTCGAAGGCACGAACCCGGTGGTCCAGAAGATCGCCCAGTTCCTGCCGCTCACGCACCTGGTCGACGGCGCCCGGGCGATCATGACCGAAGGCGCCGGTCTGATGGACATCGCACCACACCTCGCGATCCTCGCGCTCATGACGGCTGTCTTTCTCTCGATAGGATCGTTCATCTTCCGGTGGGAATGATTTCCGCTTACCTGTGCCGTGGCGGTCTAACTCGCGACTAATCCTCGATTTACTCTCACGTGTCCTCAACTCATGTGTTCCGTCATTAAATAGTTAAGATCATTCCGATACCGGATCAAAACAATCGTGCTATCAAGGCCGGTACTGCGGTCTCGACACTCAGTATGCGTTCTCCCATCTGTATGGGAGTGAACCCACACGCAGTGAACTTTTCAATTTCATAAGGGATAAAACCTCCTTCTGGCCCGATAGCGAGAGTAACTGCGCGTTTGATATCCCGCGGACAGGGTGCAGTCGCATGTGGGTGCGCGACGAGTGGAAGCGTTCCGTTGATCATTTCCGGCAGCTCGTCCTCTACAAAGGGCTTGAACAGCGGCCGCAGCAGCACCTCGGGCAGGACGGTGTCGCGCGCCTGTTCAAGACCGAGGACCAGCTGTTCTTTCACGCTTGATTCGTTCAGGAAGGGACTCTGCCAGAAGCTCTTCTCCACCCGGAAGCAGTTGAGAAGAATGATCCGCTTCACCCCGAGGGAACTGACGGACCGCAGCACCCGGCGGAGCACCTTGGGCCGCGGCAGCGCGAGGATGAGCGTCAACGGAAGCGCGGCAGGCGGCGCGCGTTCGAGCCGGACCTCCATCTCCAGGACCGTTTGATTCAGGAGCGTGACCTTCCCGGATCCGATCTGTCCGTTCAGGACGCCGACACAGAGCTCATCGCCGATCGAAGCCCGGTGAACTTCAAGGACATGCTTGAGGCGGCGGCCCTGGAGACGGGCGACGCCGGTGTTGTCAATAAAGTCGTCTTGGAAGAGAAGGATGAGGTTCATGCGAGAGCGATGAAATTAATCCTTGCACAGATGCTGCGAGTTTCGATCAACAGATACAGACGCGTGATGAATAAGTTTTCAGGCATAATCGACAAGTCCCTCACTCCCCCTACCCTCTCCCCGTCTGGGGAGCGGAAAAAAATGTGAACAAGACGCTATCAACAGTTAGTGCATTATATCGGTTTTTCATTCAAACGGCTCATACTGCACCCTCACGATCGTGAACACCATCTCGCCCTTCGGCCGCTTGACCATGACTTCATCGCCCTCGGCCTTCTTCATCAGCGCCCTGGCCATGGGCGCGTCCATGCTGATCAGGTTCTTCGCGGCATCGAACTCGTCGGGGCCCACGATGCGGTACTCGCTGATATTCCCCTCTTCATCCTCAAGCCGCACCCAGGCGCCGAAGAACACCTGTGACGGATCGGTCGGCGCACTGTCCACAACAACGATATGCTCCAGCCGGTCCTTGAGATGGTGGATGCGGCTGTCGATCTCGCGCAGCTGCTTCTTGCGATAAATGTACTCTGCGTTCTCGGACCGGTCGCCCTCGGCCGCTGCAGCGGCAAGCGCCGCGGTCACCTCCGGCCGTTTTTCCCGCCACAGGAACTCGAACTCGTCGGTCAGTCGCTTCTTGCCTTCAGGCGTGATGTATTTGGAACCTGGTGTTTGTGGTGGCCGGTATCTGCTCATAGGAACGGAATCATACGGTAAAAGCGGGCGAGAAGCAAGAACCAACTACCCTAACCTCGGCAAACCGGAATAACATCATTGAACCGCGATAGCGCGAAGAGCGCGAAGGAAGTCAAAAGATTCCTTCCTGTTTTAAAAGAGTTAATTAAAGATCGTCTTCGCGACCTTCGCGCCTTCGCGGTAATTATTTTGGTTACTAAGCCTGCATTGTCGTCATGTCTTGCGTTACTATTCCTCTGGACTACCCCTGCTCGCGTCACTGCTGTCGCTTTGACAACCTTCAACCTTGTCCCTTCATCAATCAATCCTTCAAAGCTGACGAGGCTTCCCCGCTGCAGGGACCCGAAGGGTTCGTTCCCCGGGGTTGCGTCCTTATCCTGCCGCATGACGAGCTTTCGTTCACCGGCGCCGCACAGATAGTACTCGATCTTCCCCTTCGAGACCAGCGGCTCACTCACGACCCGAAAGCTATTCGGGCCGCAGACATCCGACAAAGAGAGGCGGTCCTTGCGGAGTACCAGATAGGAGAACTTGAGGGAGTCTTTGCGGAGCCCCGTGAGTTTATCGATCTCTTTCACGAGCGTGGGCGGGTCCCAGGGGATGTCTTCATGGCACCAGTCTTTGGGGTTCACCAGCGCGGGACACTTCTTGCTGGAGAGACACGGGGAATAGAGATGAAAACCCTGCTCCAGGATGCCGTCCCGGACCTCGAGCATCTCGCGCGAGGTTTCCCGCAGGGCCGGCTCAATGATAATGCAGCTGCCGTCGTCAGCAAGGGCCTTATTCAAGATGTCCTGCAACATACCCACGCGCTTCCCGGTCCTTGCTTCGTCGCGGGCAAACAGCTCGTTCATGACATTCGACAGGATGATCACGTCAAAATGTCCATGCAAAATATTTCCCAGCCCTCCGATGTCTGACTGGATCGTTTTCAATGACGCCTCGAGCGGATGCGTTGTTCTGGAGGATAAAAAAAGCTCCTCGGCCATCTTCAAATTACCCGCCACCTGATCAACTGCCGTGAACTCAAGTTGCGGCTTCCGTTCCTGCTGTGAGAAAAAAGTCAGCACGCCGAGCGAGGCGGTGCCGGGACCGGCGCCGATGTCGAGGACCCGGAGCTTTGCTTTTGCGAACAGGTCCCGGGGATGAAGATACAGCTCCTGAAGCGGCTTGTGGATCTTGGAGAGGTTTGATGGCAGAAAATAGGCCCGGTATGCTTTTCGAAGTCCCTCGTCCTTGAGGTAGGCTGCGGGAAGGCCTTCACGCTCCCGGGTGAGCAGCGTTGAAAGCCTTGCCACATCAGCTGCAAGGGAGCGCAGCTCATCGTGCGATAGTTCCGGCGATATGTTCATGGATTGATCTGTTGCTCAGAGTGAAAATATATAGTGGAATTGACCGACAAAATACAGAACAAAAAAAGCGGCATGCCGATTATTTGACAGGTCGCCTTGCGGGAAGAACCATGCACGACCTATTTCCGCTCGTAATCATTGTGCAGCCGGCCATAGCCACCTGGTCGGACTACTCAACAATGGTGACTGCCACGCCGCTCCCCTGGGCAACGATCTTGCTCGAAACGCTGCCGATCAGCGGGTGTTTTCCCGAGGTGATGCTGCGCCGGCCCACCACGATCGTCAGATAGCCGCCGTCCTTTGCTTCTTCGAGAATGCTCTCGGCCACGTCCGTTGAATCGGAGAGTGACTTCGTCGTTATTTGCTGGGGCTTCATGCCTTTGCCGGTCAGTATATCAATGGCCTTCTTGAACGCCGGCGCCATCTTGGCCTTCCTGTCGGCGATCCACTTGTCCACGACCTTTTTCCGGTCCTGCTTCTCTCCCTCCGACAGGATGTGGCCTTCATCCCAGAATATGGCCGGCAGGTTCGGCAGCACGTGCACCAGCTCCACCTCAAGGTCCGCGGCCCCGGCGAACTGCTGTGCCACGTACTCGACGGCCTTGGTTGCATTCGGTGAATCGTCGATCGCTATAAGCATCTTCTTCATGGCTTGCCTCCCAAAAGGACATCCGCTTCTATTTCATTTATAGCATACTTTTGGAAAAGATGGATTCTCTTTTTTCATCCTCTCAAGGGAGGATGAAAGCACCCCCACCTCAATTATCTCTCCTCAGAGGAAGGCGGAGTGAGGGGGTAGTGATGAAAGAGCAAAATAAAAAGGGGATGATATATTCCTCATCCCCATTGTTGATCTCTATTGTCCTTACTTTGCCTTCGCCTTCACCGGCTCATACGTACAGAACGGCTCGGCGGCAAGATAGTCGCCCGAGATCGCGAATGCCCGCGCGCGGCACCCGCCGCAAACCTTGCGGTACTCGCAGATGCCGCACTTGCCATGGTAATGGTCGAGGTCGCGCATCTCCTTGAAGAGCGTCGACTCGTTCCAGATCTTCGAGAAAGGCTCCTTGGTGATGTCCCCTGCCTCTTCTTCGAGAAACCCGCAGATCTGCACCTTGCCCACGTGGGAAACGAAGGCGAAGCTCTGGCCGCCCATGCAGCCCTTGGTCATGGCGTCGAACCCGTGGGACTCAGGAGTGACGGTCTTGCCTTTCTCTTTTTCTCCCTGGCGGAATATGCGGTAGTAGTGCGGAGCGCAGGTGGGCTTGAACTGGATCGGCACCTTGTCGCGCATCTCGTAGAACCACTTGAGCGTGCTCTCGTATTCCGCGGGCGGGATCTCCTGGTCGATCAGATCCTTGCCGCGGCCCGTAGGTACGAGCAGGAACGGATGGTACGCAACTGCGCCCAGTCCGATCACCATCTCGAGGAGCTTCGGCAGGTCCTTCACATTATGTTTCGTGATGGTGGTGTTCACCTGGAACTCCATGCCGACCTTCTTGAAGTTCTCGATGGCCTTCATCACGCTCTCGAACGCGCCTTCCACCCGCCGGAAATTATTGTGCTGCTCCGCGGTCAGGCCGTCGATCGAGAGCGACACGCGCATGATGCCGGAGTCCTTCATCTTCTGAGCCAGCTCCTCGGTCACCAAAAGGCCGCAGGGCGCCATGACCATGCGCAGACCGAGCTTGGTCCCGTGCTTGGCGATATCGTAGATGTCGGCGCGCATCATGGGTTCGCCGCCTGTCAGGATGATGATGGGGTCGCTGAAGGACTTGACGTCATCGAGGAACTTGTACGCGTCCTCGGTCGAGAGCTCGCCCGGGTAGGGGCCGTACCTGGCCGCGGCGCGGCAGTGGACGCAGTTCAGGACGCAGCTGCGGGTCACCTCCCAGGCGATCAGCCGTGGGAGGTATTTTTTTTCGCCGCCGGGATGGCCGTGGCCATGGGGCGCTTTCATGGTATGGGGATGGGTCATGAAGACTCCTTACACAATCTGTTCAAAGTTCAGAAACCATAGATCAGATCAATATCGAATGACAAAAATCAAGGGGAAGACAGATATTTTACTTTTTGACATATGAATTTCTTTTGAACTTTGAGCGTTGTCATTTGAAATTTCGCTGCGCTTTTGCAGTCGTATATTAACCAATCAGGGGGTAATAGTCAACTCCCAATAGCCCTTCTCAATAGCCCCTCATAGTCCTCTTGATTTCGTTAAAGCTCAGCATGTTTAAATGTGAGTCTATCAAAGACGTTGGGTTTTTACGCCACGATACCACCTAAGTAGCAATCATGACCATTACTGCCGTTTGTATCCGTCTTTTATCATGTATCATTGACATCTTGATTCATTATCCTTTTTTCCAACAACCGGTCAAGGCAGGTGATATACTTTAAGCAGATAGTTCATTTGGAAAGGAGGCATGATGCGAAGTACACTGGTAGAAAGCAGACGTGAAGAACGGGAGTTACAACCTGTCTGAGAAGATGGATACAAGAAAGAGGTGATGGTCATGAAAGAGGAATCCACAAATAGGAAATATTCCATCCTGATGCCGGTCAGTGATGGGCAGTGCAGTAGGGGCAGGTATAATGCTCCTGCTGGCGCCAAAAACGGGAAAGGAAATCAGGAAAGATCTGAAACGGTTCGCAGCGAACACGCGGGACCAGGTTGCCGAAGTCATTGATGAGGGCAGGGATCTCTACGAAGAAGGCAGGGATGTTGTTGCCGGAGCCGTAAAGGCCGGCAAGGAAACGTACGACGAAGGAACGGAAAGGGCTCGAGAATGCTCATGCATAAAAAGGAGCGTTCGCTCATGGCGCCGATCCTGGCGAGCGGCATCATCGGGGCGGGCGTTGCGCTCCTGCTGGTGTCGAAATCGGGAAAGGAGGTCAGGGGAGACCTTAAGCGGATCGCCACGAACACGCGGGACAAGATCGTTTCCGCCATTGACAAGGGCAGGGCACCTTACATGGAGGGGAGAAAAGGCCATACCTGAAGCCGTGTAAGCAGGCAAAAAAGCGTACGTCCATAAGAAAGTGAAGTTCCGCATGCGGCATAGCGGCAAGTATTATTAAGAGCGTCTTCCGGCATAAGGCGTACGCTTAATGATCCATGAAGCGTGTTGCGGGCGGCTTATTCGTTAACAAGGCATTGGCATGAAGGCTGATGCCTTTTTTGTTGGAATGCAAGGTTTGAGGTATCGAGGGAACCTGTCTGGCCGGACTCCGGAATTGACATTCACCCTCCCGGAAGGTCAAAGGATCACCTTTACGCTTTTTAACCCCGCGGCCTGATCCCGGTATTCGTTCCGCGTTCTCGTCCTTGAACTCCAGCAGTTCTTCGATTTCAGTGAAAATCCTGGCAATCTGCCGGTTTTTCATCATGCTCCCTCTGCCCGCCCTTTTCAAAAGGCAGGACGTTCCCTGGTCGCGATGTGCTCCTTGCCTGCCGCATACGAAAAAAAGCCCCCCGCTTGCGCGAAGGGCTTCCTCAAATACCGTATTGCTGCCAGCTATTTTATGACACCGCAGGCAATCCTGCCTCCGCCACCCCCGAGTTTTTCCGGAACGTCGGCGTAGTTGTCTCCCCCCGCATGGATCATGAGTGAACGGCCTTTCACATCCCCGGTCTTCAGGCGCGGCGCGACCACCGTTTCCATCGCCTTGCCGTCGGCCCCGACTGTCAGAACGGGCAGGTCGCCCAGATGGCCCTTGCCGGCGGGGCCTTCATGCTTGCCCACGCTTGCGGGGTCGTAGTGGCCTCCGGCTGCAAACCCCGGCGCCGGCTTGCCGTCCTTCAGCCCGGCCGCGCACTCGGGTTTCTCATGGATATGAAACCCGTGGTTGCCGGGCGTCAATCCGCTGAGGGCCGGAGCGAGCTTGAGCCCTTGAGGCGTGTCCGTCAGGGTGACGGTCCCGATCGAGGCCCCCACCCCCTGATCGCTGATCAGGTTCATCTGGACCACGATCTGTTCGGCCGATGCGGAGCCGGCCAGTACCAGCAAAGCGGTAATCATAAATACATACACTGCGGATCTCATGGAAAAACCTCCTTTGAAAGAATGTTCGACCGCATCAGGAGCCGGTCGTTTTATGGATCAATTATATCAGAAAACCCCGGGGATGGGATGAAGCGGTTGGATTATTTCACGCATCCAGATATGACCGATAACCCTCTCGAACTACCGCTGTGCAACGGGAACGGGTGACCTTAAGCTTTTCTGCGCTCAAGTTCTGCAATGATCTGGGCCCCCAGCAAAATAATAACAGCTATCGCTTCTAAACTGAGCAGGGCCACCACTGACGTAGCAAAAGAACCGTAGATTACATTTACCGCAGAGAGGACTGAGTAATACCAGACCAACACACGGCGGGTGATCTCCCATAAAACCGTCGCGATCGTCCCTCCCAAAAGAGCGTGCCGGAACGTGATGCGCACCGCGGGCATGACCAGATAGAAGGAAGTCAGCAGCAATACCTCGCCGAGTATCCCGATCAAATACAGCGCATACAAATGACGTGCCCTCTAGGTCGAGACCCCATCCAAATATGACTAACTGCCTGCCGTTGTGTGTCTCTATGGCACCCGCAATAAACGACACCAGCAGGATACCCAGGCCGATTAAAAAGATATATACGTAGGGAATAATGAGGGACAGGAGAAAGTGACGGTGTTGAGTTCTGAAACGATGAAAAAATATCACTGACATGGCGCTTTCGAGCACGGTAAAGGTTATGGAACCGAAAAAGAGCATGGCCAGAAATACAAAACTCCCGACCGACGTGCCGTGTTCAAGAAACATCTGCACTTGTTCTGTCAATGTAGCTGCATAGCCCGGTATCATCATTCCTATATATGTCGACAAGGTGTAAAATAACTGGCCCTTCTCGATAAAATGTGACAGCACAATGAGGGCGAGGAGCGACAGGGGCACAATTGACAGCAGGGTATAATAGGCGATAGCGCCGGCCAGCAAGAGACCCTGATTGCGTCTGAAATCATGCAATACACTGATCAGGAAACCAACGAGCCGGTCTGAGGAGCAAATATATATTTTTATGCTTTTTCATTGCAGGGATAAAGGAGCTAAAGATAAAAAGTAATTTGATGTGGGCATGATCAAGGAGAGAGAGCCGGCCCTCTCTGCTCTTGTCCGCTCTGTGAGAAGAACGCCTATTTACCCCGTCAGAGAAAGCCGCCGATTTCTGTCGGCGGTACGTATCATTCATCAGATTGTGGTTCAAAGCCACAATCTCATATCGTTCGACAAAGAAGTTCTCTAACGGGATTTACCGCTCTCCAGGACCTTTTTTAAATTATAGCAGAAGATCCGCGAAGGGGTGCGTGTCATTCCTCCGGCTCAGGCGTTCTATCGTTCGTGGCCCGGCTGTTTCCACGGGCATATCCGGTCATTCCCATCATCAATCGCACCAAACCATAACTGAGCCAGCTCATGAACCGGAAATAAGCGGGCTGCTGTTTCCAGTTGTCCTTCAAGATCCGCCGGCCGTCAGTCTCCATGGTCTGTTTCAGGCTTGTGGTCAGGGTCACGCCAAATTCTTCGTCGTCAACGACAACATTCGCTTCGCGTGAAAGCAGCAGGCTGTACGGATCGATATTCGAAGACCCCACCGTCGCCCAATGCCCGTCGATCACCGCCACTTTGGCGTGCAGGAAGCTCTTGCGGTACTCGTAAATTTCAATTCCCGCCATCGAGGAGATTGCCGTAGAGCGCCCGCGAGGCATAATGCTGGAGAAAATATTCCACCCTCCCCTGCAGCAGCAAAACCACCCGTACGCCGCGCCCGGCCGCATTGATAAGCGCATGACGAAAATCAAGTCCCGGCAAAAAGTAGGCATGGGCGAGAATGATCTCGGATTCCGCCTGCTCGATCGCCCGCATATACGCCGCTTCAATGTCCCGGCGATGTCGGAAATTGTCCCGCACCAGGAATGCCGCGCTCATGCGCCCCCCGGTGGAGGTTGAACCAGGCAGGGCCCCGCCCCGGATCGTCCCTTTGCGGAAATAATTCCACGCCACCATTGACCACAGGCGCCGGGCGGAAAGGCGGATCACGTCCACCAGCGGCCCTTCCACGGCTACTGCGTAGTCGTAGCGAGGGGGCATGTCGCCCGTCGTTTCCCTGTCATCAATAATGTTGATCCCCCCGACAAAGGCGATCTCCCGGTCCACGACCGCGATTTTCCGGTGCATCCGGCGCAGGCGCTTGCGCCGAAACGTCCAGGGGGATATCTTGGGCCGGTAGATGAGCGCCTTCACACCGTCCGCCCGCAGGCGGTCCAGCATGCTCCGCGGCAGGTCCTTGGACCCGTAGCCGTCGATCAGCACATAGGTGTTTACACCGCGCAGGGCAGCCCGCTTCAACGCGTCCGCAATCCGTTGTCCGGTGGCGTCATTTTCGTAAATATACGTTTCAAGATAAATTTCATGCCTTGCCCGGTCGAACGCCGCTTCGATGGCGGGGAAATAGGCTTCTCCGTTCTGTAATAGGGTAACCTGATTGCCCGGAATAAAGCGGGACAAGCTCGCGGGTAAGACAGCTTGATGCAAACTATGGCGATGTCGTTTCCCGTGGGACATAACACTTACCTGTCTCTTTGATAGTTATGAGAGTGCAAGCTTTCGATGGGAGAGTTCAAATCATATTGATGCGATCCCCAGATACTTCATCGGGTTGTCCGCCGCAAACTTGATCGCCCGCTCCTGCGGCACGCCGAGCGTGATCAGGTTCTTCACCGCATCCGCCAGCGCAATGCCGCTCCCCATAAGAGTGCCGCCAGCGCCCCGGATAGGGCCGCTTCCCCACTTCGGCCCTTTGACCGAATCCGAGATGAGGATGATCTTGTCAGGCGATTTCATATCTAAAAGCATTTTGAGGCTCTGCGGGTGCAGGTGGGCCATGTCCGCGATGACCTCCACATGGATGTCCTCGTCCATGAGCCCGAACCCGGCAAGCCCCGGTTCCCGGTGGTGGAAACCGCGCATGGCATTGAACACGTGGGTGATGCCGGTGGCGCCGGCGCGTTTGCCCTCCTCGGCCTGTTCAAAGGACGCATCGCTGTGGCCCATGTGAACAAGGAACCCTTTTTCGCGGCAAAGCTCGATCACCCGGAGCGCGCCCGGAAGCTCCGGGGCAATGGTGATGATCTTGATGAGGTCCTCGAAGTCCTCGACAAGCCGCGAGAGCGTATCCACTGACGGCTCAACAAAGTTTTTTCCGTCCATAGAGGCCGCTCGCTCGGGATTCAGGAACGGCCCTTCAAGATGGACACCGAGGATCCGGGCGCCTTCGCGCTGTACATCCATGGCGCGCCGCACCGCGGCCATGTTCTCGCGCATGGCCTCGATGGTGCCGGGATAGATGGTTGGAAGGATTGCCGATGTTCTGTGATTCCCGTGAATTTCTGCCATCCGGAGGATATCATCCTGCCGCCGCGTCCGCGTGTCGTAATCACCCGCGCCGTGCACATGGATGTCGATCAGATACTGTTTGTTCCCGACTGCGTAGGCCATGGGGACCTCACGTGATAGAGCACTATGCAAAATGAAAAGGCAAAGGGCAAAATCCTGCTTCTTTATTTTGAACTTTGCACGTTGAAATCCGTAATTAGAATTGATTCTACGTGATCTTCCCCCGCCGCGAGAAAAATTCGCTCAGGGCAAGCCGCACCACGGCCCCGCGGTCCCAGGGCTGTTTCAGCTCCTTCGTGAGTTCTGCAGCCACCTCATCCAGCGCCGGGATATGTTCATCCTCAAGCTGGATCGTGACCTCCACCAGTCCGTGCTCGTGCTCCTCGTGCTCATCATGTCCGTGTCCGCAGTGTTCATCGTGCTTGTGTGCATGATCGTGCTTGTCGTCCATACGATACCTCAAAAAATGCCAACGTTCAAAGCTCAAATACGGGACAGATAGAAAACAAAATAAATTTCAGCGAACCGTTGATCATTGTCGTTTCATTTGACATTTGGATTTTGATATTTTAACGTCTCTGTACTTCCTTGTCTCCGCGGCAAACATCACAATAACACCCTCATCATCACCGGCATCGTAAAGAACAGCGCCACGGTCGAGACCGTGATGCATGCGGCCGCGAGCGGCACATCCAGCTCGAACTCGTCGGCGATCACGAGCGAAAGCACCATCACCGGCATCGCGCCCTCAATGGTGGTCGCCTTGAGCACCCCGGCCGTCATCCCGAGCCGCGAACCGATCCACCACGCCAGGGCCGGGGCAAGCACCAGTTTGATCGCGAGCGCGGGTACGGCTATCAGAAGCCGCTTCACATCATGGAAATCGAGTGCCAGACCCACAGTGAAGATCATGATCGGGACCACCGCCCTGCCCATGAGCCCAACAGCATCCTGTACCGGCTGCGGTACTGCGACCCCGGCGAATCGGACTGCTATACCCGCGGCCACCCCCCAGAGCGGCGGGAGCAGGAACACGCGCTTGAGCGATGCTCCGATGGACACGGCCTTGCCGCTCCCATACCGCGCGGCGATGAACACCCCGATCGTCAGCAGGATCGGTGTTGACGCGAGCAGATCGTAAAGGACCGCCACATAGCCATACTGCTCGCCGAGCATCTCGGTGATGACCGGAAGCCCCAGATACATCACGTTGCCGAACGCTGCGGAGATGATCATGATCCCGACAGCGGGACGAGGTATATCCTTGAACCACGGCAGCAGCCGATAGGCCGCATATCCGGCCGCGATGGACGCCAGGACGACGATTGCCCCGGTCAGCGGGATGGATATGAAGCTCCGGTCGCTCGGGGCGCTCACCATCAGGCCAAAGGCCAGCGCGGGAATGAAGAAATTGAACACCGCCACGCTCAGCGCATGACGCACCCGGTTGCGGTCAAGCCCGCCGGGGTTGAAGAACCTCCACGCGTACCCCGCCGCGATGATCAGACCGAATGAGTACAGGACCTTGTTGATACCAGCTCCTAACCGTTCATAATTACAAGTCTCTGCCGTGTCCGGGAACGTCACCGGAAACCACATGAACATTTTACCTGCTTTTAAAAAAAGATACCAGCAAATGTTTCTGCGTTGGACGCCATGAAGTATACGGATGTCTTTGACAAATGCGCTCTCCCTGACCTATAATAGCGGACGAGAAAGGGGACCCAGGGTCCCGGTTATCCAATTCATTGTGCGGAGGTCAAAGAATGTACCAGACATGGATCGCAGTAATCGCCGTGCTTATCATGGCAGGAGGATTGGGGGGCATCTACTATCTCATCATCAAGCAGAACGCGGTGATCGGGGCCAAGACCATACAGTTCGTGGCCGTTATTTTCTCCTTCCCGCTGATGATCGTCCTTGGCATTGACAAACATCCTCGGCAGGGAGACCATCGGCCCGCTTCTCGGCGTCTTAGTGGGATATGTTTTATCGGGATCCTGGAAGGAGTAGGGGATCGCTTGGCTATGTGCCGGGCTACTACCTCGGCAGGCATTAGCGGTCTGCTGTTTTTTTGTATATCTGGTTAACTACCCGAGAGGTCTGAACGATCAGTGCGGAACTTTTTTGACAGGATGAACTGAATAAAATCGGACGAATAAACAAGCTAATCTTGTCGATCACGTTGATCCCATTTAATAAGTCCTCAGAAATTTCATCCTGCTTCTCCATCTTGTCCTTTGGTATGAACGGGATTGTCAGCATGCCGGGGACCGTCATCACGCACACAAGAACGAAGAACATCCTGTACCCCACCGCCTGCTGCAGCCAGCCGCTCACGAACCCCGGCAGCATCATGCCGAGGGCCATGATGCCCGTCGAGATGGCGTAGTGCGACGTCTTGAATCTTCCCTGCGCCGAGTACATGAGATAGACCGTGAACACGGTGAACCCCAGACCGTAGCCGAATTGCTCCATCGCCACGAGCGGATAGACAAAGCCGATGCCGGGCTGGGCATAGGCCATGTAGACGAAGAACAGGTCCGGCAAATGCATGGCGATCACCATGGGCCAGACGCAGCGCCTGAACCCGAAGCGCGAGATGAGCCAGCCTCCAAGGATCCCGCCGAAAACCAGACACAGAACGCCCACCGTGCCGTAAACAAGGCCGACCTCTTTGGTAGTGAGCCCCAGCCCGCCGACACCCGCCGCGTCGAGAAGAAATGGAGAGACCAGTTTCAGGAGCATGGCCTCGCCCAGACGATAGAACAGGATGAACGCCAGCATCACGCCGACCTTCTCCTGCCGGAAGTAAGCGCTGAAAACCTCAATAAATGACGCGGTCTCTTCCTTTTCCTTCCCCGGACCACCGCTGTCAGATGCGGGGAACGGGAGCGAAAATTTGTGATACACCACCGCCCCTGCGAAGATCAACCCGGATGCGGCCATGACCGTCGACCAGCTCCACGCGATATCGCCACTCGATGTTTCGAGCATGCCCGCAACGTATACGAGAAATCCGGAGCCGAAGATCATCGCCAGCCGGTAAAAACCGGCCCGGAGCCCTACGAACAGGGCCTGTTCCTTCTCCGAGAGCGCGAGCATGTAGAACCCGTCCGTGGCAATGTCGTAGGTCGCCGAGATGAATGCGCCCGCGCAGAACGCTGCCAGGGACAGGAAAAAGAACGCTTCAGTCCTGAGCGAAAAGGCGATGACGAACATGCAGAGACTCATCGCCGCCTGGGTGCCGAGGATCCACTTCCGCTTGGTCGAATACACATCAACAGCCGGCCCCCAGAACATCTTGAGGACCCAGGGTAGATAGAGCCAGCTCGTCCAGAAGGCGATGTGCGCATTGTCGATGCCCATGCGCTTGTACAGGATGACCGAGACCGTATTGATCAGCACGTAGGGCAGGCCTTCGGCAAAGTAGAGCGTGGGAAGAAACGACCAGGGCGTGCGGGAGGTTCGTTGTTTTTTCATGCGATAAAGAGTAGCAGATTGTCAAGAAAACATCCAGAAAAAACACTACGGCAGGGGATGGTAGTGTTATTGTAATTCTTCATTTGTGCTTTAAGATATCGTGCGGTCCGAGCGTGCCGCATTGCGCTTCTACATCTTTTTTCTTGCTTAACTACTGCTTTTTTCTCTTCAGTCGCCTCAACCTTCACCAGGTCCAATGTTTTCTTTGCATCGGGGACCAACGCGCTGTCCGGATACTGTTCCAGAAATTTTTCCAGCCGCGTGATGGCAGCTTCTCTTTCACCCCTCACAGCGCGTTCGACGGCGGCCTTGAACTTCGTCAGCTCTTCTTCCGTCACCAGTTCGTCGCCTGTCTTGCCCATCCAATAAAGCTTGACGAAAGGATCGTCCTTTGCGCCCCGCTCACTTGCGACTCCCGCGCTCGGGGGCAGGATCTTCTTTGGTACGATCGTTTCGATCTTCTTCTGGATCACCTTGAGCCAGTCCGCAAGGGTCGATCCCTTCTGTTCCCCGGCCAGGGCCGATGTGCAGCACAGGGCGATCATCGCAAAAAAAATTAACAGCCTTTTCAACATTACTCCTCCCTGAGGGGGAATGGCAGATCCTGCATCGTGTATCGAGGTATTATTTCACGATCTCCAAACTCACCGCGAGGTCCGCATACTGCCGCAGGACCCTCGGGTCGATCGCGGCTGCGTCCTGAAAAAGCTTCTTGGCTTCCTCTTTTTTGCCTGTCTGAAGCAGGGTGCGGGCAAGATTCACCATGATGCCCGGCTCTCCCGAAGATGCCTTGAGCGCCGCCTCATAGGCCAGGCGCGCGTCGTCGAACCTGCTCTGCAGATAGCTGATGTTCCCGATATTATTGAGCGCCAGGGCATTGGTCTTGTCATGGGCCAGCATCTTCTGGAACTGTTCGAGCGCTTCTGAAGTAAGGCCGTTCTCCGCAAAGAGGATGCCGAGCTGGGCAAGGGCATTCTTGTCGTAGGGATTCTTTTTGAGCATCTCCCGGTAGCCGGCTGAAAGGTTCATAAGGCGCTGACGGCCAAGCGTTTCCAGCTCGTCCTTATATGCCGCCTCGATCGCGTCGCGTTTGACTTTCACGCGCAGGTCTGTTTTCGGGAGCACGACCGGCATGAACTCTTCCCAGGCCTTCTGGACACTGATGATGTCCACGCTCTTCCTGGCCGACCAGTCGCGATATTCCTCCGCGCCCTTCTGCCATGCCCGGGTGAAGGAGGCGCCCACCATGGTCATCTCCACCGGTATCCAGACCATACCCTGGTGCAGCACGAGCAGTTCGTCAGGGAACCCGAGCGTGATCCTGTCCTTTTCAAGGACGCCGGTGTTGAACATCACGAACAGGTGGCCCGGAACTTTTACGAACGCGGTCCCGATACCGATGTTCTCCATGCATGCCGCGAACAGGACCGAGAGGTCGTCGCAATCTCCGCTTTTTCTCGAGAGCGTATCCCGGGGGAACTGCAGGTAGTCAACCGCCGATGCGCTATTGGAAAACTCCGTGAACGGGCTCGTGGGGTCTACAAGGTACTTGAGCCCCAGAACACCCAGCGCATCATAGATGCCCCTCGCATATACGATAGATTGCGGCACATTCGGGTGAGCATCAATATACTCTTGGACCACCAGCCTGCTGAAGTCCGCCACCACGGGGGCCTTGTGCGTTACGAAGGCGCCGAGCTTTGCCTTCCGGTCCCACCGCATCGCGTGCCGCTCAAAGAGGACCAGCGGGAAGCTCCTCTTCACGGTCCTGGGCCCGCCCCCTTCATACACGGAGACCGTAACTTCGCCCCGAAGCGGCGTGTTGTCGGTGTCATCGAGGACAAGATTGTTGAAGAGCGGCTTCAGCAGGACCTCGATCTGCTGTTTCGCGCCTATCTCGGCGATCACGGTCTCCATGGGGGAGTACATGTAATCCTTGACCATGAGGCTCAGCTTCACTTTCTGATAGGCTCTATCGGTATTGTTCGCGATCACGACCTTTCCGAGCGTATGGGACCCATAATATTGATACACCGACGCGAAGATCTCGTCTGCCTCGATCCTGGTTATCGCGAGCGGCGGCACAACGAGCGGCGCCCTGGGCGTCGAGGCGAAGACCACCTGGCTCGCCGGACTTTCATCGCCCTCCTTGCCCACGGCGGTGATCTGGTAATAGTAGATGGTCTCGTCCTGGAGCGGGCCGTCGGTAATAATGGTCTTGTCCGTCTCGATCAGGAGCTCGAAGCCCGCGGACACTTGTTTGGTGCGGTACACCCGGTAATGGTTAATAAAGGGCTCAAGATTCGGCAGCCACGAGATCGTGATCTGTTTCTCCTGAGCCTCGACCCTGACCCGTTTGGGGACGCCGGGTACCAGCTTTGGCGTGACCGCGGAAACGAAATCCGACAATGCGCTTTCGTTCCCCTCCTGTGCCTGGCTGCTCACACGGTAATGGAAGGACCGGTTGGTCTGCAGGTTCTTGTCCAGATAGAATGGCGTGGTCGACGTGCCGACGAGCGTGAATTCCGCTGTCGGTGAATCAGCCCGGTAGATCTTATACTGCTCCAGATAGGTCTCCGTATTGCCCTTCCAGCTCACCTGGACCAGGTTTGCGCGCGCCTGGGCAGACAGCTCTATCGGGACTGCCGGTGTGTGCCTCAGCAGGAAGACCTGCACCCTGTTGTTTCCGCGGTCGCCCACGTACAGCCACCGGCCCTCTTCCAGTGCCAGCCCGAGGGGCGCCCGAAACTTGCCGGACACGGTGCCTTCGCTCCCGAACTTTCTCAGGAACCTTCCGCTGTTGTCAAATACCTGAATGCGGGCGTTCCCCGCATCGAGCACGTACACTTCATTGTCCGGAGAGACCACGATGTTTTCAGGTTCCCGGAACTCGGCGTCCTGAGTGCCGGTCTTTCCTGCTTCCCAGAGAAGTCTCCCATCGCTGTCGTATTTCGCGATCCGGTCATTCCCCCGGTCCACCACATACAGGTTCTCCGCTCCATCCACCGCAATGTCCACGATCTCATTGAACTGGCCGGCCAGCTTTCCTTTTTTTCCGAAACTGCCGATGAAGGCACCCCTGGCATTGAAGACCTGCACGCGTTTGTTCCCGGTGTCGGCGATACAGAGATTTCCTTTCGGGCTCACTGCGATACCGGATGGCGAATGGAACTCGCCCTCACCGCTACCGGACTTTCCGATCACGTGCAGGAGGTTCCCATCACGGCTGAACTTCTGAAGCCGGTCGTTGCCCGTGTCAGCGACCCAGAAGTTCCCCTGGCCGTCCACCGCAAGTCCGCGGGGATTCTTCAAGAACGCCGGTTTGCTGCCCCGCGAACCGATGGTGCGGACGTCGTCAACACCCAGCGTGGAGAGGGAATCACCCAGTATGCCCCATGCGCGGTTGTTGAACGTGATCGCCACGGCCCCGCCGGGCATTTCCTTGAGGAACTCCATTGTCGGCAGCGGAGACGCCGGCGTGAGCATCGGCGCGTCGTCACGCTCCGCTACAAACACCTGGACCGTGCTCTTGCCCGCGTCGACCACCCAGATCTTTCCCTCCGGGTCGACGGTCAGCCCTGCGGCCACATAGAACTGTCCGTGGCCGTCACCCGCGGAACCGCTTGAACAGACCAGGTTCCCCTGGCCATCGAACTTTTTGACCTTGAAGTTGCCCGTGTCCGCAACATAGATGTTCCCGCGGACATCCACGGCTACGCCCTGCGGCTTATCGAACCCTGCAATTCTGATCCCCCGGGAACCGAATGCCACGACCTGCGTGCCGGAAGG
The DNA here is from genome assembly GCA_963732675.1 of Nitrospirota bacterium. GTDB lineage: Bacteria > Nitrospirota > UBA9217 > UBA9217 > UBA9217 > JALNZF01. The sequence continues at coordinate 49,007 of CAVTAJ010000013.1, forward strand.
ATCGAACACGCGCACCATGTTTTTACCTGCATCGAGCACGTAGACGCGGTTCTGGACATCCACGGCCACTCCTACCGGTGACTTCATATCGGATTTCGCGATCTTCGCCGCGATCTGAGTCATGAAAATGCCGTCAACCGTCAGCACCTGAACACGGCTGTTGCCGGTATCAGCGATGTACACCAGTCCTTTCGACACAGCGATCCCGATGGGCGAGTTGAACTCGCGGGGCCCGTCGCCTTTGGCGCCGAAACTGCGGAGCCATTTCCCTTCCCCGTCGAAGACCTGCACGCGGCTATTGCCGGTGTCCGCAATGTAGACGCGGCCCTGCTCATCGATCGCGATCCCCGCCGGCGATCTGAACTGGCCGGGCTTGCTCCCTTTGCCGCCCCAGGTCAGGACCGTATTGCCGTTCTGGTCCAGCACCACGACCCGGTGGCCGTCGGTATCGGCAGCGTACAGGCGGTCCCCGTAAGCAGCCAGAGCGCGGGGTGCGTTGAATTGACGCTGCTTCGCCTGACCACCCATCTCACCGATCTCGCGCACGAACTCCATCTGCTGGTATGCAGAAGCCGGCATCGCAGACAGCAGAGAGAGCAGACAGATGAAGACAATATGCCGAACTGCCACCACGTGCAAACCTCCTGAAAAACCACTACAGTATAACACGGAGCCCACGAACGGAACAATGAATAATGTTTGCATCCGTCAATTGCCAACACCAATTCGGGCGATTTTCCCTGCGAACGATTTTCCTTTGACTTTCTAGCCATATTCAGGTATTTTCGTACAGGTAAGTGAGTTCACGCCATACTCGAGAGGTCCATTATCATGAAATCAATAAAATCCATGTTACTGGTCTTGACCGCAGCGCTCATCCTCCATTCCGCAATTGCGCCGAATATGGCCCAGGCGGATGAAATCATCGCGAACAACTCCTCGACTGCCTCGTGCAGTTCCACCGCCACCCCCCCATGTTATACCACCATCCAGCAAGCTATAGATGCTGCTGTTACGCTTAACCTTGACAGCGCTACGACCGGAATAATCTACTCAGTACGGGTGGAACCAGGTGAATATCCGGAAAATCTCACCTTGAACGGGATCACGGTGCAGGGACGCGAGACAGCAAGGACCATCTTATCCGGCGGAGGGAGCGGCACGCTCGCCACGGCAAACATCAGCTCAACCAGCATCATCTCCAACCTTACCTTTGCCAATGCCTCGATCGGCATTGATGCCTCGAACAATACTGCATCCTTTGAGATCAGGAACAATATCTTCAGGGCGATCACTACAGCCGTCACATTACAGAGTTCTTCGAATACAACAATCATCAACAACGTCTTTTACGCGAACGGGACCGCAATAAGCACCAACGAAGACAGGGTGATCAAAAACAATATCTTTCTGTCGAACACCGCGGCAATATCTACGACTGCAACGACAGTTTCAAATATTACCTACAATGATTTTTTCTCAAATGCATCGGACGGTGTAGTGTGGGATACCGTTACCAACATTACCTCAGATCCCTTGTTCGTCGATGCATTTTCATCAACCCCTGACTTTCACCTGCTATCCGGATCACCATGCATAAACAAAGGCAATGCAACTGATATGGGTGCGTACGGAGGATCTGGTACGGACACGATACCGTTTCAGGTGTCCGGGGTGGCCAGCTCTCTGGATACGACAACGAATATCATTTCCGTGAGCTGGAATGCAAACAACAGTTATCTTGTGACAGGTTACCGGGTCTACTACGGGTCCAAAACCGGCGTCTATACCGGCACCGGCGCAACAGAAGGCGCTTCCCCGATAAGTATTCCGTCCGCTGCGACTACTTCCGCAACATTAAGCGGTCTGACTTCGAACGTCACAACCACCCCGGCAAGCCCGACGCTCACCTCGGTGTCCCCGCTCAACGAAAGCCTCGCCCTGAGCTGGGATGCTGTTGACGGAGCTACGAGTTACCGGATCTACTACGGCACGTCTTCTCCGCCGAGCACGACTGTCGACGTCGGCGATACAACAACCTATACTCTGTCCGGTCTTACGAACGGCCAAACATACTACGTTGCGGTGTCCGCCATTGCCCAGCCCGCGTACTATATTGCAGTGACCGCTATTGACAGTACCGGCCCCTACGACCCCGGCATAGGTCACGAAAGCGCTTATTCCCTGGAATCGAGCGTAAGCGTCGGTAGCCCCATGGAAAGCGGCCTTTCGAACATCATAAGTGATTTTCCCGAGGCCCTCGTGGCATATCCGAACCTTACGAGCCAAGGCCCAAGCCTGCATTGTTTTATCGCGACAGCGGCCTTTGGATATTATTCAGCGCCGGAGGTGCAGGCATTGCGCGAATTCCGCGACCGTTACCTGCTCACGAACAGCGCAGGCAGCGCATTCGTCAGATGGTATTACGAGCACGGCCCGGCAGCTGCAGCCTTTATCAACGCACACCCGGCATATAAGCCCGTGGTCAGGGCAGCGCTTATGCCGGCGGTCGGCGCGGCGCTCTTAATGACGAGAACGTCGTTCTTCATCAAGACAATCGTTACCCTGTTCATCCTGACGATTGCTCTCATGATGGCGTATCGTTCTTCCAGAAAGAAACTTTCCGGTTCGGGAGGGTCACTGTGAAAAAGATCATACTATTTTTACTCGCGCTTACTGTTCCGGCAGTTGCGTATGCCGAGGAGCCGCTCCTTGCAGGTCCCTCCTGGTCCCTGGAACTAAAGGGCGGCATGTTCGCACCGGCCCTTGACGACTGGTCCCGGTACTACGGCAAGAAAGACATGCCGGAGTATGCAGGTACGCTGGCGTACAAGGTCCTGCGCCAGGTCGAGATTGGGGTCGGCGGGGGAATGGCAAAGGACAAAGGCCAGGCCACCGCGCCGATCCATGGTACCTTATCTGGAGAAGTCACCTACAAGCTGTATCCGCTCAATGTCTTTGTTCTGGTGCGCGGTATTATAACTGAAAATCAATGGGTGGTGCCGTACATCGGCGGCGGCTGGACCAGAATATATTACCGCCAGACGGTCGAGAGCCAGGGGCAGGCGCGCGGCTCGGCGGACGGCTACCATGTAAGGGGAGGCCTGCAGCTTTCCCTGGACAATCTTGACGAGAGCGCGGCTGACAACTTATACAGTGAAGATGGTGTATACCACACCTATTTCTTTGTCGAGGTCGAACGGACGAAGGCGAAGGTCAAATCCTCGTCAGTGGATCTCGGCGGCACTGCCTATCTGATGGGACTGCTGTTCGAGTTTTAAAGACAACGCGGAATGCGGATGAGCCTTCCGCACACACACCCCTGGTAGAGCGCTGGTACGTGAGCATCCTGCATAATATATCGGCCCATTCCTGAAGTGATTCGATTGCAGTGTCGGACTTTTTTATTCTCCATCAATCCTGCCGTTATAATCCTTCCCATGTGCAACCCTGCTCACACCTGTCCTTTCCTGAAGCAATCATGCTCGGAGAAACCTGCAATATTGCTGGTAAGAACAGCCGGTGGTCCAAAGACGACTATTGTGATCTTATTGTCTGGTATGATACGGACCGGAGGGTGAGCGCGTTTCAACTCTGCTGCAACAGGCAAGGGATCGAACATGCATAGACGCGGATGAAGGGAACAGGGATGGACCATCACCGGATCGACCGCGGTGAGGCATCACCGCTAAAGAACAGGACACCGGTCCTGGTCCCGGACGGTACCGTGCCTTATGACAAGCTTGTGCGCAAATTCACTGAACGCGCTAAGAATATGAACGTGAGCTTTATACGCTGGTGCGGCGGAAGTAATCGGAGAGCAGGTGTGCGGTTGATGCGTGATCATTATCTGATCAGGTATTCATGTCGTCTGTTCACAATGGCTGAAAGGTCCGCAGGCGTTCCTCCGCCCGCTGGAACGCCTGCTTGCCGCCCCTTACCAGCAAAAGACCTTGTCGCTGGTGAACACGTCCGTCACGAGTTTGTCGTATGCAATGCCGCCCTGCGTGAGATCGATGACCTTCGATTGATTGCCCGAAGCCTGCGCCTCAATGATCTTCTTTGTGCTTGCGTCCGGCGTTTTTTTCACAATATGCAGAATCTTCATGGAGCGGTCCTCCTTCTCTTAGTACGGCACCACAAGGTCATACTCAAGGAGTTTCTTTGCCATCTCCTCAAGGGTGATCGTGGCGTAGCCGTTTTCCGGATTATTGGAGTACATCTTCAATTCAAGTTCCGTGGCCAGCTCGAGCGGCTGCGCGACCTCAGGATTCTCCTGGTCAAGCTTGCGGTCGAGAACAAAAACATCGATGGTATCGTCCGCAAGCGTAAGCCCGCCCGCTACGCGAAGCGCTTCGGCCTGCCGGTCCCGTACGATAACTGCTATCTTTTTGGTGTCTCCCATGGATCACTCCTTCCTGCGATAAATTAAAATACCAGCACCCGTGCGCTGTCATGCAGCATGCCGGCGTTGTTATACTGGCTGCCGTACGATATACCCTCGGTCTTGTCATGGACCCCGACCAGCTCGCAGCTGTGGTCGCAGACCGAGATCTCGACGCCATCAACCTTGAGCACTTCTAGAAATTTCGGGTCACGGGTGAATTTCACTCCCTCGTCGGTCATGAAAATCTGGACCGGATGCCCTGCTGCCCGGGCCGCCTTGGTAACGCCGATAATATGCTCCAGGTTCGCGTACTGTGTGACCATGATACCCAGCATTTCATTTGCCATAGTTACACTTCCTTTCTCGCACGATGCATTACCTTCGGATCAACTCTGTGCCAAGAACCGCATACATAAAAATTATTTCTTCGGAAGGAAAAGATATCCGTGAAGCACCGCTGTTTGAATAAAAAAATGAGCCGGGCAGAATCAGACTGCCCGGCTCATGGTATGGTCGGTTTGCATAAAACCAGAGGAGCAATGCGAACGCTGCTTACGCTTTCTTGATATAGAGCTCCCACATGCCCTTGTCTTCGATCTTCACTGCTTCCATGGTATAATGGTTTTTCTCGCAGTAGCGAGGGATGCTGTCCTCAGCCGATGCAGGAGCATCGCAGAGAACCTTGAGCATCTGGCCGCTTCCAAGCTTTTCCAGCGCCTTTTTGGTCAACAACAGCGGATAAGGGCAAACCCTTCCAAGCGTATCCAACGTTTCCTTCGGTGTTTCATCTTTCAGTGCCATGGTAATTCCTCCTCATCAATATGAGCATTAAAATTCGGGCTTTCCTATTTGCCCGTTTGTATCACATGACAATTGACGATCCCTTTTATGCATTTCATTCAGAAGGCAACTGGACAGAGACATCCGTTTTTTTACTCACCCAAGCCACAACAACAGACCGGATATCCTCCCTTTGAGGCACTTTTGAAATGCTGAGGGTATTACCTTAACAAAAACAATCTCGCCTGTCAATACTCGTTTTTGAAAAGACATCCTCGTTTATAGGATATCTGTAAAATACAGGACTATTCATACAGCCCGTTACTGGTTTGTCTATTAAAATCTTTCATTGCACCATAACAAGAGTTTATGGAAGCGCAGCTGCTCTCTGCTTGCATTTTATTTTTTTTTGTATTATGTTACTCGTGCATTCGAGTTATCATCATTTCCCCCCTAAAAAATTGATATAATAAAGCAGCTAAGAACGTTCTATCTCCTGCAACTAATTGTAACCGGCAACGCAGTCAACATGCTGGCACAATTACATATCTTTCATCGTAAGAGGCCTTCGCAGCATTAAGCAACATTTCTCAATTTCGAACAGAGGAGGTGGAATCGTTCAAATCCGATCACGCATTCTTGTTCGCAGCCATACGATCTCTTGCATACTCTTCAGAAAAATAGTGATAACGCAGAATCTGAATTTAAGGAGGGCACCATGGGGAAAAAAATCGCTGTACTCGTCAGAGACCGGCAAGGCGAGGCCTTGAGGATGTCCGTGGGCATCACGCTCATGGACGACACCATTGACGTCTATGTGCTGGACCGGAAGGTGGAAAGAAACGACGACAATGATCTGAATCTCGAGACCATCAAGGACATGGACATGAAGCTTTTCACGAACTCGAAGGACAACGCGGGCATGGACTACCTATCCACGGAAGAACTGGCGCAGAAGCTCCTGGAGTACGATCATATCGTGCCATACTAACAATACCGGAACGAGGAGATGACGAATGAAGATATTGCATATAGTGAAACAGGACCTTGATGCAACTGCAAAAAAGATCGTTGAAATGCACAAAAAGGGAAATGACGTTACCGTCGTGAATCTCAAGGAGAACAAGAACTACGCGCAGATCGTCGACCTTATTTTCTCCAGCGATAAAGTACTGTCCTGGTAGGCGGGAAGTTGCAGATTGAATGGAGCATTCCGGGAACGGGCATGCTCCGGTCATAGAAAATTCGAGAGGAGGCAGCAAGCATGAAACTCGGCATATTTGTGAATACCGATAAAAATCTTGATGCGGTACAGGGAATAACCAAAGCGGCACTCGCAAAAGGGCACACGGTTACCCTGTTCAACATGGATGACGGAACAAAACTCATCCATAGCCCTGTCTACGCTGAATTGTGCAAGACACCGGGCGTCACCGTGGGTTTCTGCGATCACAGCGCAACGCACATGGGGGTCGCCTCGGAGGGTCTTTCGAAGGAGATCGTCTGCGGCAGCCAGTATAACAATGCGGTGATGCAGCACGAGGCGGACCGGGTGATAGTTCTGTAATCGTCGTCGTAACGTTCTATCTCGGGCAAGGGCGCGAGGGATGAACATATCTATACACGTAAGGAGGAGGGGGAAATGAAAAGAGTACTGGTCATACTGTGGGTAGTGGTTCTTGCCGCGGCAATTGTTGTGCCGTTTGCGTCGGCGGCGGATGATATGGCGGCGAAGCTGAACAATGTGCTTTCAAAAGGCGCCGACGCGAGGTTCTGGCAGGTGTCAGCCGACGATGTTCTCGCTATGATCAATGCAAAGAAGACCGATTTTGTGGTCGTCGATGCACGGCCCAATCCGGCCGAGTTCAGCGAGGGGCATATCCCGGGCGCCCTCCAGATCACGACACAGGACATGTTCAAGCCCGAAACGCTGAAGCGGCTCCCGAAGAACAAGAAGGTGATCCTCGTCTGCGTTACCGGCCAGCTCCAGAATCTTCCGGTTGTCGGTTTGCGCGCACTCGGCTACGATGCATGGTCCATGACATTCGGCTATACCGCATGGACCAAAGGCTATCGTGGTGGCGTGAGAATGCAGGAAGCCATCCAGAACGCAGCCGATAAGAACTTCCCCGTGCAAAAATAGTCCATCGCCCGGGAGGCATCGGCAATGCCTCCCGGGAGTCCTTCCGCGCCCAAAATTCTGCTTCTATTTTTCCTTAAATTCCATTATAATGTCCAATAGAGAGGAACTTCGTCATGGCTTTCCATAAGATCGAAGACATGACCGTATGTCCGGAGCACATTTCGGAAGTGCGGAGCTTAAAGCATTTTGCCGCGTTTCTTTCGCGTGGTCCTGTGAATGCCGATCACCCCTCCCTGCTGCATCTCGGATCCATCCATTTGTTCCGGCTCAACAAATATCCGGAAACATACTCGCACCTCATGAAAAAGAAAGACACGGATTATGTCGGACCGCTGGTGAATTATTTTATCGGAGAGGCGGGCCGTGTCGTCTATCTGGGTGGTGACGCGGTCAAGAATCTCTATGTCCACGGCAGGAAGCGGTATAAATCGCTCAATATTTTAGCCGTCATGCCCGGCGATGATCTTGATCGATGCTCCTGTATGATGAACAACATCATTTCCTCGAATGACGGCGCATTCTCGATAGGATTCCGCTACCGCGTGAAAAAGAACCGTCAGGAGGGATGCTTCAAGGAAGTCTCCCAGGCACGATACATCATTGAGCCGCGGCTGGAAGGCCCTGAGAAGCTTCTGTATCCATTCCGGGCATCGACCATTGAGCTGGACCTTATTTCCCCGCTCGGGTTCTCCCGCGCCTTCGGCGTTGAGGTAACATAGCCCTGGTAGAGGACGGCGCGGGAGATCGCCTTGCAGAATAGACTTGCTAATACGCTGCTCGCCGCCGCCTTTCTCATCGCCTTTGTTGCCCTTTTTCTTTTCCGCTCATTCGATAACAACACCCTTTTCAGCTGGGCATGGGTGTTCGCAGAGGTCGATGCTGCACGTATCTACTTTGCGCTCGCAGCAAGCCTGGTCCTTGCCTTTCTCCTTTCCCGTCTGTCCGTTCCGGAACGCGCTCATCTGCCGCTTCTGGCTACCCTGTCCTGTGCGGCAGCCCTGCCGTTCTGGACAGAGGCCGAACTGATCATTGACGCTTCACGGTATTTCACGCAGGCGAAGCACCTCTCGATGTATGGCGTTGCGTATTTCTTGAAGGAATGGGGTCGCTCGATCCCTGCGTGGACCGACCTGCCGATCGTTCCGTTCCTGTACGGGATGGCCTTTTCAGTGTTCGGGGAGCACAGGATTGCGATACAGCTGTTGACGACGATGCTGTTCTCGCTTACGGTGGTCCTGACCTACCTTACCGGAAAGACCCTTTGGAACAGCACCATTGGTTTTTCCGCGGCCCTCATGCTCCTCGGCTTCCCCTATCTGCTCACCCAGGTGCCGCTTATGCTCGTTGACGTGCCGACCATGTGCTTTCTCATACTCGCGGTCTATACGTTCCTGCTCGCCGTACGCTCCGGCGGCGCGGCCCGTATGGTCTGCTCCGTTGCTGCGATCGTTCTGACCGTGCTTGCCAAATACTCCGCCTGGTTCATGTTGACCGTGCTTATCGTCGTGATGGCCGTATACGCGCGCGACCGCCGGTCCCAAGTGCGGGGAGCGGCCATTCTGCTGATCGCGGGGACTGCTTCCGGCTGCCTGCTGCTGTTGAAGTCTGATGTGGTGTCCGGACAATTAGCGCTGTTGCGCGCGTACCAGGGACCGGGGCTTGAGCGGTGGGGAGAAAGTTTTGTGTCGACCTTTCTGTTCCAGATGCACCCGATCATTACGGTTTTCGCGCTGCTGTCCTTCGCTGTCGCGCTATTAAAACGAGACGCCCGCTTCGCGATCATCAGCTGGCTGGTCCTGCTCGTCGTCCTGTTCGGGATCCGGAGGATCCGGTATACCCTCCCCGTGTTCCCGATGGTCGCACTGATGGCCGGGTACGGCCTGCAGGTCATAACGCAGGACGACCGGAGGCGGTTCATCGCCTACGGCATCGTTTCGACATCACTCGTGATCGCCATTTTCGCGTACCTTCCGTTCGCAGAGCACATGAGCGCTGTGAACCTGAAACACGCCGGCGCCTATCTGAACACGCTCGGCGTTGCGGATGTCGAGGTCATAACGCTTCCGCCGAAGGAACCTTTTATCAACCAGGCGATTTCCGTGCCGCTGCTCGACCTGTTCACGAACAAGCGCATCCGCTACCGGTACGAGCCCGGGGCCTTGCCGCCGCGCGAGGAGATCGAACGCTCTTCCCTCCGCTTTACCTGGGAGTACCGGAACCCCGCTTACTATGAAGACACGCCCCCGGGAGCAGAACGTTCGGTTCTTGTCGTCATCGCCGATGCATCCGATAGTGCCATGCCGAGGTCCCTGGAGCGGAATGGTATCCATTACGATCAGGCCAGGTTTTTCTGCATCAATGAAGCGATCTTCAAACATAACGTCGGTATCGGTATCTATCAGCCTTACTAACACAGTTAGCACAGTTAACACAGTTAACATAGATTAACACAATCCTGTGATTGTCAGCAGCAACCCTTGTTCGAAATGAGTCTTTACCGCATCACAAGATGCGCCAGTCCATTCCTTAACACGCAATTCAATATCGTTTTATTGCTGCAATATCAAGCAATTAAGAAACATTGCCACGAAAAATAGACGCCATGAAAAATAGAGCTTGTTTTTAGTTTGAGAATTATATATAACTATGACTACGTAGAACGTTTTTATAATCCCGGATGTTTCTCCGAACATCTCATGGAAAATTGAATAAGTTTTCGAGTGATCAAACAGTGAAAGGGGGGGGAACGTCTGATGAGATCAAAGCAACTGCTTACGTGTTTCATCTTTCAAACTATTTTTTATAGGGGGGAATAGTATTATGGAAGAGAGAAAAAATCAGATAAAGGCCTTCGCGGTACTGGGCATGATGATCCTCATCAGCCTCCTGTACTACAAGGCAAATGTATACTACATGTACCTGGTCGTATACATCTGGTTCGGTCTTGCTTATGGCATGATGCTTCAGTACGGCAGATTCTGTTTCGCGTCGGCGTCCCGGGACCTGTTTGCCGCCGGAGTCCCGAGAATGGCCGTCGGCATCCTGATCGCGCTCATCTTTTTCAGCGCAATCCAGGCAACACTCGCGGCTACCAACATGAGCACTTTCCATCCGGCTCCGTTCGGCATCCACACACTGATCTCGGGGATGATTTTCGGGGTCGGGATGGTCCTTGCCGGCGGATGTGCCTCGGGATCTCTGTATAAGATCGGCGAAGGCAACGGCACGTCGATCCTGTCCATCCTCGGAATATCCTTCGGTCAGGCGATCTTTGTTGACGTCGGCGGTCCATTCCTGAAACTGGTACCCGATTCCTGGATGGCATCCACCGCGGCAAAGCACCTTCCTGCCGACAAGGTCACCTCCTGGTTCGACTACTACCTCACCGGGTACGTCTGGGACAAACCCTCTATTCAGCTTTCACACACGGCGATATTCTCAAATGCCCTCCCGGGCGCCTCAAAATACTTCATCGCCGATGCGCTCATCAGCGCTATCATTCCCGCCCTTGTGCTGATCATCGTCATCTATGCCTTCTACATCCGGAAAGGGTTCATCAAAAAGCGGTCAAAACAAACCGGTAAACCAGCCGGCCTTTCTGACCATTTCGCCGGGATGTGGAGCATGCTGACAGCGTCCAAGCGGACCTCTATCATGGGTGTCATCATCGGCATCACCGCCGGACTTCACATCTTCGTCATGAAGGGTATGCAGATCAAATTCGGCGTCACCAATTTCGGAACACTCCTCACGAAGATGGGGCATGCCGCGGACACCAGCATCCGGGGCACGGTATTCGACCCCGGCTACTGGTATATCACGACCCAGGAAGGCCAGTTCGGCGCATGGGTCCTTGACAAGCTCGGGTGGAACATGCGGGACAACGTGTTCTTCGGCATCAACAACGGCATCCCCGTGCTCTGGCACAACCCCGCCCTCTGGATGTCCTTCGGCATCATTTTCGGCGCCATGATCATGGCGCTGATGAGCAAGGAGTTCAAGTTCAAGCTGCCGAAAGGCGAACTGATCGTATGGGGCCTGTTGGGCGGCACGCTGATGGGACTGGGCTCCCGTCCCGCGCTCGGCTGCAACATCGGCGCCTTTTTCATCCGCGTAGCGGGCGGCGATCCCAGCGGCTGGCTGTATGGCATCGGCATGGTGACCGGCGCGTTTGCGGGTGTCAAGTTCTTCAACTGGTGGTCAGAGAGAAAGATGGCGGCTGAGATGGCGGATTTTTAATGGAAATCCGGTAACCACACTATATAACCTACAATTACTAAAAGGAGGCTCTTTGTCATGGCAATGAAATTTGAAAAAAAAGGTGAAGGTGTCTTTGCGCTCGATGTGTGCGGCTATGTGTGCCCCCATCCCCAGATCTATTGCAAGAAGTCGCTGGAGAAGATAGCGGAGGGTGAGGTGCTCGAGATGACCTTCGACAATCCCTCATCGGCGGAAACGATCCTACAGATGCTCGATCAGGCCGGTCATGAACTGATGGAGAAGAAGAACGAAGGCGGGAAAATCGTCTTCAAGATCAAAAAGGGCTAAGAAGCCCTCCGATCCAATTTCAAGGAGGCTATATGAAAGCACCACTGACAATCCTTATTGCGATCATGGTGTGCATTATCGGTTTTCTGGTGATTTACAGCCAACAGCGTGAGACGATTGCAACAGCCGCGCCTGCCCAGGCAGGCTCAGGCGGTTATGGTTCATCGCCTGCTGCACCGGCATCAGGCGGCTATGGTGCCTCACCGGCTGCTCACGCGGCAGGCGGCTACGGCGCTGCACCGGCGGCTCCCGCGGCAGGCGGCTACGGTGCTGCACCGGCGGCTCCCGCGGCAGGCGGCTACGGTGCTGCACCGGCGGCTCCCGCTGCGGGTGGATACGGTGCTGCACCGGCTGCTCCCGCGGCAGGCGGCTACGGTGCTGCTCCGGCGGCTCCCGCTGCGGGTGGATACGGAAAATAGTACCCGCGTGACCAAAGCGCCGTACTGTTTACAGCATGAGCGGGCATCCCCTGCTGAAAAACGGGCATCTGCTTCTTGATTGATGCGATGAATGGTGAGCGCTTTGAATCGGCACCATCGTAAAAGGAGACAAGCATGGAAAAGGTTCTCATTGCTGTAGACGATACTAAAGGCACAAAAAAAGCTTTTTCCGCATACAGTAATTTTTGCGCCTGTATGCGTCCGAAGGTCATCAATTTGGTTTATGTGGAAAAATTCGAAGGCAGCAAATCACTCATCGATGAAATGCTTGGTGATGCGGAAATGGACACCCTGCGAGATGTGTTGAAGGGCACTGCATATCAGGGGGCATTGGACAAGAAAGCGCGGACCATTCTTACGTATTACAAAAAAGCCCTCGAACAGAAGGGTTTAAAAGGGATCAAAACCATCGTCAGAAATGGTCACCCTGCCGAAGAGATCTTGAAAACGGCAAAGGAAGTGAAGGCGGACCTCATCATCGTCGGTTCGCGGGGGCGAAGGACCACGCGACTGTTCATGGGAAGCGTCAGCAGGGAAGTCGTGGACAACGCGGATGTGCCTGTGCTGGTCGTGAAGTAGCTAAAGGTACTTCAAAGAATTAATTCCTTCCCGGCATCAGGGCGGCTGGTTTCACTTGATGTCGGGAAGGGATACATCAGGTATTCTCATTTCTGTGCCGGCATATGGAATCATCGGCATAACAGATCGTGTCTCGTGGTCGGTCATGATGAAGGTTGTATTACCTCCCGTGTTCAATTCACAAATACACTCTCGGGTGATATGGTGCGCGGCTCTAACAAGGACATCCTCATTTTAGGCGGCGGCCTCTCCGGCCTTTCGTCGGGCTACCTCCTGTCTAACGCGGGTTTCACCGTCAAAGTATTCGAACGTGATACCACGGTAGGTGGTCTGTCGAAAACGGTCGAAAAGAACGGGTTCCGTTTTGATCTCGGGGGCCATCGTTTTTTTACCACAGACGACAAGATCAATGCGTTCGTCCAGGCGTTGATGGGCAGCGAGTTGATCTCCGTTCAACGCAGCAGTAAGATCTATTTACGCAATAAGTACTTCGACTACCCCCTGAAACCGCTCAATGCCATATTCGGCCTCGGCCTCATGACTACTGCCGGGATCCTCGCAGATTATATCCAGGAAACGATCAAGCGCACGATCTGGGAAAAAGAAACCGTATCGCTCGAGGACTGGGTTGTCACCAATTTCGGCCGCACTATGTTCAATATCTACTTCAAGGAATATAGTGAAAAGGTCTGGGGAATCGATTGCAGCAGGATCAGCGCAACATGGGTCGCCCAGCGCATCAAAGGACTTGTCCCTGGCTAAAGCGGTAAAGAACGCCTTCATCAAGTTCGGCGGCAAGGACCTGCCCACCCTGACAGACAGTTTTTATTACCCTACCCTCGGCATCGGGCGTCTGTCCGACCGGCTCAGGGATGAGATCGTTAGAAACAACAACGTCTTCACCGAATCCCGAGTGGTCAGCGTTAATCACGCCGATTTCAGGGTTGAGAGCATCTCTGTTGATCATCAGGGCCAGATGCGGACGTTTCCTGCCGATGAGTGCATATCCAGCATTCCCCTTACCACGCTCGTCAGCATGCTCAGGCCCTCTCCACCAGCCCAAATTCTCGAAGCCGCCGCACGCCTTAAATTCCGGGACCTGGTAATCGTGGCGATCATGGTGGACCGGAAGCGAGTCACTGACCAGACCTGGATCTATATCCCCGAGCAGAAGATCCCCTTCGGCAGGATCCATGAGCCGAAGAACTGGAGTCCTGCCATGGCCCCGCCGGACAAATCGCTCCTGGTCATGGAATTTTTCAGTTTCAAGGGTGACCGGGTCTGGACTATGAGCGATGATAAGCTCACCGACCTCACGGTCGACAACCTTGTCCAGCTCGGTTTTATCCGTAAACAGGAGGTCCTGGACAGCATGATCGTGAGGGTGCCGAAGGCTTATCCCCTCTTCGAGGTCGGTTACCTGAAACATGCTGATGTGCTCCATGATTACCTGGGTCGCTTCAGCAACCTTCATAGTGCAGGCAGGAGCGGCATGTTCCGTTATTATAATATGGACGTTGCCATTCGTTCAGGCATGGAGACCGCGGAGAAGATCATCCGGGAGTCCTACTCTGTTGACACCATGGATCTTGACGAATTGGTCCTCGCGAACACATAATGCATATATAAAGTGTGCACTCGTCATACCCGCCTGGGTCCCCGAAGAGATCTTTTCCTCAAACACCGCATGTTCGCAGATCATCCCTCCTCACCTCCCCTTAACAAGAAGGGGTTGGGGAGGTGATTTTCGATCATGTCGTCTCTATTATGAGATGATTAATAACTGCGGAAGTACGTAAATTATCTTACAAGAGTACAAACTATTCTCTCTTTTCTAAAGGGTACAAACTACTTATATGCTGAGGAAGCAAACGGGAACTCAATATGAGTCAGGAGGACGGTCTAATCTATGACAACCGATAACAAGAAAAATATCAACAAAAAGAAATTCCTGGCGGTGATGCGACGTCCGGCCTTCTATATTCTGATCAATTTCTTTTTAGTAAATACTCTCTTTGCATTTCTTCCGTATGGTCTCGGCGACATTCTCTACAATCTCGGCAGGATCTCCATTATTTTTTATGCGGGATGGCTTGTACTACGGAAAAAGCTGGGGACTATCCGGCATGCGGCGCTGACCGGCATGTTCATGTACTTTATCGATCATGTCCTGTTAAAAGGCGGAATTTTTCTCTTGAATTTTATGTTTAAACCTGAGGGACTGGGATTTGCCGCATTCAGCGGTGTCATTGTTTCCTTTATCTTGTTCATCCCCCTGGCGATGTCAGTCGGTGCGATGGGAGGCTTATTTGCGCGATCCGGAGAAGAAAGAACTTCGGTCGATTCGCAGTGAACTAACTATTCACACGTTTTTCTCAAAAGGAAGAACTGTCCCGCATTTCATTTCGCTCCCTGCAGGGGAAGGGTAATCACAAAGCGGGAACCCTTATTGAGCTCGCTCTCTACCGTGAGGCTTCCGTTGAGTTCCTTGATGATACTGTAACTCACTGCGAGGCCCAAACCCGTTCCCTTCTCTTTGGTTGAGTAAAAGGGGTCGAAGATCCTGCTGAGGTTCTCTTGAGCGATGCCAACTCCCGTATCCTCAAACTCGATGACGATAGTGCCGTCTTGTACCCTGCTGCGTATCGTGAGCGTCCCCCCGTTCTGCATGGAGTCCGCCGCATTCAAGACGATGTTCACGAAAGCCTGGGAGATCTGGTTTCCGTCTGTGGCGATTGCCGGCATATCAGGCTGGAGGTCCCGTATAATAGTGATGTCCTGTACCCTCTTATCATACTGGAGGAGAGACAGGGAATCCTCTATAAGGTTGTTTACCTTGCAGGGTTTGACCTCTATAGGCGTCATCTTCGAAAAACCTGACAACTGTTTCAAGATTTCCGAGATCCTGTTCATATGGAAAAAAATGGTCTCGAGCGTCTCCCTCTTAAACTCATCATCCTCCCGGTCCATTAACACATCGATAAAAGAGAAGACGGAGGTCAACGGATTCCCTATTTCGGAGGTGATGCCCGACGTCAATCGTTCAAAGGACGCGAGCTTTTCAGAACGTATCATCTCGAGTTCCTTCTCGTGTCTCTCGCGTTCTTCTGCTTTCTCCCGTCTCCGATTTATGACGATCAGCCATGCTGAGACGCTGACGGTCATCACAAAAATCAGGATAATGATCCATACATATATTTTCATGGACCTTTTGATCGACAGCGTGACCTCGGAATAGGGGGCCGACACCGCCACGATCCACCGCGCGTCCCCGACCAAGACGACGGAAAACGCCAGGATCTTGTCCTCGCCGGTCGGAGACAGCGTACCGTCCACACTGTTCGCCGGTGCAGAAATCCACCCTGCCCGATATGATCTTCTGCTCCACGTCAAAGTTCTTGTGGCATGCAAAACAGGAGGCGTCGGTCTTGTGCAGATTTCTGCCCACCATGGTGGGCTGCGCGGGATGATACAGGAGGTAGCCCTTATCGTCCATCATCCAGGCGTAGCCGCGCGTGCCGGATTTGATGGAGCTGAGGAAGGTCTTGGCGATGTCCTGGATGTCCATGGAGATCACAACCGCGCCGATGATGGAGTCCTGGCGACAAATCGGCGTTATGATGGCTACCAGGCCGTCGTCGTGCAGCATCCTCGCGTTTCCGGGGCACAGCGGTTTCGCCCACGCGACCACGCTTTTTTCATCAAGCCCCGCCGCATGCACGTTGCCCCGCGTGTAGACAATCCTTCCCCGCGTGTCCAGAAACTCTATCCGCTTCTTGACACTGGCCGCGTCCGTAAAGAGAACGTCCGTCATCAGTTTATAGTTCAGATAACTTGCTGTCCCGCAGCAGCGACGCGAACTGGGCGATGTGGTACAGTTCGTCCTGTATGTTGTTCAAATAGTCCTTGATGTTCTTCGCCTCCGCGTTGGCAAGGAGGAGCTGCTGGTTGTTGAACTGCTCCGCCATCTCCATCTGGACGGTCCGCTGCAGCGCAATGCTCAAGGTGATGAGCGCCGCGACTATGACGACAAAAATCCCTATGATCATAACAGTGCGTTTCATATCATCGTCCCACCTTTGCTCGCCTATTCATCGAGCCCCATCGCCTTCAGTCGTTTCCAGAGCGTGACCCTGCTGATCCCGAGTTGTTTGGCGGCAAGCGTCCTGTTGCCCTTGTGCATTGAGAGGGCCGTGCGGATATCGTCCGGGTTCACGCGGCGTTCGCTTGCCTCCGATTTTTTCTCGTAGATCAGATAGTCCGGAAGGTCCGTGACCTCGATGATATCGCCCTTGCAGGTGGCCGCGCTGTGCTCCAGAGCGTTGATGAGACGCCGCACGTTCCCCGGCCAGGGAAAGTCAATGAGCATCTCCATCGCAGCGGGGCTGATGCTGCGGATGTCCTTATTATTGATCGATGAGATCTTCCTGATATAGTGGAGCGCGATCAGGGGGATGTCTTCCTTCCGTTCGCGCAGCGGCGGGACCTTGATGATGATAGAATTGATCCGATACAGGAGGTCTTCCCGGAACTTGTCCGCGTGGATCATGCTGCCGAGGTCCTTGTTCGTTGCCGACAGGAGCCGGATATTCACGGAGATCGGCTTGTTCTCCCCGACGCGCTCCACCACCTTCTCCTCCAGGACCCTCAGGAGCTTCACCTGCATGGTCATCGGCATGTCCCCGATCTCGTCGAGAAAAATGACGCCGTCGTGGGCCGCCTCGAAGCGGCCGATCCGGTCGCTCAACGCCCCGGTAAAGGAGCCTTTCCGATGCCCGAAGAGCTCGCTTTCCAGCAACTGCTCGTTCAGGGCCGCGCAGTTCATCTGGATGAACGGCCCCGCCTTGCGCCTGCTCAATTTGTGGATCGCCTGGGCTACCAGGTTCTTGCCCGAGCCGCTTTCTCCCAGGATCAGGACCGGGGCCTCGCTCGCAGCGGCATTCCGTATGTGCTCGAACAATCTCTGCATGGGGATGCTCTTCCCCAGCAACCCCATGAACCAGTAGTCCTGCCTCACCTCTTCCTTCAGGCCCTGCAGTTCCATTTCCTTCTTGTAAAGAGACGTCATATCCGTCATCGACTCGATCGTACCGAGGATCTCGCCATGGTCGTCCCTGAGAACTACAGCGTTTTTTAACAGACGCATGGACTTTCCATCAGCCGATTGCATCCGGCATTGCTTGTTGTAAATGAATTCGAATTTTTCGGCGTTCGTATCCGGCTGCCCTCCGGATTCATCTAGGGCCAAACAGGCATCACAATGGAACAGAGTGCATTCTTTCCCCAGGACCTCTTCCTTCCGATAGCCGGTCATTTCTTCGGCTGCTCGATTAAATAAGAGGATGCGGCCCTTGTTATCCACCACCATAAGGCCGTCCCTGAGGACTTGCAATACTTCCGGCAACAACTGCAGGTCTTTTATTAATTTATCCAGCATGCTCGTAGAATGATGAGATTGTTTCCATGACATGGTCAAGAATAACATCTGCACGCATAATTATCAAGACAAAAAGCGCTGATATTACGGGGGAATCCCGCTTCAGCGCACAGGGGATACCTTCTCTTCCATTTCACCTCATCTACGCTCAACTGTTTTCGACTGCCGAATTTCGGGTTATCCAATGAACGGCAGTTGGACGCAGATGAACTAAAGCCAAGTGTTGATAAAAAAGTGCTGGTTTTGCATCTGATATTCGTCAAATAGGTGACTTCGTTTTTGAATATCTGCGTCCAAATGATTTCTTAAGGATAATACGTCAGCATGGTAAGAACAGGGGACGCGGTTGATCTGTCGGGAACAAGCTCTTAAAATACTGTAAAAAAAAGGACGGCTCCATTACACACCCCGGAGCCGTCCTTCTCTGTTAAAATGCCAGGTTAGTCCTGCATCGGCCTGATCAGTTTGAAGTAGACCATCGTCCAGTTGCCGAGGATGATGGAGGTGATCGCCACGAGGCTCGAAACTGCCATCGCGGACATGCCGGTAATGCCGTGGCCGAGATTGCAGCCGCCGGCGATGACCGCACCGATTCCCATCAGGATGCTGCCGAAGAACACCGTCAGGAACTCCGCAGCCGGAGGGATCTTCCACTTGAATTCCTTGAGCGCAAGGGCGCTCAGCCATGCGCCGAAGGGCACGGAAAGAATGAAGAACATGCCCCAGGAGCCGCGGAAGATACCCAGAAAGCTGAATTCAGGGAAGCTTGAATGCGTGCTCTTGGTAAGAAGAACATAGAAAAATTCTCTGATCGGACCGCTGACTGCCATGCCGCGCGGCGCGCCGCCGAAATAGGAGGATACCCACCACGCGATAACGGTCAACAAACCGATCGCAACGCCGGTGGTGCCCCAGGCAAAGCCTCTTGTCTTAGACTTGAACTCCGGCTTGCCTGCGAAAACAAAGGTCAACACGCCGACGGCAAAGATCGCGATCGTGATCCATTTCAGCGCTGGACCGCCGCCGAAAATGTCCCAGACAGCGGGACTTGTCGTGCCGTTGATCTCGACCGAGAAGCCCTTGAGATAATTGTTGATCGGGCTCAGCAGACCATCGGCGGTCATCACCGCGCCGAAGAAAAACCCGAGGATCGCGATGAGGGCGGACAACTGTCCCTCGCCGAGACGATATACGATACCACTGGCGCATCCTCCGGCAAGAACGATCCCGAGGCCGAAGAGAAATCCGCCAAGGACGTTCGCCACCGGCACAAAGCTCTGGCGCATGAGCGCCACCGATTCAAGGGCGCCGCTGTCGGCATTGATCACCTGAAGGAACCCCAAATCTTCCAACAGATTTGAACCTACGATCGCCACGACCAAGGCGAGAAGATAGGACCTGAAAAGTGTATAGTCCTTCATGAAAATGATGTCACGAAACGCTGAATTCAGACAAAAACGACCTCTCTGCAAAATTAAACCAAGAGCGAGACCCATCAAGATCGCGGTCCCAAAAGAAAAAAAACTGCTATGCAGCATACGCTTCCCCCCTCCAGCATGATTGAATGGATTTTCACATCTTCTTTTTACTGATTCACGCATATCTGTTCGCTGCCAATGATGATTCTCTGTCTCCTCCTTCCTTTACGCTGATTGTGTTCCTCCTGTTCATGCTCCGACTTCATCGGGACCGTGCAAACATCCGATACATGATGATGCTAATCTATCTATTGGCTCAACTATAATACACTACCTGCGAAAAAAAGTGAAGGGTCTCGTAACGATACAGCATCGAGATCCTTCACGGTTGGAGGGCATCCACTAATGTATGATCAAACTCGGCAACGAGACCTTCTGTAAAGCTAGTTGCTTCCCTTGAGGCTGACCGAAGCCGCTGCTGACCAGGCGTACTTCTCCGCCTCGGTCGGGTTTTTCGCGACCAGAACGGGCACCGGAGCGTTCTTCTCGATCTCTTTGCTCACGGACCCGGAGATCATCCGCTGCATGATGGTCTTGCCATTGTAGCCGGTGATGATCAGCTCGGCGCCCTCCTCCTGAGCGACCTTCATGATCTCTTCTGCCGGTACGCCGTTACGGATCACGGTCTTGACGTTTACCAGCCCGCCGTTGTCCAGCTCCTTCCGGTAAAAGTTCAGGATCTTCTCCGACTTCCTGTCAAGGGCTTCCTTGTATTCCGTGCCCTTCAGCGATTCCCTGAGAGTGGACATCTCGGCCTCGCCGAGCATATCGATCATGAGCGACTTGCCCTCGAGCTGCTGGACATGCACCAAGACCACGCTTTCGGGCGGCCGGACCATGTTGCAGAACACCGACAATACTGACTTTGAACCCTCTGTCTCATCTACTGCTATCAATACTTTCTTCATAACGTCCTCCTTGTAATATACGTCCACACGTTGTGTGAATGATTTTTTCGCTTAATGGACCACCAGCAAACCTCTTTGAAGAATCACGCCCAGAAGGAACAGGGCGAGCATAATTGCAGTCGTAACGGAAACCGCGGCGTAGGCATCTCTCTTGGTAAACGGCTCCTCGCACATCAGCGGTCGTTTTGCCACGAGCACGGGGACCTTCGTGTTCTTTTCCACATATTGGGCCACCGTCCCGGTAATGAAGCGATCGACCCCCCGTTTGCCGCTCTGTCCAAGGATGATCAGTTCCGCGCCCTCTTCGGCCGCAACCTTGAGGATCTCCTCGGACGGAATGCCCTCCCGCCTCACCTTCTTGATGGTAAATGAGCCGTTCTGAGCCAGCTCTTTTTCATAATTGGCAAGGATCAGGTCGGACCGTTTGTCCAATGCCGTCTTGTGATCGCTGCCTTTGAGCATATCCTTCAGGGTCGACATCTCCGGATCGCCCAGCATATCGATGATCAGCGATCTTCCCTCCAGTCTTTCAACATGCAGCAAAACGACCTCCGCTGGATGCTGGACACAATTATTAAAGACAGATAGAACATTTTTCGATCCTTTTGTATCATCAACTGCTATCAGTATCTTTTTCATGATTCCTCCATGATTTGTATTATCGAATTACAAACTACTATATAGCAATAGCCATGCCAAGTTATTGAATACACGCATTACATTATAAATCAGTACGTTACAGTTTTTTTATTTTTGTATATTGACAGAATAATGTTAAAATATTAGTTAACGTTAAAAGTGTTAACTTAACAATTAACGCTTTGCTAGATAATATGATACAATTTGCAACAGCGGATTATTCAATATGAAGAGCAGGCAGGCGATCTCGGCGAGATCGTTTCGCAGGAATATCTCGCCCCCGGAGAAGGCCCGCTAATCAGCAGGAAATGGGAGCATGGACTGTCCGCATCGGAAGTGTCTATATCAGGGAGAGAACCGTCAGGCCGATCACCAGTGCCAACAGTATGAGCCCTGCGGCTGCTGCGGTTTTCCGCTGTCGCAGGTCAGTGGCTTTTCCGCTGTCCAGAAACGGGGCCAGGAGCAGCGCGCTGAAAGCAAGGCCCGGCAGCAGCACAGCGCCCACGAACGTCCATTCGCCGGAAAAGTACTTGGTAAGCTGATACAGAAAAAGAAAATACCATTCAGGCCGCGGGCTGTACTGGGCGGAGAAGTCTATCTCCCTGCCGATCGGCGGCGGAAACAGGACGGCGAGGAGCAGCACCGCCTCGACCGTGAACATCGCCACGAGCATGATCTCGAAAAAATAATAGGGAAAGAATTTTTTATCGTTATTACTATCTGGCATGCCAATCCCGCGTGCAGCAAAATCCGCATTGTGGAGCGTTCACCTGACTCCTGACGCTACATTCCCCCTGATATCCCCAGCCTCCGAAGGATATGGAAATGGACCCAGAGAAATAGCACCGTCAAGACCGGGAACCAGAGCATGTGCATACTGTAAAAACGGAGGAGCGTCTGGCCCGTCACCTCTGTGCCGCCGCGTACCAGGGCGGCGAGATGCGGCCCGAAGAGCGGCATTGAACCGAGCATGTTGGTCCCCACCACCGTTGCCCAGTACGCCTTCTGGTCCCAGGGAAGCAGGTAGCCCGTGAAACCGAACGCCAGCGTCATCGCCAACAGCAGGGCGCCTGCGACCCAGTTCAGTTCCCTCGGATTTTTGATAGGAGCCGGTGATGAAGACTCTGAGCATGTGGAGCAGGACCATCACGACCATGAGGTTCGCGGCCCAGTGGTGTATTGAACGGAGAAGGCCGCCGAGCGGCACGATCTGGTGCAGTCGCTGAATGCTCGGGTACGCCTCCGCCTCGGACGGGATGTAATGAATGGACAACAGCAGACCGGTCAGGAGCTGCACGATGAACAGGGTGAACGTAACGCCGCCGAAGCAGTAAAAATAGTTGATCCACCCCGGTATCGGCTTGTCCATCACTCTCCGGTGTCTGCTGGTGATTCCCATGCGGGCATTGAGATAGTCGAGAATTTTCATCGTCCTACACCTTGACCCCGACGAACAGCATGCCGTCCTCCATCTTCAGGGGGAACCGCGTAAGCGGCGCGGGAGGCGGGCCGGCAATGTTCCTGCCGGTCAGATCATACCGTCCCCCATGACAGGGACAGACGAACTCATGCTTTTCCTTGTGATAATTGACAAGACATCCGAGGTGAGAGCAGGTGGCGGAGAACACGTCAGGGCCTTCGGGAGACGAGACGATAAAGACCCTGGCTTTCCTTTCTTTGCCCAGGACAGCAAACGTAAGCTCCATCTTTTTCACACCGACCCGTGGGACCTCCTCCTCGGCAAGGAGCGGGAAATAGGCCAGCTCCTTATCACGGCTCTTAACGGGAGCAACTATCGTGGTAGCGGGGACCAGGAACCCAAACCCGAGCAGAACGAGCACCCCGGTGAGCGCCTTTTTGATGAAATCCCGTCGGCTGGTTTCCATGGTTTATCATATTACGACAGAGTGGGGAAGGGAGTCAATCGCAATTCTCCGATCTCATGAACGAATATGCAATCTTCCCTGCTGAGTTTTCTTTTTCGTGCCTGTGGACAATGCTGTCATGGGAGGGAAAGCACCCTACTGTGGATTATAGCCAGCCGGGCAATAATTGAAACTGCCGATCTGGAAAGTGGATTGCGCAGCTACCGTAAAGCTTACGCCATTTTCACTATGCCCTTCGAAGGTATAGGTGGCGATGTAATTGTTAAGATCGCCCGGGCTTGATTGATAGACGCCGGACTGCAAATCGGCCAAATACTTGTTTTTTCGCACCAGATCAACAAACGTTGCTGATGTCTCCACCGAAACAGTGCTGGCGCCGCTCACCAGGAAACTGAGTGCCATTTCCCGGCTGTCCGCCTGAATGAGAGGTGCGCCGGGCGAATCCGCAGAGCTATTGTAATTAATGGTGTATCGATCTATAGAGACGGTCATATCCTTGATAATATTACCCGGGTTAATAAGACGCGCGCTGATCGACACGGTCGCGCCATGGTCGGCAAAATATTCAGCTTGAGTTGAACTCCCGCTCACACACGTATCCTGGACAGCGTCAACTGAAGTTGTGCTGACCGCATTGTAGGTCGGCGTTATCGTTGCGCTCACGGTAACACCCGGGCTGTCTTTACTGCCTCCTCCGCAGCCTCCCAGAAGAAGTGCATTGAAGAGAATGCCGATAATCATATAGTAAGGAAGTGTCATCTTCATACCGAATCCTCTAAACCCCGCATCGCGGCCCTGTGTTTATTCCTTGACAATCGTCGGCGTGATGAAGATCATGAGCTCATCCTGGTTTTCAAACTTGCTCTTCTTCTTGAAGAGCCAACCAAGGACCGGGATCTTCGACAGGAGCGGGACCGCAGATTCGGACTCGCCCTCGCTCTTGGTGAGGATGCCGCCGAGCACGACCGTCTCACCGTCATTCACCACCAGCTCTGAGTTTGCATTCCGTTTCGTGATCGTCGGGATATTGTCGACCTGCCTGGAAAAGTCGGGTTCCGACTTCTCCACCTTGATCGCAAGGGTGATCCGGCCGTCCTGGGCGATCGTCGGCGTGGTCGACAGCATCAAGCTCGTGGAAATGATCTGGACCTGCGCGGAGGTGCCGGCAGTCGTCGTGGTCAGCACCCGGACCGGGATATCGATACCGCTCGATATCTTCGCTTCCTTATTATTCATCGTCATGACCTTCGGGCTCGACAGGATCTTCCCGTTCCCCGTGGTCTGCATGGCGGACAGCTGCAGATCAAGCGATAGAGCGCCGCCCAGTTTGCCGAAGGAGATCCCGATCGCGCCGCCGGAGCCGCTCCCCACCGCGGCCGGCAGGTTCACGGCATAGGCATTGCCGCTCAGGCCGATGTCACCGGTCATGGGAAAAAACGTAGTGCTGCCGATTGTGGAGCTTGAAGAGCCGCTCGTCGAACTACTGGAGCCCGAGGCGCCGCCGGTCACGACGGTAGTCCCCTTGCCGTTGGTACTTGAGTACTGCCCTCCCCACTGCACCCCCAACTCCCGCGCGTAATTGCTCGACACCTCGACGATCTTCGCCTCGATCAGGACCTGCGGCATTCTCACATCGAGGCTCTTGAGCAAACGCGCCATCTGGTCGATATTGAGCGAAAGATCTCTTACCACGAGCGCATTCATCCTGCTGTCAACGGAAATCCTCGCCTTCTCGCTTTTCACCCCGGTCACGATGGGAAGAACGTCCTGACTGCTGGCATGTCCGAGGGGAAAGACCCTGGTCTCCATATCATTGTCCCGCACCTCGGCCAGTGATAGTATGCGGACCATGTTGGCATCCCTCACGTAGGTGAGCCCCTTGGTCTTCAAAATGGACTCGAGGGCGTTCCAGATATCGACATTCTTAATGCTCAGGGAGACCTTTCCGCTCACCCCATCGCTCACGATCATGTTCAGGTTCGCCGCCTGTCCCACGGCCCTCAGCACGTCCTTGATCTCAGCATCCCTGAACTCCATGGAGAACTCTGAATGCGTTTTTTTAATGTCTACCGTCTGGGCATGCGCCGGCGCGGCGATCAGCCACAGGGCAAGGCCCGCGAGCGTCGCCAGACGAAACAGGGATTGGGATGTACAGGGAACCATAGTCACCTCCGGTCGAGCCAATGGAATCTCGGGAGTCAGGGGGTTTGAGACGGCTTCGCCTTCAGACCCTTCAGACTCCATAAACTCAACAGACTCGATAGACTCTCTTCCTCACTTGTTCATGGTAAAATCTTCGAGGAACACTTCTTCTTTTTCGCCGGCGGCGCTCATGAGCACCACGCTCCGCCTGCGGATATCCACCAGCTTCCTGTCGCCGACCTTGACGCCTTCCTGATACGTCTCGCCGCCGATAATGGCCAGCCGAACGTCCTCGCTGAAAATAATTCCGGTCAGCAGACGGCCGGAGGCCAGGCGAAGGCGCCATCTTCTGCGCCGGCGGCTTACCTGCCAGAGGATTGTTGAAGGGATCTCTGCCCCAGGAGCCGTCTCCGGAAGGCGGGCCCGGGACAATCGCAACAGGCCGCCCGGCGGAGGGATGAAAGGGGTCGTTCTCCGCTGCGCCTTCCTGCGCCTGGACCGCAGTCGCGAAGATGACCGTCAATGTCATAATGATATAGAGTAGTCCTTTGCACATATGTCCAAATTCACAAAACGTTTTAATGCCCCTTGTGCTGTTCCTCACACCGTATTCCGTAATCCGCATTAGGTTCTCACTTCGCCATATACGTGACCGCCTCGATCTGGGCTGCGCACACCGAAGACGCATCGGGGCAGGATTCAATGCGTATCTTGCGGACATTCACGACCGTGGGCAGGCTCTCAAGGCGCTTGAAATATTCTCCAAGCTCACGGTAGCGGCCTTTGAGGTCGATATTCATCGAAAGTTCTTTGTACTTCTCCTTGGTGGTTTCCCGGGCGGGATGGATCTCCACCAGATTGACCCCCATGCGGCGGGCGGCGCCGGACACATCCTCGAGGAACAGGATAGCGCTCTTCTGGTCGGCCAGGTCCCATCCTGCTGATGCCGACATATCAATGGATGCGCGACGTTTGAGCTCAACGATCTGCGCCGTCTGGTCAAGAAGATCATTTTCACTATTGCGAATGTTCGTCTGGACGGAAGATACTGACCGCACCAGCATATCATAGGGCACTTGATAGAACAGCCATGAGAGCGTACAGAACAGGGTGACCGTGGCAACAATACGCTCCCGCTTCGTGAGCTTCCGCCAATAGTCAACAAGTGACCGCTTGTCAGCCATCACCGAGCCTCCTGCGCTTTTTTCATGCCGCAGATGATCTCAAAGCCAACCATGTCCTGCCCCTGGACCACGGCCTTCTGGGCATAGGATAGCTGCGGATCTTCGAAATATCCTGATTTTTCCATGGAACGCATAAAATCGGCTATCGAGAGATAGCTTAATGCGCCCCCCTTGATCCTGATCTGTGCCTTGCCGTCGGCAATGCCTTCCAGGTAATCGAACCAAAGACCTTTGGGGACAATGAGCGAGAGCTGTTTGAATACCCGCGACCACTGCACCCGCTCCTTCAATATATCCTGGATCAACGCGGCCTTGTCCCGCGTCATTCCCGTTGGTGAAACGATCGCAAGCTCTTTACGCAAGGCGTCCATCTGCTGCCGGAGTGTCTGCTTCTGAGCGTTCAGGGTGGCAAGCCGGTTTTGCGACATCGCGTACTGCCGCGCCTGCCAGCCGAACAATACCAGCCACACCAGTATGAACAGCATGGTCAGAAGAACACCCCACGTCGCAAAGGAAGAGGATTTCTTTTCCTCCTGGGGCAGCAGATTGATATAGTCTTTTACCGGTTTCATGATGTTTTTATTTTTTCATCCTGCCGCTGCTTTTAAGAATACCGACCCGGACATGCCGGGACCAAAAGCGAATATTAAACTTTTCTCAGCGCCAGCCCAATGGCCGCCGAAAACCGCGGCGCAACGGGTCCGAACTCCTCCAGCATGCTCTCCTTACATGACAGGCAGTCAAAAGGCCGGTCGATCTCCACCCCATGTTCCAGAGATTGCTCACAGTATGCCGCCGTCCCCTGCATGAGCGAAACGCCGCCGCTCAAGATCATGCTCTCCACGTTTTTCTCCCGGAACGTGGTTTTATAGTATTCAACTGACCGGCGGATCTCCATGAGCAGACCGTCGAGCCGCGACTGGACCGCCTCGATCGCCTTGTCCTGGCCGGCCGGGGTAAGAACGTTCAGAGTACGCTTCTTGTCTTCCGCCTCCTGCAAACCGATGCCCAGCGTATCGGCGATGGCGCGGGTCATGTCCAGCCCGCCGCTCTCGATACAGCGGCTGAAGCGGAGAATTCCGCCCTTGAAAATATTGATCTCGGTCTTGCCTGCGCCGAGGTCCACGACGAGGGTGTTTGCGTCAACGGGTATCTCGCGGAACCGGAGAACATTGCGGAGCGACAGCGCGTTGGCGTCCACGGCGGACACTTTGATCTTCGCTTCCTGGAACGGCATCAGATGCTCAAGCACCTTTCCCCGTTCAGCGGCCACCATAACGAGGTCGTACTTCTCCACCGCGCCCTCGCGTTTTTCATCGACAATAAGGTATTCGATCTGGGCGGCATCGACAGGATACGAAATATGCCGCTTCGCCTCCCAGCGGACCGCCTCGCGCAGCTCGCTGAGCGGCATCTTGGGCAGGGTGAGCGAGCGGATCGTCAGGTGCTTGCCGGGCATCAGGGTAACGATGTTGCTGCTGCCGATCTTCTTGCCGGCCTGGAGATGGTGGAGGTCGGAGCTGATGCTCATGGCCTGGGCCGGGTCGGGCGGAAACTCCACAAGCACTGCCGACAAAAGCTTCGGACGCTTCCCGCTCTTCGCGATGCGCACGACCTTGATGCTTCCCGCGCCGATGTCGATGCCCGTTATGTCGTTTGAAAAGAGTCCCATAGGTTACATCATGACGGACGATGGATGACCGCTCACTTCGTTCGCTAAGACGACGGACACCTTCTTCTCGTCCTGCGTCCCTCGTCCATCTTCGTTACCCCCCTTGTCCTGCATCAACTCTTCTCCGTCTTGAGCTCTTCCGAAGCCATCTGGTACGCCATCTTGTGCTTGTACCCGCGCCGCAAATATTTCCAGATCGCCCGAACACGCTCGAAGTCCTGCTTGCTGTATTCCCGTGCCTCCAGGTCGCCCATGGGGATGCGTTTCGGGCTAATATACCCCTTCTGCTCCAGGTAGTAGAGCTTGTGCCTCGGGATCTCGAGCTTGCTGATGATTTCTGATGTCTTCATGTACCTTCTCCCAGACAGGGACTGAATCTAAAAATAAGCTTGAATTTAAGTTTGGGTTTGAGTTTGAGTCTATTTTTCTATAGATTACGAAAAAAATAGCTGATATTGCGGCGTTTGTCAAGAATAAAAAAGTGGTTTTTTGCGATTATTTTATAAACGAAAAACCCGACCTTAGCATGATGTTTGTGTTGTCCAAGGAAGGACCGCAAAATAGGGGTGGGGTTAAAAAAATGGGGAACCCTGCGGAGTCAGGACGGTGCCCTATCTGATGTCAAGATGGTAACCGTCTCAAAAAGGATACCACTATTTCGTCAATGCCGAGCTTTGTTGGCCACTCGGGATACGCTTCCGCAGCGCTGCCCTCTTGAGGTTCGCGAGAGCAAGTCAGGCCCAGGCCTAATGCGATTGATGAAGCAAGAAAAGGCGAAATGCAAAGTGAAAAAATCGAGGGGAACCACGCGGCCGAGGTTCATTCCACTGACCGGGATCCCTGTTATTGCTGCATGCGATCATGATAAGGCCGCGCCGTGGTCTTCCATGATTGAAAAAAGAAAAGAAAGGGCGAAATAGTAATTCCGACTTCTGACCCTATATGCGCCCTGACCCCATAGGCATCCTGCTGCCAGAAGGCCTGCGGCCGCTTACGAGAGATTTTGCCAGATCACGGAAATATCTCTTTCCAGTCAAGCGACATGAGCGGGTTATTGCGTCGTTCAACTGCGAGACATAGCCGTTCCATGACAGGGGCTGCTACGGTCGGTCCGCCCCAGACGGTGAATTTCGCCGACCATACGGCGCCGCCTGATGTCAAATGGCTTTCCCAAATATCGTCAGTTGCAGAGGCTGAGCTTTCATATATGCCGGACAACACCGCCCCGGACACGGGGTGCGCCACCATTTGGACCAAACTCGTATCGTCTCCTGTGGTCGCTATGCCTCCCCACGCGGCCCCATTCCATTGTCTCCTGCTGAGTCTGGAGCCGTTCCCCCACAAGAGCCACGCCCTGCCGGCATTCGCTGCAAAAGTTTCAAACACGATGTCGTTATTTCTGCTTGTATCCTCAGTACCGGTATCATGCTCTGGATGCGAGGCCGCGGTATCCCATGCAGCGCCATCCCAATAACGAGTGTTCAAATCTCTTCCTGAGTCCTGAACGCTGTACATGATCCCGTTGGAATAGGGATCAGCAGCCAGCCTTATCCAATTAGCCACTCCACCCATGTTTGCGATATCCAAATTCGTAATACCGCTTAACGTTAAAGTCGCCCCATCCCATATTCGGAAACGCTGTCTCCTATTCGTGGAACTGCCCCAAATGAACATGGCCCTGCCAGTCAGCTGCTCATAGGCCACATGGATTGCCTTGGTCGTGGAAGTGGAGGCCGCGGT
This sequence comes from Nitrospirota bacterium, assembly GCA_963732675.1. GTDB lineage: Bacteria > Nitrospirota > UBA9217 > UBA9217 > UBA9217 > JALNZF01. The sequence goes on from CAVTAJ010000013.1 coordinate 78,970, forward strand.
ATCCCAGACCCCCGCAACCCCCATATTATTCCAGGCTGCTCCGGTCCATCTCATGCCGTAGACATAGGAATTACTATCAAGCAAGATCATGGCAATTTCGCTGCTGACGCCCGGCTTCCGCGCAAGTTCAATCCAATTCGGGCTGCCGGTTGTAGGAACATTTATATCCCAGGGTCCGGACCATCCCACTCCATCCCATATCCGGTAGTCCGGGTCAGCGGTCCCATCGTTATAAACCACGATCGCCCGGTCGCCGGTGTTTTCGTATTCAATGTCAAATCCGCGATAATTATCATCCGTCGTGCCGATGTTCGCCAGCAGCAACGTAGCACCCCACGCGGCGCCGTTCCAGACCTGTACCCGGATGTCGCCATTCGAGCTCAGTGTTCCGAGCACGGCTTCGTCGCGTGTCTTGGCGAACTTGAGCATGACATATTGGATATTCGCGGGCACAGGCGTGGCCGCCATCTCCGCTCCCCAGGCAGTCCCGTCCCACCGCCGGTAATAGGGTGTGCCGTCTCCGTTCGCTTTGGCATAGACCATCATGGCGCCTGAAATGCTGTTGGTTTGCATACTGGCTGTCACCGCGCGCTGTGCGCTGCCGACGGTACCGGTGGATGTGATGGCATATTGAAAAACATTGCTTCCAAGCAGATGAGCGGCTGCCGGAGATCCCTTGTAACCTCGTATGCAGCTTGTGAATTGCGCCGTTCCACTGACGCCTGCGCAAAAAATATACTCCGTATCTATGACGATCACTCCGGGGATGCTGAACCCGACGTTCGATGTGACGTTGATCGTCGTGTTACCGATCGGAAGGGGGTTGTTAGTGACCGTTGTAACGGGGTAGACCGCATTGCCGACAGCGTGGGCGCTCGCAGTCGTGCCTCCCGCGCCACGCGTAACGCCGACATTAAATTGGGTGGCATTCTTTCCAGTGTAAGTAATCAGCTCAGAATCAATGATGATGCGGCCCGCGTTCGGGAAGGTCGCGGTAGATTGAACATTAATTGTCAGCCCGGCAGCTCCCGGATCAGCCGTCAGATACGTGGGTGTGGAAACCGTGAAGCTGCCCGTGCCAAGGCTTACCATCGTCCCAGCCGTAGAGTAATTCGGGAACGCCCGATTTTCCAGTATGTATTCCATCCCGCCGTCCGCCACGTACAAAGCCTGCGCGGACTGTATATCATTAACGGCCGTGAAGCTGCCGGTATTGATCATCGACAGAAACATCACGCCCATGAACCCAAGGACCACGATGATGAATATTGCCGCGATGATGGTGACGCCATTTTGATGTTTTTTGTTCATCATATTCGTTATACCGATTAACCGATTCGTTACCCATTCACGATTTACCCATTCACGGAGTCTCAGAAATTCCTCGGATGCACCCTGGTTCGCATCTGCAGGGATTCCGAACCCTGTGTATCGGTCAGGTTGATGTCAACAAACCACAGGTTTGCTGCCGTTGCCCCGCCGGCTCCGGCCGAATCGAGATACGTGAATGTCAGCGGGTTAATACCGCTCGAAGATAGGGCGTTCCACCCACCCCATGCGAATGGGCTGCACGTTGCGCTCTCACGCCGGTTCAAGGCCGCTCCTGCAAGCTGAAATTCTACTGCTTTTCCGGTCACATCGCAAAAAATCAAGTCTGTGGCGGCCATCGTTGGGATATCGCCGGCTGTCTGGCTCCTGATCAACCTGATCTCCCTGGCCATACGCTCCATGGCAATCCTGGCCTGGTAGTGCGCTTCGCTGAGGTTCTGCTCTTTTGAGCTTGCCTTCATCCCCTCAAGGATGATCAGGGCCGCAATGCTGGAAATGATCCCGACGATCACGATCGTAATGATGGCCTCAATAAGGGTAAAGCCTCTCGAGTTCGAAGTGTGGAGTGTGGAGTTCGGCATTGAACTTTCGCAATCCGTGTCCCGCATCTTGCCCCGTTTTTTATTCCTCACTCCGTAATCCGCAATTCGCATCCGAAGCCCCTTCTAATAATTCGTTATGAGCGATTCCACACTTACACTCCCGATTACCGGCTGAGCGATCGTCACGGTCACGTGTTTGTAGTCAGTCGCCACTGCGCAATTCGACTGATCATTCAGGTTTCCCGCAGGTACAAAACAGACCGTACGAGTGCAAAAGAACCCCGCCAATATCGTCGAATTACAGGGCGGGCTGCCTGTCACTAATGTCCCGGCATTAAATCCGTTCGTCGCCTTTTCACCGAAAACCTGGTCCATCTCCCCCTGCGCAAGCTGCGTTGCCTGACTGAGGATGAGCGGGTTTGCGCTTCCTTTCATTCCGCTGGTAAAGACCGAAAGCACGCCCACCGCCGCGATCGAGAGGACCACGAGGGTAATGATGGTCTCGATCAGGGTGAAGCCGCCCTCTCCTGACTCCTGACTCCTGACTCCTGACTTTATCTTTTGCATCTCAATTCACCGCCCCGGTCTGCACATAAACCGACACCCTCATGGACGCATTACCATTTACGTCTGCAGTCATTGTCGCAGCCAGCGGGACCGTGCCGCACGCACCAGCGCCGCACGTATAGGGCCGTCCGAGGGAATCATATTCAAGACAGGTTATTGATGGGGCAGGAATACTGATTCCTGCATAAATTCCGGCATTCAACGTAACGAGCATATTCCCCCCGCCGGCTGGATCAGATGCCAACAGGAAGACGCTGCAATTACCGGTACCGCTGTTGTCAATTCCTACGGTGTAACCTTGCGCTGGAGCCGTCACCGGGGCCGGACCTGTTCCGTTGAAATACACCCTCGTCCGCTTCCCTCGCGTCATGGCCAGGTTTTGCGCATAGCGGATATCGGCGCGCAGTTTGTCGGAAAAAGCCGCGGCGTTCGTGGTCGTCATGGTGCCCAGCCTCGGGATAACGACCGCTGCCAGGATGCCGATAAGCACCATGACCATGATGAGTTCTATAAGTGTAAAACCTTTTCTGTCCATGGATTGCTCACAGTATATCAACATCAGGATGATAGTTCAAGGCGCCTGAAGCATCTATCCCCGGCTCCTGTCCAGAAGGTCCTGCACGGCTTTCCGGTCCGGAGAATCTTGCGGCAGGAGTTCCAACGCCTTCCGGAAATACTTTCCCGCCTCCTGACGGCTGCCAGTTCCAAGCAGGACCTGTCCCATGCCTTTATAGGCCGGCGCGTATCCGGGGGACATTTTCGACATTATTGAAAAATGCTTGAATGCCTCGTTATAGTTCTTCTTTTCAAGGTATGTCGTCGCGATAATATTTCTGATATATATGTTCATCGGATCGGCCAGCAGGGCCTTGTTCATGGTTTCCCTGCCTTTTTCCGGCTCGCCCAACTCAAAATAACTTTGTGCGACCATCAGGTAATCTTCCGACTTTTGCGGGATACCCTTTGCTGCCGCTGAGTAATATTCCGCTGCATTCTTTTTATTGCCGAGCTGTTTGTAACATTCGGCTATTGATCCTAAAACTGCGGGCGAATAGTTTTTTCCCTCTGAGGCCTTTGTGAACGTTTCAATGGCCTTTCGGTATTCCTTTTTTTGTTTATAAATGGAACCGAGATTGTAATAGTATATTTCCGCCGAGATCGACCCGTTCAGGGTAAGCATTATCTCCTCAGCCTTTTTCAGGTCATCCTTCATAAAATAGGCAATCGCCAGGTTCAGGTACGTTGCGACCGCGCGGTTGCCTTGTTTCAGCGAAAGCTCCATGATGCCGATGGCCTTGTCAATATTTCCACGTTCCAGATAGGCCGCGCTTAAATTGACATAGGCCTTGCTTTTTTCGGGCGCTTTTTTAAGGGCATCGGCCCAGAGCGTGATGGGGTCTCTATACACGTCATTCCGCATAACGGTCAAGACGCCGAAGAAAAGGACAATGCCGACGATTGCGGCAATGCCGGTTCTTGTATACCGCTGCGAGGCGTCAACGAACAGCTTGCTGAGGGCAAGGCAGAAGCCGAGCCCCGCAGCGTAGACCCATCGCTCCGCCATGTAATCGCTCATCCGCATTGCCAGGAACGGCGTCAGGTTGATGAAGAACCAGAAGATTGAAAAAGACAGCACCCGGCTCTTATTCCTGAAGAGATATGCCGCCAGAAGAAGCCCCGCGACGACCGCCACGGAAAGCCCAACGCGGAGATCCAATGAGATGGACTCTGTTACCGAATGATCGATCGTCAGCCCGACAGGAATGAATCATCAGCCGGAGATAGTCGACAAATACCGTGATCTCGGTCAGCAGGTGCGTCGGCCAGGGCCGGTCATACATTTCCGGGTGGGTGATACTTCCGGCATAATACAGAAAACCCGCTGCCATCATTGCCCAAAAAGGCAGGTGAAATTTAATTCTCGAGAGAAAGTTTTGGTCTTTCCTCGGCAATAAAATAATAATCGAACAGGATGAGGAGCGCCGGCAAGACAATGGCGGACTCCTTCGATGCCAGTCCGAGAACAAAAAGAACGACGCTGAATCCATAGGGGAGAAAAGAAAATTCTTTTCCCGTGGCTCGAAAAAACAGAAGCATCGTTCCCAGCATTAAGAGCGTGGACAACTCCGAAGACCGACTCGATATATAGGTTACGCTTTCAGTATTGATCGGATGCACTACAAAGAACAGCGCCGCAAGTAGCGCTATGGTGTGATATCGGTCATCGTCTTTATTGTCGACATACCGGGCGATCAGCAGATAGAACGTAAAAGCAACAGCAATGTGGATGCTCAGATTGACAAGATGGTATCCGAACGTATCAAGACCACCCACCATATAATTGAGGTAAAAGGTAAAAAGAAGAAAAGCCCTGCTGGTTATCACCGCCGCGAAGTGCCCGGTTATCCAGTCGAGATAAAGCGGGAAGAGACTTGATGATGAGTTGTTCTTTCAGAAAATGAAAATCATCGTAATGAAAAGGTACGCTGAAGGAATTGAGATAGGCGAGCAAGCCTGTCAACGTGAGGAAGAGCAAAACCGTTCTTTTGCGGATCACGGTGGAATGCATTCAATCCTTTTTTTAAATTGGCTAACGGGTCCTATCACCATTGCCAATCATGGTACGCATGGTCAAATTGTTACAATGCAACTCCCGTCAGATTGCATACACGAGTTGACCCCTGATAGGAAATCGTAACATTCGCCGGCGTCGTCCCGGTCGCCGTTGCAGAGCCTCCTAAATCAGTATTAGAAATAACATTGGCAAACGGCTTCAGCGTTCCCCGTGGATACCCGGTATACGAAGACGCTATCAAGACTGCCCCGCTTGACTTCAATCCACCGCACATGCCATCAAAGCTTGCACTCAGAGCGTCTGTCCGCATATCAATATACTTCGGGATCGCCACTGCCGCCAGGATACCCAGAATCACGATGACCATGACCAACTCAATTAATGTAAAGCCTTTCTGTGTTCTTGCCATCAAGTATCCCTCCTGCGAAGATAGTTAGGAATGCATTTAACCCCTGTCAAAAAATTGGCTATGGGGATTGCTCCCCATAGCCAATCATGGTTTCCATTACGTAACTGTTACTGCACGACTGCCGTCAAATCGCATGCACGAGTAGACCCCTGATAGGAAATTGTTGCTACCTTTCCTGCTACAGTCGTCGTTGCGCCGCCTAAATCAGTATTCGCAAGAACGTCAGCGATCGGCTTTAGCGATCCCCGAGGATACCCGGTATATGAAGACGCGATCAAAACCCCGCCGCTTGACTTCAACCCTCCGCACATGCCATCAAAGCTTGCACTCAGCGCGTCTGTCCGCATATCAATATACTTCGGGATCGCCACTGCCGCCAGGATACCCAGAATCACGATGACCATGACCAACTCAATTAATGTAAAGCCTTTCTGTGTTCTTACCATTTTTGTTCCCTCCTTAGAATTAGTATTATTAAACTCCCATTGTACTCAGCAAATCGATCACTTGCATTAAACACTGTCAATATAATTAAAGCCCCCGGCGCGCGCCTTCCGCGCCATTTGCCCTTCATTGCAACTGCGATCAGCAGCCGGTTAATGAGGTACTAACGGAACCTGTAGCGCCGCTATACAGGGCACCGCATGTCGCACTTCCGCCATTGGTAGGCTGAAACGTAACTGCATTTGGATCCGTCATGTCGATGTTAAATCCCGCGGTATCGGTAAGAGCTGAGATGATGCCGGCTTGGTACCACTGGGAATCCCATTGGGAGCGTTCACAAGGACACCGTCCATATCAATGCTTGTGCCGCTCGCATATCCTGACACCATGTACTTTGCCTTTGAAACAATTATCGCGGCTCTCAGGCCGCCGGCCATCCCGTTTACCGCCGCTTTCCGGGCATCAGTTACGATATTGATATACCGAGGTATGGCCACTGCTGCTAGAATTCCCAAGATCACGATAACGATTACCAGTTCGATGAGGGTGAAACCTTTTTGTTCTCTTGCCATTTTCATCTCCTTCCTCCTAATTTTACACATAATATCTGTTCCCTAAAGACATTCGATGCAACGCCCAAGCATGGAACCCGTGTGTATGCTACCAGTTTTCATACCCTCTTGTCGTCGCCTTGACCTCTCCGAGAACAGGATCGTACGCGTAGTAACTGCCGAATGGATCCACAAGACGCCCCTGTGCATCCAGCGCCTGTGCTACAAGATATTTCTCGTCTAAAAATATCGAACCCGAAGAAGGATCAGGCCCCATTCTCGAAGGAAGCATAACACTTTTTTCAATAAGTTCATTGAGGCTCTTGGGGTTTCGTGCATTCAACGCACGAAAAAGCCGGATGCTCGAACGAATATTCGCCAACCCCATTTTAAGGGCCGCTTCCTGGGCCTCGCGGGCCACTCGCTGATATTTCGGAATCACAACGCCGATCAGAATGCCGATAAGGCAGAGAGTAATGACAGCATCAATGATCGTGAGCCCTTTTGCATTCTTGTACCAGGTCCCCACGCTGCCTCCGAAACGGCTTGCGGTTAAAATATACGCTTTTTGCAATGCAGAGTCAACGTATACTTTTGTTCAAAACCATTAAAGATAGCCCAACAGTAACAGGCAAAGAGATGTTCAGCTGTTTGATCACCTCTTGAACAGACTCATCATATTCCACATGGGGAGGAAGATCCCCAGGGCCAGGAACAGGACCATGCCGCCGACAAAGAGAAGCAGGATCGGCTCGATCATGGTCGAAAGGTTGCGGAGGGTATACTCCACGTCCATGTCGTAGTAATCGGAGACCTTGTTCAGCATGGTATCGAGTTGCCCCGTTTCCTCGCCCACCGCCATCATCTGAATGACCAGCGGCGGAAAAAGCCCCGAGGACTCCATCGGCGCGGTCAGCCCCTTGCCGTCCCGGAGACTTCCGCTCATGGACTCCACTGCCCGGGCGATCACTACATTGCCGACCGTCTCGCCGGCTATCTCGAGCGTCAGCATCATGGAGATGCCGCTCTTCTGCATGGCGCTGAATACGCGCGCGAACCGCGAGAGCGCTACTTTTTGAAAAAGGGTGCCGAACACCGGCAGCTTGAGCTTCAGCCGGTCCCATTGCCATCTGCCCGCTGGCGTTCCCAGATACCATATCACTCCCCACGCAGCCAGGACGATGCTGATGATAATAAGATACCAGTAGTGCTGGACCACGTAGTTGATGTTGATCAAAATGCGGGTAGGCAGCGGCAGCTCTGTTTTAAACTGGGCAAAGATCGCCGCGAACTTCGGGATCACGAACGTGACAAGAAATGCAAATGCCGCAGAGATGGCGATCACAACGATCAGCGGATATCGGACAGCTGCTTTCACCCGCGCGCGGGTTTCGGCCTCATGCTCGGAAAGAAGCGCCAGCCGGCTCAGGATCTCGTCGAGGATACCGGCCGTCTCACCGGCCCGGATCATGCTCACGTACAGTTTGTTGAATAACTTGGGCTGCCTGGCAAGGGCATCGGAGAACGAGCTGCCGGCCTCAATGTCACGCCTGAGCTGAGAAATCGCGGATTTCAACCGGGGATTTTCCGACTGCCGTTCGAGTGTTACGAGGCCCTGGATAAAGGGGATGCCCGCGCTCATGAGCGTGGAAAGCTGCCTGCTGAAGATGATGAGGTCCTGCGTCGTGACCTTGGAAAACAGTGCACCGAGGTCGGTCCCCGACAGCCGCGCCGGCTCGTGCTCCTCGATCAGCACCGGGATGTGTCCCATGCCGGAGAGCTGGTCCGCTACGCCCTCTTTGCGCGCAGCCTCCATCGTACCGGTGTGCAGCGCGCCGTCTTTATCCCTGGCCCTATAGCGGTAAAGCGGCATGAATACCCCCGGACAAAAAACAAGTGAGAGCCGGAAATCTAGCGTTCAGGCCATCAGAACGCGGACGAGATAAGGGATCAAGAGTTCAGGCTATCAGATTGCAGACTGAAAAAACCGTAGACTGTCCTCTGTCAATTGTTCGTTACATTATCACAAAAAAACGCATTCTGCAATACTACAAAATAAAATCATTGACAAGCCCGGCCTACTGGGGTATATTTTCTCCAGTCATCGAATAACCCTGACCAAACACCCCGTGTTATTGCAAAACCCAGCATACTAATAACCAGGTAAAAAACACTGCACACCGTTTACACAGAGAGGTCTTTTATCACGTAAGCAACCCGCTGACAGACTACGTTGTTGCTGATCATTCACAACAATCAGCCTGACGGAACCAGCCTCCTTATAAAAACCAACATCACGCTCGCTATATACAACACTTATACCTGCAACAGCAGGAGCAGCATAGCCCCGCCAGAGATCAAAGACGGTGCTTATCAACAATCACGGAACATTTAACAGATGTCTCCGGATCGCTCGCGAGGGCGCGCCGGACGATCTCTGCACGGAGTAGACCATCAACCCACCTCTCACCAGGTACATACCGCACGCGCCCCAGCAAACCACGGGCCAAGGAGTAAAACCATGAATTTAGTAGAACTCAAAGGAAAGAACATCGCCGAATTGACCGACATGGCGAACGACCTCAAGGTCGAAGGCGTCAGCGGCCTCAGAAAACAGGAGCTGATCTTCGCCATCCTGCAGGCGCAGACGGAAAAGAACGGCATGATATTCGGGGAAGGCGTTCTCGAGATCCTGCCCGACGGCTTCGGCTTCCTTCGAGCCCCCGATTACAACTATCTCCCCGGCCCCGACGATATCTACGTTTCCCCCTCCCAGATAAGAAGGTTCAGCATCCGCACCGGCGACACCGTCTCCGGCCAGATCCGGCCTCCGAAAGAGGGCGAGCGTTACTTCGCGCTCCTCAAGGTGGACGCCATCAACTATGAAGACCCCGAAATATCCCGGAGCAAGATCCTGTTCGACAACCTCACGCCTTACTACCCCGAAAAAAAGATAAAGCTCGAGACCGGCCCAACGGACTATACCACGCGCGCCATAGACCTCGTCACGCCCATCGGCATGGGCCAGCGCGGAATGATCGTGGCCCCTCCCCGGACCGGCAAGACCATGCTGCTCCAGGCCGTGGCCAAGGCGATCATCAAGAACCATCCGGACATCAAGCTCATCGTTCTGCTCATTGACGAACGGCCCGAGGAAGTCACGGACTGGCAGCGTCAGGTCAAGGCCGAGATCATCAGCTCCACCTTCGATGAGCCGCCCCAGAGGCACGTGCAGGTCGCGGACATGGTCATCGAGCGGGCAAAGCGGCTCGTTGAGCACAAAAAGGACGTCGTGATCCTGCTCGACAGCGTCACCCGCCTCGCGCGGGCGCACAACGCGATCATCCCGGCATCGGGCAAGGTGCTTTCCGGCGGTCTGGACGCCAACGCGCTCCAGCGTCCGAAGCGGTTCTTCGGCGCGGCCCGGAGCATCGAAGGGGGCGGCGGCAGCCTCACCATCCTGGCAACGGCGCTCGTGGACACGGGAAGCCGCATGGACGACGTGATCTTCGAGGAGTTCAAGGGCACCGGCAACATGGAGCTCCATCTCGACCGGAAGCTGGTCGAAAAACGCGTATTCCCGGCCATTGACATCAACGCGTCCGGCACCCGCAAGGAAGAACTGCTCGTGGACAAGGACGACCTGAACCGCATGTGGGTGCTCAGAAAGGTCCTGAACCCGCTCTCCACCGTGGAAAGCATGGAGTTCCTGCTCGAAAAGCTCAAACAATCAAAAACGAACAGGGACTTCCTGGACTCGATGAACAAGTAGCCGGTCAAATATTTCGCTTGTAATTTTAGATGTTTTGTTATATTATTCCGGCCTTACGGTAACCAGTGATGGACCCCGTCAGAAAGGGGATTCTAACAAGGGTGACCATGGTAAGGCTTGAAATGCAGCGATGTATACATCCAGTGCGTATTATGGCTTCAACAATAATCAGGAGGAGTAGAACCATGAAACAGGGAATTCACCCGGACTACAAGCTGTCGGAGGTCCACTGCGCCTGCGGCGAAGCATACCAGACACGGTCCACCAAAGAGAGCATCAGGCTCGACATCTGCTCGGTCTGCCACCCCTTCTTCACCGGCAAACAGAAGCTCATCGATACCGAAGGCCGCATCGATAAGTTCCGCAAAAAATACACGAAGGCGTAATTCAGATGAAGAGCGGACAGAGGTCAGCCTATGCGGGCTGAACCGGTCGCTACTCGTGCCGCCCCTATTTTCTGAACGACTGTCCACTGCTTACTGCTCATACACGAGGTCCCTGACTTGTCAGATAGAGTGAACATAGGCGGCCAGGCGGTGCTCGAGGGCGTGATGATGCGCTCACCGCGCGCCTTTACCGTGGCCGTACGCAAAGGCGGAAAACCCGACGCCGAGATCGTGGTCTTCACGCAGGAGCTCAAGCCCCTCGGCGAACGGTTCCCGATCTTGAAAAAGAAGATCATCCGGGGTTCGGCAGCGCTGTTTGAAGCCCTGTGGCTCGGCATCCGGGCGCTCAATTTCTCAGCGAATGAATCGCTCGAAGAAGGTAAGGACGGAAAGAAAGAGGAGATCGGATCCCTCGCCATGGCCGGTACCATGGTCGTGGCACTTGCCTTTTCCCTCGGCATCTTCCTGGCGCTCCCCCTCCTGCTGACCAACCTGCTCGGCTCATACTACGATACGGTCAATAAGAACAGCCTCTTGTTCAACCTCACGGACGGCGTGCTCCGGGTAGGGCTGTTTCTGGGATATGTCTCCGGCATCTCGTTCATGAAGGACATCCGGCGGGTCTTCGAGTACCACGGCGCGGAGCACAAGGCCATCGCCGCCTACGAGTCCGGGGGAGAGCTCACGGTCCAGAACGCGCGGCAGTACTCCTGCATCCACCCTCGCTGCGGCACAAGCTTCCTGATCGCGGTCATGGTGCTTTCCATTCTGCTGTTCTCGCTCATTCCGGGCAGCTGGCCCCTCTGGGCAAAAGGTCTTTCGCGGATCGTCCTGCTGCCGTTGATCGCGGGGCTGGGATATGAATTCATCAAGTACAGCGCGAAGCAGTGCGGGAACCCTCTGATCAAAACCCTGATGCTGCCGGGACTCTGGCTGCAGCGGCTCACGACGAGTGAACCGTCGGACGACCAGATAGAGGTCGCCATCAGGGCGCTGAACGAGGCCCTCGCGATGGAACCCCGCTGAAGCGGGGTTTTTTTGTTTGAGAGTCGAAACCCTGAACCACGAACTCACACGAATTGACCGAATTTCACAAGAGTAAGCATGTTTTGCTTGTCTTCGTGGTATTCGTAACTACCTTGCGTGCAATTCGTGTTCTCCGTGACCTCTGTGGTTAGGCTATTCTTTTATGTTCAAAAAATTAGAAGCAGTCGCGGAAAAATATGACGAGCTGACAAGGCTCTTGTCCGATCCTGTCGTCGCAGCCGACCACCTGCAGTACCAGAAGTACTCCAAGGAGCGGTCGGACATCGAAGACGTGGTGAACCATTACCGCGCGTACCGGGACCTGCAGAAGCAGCTCCAGGAGGCCGCGGAGATCACCAACGACAAACAGGCGGACCCCGAGCTGCGCTCAATGGCCGAGGCCGAGACCAAGGAGCTTGCACCGAAACGCGCGCAGATGGAGCAGGAGCTCCAGCTCATGCTCGTGCCCAAGGACCCTCGGGACGAACGGAACGTATTCCTCGAGATCCGCGCCGGCGCGGGCGGTGACGAGGCAGGACTCTTCGCGGCCGAGCTCTTCCGCATGTATTCACGCTACTCCGAGAAAAAACGCTGGCAGGTCACCCTCCTGGACATGAGCACCACGGGAGTGGGCGGCGCAAAGGAAATCATCGCCCAGATCCAGGGCAAGGGCGTGTTCAGCAGGCTTAAATACGAGAGCGGTGTGCACCGGGTCCAGCGCGTGCCTGCCACGGAGGCGAGCGGCAGGATCCACACCTCCACGGTCACCGTGGCCGTGCTGCCCGAAGTCGATGACGTTGAAGTGAATATCGAACAGAAGGACCTGCGCATCGATACCTACTGTTCATCGGGTCCCGGCGGCCAGAGTGTGAACACCACCTACTCCGCCGTCAGGATCACCCACATCCCCACCGGCGAGGTGGTCGCGTGCCAGGACGAGCGCTCGCAGCTCAAGAACCGCATAAAGGCCATGAAGATCCTGAAGTCCCGCCTGCTGGAGAAGGAGAAGGCGAAGCAGGATGCCGAAACAGCCCAGGACCGCAGGTCACAGGTCGGCTCCGGAGAACGCAGTGAAAAGATCCGGACCTACAACTTTCCGCAAACCCGCGTGACGGACCACCGCATCGGGTTGTCGCTGTACCGGCTTGATGCGGTAATGGACGGCGACCTCGACGAGTTCATCGACGGACTGACCTCTGCGGCGAACGCGGAACGGCTGAAAAATCTGTGAAGTGCAGTGGGGAATTCGGAGTGCGGAATGCGGAGTGAAAATGAATGAATACAATATCGTCCGAACTTCCTGTACTCTACACTCCGCACTCGGACTTACCGTGACCCTCGCTGAAGCCATCAACAATGCGGCAACCCTGTTATCAACAGCGGGCATAACCAATGCCCGGCTCGACGCCGAAGTGCTTCTTTCTCATATCATTATGAAAGACCGCGTCTGGCTCATCACTCATCGAGATGATGTGCTCGATGATAACCATCAGCGGGAGTTTGCCGACGTGATCCAGCGCAGGACCAGGCGCGAACCGCTTCAGCATATCATCGGCAACCAGGAATTCTGGGGCCTTGAGTTCATAGTCTCACCCGACGTGCTCATCCCCAGACCCGAGACCGAGTTCATCATTGAAGCGGCACTCGCGATCGTGCAGGACCGGAACACGCCGGTCAGGATCATTGATCTCTGCACCGGCTCAGGCTGTATCGCCGTGAGCCTGGCAAAAGAACTGACCGCTGCCCGCGTTATCGCGACCGATGCCTCTGAGAAAGCCCTTGCCGTGGCACGGGAGAACACCCGCAGGCATGGAGTTTCAGAACACATACGGTTTCTCCTGGGCGATCTGTTCGAACCACTGGAAGAACTGGACATTCGCGGGCAGATCGATATCATTGTATCGAATCCGCCCTATGTGCAGGCAGGCGATCTGTCCACGCTCCAGCCCGAGGTGAGGGATTACGAGCCTGAGATGGCGCTCATCGCCGGCCCCGAGGGAACGGAGATGGCGAAGAGGATCATCCAGCACGCGCCGGAGTATCTGAAGAAGAACGGCGCGCTCATCATGGAAATGGGGCTGGGTCAGGCAGAGGCGCTCACGCGGATGGTCGAAGCAACCGGCGCATATCGGCAACCCGCGAACTCTGAAGGACCTGGCGGGAATTGAACGAGTGATTGTCGCAAGAAAGGCGTAGGACGTCAGGAGCCAGCACCCAGGAGCCAGAAGAGAGCCCACGGATTTTCTCCTGACTCCTGACTGCGCTCACTACTGGATTCATCATGAAATCAATCTATATCAATGGCGGAAAAAAACTGAGCGGTGAGGTCTTCATCAGCGGTGCCAAGAACGCCGCGCTCCCGATCCTTGCGGCAGCGCTTCTGTGCGAGGGGAAACACCGGGTAGCAAATGTCCCTCGCCTGGCGGACGTTACGACCTTCGGCAGGATCCTCCAGAACATGGGGGTGTCCTTCGAGCGGCAGGACAGTGACGTTCTGATCGATTCCACTGCACTCGCGAACCCTGAGGCGCCCTACGATCTCGTGCGGACCATGCGTGCATCGGTCCTGGTGCTCGGGCCGCTCGTGGCGCGCATGGGCAAGGCGCGCGTGTCGCTGCCCGGCGGCTGCGCCATCGGGGCCCGGCCGATCAACCTGCACCTCATGGGCCTTGAAAAGCTCGGCGCGACCGTCGAGATCGAACACGGCTATGTCGTGGCAAGCGCAAAGAGACTTCGCGGCGCCAACATCTATTTCGACACCGTGACCGTGACCGGTACCGAGAACATCATGATGGCCGCCGCGCTCGCGGAGGGGGAAACGGTCCTCGAGAACGCCGCGCGGGAGCCCGAGATCGTTGACCTCGCGAACGCCCTCATCCAGATGGGCGCGACGATCGAGGGAGCGGGCACGGACATCATCCGGATCCAGGGCGTCGAGAAACTCCGTCCCATGGACTACTCCGTCATGCCGGACAGGATCGAGACCGGGACCTTCGTGATCGCCGCGGCCATAACCAGGGGAACGGTCACGATCAAGAACTGTGTTCCCGGCCATCTCGATGCCGTGCTCGCGAAAGTGGCCGAGGCAGGGGCAGTGATAAAGACCGATGACAGCACGATCCAGGTCACTGGTCAGCGCACGATCAAGCCCGTGAACGTCAAGACGCTGGAGTATCCCGGTTTTCCCACGGACATGCAGGCACAGATCATGAGCCTGATGTCCCTCGCGGAAGGCACGAGCGTTATCAACGAGACCATCTTCGAGAACCGTTTCACGCATGTGGCGGAACTCCGGAGAATGGGGGCCGATATCCAGACCGACGGACGCACCGCGATCATCAAAGGCGTGCCGAAGCTTTCCGCGGCGCCGGTGATGGCAACGGACCTCCGTGCGAGCGCGTCGCTCATCCTTGCCGGTCTCGCGGCCGAAGGAGAGACGGTGATATCGCGCATCTACCATCTTGACCGGGGATATGATAATATTGAGCAGAAGCTCTCGGCGTTGGGAGCGGACATTAAGAGGGTATAGAATACATAGCAATACCTGCCACAGAGCTCACGAGGATTCAGAGAAATAGCTGATTTGACATTATTTCGCGTGTTTGATTGTCCTCTGTGCATCTGTGGCTGAAATATCATGAAGGATAGTCATGAAGATCATCGACTCACAGCAAAAAGACATCGTCTCCGAGCTCAAGCGCATCATCAACCGCGGCGAGACCGCGACCGAGGAAGTCGCCATTGTCGTGAAAGAGGTCGTCGAGCGCGTTCGCAAGCAGGGCGACCCGGCAGTGCTCGAATACACCGAGAAGTTCGACCGGGTGACTCTCACGCTCAAGGACCTCAAGGTCTCTCCTGAGGAGATCAGGGATGCCTATGCCAGGGTCGAGACGAAGAAGGTGGACGCGCTCAAGCTTGCGGCGCAGAACATCCGCGCTTTTCATGAAAAACAGAAGATCAGCACCTGGGTCAACCAGGAGGCCGATGGCGTTATCCTCGGCCAGCTTGCTCGGCCGATCCGGAGCGTCGGCGTCTACGTGCCCGGCGGCAAGGCGTGCTACCCGTCTTCTGTGCTGATGAATGTCATTCCCGCCACGGTGGCCGGCGTTGAACAGATCGTGATGTGCTCGCCCGTGCCGGGCGGCATTTTGAACCCCTACATCCTCGTTGCCGCTGATATCGCGGGTGTGCGCGAGATCTACAAGATCGGCGGCGCGCAGGCCGTCGCGGCAATGGCCTACGGCACTGCCACGATCCCCAAGGTCGACAAGATCGTGGGGCCGGGCAATATCTATGTGGCCACGGCAAAACGGTACGTTTTCGGTCAGGTGGACATCGACATGATCGCTGGTCCGAGCGAGATCCTGATCATCGCTGACGACTCGGCGAATCCGGCGTTCGTGGCCTCGGACCTGCTGTCGCAGGCGGAACACGATGAGCTTGCATCCTCGATCCTGGTCACTACCTCACGCGAACTGGCGGAAAAAGTCGGCGCAGAGGTCGAGGTTCAGCTTGCGAACCTGAGCAGGAAAGAGATCGCGCGCAAGGCCATCGAGCGGTTCGGTGCGATCGTACTCGTGAAAACGCTGCAGGATGCCGCTGATGTCTCGAACTCCATCGCGCCCGAGCATTTGGAGCTTGCGGTCGAGAAGCCCTTCGAGCTGCTCGCATCGATCAAGAACGCCGGCGCCATATTCCTCGGCCACTACACACCCGAGTCCGTGGGCGATTACATCGCCGGTCCGAACCATGTACTGCCGACGGGCGGCACGGCCAGGTTCTTCTCGCCCCTGTCCACGGACAGCTTCATGAAAAAATCCAGCCTCATCTTCTACACAAAGGAGGGCCTGGACAAGGTGGCTGAGGCCGTGATGCAGATCGCGGACGTGGAAGGGCTTGAAGCCCACGGGAACACGATCAGGGTGAGGATGGCGAAGAAATAATATATTGAGAAATTGGAAGTCGGAAATTGTAAATTATAAGAAGTTTCCAATCTTTCAATCTTCCAATTACTTGCTGTCAGGAATAATAGCATTGAAGGAGGTCACATGCCTGTAAAATCAAAGAAACAAACAACGAAAGCACGCAGCTCTCGCAAGTCAAAAGCTCAAGCTCGGCCTGCCCAAGGGCAGCCTGCAGGAGTCGACCTTCAAGCTCTTCGGCAAGGCAGGGTACCGCGTGCAGGTCAGTTCGCGCAGCTACTATCCGACCATCGACGACGTGAACATCGACTGCACCCTCGTCCGCGCCCAGGAGATGGCGCGTTATGTCGATATCGGCATCTTCGATGTCGGCCTTACGGGCAAGGACTGGATCCTCGAGCAGAACGCCGATGTGGTCGAGGTTGCCGAGCTCCGCTATGCCAAGGGCGGCTTGAATCCGGTGCGCTGGGTCGTGGCCGTGCCTGAGGATTCGAAGATCAAAACCATCAAGGACCTGAAAGGCAAGCGCATCGCCACGGAGCTCGTGGGCTATACAAAGCGTTATCTCAAGTCCAAGGGAGTCACTGCCGAGATCGAGTTCTCCTGGGGCGCCACGGAGGTGAAGCCTCCCCGCCTCGCCGACGCGATCGTGGAGCTCACCGAGACCGGCAGCTCGCTCCGCGCGAACAATCTCCGCATCATTGAAGTGATGCTTGAGTCCACCACGCGGCTCATCGCGAACAAGAAGGCCTGGAGCGACCCCTGGAAACGGAAGAAGATCGAGAACATGGCCATGCTGCTCCAGGGTGCGCTCGCTGCCGAGGAAAAGGTCGGCCTCAAGATGAACGCGCCCAAGGCGAACCTGCAAGGAGATCTGCGGCCTCCTCCCCTCCCTGCATGCGCCGACGATCTCTCAGCAGACCGACCCGGCGTGGGTCAGCCTGGAAGTGATCCTCGACGAAAAGCAGGCCCGTGACCTGATCCCCCGGCTCAAACGCCGCGGCGCATCGGGGATCGTGGAATATCCGCTGAACAAGGTGATTTCGTAAATACCAAACCCGTACAAACGGGAACCAATAGAAACCAGGTCAACGTCTTTGACACGGATAACGGCGGTATGGAAATCCCAGGATCATTGACATGACATCGGCATGAACCGGTTCACAGCGCTTAATTCAATCAGTGTAAATCAGTGACAAAGAAGTTGACTTTTTTCTACCCACGTTTGGTAGAATATGACTCGTAAGTCACTAAATAAAAAAAGGCGGCCATCTGGCCGCCTTTTTTTCTGTGAAAACCGCGCAACAGCTTTTTTCTAATCCCTGCCCGACTTTGTGATAACGTCTTTGAGACCGGCTTTCAGGCCCTCTGCTGATGTGATCGGCGCTGAACACCGCTTCCCGACACAGAGGTAGACGGCTTCCTGGAGCGGGTAGTTGAGCTTCTTGATCTCCTTCGCGTCCTCTGAAAGTGAAAGCACGCGCACGGCCTTCTCCGGAACAGAGAGACGGTTGATCGTTGACAGATAGTTCCGGGCCCCTTCCCCATCAGCAAGTATGATGATCTGAACGGGTTCCCCCACGATCCAAAGCAGCACGGTACCGTATGTCCCTGCCTGAGGAGAGAATTTTTCATATTCTCTCGAGATGCTCGCTGTAACAATATCACGGACGACCTTCAGCTTCTCATATTCTCCGGTAAAGCCAAGCCTGCTCAGAAAACGGACTGCCCGGTAGTTGGCAAGATTCTCATTCACGTCCGACAAGACCCCTGCCGTGACCGGCTTTTTGATCGGCGTGTCGGGGTTGGCACGGAGCCGCTTCGTCGACCTTTCATAGCGGCTGCTCACAAGCCGGCCGATCTCTTGTGCTGTCCGCAGATAACGCCTTTCTCCCGTTGTATTGTACAGATCGAGCATGGCTGATCCAAAGAGCGCATTGTCTGAAAGAAGCCCCTTGAGAGACGGCGCTCCGTTACGGAAGGCGTGGAAGACCCCTTCGTCCCCGGCTGACACGTTCCGGAGCAGGAACTCCGCGCTCTTGACGGCCATGTCAAGATAGATGTGTCTCTCCGGTCGCGTTGTAAGCGGCAACGAGAGCGCTGATCATGAGAGAGGAGGAATCGGCATAGGTCGTCTTATCAACAAAAGGCGGCCTCAGGCCTTTCCGGTCCTGCTTTTTGTAGTAACTCTCATCAGCGTCCTGGCTGCCATACAATGCGCCGCTTGCGGGATCATACAGCCTGGCCTGCACGAACCGTATGCTCTCGCGGACGACAGTGAGATACTCGTTGCTGTTGAACACCAGCGAAGCATCCGCGTAGTTCCTGATCATGCCGGCGTTCACCTCGAGCATCTTTTCAAAGTGCGGCTCGGACCAGTCCGGCTTTGTGGCATAGCGGAAAAAGCCCCCCTCGACCTTGTCGTAGAGCCCGCCCTTTGCCATCCCATCGAGGGTCTTCGTGACGATCTTTTTTATGCTCGCGTCCTTGTTCCGCGCATACCGGGAAAGCAGGAAGTCGATCGCGTCCGGATTCGGGAACTTCTGATTGTGTCCGAATCCCCCATGGATGATCGTCAAAGGAATTTTTCAGGACCTCCGTGATCTTGTCGAGCTCGCCCTTGTCCGGCAGACTTCTCAGGCCGGTCTCTCGAATACGGCCGAGCTCCTTCATCGCCTTGAGCTCGTCGAGCCGGTCTGCGATCGTGCTGCGATCCGTGCTGAACAGCGCAGCAGCACGCTTCAACCGCGCGAGCATTTCCTCCGGCGGAATATAGCTCCCGCCGCTGATCACCTCTCCCTGCGGTGTAAGAATGGCGGTGCTTGGCCAGCCGCCCTGGTTATACAGCGTGTCGATATCAGGACGCAGATCGGCATCGACCCGGATGGGGATGAAATGCTCATTGATATAGGCGATGATCTCGTCGTTCGAGTAGGTGGTCTCGTCCATCACATGACACCAGTGGCACCACACCGCGCTGAGCGAGAGCAGGACCAGCCTGTTCTTTTTTCGCGCCTCCTCCAGCGCCTCGGGCCCCCAGCTCCTCCACTGGACCAGGTGCGCCTTGTTCGGCCGGGGCGAAAAACGAAAGTCCGACGCCATCGCATGGTGAGAAATCGAGAAAGATACTGCACACAAGAATTGTGAAGAGCCTTTTCACCGGAACACGCCTTTCTTCTTGTACCCTCCCTCGCTATAGAGGAGCATGCAGGGACGGGGGTATTGATCGTTGTTCAATGATACCCCATTGCCTGCGAGAAATGAAGCATCATCTATGCGTCTCATATTATTGATCGCAGCGCGATAATGCCAAATCTTCTTTCCGGGCAATGGACTGAAAATTACTATTTGAAAGATTGATTTTATGATATAGTTGGTTGACAAATGGTTCTTCCGAGCCCACAACTGTTGCTTTTTTCCTAAATTGAAGACTACGATCCGAAATTAGCGGACAATGACGGGTTAAACGACTAACAGATCTGTTCGTTGCGCATCGCATATCCTGGAGTAGTTGTCACATCGCCTCTTGTAAATAGCAATCTTCCGGCGGACGCGGATTTGTGATATAGTAATCAGCCAGAAAACCATTATATTTCATTTTTGGAGGGTGGATCGATGAACGCAATGACATTCAGGACCTTTAAAATCAAGCACCGGGCATGGAAGACGAGGCTCAAGGACTTTCTGGAGGGGAAAGGCGGCCTTACCGAAGAGCAGGCCATTTCACACAAAGGACTGCGACCTGGGCAAGTGGATGTACGCCGAGGGGATAACCCAATGCGGGACCATACCGGAGATGAAGACCCTGGAGAAGGTGCATATCAACCTGCATAATACCGTGAAGAGCATCGTGTCGCTTAAAAACCAGGGCAAGAGTCGCTGATGCCGAAGCCGAGTATATGAAGATCGGACCGATCTCCGACGAGGTCGTTGACCTGCTCACGGCGATCGAAAAGAAGGTTGCCACCATTAAATGACGACTTATCCTCCTGTATGCAACGGTGCCATGGCTTGACTGCCGCGATTATCATGTTTCAATCAGAATTTTCACGGCGATTTTCAATCGAACACCGATGCATGATTGCAGGTGTACCAAACAATCCCCAATTTGTCAATGAATGCACGATTTCAACATAAAATCTGAAGTACGATATATTTTGTCTTGCAGGGAAGCACTGTGCATGATATCGCAGGATGAATTGAAGTTCGCAGTTGCCCTGTCCAGCGCAAATCTCTTCTCCTTACGCCCGTTATAACAACTTTCTCCTTGTACATCCATCCGGATTCTTGTATATTCCCCATACTATGGCCACGAAATCAGCAAAAAATAAGGACATCTCAACGCTCATCAGGCCCCAGGTGCGCAAGCTCGCGGCGTACCACGTCGACGAAACGCCGGTCCGCATCAAGCTTGACGCCATGGAGAACCCGTTCCTCATGCCCGAAGCAGTGCGGCGAGAGATGGCTGAGGTCGTCCGCAAAACACCGATCAACCTTTACCCTGATCCCTCGGCCAAAGAGGTGAAGAAGTCCATTGCCTCATTCTGGAAGATGAGGCCGGAGCAGATGATCCTCGGCAATGGTTCTGACGAACTGATCCAGGCGATCATCCTCGCCTTCGGCGGCCCGGTGCTCGTTCCCGTGCCGACCTTTGCCATGTACGAGATCACCTCCCGCGCGCTCGCGCAAAGCGTGGTCACCGTGCCGCTCGACGATCACTTTGACCTCGACGCGGACCTGGTGCTCAAGAAGGCGAAACGAACGCAAGGTGAAAGTGATCTTCCTCGCCTGCCCGAACAATCCTACGGGAAACCGTTTCTCGGACAAGGCGATCAGGAAGGTCCTGGACAATGCCAATGCCGCGGTCGTGATCGATGAGGCCTATTTCAGCTTCTCTGATAAGACCTATCTGCCGCTCCTGAAGAAGTATCCCAACATGATCATTCTCAGGACGCTTTCGAAGATCGGCTTTGCCGGGCTCCGCATCGGCGTGCTGACGGCCTCGCAGGCCATTGTTGATGAGCTGAACAAGATCAGGCTTCCGTACAATATCAACAGCCTGTCCCAGGCGGTCGGGGTAACTGCGCTCACAGCATAAAGATGTCATCAGCCGCCAGATTTCCCTGTTGATTTCAGAGCGGGAAAGATTATATAATGAGTTGTCAAAGCTGCGGAATGTCATTGTCTATCCGTCAGAGACCAATTTCATCATGTTCAGGACTGCTGCGGATGCATCGGGCATCCACAGAAAGCTCAAGCAGGCCGGCATCCTTATCAAGAACCTGAACAAGCCGGGCCCGCTCAAGAACTGCCTGCGGGTGACCATCGGGACGCCTGAAGAGAACAAGGTGTTTCTTGCCGCACTGAAAACGATATTGAGTGCGACTTGATAAGCACCAGATAATAAGCATCAAACCCAAATAAATTCAAAGCGCCAGGAACCAATTGTCTAAACTGTTGGATTGTTGAAATTCGGTTGTTATTTACAATTTGGAATTTGGAATTTAAGGATGCCATATGCCTCGTAAAACCACGATCGAACGCAAGACCAAAGAGACGGACATCAAAATATCGCTGAACCTTGACGGGACCGGCCAGTACAGCATCAAGACCTCGGTGCCGTTCATGGACCACATGTTCTCGCACATTGCCAAGCACGGCTTCTTCGACCTGACGATCAAGGCAAAGGGCGACACGGAGATCGACGACCACCACACCGTGGAAGACCTCGGCATCGCCTTCGGCCAGGCGCTCAAGAAGGCGCTCGGGGACAGCAAGGGCATCCGCCGTTACGGCGAGGCGACCGTGCCCATGGACGAGACGCTCGCGCAGGTGGTCATGGACCTCTCCGGCAGGCCGTATCTCGTGTACCAGCTGGACCTGCCGAAGAAATACAAGCTCAAGGACTTCGATCCCGGACTTGCCGAGGACTTCTTCCGCTCTGTTGCCAACCACGCAGGCATGAACCTCCACATCCGCATACTATATGGCCGCGATGTCCACCACATGCTCGAAGGCATCTTCAAGGCCTTCGGCCGCGCCCTGGACCAGGCCACCAGCCTGGACCCGAGGATCAAGGGCGTGCTCTCGACAAAAGGAAAAATATAGAATCGAAAAATTCTCTTTAGGGGAAATGGGGAAACAGGGAGAAATGGAGAAAAATCACCATCTGAACACTTCTCCCTTTCGCTGTTTAATTCCCCCTGTCTCCAAATTTAAGGTTTAGTCATGATCGCGATCATCGATTACGGAATGGGAAATCTCAGGAGCGTCCAGAAGGGCTTTGAACACACCGGCCATGCGGCCGTGGTCACCAGCGACGCGAAGACGATCCTGAATGCGGACAAGGTCGTGCTGCCCGGCGTGGGCGCGTTCTCCGATTGCATGAAGAACCTTGAGCAGTACGGCCTCATCGATGCCGTGCGCACAAGCATCAGCTCCGGCAAGCCCTTTCTCGGGATCTGCCTGGGCCTGCAGCTGCTCTTCACGGAAAGCGAAGAGTTCGGGACATCGAAAGGCCTGGACATCATTAAAGGCCGCGTGGTCCGTTTCAAGGGACCTGTATTCGAAACTCCGAACTCCGAACTCGGCACGTTGAAGGTCCCGCACATGGGCTGGAACTCACTTACCTTCAAGAGGCGGCCGCCTGCGCTCAGCGGACGTTCCCGAGAACAGCCATGTGTATTTCGTGCACTCGTTCCATGTCGTGCCCGATGACAAGGCCGTGATCGCGACCACCACCCCGTACGGCATCGAGTTCGTCTCGAGCATCTGGAAGGACAACATCCTCGCGGTCCAGTTCCATCCCGAGAAGAGCCAGGCGCTGGGGTTGTCGATCCTGAAAAGATTCGGGGAACAGAAAGGATAGATTTCACCACAGAGGGCACAGAGAAGAAGACTATAATTCTGACAGGATCATATGACTCAGCACGAAACAAGAGACGTTATAGCACTAACCAAGAATGCCTTTCTTCGTGCTTTGTGCTTCTTCTCAATGCATTATCTCTGCGTCCTCTGCGGTAAATTTTTTTTGAGGTTTTCATGCTTATCATTCCCGCCATAGATCTTAAAGAAGGCAAATGCGTCCGCCTTGAACAGGGGCTCATGGACAAGGCCACGGTCTATTCCGACGACCCCGCGACCACGGCACGGCACTGGGAATCCCAAGGTGCCGAGCTTCTGCATGTCGTGGACCTGAACGGCGCTTTTGCGGGCGTGCCGAAGAACCTCGACGCCATCAAGGCGATCCGCGCTGCCATCAAGATCCCGATCGAGGTCGGGGGCGGCATCCGCGACCTGGCCACGATCAGGACCCTCGTCTCGATCGGCATAGACCGCATCATCCTCGGCACTGCTGCGATCGAAAATCCTTCCTTTGTTCAGGAAGCCTGCAGAGAATTCCCCGGCAGGATCATCGTGGGAATCGACGCAAAGGAAGGTCTTGTGGCGATCAAGGGCTGGGCAGAGGTCACGAAGGTGCAGGCCGTCGACCTCGCACGACAAATGCAGGAGTATGGCGTCATCGCCGTCATCTATACGGACATCAAACGCGACGGCATGCTGTCGGGCCCGAACATCGAGGCAACGCAGGCGCTCGCGAAGGCGCTCCATATCCCGGTCATTGCATCGGGCGGCGTGCATACGATGAAGGACATTGAGGACCTGCTTGCAGTGCGCCACTCCGGCGTGAGCGGGGTCATCACCGGAAAAGCGATCTACAGCGGATCGCTGAATTTAAAAGAAGCCATCACGTTTGTCAAGCTGAATGATAACCAGTGCGCCGAGATAAAATTCATTTTCAGCGCAAAGCCGCTAAGCTCGCAGAGAACGGCTTCAAGACAAAAGAATGCATTGCTTTTCTTGGCGTCTTTGCGCCTCTGCGAGAGACGGCCTTGCCTTTATTATTTTGGAGTTATCAATGTTAACCAAACGCATCATACCCTGCCTTGACGTGAAGGCCGGGCGGGTAGTAAAAGGCGTAAGCTTCGTGAACCTGCGCGATGCAGGCGACCCCGTCGAGATCGCGAAGATCTACGACGAGCAGGGCGCGGACGAGCTCACGTTCCTCGACATCACGGCCTCCCATGAGGAGCGCGGCATCATCCTCGATATCGTGCGCCGCACGGCGGAGCAGGTCTTCATGCCGCTCACCGTGGGCGGGGGCATCAAGGTCCTGGACGATATCCGCAACCTCCTGCTCGCCGGATGCGACAAGGTCTCGATCAACACCACCGCGGTCCACGACCCGGAGTTCATCAAGGCCGCCTCCATGCGCTTCGGCAGCCAGTGCATTGTCGTCGCCATCGACGCGAAGCAGGTGGTAGCGCATGACAAGGACTTCAAGCCCCCGCTCAAATGGGCCGGCGATCCGCAGTATCGAGGTCTGTTCCTCTCCGACTCCGAACTCCACACTCCTCACTCCGAACTCAAATGGGAGGTCTACACCCATGGCGGCAGAAAACCCATGGGCATCGATGCCGTGGCGTGGGCAAAGAAGATGGAGGAGTACGGCGCGGGTGAGATCCTGCTCACGAGCATGGACCAGGACGGCCAGAAGAACGGCTACGACCTGGCGCTCACGCGTGCCGTGGCCGAGGCGGTCACGATACCGGTCATCGCCTCGGGCGGCGTGGGGAACCTTGAACACATCTATGATGGATTTACAAAAGGCAAGGCCGATGCCGCTCTTGCTGCCTCGATCTTCCATTTCAGGGAATATACCATCAGGCAGGCAAAGGAATACTTGAAGGAACGGGGCGTGCCGGTCAGGTTGTAAGCTGCAGGCGCAGAAATGAATCGTACGCTGCCGCAACGTAAGAACAGGATATGCTGCGGTGCGTCAGTCAACGAACAGGCGGTATTCTCGTGAAAAAAAAGCGGCCCCGACAGATTGTCGGGGCCGCTGCTGTTTTACAAACTGGAAAGAACGCTTACTTCGCCTTTACTTCGATCTCCGCTGCACGTGATTCGTACTTCACGGTCACTTTCGCTCCAACCTTCAGGTCGCCCTTGACCTTCGTGCTGGCGTCCTTGGTCATTTCGAATTTCTCGCCGTTCTTGTCCACCACGATGACGTTGTCCTTGACCTCCAGGACCTTGCCGGTGAACTGATAGGTCTTTCCTGCGTACGACACCGATGCAACCAGGAGCATGACTACCGCACATGCCACAACCAGTACTGATAAACGCTTCATAGAAAACCTCCTCAACGTAAGATATGAATTTTGAACCATTGTAACTATATCGAATCCGGACCACACTGTCAAGCGCCCCGGTCTATTCGCAGCGTCATCGTCTCTTTCCGCTGCCGAGGATCGAGCCGAGCACCCCGCGGATGATCTGCCGTCCGATCGAGCTGCCGATGGCATGGGCTGCGCTCTTGGCCATGGCTCCGAAGAGCTTCGCAGACTCCGACTCCGGCTCGGCAGTGCGGCCACGGCGTGCCGGCGCAGCTGTCTCGGCAGCCTGTGTTTCCGTGGTCCGCTGCTTCAGCTTTTCATAGGCCGATTCGCGGTCCACCGTCTTTTCGTAGTGCCCGAACAGCACCGATGCCTTGATGATCCCTGAGCGCTCCTCCGGAGACAGCGGGCTGAGACGGCTCCTTGGCGGACAGACCATCGCACGCTCTACCATGGTCGGGGCCCCCTTCGCGTCGAGCACCGACACAAGGGCCTCGCCCACGGCGAGTTCAGTGATCGCCTTTGACACATCGAGGCCGGGGGCTGCGCGGAAGGTTTCCGCGGCTGCCTTCACTGCCTTCTGGTCCTTGGGCGTGAATGCCCTGAGCGCATGCTGGACCCGGTTGCCCAGCTGGCCGAGGACCACCTCCGGCACATCGAGCGGGTTCTGCGTCACGAAATAGACTCCGACGCCCTTGGAGCGGATAAGCCGGACGACCTGTTCGATCTTGTCCTCGAGCGCCTTGGATGTGTCATTGAACAGCAGGTGCGCCTCGTCAAAGAAGAACACGAGTTTCGGTTTATCAGGATCGCCCACCTCCGGCAGATTTTCGTAGAGCTCCGCCAGCAGCCAGAGCAGGAATGTGGCATAGAGCGTCGGCGATTGCATGAGCTTGTCCGCGGCAAGGATGTTGATCACCCCTTTGCCGCTGGCATCGGTCTGCATCAGGTCTTCGAGGTTAAGGGCGGGCTCGCCGAAGAACGTGTTGCCGCCCTGCTCCTCAATGGCGAGCAATCCGCGCTGTATCGCGCCGATGCTGGCGGTCGAGACGTTGCCGTATTCCGTCTTGAACTTTTCCGCATTCTCCCCCACGAACTGGATCATGGCCCGGAGGTCCTTGAGGTCCAGCAGCAGGAGGCCGTTGTCGTCGGCGATCTTGAAGGTCAGCGTGAGGACCCCGCTCTGGATGTCGTTCAGGTTCAGCACGCGCGAGAGCAGCAGCGGGCCCATCTCGGAGATGGTCGCGCGGACCGGATGTCCCTGCAGGCCGAAAACGTCCCAGAACACGGTCGGGCAGCTGTCAAAGGAAAAATCGCGAATGCCAAGCTGCCTGGCGCGCTCGGCGAACTCGGGCCGGTCGCCGCCCAGCTTTGCGATGCCCGAGAGATCGCCCTTCACGTCCGCCATGAAGACCGGCACGCCGATCCTGCTGAACTGCTCGGCCATCACCCGGAGCGTAACGGTCTTGCCCGTGCCCGTGGCGCCGGCGACCAGACCGTGCCGGTTGGCCATCCGCGGCAGGATTCCGACCTCGTCCTTGCCTTTTGCAATAAGCAGAAATTCAGCTTTTTGTGCCATAGATCCTCCAGGGAACAGACGCCGGTTGCATAAACCTGAAACAACACGCGGACACGGAAGAAGCGGAATGGATTATTCCACAAATAAATTTGCAGCGCAAGCACTTATTGCTAAGGCCCGTGTGTTCCTGGTTCACGAGCGGCGATGTTCCCGCCCTCCCGTTCCTGAACCGGTCTGACCAACGTTTCGTAAAACCAAAAGGCGGGATGAGTGTTCATCCCGCCTTTTTTATTGTTCGCTTTCCCGCTGAGCCGAAAGAAGAACCTGCTTTTCTCCTGACTCCTGGATACTGTCTCCTGACTCCTGCTGAATTACTTTTTCGCCGCAATGCCCTTCTGGATCGCCTTCACCACGCCGTCGCTGCTGGCCTCGCTGATCTTGAGGAGCATGCCCTTCTTCTCGTAGTAGCCGATGAGCGGCGCGGTCTTTTCGTTGTACACATCGAGGCGCTTGCTGATGGCCTCCACGGTCTCGTCAGCGCGTTGGATCGTGGGGTGGCCGCACTTCTTGCACTTGTCGCCGTGGGCCGGCGGGTTGCTCTTGATGTTGTAGATCTCCTGGCACGTAGCAGTTCGAGCAGGTCCTGCGCGTGGTCAATCGGTCGAGGATGACATCGCGCGGGACTTCGATGCTCGCCACGAGGTCAAGCTTGATGTTGAGCTTCTGGAGCAGCGCGCCAAGCTCATCGGCCTGCGGTATGGTCCTCGGAAAACCGTCGAGCAGAAAACCCTTCTTGCAATCCGGCTCCTGAAGCCGCTGCTCCATGATGCCCATGATGAGTGAATCGGGCACCAGGTCGCCCCGGTCCATGTAGCCCTGTGCTTCTTTGCCGAGCGCTGTGCCGGCCTTGACCGCTCCGCGCAGAATATCGCCCGTCGAGATCTGCACCGACCCGTCCAGTGCTGTCAACAGTTTTGCCACCGTGCCCTTGCCCGCGCCCGGTGCGCCTAAAAGAATGATCCTCATGGTTACTTACCTCCTCAGCGTGAAAAATGGATTAGTGCTTCAAGTCGGCCATTATCGTATTAACGGGTAAAAAAATCAAGGGAAATGTCATCATGCTTGTCGATCGCACAGGTTACCTGTCCCATGGTTATCAAGGGAGAGCCGAACCGATGTTTGAGTGTGAGGATGCGGCGGAAGCCGATCTTTTCGCCTTCGTAACAGAGGACTAGGGGACAGTTCGCGTCGTGTCTTCCACCGACGAACGATCCGCTTTACACCATCACGACTTCGTACTGCTCCTGGTGCAGGTTGGGGTCGGCCTTGATCACGATCTTCTTCTGAAATTCCTTTTCCAGCTCCTCCACGCCCTGCCGCTCCTCATCGTACATCAGGTCGGCGACCCCGGAGTTCACGGTCACAAGCGCCTTCTTTTCGTCGGACCGGGTAAAGGCCCTGCGGAGCTCGCGGAAGACCTCGTAGCACACGGTGCGGTTTGACTTGATGTAGCCGCGGCCTTCGCAGTAGGGGCAGGTATCGCACAGAGTGCGTCCCAGGCTCTCTCGAATGCGCTTGCGCGTCATCTCGATCAGCCCGATGGGCGAGATGTGCGAAATGGTCGTCTTGGCCTTGTCGCTGGCCAGGGCCTCCTGGAGAGCCGCGTACACCTTGCGCCGGTTGTCCTCTCGTTCCATGTCGATGAAGTCGAGAATGATGATGCCGCCGATGTTCCGGAGCCGGAGCTGGTAGGCGATCTCGCGCACCGCCTCGAGGTTGGTCTTCAGGATCGTGTCTTCGAGAGAACGCTTGCCCACGTACCTGCCGGTGTTCACGTCGATCGTCGTGAGCGCCTCGGTCTGGTCGAGGACGATATACCCACCCGACTTGAGCCAGACCTTCCTGCCGAGGGCCCGCGAGATCTCGATCTCCACGCCGTAATGCTCGAAAATGGGGTCGTCTCCGTCGTAGGGCTTCACGCGCCTGCCGAGCTGGGGGATGTAGGAGTCCACGAACTCTTTCACCCGCTGGTATTCCTCGGGGGCGTCGATGACCATCCTGTCCACATCACGGGTGAACACGTCGCGGATCACGCGGAAGACGAGGTCGAGCTCGTTGTGCATCAACGCGGGCGCCGAGGTCTTCTCCTTTTTCTTCTGGATGTTCTCCCAGAGCCGGGAGAGGAACTCGATGTCGGCGACGAAATCATCCTCGCTCCTGCCCTGGCTGGCGGTCCGGATGATGTAGCCCGTGTTCGGCTTCCGGAGCCGGCTCACGATCTCGCGCAGCCGCTTTCGTTCCTCGCCGTTCTCGATCCTGCGCGAGACGCCGATGTGGTTGACGCCCGGCATCATGACCAGGTAGCGGCCGGGGATGCTGATGTAGGTCGTCACGCGCGCGCCCTTGGTGCTGATCGGCTCCTTCGAGACCTGGACCAGGATGTCCTGGCCTTCCTGCAACAGGTCCTCGATCTGGGTTGCGTGAGAGCGCTTCCGCTTGGGCTCGACCTCGAGCTCAAGGCCCTCGTCCTCCATCATGGGCGTGTATTCCGACGTGCTGTCGAACACATCGCCCACATACAGGAAGGCGGACTTCTCCAGCCCGATGTCCACGAAGGACGCCTGCATGCCCGGAAGGACCTTCATCACGCGGCCCTTGTACACATTGCCTGCAACGCCGCGGTCTTTCTTGCGGTCGATATATATTTCCGTGACCAGGCCGTTCTCCAGGAACGCCACGCGAGTCTCCTCCCGGCCTGCGTTTACGATGATCTCAGATGACATTGTGTCTCCTTCATGATGGTTATGACCGTCTCAAAAT
This sequence comes from Nitrospirota bacterium, assembly GCA_963732675.1. Taxonomy (GTDB): domain Bacteria; phylum Nitrospirota; class UBA9217; order UBA9217; family UBA9217; genus JALNZF01. The sequence continues at coordinate 109,011 of CAVTAJ010000013.1, forward strand.
CTATTTTATAATACAACAGGATTGAATACAAGAATTAAAAAAGGGGATTGGTTGGGAGCCGGCAGCATGCTTCTCGGCATACACAGATGCTCAGGGCTATCGTAATAAGCATCATCTCGCACGAAATCGCAGGTACTGAAGAAGGCTATAATCTTCTGAAAAACCGGATTCAACGTGATAACCATTCGTGATTCGCCCGTGTGAACATAGTCAGATCCGACAGTTCAAAAACAGTGATACGCGCTGTCCGAACCGGTCCTCAGGGCGCCATCGGACTTACCCACTGGTCCTGCTCCCGGCAATACACCCCAATGCGCGTTACCCTGAAGAGCACGGACTCATCACGCCCGATGCCGAACAGGTGCTCGATCACATCCTGCAGGCGCGGCTTGATCTGGTCGTGATCGACCAGCGTGCAGAGAAGACTGTCAGGACCCGCGGCGATCGACTCAATACACGGGCGGATGTCCTTCTGCTTCCCTTCTTTTGAAACGATCACCGATGTGCGGGACAAGGAACTCCTGCACCCGCTCTTCGATCCTGTCCCGATACGGCGCTGCGACAATGACCTTATACGTGTATCTGCTGATGCTGCCGGACAGGGACGGCGCTTTCTTCGGAACGACCTTCGATTTCAAGGATCCTGACGCCCTCAGGCAGGGCGCTGTTCAGGCCCTTGGTGATCTGGAGCAGGTCCGCGAACGGGTCGATCTCCAGGTCCAGATATTCCGTCTCGCTCTCCATGCCCACCGGGAGCGCCGGGCCGAACGCGATCTTCAAATGGGGGTTGAAACCCTGGGAAAAGGCGATGGGCACCTGCGCGCGGACCACGGCACGATGGAACAGGGTCATGAAATCGAGATGGGAAAGAAAGCGGATGCGTCCGGTCTTGGTGAACTTCATCCTGACGCGGATGGTCATGTCCGGCAGTCCCGCGGGTTTTTGTCGATCAGCCGGCGCGAATTGTTCCGGAACCGGCTTCGTTGTTGCCAACGCTGCCGGTCTCCCGAGCTCGTTCGTTCCGCCGTCCGCGCACCCGATGCCGCAATGCTCGCACTCCTCCCGGCAGTTCTCCGTGATCTTCTCCTCCACCGCGCGTTGATACTCGCGCTTCAGGAATTCCCTGGTCACACCGCTCTGGACAACGCCCCAGGGCAGTTCATCCTCCAACCCGAACGTCCGTGAGGCATAGGTAGAGGCATCGAGTCCGCATTTCTGAAAAGCCTCGGTCCACTTCTTGAAATCAAAGCACTCGGTCCATCCGTCGAAGCGGCAGCCGAGGCGCACGGCCTCCTCGATGACCCTGCCGAGCCGCCGGTCGCCGCGCGCGAACGCGCCCTCCAGCAGGCTCGTCTCGGGATCGTGGGCCTTCAGCTGGATGCCGCGCTTCTTCAGGCCCCGGTCGAGATAGGCCTGCTTTCTCCGGATCTCCCCGATGGACGCCTGTCCATGCCACTGGAAAGGCGTGTGCGGCTTGGGCACGAAGGTCGAGACGCTGATATTGAGCTGTACAGCGCGCTTGGAGGCGCGCTTGCCGACGCTGAAGAGTTCGTTCGCGAGCCTGATGATGCCGTCGAGGTCTTCATCGGTCTCGGTCGGGAGTCCGATCATGAAGTAGAGCTTGATCGTGTTCCATCCGCTCCTGAAGATGGTCTCCGCTGCGTCCATGAAGGTCCAGGTCGGTCACCGGTTTGTTGATGACCCTGCGCAGGCGCTCGGTGCCTGCCTCAGGCGCGAGAGTAAAGCCGGTCTTGCGCGTGCCGGCAATGGCCCTGATCATCTCCGGCGTGAGCGTGCCCACGCGGAGCGAAGGGAGCGAGACCGAAACGCGGCTGTCCCGGTACTTCTCCATCAACTCGATGATGAGCGGCTGGATCTCCGAGTAGTCGCCGGAACTCAGCGAGGCGAGCGACAGTTCGTCATACCCGGTGCAGGAGAGCGATTCATCGAGCAGCCCTTTCACCGTTTCCGGGCCCCGCTCCCGGTAGGGCCGGTAGATGATCCCCGCCTGGCAGAACCTGCAGCCGCGGATGCAGCCGCGCGCGACCTCGACGGTCACCCGGTCGTGGATCGGTTTCATGAGCGGCACGAGGGGTTTGTCCGGATAGGGCGCTGTATCGATGCTTTTGAGATACCGCCTGCGTACGGTCGCTTTTCCAAGCGAGGGAACGTAAAAGCCTTCCTGTTTCGAGATGGCCTTGAGAAATTCCTGTTTGCCCCGATGTTCCTGCCGAAGCGCCACGATCTCGTGCACGGCCTCCTCTGCCTCGCCGATGAAAAAAACATCGATAAAATCGGAAAGCGGCTCCGGGTTCACGGCGCAGGGGCCGCCGGCGATGATGAGCGGGTGTTTGTCGTCGCGGTCCGTGGAGCGTATCGGGATCTTTGCAAGCTCCAGCCCCGTCAGGATGTTGGAGTAGGAGAGCTCGTACTGGAGGGTGATGCCGATAATGTCGAATTCCGCAAGCGGCAGATTGGACTCCAGGCTGGTGAGCGGCCTTCCTGATGCGCGGAGCCGGTCCTCATAGTCTGTCCAGGGAGAGAAGACCCGTTCGCATGCCGTGTCCGGCCTGTTGTTCAGGATGTGATAGAGGATCCGGATGCCGAGGTGCGACATGCCGACCTCGTAGGTGTCGGGAAAGAAGAGGCAGACCCTGGTCTTGACCCGGGCCAGGTCTTTGTGGACTGCGTTGATCTCGGTGTTGATGTACCGTGCGGGCTTGGTGACCAGCGGGAGAAAATCTTCGAGCATGGAACTCCTTGGAAAGGCAGGGTCAGGGCATAGGGTCATGGAGCATAGGGTCAGCAGGAAGCATGAGTACATCTGTTACACTATGACCCTCTGACCCATGCGTTCTTGACCCTGCATTTTAGTAGAACAGCATAAACCGCCGTGTCTGGATATTCAAGAGAATTCCGAGAGCGAGAAAGGTGGCAATGACGGAGGTCCCGCCGTAGCTCACGAGGGGAAGCGGCACGCCGACGACGGGCACGATGCCCACGGCCATGCCGACATTGATGAGGACGTAGAGCGATATCATGGAGACAAGGCCGCCGGCCATAAGAGCGCCGAGACGGTCCTTTGCGTTCCTGGCAGTGTCCACGCCTACGAGGAGAAGGACCAGATACAGGAACAGCAGCAGGCTGGCGCCGACGAGGCCCGTCTCTTCCGCGATCACGGCGAAGATGAAGTCCGTGTGGCGCTCGGGCAGAAAGGCCATCTGGCTCTGCGTGCCGTTGCGGTAACCCTTGCCCATGATCTGGCCGGAGCCTACGGCGATCTTGGACTGGTTCGCGTGATAGCCGCTCCCGAGCGGGTCCGAGCTCGGGTCGACGAACGCCTTGATCCGGTTCTGCTGGTACGGCTTGAGCGAACCCCAGATCTTGTGACGCACCGGCGACACGGCGAAGACGAGTGCGGCGACCACCAATCCGGCGACGAGCACGATCAGGGCGGACCGCAGGTGAATGCCGGCGAGCATGACGATGAGGGACGACGTCATCAGCAGCATGATCGCCGTGCCGAGGTCAGGCTGTTTGAGCACGAGCAGGAGCGGGACCAGGACCATGGCCCCGGGGATGGCCAGGTCGCGAAGCTCGTGACCTCCCCGCTTCGGGTCTTCCGCAAAGTACCGCGCCAGGGCGAGCGTGACCGACAGCTTCGCAAGCTCCGAAGGCTGGAAGGCGAAGGGGCCGATGGCGAGCCAGCGCTGGGCCCCCATGCCGGTCTTGCCCATGACCATGACGAGGAACAGGAGCACAAGCGAGATCGCGTAGAACACGTAGGCATAGCGGCCCACCGTGTGATAATCAGGGATGAGCGCAAGGACCATGACAACGAAACCAATGGAAACCCAGATGAGCTGCTTCGTGAACAAGGACGAGGGTCCTCTCGACGTGTACGTTGCGCTGTATACCGCGCTCAGGCCGATGGCGGCAATGATGACGACCAGCAACACGAGTCCCCAGGGCAGATTATCGAACCGTCTTTGGCTCAACATTTTTCAGATACTCCTCAATGACTTTTTTTGCTATGGGGGCGGCGGCGCTTCCACCGTGACCGCCGTGCTCGACCACCACGGCCACGGCGATCTTCGGGTTCTCGACCGGAGCAAACGCAACGAACCACGCGTGGTCCTTCGTTTCGTCCGATAGTTTTCGTCCGGAAACTTTCTGCGCAATGACCTGGGCCGTGCCTGTCTTGCCGGCGACCGTTGCAAGCGGCGTAGCGGCCGCATGGGCGGTGCCGCCTGGTTCGTTGACCACGCCGGCGAGGGCGCTCCGCACTTCCTGGAGTACGTTGGGATCGAGCGTGACCGAGCCTGTGTGTTCCGGAGAAACTACGTTCACTTCCCCGGTCTCCCGGTTCCTGGTCTGCTTAAGCAGCAGGGGTCGGAAGAAGCGTCCGCCGTTCGCAACAGCGCTCATCATCTGGCAGGCCTGGATCGGGCTGACGAGGACGAACCCCTGGCCGATGGAGTTGATGTACGTGTCTCCCGGATACCAGGCTTCGCCGGTCCGTTTCCTCTTCCACTCCGTCGTGGGAATGAGCCCCGGTTTTTCGTCAGGCAGAAGAATGCCGGTCAGACTCCCGTAACCGAGCTTCCTTGCATACTCGGCCACACGGTCCCAGCCGATGCGCTCTCCCATCGTATAGAAATAGACGTCGCAGGACTCGACGAGCGCCTGGTGGAATGAGACCGCGCCATGTCCGCCTTTTTTCCAGCACCGGAAGGAGTGCCTGCCGCTCGTGAGAAATCCCTTGCACGCTACCTTATCATCAAGCTTGATCACGCCGGACTCCAGGCCGGCCAGCGCCACGATGATCTTGAACGTGGAGCCGGGTGGATACACGCTCTGGATCGCGCGGTTGTACATCGGGTGGCTCGGGTCTTTCATGAGCTGCACCCAGTCCTTTGGAGAAATTCCCCGGGGAAAGAGGTTCGGGTCGTACGTGGGATGGCTGGTGAGGGCGAGGATCTCACCGGTGTTCGGGTCCATGGCCACCACGGCCCCTGCCCGGCTGCCGAGCCCTTCTTCGGCCGCTTTTTGCGCATCGAGGTCGATGGTGAGATAGATGTCCGTGCCGGGCCTTGGCTCCTCGATGCCGAGGTCCTTCACCTTCCTGCCCGCTGCGTTGACCTGGATCATGCGCCTGCCCGCAACACCGCGCAACAACTTGTCGTAGATCTTTTCCAGGCCGCTCTGGCCGGTCAACATCCCGATATCGGCCTGCTCTTTCTTGCGCTGGGACTGCGACACCTTTCCGATATAACCGAATTGGTGGGAAGCGAGCCCCCCGTAAGGATAATGCCTGAGATGCTCCGGCTCGATGATCGCCCCGGGCAGATCGTCCTGATGGGCCTCGATCACGGCCACCTCGTCCCAGGGCGCCTCTTCCCGGATCTTCACCGGGTCATATCTTGTTCTGACATCGGTCGCGTCTTCAAGGGCTTTGCGGATGACATCCGGAGTGACCTTGACGATTGCCGACAACTTCTCTATCGTGGCGTCAAGGTCAGGGGCGTCTTCCGGGATCAGCGAGATATCGAAGACGAGTTCATTCTCGACAAGCGGCCTGCCGCTGCGGTCATAGATAACGCCGCGCGGCGGCCTGAGCATGACCGGTCTGATCCGGTTGCTCTCCGCCTGCTCCTGATAATACTCTCCCTTGACCGCCTGGAGGTACCAGAGGCGGATGAAGAGGATCACAATAGCGAGGATGATGAAGGCCGCCAGGAGCGGAAGCCTTCCCTGGATCTCCTCGGGGCCGTCCTGTTGCTGATACATCTAAAACTCCCTTTGAACGGTTCGTCTCATCAGTGCCGACATGACGTTCTTGCTGCCGAGCAGTCTCAGTAACATCGCGCCAAGCACGCCTGTGTACAGCGCCTGGGGAATGATGCGGCCCGCCACCAGGCTGAAGAAGGGGACCGACCCGTAGAACATCTGCAGAAAAAAAGTGATGACGATCCCTTCCAGCAGGCTGAAGGCCGCCAGGAAGATGCTGTTCGAGGGGCTGGTATAGTCGAGCACTCTCCTGCCGAGCAGTCCCGCGGAGAGACCGACCAGCCCCCTGGTCATGCCGGAAAACCCGATAAAGCTCGCAGAACCGATATCCTGGACCAGCCCGATGGCCATGCCCGCAAGAGCGGCCTCCCAGGGTCCGGTCAGCAGCCCTATGATATAGAGCAGGGCCAGGGCAAGGTCCGGCTTGATTCCACCAAGCGACAGGGGTTCGAGCAGGACTGCCTGAACAGGAATGATCAAGAGCAGAATGGTAAAATACACGAGGGATTTCATTTCAAGAGCACGAGCGCCTCTTCCAGGCGAGAGAGTCCGACAGCAGGCTCAGCCACCACGGTCTGGAACGGGTTGGCCTCATGTTTTGATACTTTGACGACACTCGCCACGGCGAGACCTTTGGGATAGATGCCATCGAGGCCCGACGTGACGAGCACGTCGCCTTCCTGGATGTCAGCATAGTACGAGATGTATTTAAGGGAGCAATTGACGAGCTTGCCCTCGAGCAGCCCTTCTTCGCGGTTCCGCATGACACGGACAGCGATCGTGCTGCCGGGATCGGTCAGGAGAAGGACCTTCGCTGTGCCGGGAAGCACGGCCTGGACCTTCCCGACCACCCCTTGCGCGGTGATCACGGCCATGTCCTTCCGGATGCCATGGTCCGAACCCTTGTTGAGGGTGACGGTGCTGGAAACCGGCGAAGACTGCTTGCCGATCACCTGGGCCATGACTGCCGGCGGCGGATAGGTCCGTTTAAAGTCCAGCGAATCCCGCAGCCGTTCATTCTCGTGCAGCAGCTCGTTCATGACGCCGTTCTCGAGCTGCAGCCGTTCGTTCTCGCTCCGGAGCCGCTGGTTATCCTGCTGGGTGCCGACGAGAAGAATATACCCCTTTCCGATGGACGCCACCGTGTCAAAGGGCCAGCTTATGATACGCTCAAAAAAGCCCGAGATGGCCAGGACCGGCTTTTCCATGAACGTGAGCCGCCCGTTCTTTACCTGGAGAGTGACCAGCCAGAAGAGGAGGATAAAGAGGAAAAGAATGGACAAAGATTTTCTGTGTTTTGCAATAAACCCGGGCATCCGCTTCAGCCGCTTTCCGTTTACCCCGTTAGAGCTCGTCCCGAGCGCTCTCTCGTGGGCGCTATGGCAATGATTGCCGTAAATTTCATTCGTGCGCATCAATATCTTCGTCAAGCTCTAACGGGGTTTACCCCCATCTTTCTTGTTCGGCATGCCTCTCATGGGCTACAGAGATGTTCGTTAACAATGTCCGTGATCGTTGAGCAACATCTTTTTATCTCTCACGGGCATTACATGATGACTTTTTTCAGAATTTCCTCATCATCGAGGACCATACCAGCCCCGAGCGCTACGCAGGTAAGCGGGTTTTCAGCGATGATGATGGGAAGGGAGGTCTCCTCGCGCAGGAACACGTCGAGCCCTTTCAGGAGCGCGCCTCCGCCGGCCAGCACGATGCCTTTGTCCACGATGTCCGCCGACAGCTCCGGAGGCGTGTTCTCGAGCGCCAGCTTGATGCCGTTCAGTATCTGGCTGACCGTTTCCGCGAGCGACTCACGCACTTCGTCGTCGTCGAGGACGAGCGTCTTGGGGATGCCGGAAACCAGGTCGCGGCCCTTGATCTCCATCGTATGCCGTTCGCCGTCCGTCTTGTACGCCGAACCGAGTTCGAGCTTGATCGACTCGGCCATCATTTCGCCGATCAGGAGGTTGTACTTGCGCTTGATGTAATTGATGATCGCCTCGTCCATCTTGTCGCCGCCCACCCGGATGGCCTTGCTGTAGACCACGCCGTCCATGGAGATGACGGCGATGTCCGTGGTGCCGCCGCCGATGTCCACGATCATATTGCCCGAGGGCTCGGAGATGGGCAGCCCCGTCCCGATGGCCGCTGCCACGGGCTCCTCGATGAGGTAGACATCCCGTCCGCCCGAGGTGATGGCGGCGTCCTTGACCGCCCGCTGTTCCACCTGCGTGATCCCCGAGGGGACGCCGATGACAATGCGGGGCCGCATGAACGATTTGCGGTTGTGCACCTTGCGGATGAAGTACTTCAGCATCTCGCCGGTGATGTCGAAGTCGGAGATGACGCCGTCCTTGATCGGACGGATCGTCTTGATATCGCCGGGCGTGCGGCCGAGCATCCGTTTCGCCTCCACGCCCACGGCGAGCACCTTGCCGGATTTGACAGAAATGGCGACGACAGACGGCTCGTTGCAGATGATCCCCTTCCCCTTCACGTAGACCAGGGTGTTGGCCGTGCCCAGGTCGATCGCCATGTCGTTCGAAAACCAGCCCATGATAGTATTGATAAACATTATTGCCGGAACTCCTTTCGATAAAAAAAATACGTACTCGGGACCAGAAAAAAATAATGCAGGTGGAGAGCATTCGCGCAATGGCCAAGAGAGGGCCAGACTGGGCCGCCAGGCAAGGCGTTTGTTCTCAAGAAACCTTTGCGTTCTTTGTGTTTGCCCGCGTTTTGGCTTGTCCCCGCCTTGTTAGACCTGAGCGGTAAGAAGTTAATTCACCGTCACGCTGCTGTCATATATACATAATTATTGCTGCATATCGAGCGGCCTGTTCGTACCCGTCGGCGAGACCTCGGGCTGCTGCTCCAGCGCGGCTTTTTTCTCTCCCGGGACCGGCGCCTCCAGAACGACCTGCGTCTTCGCCAGCATGTCGCCGATCCGCATCCCCGTCTTGTCGCCAATGGCGATAAGGCATTCCGCGCCGAGGGCAAGCGGGCCGAATGCCCAGCCCGCATAGGGTATCAAAAAGAGAAAATAGGCCAGAACAAGCGGAACATTCCTGATGATCGAGTCCCGGTAGATCGACGCAGGCCCGGAGTCCTCCAATGATACGACCCGCAGCCCGATGAGTTTTTTGCCGATGCTTCGGCGATCGAACAGCCCATCACGGATGAGGATGTACCCTGCCGCGGACAAAAAACCGATGACATCCGGCAGTCTTGCCAGGCCGATGATAAGCAGGAGATCGACAAGTCCTGCAACTGCTCTGGTTGTAAGGTCCGCCCTCTGCAATGAGCCTCCTGAACAAGTTCATACTATCAGAATAAAAAAGGTATTTCAAGACTAAAAAAGGCTTCGGGTACTGTGGAGAGAACACAAAATGGTCCCTGTGCGCAAAACATGCCGTGGACGAAGTGGTCCTGAGCGGGTATACTTAAAGCATCGTTTCCCGAAAGGACCTCCTATGCCAATTGATGCTGAGGGTAAGGGCCGTTCTCCGCTATCCAGACGCAGACTGGGGAAAAGTATTTCCCTTCCTGAGCTGGAAGCACCTGATAAACCGCAGGAGCACGCGCGCCGACCTCATGGCCGGGATCACCGGTGCGATCATCGTGCTGCCGCAGGGCGTCGCCTTTGCCATGATCGCGGGCCTGCCGCCGGAATACGGGCTCTATTCCGCCATCGTGCCGGCGATGATCGCCGCCCTGTTCGGTTCCTCCTTTCACCTTATCTCCGGGCCCACGACCGCCATCTCCATCGTGGTGTTCACCACCGTCAGCCCCCTTGCAGAACCCTCGAGCGCCGCGTACATCCAGATGGTCCTCACGCTCACGTTCATTGCCGGCGCTTTCCAGTTCGCGCTGGGGCTTTCGCGGCTCGGCGCGCTCGTCAATTTCGTCTCCCACTCCGTGGTGGTGGGCTTTACCGCCGGCGCGGCACTGCTCATCGGGACCAGCCAGCTCAGCAACTTCTTCGGCGTGCCCGGCGCAAAACAGCATTCCTTTATCCATATCTGGATGGACCTCTTCCACCGGCTGCCGGAGACCAACCTGTTTGTGGTCGGCATCGCCCTTGCCACGCTGACTGCCGCCCTCCTCTTCAAGATCTACTTCCCCCGCTGGCCCGGCATGCTGCTTGCCATGATCATCGGCAGCGTGCTCGCAGCGGCACTTCATGGCAAGGAACACGGGGTACGGCTGATCGGGTCCCTGCCGGGACACCTGCCGCCGCTCTCCCTGCCCGACCTCTCCACAGCATCGGTGCGACAGCTGGCGCCTGCCGCGCTCGCCGTTGCCATGCTCGGCCTGGCCGAGGCCGTGTCCATCGCCCGGTCCGTGGCAACCCGCTCTCACCAGCGCATCGACAGCAACCAGGAGTTCATCGGCCAGGGCCTCTCGAACATCGTGGGCAGCTTTTTCTCGAGCTATGCCTCGTCGGGCTCCTTTACCCGCACCGGGCTGAACTACGAGGTGGGGGCGCAGACCCCCATGGCCGCGGTGTATGCGGCCGCCACCCTGACCGCGGTGCTGCTGCTCATTGCCCCGCTCACGGCCTATCTCCCGATCGCGTCCATGGCGGGCGTGCTGCTCCTGGTCGCCTACAGCCTCGTCGACATTCACCACATCAAGACCATCATCAGCGTAAGCAATCAGGAGACCGCCGTGCTTGTTGTCACCTTTTTTGCGACCCTGCTCGTGGAGCTGGAATTCGCCATTTACATCGGCGTCATCCTGTCGCTCCTGCTCTATCTTAACCGCACCTCGCACCCCCATTTTGTCACCCTGGTCCCCGATCCCGACAGCAAGCGGCGGAGCTTCGTTAACATTCTAAAAAAGCCGTCCCTTGAATGCCCCCAGATGAAGATCATCCGGATCGACGGGTCTCTGTTCTTCGGCGCTGTAAATCATATTGCCGATCAACTGGATAAGATCGCCAAAGAGAGCCCTGAGCAGGCCCATATCCTGATCGTTGGCAGCGGCATCAATTTTATCGACGTCGCGGGATGTGAAATGCTGGCCAATGAGGCCCATCGTCTGCACATGAGCGGAAGAAAGCTCTACTTCTGTTCGATGAAGAGCGAGATCCTGGACATCCTGGGGCGCGGCGGCTACCTGGACCGGATCGGCGAGGAAAACATCTTCCTGTCCAAAGCCCAGGCAATGAAAAGGATCGTGCTCCAACGTCTGGACCCGGAGCGGTGCCGTGTCTGCCGGGCCCGCATCTTTACGGAATGCAGCCAGATGCCGCAGGAACCAATGACCAATAAACCTGAAAAGATCGTTGAACAAAGGATTAACTCGGAGTTATAACGCTTCCGGAACGTGCGTGACGGGGCGATCTGTTCGGAGAGCCTTGATTTTACCCTCATGCTTCCTTTTATATCGTTTTTCTGCGAAAATCTGCTTCAAACCTCATGCGTAAAGACGACAGGTTGCGTCCCTGTACTTTAAAAAAGAGTTAGAGCTTTTCGTTTCAAAAAGGTGTATACTGATGTTTCCTGGAAAGGACGTCTGATCCAGACGAGAACCTTCCGGAGCAACCCCCCTCGACAAAGAAACTGCAGTTCGTTATGAGTACATCAGCCCAGTCGATGAAAAGGAGAACACGATGCCAGAAAAAATCCAAGCCGGTGACAACATTGCCTCATACTGCACCAAGTGCAAGCTCAACCTCGACCATACGGTCGTGGCCATGGCCGACGAGACCATCGCCAAGGTAAAATGCAAAACCTGCGCCAGTGTGCACAAGTTCAAGGACCCGGCGGCCGTCAAAAAGCCCCGGACCGTGAAAAAGAAGGAAGATGCTGTGAAAACCGCCGAAACCCTGTGGGAGACCAGCCTGTCCGAGACAAAGGGCAAAGAGCGCGTATACGACATGTCCGGTAAATACCGCGTCGGCGACATCGTGCTCCACAATACCTTTGGCAAGGGCATCGTGCGGAAGCTCTATATGAACAAGTGCGACATGCTCTTCAAGGACAAGGAACGCCTCATGGCGTCGGCGAACCAATAGCCTTCATTCTCTTACCGCACTCGCCCCGTGTGAGATGAAAAATGCTGACCGGAGTGAGCCGCTAAAAAAATCTGTGGCGTAAGAAGGTGAGAACGCAGGCACGTAAGCAGGCCCCCGTTTCTCACCTTCTTCCCTTTTTAACCTCTCATCTCAGCGCCAGGCCATCTCTTTCCGAAATGAGTACATCAAAAATCCTCATCACCTGCCCCAAAGGCATCCCTCCTTTTCTCAAGCAGGAGTTGTGTAACCTGCGCTTCCCGGTGCTGTCCGAAAACATCGCCGGTGTCGAGACCGAGGGCAGCCTCGACGACGCCATGCGTTTGAACCTGTTCCTTCGCACGGGACACCGTGTGCTTTTCGTGCTGAAGGAATTTCACGGCCAGGAACGCCGACGAGCTCTATCGGGCGATACGCGGCATCGCCTGGGAGCGGCACATCCCCGAGGACGGGTATCTCTGCATCACCTCGAGCGTCGATAATCCCACGATCAAAGACTCCCGCTTCGCGAGCCTGAAATGCAAGGACGCCATTGTCGACCGCATACAGGAACACTGCGGGAAACGGCCCGACTCCGGCCCCGAACGCGACCGGTCCGTGGTGCATCTCTACTGGAAGGACGACCAGTGCTCGGTGTATCTCGACACCACGGGAGAACCGCTCTCGCGCCGCGGCTACCGGAAGATCCCGCTGGGAGCGCCCATGCAGGAGACGCTTGCCGGCGCGGTCGTGCTCGCCACGGGCTGGAACGGCACGGGGAACTTCATCAACCCCATGTGCGGCAGCGGCACGCTCGCTATCGAGGCGGCGCTCATCGGCCTGGACCGCGCGCCGGGGATCCTCAGGGGCAACTTCGGGTTCATGCACCTCAAGGGATTCAACGAAGCCCGCTGGAACGAGCTGCGCGAGAAGGCGCGGAAGGAGGCAAAGAAAAGCCTGCCAGGGAAGATCATCGCCACGGACATCAGCCCTCATGCGGTCGAAGCTGCGAAGAAGAACGCGACCACCGCCGGCGTTGAGCATTCCATCGAATTCAGCGTCTGCAATTTCTCCGACACTCCTTTGCCCGGGGACGGCGGCGTCATTGTGCTGAACCCCGAGTACGGCGAACGGATGGGCGAGGTCCAGAGGCTCGAGGCCACCTACAAGGACATCGGCGATTATTTCAAGCAGAAGTGCAGAGGCTTTACCGGCTACGTGTTCACGGGCAATCCCGCGCTCGCCAAGAAGGTGAGCCTCAAACCGAAGAGGACCTTTCAATTCTTTAACAGCGGGATCGAGTGCCGGCTGCTCGAGTATGAGCTGTATGAAGGGACCAGAAAGTTCAAAAAGCCAAAACCGCCGAAGGACTGAAACCCGCCCCCCATCGTTTTTAGGCAGGAAGAGAATGCGTTTGTATGAACTCGAAAATCGTCATACCCGCCCTTTCCCCTCGTCAATAATCCCTTACAAAAACAAAAAATCATTTGCCATATCAACCCTGCTGCGTTATTATGCTAAGCTGTTTTAGCAACTCATCTTTTTACCAGCAAGGAAAACAAATGCTTCAGATCACGAACATAGAAAAATCCTACGGCAAACAGCTGCTCTTTGACAGCGTCAACCTCACGGTCAATCCCGGAGAACGCGTGGGGCTCGTGGGCAGGAACGGCCACGGCAAGACCACGCTCTTCCGCCTGATCCTCGGCGAAGAACATGCGGAATCGGGCTTGATCAAGGTGCCGAACGGGTATACCATCGGCCACCTCTCGCAGCACATCAACTTCACCGAGGACACGGTGATCAAGGAGGCCTGCCTGAGCCTCCCGGAGAACGAGGACCATATCGATGAAACGTACAAGGCCGAGGCGATCCTGTTCGGCCTCGGGTTCACGGCCGAGGACATGGACAAGGACCCGGCCTCGCTCTCGGGCGGGTACCAGGTCAGGCTGAACCTCACGAAGGTCCTGGTGTCCGAGCCCAATCTCCTTCTGCTCGACGAACCCACGAACTATCTCGACATCATCTCGGTCCGCTGGCTCACCCAGTTCCTGCGCGCCTGGAGGAGCGAACTCATCATCATCACCCACGACCGCGACTTCATGGACAGCGTCACCACCCACACCATGTGCATCCACCGGAACAAGATCCGCAAGGTCGCCGGGTCCACGGAAAAGCTGTACGCCCAGATCCTGCTGGAAGAGGAAGTCTACGAAAAGACGCGGCAGAACGACGACAAGAAGCGCAAGGAGGCCGAGGCGTTCATCAATCGCTTCCGCGCCTCGGCCACGAAAGCGAAAGCGGTCCAGTCCCGCATCAAGGCCTTCGAGAAGCGGGAGAAGTTCGATAAGCTCGAGGAGATCAAGACCCTCGATTTCTCCTTTCGTTCGGCGCCCTTTGCCGCCAAGTGGCTCCTGACCGCGGAAGACCTTTCCTTCTCCTTCACCCCTGACGGGCCGAAGCTGATCGACGGGATCTCCTTCGGCGTGGCAAAAAAGGACCGCATCGCCGTCATCGGCAAGAACGGCAAGGGAAAGACCACGCTCCTGAACCTGCTGGCGAACGAGATGCTCCGCGACCGGCGGCGAGGTGAGGCTCCATCCGAACACGAAGCTCGCCTATTTCGGCCAGACGAACATCAACCGGCTGAATCCCGCTAAAACCTGCCTTGACGAGATCATGACCGCCCATCCCGAGCACAGCCACGGCATGGCCCGCGCCATCTGCGGCGTCATGATGTTCGAGGGCGACAACGCGCTCAAAAAGGTGAGCGTGCTCTCGGGCGGCGAGAAGAGCCGCGTGCTGCTCGGCAAGCTCCTTGTCTCACCGGCCAACCTCCTGATGCTCGATGAACCCACGAACCACCTGGACATGGAGTCCATCGACTCGCTCGTCGAGGCCATCGAGGTCTTCGACGGCGCGGTGATCATCGTGACGCACAGCGAAATGATCCTGAACGCCGTGGCCACGAAGCTGATCGTCTATGACAAGGGAACGGTGAGCGTGTTCGACGGCACGTACCGGGAATTCCTCGAGCGCGTGGGATGGGACGATGAGGGCGGCGTCAAGGCGCCGAAGCAAAAGAAAAAAGACCAGGACCGGGGCGGCAACCGCAAGGACGCGAAGAAACTGCGCGCCGGGCTCGTGAACGACAAGTCAAAGGTCCTGAGCACGATGAAGAGCAGGATCGCGGCGCTCGAAGAAGAGATCACGAAACTGGAGTTCGACGTGGAACAGGACACGCAGAAGCTGCTTGATGCCTCCCTCAAGGGCGAGGCCCTGTCCATCAAGCGGCTGTCGCAGGCCGTCCGGGACAACAAGGCGCGCATCGATGC
Source organism: Nitrospirota bacterium (assembly GCA_963732675.1). Lineage (GTDB taxonomy): Bacteria > Nitrospirota > UBA9217 > UBA9217 > UBA9217 > JALNZF01. The sequence goes on from CAVTAJ010000013.1 coordinate 124,131, forward strand.
GCGCTTTGCGGAGCTCCAGACCGTCACCACCGAACACGACGAGAAGGCGAAAGAGTTCGACGAGCAGCTGAACGAGCTGGCGCTGATATCATAAGAAATTTTGCATACCAGGACTAACATCTATCTCGCGCGAAGCCGCAAAGACCGCAAAGAACGTCAAAAACAAAAGGGGTTATTGTTTAAACTCAAGATCTAAAGCCTCTCTTTGTGCACTTTGCGGCTCAGTGTGGCCCTCTTCTTGGCCATTTGGATTGCGCGAGAAAAATGATTTTATGCGTGGTTCCGTGCTGTAGTCCTGTGGTTTAGTGTATGGTGATACGACGATGAAAGGCTTCAACCGCTTTCTCCTCCAATTCCAGCAAGACGTAAAGCAATGGCTTTTCTTCATGCTTTACCTGTCTTTCTTCCGTATCTCTTTTATCCTCTATTTCCGGAGCAAGATCGAACCCGCCACCGGCCTCTCTGATGTACTGATGACCGCGCTGAACGGGCTCCGCTACGACTCCATGGTCTCCAGCTGGTGGATCCTGGTCCCGTTCCTTGCGAGCATCGCAACCGGTTTCGCGACGTTCGACCGCCTCGCTGACCGCATCCGCCAGGCCTTTGGCTTTCTTTTTATTCTCCTGACCTCCATCGCCTGGGTCTTCACCTTCGTCTACTTCAAGGAATACAACGAGCAGTTCAACTACTTTATTTTTAACCTGTACTATGACGATACGAAAGCGATCATGCAGACGATCTGGACGGATTACCATCCCATCCCCGTGCTGATCATCATCAGCGTTATCTCGACCATCGCCTTCTCCGTGGTACAATTCCTCCTGAAGAGAAGGCCCCGTGCGACGGAGACGATCGCGGCCCGCCAATTTTCCCATTGTCTCACGAATACTTATTTCCCTGCTCATTCTGGCGCTGCTTATCGTGGCTTCTCGCGGATCGATCGGCCGCAGGCCCGCGCAGCGCAAGGACGCGGCGATCTCGAAGGACGCCTTCCTGAACAAGGCCGTGGTGAACCCCTACTTCTCACTTCTCTTCGCACTACAGGACCACGTCCTGCAAACCGGCCTGGCGGGACTGGAATCATATTTGCCGGACCGTGACGTACGGAAGGCGGCGCAGGAACTGTTCAATGATCATCGATCGTTCGACAATCTCGATGCCTATCTGAAAAAGCATGCGAAGGGTCCGAAGACCGTGCCGCCGCGCCACATTTTCCTCGTTGTCATGGAGAGCTACGATGCCTGGCCGTTCATCAAGAAGTACGCCTCCCTCGGCCTGACGGGAAATCTCACCCATCTCGCGGAGAACGGCATTTATTTCGAGGACTTCGTTCCTGCCTCGGACGGCACCATGCAGTCGCTCACCGCGATCATGACGAGCATCCCCTATACTCAAGTTGAGATCAATTATCAGTTCACGGCCCGCAAACCCTATCCTTCGTCGTTGTTCGAGACGTTCAAGCGACTTGGTTACCGCACGAGGCTGTTCTACGGTGGGTATCTGAGCTGGCAACGATTCGGGGATTTCGCCAAGGACCAGGGAGCGGAAGAGATCTACGGCGCGCCGCATATGAGCAAAGGCGTGGCAACCCATGAATGGGGCGTGGACGATGAATATCTGCTCGACTTTATCGCGGGCAAGGTGGATGACAGCCAACCGAGCTTCAACCTTATCATGACGACGAGCTACCACCCGCCCTATAATATCGATGTGTGGGGCAAAGGCTTTCCATTAAAACAGGTACCGCCCGATATCGCTCCGATGTTCGACAACACCACGAGCCTCAAGATGCTCGGCCATTTGTGGTACTCGGACAAATGCCTTGGCGATTTTGTGAGGAAGATCGAGGGCAAACTGCCCCGTCCGCTCTTTGCGTTCACCGGCGACCATTACGGCCGCAAGTTCATCAATGCCAATCCGGATTTTTTTGAACGGTCCGGGGTCCCCCTGGTCCTGTATGGAAGAGAGGTGCTTCGCGGCATCAAGCTCCCCCGGGGCGCTGCAGGCACCCATATCGATATCGGACCCACGCTGGTCGAGCTCACTGCTCCAGAAGGGTTCGAGTACTTCTCGGTCGGACAGGACCTGCTCGCGCCGAGGGAACGGTTTTTGGCCGTCGGCTGGAGGAAGATCATCGGAAAGGACTTTATCTTCGATGTGGGAGGAAAGGAGTTCCATCCACTTCCGGGGAAAGCACTGCCGCAGAACCTGCCTGACCCGCAAGAGTTGACGGCAGCCTACGACCGTACCTACGGCATCGGTTGGTGGCGGGTGAGACAAGGGGATCAGCTTTAGAAGAGTGCGAAAGAATCCTGCGGTCACTTGAACAGAATTACGCGCACGGGTGATAACACAACAGCCCCGGCCTGAAGGTCCGGGGCTGTTGGAATGAGTACGCTGAGGATCGCCTTACTTCCGGGCTGACAACTTGTTGAGCGCCTGCCTGGCCGAGTCGGCGCCGGGTCCACTCGGCACCAGTTCAAGATAGCGATTGAACTCCTGTATGGCCTCTGCTTTCCTGTTCAGATCAAAACCCAGCACCACGCCGAGATTGAGGTGTCCATTCGGAAATTTCGGGTCGATCTTGAGCGCCTTCCGGTACTGCTCCACTGCCTTGTCGAATTTGCCGATCCCGCGATAGCAGGTCCCCTGGTCGACCAGTACGGCCACGTTCTTTGGCTCAAGGGCGAGCGCCTTTTCATAGGGATCCACAGCCTCGCCAAAGCGCTGCGCATCCATCAAGGCATTGCCGAGATTGATCCAGGCCTGCGCGTTCTTTGGCGCCATCTTTGCCGCCTGCTCCATCTGGTCGAGCTGCAGTTGCGCCGGCGGTGCCGCTGGCGCATAATTTAGCTGCTGCTGTTTCTCCTCCTGCTTCTTGCACCCGATGGTCATCAGCATCATGAACGACACGACCGCAACAACAATGATTTTTTTCATGCTTCCTCCTTGCCACAGTTATGGTATCTCCCATCAAGGGAGACGAATTAAAATGATATCGTCTTATGTTCCCTGTTTTATCTCTTGACGAACGAGCAGCAGTAATCGCTCAGCCTTTTTACTTTCATCGTGAATTTGGAGTTGGCGGCCACTGCAAAGGACTCGCCGCCCTTGACCGTCATCCAGTTCTTCTCCCCCGGCAGGAGCACGTCAAGCTCGCCGGACATGATCTCCATGATCTCCTTGTCAGTGGTGCTGAACTCGTACACGCCGGGCTGCATCACACCGAGGGTCTTTTTGGAGCCGTCGGGAAAGACCACGGTCCTGCTGGTCACCTTGCCGTCGAAATAGACGTTTGCTTTCTTGATCACGGTTACATTCTTAAATTCGGACATTGAACCCCCTTTTCACCCGCCGATGAATGGTTATAAGATACTATCGATGTTTCCTGCGCAGTTTTGTACCACGTTCTTCTGTTTTTGTATAGCATTTTTTATATGCATCATCTGTCTCAGCACCTGGGATTCGATGGATTTGGTGATCTCGTCCGAGAGACTCCTGGGGCAGGAAAAAGTTGTTGCTGATGTTTACGACATTTCTGTTGAAGCCAAAACGTAATTATTCTCTCGTGAAATGCCTCTCTTGCTTCTCGGAGATCACCTTCGGGGTGCCGCTTTTTCAAGGGACGCAGGGCGGATGAACTTCTCGAGCCCTTCACGGAACCCCAGGGGCTCGATGCCGAATGCGTCGCGGATATCGCGCATGGTGCAGACCGTGTCTTCCTGCAGCATGATGAGCTGGTCCGTGGTCACCGGCGGTTTTGGCAGCACGGCTTTGAGTACCGTTGCCATGGACTTCATGAAGAAAAGCGGCAGGTGCAGGGTGGGCCGCTTCACCCCCATGGCATCGGCGATCGCAACGGTGACTTCCTCGTAGGTCAGCTGGTCAGGCCCGCCGATCTCGTAGATCTCATTCAAACAGCAATCGCTCGTCACGGCCTTCACGATGCACGTCGCGACATCGTCGATGAAGATCGGCTGCACCTTCGACCTGCCCGACCCGATGATGGGCAGGACCGGCGAAAGCCGGATCATCTCAGACAGCCTGATAGTGAACTGGTCGCCGGGACCGTAGATGAGCGACGGGCGCAGGATGGTGAAGGAGATCCCGCTCGCGCGCACGAGCTCCTCTGCCGCCCACTTGGACTTGTGATATTCGCTCTTGGCGTTGGGCCGGGTGCCGAGGGCGCTCTGGTAAAAGAAGTGGCGCACGCCGCTCTTTCTCGCCGCTTCAAGGAGGTTCCGCGTGCCGTCAACATGCACACGCTGGAAGGTCGCGCCCGCTGCCTCCTGGATGATGCCCACGAGATGGATAATGCGCTCCACGCCGATTGTCGCCTTCTCAAGCGAGTCAGTGTCCGACACATCGCCTTTGACGACATCCACCCCAAGGTCTGTTGAGCGCCCGGGCCTTGTCCGGGTCCCTGACGATCGCCCGAACAGGAATGCCCTCTTGACGCATGCGCTTGATCAGATGACTGCCGACGAATCCCGTGCCGCCGGTTACGAGTATCATGGAGAACCCCCCGTGAACGTCATTTTTCCCTCGAAGCGATGGAAGACAGGAAGAGACCGCAGTTTTTACCGTTTCAAAACACCACAGGCCTGTTTCATTTTACGTTAAGCAAAACCGGACCGAACGTCATTATGTGACGGGAATAAAGAATGACAAAGTCGCAAAAAATCTTGTCTCACACAATGGCCAAGAAGAGGGCCACACTGAGCCACGAAGCCACGGAGAGGGAGCATCTTCATAATTAATGGCTTTTCTTTGTGCCCTTTGTGCCTCCGTGTGAATAATCGACTTATTACGAAATCATCAATAATAAAGATGGATATAAAAAATTCAAAACCTGTTGATCCTGTTCTCCTGAAAAAATAGGTTTTGTTTTTTCTGTTCTCGTATGAACAATTAAAACAACGACGGCATCCAGAGCGACACATAGACCTGGGACTCGCCTTTGTCGTCAAATCCGTGCGCATACACGATTCGGAACGTGATGGGGAGATAGTATGTCAGGTTCGTGTCGAGCCGGACCTCGGCGCCGGCAGATCGTTTGAATTCCCTGCTGCGGAATGCGTTGTCCCAGGCGTTGCCGGCTTCGGCAAAGACCGCGCCGTGGACGCGGCGTAAAAAGACGGGAGTGCTGCTCCAGCCCAATTCGATGTCCTTGATGGGGAAGCGGTATTCAAGGCTCGCGAGAGCGGCCTTTCTTCCCCGAAATTCATTGATCCGGTAGCCTCGCAAGTAGACCGACTCGTCATCAACCTGTAGTAACGTGTCACCAGGATTATCGCCGCCGACCTGGAACGCGCCCTGGGGCATCACATCCCCGGCCGAGTTCCCGGCAAAGGCCCGGACCTGAAGTACGTGGTGTTTCCAGGGAAAGTTGATGAACTCATGCCAGTCTGCGGTATACTTGGTGATGTCGAAATCGCTGCCGATCGATTTATCGTAACGTTTATACCCTACTTCTATGGTCCTGCCGTCCTCCGGGCTGATGGAAAAACCATACTTTTTCGCATTGTTGAAGAGATAAACGGCGCGGCCCGACGCCAGAGTGCCCTCGGCGGGAAGGGGACCGCGATAGCCGGGCCAGGGCGGGAGTTGGGTAAGCGCTGAAATTTCTTTCCTCCGATACCCGATGAGCAGGGCGTGCTGTTTCTGAAACTTGAGCAGGGGAAACAGGAGCGATGCATCAAGGGTCTTCTCACGCTGCACATAATCCTTTGACCCGGTCGCATCGATCAGCAGATCACTGAACGTCCTATCCACATCCGATGCCGCGACCCGGATGGTCGGGTACAGCCCGTCATAGGCATAGTTGAACTCATACCACTTGCGGTACGTTTTGGGGCTGTAGAGGCCGGCCAATGCATAGGAGTGGCGTTCGACCGCGTCCTGGCCGAACGTCAGAAACCCGAAAAGGTCACGGCTTTCTTCACTAAACCCGTACCAGGGAATCCAGAAGCGCGGGACAAGCGTGGGGAGGGGATTGTATGAGCTCGTTTTCATTTCAACCGGTTTCTCGGCATAGGTGACCGCAGGATACCGGTCCTGGCAGGGTTCCGCCGATTTCCAGGATGCGGAGTCCGCAGGCCGCAGGTGAATATCGTACCCTGCGGAACTGTAAGACGAGAACACGAGCGTTTTCCCGTCCGGTGAGGGCGCAGGCGAGAACGCGCCGCCCAGTACGTTCGTTATCTGGTAGATCTTCTTTGTTGCGCGTTCATAGGCATAGAGGTTGAAGATGCCGGTACGGTCCGAGGAAAAGTAGATGATCTTGCCGTCGGGACTCCATGTTGCGTTTCCGTCGATCGCGCGATCGTGCATCAGTTCTTCGATCTTGTTTCCCCGTTCGTCGAGGACCTGGATATCTTTGTAGCCGCCCGGATGCGATAGGCCCGTAACGATCAGGGTCCCGTCCGGACTGTATCGCGGCGTTTCGTACTGGTCCGCGGTCTCTTCGGAAAGCCAGGTGACATCGGCTTCCCTGACTGCGTGGTTCTTTGCTGCAGCAATATCGAGCGAAGCGAGACGGTTCCTGCCGAGCTTGTTCACAACAAAGATGAGCTTCTTATTGTCCGGCGAAGGATAGGGGTCGCGGGCGCGGAGTCCATCCGTAATACGCATTTCCTTGTTCTTCTCGCAGGTCGTAGATAATAGATGTCATTGTAGATGTCCGTGTTCCTGATGACATCGATTTTTGTATAGTAAATACCGCTGCCGTCAGGGCTCCAGGCGATGCTTTCGCCCGAGGAGGTCGAGGAGGTCGTGTTCTCTACCAGCTTGCGGTCTCCGGTCCCGTCCGCGTTCATGATATAGATGGCGGGGAATTCATCCTCATTCGAAACAGCGTAGGCTATGCTTTTCCCATCAGGCGAGAAAACAGGAGAGTCGTTTACGAACCCTCGCCGGGTCAGGGCAAGCGAGGCCGTCAGGCCCTTTGCGCTCAATTCATCCCGTGTTTTTTCGTAGCGCGTTTTTAACTCCTTTTGCCATTCATCCCAGAGGTCGCTGTACCATTGACCCAACGTCCATCGTCCATTCGCATCCACGAGCCATGGTATACCGTAGTAGCTGTAGCGCGTGGAAATGTTGGCGAGTTTTTCCCTGCCGTACTTATCAGCGATGAAGCGAGTGAAACCCTTCGCCGAAGAGGTACGGGACCTGACCCGAGGGCCAGAAGTCGGGGAATACCGTGGCCTGGGAGAGTCGCGGAAACTTGTCTTCGAGCACGGCCATGCGAATCACCATCTCGGAGCCGGGTGAACGGCCGCGGCCGCCGGAAGTCTGCTCCGTTTCTTCATAGGTGGCAAGGCCTTCGATCATCCAGATGGGCTCGAAGAGGTTCGGGAAATAGAGCCTGCCGAAGATATACTGGAGAAAATCGGGGACGCCGTGGACCATGTCGAGATGCAGGATGTGCGTGTATTCGTGAGTGATGAGCGTTCTCATCCAGTCATCATAGGCCGTTGTTCCGAAACCCGGAGCGCCAATGGGCGGCGTGAGGTAAAGCGTAATATGGTTATAGGGAAACGGTGTGGTCAGGCCGTTCGTGGCATCTTGAGCATCGACAAGGACGATGTGCGTCCGGCCCTTCGGCTCCCACTTGATGCGCGGGACCAGCCGCACGTGCACGTCCTCGGCGATGACCGCGGTACGCTTCGCGATCTCCTCTTCACCCTGGTGATAGTGGATGGAAAAGTGCGGTGTCTCGAGCGTGGTCCAGGTGAAGGCCGGGTCGAATTTGGCGAATGCAGGCGAGGCGCTGAACAGGAAAGCCGAGAAGAGGAAAAGGATCTTTTTCAAGGGGGCCCTCCGAAACAGGATTGGGACAACACTAAAATCATATCAGACCCCGTTTCGAAGTCAAGGGAATAGTTCCGGTGTTCCTGTCGTGCTGCCGGCCTGTTTTGCCACATCCCGCCTGACCCGGTACCTTCCGACAAGGATGACCGCCGCGGCACAGGCGATCTCAACAGAATAGATGATCAGCGGGGTCGGCGTGATGAACCGGCTGATGATCGGATCGGTAATGATCATCTGCCCGCCGATCTTGCCGAGGAGGGCGGCTCCGATGTAGATGATGACCGGATATTTGTCCATGAGCATTGAGAGCAGACTGCTGGTGAACACAATGAAGGGGATGCTCAGCCCCAGGCCGAAGAGGAGGAGAAAAAAATTCCCGTTCGAGGCCGCGCCCACGGCCAGCATGTTGTCGAGGGCCATGGTGATGTCGGCGATCACGATCAGCCGGATGGCGTGCCAGAGCGTGGCAGCTTCCTTATGGGTCTCCACTGCTTCTTCGTCTTCGACAAAGAGCTTGACGGCGATCCAGACGATGACGATGCCGCCGATGAGCTTGACGTAGCTCATGGTGAGCAATTGCGCAACGAAAAAGGTCAGCGAGACCCGAAGCAGCACGGCCGCAAGAGAGCCGAAAATGATGCCCTTTCTGCGCTGTTCCTTCGGGAGAGCCCTCACGGCCATGGCGATGACCACGGCATTGTCGCCTGCCAGGAGAAGGTCGATGAGGACGATGCTGAAAAGAGATGAGAGGAATGGCAAATCCCACTGAATTGTACCGAGAACGTCGAAGTTCAAATACTGCTCCTTGACGAAAAAAATGATGGGAAGGCAAGTACCTTCCCATGTTTCGTCATGAGTATACCACCGACGGCGGCTTGTTGACTAGTGCTATATGTATTTCATCAAACGGTGCATTATCGGGAACGATGATCGAGAGAAGCGGAGTCCGTCGTCTTCTCCAGGCCCACCATCTTTTTTCTGAATCCTGTGCCCGGATGTCCGCCCCAATCCCCATGAAGAAGAGCATCACGCCGATCAGTCCGAAAACCAGCCATGCCCTCGTGACCTCGATCCCGTGCACCTTTCTGCTGATCAGGACGTAGAGGTACGTGAGCAGGGCAACGGAGACCAGGAGGCCCCAATAGGGGATGACCAGGAGCAGCGTAGTGATCGGCATGAACGCCGCGAGATAGGCCACGCAGCAGTAGGCGGTCTCGTAGGATTCACGGGACCCCAATATTTTCCAGACGGCAAACACGAGGCCTGCGCCGGCAAAGCCGAGTACGGCATAGGCCAGAGGATAGAGCATGATTGATGCGATCGCCATCCCGGTGCTCAGGATCGGGGTGCGCGAAAGCTCGGCGAACGGATAGAGAACAATGGATACCATCGTCATGCCGGTGCTGAAAATGGGGTTCGATGCCATGTCGAACAGGCCGAGCGCGGCGGTGACCAGTCCGTTGATCACGCCCATCATCACCATGAATGCAAGCGGCAGGGAAAATCCTCCGCTCTCCGGCATCTCTCGAAAGAACGCTGCCGGAGATGTTATGACCTTGACCGCAGTTTGCATGAGTGCCGTGACCGTGACAGCTTTTTTCTCCTCCATAACGATACCTCCCCTGAGTGTTATTTCGCACTGATACAGATCGCGCTGAGATGGATACGTGAAAAAAAAGAGCCGTACGATGAACCTGGAGCCGCTGCCGGGAAGAACAGGTTGCTTGTCAGGATCGTGGTGCCTGGCTCCAACCGTATGAACATGTCGAGAGAAAAAAATAAAGACCGCCAGTCCGAGCCGCAATGCCGACCGGAATTCACTACTGTCTTCCGTTTATTGCGTGCGTATACGTTCCTTCTTTCCTTAATTGATATCGAACCGGTTCCTTGCGTGCTGAATACAGAGTATGTCCATGGCGAATCCGCCGCGTCATATCACCTCCCGTGAACAGGAACAATCCTTGCCGACGTCATATTATACGCTAAATGTGTATTGAGTGGAAAAAATTTTTCAATGAAAACATGGCGTTATGTCTATTTATAACTTTATAAGTTATGAAGTTCAGTCTTTAGATAGGTCACCGTGTTCTTCGTCTTTTGATCATTTTCTCGATCTCGACAGCAAAGAACACGACCGATGACAGGAGCAGAACGAACGCGAGTTCCACTGGCGTAAGCGGCTGGGTCTTGAAGATGGGATTCAGGAAAGGGACATAGATGGTGGCCAGCTGAAGGACCAGCGTTGTAAAGACACTCAGAATGAGCGGCTTGTTCGTAAAGATCCCCTGGGAAAAAAGCGACTCTTTCTCGGAGCGGATAGCCATTACGTGGCCCAGCTGCGTGAGGCAGAGCACGGTGAAGACCATGGTCTGCCAGTGGGCGTCGCCGATATGGATGGCCCATGCCTGGAGCGAGAGCGTGACCCCTCCCATGAGCAGGCCCACCCAGATAGCGTGGATGCCGAGTCCATGGGCAAAGAGGCTTTCCTGAGGCTTGCGCGGCGGCCGCTTCATCACGTCCCCTTCCTCCGGCTCCACGGACAGGGCCAGCGCCGGAAGGCCGTCGGTCACGAGGTTGATCCAGAGGATATGGATCGGCAGGAGCGGGATCGGGAGGCCCAGAAAGGGCGCCAGGAAGAGGGTCCAGATCTCGCCGGAGTTCGTGGTGAGCAGGTACTTGATGAACTTGCGGATGTTGTCGTAGATCCTGCGGCCTTCCTTCACGGCCTTTACGATGGTGGCGAAGTTGTCGTCCAGCAGGATCATGGACGACGCCTGCTTGGCCACATCCGTACCCGTGATGCCCATGGCCACACCGATGTCGGCGCGCTTGAGCGCCGGCGCGTCGTTCACCCCGTCGCCGGTCATGGCCACGAAGTGGCCCTTGTCCTGGAGCGCCTGGACGATCTTCAACTTCTGTTCCGGCGCTACCCGCGCGTACACGCGGATGGACTCGACGCGCTGTTCGAACGCCTCGAGCGAGAGGGCTTCGAGCTCAACACCGGTAATGATCGCCGCTGGGTCATCGTTCTCGAGGATGCCCACCCGTTTCGCGATGGTCCTCGCGGTCAGGGGATGGTCTCCGGTGATCATGACCGGGATGATGCCGGCGCTCTTGCAAAGCGAGACGGACTCCGTTGCCTCTTCCCGCGGAGGGTCCATCATGCCCATGAGGCCGAGGAGGACCAGACCGGTCTCGGCGTTTTCAGAGGACAGGTCCGCCGGGACAGTGTCCCAGACCCGCATCCCGATGGCCAGGACCCGGAGCCCATCCGCGGCCATCTGGTCGCTGATCGATTGCATCTTCCGGACATCAATATCCTGTATCCCTCGTGATGTCAGGACGCTCGCTGAGCGTTCGAGCACAACCTCCACAGCTCCCTTGGTAAAGGAGATATACGATCCGCTTATGACTGACCCCTGGCCCATGCCCCCTGACGCCGGCAGTCGATGAAACGTGGTCATGAGCTTTCGATCGGAATCAAAGGGGAGCTCCGCTGTGCGGGGATAGACGGCCTCCAGTTCCTGCTTTCTGAATCCATGGTCGCGTGCGGCAACAAAGAGCGCGGCTTCGGTGGGATCTCCGGTCACTTCTCCCGACGCGTCCTGGCGTGCATCAGTGGAGAGGGCCAGCGCGGTGAAGAACAAGGGTTCGGAGGGTCCAGGGTGCCAGGGCCCGGGTTTTCCTTCGCCTTCCTGAGCCCTGACCCCCGACCCCTGACCCCGCAATAACCTCCCGTCGCACCACATCTCCTCCACCGTCATTCTGTTCAGGGTGAGCGTTCCGGTCTTGTCCGTGCAGATGTAGGTGACCGATCCGAGCGTTTCGACAGCCGGAAGTTTGCGCACCAGGGCATTCCGTTTCACCATCTTGCGCGCGCCGAGGGCAAGGGCGATGGTGACCACGGCGGGCAGGGCTTCGGGAATGGCGGCAACGGCGAGGCTTACGGCCACGAGGAACATCCTGACAGGCTCCTCTTCCCGCATCAGGCCTGCGACAAAAACGATGGCGCAGATGGCGAGCACGGCATAGGCGAGTTTTTTACCGAACGCAGCGAGCCGCTTCTGGAGCGGCGTCTTTCCCTCTTCCTCGCCCTGGATCATGGCCGCGATCCTGCCGAGCTCGGTGTCCATGCCCGTTGCCGTCACCATGCCGATGCCCCGGCCGTAGGTCACGATCGTGCCCTTGTAGAGCATGTTCTTCCGGTCGCCGAGGGGAAGCGGCTCCTGCTCGAGCGTCTGCGGGTGTTTTTCCACAGGAAGCGATTCGCCCGTCAACGCGGCCTCTTCGATCCGGAGCCGGGCTGACTCGATGACCCGCATGTCCGCAGGCACGATCCTGCCGGCTTCAAGGACCACGATATCGCCGGGCACCAGCTCCGATGCCGCGATGGTCTGATGCCCGTTGTCGCGGAGGACGACGGCAAGAGAGGCCGCCATCTTCTTGAGCGCTTCCATGGCCTTCTCCGCGCGGTACTCCTGCGTGAACCCGAGCACGGCGTTCAGGAGCACGATCACGACAATGGCCGCCGTATCAGCCGGCTCGCCGATGATCCCGGAGATCACTGCCGCCGCGATCAGGACCAGGATCATGAAGTCCTTGAACTGGTCAAGGAACATCATCACGGGTGTCTTCTTCTTTTTTTCGACAAGCTCATTGGGGCCGTGGGTTTCGAGGCGCGCCTGTGCCTCTTCCGAGGTCAGGCCCTGGAGGGAGGATCTCAGTTCAGCAAGTGTTTCTGCAACACTGCGTTGGTAGGGGTACACGCGTTTTTCTCCTCGCGCCTCTCGCGCAATAGAGCAGGATGAACAGGTACGACAGAAGCGGACATACGGCGAAGCCCGCGGGCGCAGGAACTGCGCCCGTTTTCTTTGAACATATCATTAATTCCGCTGTATGTAAAGGCAGGCGAGGAGGTCCGGTCCAGGGATACAATAATTCATCGGGCAAACTGAAGAGAGGATCATCAAACCAGAAAGGAAGATAAAAAATGAGGCAGCAGGATTACTATCTCCCCGGCTGCCTCATTTCATCTCTTTTATTTATTGTTGGAACAGAACACCCGCAGGCCTGACCATACCGTCAGCCGCTTCGTTCGGCGTCTTCCCATGGGTTGTCCCAGGCGCTGCTGTGCAGGTGTTGACTTCCCTCATCGGGCTGATTCTAAGTCTTTTTATTCTGCGGCTGATCTCCGCCACATAGATGCTCTCCATGCATCAAATGCGTTCCGCCGAACAACATCATCACAGCCATCATGACTACCATGATACCGATGACGACTTAGCCTCCCTGATTGTTCACATAACCTCTCTCTTAAATGGTTCCGTTGGATGAGTTCAACTGGTTCATAAGCGTCTGCATGTCTGTCGCGGTCAGCCCTGATTTGTTCATTGTTGACCCCATGAACGTTGTCATCGCAGTGGCCAGCCCACTTGTTCCTGCCGTGGACTGCATCATGGTGCCGCCGCCCATCATGCCTCCACCCATGCCGCCCATGGTGATAGACGTGCCGCCCATCATGCCGTTCATGATACCATCCGATGCGTCATTCATCATGGCCGTTATCAGCGCTGCGGGATCGGTCATGCTGTTTGTCTGGGCATACTGAGACATGGCGGCAATGCAAATGCCGTAGTTCTTCATGGCCGTCGTCTGTACCTCCGGATACTAATTCAGCCGCGTTCATCGGCATCGTCTGGAGGATGTCAGTGACCATGAAGTAATTGCCCACGGACGTGTTTGCCGCAGCGATGTTCGCGCCGGTCATGCCGCCTGCCATGTTGTTGGCCATGGCCTGGGCCATTGATGTAAGGGGTGTCATCTGAATGCCGGTGACCGTGCTTCCGCTTGAAATGTTCGGAATGACTGCGGTCATGATATCGCCGGACAACATGGTCATGGTCGTGCCGGTTGCCAGGTTCGTCATACGAGCCTCCGCTCATCTTGAGCATGACGGGACCGGAATAGGCGCCGAGGGACAGGCTGAAGCTGCCCATGCTGTTCGTGGTCCCGCTGGCCAGCTGCGCACCCATGGCGCCGCCAGTCATTGAATATGCCATGACCGTGGAGTCGCTCATCGACCCGTTGAAGACCGATCCGCTGACCATCCCGTTCATCATCGTTCCTCCTCCGCTCTGAATGGTGCCGGTCGCCGAGGAAGCTAAGTGGTTCATGAGTGTCTGCATGTCCGTCGCGGTTACGCCTGACTTATTCATGGTGGATGTGATGAACGTCGCCATTTCCGAGGCGAGCCCGCTTGTTCCCGCCGTTGTGGTCATCATGGAGCTGCCGGTCATCATACCGCCCATCATGATCGGCGTACTTCCCATCAAGCCGTTCATGACCCCGTCCGACGCGTCGCTCATCATGGACGTGACCATGCTTGACGAGGAGGTCATTCCCATGTCCTTTGCGGACTGCGACATGGCGGCGATGGCCATCCCGTAGTTTTTCATGTCCTGGGTTGCCGTGCCGCTCGAACCTGACACCAGCGGGTTCATGGGCTGTGTATGCAGGATATCAGTGACCATGAAGTAATTGCCCACGGACGTGTTTGCCGCTGCGATGTTCGTGCCGGTCATGCCGCCTGCCATGTTGTTAGCCATGGTCTGGGCCATGGAGGTAAGCGGGGTCATTTGAATTCCCGTTATGGTACGTTCCGCTGTCACCGAGGGAATGACAAGCGGTCATCACGTCGCCGGGAGACATGGTCATGGTGGCTCCCGTTGCTTCATCTATATAGGATCCACCGCTCATCTGGAGCATGACAGGACCGGTGTAAGCGCCCATCGTCATGCTGAAATTGCCCTGCGAGTCCGTTGTTCCACTGGCCACCTGAGTGCCCATGACTCCATTTGTGATGCCGTATGCCATTACCGTTGCTCCGCTTACCGGCCCTTTAACCGCTGTGCCGCTGATGGTTCCGCTATTTGTAGCAGGAGTTGTCCCGTTGTCGCTGCCGCCGCTCCCCCTCCGCAACCAGAAAGCAGCGACATGGACCCGATCAAGAGCGTGAGAGCCAAAATTACGCGTAGATTTCTGTTTCTTTTCACTGTAAGCCTCCTTATTGATTTTGTACTGAGTACTTTTTTTCACAATTAACAACCATTAGACGAGCGGAAAACAAAAAGGTTACAAAGAAAAAAATTGGTCCTTTAGTAGCAGGACGATATATAATGGCTATCCCTATGATGGTGCTATAATAATAACACAAAGCAAAGAACGCACTGCAATGACGTGTCTCGACAACAAGGAATAAATATGCGCAACCGCTCTATTATAAATATAATCGTCCTGCTCCTGCTCACCGGCTGCGCACCCAAGTCAACTGCTCCTGAGGTGTTGAGCAACGGGGTCCGCTTTTCGCTTTTCGCTCCCGCTGCTAAGAGCGTCGCCATCGCCGGCAGCTTTAACCAGTGGGATCCAGAGCAGGCCCACCTCACGGGTCCTGACAAGAAGGGCCTCTGGACCATTATTCTGCCGCTCTCCGCGGGCCGCCATGAGTACCGCTTTGTCATTAACAACAGTGAATGGGTCCTGGACCCGGCTGCTCCGTCAATAGATGACGGGCTCGAAGGGAAGAACTCCTTTGTCATCGTTCCGCCATAAGAAACCGCAGAAGAGGGTGCCCCGGAACAGAGGGAAGCCTCCCGAAGAATAGTCCCTATATGGTGGCGGCGAAGTCCGGCAAAAAAGAATGTAACTTTTTTTCTTATCATTCGTCTTACGTGTATAAATATGAATATTGATCAGCAGTCCGGGGAAGCGGACATTATCCGGCAATGTCTCGATGGAGAGGCGGATTCCTATTCCGTCCTGGTGGACCGCTATAAAAAGATGGTTTACAACGTGGCCTACCGGATGCTTGGAGACGGTGATATTGCGAAGGATATTGCCCAGGAAAGCTTTATCGCCGCCTATGGGGGTCTTAAGACGTTCAAGCAGGACGCGAAATTTTCATCATGGCTCTACAGCATTGTCTTGAACAAGTGCCGGGACCATCTGCGGCTGACAAAAGAAAACATCCCGATCGACGATATTTCAGACATCAGGCCCGGCAGCGGTATTTCTCCGGAACAGGCCGCGGCGGACCACCAGAGCAACGACCTGCTGCAACAGGCCTTGAATGCGCTCCCGGCGGAATACCGCGAGGTGCTCGTTCTGAAACACATCGAGGAGCTGGATTACCAGGAGATCTCGGCGATCACGGGGGCCAGCGTGTCGGCGCTCAAGGTCAGGGCGCATCGGGGGCGTGAGATGCTGAAAAAGATACTGGAAAAATCAGGAGTGACCCATGGATAGAGAACGGGAGATCATACATAAGATCCTTGATGGCGATGCGGAGGAGGAAGAACAAAAGGTCCTTTCGCGGGGCATGGAGGCCGATACCAGGCTGAAGGAGGAATTCACCGGCCTCATGAACGCGGTCCGATTGCTCAAGGAGAGCGAACGGCACGAGGCGCCGTTTTCTTTTACCGCCGAGGTGATGAAGAAACTTCCGCGAAGATCGCCGTCCGTGCTCAGCCGTTTCAGGGAATTCCTGTTTGGCAGCCGGGTGCTGCGCTGGAACATGGCGTCGGTGCTGGCAACGGCGGTTATCGTACTGGTCATGGTCGTGACTGTTTCCCGGATGCATCGCGAGCAAACCGGGACGATCGCAAGCAGTTCATCGGGCCAGGATGAGACCGCGGTCTCGGTCCGGTTGACCTTTCACTCTCCCCAGGCGCAGCGTGTGGCGGTAGCCGGCGATTTCAATAAGTGGAAGACCGATGCCCATGAGATGAAAAAGAGCAATGGTATCTGGAGCATCGATCTGAAACTGAAGCCCGGCATCTATTCCTATAGCTTCGTCGTTGACGGTAAATCATGGGTCCCTGATCCCGGCGCTGAAGTATTTCAAGATGACGGTTTCGGTTCACGGAACGCCGTCCTGAAGGTGGACATATGAAAAGGACGAATAGCATGCTAAGGTTTGCGGGCAGGGTACTGCTCCTGTTGCTTCTGGTCCCGTTGTCAGGGACGTTTGCGGCTGAGAACCGGCATCTTGACAATATCCGCAGTGTCCTGGAAGCATCAACAATCCCGCGAACGGAGCAGGCTGAAGTGAATACCAGGGCGGCTGCCGCCATGAACGCCGGGGTGCCGGGAGAGGACGTGGAGATCATCGTTTCGCGGGCAGTGGGCCGTGGAGCAGACGCCGGAGCGATCAACCGGTTCCTCGATACGGGCCTGTCGGCGAAAAAAGAGGGACTGCCCGTTCGTCCTGTGCTGGACAGGATAGAGCAGGGACTGTCGAAGGGCGTTCCGACCGAGCGGATCGTTGCAGCTTCCCGGAGGCTTGCGGAGAAAATTGCAACAGCGCAGCCTCTTGTCGATGCGCTCATCCGCGACGGCATGACACCCCGGCGGGGCAATGAACGCGAAGCGGCGATCGCATCAGCTGCCCGCGCGCTCGAGAAATCCATGAACGCTCAAGATGTCGGGGCTATGGGCGCTGCAGTCCGGAACAAGCGGGGATCGCTGTTGCTCTTTACCAGCGCCATGGACACGGCAACCTATTTTGCCGCAAGCGGCATGTCTCCGAAGACTGCGTCGCGCCTTGTCCGGGATGCCGTGCAAAAGGGCTCTTCCGAACACGACCTGGGCGCCATGGTACGTCGGATGGATGATGAGATGAAACACGGGACCAGCGCGGAGGATGTTGCGGCGAAAATGGAGCGCGGAAACATGCAGGGAGAGCGGGGCATGGAACGTCAGGAAATGCGCCAGGAGATGAATACCGACCATGGAAAGGGATCAGGTTCCGGTATGGGCGGGCACGGGATGTGATGATCGGAAACATCCTGGAACCAGGCTGTAATGGTATGGTTGAAAACCGTACGCAAGACGCGCGAGTAAACTACAACGACAGGAGGTAAATATTATGAAACGGTCCTTATACATGATCATCAGTGTGTTCGTGCTGTTGCTCACCATGCTGGGTGCGGTATGGGCGGCAGAATCGAAGGAAGAGCAGAGTCTCCAGAAGGAAGCCGCTGCGATCAACACCACGGCAGGCAACGCGCAGGGCGAAAAGGTCGTGATCCAGAGGCTGGAAAAAGATTTCAACGTAAGCAACGACCGGATCCAGGGCCTGCGGGACCAGAAACTGGGATACGGAGAGATCGCCATCACCCTGTCTCTTTGTCAGAAGATGCCAGGCGGCATCACGGACGCCAATATTCATCAGGTCATGACCATGCGCCAGGGACCGCCAACCATGGGCTGGGGCGATATCGCAAAAAAGCTCGGGACCAAGCTGGGTCCTGCAATTTCCCAGGTCAGGAACGTCAACAGGGAAACGAACAGAGAGATGAAGCACGAGGCCAAAGGCGATAAGGAGCACATGGAGAAACATCAGGAACAGCATGAAGAAATGCACAGGGAGTCCATGGGCCATGAGAGCATGGGCGGTGGCCAGGGTGCGTCCCATGGCAAAGACAAATAAGTTAAAATCGGGAGCATGTTCCATTTAAAACGAAGGGCTGTCTTCATTCTGTTCGGACAATGCTTTGTTCAGGAAAGAGGAAGATAGTCCTTCGTTTGTATCTATGCGGTGACTCAATGTGAAGAAGGAGCTGCTATTGTGAAGAGAGAACAGGACCGACCCGAAGCGCGTAAGAGATATTTTTCACCTGCATTACTCCTCATTGGTTTGATCCTCTGCTTTTTTGTATTTCCCGGAAACGTCTTTGCCGGCCTTATCCTCGACGCGGAGCTGCGGCTCCAGTATGAGGACAACGTAGTCGGCCTTCTCTCGGACCAGCAGAAGGGCGGTGTCAGTACCGGGGCAGGAATAGCCGGCAGCACGGCCATGCAGGCCAGCAGCATGGGGGGTATGGGAGGCGGAAAGAGCAATTATACCGGATCAAGTTCGGGCTCCTCCCAGTCTCCGGGAGATTTTTCAGCGACCCTTTATGCCGAGGCCGGAGGATACCAGGATGTGGGCAGGGATGCGGAAGTATTCGCGAAAGGCTTTGCCTCACATACCTCCTACGACACCTACACGGACCTGAATTCGAACATCGGAGGCGTCAGCACCGGCATTTCTGTAATTCTCAGTGACCTCCTCTCCACCCGCATGTCGGTCCTCGGAAAGATCAAGCGTTTTGACGACAGCCAGCGCGAACAGCACCGCCTACGCAGGGAACCTCAGCCTGAAGGAAAAGCTCACACCCTCGTTCTGGCTTCGGGAGTTCGGCCAGTATGAAAAGAACAGCGCAGATACATCTGTTTTCAGTTATACCGGCACGACCATCGGCATCGATGCGGGCTATGCATTCACGACGAAGACCCGCGCAACACTCGGCTACAGCTATCTCGTCCAGAAGTATGACGAACCTTCCGGCGCCGAGATGAAGACGCAGACCGCTTACGTGAGCGCTGAACAGACAGTGAGGAAGAACTGGGCTGTTTCCGGGGAGTACGATCTCCAGCTAAGCAAGGAGAACGTGACCGGGACGAGCGCGACGAACAACATCTTCTCGCTGGCGCTGCGGTACAGTTATTAATAAGAATGAAGAAGTCTCTCGAAATCAAGGAAGCAGGATTGCCGTCTGGTCCTCTGATAGATACGTTCCCGAAATGCTCATACGGAGAGCGTATGGGCCATAAAGAGGGCCTTTTCGTAAACAAGGAAGTATCCCAACACTTTTATTGTCAGAGCGAACATTCCCCTACGGCCTTTCTGAGCACGTCCATTGGGATATTCTCATAGAGAACATTTTTCTGTATCTCGCCGCGGCAACTTGTTTTGTCGCATGGCCCCTTCTTTATAACGGTCCCTGCACGATAATTGCATTTACTAATGCTTATGACGTAATGTGTTTCGCCGTTACAGACGAAATAGTTGATGCCTCCCCCTCTTCAGCCCTTTCCGAATCCCGGCGTTGTTTCAATATGAAATACTGACAAGTTCATAGAGATCACACTCCCTTCCCCGAACACCCCTGCCGGGTAATCCTGGCTGCTTCGCCCTGCTATGAATTCACGGAATAACTTCACGAAGAAGCTTATCATCCGGCGCCTCTATCGTGCAATCAGGATCGCGGAACCATGCTTCAAGGCAGGGCCGCCGTATGCTGGTAATACCAGCTCACGACCTTTTCAATGTTGCCGATGATGCTCTCTTTTGCGTTCACCAGGAAGATCCGGTCCTGGATGTGGAACAGCTCGCGCTCCAGGCGCGTGATCAACGGGGGATAGGCGAACCGTCGCGCAAGCTCTGCCTCGAACATGGGCACGAGCTTGTCCTTCATGCGGAGCTCCGTGTCCATGAGGAAAACAGCGATGGCGGGCGCCAGGTCCGCGACGCGGTCGAAGAACGCCGTGATCTCGCTGTCGTAGATCTGCTTGGGCGGCGAGGATTTGACTTCCACATAAACAAGCGCGCCATCGATCTTTGCGATCACATCGTAATCGCCGCCGACCCGCGGCCGCTTGAACTTCACGCCCCAGACCGCCGCGGAGCCGAACTCGCGCTTGAACACTTCGGCGACATACCACTCGAGCGTTTCTCCAAAGCTTCTGATCGGCCCCCTGGCAAGGACGTAACCGTTCTCCGTTTTCTTCACCAACTTGAGGGACACGAGATAATCGAGATACTCTTTCGTGATCGACGGTGTGGCATACCGCGTCACCTGCTCTGAGCGTGAACAGCTTCTGGTGCTTGATCACGTCGCGCAGAAAGAGACGGAACGAATACTTATGGAGCATCCCGTAGAATTTTTGCTGAAATTTTTTTTGCGGAATAAGCAGGTCATCGGCAGGTTCCCTTTTATAGATAATAAAGCCCCGGTGCCGAAGGAGCATGTCAAGGCCAAGCGTCTGCCGGTTGAGCGCCTTGCGCAGCCGCTTTACCTCTTCCCGCAGGAAGGCAAGCTCGTTAAAGGTTTTTGGTTTTTTCTGTGGACACAGTCGATCTCGCTGTCTCGTGAATACGGTGAACGTTAGTAAGTTAACGAATCAAATTCTACTCAATACAGGCAAGAATATTTCGTCGCA
The DNA here is from genome assembly GCA_963732675.1 of Nitrospirota bacterium. GTDB lineage: Bacteria > Nitrospirota > UBA9217 > UBA9217 > UBA9217 > JALNZF01. Next base: position 144,984 of record CAVTAJ010000013.1, read on the forward strand.
GAGGGCACAGAGTTCACAGAGAAAGGCTGAAATAATGTTCTAGTTAAAAGATGCTTCAGTTCATTTCCCTCTGTGTCCTCTGTGTACTCATGATGGCAAGGGAAAGGTTATTTGCCAGATACCCGCCAGTTTCTCCGGGGTTTCATTCATGCTGCGGGGGAAGGTATCTGATAAAAGTATAGCACAGGGTGGTGTTCACGAACGAAGAGCGGAGGGAAGTTATTGCAGTATGACCCTCATATCGAGTGCCGCAGCGCTGCGGGCATAGATGCGGACCGGGTTGAGGTCGATCTCTTTGATCCCGGGATGGTCGGTCATGAGCTTTGACAGGGCAGTGATGATCGAGAGCGCCGCCTCCTGGTCGAGCGCGGGGCTTCCCCGGAACCCTTTCAGGAACATGCCTGCCCGGGTCTGGGCGATCATGTCGAGCATCTCCTCGCGCGTCATGGGCAGGATGCCGAAGACCGCGTCCTTCAGCGCCTCGACCCAGATCCCGCCGAGACCGAAGGCAATCGAAGGGCCGAACTGCTCGTCACGCAGACCGCCGATCAACAGCTCCAGGCCCTGCGGCATCATCTTCTCGATCAGGAACCAGCGGATCGTTGCGCCGGGAACACGCGCCGCGATCATGTTTTTCATCGTCGTAATGGAGGCCGACAGACCGGCGCTGTTCGTAATGTTCAGCATCACGGCCCCGGCGTCGGTCTTGTGCAGGATGTCGGGGGAAACGGCCTTGAGCACAACGGGAAAACCGAGCTTCTCGCCAGCGGCCACGATGGCCTTCTGGTCAGCGGGATCGGCCAGCACGAACCTCGGGACGATAATGCCCACTGAGCGCGCAAGCTCTTTGGCCTCGTGTTCGAAGAGCGCCTTTCGGCCTTCTTTTTGTGCTGCTTGTATGATCTCAGCGGGAGTATTCATAAAAAGTACTTTCAGGAGAAATGGGGAAGTGGGAGAAAGGGAAGGTGAAGTACCTTGAGATGTTCAATCATACTAGCTGCTCTCTCCCTTTCGCCTTTCTTCTCTCCCTTTCCCCTTAACAGGGTTCGATTTTATTCATGGCAGCCTTACTCTTTGCACGTGGCCTTCATGAGCGCCGCGAGCGCCCGCACCGCACGCTCAGGCGACGGATACACGGGGATGCCGAGTCGCAGGAGCGCATGCGTTGCCTCCTGCGTGTAGCCCAGTCCCTGCAGGATACAACAGGTGACGGGCTTCTTCGCCTCATGGCAGGCGCGGGCGATCAGGCTGGTCGCCTCTTCGCTCACCGTGGTGGCGCCCATCAGCACGATCACGACGGCCGCGTCGTAGTGCGGCAAAGCTTCTTTGAGCGCGGTGTAGTAGTCCTCATTTTTCCCGCTGCCGGTGAGGTCAATGGGGTTCCGCGTTACAAAAAAAGAAGGAAAGGCCTGGCCGAGCCGCTCCTGCACCTGCTGCGGTACCGGAGGCATCGTGAATCCTTCCTGCTGCGCCTGATCCGAAGCCGCGACCGCCATACCGCCGCCGTTCGTCACGATCAGGAGGCGGTTCCCTGTGCAGGGATAATCCATGAGCGCAACGGCCTTTGACGCGTCGATCATGTGGTCGAAGCCATAGGCCTCGACGGCGCCGGCCTGCCGGAAAGCGGCCTGGTACAGCCCGTACGTGCCGGCGAGGGTAGCGGTGTGCGATGCCACTGCGACCGCGCCGAGCTCGTGCTTCCCCGCTTTCCAGATGACCAGCGGTTTTTTGGCGGCACAAGCCTTTGCTGCCGACAGGAATTTTCTGCCGTCGCCCACGGATTCCATGTACATGGCGACCGCGGCTGTCTGAGGATCGTCGGCGAAATACTCGAGCGCATCCGCGTCGTCCACGTCCAGCCGGTTTCCGTAGTTCACGGCCTTGGCGATCCCCATGCCGTCCCGGGCAAGGGCTTCCATCAGGATGACGGTGATGGCGCCGCTCTGCGAGATGATCGAAAGATGTCCCGTCGCGGGCCGTGACACCCGCTCCCGGGACACAAAGAAACTGTCGAGTCCATTGTCAGTGTTGTACACGCCGAGGCAGTTCGGCCCGATGACCCGGATGCCATGCCTTTTCGTTTTTTCAGCGATACGCTTCTGCATGGCAATACCCTCATCGCCTGCCTCGGCAAACCCGGAGCTGATGATGATGATCCGGCGGATGCTTTTTTCATGAAGTGCGTCGAGTTCCTGCTCAACGAGCCGGGCGGGCAGGGCGATGATGGCCAGGTCTATCGCGTCCGGTATTGCCGCGATGGACGGGTAACAGTGGTGGCCGAGCAGCATCTCGTGCTTCGGGTTGACGGGATAGACCGCTCCTTTAAAGTGAGAGAGGTTCTCGAGGATGGCCGTGCCGGGCTTGGTGGGCTTGTCCGTGGCGCCGATGAGCGCGACGGTCCTGGGGTAAAAAAAATCGTGAAGATCGTGAGGCATGATTAATAAATAGCATTCCTATCGCGGCTTGTAAAGGTTATTTAATCCGTATTTAAAGATCCATTTTCGTCATGCCGGACTCGATCCGGCATCAGAAGATTTTGAAAAGACTGATTCCAGCCTTTCGCTGGAATGACGGACCTTGTGAATTTTCAATTAAATATACAAGAATACATCCGGGTGGTCAAAGGAACCGCTGACCCCGGTACAGCAGACTTCATTCTATCAAAAGACCTCATTGTAGCCCACGGAAGAATCGGATGTAATGTATGATAAACACTGCGGATGAACATTCAGGCACATCGGATTCGCCCCATCGCATCACCTCCCCGGCATGGAAGTGAACCGTCAGATATCCGGCACAGCATAATCCAAGTTTCGAGGATGGAAAAGTTTAAACCGCGAATGTCTATGATTATCGTCATATCATTTTCACGGATTACCGGGTATTATTGATCACATGAACGCTGAGAGACCATACCTTCGCATCCTGCGGTATTCGGTACAGGCCGCTTTTTTTCTGCTTACGCTGTTTGTCGGCTACCGGTTTTATCAGTTCGTCCAGCACTTCGAAGCGGCCGGCCGGCCCTTTGTCCAGAGACCGCCGTCCGTTGACGCTTTCCTGCCCATCGGCGGGCTCATGGCCTTCAAGTACTTCATCCTGACCGGCATTGTCGAGCCGGTGCATCCCTCCGGCTTCATCATGTTCGTGGCGATCCTCGGCGTTTCCCTGGTCGTGAAAAAGGGCTTTTGCGGCTGGATCTGCCCTGTCGGCACGCTGTCGCAGTATATCTGGATGGCAGGTGAGAAGGTATTCGGCAGGAACTTCCGCATCGGCCCCTTTACGGACCTCTCGCTCCGCTCGATCAAGTACCTGCTCCTCGGGCTCTTCGTGTTCCTGATCGGGATCGCCATGCCGCCGAACATGATGGCCCTGTTCTTTATCGCCGACTATTACAAGATCGTGGACGTGCGGATGATGAAGTTCTTCACCGAGATGACCACGCTCACGATGTGGGTCCTCATCGCGCTCGGTGTGCTCTCCCTGTTGTACAAGAACTTCTGGTGCCGCTATCTCTGCCCCTACGGCGCGCTCCTCGGTTTGCTCAGCCGCTTCAGCCCCTTCAAGGTCCGGCGGAACGAAGAGAAGTGCATCCACTGCCACGCCTGTACGCAGCACTGCCCCACGCTGATCGATGTTGAGAAAAAAGAGGTGGTGAAGTCCGAGGAATGTTTCGGATGCCTGACCTGCGTGAGCCATTGTCCCGCGGAGGGCGCGCTCGAACTCACTGCAAGCGCCGGGAAAAAGGTCGGCGTAGTAAAACCCTGGCTGTTCCCCATTCTCCTGATCGTGCTTTTTTATCTCGTGATCGGCATCGGTGTTGCCACTGACAAGTGGCATTCGAAGATACCCAACGAGGATTACCAGGTGCTTATTCCGGAAGTGCAGAAGGAATATATGAAGCGGTGATTCAAAGCAACATTCAACTACGGACATCATCAGGGGAAACGGGGATGAGAGGAGATAATGGAGAAACAAACGTATATATCAAAGATCAAATGCCTTTGTATTCTTCCTCCTTTCGCTCGCTCACTCTCCTTTCCCCTTAAGGCCTTTCCCGTTTTTCTTCGTTACCTCACGTCGCTGTAATTCGCATATCGCCTACCCCAGGTCCCCCGCCGCGAAGGTGATCTCATCGCGGAACGCCTTGATCAGATAGACCACCTTCATGAGCTCCCCATCGTTCATATCCACCAGTGGCCGCGCTCAACCCCGCTCCCGCGAGGTAGGAGAGGTATGCAGAGGCCACGGTGGATCTCACGTTCTTCGGCAGGCCCGATGTCACGTTCGAGATCCAGACCACCGTATTGATCGGCGGGTCGACCATTTCATTCAGGACCACGATGCTCTCGTGGGTGTTGAGCAGATGCTCTTGTCCATTGCCCCTGGCGATGTGCACCACCGACGGATCGGCGAAGATCCGCTCGTTCGGGATGTCCGCCGCATTTGCCTTCTCGATCAGGTCCTCGATGATCATGAGCTTCGCCTCGAGCGTGGCGGGCACGGTGCCCTTGAGCGCCCTGATGACAAGGTTCGATCTGGTCTCCCGGACCAGGGTGAGGAGTTCACCCGGGTCCGTTTCGTCCGCTGAAAGATAATTGATGATCGGCGGTTCCGCGCAGAGCGGCACGGTCTTCTTGAGCGCCTTCACATTCCGCGAGTCAAGGCAGAGGGGCAGGCCTGAACCCTTTTGCACGGCCTCGCACGCCATCGGGAGGCTGACCTCGTCGCCGGCGCCGTCGAGCGACACCTGCACGTTGATCATATCCGCACCTTTGGCCGCCAGTTCCTTTGCCATGGCACCGATCGCCTTCGCGTCCTTCTTCTTGAGCGCATCCCTATAAGCTTTGTTCCTTACACTGAGATTGTCCGCGATTACGAGCATGTGTTCCTCCTTGAGCATTATGGTGTCAGTCGCAAATTCTCAGTCAGTTTCAAATCAAATTCTTCTCAAAATGGGGAAATTATTTTCGCGCAAAGACACTAAGCTCGCAAAGAAAGGCCAAATCATTTGTTTATTAAAACCAAGGCCTAAAGGTTTTCTTTGCGTTCTTTGCCTGTGCCCGCGCCTTGGCAACAGCAGGGTACGGCTTTGCGAGAGACGCCTTTGAGCTTTTGCCTTTTGGTTCCGGCTTTGCCGCGTTAAGTTTCTTACTGGTGATGATTTCAAAAAACCCGATTGTACCGCAGCGTCACGGAGGGCATGGAGGTGAAAAATAATCAGGCAAATGAGGATTTACGAGAGTCTCACCAAGAACTTCTTACTATATAAGCTTCGCAGACTCCCGCCCTAAAACTCCGTGTCACAGTGCCTCCGTGGGTGAAATTGACTGTTTCGAATATTTCCATTTTTAGTATAGCATAAATTCCTTCCGCTCATGTCAATGAAGCCGCTCACTCAAAACTTGACAAAATTCCGATGTCGATTATAGTTATCGTATGCAAAGAGAGAAATTAAGCCTTCACCATAAAGACCTCCTTTATGCAAGGCTCCGTACGCTCACGGTCCCCCTTTCCGAATATACCTTTCCCAACCTGTACCTGTTCCGCGGAATACACGATTATGAGGTGATCGTTGACAAGGAGATCTTTGTCAGGGGTACAACCTACGACGGCCATTCCTATCTTATGCCGACCACGGATGTTCGTTCGCTGGATAGCGGGTATCTCAAGGACATGATGCGCGGGGTCGATTTTCTCTTCCCTGTCCCCGAGGAGTGGCTGTCCTGTTTTAGTACCGACGAGTTCGAGATCACCTTTGCTGAAGGCGACGCGGATTATATGTACACCGTGGAAAAAATGAGCACCCTGACAGGAAGGAACCTGCACAAAAAGAGAAATCTGCTGAAGCAGTTCCTGGAGAGGTACACGGCACGAGGCCCGGCCCCTGACCAATGACCGGCTGGACCAGGCGCGGACCATCCTCGCGGACTGGCTTGCAACTACGGAGATGCAGGCCGATGACACCGACTTCGGTCCCTGCCTGGAGGCCCTCGACCGGTACGAGGAGCTCATCCTCTGCGGCGGGATCTATTACGCCGACAACGAGCCCGCGGGATTCGTGCTCGGCGAAGAGCTGAACGAAGCGACCTTTGTGCTGCACTTTGCCAAGGCCAGGACGAAATTCAAAGGTGTCTACCAATACATGTTCAACAACTTCGCGAAGATCCTGCCGCCAAAGTACAAATACCTGAACCTCGAGCAGGACCTTGACAAGGAAAATTTGCGGGTCTTCAAGTCATCCTATATCCCCGATGTGATGCTCAAAAAGGCCCGGGTGAGGCTGAGGGCCTGAGGGAAATAACTACCAGGACAGAGAGTAGCGTCTGCGACTTAAGACGATGGATCCCCTGCATGAATGAACTGGAACTAAATAAACTGCTTCCCAGGATCCATGCATGAGCCTGGAACTAAGAACTAAGAACTAAAAACTAATAACTAAAAACTGCTTTTCCATGTCTCCGTGCATGAGCCTGGGGAAAATCACCACCTTACTATTGCAATTTCACCAGATAGAAATCACTGACTACACGTTGTTGGAAAGAAGAATGGATTATTGCAAGAGCTAATCGTTGAGATATTAGCACGTTAGCTTTTATGCTGCCAATGATAGAATAGTGGTATGGTAATTGCTATAAATTGTCTAAGTTGCTCTGTACTCAGTACTCATCCAAGATATGGAAACGCCGGGAGCCCTGGTTAATGAAAAGAATATTGATCGTTGATGATGAAAATTTGATCCGGTACTCCCTTTCCGCTTCGCTCCGGCAGGACGATACCTATGTCAAGGCTGTTGCATGCGGAAAAGACGCGATCGACGAGATAGACCATATCTTTTACGATCTCTGTTTTCTCGACGTTAACCTCCCTGACATAAATGGCCTGGAGATCATGAAGTACATCAAAAAATCTTCGCCAGCCACGAAGATCATTATTATGACGGGGGGCGTGGTTGATGAACCTGAAATGCTGCAATCCATTCAGGCGAATGCGAATCTGCTCCTTCCCAAACCCTTTGATCTGGACCGCATCAAGCTGTTCGTGGATCGAATCATCGGTCAGGGAATGTCCATACGCCGGTCGGAAGAGCAGTCTTACAGCGGGAGCGAACACGAACCATTCGAAAACTGGCTGAGGGAAGACAAGAGACTGTACCAGAGAAAGGCAGTCGAACAGTGTACTACCTGTTCCGTGATCGTCGCAGAGAACGAACAGGGAGAAAGGAATTTAACCGCCAGCGTGCTCGATATCAGCGATGCCGGAATGCGCATCCGGACTGATTATGGGCTCAAACCCGGACACCTCCTCCGGGTCAGCAACAGCCCTGCCCTGTCTACAGGGATTGTGCGGTGGAGCAAGAGCGCGGGGGCCGAAAACTCCTACCACGCAGGGATCCAGTTCGTCATGCCGGAGAATCCATCCAACAGCTCCTTTTTACAGGCGCACGACAGCTCCCCTTTACAGGCGCAGGCTGATGGAGACTAGTTGTAACCGTTCATATTCAAAAAACGGGTAAAAGCGCACTGCGCAAAAAAAATCCTGCTTTTATGGTTTTACTTCCGCTCCTGAGTAACTTCGATGTGCTACTCTAATCCGTATTTCTTCACCTGATATCGCAGAGTATCATAGCTGACCTGCAGGAGCTTGGCCGCCTGTGCCTTATTATTTTTCGTCCGCTCCAGCGCCTGAACGATCAGCCCCTTTTCCACTTCATCGAGCGATATGCCGGTTTCGGGGAGCGCGAACTTCGCGACCGGTGGTTGGCTGACGATGCCTGATTGACCGGTCAACCAGTTCGGCAGATGCTTCGGGAGGATCTCCTCCGCGCTTTCCAGTACCACAAGCCTTTCCACAAGGTTCCGCAGCTCCCGGACATTTCCCGGCCATGCGTAGGATTCCATGAGTTTTTCCGATTCCGGCGAGAAGCGTTTTATCGATTTCTTATTATACCGCTGGGCGATGTGCGAGAGAAAATAGCCGGCCACGAGCGGAATGTCCTCTTTCCGCTCCCTGAGCGGGGGCACATGCAGATAGAAGATGCTCAAGCGGTAGAACAGGTCCATTCTGAATTCGCCTTTTTCCACCGCTTCCGAGAGGTTCCTGTTCGTCGTTGCTATGACCGTTACATCGACGGGGATCTCCTCACTCCCGCCGATCGGCCGTACGGTCCGCTCCTCCAGCACCCGCAGGAGCTTGCCCTGAAGGTTCTGCTTCATGTCGCCGATCTCATCGAGAAGGATCGACCCGCCCTGCGCCATTTCAAACAAGCCCTTCTTGGCCGACCGGGCATCGGTAAACGAGCCCTTTTCGTATCCGAAGAGCTCGCTCTCCAGGAGGGTCTCGGGCAGGGCCACGCAGTTCAACTTGATGAACGGGGAAAACCCCGACCGACCCTCATCACGGATCAACCGGTGGGCATACCGCGCGAACAGTTCCTTCCCGGTCCCGCTCTCCCCGGTGATGAGGAGCGTGGAGACCGAGGCCTCGGCCATCATCTCTATTTTTGACTTTAATTCCCGCACTGCCGCTGACCCGCCGATGATCTCCTTCTCAAAGACCTCTGACTGCACCTTTCGGAGATAATCGACCTCCTGTTTCAATTGTCCTTTTTCAATGATGTTGTGGAGAACGATCTTGACCTCATCGACATTGAACGGCTTCGTGAGATAATCCGCGGCACCAAGCTTCATCGCCTTCACCGCGGTCTCCGCCGTGTCGTCAGCCGTCAGCATGACGACCTGGAGCGGGAGTTCCTCCTTGACGATCTCCTTCAGGACATCGATGCCGTTCCGGTCGGCGATCCGGATATCGAGGAGGACGACGGCGGGGGACCAGGCCTTGATCTTGCTCACGATATCGTCCGCATCGGTCGCTGTTCGGACCTCGTATCCACCGTTCTTCAGCACCCGCGAGAGCATGGAAATAATGAGCTCATCATCATCAACGAGAAAGATCTTCTCTTTGTTTTTCATACCGTGTGTACCCTTTCCGGATGTGTTGCCATGAGGCTGATTTTAAAGGTGACGCCTCCGCTTGCGTTCTTTTCGATGCTGATCCTCCCCCCATGGTCCTCGATCAGCCGTTTCGAGATCGCCAGCCCCAATCCGGTCCCTTTTGGTTTCGTCGTGAAAAACGGATGGAATATCTTGTCCATCACCGCAGCGCTTATTCCCTTGCCCGTATCGGATATTTCCACCAGAACGACCTGAGCTGCCGCATCGAACAGGGTTTTCATGGTCAGGGTGCCGCCGTCCTGCATGGCGTCAACGGCATTCAGGATCAGGTTCATGAATACCTGCTTCAGCTGCATGGGGTCGGCCGTGATCATCGGAAGCCGGCTGTCGAAATCCTTCACGACAGCGATCGTCCGCGAAGACCCCGGCGTGCGGGACTGATCTTGCAACACCAGGCCTGAAACGCCGGAAAGGACCTCGTTCACATCCGTTTCAGCGAATCGGGGCCGGGGCGGTCGGGCAAAACTGAGGAGACCCTGTATTAACGATTCTATCCGCCTGATCTCGTCGATCACTTTCACGAGGACGCCCCGGTCCTCTTCCGGCATGTACGGCTCATTGGAGAGGACCTCGATCGACACCTTGATGCCGGCAAGGGGGTTCTTGATCTCGTGCGCGAGACCGGCTGCCAGCTCTCCCACCATCTTGAGCTGTTCAGCCCGCTGCATTTTTTCCTCCGCCTCTTTCCGCGCGGTGAGGTCGCGGTCGATCGCGAGAATATATTTATGGCCCCCGAGTTGGAGCAGGGTGGCGCTGATCTCGATCGGGAACAGCGTGCCGTCTTTTTTTCGATGTTCGGTCTCTACCTCGAGCACTTCCCCGTTGAGTATCTGCCTGATCCTCTCCGGCGCGCCCGCAGCGAACTCAGGCGTGTCGAGGCTTGCTATGTGCATCCCCAGGAGCTCCTCGATCGTATAGTCGTGCATCGCCGCCGCGGCCGGATTTGCCGCAACGATCCTGCCTGCCTGCGCCCCTTCGGCATCCAGGATAAAGATGGAATCCGTCGCGGTTTCAAACAACAGCCGATAACGCTTCTCGCTTTCCTCGATTTTCTGCAGATGTTCCCTGAGCGATCCCGCCATCGCATTAAATCCGACCGCCAGTTCCGCGAACTCGTCCCGGAGCCCTTCGATCCGGTACTCCAGGTCGCCTGCCTTCAATTTTCTCGTTGCATCGAGGAGGACATGGATCGGCCCCGTAACGCCCCTGATCACCGTAATGGCCAGTACCGCGATCAGCAAGGGACCGGCGGCGACGAGCAGGATCAGGAAGATCCTCGTCTGATGCACTTCCCGCAGGGCGTTTTCAGTCCGGTTGTTGAGCCTCTTGGTGGTCATGACGATCATGGTATTGATCTTGCTGATGAGAGAACGACTGATGAGGCGGGCGGCTTCCTGTTCTGCCTGAAACCGGCGGGACTTCGCCTTCAGGGTCAATACGCTGCTTACTGCATGGCCATAGTGGTCGATCTGCTTTTGCAGATCACGAAGTTCCTCCATCACGAGCTCGTTATGGTGACAATTAAAACAGGTGTTGATGGAATCCCCCATATCGCGTACGTGCCTGGAGACCGCGTCGACGCTCTCCGCGTTCTGTACGCCTTGCGAATACAGGTCCGCCTGTACCTCGCGAATATTCAGCAAAAGGCGCTCTCTCAGTATCTCAACCTGATGGGACGTGATAATTTTTTCGAACCGCGATGCGTTGGCATCGATCGCCTTGATGAGGTAGATACCCCCCAGGAGAAAGAGCAGGGACACGACACCGAGGACTATGATGATCTTTTTTTTCATGATTAACGGGGAACGTTACGGCACCTTGCTGCGAGGAGATTATACAACCAGAACAGTACTGCTAGCTCTGTAGTTTTGGGCCATCCGGTTTCGTGCGGTTTGCTCACCCACTGAACAACGGCGTTCAGATCGACGGGCTGGTCTCATAACTCCTTTGAAGGGTCTCATCCGGGACACGTCTGTGATGAAGAGCGTAAAACTTCGTTATCTTAACGCAAATGTAACATCCTGTCAATATACCAAAATATCGCTGTCAAGCCAAAGCTAAAATGTCCTTTTTTGGATGTGTCCTGCAGCCCTGTTCTAGTTTTAACCTTTGCTTTTTCCGGAGTTACCATGGCACACTCACGTTTTTAAATGGTAGAATAATAAAAAGTTTTTGGCTTAGCATGAAGAACCTTCGGGGTATTGAAAAACCCCGGATAAAGGTATATCCTGGGACGATTCTTCTGCTCCTACGGATTCGAGCACGTAACGGCATTAGCAATATATGATGTCATTTTGTTTGAAAAAAGTTGACTTTAGTACTATAGTACTGATATGAAGAAGTAAACAGGGTAGTTTATGATGGACCTTCCATCATGACCGTAATTAAATTCAGGGAGGACGATATGAAAATATCAATAATGTCTTTTGTTCTCGTGATTGTGATTGCCGTCATACCTTATGGTTTGGAAGGAACGGTGTATGCGTTTCATGAAAGTGCAGATAGTTGTCCGGGTTGCCATAACTGGTCTGCTTCTTCAGGAACATCATCGGGAACAGCAACCAGTGGTCAAATAATATCTTCGGGCGCAACAACAGTCGCAAGTCATCCCTATAATTTGATAGGCAGCGACCAGAGTTCTACCTGCCTCAGATGCCATGCTGCACCATACAACCAGGTACTTTCGCAAGAACACTACGTCATGTCCATCATCACGAACATTACAAGTACTGCCATGCCGGCGGGGAGGACTCCGGGTGGAGACTTCGCCTGGACTAAGGTCGGCAACGCTGAAGTAAATCCTGCTTCGTTCCACGGGCACAACATTGTAGCTCTCGATTATGGGCTCGAGGCCTCTGCTGATTATGTCGAAGCCCCGGGCGGTTCGTATCCTTCATCCAGCCTGGCATGCTCAAGCTGCCATGACCCGCACGGCACCGGTGTATCCTACAGACGACTGGGCGGGGTCGGTTATTCTTCGAAGAGCGCGCCGGACAAGGCATTTACCAAATCCGCCCCTATCGCGGTCGCTCCCTCGAAATATAACAGGTCAGAAGCATCAACCGATACACGCGTGGCCTATGGGAAAGGAATGTCCGAATGGTGTAAGAATTGCCATCCCCTGGATCAATCGCATCCCTCTGGAGATTACTCAAAACTCACAAAGGATGTCGTGTCAAATTACAATACGTTTATCAATACCAATAACTATGCTGGTAAACAGGAGACCGCTTATACTTCCCTTGTTCCTTTTGAAGAAGGGACAGACGATATTGCAATCCTCTCCTCTCATGCGAAATACGACAATTCTCAGATGGGCGGGCCGAAGACGGGAAATGAGAACGTGATGTGCCTCACCTGCCATAGGGCACATGCATCGGGCTGGCCCCACATATTTCGGTGGAACTCCAAAGGTTTTTATATGGTCGTAGATGGCGCATATCCTGGTATCGATGCGGGCACTGAAGGCGGGAAAGACCCTCAAGTCAACCTCGGCTATACCCAGGCGCAAACACGTGCCGCATACTACGACCGGCCTGCGTCAAAGTATGCCTCAATGCAAAAAAGCCTCTGCAACAAATGCCACTTGAAAGACTGATATAAGCAGAATAACAAATCAGGCTCTTGCAAAAGTCTTGCTGAACTGTTTCAGTATCTCAAATATCCCGTTCGGTACGATATCCTAAAACAAGTTCAAAGTGACGGCAAAAGACGTTCGCAAGAGGCTCGACAGTACGAACGGGAATGTTCAAAGAAACCGCTATTTGAGCGGAGTGAACATCTGAATCCGGCTGTTGGCCCTGTCCGCGACAAAGAGATCTCCGTCCTTATTGACGCAGATCTGCGCGGGATATCGGACCGTGCCTTCCTTCCACCCCAGACTCAGCAACCTGTTCCGAAAGGTGCCGTCCTGTCCGATCGCGACGATACCGCCGCTGTTTTGATCGCTGATGAAAAGCATGCCCTTTTCATCCGCAACTATGTTCGAAGCAAACTTCAAATCTTCTTTCATTGTTCCGGTGATCGGGGCAAAGGCACTGGGGTCCTTGGCATTGGAATAAACCATCGCCTTGACGCCGTCAGTTAAGAAAACCGTCCCTTTCGAGTTGACGGCCAGGTCGGTAATAAATCCGTACTCCTTCGGGAAGTCGATCTGCCTCTGAAATTTTCCCGTCCGCATCGAGGACCAGCACCCTCCCTGCCAGGACATCGAGCAGATAGATGTTGTCACCGCCGTCAAGATCGATGCCGGCCGGAACGACCATGCTCTCCGTCGGCCATCCCGCAAGTTCGACATATTGCTTAAAAGCGCCTTCAGGCGTGAGCCGGACAACCTTCCGTTGCCGCTCGTCGAGGACGAAAATGTCTCCTTTTGAATTGATCCTGACCCGTACAGGATAGACCACCTGCGGAAGTTTTATTTCTTTTCCGCCCTTGGGCTCCCCGTTCTGCAGTGTAAAGAGAACGAGCCTCCCGTTGCCGGTGTCGGCGACCACCAGACGATCATCTTTGCAGGCGATCCCTTCCGGCTGGTTCAAACCATTCCCTTTTTCATCGGCATACGCCGAAAACGCATATTTGATTACTACCTGCTCCGCCCCGAATGCATGCAGCGGCAGCAGTAAAACGATCATCAGTACAATCAAACGGCTCATTATCGTTCCTCGCATGTTCTTACCTCTTATATTCCACGTGGCATTGAGTACAAAGTTCGGACGTCGTCGGCGAACGGAAGCATATGCTTGAATTCCGTTCCGTGCGCCCGGTGACAGCTCAGGCACTGTACCGTCAGGTTCTTGTTTCTTTTATCGATGACCTTGTCACCGACCGGATGGGTCGAGTGTTTCATATAGTCGTGACACTGTGCCGCAGAGCTCGATGGTCGATCGGCTGGGTGAACAGCAGCACATTGTCGGAAGCATGGGGAGAATGGCAGACAATGCACTTCCCCTCCTTTATCGGTTCATGTTTCGTCATCGAATTTTCCTGGCGCTGGATCGTATCCGCATGGCATGTCCCGCAGAGCCGGACCGGAGGCGCCTTCAAGAGCGGCTGCTCTGCGGCGACGCATGAGGGTTGTGACAATTGAGGCAGCCGTCTTTCCCCATGACAGGCCAATGGAGGCGGTTTTTGGCGAACATTTCGTTGACCATCGTTGTTGTGGCATCCCCTGCACAATTCAAAGCCCTTTTTCTTCAGGGCGAGCGGATTGGGAGACGTCGGCGCTTTCATGGCACAGACTGCACGTCTTATTGGCAAAGGGCGGATGGGCCGTATTATAGATCATCCCGGCCTTGTCGGAGCCGTGCACGTTGTGACACATGGTGCAGCGGCTATTTGCCCACGGGATAATTCATCGTGCTGTTTGACGAAGAGGGGTTTATCGATCTGGTGGCATTCTTTGCAGAGCCCGGGCACCTCGTTTTTCAGCAGGGCCGCGGCCTTCGGGGAGCCATGCGGATTGTGGCAGTTGATGCACCCTTTCTCCACCGGGTCGTGCTTGAATTTGACCTTTGCAATCGCCTCCACCTTTTCTTTATGGCAGCCAAGCACAGTTCATTGCCGCCTTGCGCAGGTTGTTCTTGTTGTCCGAGGCGTGCGGGTCGTGGCACTGGACGCATTTGCCTTCGAGAGCGACCTTGTGCGTGCTGCGCGCGTCCTGCGGCAGGATCCTGGCATGGCACGTGAGGCAGATCCGTGCTCACCTCCGCCGACAACTGTTTCGGGATAATTCGCGCGCGTGCGGGCTGTGACACGGCGATACAGCCCGGTTTTTACAGGGCGTGTGGACCGAAGGGCTTTTTCAGCTTGTCCTCGAATTCCGCGTGGCACGTCAGGCAGACCTTTTGCTGGGCGCCCGGTTTCAGCCTGAATTTACTCTCGGTACTTTCTTTGCTGACCGCTGTGTTCTTGTCGCCTTGGTTGTTTTCGTCCCCTTGCTTTGCCGTTTCGCCGCATCTGCCTGCGGCGCAACACAGAGGCACATCACCGAAAGGGCCAATATGACGCATATTGGTTCGTAATTTCATACCATGCTCCTCTATTTCGTTTTTACAAGATGTGACAGTCATCGCACGATCTGCCCGCAAAGGGGGCGATGCACGTGTTTTTTAAAGAATTTCGGGTCCTTCGACGCATGCGGGTCATGGCAGCTCTTGCAGTTCATGACAGACGCGTCAATGTAGATGTGGGCGCTTCTTGAACGAATCCCCTTTCACGTCGTGGCACTGAGCTGCAGAGAGCCAGGACGGCTGGCGAGCAGCCTTCTGCTGCGACGACATGTGGGCATGTGGCAGATCAGGCAATCGCCCGCTGCCGGCGGGTGCTTGTTTTCCTTGCCCATCCGCTCCTTCAGTTCTTTGTGGCAGGCCAGGCACATATCGGGGGACTGCGCCAGCAGCAGTTTGGCGAGTTTCGTCTGATGGGGACTGTGGCACTTCGTGCACGAGACCGTCCTCGACAGGCTTATGCCTGTCCGCGGACGACTTGAGCGCTTACTCTGGTTGTATGGCAGCCAGACAGAGGACGCTCTGGTTCTTGACGATCATGCCGTCATTGTTGCTGGCATGGGGGGTGTGGCAACCCATGCAGAGACCTTTTCCGAAGGGCGGATGGACGATATTGTCCTTCACCTCTTTCATGAGGTCGCCGTGGCACTGTGCGCAGAGTTTCGGTCCTGCGCCTTGAGCAGTTTTCCCTCGGTCTGAGCCGTGGCCGTTATGGCAGGAGAAGCACTGCGCCGTCCTGTACGGGTTTATGGACGGTTTTTTCACAAAGCCGGTCTCCGCGTCGTAATGGCACGAGTAGCAGACCTTGTCCATCCTGTCTTGGCCATCAGCGGGGCAAATTCGAACCGTGAGGGTTGTGGCACGTGGTGCACATCGCCTCGGCGAAAGGCGGATGGACGGTGCTTGAATTTCTGCGCCTCCTTTACTTTCTCATGACAGGTGAAGCAGAGGCTCGCGCCTTTTGCAGTGAGCAGATGTTCGTTCTTGGCGGCATGCGGCGAATGGCAGGAGACGCCCTCCTGCTTCAACGGCCGGGTGGGGGAAAGCGACCTTTGTTCCTTTGTCCGCGTGACAGTCGAAGCACAGAGCTTATTGCCGCTTTTATCAGGAGCTTCGGGTTCTCCGAGGCATGGGGGTTATGACACTGGACGCACATCCCATCCTTGAAGGGCGTGTGCTCATGGTGCCGCCCGCCTTGAGATCGTCGCGCGCATGACACTGCTGCGCAAAGATCGCCGATGGCGCCTTCCTTCAACTGAAGGGCTTGCCCGTGTTCGGCGCGTTATGGCACATGTCGCAGCTCCCCGTAACGACCGGGTTATGCGCGCTCGCCTTCATGAGCTTCGGCTGGTCCGAGGAGTGGGGATTATGGCAGACCGTGCAGGATTTCGTCTTGAACGGGATAGTTGCCGTGCGCCTTCTTGAACGCGGAACCGCCGCTGTCGTGGCAGGACAGGCAGAGGGGCGTCTCAGCCTTTACCAGGAGGTTCTTCTGGTCCGCGCTGTGGGAAAGGTGGCACGCGCCGCACCCCTTCGTATTCAGGACCGCGTGCATTGTTTTCTTTTCATAGTTCTCTTTCTTGTGGCACTGAAAGCACAGGGCCTTGCCTTCTGCCTTCAGCAGATGGTCCGTTTGAGAGGCATGCGGATTGTGGCAGTCCGTGCATTTTCCCGCCTTTCAGGGCGGTATGCACGTTCGGCTTCATGCCCATTTTGTCCTTCGTGTGACAGTCAGGCAGAGATCGTTCCCTATCTTCTTCAGGATCAGTTTGGCGACAAGGCCGTGCCGAAGATGGCAGCCTTCGCACTTCTTCTCCTTCACTACCGCATGAACATTTTTCATCCCCAGGTACTTGTCCGTGAATTTGGTGTGGCAGTCCAGACAATCCTTGCGGGCGAATTTTTTCCGCGCCGCCGAACCGGTCCCCGCGAACAGGACAATGCAGCACAGGAGCAAAACCGCCCCGAGAACTCTGAGTCCATTGTTTGTTAGCACGATCCGCATCACAATCACCCCATAAATAATTTTGAATCGCTAATTCCCCGTTCCCGATAGGTAGACCTTAACGTCGCCGGCGGCTCTCAGCTTGTGGAACCAGTCATCTATGGCCTTTACGACATCGTCGTTTGAGACCGTTTTCCAGATCTGTTCTTTGACCTCTTCATACGGCTTCTGCCGGACAGGGATGACTTCCTGAATGGAAAGGACAGAGAAGCGGTCCTCGGAACCCGCGGAGAGCCTGTAATCTCCGGCCTTGGCCCCCGCCACGGCTTTGGCCATTGGCGCGGGCAGATCCTTCGTGGTCAGGATAAGCATCCCCGGTGTCGACTCGCCTTCATCATCGACCGAGGCCAAGAGCCCTTCCGCATTGGCCCTCACCCAGTTGATGTCGGCCCCCTTTTTCAATTTTGCAAGGGCGGCCCCGGCATCCCGCTTGTTCCCGAAATCGAGGCTGACCATCTTCAACATCTCCGGATCCGTGTATTCGCCTTTGTGGGCCTGGTAATACGCCCTCATCTCGTCATCCGTCACCTTTACGTCGGGAATGATCACCCGCTCGATAAACGAACCGAAGAGCGACGTAAGCCTGTGTTCCCTGATTCTCGCCTGATACTCATCACTTTTCTCGATGCCCCGCCGAAGCCCCTCATCGCGGATCAATTGGTCTTCGATCATCCTGTCCAGGACTTCGCGTTTCGCCTTGTTGACGAGTTTGTCCTTGCCGGCCTGCTGCAACCCGTGGAAGAACTTGGCCTGGAGCGCTTCGGTCAAGGCGCCGACGGTTATGGTTTTGCCGTTCTTGAACTCGACGAGGACCGTGTCGTCCGACTGTAATTTCTTAACATCGATTTTCGGTGCGTCGTAGTCCACTCTGTTCAGGCGTTTCTCGTTGATCTTCACCTGCGTCTGGTAAAGCATTTTTTTGTATTCGGTCAGCACTTCATTTATCTTTTCGGTGCGGGCCATCTGTTCCGCGCGCTGCCGGGCCGCGGGATTTTCCGGATACCGCTTATCCTCGAGTTGAAGGACCGTGAAGCCGGATTTTTTCCCCATCGGCAGTTTTATGACCGGCGAGACGCCCCCGACCTGCAGGGTGGAAACCAGCGCCGCTACGCTTGGTTGCATGTCCTGGGGCTTGAGAAACTCCCCCTGTTCAGAGCCCGTGGCCTTTTTATCATCACGCGCTGCTTTCGACAGCTCGTCGAAACTT
The DNA here is from genome assembly GCA_963732675.1 of Nitrospirota bacterium. Classification (GTDB taxonomy): domain Bacteria; phylum Nitrospirota; class UBA9217; order UBA9217; family UBA9217; genus JALNZF01. Next base: position 163,215 of record CAVTAJ010000013.1, read on the forward strand.
TTTCCCGCCTTGATCGCATCGGACATCGCTTTAGCGTCGTCCTCTTTATCGAACAGGACCGATTTGATCTTCCATTCCACGACCAGCTCCTTGAAGTGTTTTTCCACCGCAAGAGGATCGGCCTTGGCGTCCTTGCCGATTTCGTTCATTACCATTGCGGTCAGGGTCATGTGGGCGCTTTCCTCCTCACCGGACTTGAAATCAGGCAGCTCGTCCAGACCTATATTGACCGCTTCCTGAGTGATGAGTCGGATATTGATGATCCGGTCAACCATTTTCATGTAGTCTATTTTGCCTGCATGCCCGCCGGCCTCTTGCCTGCTTTCATGAGAAGCGGCGAGCGCCCTCGTGAGCTCATCCATGCTGATCACGTCGTCGTTGACCGTCGCAATCGGAAAATGGGAGAAGAGAGGGGAGGCGGCCGGGAATTTCATCGTAAACTGGATCTCTCCAGCCGTTGTTTTTGTTTCCGTACCCCGGCTGATCACGTCAGGTTGTTTTGCATCAAGAGCTGAAGCCGTCGTCGCGACCGAAAAAAGCAACAAGAGAGAACACGCTGCAATATTTGAAATCGTTTTCATGAAACTCCTTTCAAAGCAAGAGATGATCTGTTTTTTAGACGAAAGGCCCGTCATTTCCGGATCCAGTACGTTGGAAAAAT
>CAVTAJ010000014.1:0-125612 GCA_963732675.1 Nitrospirota bacterium
CTCATCGGCGCCGGCAAAGATGACGGTTTTCATGCCGTCTGGCTTCTAATTCATGGAAGAGCTGCTTGAAGTTTCTACGTGCCTCGCGGTAAACCCGGGTATAGTCATGGAGAAGGTCGTAGGTGAGCCGCGTCTTTTCCGTAGAATCCCTTTGGAGTCAGGTAATAGGCATAGCGTTTCGATGGTATCGTTTTTATCGTTATGAACCCTTTTTTTATGAGGTTCTTGATGTAGGAGTTTACGAGTCCGAGGGCGATGCCGAGACGGCTGCTGAGGTCTCGCTGGGTGAGGGAGTCATTATTGGAAAGCTCGTCCAATATCTGGAGAGAACGGTACGGTTCAGTTCCGAATGGGGATGGTCGTTCGGCGTTCATAATGTGAACATACCATGAACCCCTTGTTTAGTCAATATATAATTTAAAAATATTCTTTACTCTCCTCCGGTATGATGCTATCATTGCTCACGGGATATCAGCGATACCGATACTGTCTTGCGCGGGAGCGTCCGATCTATGGAACCGAAGATTTGTCTGGCATTGGGCGGAGGAGCGGCGAGGGGCCTTGCCCACCTCGGCGTGCTCAAGGTGTTCGAAGACGCACAGGTTCCCATCCACATGATCGCCGGCACCAGCCTCGGAGCGATGATGGGGGGGCTCTACGCCACCAAGCCCGATGCGTCCTACTGGATGGAACGGGTGGAGCAGTTCCTGCGCAGTTTCGTTTCCCGCAAAACGCGTCTTGAGTTCATCCGAAAGCTTGAACAGCCGGACAACCACAACCACGGTTTCTTCAGCGACATGTCTTACCTGATACGCAAGGGATATTTCTGGGGCATTACCGCAACGCAGTCGGCATTTATCGCTGAACAGGATTACCGCGACCTCATCTATCCCCTGATCCCCGAAATCTCTATCGAACAGACCAAGATCCCCTTTGCCTGCGTGGCCACGGACATCCGGAACGGCAAGCGCATTATGTATACGCATGGGTCGCTCCGCACCGCCATCAGCGCGAGTTGCGCGCTTCCCGGCATCTTCCCGCCTGTCAAGGACAACGGCATGCTGCTCGTGGACGGCGGCTGGGTGGAGCGCGTTCCCGTGCTCTGCGCCTGGGACATGGGCGCCGACATCGTCATTGCCGTGGACGTGTCGAGTGATGTCGCAGTGTTTGAAGAAAAATCCGGTCTTGACGTTGTCATGCGCGCTGACGCGGTGACGCGGATCTATTTGAACGAAATCCTGGTTCGGGACGCCGATATCGTCATCCACCCCGCAGTGGGCGATACGCATTGGGCCGACTTCAGCAACCCGAAGATGTTGTACAAACAGGGCGAGACCGCCGCGCTGGAAAAGCTCGTGAGCGTACGAGGGCTCATTCACCGCGCAGTGGTTCCGCAGAATAAGCTCGCGGACCATATCCGGACGATCAAGGACAAGATCGTGGAGACAGCCACGGACGGGAAACAGTAGGAGTCAGGAGTCAGGAGTCAGGAGTCAGGAGTCATCATCCTACTAACAGACTTTAACTTTTAAATCCGATTTTATCCGTGGCTAATTGCATTTTTGCTATACTATCATCATGCCCATTCCCCTTGTGATCGCCCACCGCGGAGATTCTTCCAACGCCCTTGAAAATTCCCTTGAATCCATTCGCCGCGCCCTGTCCCTGTCCGTGGATATGATCGAGATCGACATTCGCAGGAGCCGCGACAACGGTCTTTACGTGATGCACGACAAATTGACCGGCAGGACGGCCGGAAAGAACATCGACATCGAACGGGCAACTTCCGATAAGATCTCCAAGGTCCGGCTCAGGAACGGAGAGCCGGTTCCCACGCTCGCCGACGTGCTCGGGATGGTTGCCGGCACGTGCGGCCTGAACCTTGAGATCAAGAGCAACGGCTCGGGAGCATTGATTGCGCAATACCTTTTTTCATCGGGATATCAAGGGCGGATTCTTGTGTCGTCGTTTCAAGAAGACGAGGTCGCAGCCGCGCGCCAGACAATGCCGCTCTTGCAGACGTCCATGATCTTTGATGTCTTCGCGGCCCACAACGTTCCATCCTACAAAATGCGGGGCTACAACGTGATCAGCCTGCGCGCGAAGACGGTGAACGAGAGGCTTGTTGACGCGTGCCATGAACAGGGTATTCAGATATATGTCTGGACCGTTGATGAAGAGGACGAGATGCGGAAGTTCATCTCCTGGGGCGTGGACGGGATCTATTCCAACAAACCCGCGGTTTTGAAAAATCTTCTTGCAGAGTGTGGAGTATCGTAACTAAAGAATTGAATTCTTCTAAAAATACTTATCTCGCGCAAAGCCGCAAAGGCCGCAAAGAACTGCAAAAACAAGGATTTTGTTTTACATTGAGTTTACTTTCTTTGCGCCTTTGCGGCTTTGCGCGAAATGATTTCTATTTGGTTGTCGGTCAGGATATGATCAGAACTTCGGAGAACCGTTTGACGGAATGCTCACTTACAGCAGACAGGTCTTCGACCTCATCGTCATCGGCGGCGGCATCACCGGCGCGGGTGTGGCGCGGGACGCGGCGCTGCGGGGGCTGTCGTGCCTGTTGCTCGAAAAAGGAGACTTCGCGTCCGGGGTGACTTCCAAGTCCACCCGCCTGATCCACGGCGGACTCCGGTATCTTGCCAACTTCGAGATGGACCTGGTGGCCGAGTCCCTTCGCGAGCGCGCAATTCTTCGCAAACAGGCTCCCTACCTTATTCACCCCATGCCGATCCTCATTCCCATCTACCGGGGAGATCCGCACGGAAGGGCGGTGCTCTCCCTGGGTATTCATCTTTATGATCTTCTGTCACATGAAAAGGACATCCCGCATTATTTCACCTCCAACAGGGAAAAGACCCTTGGATTTGAACCGCGTTTGAACCAGGAAGGGCTCATCGGCAGCGCATTGTTCTACGACCACCAGATCATCATGCCCGAGCGGCTGGTGATCGAGAACATCATCTCCGCGCGTGCGGCAGGGGCCAGGCTCTTGAACTATGCCCGGGCTGAAAAGATCGAGGAGACGATCAACGGCATTGTCGTTACCGTGAAGGACACCCTCACGGGAACCATTGCCACGTACCGATCCAAAGTCCTGATCAATGCCGCGGGCCCCTGGATCGACACGGTGAGGCAGGCAGGGGATATTGATCACACAAAGATCATCTTTCCGACAAAAGGGACCCATCTCGTGCTGCCGAAGCTCTCGGACCAGGCGCTGTTCGTCACGTCGCGCGATGGAAGGATGTTCTTCATTATTCCGTTCAATGCCTGCTCGCTTATCGGGACCACCGATACGAAATACTCCGGCGACCTTGACGAGGTGCATGCCGACCAGGATGACGTGGATTACCTGCTCACCGAGAGCAGACGTATCCTGCCGAAGATGAACCTGACGAAAGAGGCCATCCTCTATACCTACGCGGGCATTCGGCCGCTCGCGTTCTCGGGTGGGAGCGAATACCAAAATATCGCGCAAGCACCGGGTCATTCAAGAGGGACGGAACAACAGGATCATCACGATCGCCGGCGGCAAGCTTACCACCTATCGCAATATGGCAAAGGACGTAGTGGATGCGGCGTGCAGGGTGCTGGGGAACAGGACACGATGCGTTACGGACAAAAAACCCCTTCCCGGCGGCCTGCCCATGGACTATGAAGAGTATCTGCGCGAAGCACTGCCTGAAATGGCGGCACGCCACAAGGTTGCGCCCGAGCTGGTACGCCATCTCATCAGTTTTTACGGCGCAAGCGCGGAGAAAGTGTTGGGACTTGCGGAGACGGAGCCGGTCCTGGGCGAGTCGATCTCTTCAGAGAGCAGCGATATCTATGCCCAGGTCCTGTACAGCGTGATGGAGGAAGGGGCGCGGACGCTTTCCGATATCGTCCTCCGCAGAATGCAACTTGGTACCACTGCTTCTCGTGGTTTGACAGCAGGCAGAGAAGATCGCTGATATCGCGGGCAGGGCACTCAAATGGAGCGATGAAGAGAAGCTGCATCAGATCAATGAATTTAAGATCGAGTTGAATAAAGAAACAGCCTGCTTGCGCGGGCCGGAGAGAAAGGGGAACTGTATGGTAAACGGAGCGCATGTCCATCTCATGGTCAATCATTTCCCGGAGATCGGCATTTTATTCATTATCATGCTCTTTCTGTACGGCCTGGCCAGAAGGAGCGAAGAGATCAAAAAGACCGGCCTTGGGGCTTTTGTCCTGCTTGCGATCATGACAATACTGGTATATCTTACCGGCGAGGGTGCCGAGAAAGTCGTGAAGAACCTGCCTGGCGTAACAGAGGCGTTCATCGGAAGGCACGAGGAAATGGCCGGCCTGTCACTTGTCTTGATAGTGACCCTCGGCATCGCGTGTTGTGCTGGTTTGATTTTCTTCCGTCGTTCTGCTACTATCCCGAAATGGTTCATGGCCGTGGTGCTCGTGTTATCGTTCGGCGCGGCGGTTGTTGTGGGCCTCACTGCGAACCTTGGCGGGCAGATCAGGCATACGGAGATTCGGGGCGTGGTCGCTTCTCCGGCCGCTCCAAATCCATAATTCGTGAAAAACTATTCGTCGCAACTTTGCTTGATTGACCCGCAATAAGTCGAATTTAACCGCGGAGACGCACCCTGCTGTTGCGCAAAACGCGGGCACAGGCAGAGGCGCAGAGAACTTCCTTATTTTTCAACATGCATTTCTCCGTGTCTCGGCGTCTCTGCGGTAGATTAACGACTTTTTAGAGTCATCAATCTTCTGGAGGTCCTATGGCGCAACTGATGCAGGGAGGAGAGCTTTCCTCAAAAATCATCTCAGCAGTCAAGGAGGAGACGGCCAGGCTTGCGAAGCACGGTATTCGCGCCGGACTTGCCCTTCTTCTCGTGGGCGAGGACAAGTCCTCATTCATGTACTACCAGGCGATCCAGAGCGCTGCGGTCCGCGCGGGGATCGATATCTTCAATCACACCCTGCCTGCCTCCGCAAGCCTGAATGAAATACTGAACCTCATCAAGACGCTGAACAACGATGAACGGGCAAATGGCATTCTGGTTTTCATGCCGCTGCCGCTCCATATCGATACCCGGAAGGTCGTGAACGCTATCGTGCCGGAGAAAGATGTGGACGGTCAGGGCGCTATTTCCGTTGGCAGGCTGTCAGCCGATGAATCAACGTCACAGCTGTTCGAGCCGAAATTCAACCTCTCGGTCAGGTCCACGTTCCTGCCCTGTACTCCCTACGGTGTGATGCGGATGCTGGAGCACTACGGTATCGAGCCGAAGGGAAAGAAGGTGGTGATCGTAGGCAAAAGTCTTGCGGTTGGCAAGCCGCTTGCCATGATGATGCTGGTCAAGGAGGCAACGGTCACGGTCTGCCACCGCGTAGACACGCGACCTCGGTGGCGAGACCCGGCAGGCCGATATCCTCTGCACGGCCACGGGGAAGCCGGGCCTGATCAAGGCGGAGATGGTGAACGAGGGCGCGATCGTCGTGGACATCGGCATCAACGTCATGCCTGACGGCGCAACAGTAGGAGACGTTGATTTTGACGCTGTTTCAAAAAAGGCATCTTTAATTACGCCGGTCCCCGGAGGCGTAGGACCGGTGACTATCGCTATTCTGCTCAAGAATACCGTGATCTCGGCAAAGAGAATGGTCGGGGTGGGGTGAGAACGGAAGGAGTCGGAGTCAGAATTCGGAGTCAGAAGAAATGCAGGAATCGTTGGTCGCCTTCCGTATACCGGCTCCTGTCTCCTGACTTCCTGATCCTGTCGTATCTGCTATTTCGGCGTCACCTTCAGCTCCAGCGAGTTTGCCGTCGAGCTCATTACTTCCACGGAGAAGGCGCCGAAGTTCCTGAGGAGGATCTCATCCGAGAGCGTCTGCGCGCTGTTCTTCGAGTCCACGGAAATCTTTGCCGTTGTCCCGTTGAAGCTCCTTTCATGCAGGTCTTTGATGCCGCGGACCTGGTTCATGAGCACGTCCTTGAATTTTGCGAACTGGTTCTTGTTCAGGCCGGTGATGGTGATATTAACGGACCGGGTGCCCCCGGTTTCCTTTGAATAGACCGCAAGGATCTTTTCGATCATTTCATCAGCGGCCTGGTTCGAGGCTTTCCTGAGGGCGTCGGTCCCGGCAGCGATCTCCGAGATATGCACCGCAGCGGCATGGGTCGTTGCCGTGGCAATGACCTGGCCCGTATCAATGCGCACGGCCCTGGCGGAAAGGTCCGCCTCTACCGATTTCATCCCGCCGCCGATCTCACCATAGAGCTTGGCAACAGCCTTACCGATGATCACGACCTCGGCGTGCGCCTGGGCGGCAAGCGTCTTGGCCTGGGCAACGGAAAGGTCCTGGACCCGGTAGGCCCCGGTCACCTTGATCTCCTTTGCCGCGATCTCGTGGTCGATGAACTCAAATCCCTTTTCCGTGAATTTATCCATGAAGGTGTTCTCGACCACGCTGATGTCGGTCTGCTCACCAGGCGCTCCCAGCCACCAGGCAGTGACCCCATGCCCGATGTTTTGCTCCGCCACCATGACCATGGTCCGGGGTTTGTGCATTCGGCCGAGGAGGATGCCGATGCCCGAGAGGTCGTCGCTCAGCCGGCCGAGGGCGACTTCCGCGTTGATGCGGACGCGCAGCAAACCGCTGTCAACCGTCTCACGGGTGACCTTGTAGCGCTTGATGTATCCCTTGGTGTGTGACAGGATCTTGTCGCTGATGAGCTGGTAGTTCTCGACCTGGGTCTGTGAGTCGATCAGGATGCCTATCGCCTGTTCCACGGCCCGCTTCTGGGCGTCCTCGAGCGCGGCGTCGCGGGCAATGTCACGGGCGTCGCCCTGGATCGCGGCCACGCCTTCGGAGGTAACGGTCCTTGATTCCTCGGCGATCACCGGGAGTGCCAGTGCCGCAGCGAGGAGAACCACCATGCACAACGATGTAACGAGACGAATCATGCTGTCCACCTCAGGGGATTTTATCGATGAGCAAATATACCAGAGGCGCGGGTCAGGGTCAAGGCTCCAATCCAACGCCTTCGCATGCTCGAACGGTCCTGTTGCAAACAAATGTTCTGGATATTTGAATGGAGAGATGATAGAATCAAACCACAAGGGATCTCATTCAGGAGGTAGTGCCGCGTGCCCAGACTGTCCGTAAACATAGACCACATTGCCACGATCCGTCAGGCAAGAAGAGGCAGCGAACCTGATCCTGTTGCAGCGGCTGTGCTCGCGGAACTGGCAGGAGCGGATGGCATCATCGCGCACTTGCGCGAAGACCGGCGGCACATTCAGGACCGGGACCTGCGGCTGCTGCGCGAGACCGTGCAGACGAAACTGAACCTTGAGATGGCGGCGACCGAGGAGATGCAGCGCATCGCGCTCGAGGTCAAGCCGGAAATTACCACGCTGGTGCCGGAGAAGCGGGAAGAGCTTACGACCGAAGGCGGTCTTGAGGTGGCGTCACGGACCGATTTTATGAAATCCTATATAAGCCGGCTCCAGAAGGGCGGCATTGCGGTCAGTCTCTTTATCGATCCCGACGATAACCAGATCGCGGCGGCAAGGAAGTCCGGCGCGGACTGGGTAGAGATCCACACGGGCGCGTATGCGAACGCGAAGACAGAAGAAGACCGCAGGCGTGAGTTTGAAAAGATCACCGAGGCAGCGAAGCTCGCCGGGAGCCTGGGGCTCCGCGTGGGCGCGGGACACGGTCTGAACTACGTGAACGTACGGAAGATAGCGCGCATCCCCGAGGTGGAAGAACTGAACATCGGCCACAGCATCATCTCACGGGCCGCGCTCGTCGGGATGGAACGGGCGGTGCGGGAAATGAAGGCACTACTTCATAATGTGAAGAGCTAGCATAGGGCATGGAGCTTGGGGCAGAGGACAGGGGAAGGAAAACTTTTGTGCACTCTGCGCTCTGCTCTTTGCGTTGTATTTTATTTTGGGGGAAACATGATAGTCGGCATCGGAACTGACCTGGTGAAGATCGACCGCATTGACAAGGCAGGGAAGGACCATCCCGGTTTTCTCGAGCGGGTATTTACGGAACGCGAGCGGGATTACTGCGCGCGCCAGAAATATCCTGCCCAGCACTACGCAGGCAGGTTCGCTGCCAAGGAAGCGGTACTCAAGGCCATCGGCACCGGATGGAGCGCGGGCGTGAAGTGGACGGACATAGAGGTGCTTCACGGCGAAGGCGGCGGCCCGATCGTGAACCTCTCCGGCAGGGTGAAAGACCTCATGGACCTGAGGGGAGTGAAACAGGTGTTCCTCAGCTACTCGCACGATGAAGGATACGCAGTAGCGCAGGTGGTGCTTGAGGGTACGACGTTCTCCGGTCCCGGTGAAAATGGTTGATATTATTACGTCTACTCCGGACAAACTCCGCTGAAGACGCGGTAGAACTTTTCCATGAATGGTCAGCGTCACATAGGCGCAAATGCCGCAAAGAACGGCACAAAACAATAGGGATTCTTGCTCTAATTCAAGACTTACAAGCTTTCCTAGCGCGCTTCGCGGCATTCGCGAGAGAAGCTTTTAAGTTTTCTCTTAGTCCTTTTGAGTTGAGTAGAATTTGAATTCAGGCGGTGTAGACTGCTATGAAAATTGTCACCGCACAACAAATAAAGAACATCGACCGCAGGGCGATCAGGGCATTCGGCATCCCCGGCACGGTCCTGATGGAGAACGCGGCAGCAGCCGTCATGACCGCCATGGAGAAGTTCTTCGACGGCCTTGAAGGAGTGAGGGTCGGCATTCTCTGCGGCAAGGGGAATAACGGCGGTGATGGCCTGGCGCTCGCGCGGCGGCTCAGGATCAGCGGCGTACCGGTGCGGGTGGCGCTGCTGGCATCCTTTGGCGCGGTCAAAGGTGAAGCAAAGGTCAATCTCTCCATTCTCCGCAAGATGGATGTTGAGATCGTGCAGAACGCGTCTCCCCGTTCTCTTGCCGATGTTATTGCCTGGTCGGATGTCCTTGTCGACGCTCTGCTTGGCGTTGGGTTGTCATCTCCCCTGAAAGGCGCGTATGCGCGGGCAGTGGAGATGATCAATACTTCAGGCAATCCTGTTGTCGCCATCGACGTTCCTACGGGAATCGATGCGGATACCGGCGCGGTCATGGGCACCGCTGTCAGGGCCGATCTTACGGTGACCATGGCGTTCCTGAAGCGCGGACTCGTGCTCTATCCCGGTGCAGGGTACGCGGGCACGGTGCGGGTCGCGGACATCGGCATTCCATCGGAGGTCGCGGAAAAAGAACATATATCAGTGAGCCTGTTGGACAAGGATTCGGTCTGGGGCGTCATCAGCAGCAGATTGCCCGATGCGCACAAAGGGGACTTCGGCCACCTCATGGTCGTCGCCGGATCGCCGGGCAAGGCCGGGGCTGCAATCATGGCCGCCAGAGGAGCGCTCAGAACAGGCGCGGGACTCGTGAGCGTGGCAACACCGAACAATCTTGTCCCGATCATCCAGGCGCAGGTCGCAGAGGCCATGTGCGTCCCGTCAGCGGAAAGCATCGAAGGGACGCTGGGGATCGGGTCAGAAGAAGAACTGCTCAAGGCCATGGGAACCAAGAGCGCCTGCGTGATCGGTCCGGGGCTTTCAACCCACTACGAAACAGTCCAGGCCGTGCGGAATCTTATTCAACGACTCACGATCCCCGCGGTGATCGACGCGGACGGGTTGAATGCGCTTGCCGGCTTTACGGATATTCTCAAAAGGGTAAAGGCGCCTGTTGTCCTGACCCCGCACCCCGGTGAAATGGGGAGGCTGCTGGGAATATCATCCGATGACATACAGAAGGACAGGATCGCTATCGCTTCAGAATTTGCCAGGAAGTATAACGTTACGGTCGTACTCAAGGGCGCGGCCACGGTGGTCGCGACTCCTCATGGATGGGTGTTCATCAATTCCACGGGAAATCCCGGCATGGCATCAGGCGGGACCGGTGATGTACTCACCGGCATGATCGGCAGCCTCCTTGCCCAGGGATACAGCGCAAGCCAGGCTGCGTGCCTCGGCGTGTATTTGCACGGTCTGGCAGGGGACCTTGCGGCCCAGGAAAAGGGAGAAACAGCAATGATCGCCGGGGACCTGATAGAAAAAATCCCACAAGCGTTTAAAGAAACGACTGAGTAGCGATGAGTGAACCCGGCAGCCTGTTCAGCCATTAATAACGAAGACAGCATCGGGCATTGGATTTACCCGGATAAATTCTGATAAAAAGAGTTACAGGTAAAAAATCCAAATTCGTTTGTTTCGTCTTCATCCGTGTCCAAAAGACATGCTTTTCTCCGTGTTATCTGTGAACTCTGTGGCAAATCGCTCTTAAGGGGGATCTTATGCTTACCGCGAAAGACATCATGACCAAAGACGTAATATCCGTCAAGCCCGATACTTCTATCGAGGCGCTCTCTTCGCTCCTCGTGAAGTACGAGATCAGCGGCGTGCCGGTGGTTGACGACTCGGGTGCACTTTACGGCATCGTGACCGATAACGACCTTATCAGCCGGAACAAGCGGCTCCACATTCCAACCGTGGTGAGTTTTCTGGACGCCGCGATCTATCTTGAAAGCTCAAAAAAGTTCGAGCAGGAAGTGAAACGTTTGACGGCTACGCGGGTGGGGGACATCTGCGTCCGCAAGGTGGTCACGATCGGGGAAGACACCACGGTCGTGGACATCGCCACGATCATGTCGGAAAAAAAGGTGCATCTGCTGCCGGTGATAAAGGCAGGCAAGCTCACAGGCATCGTGGGCAAACGTGATATGGTAAAGGCCGTCGCACGGCAGGAAGAGTAATGTTCAACGTGATCACTGCCAGCCCGGAGCAGACCTGGCAGATCGGACAGCTGCTTGGGGAACTGCTCGATGCAGGCGATACGGTCTGTCTGTACGGGGACCTCGGCGCCGGGAAGACGAATTTCACCTATGGCATTGCCCAGGGGCTGGACGTGCAGGAGCAGTACATCACGAGCCCGACCTTCACGTTCGTGAACGAGTACCAGGGGCGCGTGCCGCTCTATCATATAGACCTCTATCGGCTCAAAGATCCTGATGAACTGGAGAATATCGGGTTCGAGGAATACATTGAATCCGATGGGGTGACGGTGATAGAATGGGCGGAACGGGCCGAGGATGAATTGCCCGCGGAGGGTTTGAGCGTCTACCTTTCCTACGTTGATGAACACAGCCGTGAGATCGGTTTCATCGGGGAAGGGGAACGGTACGAGAAGCTGGTGGAGGAATTGAAGCAGGAGCTGGATCGAACAAAACCATTGACAGGATACCGGGATTAACTTTCAACAAAGTCCCGTTGTCCGGTCGTATCCCTTAGATCCCGTCAAACAGATCTGTGGCTCCGGCTTGCAGGGGACAAGGAATTGTATGAAGAAGATCGGTATTATAGCCAAGGATATTCCCGCAGCGCAGAAGGCGGCAAAGAAGCTGGCCTCGTGGCTTGAGGCGCGGGGCAAGAAGGTCTTCATCGACAACAAGACGGCCATGGCCATCAAAATGGAGGGCTATGAACCGTCTGAAATCCCGGCGCACGTCGAGATGATCATCGTGCTCGGAGGCGATGGGACACTTCTGTCCGCGGCCCACTTTGTCGCCGATGCTCACACTGATGTGCCTATCTTCGGCGTGAACCTCGGCAGCCTCGGCTTCATGGCGGAACTTTCCTTTGATGAGTTGTACGACAACCTCGAAAAAGCGATAGCCGGCAAGCTTGAGACCGAGGACCGGATGATGCTGGCTGCGAGCGTGGTCCGCGAGGGAAGGAGTATTGCCCGGTACCGGGTGCTGAACGACGTGGTGATCAACAAGGGCGCGCTCGCGCGCATGATGGAGCTCAAGGTGTCGGTGAACGATGGTCACCTGACCACTCTCAGGGCCGACGGACTGATCGTGGCAACACCCACGGGTTCCACCGCTTACTCGCTCTCCGCGGGCGGACCGATCATTCATCCGACGATCCACTGCTTTGTGATCACGCCCATTTGCCCGCATACGCTCTCGAACAGGCCGATTGCCCTGCCCGATACTGTCGTGGTTGCTGTTTGCCTGATATCGCAGCGCGAGGATGTATCGCTCACCCTCGACGGCCAGATCGGATTTCCACTCGAATGGAATGATATTGTCGAGATCAAAAAATCGCGGTACAGGATGAAGCTCATCAAACACCCCACAAAGAGCTATTACGAGATTCTCAGGACCAAGTTGAAATGGGGGAATTAGAGGTTAGTTCGGAGTTCGGAGTGCTGAGTTCGGAGTTCAATGGTCAACGTTCAAGGTAACAATGCTAAGGACTATCTTTCATGGATGAAGTTCAACGGGAATTTCTGGACATAGTGACGCAGGTCAGGGCGCACCTTGAGTATCAAAAGGCGCTGGGCTTGAGTTTCATTGAAACGACTTCAGCTGGGAAGTCCGCAGGCAGCAGTTCACCATGTTACTCCAACGAATGAAAAGTCTTCGGTACCCCAAACCAGTGAACTTGCAGCTGTCCGCGAAGAGCTCGGAGATTGTACCCGCTGTAAACTGCACAAAGGCCGGCGGAACATCGTTTTCGGAGAGGGCAATCCGAACGCAGCGCTCGTATTTGTCGGCGAGGGGCCGGGGAAGGAAGAGGACGAGCAGGGAAGACCCTTTGTCGGCGCTGCGGGACAGCTGCTGACGGACATTATCGTCAAGGGAATGAGGCTCAACCGCGAGGATGTCTACATCTGCAATATCGTGAAATGCAGGCCGCCGAACAACCGGAACCCCGAGCCGGACGAGATCATGGCCTGCGAACCGTTCCTCATCAAACAGCTTCAGGCGATCAATCCAAAGATCATCATCGGGCTGGGCAACGTCGCCGTCAAGACGCTGCTCAAGACAAAAGAGGGGATCACTTCGCTTCGCGGCACATGGAAGACCTATCAGGGCATTCCGCTCATGCCCACGTTCCACCCGGCATACCTGTTGAGAACTCCGTCTGACAAAAGACTTGTTTGGGATGATATTAAAAAAGTTCTTGCTGAGTTGGAAAAACTGCGGAAAGAATAGAAACCGAGGGACGTAGGATGTAGGATGTGGGATGCAATTGATTTATCGTCCATCGTCCTAGAGAGCGCAGCGAACGGTCATCCCTCGATTTCTCGCAAAAAATATGGACAGACTCTGGGCACCATGGCGAATGAAGTATATCCTGGGTTCTAAAAAACCTGCGGGGTGCATTCTCTGCGAGGAAGTGAAGAAGAATGACGACCGCAAGAACTATATCCTGTATCGCGGGAAGCATTCCTTCGTGATCATGAACCTCTATCCCTACAACAACGGCCACCTGCTTATCGTCCCTTACACCCACGAATCCGAGGTCGACCGGCTGCCCGAGGCGGAACTTGCTGACCTGATGAAAACGACGCAGGCATCGGTGAAGGTCCTGAAACAGGTCTTGCGTCCCGAAGGTTTCAACATCGGCATCAATATTGGAAAGTCCGCTGGAGCGGGGATCCCCGAACATCTCCATGTGCAGATCGTTCCGCGCTGGACCGGCGATTCCAGCTATATCACGGTCTTTGACGATACCCGCGTGATGCCTGAGCTGCTCGACGGGACGTATGACAGGCTGAGACCGTATTTTGAGAAACTCAAGGACTGAATGAGTTTGTAAAGGTACATAATCTATCGCGGAGACGTCGGACAGACGTCGGAGAAATGCCATATTTGATATTGATACTAAGTGATTTTCTCTGCGCCTCGGCGTCTCTGCGGTTAAATATCTGATTTATTGCGAGTCCCTCAATCCTTGTTCCCGGAAATCCATGACCGATCTGACCCCTCTCATGAAACAATATCGCGAGATCAAGCGCCAGCACCTCGACGCGATCCTGCTTTTCCGCATGGGCGATTTCTACGAGATGTTCGATCAGGACGCGGTGACCGCCTCGAAGGTCCTCGAGATCACGCTTACGGCGAGGAACAAGTCCAAAGGCATCGAGACGCCGCTCTGCGGTTTCCCGTACCACGCCGTGGAGGGCTATATCGCCAAGCTCATCCGTCGCGGCTTCAAGGTCGCGGTCTGCGAACAGGTGGAAGACCCGAAACTCGCGAAGGGCATTGTAAAGCGCGAAGTGATCCGGGTGGTGACGCCGGGAACAGTGCTCGATTCCAATCTGCTTGATGCCAAGGACAACAACTACCTCGCTTCCCTGTATCCAGCGAAGGACGGTTTCGGACTATCCTTTCTCGATATTTCAACAGGTGATTTCTTCATGGCCGAAATTGCGGGCTCGGACAATCTAGTCGAGCTCGACACGCTCCTTGCGCGGTTCACACCCCGCGAGATCGTGCTGCCCAGGGAACATGTGCCTGGTCCCGGTCTTTCTCAGCTGCTTCGTCAGTACACGCAGGCGATCAATACCTGCGACGACTGGACGTTCGACATCACGACCGCCCTGCGAACACTGCTCGACCACTTCAAGGTCGCCTCGCTCGAGGGCTTCGGCTGCAGCGCTATGAAATACGGCATTTCCGCCGCGGGCGCGGCACTCCGTTATATCGAAGAGACGCAGAAGACCGGCCTTGCGAACGTACGCCGCGTTAAGCCATTTCTCGTCCGGGAACACCTGGTCCTGGACGCATCATGCCAGCGCAATCTTGAACTGGTCAAGAACATCTACGACGGTTCCTCGAAAGGCACACTCCTGACCGCGCTCGATTTTACGGTCACGGCGATGGGTGGCAGAAAACTGCGCGAATGGCTCCTGAACCCGCTGATGAGTGCGGCTGATATCGAGCATCGGCTCGATGCAGTGGCGGAATTCAAGGACGATCACCAGCTTCGCTCCAGCCTCATGACAGCGCTTGGCGCGGTCTATGACCTCGAACGGCTCATCAGCCGCGTTTCTCTCGGCGCGGCAAATGCCCGTGACCTGCTCGCTCTCAAACAGTCATTTATTGCGCTGCCCCGTCTCCATGAACTGCTGGCCCGGTGCAATGCCCGATTGATCTATGATATGGCCCAGGAATGGGATGACCTCGAGGAAGTCCATCAGCTTATCGAGAGCGCTATCAGCGATGACCCACCGTATACGCTGCGCGAAGGAAAACTGATCAAAAAAGGGTACAACGCCGAGCTCGACGAGCTTCGCTCCATCAGCTCGGAAGGCAAGGGCTGGATCGCGGGCATCGAGCTGCGCGAGCGCGAGCGCACCGGCATCAATTCGCTCAAGGTAAGCTACAACAGGGTCTTCGGGTATTATATCGAAGTAACGAAGACCAATCTCGCGAACGTGCCGCAGGATTTTATCCGCAAACAGACGCTCGCGAACGCTGAACGCTTCATCACGCCCGAGCTCAAGGAATATGAGGACAAGGTCCTCGGTGCAGAGGAAAAGATCCTCGACCTGGAGTACCGGCTGTTCCAGCAGGTGCGGGAATCGGTTGCCGACTCGACCGTCAGGATCCAGGACATGGCGGGAAAGCTCGCCGTCCTCGATTGTCTCGCGTCGCTCGCCGAGGCCGCGGCCAAGAATAATTATATCCGGCCGATGATCCTTGACGGGGATGCGCTCAGGATCACCGAAGGCAGACATCCGGTCGTCGAACAGAGCGTGCTCGACGAGCGGTTCATTCCGAACGACACGCTTCTGGACTGCGAAGAGAACCAGCTCGTTATTCTGACCGGGCCGAACATGGCGGGAAAGTCCACCTATATGCGGCAGGTGGCAATGATCACGATCATGGCCCAGATGGGCAGCTTTGTCCCGGCTCGCGAGGCGCAGATCGGCATCGTGGACCGGGTCTTTACGCGCATCGGGGCATCGGATTTCATAACGCGCGGCCAGAGCACCTTCATGGTCGAGATGAACGAGACGGCGAACATTCTGAACAACGCCACGGACCGGAGCCTCATCATCCTCGATGAGATCGGCAGGGGCACCAGCACGTTCGACGGCATCAGCATTGCCTGGGCAGTGGCCGAGTACATCCATACCAAGATCAGGGCGAGGACCCTGTTCGCCACGCACTACCACGAACTTACGGAGCTCGCGCTTACCATGGACCGTGTGAAGAACTATACCGTGGCGATCAAGGAATGGAACGACCAGATCATCTTTCTCCGGCGCGTGGTGGAAGGCGGGGCGGACAAGTCCTACGGCATTCAGGTGGCGCGCCTGGCCGGACTCCCGCAAGCAGTGATCCAGCGGGCCAGGGAAGTGCTCGCAAACCTTGAAAAGGCCGAGTTCAACGACCAGGGTGAACCGGTGGCGGCGACGCATGTCGGTGGGAATAAGAACGGAAAGGGCAAGAAAGGCATCACCGGCAGACAAAGGGACGACGCGGAAACTTCTGCACCGCAGCTCGGGTTGTTCGCAAGCGAGGCAGGCCTTTTATTTAAAGAGCTCCAGGACCTGAACCTCGACACCATGACTCCTCTCGATGCAATGAATACGCTGCATGAGCTGAAGAAAAAAGTGGGCAGGAGCTGACATGGCCGCGATGAAAGAAAAAAACATCTATAAGACATTCATCATTTCAACAAGCCTGGTCATTGCGCTGGTCCTGTCAGGGATATTTCTTGACATGGCCATACGGACCAGGCAGCTGCTCAATGAAGAGAACATCATTCAGGCGCGGATCGTCTTTAATACCATCGTTTTAGCGAGGAAGTGGAACGCGAATTACGGCGGGGTGTACGTAGAAAAGAAAAATGGTGTGGAATCCAACCCGTATCTCGAGAATCCGGACATCAGGACCGTGGACGGAAGAGTATTTACATTGAGAAATCCCGCACTCATGACCCGCGAGATATCTGAATATGCGGAGAAAGACGGGATGTTCAAGTTCCATATTACCAGTCTGAAGCTTATGAACCCTCACAACAAGCCCGACGAGTTTGAAGAAAAGGCGCTCCGACAATTTGAAACAGGTGCAGTGAAGGAACTGTCCCAGACAGAGCTGATCAACAAGAGAAGGTATTTCAGGTACATGGCCCCGCTCTATATCGAACAGGACTGTTTGCAATGTCATAAACACCAGAACTACGCGATCGGGGAAGTACGGGGAGGCATCAGCATAAGCCTGGATATCGAGGAACTCCAGAGTAAGATCAGGTACAATACCATTACCATTGTCGTATTCGGTATCATCACAATCCTGCTCCTGTTGGGGCTGATCTATTTTTTAATGTCACGGTTGATAAAGAAGCTTGACGAAGCGCGGCAGACGATCGAGAAGATCGCCATAACGGATCAGTTGACAGAAGTGTTTAACCGGCGTCATATCATGTCACGTTTTGAGGAAGAGTTTGAAAAGTTCAAACGGTTGAAAAAGAACGTGAGCTGCATTATGGCAGACATCGACAATTTCAAGGCCGTCAACGATTCTTACGGTCACCTGGTAGGTGATCAGGTCCTGAAGGCGATTTCCCATCGCATCCGGAACACCGTCCGTGCCTACGACATCCTCGGCCGTTACGGGGGAGAGGAATTTCTCATCATCATGCCGGATACCAGCCTGGAAGATGCCAGGGAACTTGCCGAGAGGATCCGTACTCGTGTCAAGGAAGAGACGGTCAACAATGCCACCATTACCCTGAGCCTCGGGGTCGTATGTGTCGAGGAGAGCGACCGGTCGGTGGACGATATTATCAGAAGGGCGGATGAAAATTTATATAAGGCAAAAAAGGGCGGCAAAGACCGGGTCGTCTCATAGGGCATCTTAAAAAGCGGCTGCGCAGCAGGAGGAAATTGCGGAGCAATTCCCTGTTGACACCTTGCCCCGGTTTCTGGTAGTATCACGGCACCTAACGATTGAAAGGAGTAGTATCAGCAATGCAGGTAATTTTACGGGAAGATATAGACAAATTGGGTAGCATTGGCGATCTCGTCAAGGTCGCGGACGGCTATGCCAGAAATTTTCTGGTGCCAAACAAGAAGGCCATTGAGGCCACGCCTGATAATCTGAACGCCATGAATCACGCGAAAAAGATGGTATCGGATCGCATCCGCAAAATAAAAAAAGTTGCCACGGCGGAAGCCGACCAACTCAGAGGACTTGCCGTCATTATCAAGGCCAAGACCGGTGAAGAGGGCAAGCTTTTCGGTTCAGTGACCTCCATGGACATCGCTGATGCCGTGAAGGCGAAGGGTGTGGAGATCGACAAACGGAAGATCGTCCTTGACGAGCCGATCAAGCGTCTCGGCGACTATACTGTCTCCGTGAAGATGCATGCCGACATTCTTGCGGACATCAAGGTCACGGTGATCGCGGAAGAGTAGTCCAACAACCAACAGAATTCAGGAGCCAGGAGACAGAGGTCAGGAGATACATTCCGGTTTCTGACTTCTGGCTTCTTTTTTTTCTTTATTCCGGTCGCGAGGTTTTGTCATGTCCGTTCAGACCGAAGCTTCTCTTCAAAAACTTCCCCCGCAAAATATCGAAGCCGAACAGATGGTGCTCGGCGCGATCCTGATCGAGAACGACTCCATCAACAAGGTCATCGAAACTCTCTCGCCTGACGATTTCTACAAGGACACCCATCGCAGGATATTCAAGGTCATGCTCGACATGTTCGAGACGGGGGACGCGATCGACCTCGTGACGCTGTCCGATGCTCTCCGCGGCAAGATCGGGCTTGAGGCCGTCGGGGGGGCGTCATACCTCGCAACACTCGTGAGCCTCGTGCCAACGGCGGCGAACATCAAGTACCACGCGCGGATCGTGCGCGAGAAGGCCGTGCTCCGCAAACTTATCCACTCAGCCACCGATATCATCACCCAGAGCTACGAAGACTCGCGTACCGTGGTCAACATCGACGAACTCCTGGACCGTGCCGAGAAATCGATCTTCGAGATCGCCCAGGGCAAGATCAAGGATTCCTTCGTTTCCATGAAAAATATCGTTGGGCACAGCTTCGCGATCGTTGAACGGCTCTACGAGAAAAAAGAGATGGTCACCGGACTGGCGACCGGTTTTCTGGACCTGGACGAGAGAACATCGGGATTTCAGCAAAGCGACCTGATCATTATTGCGGGCAGGCCTTCCATGGGCAAGACGGCGTTCTGTCTGAACATTGCGGCACACGCCGCCATCGAAAAAGGAAAGTCAGTTGCGATCTTCAGCCTTGAAATGTCCAAGGAGCAACTGGTGCTTCGTATGCTGGGTTCCGAGTCGCGGGTGGACGCGCACAAACTGCGTACCGGTCACTTGTCGGATCGTGACTGGACGCCGCTCTCCACCGCTGCAGGCAGACTCGCGGAAGCGCCGATCTTTATCGATGATACCGCCGCGATCTCGGTGCTCGAGACGCGGGCCAAGGCCCGCAGGCTGAAAGCGGACCAGGGCCTTGACCTTATCATCGTCGACTATCTCCAGCTCATGCGCGGCCGGGGTGATGAAGGCAGCCGCGAGCAGGAGATATCGAACATCTCGCGCTCCCTCAAGGCGCTTGCCAAGGAGCTCCAGGTCCCGGTCATAGCGCTCTCCCAGCTGAACCGGGCGGTGGAGACGCGGCCCGGCAAGGAAAAAAGACCGATGCTTGCCGACCTTCGTGAATCCGGCGCCATTGAACAGGACGCGGATGTGATATTATTCATTTATCGTGATGAGGTCTATAACAAGTGTGAATGCCCGTACGACGGCGAATGCCTGTGCGGCCAGAGGGGAAAGGCCGAGGTGATCATCGGGAAACAGAGAAACGGTCCGATCGGAAAAGTAGACCTGACGTTCGTCAACCGGTACACGAGGTTCGAAAACGCAGAGAAAAGGGCTTTTTAACTCTGAACGTTGTATTGACGATAAATCGCAACTACATCAGGACCTTCAAAACCTTTCAGGAGAAAGGGGGAACGTTGGAGAAATGGAGAAAATGGCATTCTTACCTGTCTATGTTTCTTCCCCCTTTTACCTCATATTTCACCTTTTCCCCTTATTGTCGCGCTTCTCTAACTGAGGAGTCACGATAATTCGATAATTACTTCCATAAATTCCTTAGGCTCTATCAGTGAGGTTCCCCGTGGCTTCAGATAAAGCAACGATCAGTGAAAACGTCCAAAAATTCCTCGGGAAATCCGACTGGAAATCAGCTATAGCGGAGATGGAAAGGCTTTTCGCTATTGACCCCGATCCTATGGTCCGGGTGCGGATCGGCAACGCCCGCCAAAAACTCGGCCAGAAATCCGAGGCTGCCAAAGAGTACATCCATGCCGCGGACCTGTACGCGGACGGCGGGTTTGTGGTCAAGGCCCTTGCCCAATACAAGCTTGCGCTCAGGCTCGATCCAAGGAACAAGGACGCCCAGGACAAAATTGAAATGCTTCATTCCAACAAATCGATCACCGAGTTAAAGCTCGAGCCGATCGAGGACGGGGCACAGGAGTCGACCAGGAGCGTTATCCCGCTCTTCTCCGATCTTACCCAGGAAGAGTTCAACGAGTTCACCAAGCGCATGATCATCCATACCCTGACTCCCGGAAAGACCATCATCAAAGAAGGGGACAGAGGAAGATCGGTCTTTATCCTTACCCGCGGTTCTGTAAAGGTCTTTTCCACAATCAGGGGTAAAAAGGTGGAACTTGCCGCTCTTCAGGCGAGTGATTTCTTCGGCGAGATCGCTTTCCTCACGGGCAAGCCAAGGACCGCGACCATTGAAACGATCGAGGAATCAGATGTGCTGGAGGTGTCTGAAGAAGATCTCAATCAAATGATCAGCAAGAGCCCCCGGATCAGGGAGGTCCTGCATAATTATCACGAACAGCGCGCCAAAAACACCCTCGATATAGTGAAAAGTGCTCTATAAAAGCGAGATGCCCGTATACCGGGTACCACGCCATTGCATATGCACGATGGTCCTTGAGGGTAGCAGATAAAGCATATCCTATCGCTTCTGTACTAATAAAAAACCGGACATGGCAGACGGGAAGAAGGCCATAGGGGACAGGGGAAAGCCTGTTAGACCTTGAACGTGATCCGAGTTAATCAAAAGCCATTATGGCTTCACAGAATCAATAGTTTTGAATTTGTTCCATGTACTCGTAGTATCTTTTGGTATAATTGAATCGAGTAAGTAATATACGGTAGCGGTCACGGTCATTGAAGCTGAGGTACCTATGCTTCGTCATCCGGCTGTAGCAGGACAGTTCTACCAAGGATCTCCCGAATCGCTCAGGAAGCAGGTACGGGAATTCATCCTGCCCGGTGCTGTAAAAACAAAAGCCCTTGGTATCGTATCTCCCCATGCGGGTCTGATCTATTCCGGATCAGTGGCCGGGGCAGTGTACTCCCGGATCGAACTGCCGGACACCTTTGTGCTCATCGGGCCGAACCACACCGGCCTTGGCGCACCGGTTTCACTCATGGCCAGGGGCCAATGGGAGACACCACTCGGCCTGGTTGAGATCGACGAAGCCCTGGCCGCCTCGATCCTTTCAAAGTCCCCGCGCATCCAGGAAGATTCACTTGCCCACCTTCGCGAACACTCCCTTGAGGTACAGCTCCCCTTTATCCAGCATTTTAAGAAGAATTTCAGGATCGTCCCGATCCAGATGCTCGACACGAGGCTTGAGACGTGCAAAGAGGTGGGAAGGGCGGTGGCGGAAGCGATAAAGAGCGGGGAGGGGCAGAGATGCAGGGGTGCAGAGGGAAGATCAGCACGAACCAAAACTTCGAACTCCGAACTCCGAACTTCCCGGGACGTGCTTATCATCGCGAGTTCCGATATGAGCCACTATGAGCAGGCTGCAGCGGCAAAAGAAAAGGATTTTAAAGCCATTCACCAGTTATTGGATCTCGATCCAGAAGGGTTGTATCGCGTGGTCAGGGAGTACGGCATCACCATGTGCGGGTTCGGCCCGGCTGTGGCCATGCTCGTTGCCTGCAAACTTCTAGGGGCGACCAGTGCGGAACTCATCAAGTATGCGAACTCTGGAGAGGTGAGCGGTGACTACGATCAGGTCGTTGGGTATGCAGGGGTTGTGATTGTGTAATTAATTACCTACCAGGGAATTCCATACTGCATTTTCCTAAGAATAGTTTCCTTAACTGGCTGAAAATACAATAGATCGATGTGGTACAAGTATTGCATTCTGATGTACAGAAACGGGCGATCAAGTTGAAAAGGAAAGACAACCTTAAGACGAAATGCACCATCATATGCCTGCTATGTTCATCAGTTGTAGAAACTCTTTATCCTGAGGCCGGCATCTTGGAACGCTGTCCATTGTGACGTCATCAGGAATGGGAGGTCGGCGATCTGATGATGTCAGAAGCAGCGCTTTCGAGGTTTTATCATGATTAATTAGGACCAGAGGATTGCGGACAAATTAGGAGAATCGAACGATGAGGCGCACTATTAAAAAACAGAAAGGTTTTACTCTTCTCGAACTGCTTATGGCCATGATGCTGTTGGCTATTGGCCTCTTGGCCACGGCCAGTATGCAGGGAACGGCCATACATGCAAATTCTTTGTCAAACAGGCTTTCCGTGGCAACCACCCTGGCCCAGCAGGTAGCGGAAGAGATCACATCTCTCAGCAAGACCGATACCCTGTTAAGAACAGCCTCGGGGCCGGATATTCTCTATCCCACGCTGGACCCGGTTACGCCGTCAAGCGACCTTTTTGTGCCGGGCGCCGGCACATTCAGAGCGCGATACCAGATAATACCGAACGCTACAACTTTCGGTGGTGTATCCATTAAGGATACAACGCAGATACATGTAGACGTTTATTTTGTTTCTCCGGATGGTGTAAATGTTCCAAAGATCGTGGCATTCACTACGTATAAAGAGGTCCAATAAATGAAAAGGACGATTCTCATAAAACAGCAAGGATTTACATTGATAGAATTGCTGATCGTTATGTTTATGCTCGGTTTGGTGACAATGGCCCTCTATTCTTTGTACACAACGCACCAGCGTTCCGCCTATGTTCAGGACGAAGTGGTGGAAGTCCAGCAAAACCTGAGGATCGCCATGGACAAAATAACCAATGACGTAAGGATGGCCGGATTATTTATTCCCTCACCTGCCACAGCCACATTCAATGCTTTTCCGGTCCAAGCCACGGGTGATGCTGCCGGCGTAGCCAATTCCGATACTTTAACATTAAATTCTGAATCATCATTTCATATTTTTGCTACAATAACGCTGTCGGCAACGCCAGTATTTAACGTTGCCTACACCGACTCCGTTGATGCTTTTAACATCGGAGATACAGTCAGGATCATAAGGGCAAATAGTAAAACGCAGCCTGGAGGGAATTGTACCTACAAGGTCGCGGGCACGCAAAGGATTCCCCCTCAAATCACACTGGGTCCTGATACGACTAGCTGCAACAGTGCACCCGCGGGGACCTTTCTGGCGAACGATGTTATCGTCAGGGTTGAGAGTAATGGGATTTACCCGGTGACGATCACCTATTGCCTGGGATCGCAGGCCGGTGTGGCTGGATGCGGCGGCGCAATAGCGACCTGCCCCTCCGGAGATTTATGCCTGATGAGGATTTTGAACATCGGGACGGCAAACCAGGTAAGCCAGTTGATCGCTCAAAATATGTCAGGGCTCCAGATCAGTTATCTTATGAACCTTCCTTTTAGCGTTGCGGAAGCCAGCTCACTGGTTAACCCAGTGGACGTGCTCAAAATGCGCGCGGTGAGGGTTACGCTCGCCGGAAGCACCGTGAAGACCACGGGCCTTTCGGACAAGACGGCAAAACAGCGGCAATTGGAATCAGTCATCGGTTTCAAAGAGTTGTAGGAGGCCATATGACACGAGCAGAACAGCCGAAGATGAGCAAAAAGGGAATTTATACACTAGCAGGGCATGCTGGAAACGAACGCGGCATGGCCTTGGTCATTGCCCTGGTGATGCTGGTTCTCCTTACCATGCTTGGGGCATGGGCACTGGACACTTCCAGCACTGACCTCCGCATATCGGGAAATAGCAAGACCACCCAGATCGCGTACTACGCCGCAGAAGCCGGTGTAGGCTATGCTTCAAACAGGGTAGTACTTGAGAATTCGTATGTCGCGACCGGGGCCAGCGTAACGATTCCTGATCAGTCGCTCGATAACAGTACCATTAAGATGAATGCGCGTTTTTTGATCAAAGCGCCTCTTCCGGCGGGTACCATGTATGAATCCAATTTGCAGGATCTTGGACAAGAGAAGTTACCCGTCTATTTTACCCTGAATTCACAAGGTACGACAGTGAATAATTCCATAGTGAACATTGAAGCCTGCGTTGTGCTTATCCCCTGATGAACAAAGGCGCGGGGGTCTGTGCGGGAATAGTCAATAGGTCTTTTTATGAAGGAGGATAGTATGAAAAAAGCATTGTTTGCTTTTACGACGGTTTCAGCGATATGCTTGTTCTTGGTCGTCGGGACCGGCATTGCCCGGCAGGGAGGACAACTGGCAGGTTCAGCATACGATCCCGCGGTTCACTATGCGGGCGCTTACGCTCCCGACCTGCTGTTTGTTAGAAACAGCCCTAACGACACGAACTGGCGTCGCATTCCACCTCTCGATCTTCTTACAAAAGTGACCTGCACTGACGCGCTGGAGTCGTTGAAGCGGGAGGGCAAGTGGAAAGGGCACTTGAAAATCGACGGTTCCTGCGGTTCGACTGCCGAGCCTGCCGAGTGGGCATTGGGCAACAGGCTGAACTATGATGAAGAACAGGGGCAGGGTGTGCGTTAATTAATGGAGTTACATTAAAAGGAGGCTGTATGCGAAAGTCACTCTTTATCATAATCACCGCCATATTGGCCGCATTTGCCGGTCCTGGTGTTGCCGCGGCCGGTCCGGACCGCTTCGCGGGTGATACGGTCATTTATGGGGGGTCTGCTTCGGTCCTCGAGCCAAATGTCCTTATCTTTATTGACGATTCCGGAAGCATGGGTGATTTGGTCCCCGGAGGCAGCTACAATTCGAGCATGACGTATACCGTAACCAACAATTGCTCGGGAAATTGCAGTACGAACGCGGTATATAAAACAACTGACGGCGGATCGTCAGGCACATTACTTAATGCGAGTATTAATAATATAACCACATCGTGCAATAGTAAAAACCCGCGTTCTATCCTACAGACTGTCTGGAACGTACAGCGGCCGGAAATTGAATTCCAATGGAACATGCGCCGGATCGGGAAGTGCGGTCTATGTTCTGGGAAATTATATCAACTGGTATCACAGCTCAACCGGATTTAAGTCGAAAATATCAATCGCGCGGGATGTGATCAAGAACCTCGTGAATACCACGAATGGTGTAAAATTCGGGCTCATGACGTTTCACTATCCGACCAATGATTACAGCAATGCCTCGGGCGCTCAAGGCGCTCAGTTCATGACCGCAACGATTGCGGGCAGCGCCTATCTAACTACTGTCAAAGACATGGATCTGTTTCATACCGGCACGGTTACCAACCGGCAGGCGTTGCGTGCGGTTGTAGACACGCTGACGGATCTGGGCTATACACCGCTAGGGGAATCGCTTCTCGAGGCCTTGCGCTCCTTCCAGGGCGGTACGAGCGCCTTCGGAAATACCATCGGCCTGAGCGGCAGCCCGGCAAAATACACCTCCCCGATCGATTTCGGGTGCCAGAAGAACTATATTGTTTTTGTGACCGATGGTATGTCGACGGCGGATAATAGCGCGAGTCTGGATTTTGTAAACACGTTATACGGCAGATATGACGGAGGCAACTGCAGTTATCCTACGTGCGCCAGCGATAGGAGCCACTCACTTCCCGGCGTCGCGCGCTATCTCTATGAAACCGATTTGAGGACCGATATTACCGGCACTCAGAACGTCGTCACCTATACGGTCGGGTTCGGACTCGGTGGGGCGGACCAGGAAGCGATCGATCTCCTGAAACTGGCCGCGGACAGTAAGCATGGTCGTGGCGAATATTACGATGCCGGGAGCGAAACGCAGTTAAGCCAGGCGCTCACGAAGATCATAGCGAGTATTTTTGTCACAGACTCGTCGTTTGTCGCGCCGGTTGTGCCGGTGAGCCCTGAAAACAGGACGTTCAGCGGAAGCAGATTATATATGGGGTTCTTTAGACCGGAGGCAGGGGCGGTGTGGAGCGGCAACCTCAAGAAATACGGCCTCCAGGACCAACTTGCTTCGGGGAATTTATGCGGCAATAGTCAGGATGAAGTAATTGACGTGAATAGAAACTGTGCCACCTATGACGACGGCGCGGGCGACATCAATATCAATCAGGCCAGGCCTGATGCCCGGGATGGTGTAACGATTCCGGCAAATGTGGCGAGCGGAACTTTCCGGCCCGGTTCACAATCGTACTGGAGTACGGTCCCGGACGCTGGTGAAGTAAAGGAAGGCGGAGCGGGAACGCTGTTGTTGAACAGGACCATGGCCATCAGCTGTGCAACCTGCGACATAACGGGCGCTGTTTCGGACACGGGAAAACGCAAGATCTACACTTACCTGGCGACCAATACAGACCTGACTGACGCGAGTAATGATTTCAGCACCTTGAATTCGGGACTTACTTCCACTCCCGGGATATTTGGCCTGCCCGGGCCGATCATATCATCGGGAACAACCGCGGATGTTAAATTGCTCATCAATTTCATTCACGGATTTGACACCTACGGCCTTAACTCAGCAGGCACCACTACGACTGATAGAGACTGGATATTGGGCGATGTCCTGCATTCCAAACCCTTGTTCGTCAGCTATGCCACCTTCACCTTTACCGCCTCAAATGAATCGGACTGCACAAAGAACAAGAGTATCGTCTTCTTCGGCTCCAACGACGGCATGCTGCATGCCTTCAAGGACTGCGACGGCAACGAGGCTTGGGCGTTCATCCCCCCGGACGTGCTTCCTACGCTCCAGTATTTGCAAGGTCCGACCCACGCGTACTTCGTGGACAGCACTGTTAAAGCCTATATATATGATAGGAATAATGACGGCACGATCGATCCGGCCGATGGTGACACCGTGATCCTTCTCTTTGGTCTCCGAAGGGGCAGCGGCAAGGACGTTCAGCCCACGCAAGGCCTCTATTACGCCCTTGATGTGTCAAACCCCGCCGTGCCGAAGTTCATCTGGAGCATCGGAAACAATAAAACTCTGATAGGGACAACGAATACGGCAACTACGTTGTTCGGGGACATGGGTGAGAGCTGGAGCGAACCGAAGATAGGGAAAATCAAGTTGGGAACCACTGATAAGATCGTCGCCCTTTTCGGCGGTGGATATGACAATTGCAATGAAGACTCACGTTACGGTTCGACACAGACCTTCAGCGGCGCCTGTGGCGCCGTGGCATCGAGCGACGGTGGCCTGGACGTGGACGGTCTACCGATCACGAGTGCCGGAGCAACATTGGTCACGAGTCTTAATAGCGCGCAATACAAGGGGAGGGCCTTCTACGTTGTTGAGCTTGCTTCAAAATTGAGTTCCACGACAGCCTTTGATTACAGCAATAAAGGCGGCTTGATATGGAGCTATACTCAGGCCAGTAGTCCTCCGCTGGAGTTTTCCCTATTGAATGAGCCGGCCGCAATCGACATGAACTACGACGGATATGCAGACCGGGTTTATATGGGTGACACGGGCGGGAATATATGGAGGTTCGACATCTCGTCAGTCAACACGAGTGATTGGAATGTGAAAAAGATATTCTCATCAAATCCGGGATTTACGGGATATCCCCCCCCGGGTGTTGCCGACGGCACGAATGGAAGAAAAATACTTTACAATCCGTCCGTTGTCATCGATAAAAATTTCGTCCGGTTATTCTTCGGTACTGGAGACCGGGAACATCCTTTGAACAGGGCTGTTGTGGACAGGTTCTACGAAGTGATCGACAAGGGAAATATTACGAGCGCCTTGAATGAGGTCAAATTGGTGGATGTTTCAACAGATTTGATACAACTGGGTACAGCTGCCCAGGTCGCTGATTTTGAACAAAAGATTACACAGGTGGAGGACAAGGATAATACAACCTATTATGGCTGGTATATTCGCATGGAAGGTTTTGAGCATTTGGGTGCGGATCAGGTTTTCTCCGCCGGAACACTGACGGTGACGCCCTTTCAGGGGGAAAAAGTTATCAGTAATCCCCGGGTCTTCAACGACATAGTTTATTTCACGTCCTTTATGCCGAATACCGATGAGGCCGTCGATCCCTGCAACCAGGGGAATACCGGTCAAAGTTTTCTCTGGGCGCTGAATCCTCAAAACGGGGGTTCTATCCAAAATTTGAATACTACCAATGATTCCACCGCTAATTACAATGCACTGAAGTGGAATGCATATGCATCAATGGGGAAATCTGGAAATGCGGTGTATCTAAGGACCGACCGGGCTGGACATCTTGGCACTGGAATGGCGTCGCCTCCGGGGGAGATCATGGGATGCAGTGGTAGCCTGTGTCCGTCAAAACCTGATCTGAGTGGACATATAGTGCGGATTTACTGGCGACAGAAATGAAGAGGCACTAAAAAGCGTCGCAAGGGGAACCACGTAATACGAGGGACCAGATAAACAATGACAAAAAAAATAGAAGTGATCTGTCTCATGATCTTGACCATTAGTTTTTTTGCCTGCACGAAAGAGGGGAAAACGCCTGGTCCCGGCACTTCCCCTCAACAGGGGGAACACGCAACTCCTACGTCCGGCGAGATCGGCCGGCAATCGCGAGGGAGTACGATGGTTGGAATCATGCCGGAAAAGCCGACAGTGATGACGGATATCCAGGCGGTTTATTCCGGAGTCGGTCCGGCAGCATATCAATGGAAGAAAAATTCTCTGGTAATTCCCGGACAAACAACCTACAAACTCCTGAAAAAATATTTCTTGAGGGGCGACACGATTACGGTCATTGTGACTTCAGGCGGTATTGAAGAAGCGGCGTCCGTCGCCATCGGCAACAGTGTGCCGAACGTTGTATCAGTCCCCTTTAGTCCGGAATACATCCATGCGGGCGTCGCTATCACGGTTAAGCCGATTGGGTATGATCCGGACGGTGATGAGGTCGGGTTCCGTTATGTATGGTCGATAAACGGCAAGGAACTCTTGGGAGACTCACCGGTTCTGAGCGGCAACGACTTCAAGAGAGGCGATACCGTATTGCTCAAGGTAATACCCTATGATAGAGAAGGCGATGGGGCGCCTTTTTTGACTATGGGAATGATTATTCCCAATGCCTCACCCCGTATTATATCGGTTCCCATTGAGGAGTTTCTGGGACGTGAATACACATATCGCGTTGTAGCTGAGGACCCCGATGGCGACCCTCTTTCCTATTCTTTTGCTTCCGCGCCACAGGGAATGACTATCGACGCCAAAACGGGCGTCATTACCTGGCGGATCGACGATAAGCCGGAGGGCGCTTATGCCGTTGAAATCGTTGCGCAGGACCCTGACGGCATCAAGGCCACACAGAAATATACTCTCTCTGTAACGCACACGGAAGGAGGCGGGAAATGATGCTTCGTGGCTCGAAACTACGCACTATAAAAGGTTTTACCGCGATTGAGATGATAATTGTGCTTGCTATTATCAGCGTCTTATCCGCCATGGCCTTGCCGTCTTACCTTCAGTGGCGCCGAAGTTCTGAAGCCAGAGAAACGGCAAGAGATTTCGTGAACATACTCAGGCAGGCGAAAAGCGAGGCGCTAAAATCGAACCTGGAACAAGAAGTGCAGTTTGAAGCAGCGTTGCGAAGATACGGCAAAAGGCAGGGAAACCAGGCGTACGCTGCATCCTTCCCAGCGATGACGGCAGCGAACTGGGTGACCATCAAGCCCGAAGTGACTTTTACCCCGAGTGTTGACATTCAATTTTATCCCAATGGGACATCCACCAATAGCTTCTTAGCTACCAGTGCCACCTTAACGGTGCAGGACACTGCTGGAACACGACAATTCGTGATCACTGTGGCTAATACGGGCACAATCTCTTCAAGGTGATCCGGTGGTAGCGTTCCAGTCAGTTATCATTCTCCTTTTTGCGAAATATCCCTGGTATTTGATCAGTTGATCAGCTTCCATGGTGTCTGACGTAAGTACGACTCTTCCGAGCCGAAATCTCTCATAATTCAGCTAACGGACTCTCTCAAATGCATCTTTCTCCATCTACCTACACGGTAAGAACGGCCATCAACAGCCCGGATTTATTTGAAAAACAATTTATTGCTGGAAATCGTTATAACGAATTAATCCTCCTGCGGTATAGAGAGAGCATCGAGAATCTCGAAATCCGACAATCAGGAGGCTTCAATGGATCACAAGGATCAGGTGTCGACGCGCCCTGTTCGGGCTGAAAGAGGTTTTACGCTTACAGAATTAATCGTTGTATTGGCCTTGCTCACCGTCCTTTCCGCTATTTCGATCCCGCCCTTTGTTCAATGGATAAGCAACGCCAAATACCGGGCATCTGCTCGAAATATTATGTCCATATTGCGGGAAACAAAAAGTAAGGCCATAACCTCCAACCTGGAGCATCGGGTCGAGTTTGAATCTGAAAACCGGAGATATCGGGTTCAAAGAGGAAATAGATCGAGCAACAGCAACGACTGGGGCACGGTGATCTATGATTGGACCATTTTTCCTTCGGGTGTAAATATGAACGCAAATGTCGCAACAATACATCTCAACCCGAACGGCACCGCAAGCGGCGGTACGATTGCGATCCAGAATGCAATTAATAAGACAATGTTCGAAGTTCGAATCGCCAGCACTGGCAGGATTCGAATCTCGAAGGTATTATAATATGGAATCGGCATTACTTTGAAGATGTCGTAAAAAGTCATGATCACCGACTACGCCGGTGATCATGACTTGGAACGCCAGGTGGAGTATGCAGCAACCAAAAAACAGTATCATATGACACAGGGAACCCCGTTAAACAGCATCACGTCATGGGCAAGTATTCTCAATCTGGTCCCGTACTTCCTGCCGCTGTTCAAATAAATCGAACGTCAATACCCTACAGATGAATTAAATCGCCACCACGAACAGTGGCACCATAGGCATTCAAAATGACGCTTTGAAAACGGTCTATGAGATACGGGTAGTGCGTACAGGACGGATCCACATACCAACATATTATTATCGGTGTATGATTACATCGTCATTGCGAGCGACCGCCGGGCGCTTGGCAATCTGGCTGTAAAATTCAGGATTGCTTCGATGCCACGCTCCTCGCAATGACACATTGTTGAGTGTGTTTGCATTAGCACATCTTGACACCCATAACTAAACGGTTTATCCTGAGGAACATGAAAACACCCATCATCCTCGCATCCAACTCGCCTCGCCGTAAGGATCTTCTTCGTCAGATCGGGGTTGATTTCAGCATCGATCCCGCCGATGTGGACGAGCGCGTTCTGCCTAATGAAGTGCCGGAAGTATATGCGGTGCGGGTAGCGCTCGACAAGGCGCGTCTCGCGGCCGCGCGGGCAGTTGCCGGCATTGTTATTGCCGCAGATACCATTGTTGTCGTTGATGACGAAATCCTCGGTAAGCCGGCAGATGCGAGTGACGCCGAACGAATGCTTAAGATGCTCTCCGGAAAAGTACATCGCGTGATCACCGGCCTTGCGGTCATGGATGCTGCTACGGGAAAGACCCTTACCCGAACCTCGATCACCCGTGTCTGGTTCCGTCGCCTTGCGCAGCAGGAGATAGCGTCCTATATTGCCACCGGTGAACCGCTCGACAAGGCCGGCGCTTACGGCATCCAGGAACGGGGTGCTCTGCTGGTCGACAAGATAGAGGGGTGCTATTTCAACGTTGTTGGGCTGCCGCTCTCGCTGCTCGGTGAACTGCTCCGGGGTTTTGGCATTTATATGTAGGCACCAGAATATAACTACATGGACCAGTTGCATTAAAATGCACTTCATCCTTTTTTATTACCTTTCAACCCTTGACAGCCGATCAATATCATACTAAAATACTATCATATATCTAGTCGCTGCGGAAACGGGGGTTGTCATGTCTATAATTCGTATAATGATCGTTGCAAACGACCCAAATCAGATGCAGGCGCTGTGCGCTGCACTTGACCGGCAGGATTCGATGGGCATTATTTCAATCGTATCTTCGCGTGAAACCGCTATTAAGCAGCTGACAGCCTGTCCCGATATCATGCTATTAGATCCCGAGGTGCTGAAAGATCATACTCTCACGCGCTTCATACACACCATTCATTCAAAGTCGTCCCGGACCAGGATCATTCATCTTCTACAGCGAACTCCTACTGATGAAGAGCTGATATATGACATCAAGGCGGGTATCAGGGGATACATCAAGACCACCGATTCGTCTGCAATCATGATAAAAGCAATCCAAGCTGTTTTCAATGGAGAAATGTGGGCTGAGCGCAGGATCCTCGAGAAGGCAATTTCATATCCCTTGTCGTTGCCCGAGATACTCAACGTGAATGTCCCGGGGCTTGCACCGCTTACGAACCGGGAGAAGGAGATGCTCACCCTGGTCATGAAGGGGGAATCGAATAAGGAGATCGCGGCCAGGAGCAGTATCAGCGAGCGAACAGTCAAGACCCATCTGTATCGTGTCTATCGGAAGCTGAATGTAAAGAGCAGGACCAAAGCAATTGCATTATTATCGCACTCGTAACCTTATTGGTTTCATTATTAAATACGACTTTAGGTCTATTGACATACAATCTTAAACTGCTATCCTATAACCAAATACTGCGCTGTACAATTGCGATCAGGTGATCAGAAACTGGGATATTGGCGAGAAACTTCTATCCCCCCCATGAATAAAGTTTAAGCCGCCCAGAGTATATCACCAGGATGCAAGAGTGAGCAATCGGGCAAAATCATCAGGTTTTGCAGCGCAGTAATGAAGGCGTCTCGATGACCAGTTGAGAGGAGAGATCCTTTCGCAAAAACGTCGGGGCGCCTTGTTTTTTCACCCCTTTCAAAAGAGTTGCACCTGCACTCCCGTTACAATATTCAATCAAACGAGTTGCGATTACCATACAAGCCTTGACGAGGCTGCAGAATGACTGTATCATGTTGCCCATGTCTGCTGTTGTTTTCACTGCTTATCTTATCATCCTGGGGACAGGCTATTGGCTCAAGTACCTGAATCTCACCTATTTAAAAGCTTATGGTAAAACCCTGCCTCCTGAATTTCAGGGTGTGGTCGATCCGGAACTGCTGGAAAAAATATCCGATTATACATTGGAGAACAGCCGTGTCGGCTATTTTGAATCAATCCTCGGTAATATCCTCACCATCCTCTTCCTTTTTGCCGGACTGCTCGGTGTCTACGATCGTTGGATACTTTCGTTGACCGGCTCGCTGCTCTGGGGAGGTTTGCTTTTTTCTCTCATCATGCTGTATGCTGAAACGCTGATCGATATTCCCTTCAGCCTCTACAGGAACTTCAAGATCGAAAATCGCTACGGCTTCAATACCATGACCATGCGTCTCTGGTTTATCGATCTCATCAAGTCAATCGCGATCTCAACGGTCCTAGGTTCTGTGGTCGTTCTCTCTGCGCTCGCGATCATCCAGGCCAGCCCCGCCTGGTGGTGGCTCTGGGTATGGACTTTTCTCATGGTCTTCGGTATTTTCGTCATGTATATCTCGCCTTTTGTCATTGAGCCGCTTTTTTTTAAATTTGAACCGGTGAAAGCGGAGGGATTGGAAGAGAAGGTGCGCGTACTTATGGAACGTGCCGGCCTTAAGGTCGGCCGCGTGTTCCAGGTGGATGCGTCCCGCAGAAGCCGCCATTCGAATGCATACTTTACCGGCATCGGCAGGGTGAAGCGGATCGTGCTGTTTGACACGCTGATAGAGCAAATGACGCACGAGGAGATCCTCGCGGTCCTTGCCCACGAGGTGGGCCATTGGAAGAAGCGGCATGTGCTGAAGCGGATCGTTCTGACGGAGACCATGGCATTTTGCGGACTGTTCCTGGCCTTTCATCTCCTCCCGTGGGATGGGTTGCCGGGCATGATCGGCCTCGCCAATGCATCGTTCTTCGCAAGGGTCGTCATCCTGGGATTTTTAAGCTCACTCGTCATGTTCCCGCTTACCCCGCTCTTTTCCGCTCTCTCACGGAGAGACGAGCGCGAGGCGGACCAGTATGCTTCGGATCTGACCGGTCGTCCGGATGCCATGGCATCCGCCCTGGTGAAACTTTCGCGGGAGAATCTTGCCAATCTGCACCCTCATCCGCTCTATGCGAAGTTCCACTACTCCCATCCGCCGGTGGTGGAGAGGATCAGGATGTTGAAGGAAGGAGTCAGTAGTCAGTAGTCAGTAGTCAGGAGCAGAAATACCGTTCTTCCCGCCTATCTCGCTCGCCTTGCTGGCTTCTGAATTCTGTCCTCCTGCTCCTGTTCCTCGACACTTTCCCATTGACCGCCATCATCATGTTGTGCTATTTTTAACCATGAAAAATCCCGCCTCTACTGCCCGCCTTGAACAGAAAGTGAAGCGTCTCTCAACGCTCATCGAAGTGAATGCTCTTATCAGCTCGACCCTCAATCTTGACCAGATCCTTGAGAACATGATGGCCATCTCCAAGCAGGTGATGAATGCAGAAAGAAGAATATTGATGAAATGGTGGAGCATTTCAGGGACATGGGGCAGAACCTGAAAGACGCTACTGAAGAGATCAAGAAAGCCCCATGGAAGTTGCTCAGGAAGCCTTGATGCAGTGATCAGGAAAACGTGAACAGAGATTAAGAAAATAGAGAATGGATGTTGAGGCCCGGGAACGGACCTCAATCACTTTCTCTCTTATTTTTCTATGATCTCGTTCTAAAGGAGTCTGAATGTCGATCCAGGCAATTAAAGGTGTGAAGGATGTGCTGCCGGCGGACATGCCGGTATGGCAATACCTCGAGGCGACGGCGCGCAGGTTGTTTGAGGACTTTGGGTTTGCCGAGATACGGGTCCCGGTTTTCGAATATACGGAGCTTTTCGCCCGGAGCATCGGTACGTCAACGGACATTGTTGAGAAGGAGATGTATACCTTCGAGGACCGCGACGGGAGAAAGATCACGCTCAGGCCGGAGGGGACCGCGGGCGTGGTGCGCGCGTTCATTGAGCACAAACTGTATGCCGATTCCCAGCTGACGAAACTGTATTATCTGGGCCCCATGTTCCGGCATGAGCGGCCGCAAAAGGGCCGCTACCGCCAGTTCTACCAGATCGGCGTTGAAGCGATCGGACTCGACCATCCTCATGTTGATATTGAGGTCCTGGCGATGCTGCACGCTCTTTTTGC
The DNA here is from genome assembly GCA_963732675.1 of Nitrospirota bacterium. Classification (GTDB taxonomy): domain Bacteria; phylum Nitrospirota; class UBA9217; order UBA9217; family UBA9217; genus JALNZF01. The sequence goes on from CAVTAJ010000014.1 coordinate 35,264, forward strand.
CAGACTCGGCATTACGGGCCTGAGCCTTCAAATCAATTCCCTCGGCGACAGCGAGTGCCGGGGAGCATACCGGGACGCGCTCAAACAGTATTTATCGACAAAGCTCCCGACCTTGTGCGCGGACTGCCAGCGGAGGTACGAGACCAACCCGCTCCGCGTCCTGGACTGCAAGGTGGATGCGGACAAGTTCATGGACTCTCCGGTCATGCTCGATTATCTCTGCGATCCCTGCAAGTCGCATTTCGAGACCGTCGAACAGGGGCTGCGGAAGCTCGGGATCCCTTTTGAGGTCAACAAGCGCCTGGTGCGCGGACTGGACTATTATACCCGCACGACATTCGAGCTGGTCATGGGGCATATGGGCGCACAGAACACCGTGGCCGCAGGCGGCAGGTATGACGGTCTGGTCAAGGAGATCGGAGGTCCGGCAACTCCTGGAATTGGTTTTGCGCTCGGTGTCGAGCGGGCGATATCACTCATGGATACCAGGAACGTGGTGTTCCCCCGGCCCGCGCTCTTCATTGCCGCGCTTGGTCCGGATGCCGTAGCGCTGGTACTTCCGCTCGTCCATCATCTCAAATCGTCCGGTCTCCCCGTTGAAACGGATTATACGGGCGCAAGCCTCAAGAGCCAGATGAAGAAGGCGGATAAATCAGGCGCCGGCCATACGCTGATCATCGGTGAACAGGAAATGAAGAACGGAATAGCGATCCTCCGCAATATGCAGAACAAGGAACAGGCCGAGATCGCTCTTGTGAATATTGAAGAGGAACTGAAAAAGAGAGTGGCACGCCCGGCATGAGAGTTGGTGTGCTTTCAGACACTCATGTGCCGGCAGCCGCACGGTCGCTTCCTCCGGTCGTCTTCGAACTTTTTAAGAACGTTGACCTCATTCTCCATGCGGGTGACATCCTTGATCTGTCCGTGCTCGACGAGCTCAGGACCATTGCGCCCGTCGAGGCAGTCGCAGGCAACATGGATGATTCCGAGGTCCATCTGAAGCTTCCCTCTAAGAAGATCATCCTTCTCGGTGCCTTCAAGGTCGGATTGATACACGGTAAATATAAAATAGATGTTCAGCGGGAAATGATCAGGAAAGAGTTCGACGATATCGACCTGATCGTCTACGGACATTCGCACACTCCCTTCTGGGGAAAGGTCCATGGCGTATATTTTCTAAATCCGGGAAGCCCGACCGATAAACGGCATGCGCCGTACAATTCGATCGCAATACTTGAGGTCGGGGATGAGTTGAAGGCGGAGATCATAAGAATCTGATGACGAACGATGCGATCATCGATCATCTCCCTTATTCTCATTCCCGAATGTCACGGTCGGGAATCCGGTGTTGGAACAATTGCAGGGAAGATAGTAACTCGATAAGGTCGTCGCGTAAGCAACTGGACACGATCCTTAACCTGTCAGTATCGGATAATTTCATCGGCAGAGGACGACCGCGATTCGGTCGATCGCACGGCAAGCTTGGACAACATCGTTTTAAGTTGCAAAGGACTCTGCTTTGTGATAAATTTCGACCATCTATGGCGATTGAAAAAATAAAATTCGGGACCTCGGGCTGGCGCGGCGTGATCGCGGATGATTTTACCTTCAGCAGAGTGCGGGCGGTCACGCAGGCGATCGCCGACCACCTTGCCGCGCAGGGCTTGAAGGACAAGGGAGTGGTCGTAGGATATGATACGCGTTTTTTGTCCGAGCGGTTTGCCGCGGAGTCCGTCAAGGTATTTGCGGCAAACGGGATACGCTCCTTTCTCTCGAACAGGGATGTCCCCACCCCGGCGGTCGCCTTTGACATCATTCGAAGAAAGGCCGCGGGAGGAATCAACTTCACCGCCAGTCACAACCCTCCGGAATACAACGGCCTGAAATTTTCCTCGGCCTGGGGCGGTCCGGCCCTGCCGGAAGCCACGAAAGATATAGAAGTGAGGGCCAACGCTCTTATTGATAAAAACTCCATCATGACCATGTCGCTGGTTGAAGCCAGGCAAAAAGGGATGGTGGAAGATGCAGACCTCCGCAAGGCCTATCTCGATGATCTGAAAAAAAAGATAGATTTTGAACCCATAAAAAAAGCTAAATTGAAGATCGCTGTTGATCTGCTCTATGGTACGGGCAGGGACTATCTGGACAGTGCGCTCAGGGATTCCGGATGCGCGGTCACGCTTGTGCATGGCCATCGCGATCCGCTGTTCGGCGGCCGCTCTCCTGAACCGTCCGAGGAAAATCTCGCCGAACTCTCTGAGACGATGAAAAAAGGACGCTTTGACATCGGTCTGGCGGTGGATGGCGACGCTGATCGTTTCGGGGTCATGGACCCCGACGGGACCTACATTAATCCGAATCAGGTCCTTGCCCTGGTCCTGGATTATCTTTGCCGTACCCGGGGATGGAAAGGCGGCGCTGCGCGCTCCATTGCCACTTCTCATCTCATCGACGCGGTCGCGAAGAAGCATTCGATCGAGGTGTACGAGACGGGCGTTGGGTTCAAATTTATCGGAGAATTGCTGGTGCAGGGGAAGATCATCTTTGGCGGTGAAGAAAGCGCTGGAATGACGATCAAGGACCATGTGCCGGAAAAGGACGGCATCCTTGCCTGTCTTCTGGTCGCTGAAATGGTTTCAAGCGAACGAAAATCGATCAAAGACCTGCTGAAGAGGCTCTATAAAGAAGTCGGGGCCATTTTCAACGATCGGGTCAATATACGGCTTACAGAATCTAATCGCGCGAACGTGTACGCGCGGCTCAGTCAGCCCCTGAACGAGTTCGGCGGACTCCGCATCAAAGGCAAGAAGACCACCGCGGACGGGACCAAGTACATGCTTGAGGACGACAGCTGGGTCCTGATGCGCGCGTCGGGCACTGAACCGGTGGTTCGAGTGTATGTCGAGTCATCGTCCGAAGAGAATTTAAAAGAGTTAATAGAAGCAGGAAAGAAGTTCATACTGGGGCAGTGAGCCCATTGCGGATTGCGGAATGCGGATTGCGGATTTTAAATCCGAAATCTACAATCCGAAATCCGAAATTGAAAGGGAGGTTCCATGAGCGAGATCATCGATGTGTATGCGCGTGAGGTGCTGGATTCGCGTGGCAATCCCACGGTGGAGGCTGACGTTATCCTCGAGAGCGGTGCTATGGGTCGTGCCATTGTGCCGAGCGGAGCGTCAACGGGAGAGCGCGAAGCGCTTGAGCTCAGAGACGGCGGTGCGCGCTACCTTGGCAAGGGTGTCCAGAACGCGGTGAACAACGTGATCGAGGTGATCGGTCCCGCTGTCATGGGCATGGATGCCCTAGAGCAGGCGGTGATCGACCGTACCATGATCGAGATCGACGGTACCGAAAACAAGGGCAAACTCGGCGCGAATGCCATGCTTGCCGTTTCCCTTGCCGTGGCCAAGGCCGCGGCGGAAGACGCAAATTTGCCGTTGTACCATTACCTCGGCGGCCCGAATGCCAAGGAACTGCCTGTTCCCATGATGAACGTGCTGAACGGCGGCGCGCATGCGGACAACAATGTCGATATCCAGGAGTTCATGATCATTCCCGCCGGCGCTTCGTCCTGCACCGAGGCGATACGCGTCGGTGCCGAGGTTTTTCATGCGCTGAAAGCTGTTCTTAAGAAAAAAGGTTACAACACCGCGGTGGGAGACGAAGGGGGATTTGCTCCGAACCTGAAATCGAACGAGGAGGCCGTTCAGGTCATCCTGGAGGCCATCGAGAAGGCCGGTTACAAGCCCGGCCAGGACGTCTTTCTCGGACTGGATGCCGCCGCGAGCGAGTTCTACGAGAACGGGGTCTATGATCTCAAGGGAGAAGGCAAAAAAAAGTCACCGGAAGAGATGGTCGCTTTCTACGAGGAGTGGGTCAAGCGGTACCCCATCATCTCTATCGAAGACGGGATGTCCGAGAAGGACTGGAAAGGCTGGAAGCTCCTGACCGACCGTTTGGGCAAGAAGGTCCAACTCGTTGGAGACGATATCTTCGTTACCAACACCTCGATCTTCAAAAAGGGCATCGCCGAAGGCATCGGCAACTCGATCCTGATCAAGCTGAACCAGATCGGCACGCTCACCGAGACCCTGGATGCCATCGAGATGGCGAAGCGCGCCCAGTATACCGCGGTGGTGTCCCATCGTTCCGGCGAGAGCGAGGACGCGACCATCGCGGACCTGGCCGTCGCGACGAATGCGGGACAGATCAAGACCGGCTCACTTTCGCGTACGGACCGCATTGCCAAGTACAATCAGCTCATCCGGATCGAAGAAGAACTGGGTGACGCGGCCGTGTACCGGGGCAGGGACGTGTTTTATAGCATAAGGAAATAGAGGACAGAAAACAGGAGCCCGGGAGTCAGGAAGGTTCCGACCTGATCCCGGCTTCTTGATCTATAATTCGATGTTCCGCATGGATGATCATGGATCGACCCGCATTCGAAATACTAGTTCAGAATTCTCTTCGAAAACTTCCCCGCAGGTTCAAACAGAAACTCGCCAACATCTCCGTTGAGGTCGAAGACCGTCCTTCCCAGGAGCTTTTGAACGATATGGGAATACGGTCTGGCACGTTATTCGGCCTGTACCAGGGAGTGCCGCTCACGAAGCGGGAATGGAATTACGGCAACATGCTTCCGGACCGGATCGTCATCTACCAGCACCCAATTGAGAGTGTTGCCGCATCGCCTGAAGAGATTGAAAAGATAGTCCTGGATACGGTGATCCATGAGATCGGCCACTATTTCGGGTTTTCCGATAAGGAGTTAAGCGACATGGAGACTGCGAAAAGAAAGGATATGCAGACACGCAAGTAATAGCAGTGGGTCCAGGTTGCGACGATTGGTAATTCGCGGTAGTTTCCGTTCAGAGCATACCTGAACTAGCAAATCAGACGTACAATTGAATACTATCGCGTTATAAGAGGGCAATCGACCAGTATCAAGCATACTTCTCAATTCAAGATGCCATCTGAATATCCCCTCACTCAGCGGAACTGCTTTACGATCTTCTCAATGATCCCCGTTGTTGATGCGCCTTCAATATATCCAACGCTGATCACCTTCCCGCCCCTGGCTTCAACAATATCGCGGCCGATGATCTTCTCGATCGGCCAATCGCCGCCCTTGACCAGCACGTCGGGTTGGAGCTCAGCAATGATCCGGTGCGGATCGGGTTCATGGAACAGGACGACGTAATCAACGGACTCGAGTGCTGCGAGCGTTTCCATGCGGTCCGCCTCGGTGTTGATCGGCCGCTTTTCCCCTTTGATCCCGCGCACGGAGGCATCGCTGTTCACGGCCACGACCAGGAGGTCGCCAAAGGATTTTGCTTTCGAGAGATAGCGCGTGTGGCCGGTGTGGATCAGATCAAAACAACCGTTCGTAAAAACTATTTTCTTGCCCGCTGCGCGGAGGATGTCGAGGAGAGGCCGCAATTCCTGGACGGTCTTTATTTTATTCTGCATGCGGAACTATAATATAAAACCGAAAAGATTGCAAGGGGAGAGGAAGAGCAGGGGAAATCGTGATCGAGGGAGCGGTTTCAGCTTGATGTTGTTAATGCACCTGGTCCTTTCCAGATGAAACATTGTTCGCTGCGTAATTAATCCTGGTGAAGAGAATATATCTCATCAAACAATGGGGCAATCTCAAGAAAGGCCTTCAATACCGCAGGGTCGAAGTGTTCCGGCATGGTTCTCCCGTCGCCTTGAGTAATGATCTTACAGGTCGTTTCATGGTCAAAGCCGGCCTTATACGGTCTCTTGCTGCGCAGGGCATCATACTGGTCAACCAGCATGACTATTCTGCCCTCGAGCGGGATCTCTTCTCCCTTTAGTCCTGTTGGATATCCTTTGCCGTCCCATCGCTCGTGGTGGGTAAGTGCAATGGATGCCGCAATCTGAATGCCGGGATAGGTCGATCCGGCAAGCATCTTTGCTCCGATGGCAGAGTGCGTTTTCATGATCACAAATTCCTCGGAAGTGAGGGCCGCAGGTTTCAGGAGAATGCTGTCAGCGATGCCGATCTTGCCGAGGTCGTGCATGGGGCTTGCAAACGTTATGGTCTCGACGAAAGATGACGGCATATCCATTGCCTCAGCGATCTTGTTAGAGTAGAGGCCGATCCTCGCGATATGGAGGCCGGTGTCCGTGTCGCGGTACTCGGCAACGGCCGTCAATCGCTGGATGACCTCATTGCTCATTTTTCTGACCATCATCAGGGCATCCGCCAGCTCCTGCGTCCGTATTCGTACCGTGTCTTCCAGCAGGCGCTTGTAATTCTTCTCCATTTTGAGGAAGCTGGTGTACTTGACCGCCTTTTCCACCGAGTGCACGAGATAGCTGGGATTATAAGGCTTCGTGATAAAATCAAAAGCACCGAGTTTGATCGCGTCTACGGCTATATCCAGTTCCGCGAATGCGGTCATCAGGATCACGGGGAGCTGTTGATCATAGGCGTGAATTTTTTGGAGGAGCTCGATACCAGTGATCTGAGGCATCTTGATGTCGGTCAAGACCACATCGAAGGCGATCTTCTCGATCATGGCCATGGCATCAATCGAATGTTGACACGTATGCACTGTATAGCTGTACTCTTTCAACAAAGTTGAAATGGATTCAAGCACATATGCATCGTCATCGACAACGAGCAGCGTGTTATTTACCTTGTCGTCCATCTATTCATGACCTTTCCCGGAGTATTGCGAGGCAGCATCTCCAAATTCCAACCTTGAGAATAGTATAGCGGAAATATTCAAAAAATGCCATTGTTTGTCATTATATCAAATATTCTCTTCCCTATGTCAGCTAATATTTGGTATAATCTGCGCAACTACGGTATCATGAATCCCTCTATTCAAATGAACCGGATAAGGAGCATGCCATGGCGGTTGGAGACATAAAAAAAAGGATCGGTGAGATGCTTGTTGCCGGAGGGCTGATCAAAGAAGAGCAGCTCATGCGGGCGCTTGAAGAACAGAAAAAAAGGGGGGGAAGGTCGGCGAAATTCTCGTGGACCTGGGATTCATCAGTGAGCATATGATGGCAACGTTCCTCGCCCGGCAGCTTCATCTCCCGTACATAGAAATCGAAAAACAGCTGGTAGACCCTGACAGCGTAAGGATGATCCCGGCTGAAATGGCGAGACGCATCACGGCAATTCCGTTGTACAGGGACAAAGAGGCACTGGTCGTGGCCATGGCTGATCCGCTGAACATCTTCGGCCTTGACGACATGCAGAAGGCGGCAGGCAAAGAGATCCGGAAGGTTGTGGCCACACGGAGCGACATCCAAAAAGCTATTTCCAGCTATTATGGCATGGGGCATACCATCGATGCGGCGACCATGGATTTTGCCGGCGAGACGGGCGCCGCTTTCGCCGATGCTGTGGAGATGACCGGTGTCACGTCGGAGGACGCGCCGGTGGTCAAGCTGGTGAGCATGCTGATCGCGCAGGCCATCATCGACCGTGCCAGCGACATCCACATCGACCCGGAAGGGAAATCCATCAAGGTGCGTTACCGGATCGACGGAGTGCTGGTCGAGGTAAGGACCCTGCCGCGGGAGTTGCACGCGCCAATCGTCTCCCGCATAAAGATCATGGCAAATATGGACATCTCGGAAAGGCGCGTACCGCAGGACGGACGCTTCCAGGCACGGATTACGCATACCGAAACCGGCCCTGTCGTGACCGCCGTGTTTCGCGAGCGGAGCGTCCTGCGTATTGATGAAGGCAATACGGTGGACATCCGTGTTTCGACCCTGCCGGTCATTCAGGGAGAAACGGTTGTGATGCGTATCCTCGACCGCTCACGTATTATCCTGACCCTCGAGGGGCTGAATTTCTCCGCGGATATGCTCGATCGGTACCGCAGGCTCATCACAAAGCCCTACGGCATGATCCTGGTCACGGGACCGACGGGAAGCGGGAAAACCACGACGCTCTATGCAAGTCTCAACACCATCGACCGGAAGGCGAACAATCTGGTTACGATTGAGGACCCTGTCGAGTATCAGATCATGGGGGTCAACCAGGTCCAGGTCAATGCCAAGGCGGGTGTGACGTTCGCCAACGGCCTTCGTTCCATTCTGCGGCAGGACCCTGATATCATCATGGTGGGTGAGATCCGCGACCGGGAGACGGCCGAGATCGCCATCCATGCGGCGCTTACCGGGCATCTGGTCTTCGCGACGCTCCATACAAATGACGCGGCCGGCGCCGCTACCCGGCTCATTGATATGGGCATTGAACCCTTCCTTATTGCTTCTTCAGCGCTCGCTATTCTCGGGCAGCGTCTTGCGCGGAAGATCTGCGACCGTTGTAAGAAACCCTATGCCGCGACCCCCGATCTGCTCAAGAGCCTCGGCATTGCGACCGGCAACGTGACATTCTACCGGGGTGAGGGGTGTCCTGCGTGTAAGAAAACGGGGTACCAGGGCAGGGTCGGTCTCTATGAGTTGATGGACATGACCGAAGCGGTCAGGGAACAGATCATTTCCAAGGCATCAAGCTCTGCCATAAAGACCACGGCTTCGCAATCAGGATTCAAGACCCTGCGCCAGGAAGGCCTGGTCAAAGCCGCAGCCGGATTGACCACGGTGGAAGAGGTGCTCAGGGTAACGCAGGAGGCGGAAGGGATCATAGACTATCTTTTCAGATCTATCGTATGTACGCTTCCGTCACATATCTTCGCATCATGCGGTGGCTGTTGAAGTAGTAGGCGTTCTTGCTCACGGCATTCTTCATCATCGTGCTCCATTTGCTCTTGTCGGAGTCATAGTATTTTGGAATGATCAGATTTTCAAGCTTATGGTAGAGGTCTGCTGCGTCCTCGGCATCCGATGCGCCGGGCTGTGATTTCTCGGTCGGCATCGCGCCGATGGACCAGCCGGTGAACCCTTCGATGTGGCCTTCGATCCACCACCCGTCCAGCACGCTGAAATTCACCACGCCGTTATGTGCCGCCTTCATCCCGCTGGTACCCGAGGCCTCAAGCGGCCTGAGCGGTGTGTTCAGCCACACGTCCACACCCGAGACGAGCTTCAGCGCGATGTCCATGTCATAGCCAGGGAGGAAGGCGATGGAGATCTTTCCCTTGAGCTTGTCCCGGTATTCGTAGATGCCCTGGATCAGCCGCTTGCCGTTGTCATCCTGGGGATGCGCCTTCCCCGCGTAGATGATCTGGAGTTTGCCCCTTTCATTGATTTTCAATAAGCGATCGATATCGGAGAACAGGAGGTGTGGCCGTTTATACGCCGTGGCCCGTCGTGCAAAGCCGAGGGTAAGTGCGTTCGGGTCCATGACCACTCCCGTGGCCTCGCCGACATAGGTGAGCAGCTTTTTCTTTGCTTCGCGGTGCGCGTCCCACATCTCCAGCTCAGGGATGTTGCCGGAGCGGACGAACAGTTCCGGTTCATTGGCCCATCCGGGGATGTATTTATTGAAGAGGTTCGCCATCTCTTCGCAGGTCCAGGTGAAGGTGTGCACGCCGTTCGTGATGGCGTGAATATGATATCCGGGGAACATTTGCTGCGAGACCTCGCCGTGCTTCTTCGCCACTCCGTTGATGTACTTGCTCAGGTTGAGCGCCAGCATCGTCATGTTCAGGTTGTCCTTGCCGGCAAGGTCCCTGAGCACGTCGAACGGAATGATCTCGCCGAGCACCTGCTTGACGAGGGGGTAGGGGAACTTGTCGTGGCCCGCCTCCACGGGGGTGTGGGTGGTAAAGACGCAGAGGTCCCGCACCCTGCCGATGTCCCAGACGGACCGCTCGTCCCATACGCTCTCGATGTCGCGTTTGAACCGGAGCAGCAGCTCGAGCGCCAGAAAACTGGCGTGCCCCTCGTTCATGTGGAATTTTTTTATGTGGAAATCAAGGGCCTGGAGCATGCGCACGCCGCCCATGCCGAGCACGACCTCCTGCTTGATGCGGTAGGCGCTGTCCCCGCCGTAGAGGTGATCGGTCAGGCGCCGGTCCTCCGTTGCGTTCTCAGGCAGGTCCGTGTCCAGGAAGAGAATAGGTACTTTGCCTCCGGTGGGGCTGATGACGAGATACATCCATGACTGGATATAGACGTCCCGGCCCTCGATATGCACCTTGACCTTTGCGGGCAGAAGCGTCATGTATTTTGCCGGGTCCCAGACCACGGGTTTTTCCTTCTGCCAGCCGTTCGCGTCGATGTCCTGATTGAAGTAGCCCTTGTGCGTGATCAGCGTCACTGCCACGAGAGGCAGATCGAGGTCTGCGGCGGATTTGATGGTGTCGCCGGCCAGGATCCCGAGGCCGCCGCTGTAGGTCGGGATATCATTCTTCACGCCGATCTCCATGGAAAAATAGGCGATCATGGGTTCGGCAATAAACTCGTTCAGTCCGTTGTTCATACTTCTCCTTTAATACTCCAAATTCATAAAATCATTGCGTACCGTATATGTGCCGCTTCAGCGGAGTTTGTCCGGGTTGTTAGGATTAATCGAGCTGGATCCTGTTCGGCCAGGTGTAGATGTTCATCCGGTCTCCGCGGGCAAATCCCACGAGGGTTATCCCCATGTCCTCGGCATAACTGATGGCCATGCACGAGGGTGCGGCCCTGCTGATCAGGATGGGAAAGCGGTTCCTGCCCGCTTTTGTCACGATCTCCGATGTTACCCTGCCGCTGGTGAGCAGGATCTTGTTCTCCACCGGGACCGACTGGAGAAACGCCTTCCCGATAAGTTTGTCCACGGCATTGTGTCTGCCGATATCCTCGGAAAAGAACAGGATATCCTTCCCGTCCGAGAGCGCCGCGCTGTGCACGCCGCCGGTCTCAAGATAGAGGGATGAGATATTCCTGAAAGTTTTAAGCAGGTTTTTGATGTCATCGAGGGTTACCATCACTCCGGTAACATTTATTCTCCGGTCCGCGTACATCCGGTAGCTGGTGAAGGTGATGCCTTTGCCGCAGCCCGAGGAGATGGTCCGTTTCTCGAACATCTTTTCCCAGTCCGCTGGAAGGTCCGACAGCTCGATCCGTATTGCGGCGTCCTTCTCAATGACCTCCAGCTTCTTGATCGATGATCTGTCCTGAAGCAGGCCTTCGGACAGCAGGAACCCCACCGCGAGTTCCTCGAGTTCGGAGGGTGTGCAGAGAAGCGTCACGAGCTGCTCGTTGTTCAGGATGAGCCTGATGGGGAGTTCAGACGCCACTTCATCGACAGTTCCTTCGACGGATGTGCCTGAAACCTTCAGTATGAGCGCCTCCCGCTTCGTTTCCACGAAGGGAATATAACATAAACAGGCTCATGGGGCAAGCGCCAGGGACCAAATCAAAGCAAAATAAAAAGCCCCCGCTTTTCGGCCGGGGGCTTTGAGATGCTTTCTGGATATGGTCTTAGAAGCTGAGTCCTACTTCGATGAAGGGGCCGCCAAACTTGATATCAGCATTCACATCAGATACCTGATTAGATGCGATTTTAATTTGCTCCGCGCGGTAGCCGGCGCTGATGTAGAGAGGCCCGATCGGCATGATTTTCAACATACCCATATAATCGTAGAAGTGACTGTCACCGATGGCGATGCCTCTGACCTCGGCTTCAATGCTTAACATCGAGATCGGCTTCACCTGGATTCCCACGTAGATCATCGGGATAGGAAGGGTTTTGCTTATGGACGCGGTTTTCCTGATCCTGGCTGCATTGCCCGTTATTTCTCCATCAAAACTGATGATCTTTGCGTTCAGGCCTAGTTCAACGTTGAGCACGCCGGCTGTCGCGGTCTTCAACACAGGGATCGGATAAAATAATGCCACATCATAGTGGTCCAGCTTGATCTTGGATTCGAGCGTCGCGTTGGCATCGAAATGTTACGTCGCCGTATGTGAAACTTTGGGTCTTTTTTCCTGTCCCGTCAAACGACATGGGGGTGTACATGGCATAGATATTCGGCAGGATCAACGGAAGTTCGGCCTTTATGCGGACAAAAGGCCGGTTTTTGCTGTCGAGGTTCAGGTCGTCTTTGAGGTCGAGCGTGTCATTCGCCGTGGTTCCTTTATATGCCAATGTTCCTGACGGTGTTTGCCTCCAGTATCCCACACCAGCATCCAGGCCGATGAATGCAAAGGCACGGTAGGGGACAACGAGCATCGCAAGGAGGAACAAATACACCACATAGCTACGAATACTTTTCATTTTTCTTTCTCCTCTTGAAGTAGATGTCTATGAATCAGTTTAAATGCTATAAACGTATCAAACAGCACCTGTTTTGTCAAGATTATTATAAAATCCTAATTTTGCGCTTGACAGAACATGACAAATGTATTACAAAATTAAAAATCGTAACACGGAGGTCCCATGTCCGGATTGATGCGCTTCGGCGTTTCCATTGACAGCCAGCTTATCAAGAAATTCGACGCTCTCGTCGCACGCAAAGGCTATGCCACCCGGTCCGAGGCCATCCGCGATATGATCCGCGACAGCCTGGTGGAACAGGAGTGGGAGGCCGAAGACCGGGAGACCGTGGGCACGATCACCATCGTCTACAACCACCATACCCGCGAACTCGAACACGCGCTCACGGACATGCAGCATAAGTCCTTTCATCAGATCGTATCCACGCTCCACGTACATCTTGACGCCCACAACTGCCTGGAAGTCCTGGTCGTGAAGGGAATGAGCCGGGAGATCAGAAAGATCGCTGACCGGCTGATCGGCACCCGGGGAGTGAAACACGGCAAGCTGACGACCACGACCACGGGAAAAGAGCTGGTATGAAGGACAGGGGACAGGGGCACGGACGAGCAGGATGAATAAAATCGCTTAAAGAAAGCGATATGAGGAGAGAACATGTACAACGCTATCAGGGCAGGTATTTTAATCATATGCGTATCATGCTGGTGCCGACAACGGTTTGGGCGACGCATCCGCTGGGGGTTGAGGACACGGGCACGGAAGGCGCGGGGAATTTTCTGTTCGAACTGACGGGCGAATATGCGAAGGACAATTCGCTCAAGACTACAACGGAGACCGCCATCATCACGGCGGGAGCCGGCGAGCATATAAATTTTTCCCTCGAAGCCCCCTATCTTCTGCTGGACCCGAGCCCGGTCACCGGTGAGTTCGCGAGCGGGAAGGGTGATATCCGTATCAAGATGAAGCATCAGCTTTTTGAAAATGAGGTCAAGCAGTCCATGGCCTACAAGCTCTACGTTGATCTCCCTACGGGTGATGAAAAAAAAGGGTATTGGCACGCACAACGTTGTTTGGGGCTTTGGCCTCATCGATACCCAGGAGTGCCATAGCAATGCATTTCATCTGAACGTGGGATACGAGGAGTTCGGGAGGGACATGAAAAATGGGCATTTTGCGCAGAATTATGCCTTCAAGTTCGGTCTGGCTGCCGAACATAAGTTCACGGAATCCTTCCGGTTGCTGACCGAGTTGGCGGGCGAGAGCCGGAAAGAGACTGATGAGGCGTCGGATACCCAATCCTATTCACGGCCATTTACTTTCTTGACTGGATTCATCTATGACATCTCCAAGTCCTGGTACGTTGATCTTGGCGCCCGTGCGGGGTTGAACAAGTATGCCGAGGATTATTCGGTGCTCGCTGGTACGGCGTGGAGGTTTTAGCTTCTTCAAAAAATGGCAAGGATATTTTGCCACAGAGTACACAGAGGCACGAGGACACAGAGAATAGCTTTAACGTTATTATAAATCTATTTCAGCTTTCGATTCCCTCTGTGTTCTCTGAGACCTCTGTGGCTAATAAGCTGTTCCGGTTTGTCCGGATTAGGAAGAGGGTTGCATGCATATCCCTGACGGTTATCTTGGTCCCCTTACCTATGGCGTGATGTATGCCGCTACGGTACCCTTCTGGGCCATTGCGTCATGGAAGATGAACAGGACCCTCAAGGCAAAACAGGCGCCCTACCTCGCCATTGGTGCGGCCTTCAGCTTTGTGATCATGATGTTCAATATCCCGATCTTCGGCGGTACAACAGGGCACGCGACCGGCGCCACCCTGATCTCTATCCTGATAGGACCGTGGGCTGCGACGATCGCGGTCTCGGTGGCGCTCATTATCCAGGCGCTGCTCTTCGGCGATGGCGGGATAACCGCGATCGGCGCGAATTGTTTTAACATGGCGATCGCGGGCGTGTTTGTGGGCTATGGGGTTTATCGGCTCGTATCAATGGGATCAACCGTCGGAAGCAGAAGACGCCTCATTGCAGGGGGCGTAGCAGCCTATGTAAGTTTGAACATTTCCGCCCTTTTGACCGCAATTCAGCTCGGTATCCAGCCCCTCATCGAACGATCTTCTTCAGGAGAGCCGCTGTATGCGCCTTTTCCTCTGAGCGTGGCCATTCCCGCAATGGCGATCGAGCATCTGTTTCTCTTCGGATTTGTCGAAGCCGCGGTCACGGCGCTGGTGATCAGATATTTTCAGAAGAACGAACCGGAGATGCTGGGGTAGGTAAGAGTCAGGAGTCAGGAGTCAGGAGTCAGGAGTCAGGAGTCAGGAGTCAGGAGTCAGGAGTCAGGAGAACTCACTACTTCAAAGGCAAAGAAAACCGCATGACGACAACAAAAAAACTCTGGATCGGCATCGGTATTCTCGCTTTGCTCTCACCATTGGGGTTGATCCTCCCTGCGCTGTTCGGCGCCGGAGGCGCCTGGGGGGAGTGGGGGATCGATACGATCGAAAAGATAGTTGGTTTTGTTCCCGAGGGCATGAAGCGTCTTGCTGATCCCGGGAAAGCGCCTCTGCCGGGATATGCAGTACCCGGGCAGAGCACAGGGCTCGTAAGCGAAAGTTTCGGGTATATTGTATCCGCCATCATCGGCATCGCGCTGGCAGCGGCTATTATGTTTCTTTTAGCGAAATTGCTGGTTCGCAAGAAAAATGGTCATTAGTATCTGATATCTTGAAAAGTCATGATCGACCACACGCGGACAAGAAAACAGTATTCTTTGTCGACCTGTTCTTGTAAAGTCGAAGTACATCAACAATATAGCGAACACTTTCTCGTTGAGACGTGTTAGTCCCTAGCTGTAAACGACTCGGCTTCATAAACCACAAGTGCACGAGGAAATTCAAGTATTTAAATGTTGTGAGTTTTAATCTTTGTGACCTCTGCGTCCTCTGCGGCAGAGACGCTTTTAGTGTTTCTGGCATCGTCCGGGTGAGGAGTGAACATGCATTCTGCTGGTGGTCATGGTGTCAAACGATAGATTTCTGGACAAGACGCTCCTTGCGGTCTCGCGCGCGGCGGAACAGTTCCTGTTCTCCGAGCAGTATGCTGCCCGCGCCGGGTTCCTGCAGTCGCTTGATATCAGGATAAAGCTCATAACCTTTCTGATCCTGCTCATCCTCATCAGCGTGCTCCACACCCCCGGGACGTTATGGGTCCTCTACGCACTGAGCCTTTTGCTCGCCGCGGTTTCCCGCATACCGCTCTGGTTCTTTCTGAAGCGGGTCTGGTTGTTCGTACCGCTCTTCTCGGCAGCCATTATTCTGCCGGCAATTCTGAATATCATCACGCCGGGAGAGCCTCTCTGGACCGTGATGACGCTCAAGCATCCTTACGCCTGGGGCCCCTATACGGTCCCCGCTGAAATAACCGTCACGCGCCAGGGGCTCTGGGGCGGCATCCTGTTCGTGTCGCGCGTGGCCGCTTCGGTCTCCTTTGCCGTGCTCTTCACGCTCACGCACCGTTGGGCCGAGATCTTCGCCGGACTCCGTTCGCTCCATGTTCCGCGCATCTTTGTCATGACGCTCAGCATGACCGAGCGGTACCTCTTTGTGCTGCTGCGGATGATCCAGGATATGTATCGGGCCAGGAAGAGCCGGACGATCCATCCGCTCGCTGTTGCCGCGGAGCGGGACTGGATCGCCTCTCGCATCGGCGTCACCTTCAAGAAGTCCGTGGAGATGAGCGGGGACATCTACAAGGCCATGCTCTCGCGCGGCTTTCAGGGAGAGTATCGATCTCTCAACCGGTTCAGCGCAAAGGCGGTCGACGCTGTCTGGCTGGTGACAGTCCTCTCCCTGAGTGGTATACTGGTCCTGTTCGAAAGGGGACTGCTGTGGTGACCACCGCGTTCAGCCTGCGCAATATCGTATACTCCTATCGGTCAGGGACCCCGGTCCTGAGCAATCTGACCCTGGACTTTCAGCCAGGTGAGCGGACCGTGGTCCTCGGCGCGAACGGCACGGGCAAGTCAACGCTCCTCTCCCTGCTGGACGGCCTGGTCTTTCCCGGCTCAGGGACGATCCATGCCTTCGGCAAACCCTTGTCAGAGGCCACGCTGGAAGACCGCGCCTTTTCCATGGATTTCAGAAAGCGGGTCGCCTTCGTGTTCCAGAACCCCGACGTGCAGTTGTTCTCATCCACGGTCTGGGACGACGTGGCCTTTGGTCCGCTCCAGCTCGGCTATGTCCGCGGCAGAGGTGCGAACAACGGTCGAGGGACTGCTCGAAACGCTGCGCATTGCCGACCTGCGGGACCGCGCGCCGCATACGCTCTCGGACGGCCAGAAAAAGAAGGTCGCCATCGCATCGAGCCTTGCCACGGACCCCGATGTGCTGCTGCTCGACGAGCCGACGAGCGGGCTGGACCCGAGGACGCAGGTATGGCTCATTGAACTTCTGTGGGACCTGCACAAACAAGGCAAGACCATTATTGCGGCCACGCACGACCTGTCGATCGCCGGAGACATCGCGGACCGGGCCATCGTGCTTTCGGAAGACCACACGGTCGCCGCGGACGGGACGTTTTCGGAGGTAATCAGAAACGACGATCTGCTGCTCAAGGTCAATCTGATCCACGAACACGCGCACCGGCATGGCGATACGGCCCATGTCCACCGCCACGGCCACTATGGACACTATCACTCGAACGGAGGCGCTATGCACGATACCCATAAGCATCATTCGCACGGCCATGGACACGATCATGACCACGACAATGTCGAGACCGAGGTCCTGCGCAAACTCCAGGTGATGATCGAGCACTGGATCGAACACGGCGACAGCCACGCGGAGAACTATTCAGAATGGGCCGCCAAGGCGAGCGAGGCAGGGGAGGAAGAGGTTTCACGGGAGATACACCTGGCCATCGCCGACAGCGAATCGGTGAAGAAGCACCTTCAGCGGGCAAAGGCGATCCTGGCCGCGAAGCTGGTGATGAGGAAGTAGAGTTAGAGTTCGGAATGACGGAGGATGTGGAGTGACGGAGATGAAAGACTTATTGTCCATCGTCCAGTAGCGAATCGAACGAACATCTCGTCCATCGAGAAATCTTGACAGTGAGAGGTATCCTATGCAAGGAACATCCAAAACAACGACCTTCGTGAAGTCATCCAGTTCCACGGCCACCTCTGCCCCGGGCTTGCGCTTGGCTATCGCGTGGCAAAGGCCGCGCTTCGCGAATTGAAGGCCGACCGGCCGCAGGACGAGGAGCTTGTGGCCATCGTTGAGAACGACTCCTGCGCTGTTGACGCGGTCCAGTTCATCACCGGCTGCACCTTCGGGAAGGGAAACCTCATCTTCCGCGACTACGGCAAGCACGTGTACACGCTCTTTAATCGCCGCACCAATCAGGGGGTGCGCATCTCCGAGGATTACCGTGGATTCGAAGGTGATCAGCGTTATCCCGAGCTCAAAAAGCGGCAGGAGGCAGGGGAGGACGTGTCGCGCGAGATGCAGGTGTTCAAGATGGAAAAGGCGTCGGCGATCCTGAAGGCTGATGAGAAAGAGATACTGACCATCACGCCGGTGTCTTCGCCGCCGCCGGAAGAGGCAAAGATTCGCGGTTCGCTGCGCTGTTCAGTCTGTGGCGAAAAGTTCATGGGATCACGCAGCCGCGAGAAGAACGGCAAGGTAATGTGCATCCCGTGTTTTGAAAAAACATAGACTGTTCCCCGAGCGGGATATATTATTATCAAATTATTCGCAGGAAGGAGACGTCTGCGTCTACTACTGCTTCGATCCGAATCTACGTGTTTTTTCACGCTCAATAATGTACTGAGTCTTCAATAACCTCCTCTTTTTGCTACAATATTCTTGACAATAAACCCCTCTGAAGTTATTATAACGCTGCTTTTCAATCCCTCATTGCACGCAGTGCAACAATAAGGAGGATACTATGAAAAAAGCTTTTGTTTTTCCAGTATTTGTTTTATTGCTCCTGACCGGATGTGTCTCGCAGGGAAAGTACGATCTCAAGGCCAAGGAACTCCAAACGCTTGCATCGCAGAGAGAAGACCTTCAGGCCCAGCTTCAGGCCAAGACCAGCGAAATGGAAGCGCTCAAAATAGACAAGGGATCTCTCTTACAGGAAAAGGAAGCTCTCCTGAAGGAAAGGGAATCCTACCAGAAAGAGAACGACACGCTCCAGACGCGGATCAACGAATTGTCACATAAGGCGGAGAAGGCCGAGCAGCTCGAGAAGGCCACGCAAACCTATCAGGACCTGCAGTTGAAGCTCGAGAAGGAGATCCAAGAGGGCCAGGTGCAGATCAAGGAGATGAAGGACCGTCTGACCATGACCATGGTGGACAAGATCATTTTCCCCTCTGGCAGCGCCGTGATCAGCAAGGAAGGTAAAAAGGTGCTGGACAAGGTGGTCAGCATTCTGAAAGATGTTAAAGACAAGCGCATCCAGATCGAAGGACATACGGACAATGTGAAGATCGTGAGCGAGCTCAAGAACCGGTTCCCCACAAACTGGGAGCTGTCGACTGCCCGGGCGACCGAGGTGGTGAGGTATCTCCAGGAGAAGGGCGGCCTCAATCCCAATCTTCTTTCTGCGACAGGCTACGGTGAATACCAGCCGGTCGCTCCAAACGACTCCGAAGAGGGCCGGCACAAGAACCGCCGTATCGAGATCGTTCTGCTGCCGTTGTTAAAGTAGGTTTAGATATGTTCACCGGGATCGTGGAAGAGATGGGGAGTGTGAAGGCGCTCCGGCGTGATGCGGGAGCGGCCCGATTGACCATATCCGCATCCACGGTGCTCGGCAATACCGTACTCGGGGACAGCATCTGTGTCAACGGCGTCTGTCTTACGGTCGTCGATATGACGAAGAGCGAGTTCTCAGCCGATATTGCGGTGGAAACGCTGAAGGTCACGAACCTCGGCGAGCTGAGGACCGGAGCAAAGGTAAACCTCGAGCGCGCCCTCCAGTTATCAGCTCGGATCGGCGGTCACCTGGTGAGCGGTCACGTAGACGCGATAGGGCGCATCCGTGAGAAACGTGAAGAGGGCAACGGCTGGCGGATCTTTATTGATGCGCCGGAGAATGTTTTGAGATATGTAATAAAAAAAGGCTCGATCGCGATCGACGGCATCAGTCTTACGGTCGCCGATGTTGATAAGACCGGTTTTTCCATCGCCATAATCCCGCATACCTTTAAGCTCACGACGCTGGGGTTCAAGTCCGCGGGCGACAGTGTGAATCTGGAGTCGGATATCATCGGGAAATACGTTGAACGGCTTCTGTCCGGAAGGGTGGAGGGCGGCGTGAGCCTGGAACTTTTAAAGCAGAACGGATTTGCGTAAAAACAGGGTTCAGGGTCCGGGGTTCAGGGTTCAGAAAGACGCAGTTACCCCGCAGTTACTAGCCCCTATACCCTGACCCCTGTACCCTGTAGTACTGAGGTGATTTAATGAAGTTCAACACGATCGAAGAAGGCATTGAGGAGATAAAAAAAGGCAAGATGGTCATCCTCGTTGATGATGAGGACCGGGAGAACGAAGGGGACCTGACCATGGCCGCGGAGGCCGTGACGCCCGAGGCCATCAATTTCATGGCCATGCACGGTCGCGGGCTCATCTGCCTGTCGCTTACGCCCGAACGTGTGGAACAGTTGCATCTCCCGATGATGACCACGGACAATACGTCGTCGTTCGGCACGGCGTTCACCATTTCCATCGAGGCGAAGAAGGGCGTGACCACGGGCATCTCCGCGGCTGACCGGGCCACGACGATCAAGGTTGCCATAGACCCCAAGTCCAAGCCAACGGACCTGGCGCGGCCGGGGCATGTATTCCCGCTCCGCGCACGTTCAGGCGGCGTGCTCCAGCGCGCGGGCCAGACCGAGGGATCGGTCGATCTCGCCCGGCTTGCGGGGCTCTACCCTGCCGGTGTGATCTGCGAGATCATGAACGATGACGGCACCATGTCCCGCGTTCCGCATCTCATGGAATTCGCAAAAAAATTTCACCTCAAGATCATTACGGTAAAGGACCTGATCGCCTACCGGGTCAGAAAAGAGTCGCTCGTGCGCAGGGTGGCGGTCACGAAAATGCCGACCAGTCACGGGAGTGACTTTACCGCCATCCTCTATGCGAACGACATCGATAGGATGAACCACATCGCCCTGGTAAAGGGCGACATCAAACCCGAGGATGAGGTCCTCGTGCGGGTACACTCCGAGTGCCTCACCGGAGATGTGTTCGGTTCGCTCCGCTGCGACTGCGGCGACCAGCTCCACAACGCCATGAAGATAATCGACGAAGAAGGCAAAGGCGTCATCCTCTATATGCGCCAGGAAGGCCGCGGTATCGGCCTCGAAGGCAAGCTCAAGGCCTATGAGCTTCAGGACCAGGGCAAGGACACGGTTGAGGCAAATCTTGCGCTCGGATTCAAGGCCGATCTCAGGGACTACGGCGTGGGCGCTCAGATCCTTCGCGACCTCGGTGTCCGGAAGATCAGGCTGCTTACGAATAATCCCAAGAAGATCGTGGGTCTCGAAGGCTATGGATTGACCGTCGTGTCGCGCATGCCGATCGAGATGCATCCCCATGCGAAGAACCTCCAGTATCTCAAGGTGAAGAAGAGCAAGATGGGGCATATGCTGGAGAAGGTGTAGCCAGAAGAGCAGAGATTGCAGAGATGCAGAGAGCAACACTATGCGCCATGCCCTTTGCCCTATTCGCTCTGCATATTAAGGGTCCATTACTCAATAGTCGCGGGAGGGTTCGATGCCAAAAATAATACAGGGTGATCTGACGGCGAAGGGGCTTAGGTTCGGAATTGTCGCGGCCCGGTTCAATGATTTTATCACGAGCCGGCTTCTCGATGGAGCTATCGACGCACTCCTGCGCCACGGCGCGGCGGACAGCGACATCGAGGTCCTCAAGGTCCCCGGGTCTTACGAGATCCCCCTTGCCGCCAAAATGCTTGCCAAGTCCAAAAAATTCAATGCGGTCATCTGTCTCGGCGCGGTGATCCGCGGCGCAACACCCCACTTCGAGTACGTGAGCGCCGAGGTGAGCAAAGGCGTGGCATCGGTCTCCATGGAAACGGGACTGCCGGTCATTTTCGGCGTCCTGACCACCGACACCATTGAACAGGCGATCGAGCGCGCCGGCACCAAGAGCGGCAACAAGGGCTGGGACGCGGCCCTCTCCGCCATCGAGATGGCGAATGTTATGAAGCAGATGGCCTAGCAGCGGATGCATATACCGGGACGGCGGTCAGGCGACAGGGAATGAAGAGACGCAAGGCGAGGGAGCATGCGCTCCAGATATTGTTCCAGCTCGATATAAGAAAAGAGAAGCCATCCGCTGTTGTCCTGAAGCATTTCTGGGCAGAGTATCAGCCGGACGAAGAGGTCAAGGCCTTTGCCGAAGAGATCATCAAGGGGACCTATAAGCATCTTCCTGAAATCAACAAGCTGATCCACAAGTGTGCGAAGAACTGGACGATCGACCGCATGGCCGTGGTTGACCGCAACGTGCTCAGAATGGCGGTATATGAAATTCTTCACCGGATGGATATTCCCACCAGTGTAACGATCAATGAGGCCATCGAAATCGCCAAAAAATACGGTACCGAAGAATCGGCTTCATTCGTGAACGGCATTCTGGACAGCGTGGCCAGGACGACCGGGAAACTTGACGAGGGAAAGATAGAGACGTAGGAGAAGGGATGTCCGGCGTGACGGTGAAGGTGATACTCAAGGACATAAAAAAACTCGCGACAGAAGCCTTGATCGTCGGTTTCTATGAGGATGTCCGGCCGCTGAAAGGCGTTGCCGGAGAACTCGACTGGCTGCTCTGCGGTTCTCTCTCCGCTCTTATTCTCACGAAAAAACTCCGCGGTTCGCTCGGTGATGTGGCCCTGGTCACCACGCAGGGCAAGGTGCCCGTGCAAAAGATCTTCATGGTGGGGTTGGGACCCCGCAACGGGATGACCCCGGCAACCCTGCGGAGCGCTGCCAGGAACGCGGCGACCACAGCCGTCGGCGCAGGCGTCAGGAGCGCGGCGATAGAATATTTTCCGTCCCCTGATATGCCGCATGACAACGGTATAAGCGCTCTGTACCAGGGGCTGAACGAGGGTGCCGGTGGACGCAGCTTCGATGTCCTCTTGCTGGCTTCGGACGCTGCTGCCTACGAACAGATTTCACGATCGCTGAAAGAATCTCCCGCAAGGGCCTGGAATTGACCTCTAGCCGCACACTGCCGTATTGCGTGATTGATTATGTTGCAAACGCAGGCTACAGCCTGCGGCTACCCAAGCGGGACACATTCATGGACCTCAATGGATGACCTTAACAGGAGAACCTGATGATCCCTCGCTACAGCAGACCGGAGATGACCAGCCTCTGGGAACCGGAGAACAGATACCGCGCCTGGCTCGAAGTTGAGATCCTTGCCTGCGAGGCGAACGCCAAACTCGGGTTGATACCGGCACGGGCGCTCTCGACCATCAAGAAAAAAGCGGACTTCAAGGTCAAACGGATCGATGCCCTCGAAAAGATCGTGAAACACGACGTCATCGCCTTTCTTACCGCGATCGGGGAGCAGGTCGGCCCCGATTCCCGCTACATCCATCTCGGGCTCACGTCCTCGGACGTCCTCGATACCTCGCTTGCATCGCTCATGCGAAGGTCATCGGATATTATTATCGATGATATCCGCCTCGTTCTCAAAACCCTCAAAAAGAAGGCATTGCAGCATAAAAAGACGGTCATGATCGGCCGTTCACATGGTGTGCATGCCGAGCCGGTGACCTTCGGTCTCAAGATGGCGCTCTGGTACGAGGAAATGCAGCGCGCCCTCGAACGCATGATGCGCGCACGCGAGGTGATCAGCGTCGGCAAGGTATCGGGCGCAGTCGGCACCTTTGCGAACATCGACCCCTTTGTGGAATCCTACGTCTGCCGCAAGCTGGGGCTGAAACCCGAACCCGTTGCGACGCAGGTGGTGCAGCGTGACCGGCATGCCGAGTTCCTGACAACCCTTGCGCTTATCGCGTCGTCGATCGAGAAATTTTCCATAGAGCTCCGTCATCTCCAGCGGACCGAGGTGCTTGAAGCGGAGGAGTACTTCTCGGAAGGGCAGAAGGGTTCGTCCGCCATGCCGCATAAGCGGAACCCGATCTCCGCCGAGAATCTCTCGGGTCTTGCCCGTGTCGTGCGCGCGAACTCGATCGCTGCCATGGAGAACATCGCCCTCTGGCACGAGCGGGACATCAGCCATTCGTCGGTCGAGCGGATCATCATTCCCGACAGTACCATCCTTATTGATTACATGCTTGCGCGGTTCACTACCCTGATAGACAAACTCTTTGTGTATCCCGAGAACATGCAGCGCAATATGGCCATATCCAAGGGGCTTTTCCATTCAGAGACCGTGATGCTCGCGCTCGTGGGAAAAGGGATCTCGCGCGAAACTGCCTATTCCACCGTGCAGCGGAACGCCATGGAGGTGTGGAAACAGGGCGGGGATTTCAAACAACGGCTGAAGAGCGATCAGGATATCCGCAAGTACTTGAGCACCAAAGAGATCGACGATTGCTTTGATCTTTCGCATACGCTCGCGAACGTTGATTACATTTTTAAGCGTGTTTTTCAGAAAAAAAGCATAAATAATCTGCCACCAAGGCACTAGGTCACGATGAACGATTTTTCAGTTCTTCTTCGTGTCATTGCGTCTTTGTGGCGAAAAGGAAGCGGTAGTAGATTATGTTCGATAAGTTTCATGAAGAATGCGGTGTATTCGGTATTTTTAACCATCCTGATGCTGCGAACCTCACCTACCTGGGGCTTTACGCACTCCAGCACCGCGGCCAGGAATCGGCCGGAATCGTGTCGTCAGACGGCAAGCGGCTCTTTGGCGAGAAGTCCATGGGTCTCGTGGCGGACATCTTCACGGAGGACCGGATCAAGAAGCTTCCCGGTCACATGGCCATCGGGCACAACCGCTATTCGACCACCGGCGACAGCATCGCCATCAATATCCAGCCCATCCTCGTGAATTTCGCGCTCGGCGGTCTCGCCCTCGCCCACAACGGCAACCTGGTAAATGCCGGCATTCTCAAGGACGAACTGGAGGCCTACGGCTCCATCTTCCAGTCCACGATGGACAGCGAGGTGATCATCCACCTCATCGCCCAGTCGCGCATGGCCACCCTGCACGAGCGGATCATCGACGCCCTCAGTCATGTGCAGGGAGCTTACAGTCTGCTCATTATCACCGAGGAAGAACTTATTGCTGTCCGCGACCCGAACGGGTTCAGGCCGCTCTCGCTTGCTGCGCTTGACGAGGGGTACGTGGTCGCTTCCGAGACCTGCGCCTTCGACCTGATCGAGGCAACCTACATCCGCGACATCGCACCCGGCGAGATGGTCGTGATCAACAGCACGGGCATCCACTCATCGTTCCCCTTCCGACCCGCGGAGCCGTCCCACTGTATTTTCGAGTTCATCTATTTTGCCAGGCCGGACAGCATGGTCTTCGGCCAGAACGTGTATACCATCAGGAAGAATTTCGGCAGACAGCTCGCCCGCGAGACTGGTATCGAGGCCGACGTCGTGATCCCGGTCCCTGATTCCGGCGTGCCGGCGGCCCTGGGATATGCCGAAGAGGCGGGGATCCCCTTTGATACCGGCCTGATCAGGAACCATTACGTAGGCCGCACCTTCATCGAGCCCCGCCAGACCATCAGGCACTTCGGGGTAAAGATCAAGCTCAATCCGGTCAAGGATGCGCTCAAGGGCAAACGTGTGGTTGTGGTGGATGATTCCATCGTGCGCGGCACCACAAGCAAGAAGATCATCAAGATGATCAGGAACGCCGGCGCTAAAGAGATCCATATGCGCATCAGTTCTCCGCCGACCTCCTACCCCTGCTTCTACGGCATTGACACTCCAACGAGACAGGAACTCATTGCTTCAACGCACAGCATCGAAGAGATCAGGAAGTACATTACTGCCGACACGATAGGATATATCAGTTTGGACGGTATTCAGAAAGTGGTGCCGCACCGCATGAATTACTGCTCCGCCTGTTTCGACGGGGAGTATCCAGTGCCGTTTCCCGGCGAGAGGATGCTGCAGTTGGGGTTGTTTGATAAAGAATAGAGACGCAGATGCTCTATTACCACGGATGGACACGGAAATTCACAGATATTACCTGAATAAGGAATCTAACATATCAAGACTTCTTATCCGTGTGAATCCGGGGTATCCGAATTGGTTTTGTTGTTCCGTGTTCATCCGTGGTTATAAGAGAGAAATAGGAAGAATGGTGCCGAGGCGCAGAATTGAACTGCGGACACGAGGCTTTTCAGGCCTCTGCTCTACCAACTGAGCTACCTCGGCATTTCTTTAACAACAGCTCACTCACGGCAGGACGGTAAAATAGCAGAGTAGTGGGTTGATTGTCAAGCGATTTTTCTTTTGCTGATGAAAAAGGTAAAAGGTATTGCCCGGATCTGGTTGTCATCACAGATAAATTGTACAACGACAAGTATTTGTTGCTGCGGCTCGGACGCACCTCGCTATCCTCGTCAGCAGCCTGTTTATCCTTCCCGTTTTCATTAAGGAGCATACTGAGATCCGTTTCAGTTGTAGTTTCAGTCTGTATCTAATCCACGATTCAGTTTCTCCATAACCGTTGTTTTGCACTTACCCATTGAATTGCACGCCGACAAAAAAGTATTACCTTGACTTTAGTTGCCATTGTTTGGTAAAATTTCCTCTATCAGTTTGATATGACAAGCAAATTCAATGGATAAAGAGACCTCCGAAATAGCCAAGTTAACGGGGCGTATTTCGCAAGACCCTAAGTCAAAGCTTTTTGTTCCGCTCGCGGAAGAATACAAAAAAGCTGGAGACCTGGAGATGGCTATCCATGTACTTTTGGAGGGGCTCAAAAACAATCCAGACTATGTAACGGCCCGGTCATCCCTCGGCAAGCTTTTGCTTGCAAAAGGAGATCTGGCCGGTGCGCAAAAGGAATTTGAAGAGGTCGTAAAACACATACCTGACAATCTATATGGCCCAGAAAAAGCTGGGCGATCTTTTTATTATTCAGAATAGGCCGCAGGATGCGCTTCCGCATTATAAAATCGCGTTTTCTCAAAACCCCAATGATGGGGAGTTGGCTTCCCTGATTTCAGACCTTGAGGCTGGCCGGGATGTCAGTTCAAAAATCCAATTGACTAAGGCGAAGACAACTGCTGAGCAGTCGATAAGACAGGAGCCGCCGGCATCATTGTCTGCCCGTGAGCCGGCGTCAGCGCTCGTTCCTGCCTCGGTATCAAAAGCTGAACCCATAACTCAGATTGAATATCCTGCCTGTGTCTATGGAGGTATCACCGGCACCGCTTGCAGAGGCGGCACGTACGCCCGTTTCTTCGGTTACGGAAACAGAAGAACCGGAAGAGATTCTCATCGTGGAACCGCTTGAGCCGGAGACGTCGGTGACGGAACCGCCGGTGAACGGCGTTGATCTTATGGGGAAAAAGCAAGCGAGGCAGTACCTGTGGTTGCCGCAGAAGAACGTCACGATGTTGACGTCTCAGAACGCAATCATGTTCAGGATGGGTCGGCTGTCAGCGAAGACATTCGTCTCGAAACGGATATGTTCACATTTGAGGACACGGAGACAATCCAGCCGGCTATTTTCTGAGGAAACAGCCGCGGACGAGATCATTGACGCTGCGTTCGGTGAAGAGATCACTGAAAAGGTCCCGGAAGTAACTCTCGAAGAAGTTTCGGAAAAATCAGATGACTTCACGACCGATACGCTTGCAGAACTTTATATCGCCCAGGGTTTCTTCGAAAAGGCCATTGAAATATACGAACGGATGCTGGCAGACAATCCCAACAGCCGGGGATTGAAGGACAAGCTGGCAAGGGTGAGGGTCGCGGCTGCACAGCCTGGTACGTCGTCCGCAGGTGAAAAAGAAGGAACCGGAAATTCACGCTGGACAAGAAGTCAGGGGACACGGCGCTGTTGCTGAAGTCGGTGAAATTGCAGACGAGCCGTCGATTTTCGATGAGCTGGAAGGGTCCTGGCCGAAACAAGAGTCGGAAACAGAGGACGTGATGCCTGAGGTTGTCCCTGAGGCCAGGGGACATGTCCCGACGGCCGTACCGGAAGAAATAACGACCAAAGCCGGGGATTTAGAGGCGCCGGGTGAATACAAACCAGGAGAAACATCACCGGTAGAGAACCTTTTTGCCGAATCCAGTGAGTATAAACCTGCATCAGAGACGGCAGAACATCCGACTGCAGGGGGAGCTGAACGGTTTGACGCGGTGTCGGCCGAGACAGGTGAGCACGAGCAGGCCCGGCCAAAGCCGCAGTATCTCGATTTTGAACCGCGGGAGTATATTCATCCTCAAACGGAGCAAGGACCCCTGAAGCCAACTGCTGAAAAAGTGCACGCAACAGCTAAAGCCGATACCGTCGGGCGCAATGCAGCAATTGCGCGTTTGGAAACATGGCTCACTAATATCAAGAAGGAGAAATAAATGCCCTTTTCCGATATTCTGAAGGAAGTGGTCAATGGTACGGAAGGCGCCATCGGCGCGCTGATCGTGGGTCTTGACGGCATTCCTGTTGAAGAGTTCGCCGTGAACAGAGAAATGGACATCCAGGCAATGACCGTTGAATTCTCGTCGCTCCTTAAGGAAATAGAGAAAGGCTCCCAAGCCGCGCAGATGGGATCCACCAAGGAGGTGACGGTCATCTCGGACAACGCCATGATCATGCTGCGCAGGCTTAATGATGAATATTTCTTCGTCTTGATCATCAAACCCGACGGAAATTTCGGCAAAGGGAGGTTCCTCCTTCGAATGTCGGTGCCGAGGCTGCTCAAAGAGTTCTGATAAAATTGTCTTTTATCTGCAATGCGGTCGTTCCATAAACTGCCTCAGGCAGTTTTTTATTTTGTACGGGGGAAGTATGAAAATCCTGGTCATTCACGGGCCAAATCTGAATCTCCTCGGCAAGCGTGAGCCGGATATCTACGGCTCATTCACCCTTGACGATATCAACGGCCGGCTTGCGGCGCTTGCCGGCGAGCTCGGCGTTGGAGTGTCGTTCTATCAATCGAATCATGAGGGAGAACTGGTCCAGAAGATCCAGGACGCCATGGGCGTCTATCAGGCCATTGTAATAAATCCGGGCGCGTATACTCACACAAGCGTTGCACTTCGTGATGCGATCGCATCCACCGGTATTCCGACCGTGGAAGCGCACATCTCCAATATCTATAAGCGTGAGGAGTTCCGGAAGCATTCGTACATCTCCGGCGTGGCTATAGGGCAGATCACCGGCTTTGGGGCTGACAGCTACCTCCTTGCATTGAGAGCAGCGGTCGGGTTCGGGAAGGCAAGCGGGAGCAGGAAGTGATGCGGAGGCCGGAACAGGACCGTCTCGCCGAGGCTCAGGCAGATCATGAGCGAGAGCGGACTCGATTCGCTTCTCGTGAACCGGCGCGAAGATGTTCGCTATTTAAGCGGTTTTACCGGATCCTCCGGTACCCTGCTGGTCACTTCCGATCGAGCATGTCTGATCACCGATTTCCGATATAACGTGCAGGCCCGCAGGGAAACGACCGGCGTCACAATCCTGATCCAAAAAAAAGATTATTTTGCAGCCGTTCGTGATGCCGAAGAGCGGATGGATGTGGATACGCTCTGGTTTGACGAGTCGGCGATCACTGTCGAAGGGCTCAGAAATTTTAAAAAAAAAGGGTTCAAGATCAAGGGACACCGTGATCTTGTCATGACACTGAGGCAGCAGAAAGACAAACAGGAGCTTGCGAACATCCGCACGGCCATTCGCCGTTCTGAGGAAGCGTTCCGGGAGTTAAAGGCGGATATTCATCCAGGCGCCACCGAACGGGAACTCGGATTGAAGCTTGAATATCTGATAAGGGAAAAGGGCTCCCGCAGGGCGGCCTTTGATATCATTGTGGCTTCAGGCACTCACGGTGCCATGCCTCATGCCGCGGTCACAAACCGCCGCATAAAAAAAGGCGACCTGGTGACCTTCGACTTCGGCGCCGAGGCGAACGGGTATTACAGTGATATGACAAGGACCATCTGTGTTGGGCGGCCATCTGCACGGCAGCGGGAGATCCATGGGATTGTCCTGCAGGCCCAGGCAGCAGCGATCAAGAGCGTCAGGGCCGGCGTTCCGTGCAAATCCGTCGATAATGCCGCACGGGAGGTCATCAAAAGGACCGGATACGGCAGGCACTTCGGTCATGGCACCGGACACGGCATCGGGCTCATGGTCCATGAAGGGCCGTCTGTATCCCCGCTGTCCAGTGATACGGTAAAAAAGAACATGGTTTTCACCGTCGAGCCCGGCGTGTATATTCCCGGCTGGGGCGGGGTCCGGATTGAAGATATGGTCCAGGTGACGGAGACCGGCGCAAAGGTCCTGACCTCTCTGCCGCGAGAACTGGAGAGCTTAAAGAGTCTCTAGTTCCGGATCCGGACCAGCCGGAACCGATAAACTGAAGCCACCGGGCTTCTCACGCAAAACCTTAAAGGACGCAAAGGGAATCCAAGGCCCTGGTTTTAAAACCAATTCAGAAGGCTTTTCCGGTTTATCCGGGTCAGGGTCTAATGAGTTATACATTAATTCGGAACACGAAAGGGAGGTAGTACGAAGTGCCGGTATCTACAACAGAGTTTAGAAATGGTTTGAAAATCGAGATCGATGGTGAGCCCTATGTGATCGTGGAGTTTCAGCATGTGAAGCCCGGCAAGGGCGGGGCGTTTGTGAGGACCAAGTTCAAAAGCCTCAAATCGGGGAACGTGACCGACAAGACCTTCAGGGCGGGTGAAAAAGTCGATGTCCCCGATCTGGAGGAAAAGACCATGCAGTACCTGTATGGGGCCGACAAGGACCGCGTGTTCATGGATACGAGCAGCTACGAACAGGTATCCTTGAATGAAAAGCAGCTCGGCGACAGCATCAATTATCTTAAAGAGAATATGGAGATCAAGGTCCTCTACCACAAGGGGATGCCCATTAACATTGAAGTGCCCATGTTTGTGGAACTCGCGATCGCCAGGACCGACCCGGGCGTACGGGGCGACACTGCTTCGGGTGGGTCCAAACCGGCAACGCTGGAGACCGGTGCTGTGGTCAAGGTGCCCCTTTACATGAACGAGGGAGACGTCGTCAAGATCGACACGCGCACGGGGACCTTTATTGAGCGGGTCAAGAAATAATCCTGATCACCATCACACCAGCGACGTGGAAAAGGAGTAATCATGAACCTGAAAGAGATCAAGGAACTGATAGAGTTGATAAAGAACACCGACATCTCTGAATTGGAGATCGAACGTTCCGGCGTGAAAGTGCGGCTCCGGAAGGGTGGGGACGTCACCTTCCATCCCTCGATGCCGCGCATGGAATATCCGCCGGCAGCCATCGTGGCACCGGCGGTCACCGAGGCCCCGGCGCCCGGGAGTGCTGCCGGGAAAGCAGAGGAACCGGCGAAAACGAGCCTCATCAAGGTGACTTCTCCCATTGTCGGCACGTTCTACCGTTCGAGTTCTCCTGACAAACCGCCGTATGTCGAGGTCGGCGATGTGGTGAAGAAAGGCCAGGTGCTCTGCATCATCGAAGCAATGAAACTCATGAATGAGATCGAGTGCGAGACTGCTGGAAAGATCATCCAGATTCTGGTGGAGAGTAGCGCCCCGGTGGAGTATGGGCAGCCGCTTTTCGCGATCGAGCCGGCGTAGGATCGCAATTCACCAACGAAAATGCAATATGATAACTATATGGGGTTGAGGTGAATGAGTGTTTAAAAAAATATTGATCGCCAACCGTGGTGAGATCGCACTCCGCGTCATCCGGGCATGCAAGGAGATGGGCATCAAGACCGTGGCCGTGCATTCCACCGCGGATGCAAACTCGCTGCACGTGCGCTTTGCGGATGAGAGTGTGTGCATCGGCCCGCCGAAGAGCTCGGACAGTTATCTGAATGTGCCGAGCATCATCAGCGCCGCGGAGATCACTGATGCCGAGGCCATTCACCCCGGGTACGGCTTCCTGGCAGAGAACTCGAGTTTCGCCGAGATCTGCAACTCCACGGGGATCCGTTTCATCGGACCGAGCCCCGAAAGCATCAAGCAGATGGGAGACAAAGCAAGGGCGCGGGAAACGGCGCAGAAAGCGGGAGTCCCCGTGCTGCCGGGCAGCAACGGCGTGGTGACCGAGGAAAGCAGCGCCATTGAGATCGCACGGGAGCTCGGATTCCCGGTGATCGTCAAGGCCGCCGCGGGCGGGGGCGGCAAAGGGATGCGCGTGGTGATGGACGAGTCAGAATTCGCCAATGCCTTTGTCATGGCCCAGACCGAGGCGCTTGCGGCGTTCAGTAACGCCGACGTCTACATCGAGAAGTATATCCTCCAGCCGCGCCATATCGAGATACAGATCATCGCTGATGAACAAGGGAACACGGTCTACCTTGGCGAACGCGAATGCTCTATCCAGCGACGTCACCAGAAGCTCATCGAGGAAGCCCCCTCCGTCATAGTCGACGAAAGTCTGCGAAAACAGATGGGTGAGATGGCTGTTGCAATTGCCAGGTCCGTGAAGTATCGGAACGCAGGTACCATCGAGTTCCTGATGGACGAGGACGCAAAATACTACTTTATGGAGATGAATACCCGTATCCAGGTGGAGCACCCCGTGACCGAAATGGTGACGGGGATCGACCTCGTGAAAGAGCAGATACGGGTGGCGGCCGGACTGCCGCTTTCGTTCACCCAACGTGATATCAAGATCAAAGGACACAGCATCGAATGCAGGATCAACGCCGAGGATCCGGAAAAGTTCACGCCCTCTCCCGGAACGATCACCGCGTTTAATCCTCCGGGGGGCCTCGGTGTGCGGGTGGAAACCGCCGCATACACGCAGTACGTGATCCCGCCTTATTATGATTCGATGATCGCAAAGCTGATCGTGCATGCGGAGACGAGGGCTGACGCGATCATGAGGATGCAGCGGGCGCTGAACGAGTTCATCATCGAAGGGGTGAAGACCACGATCCCCATGCACAAGAAAATTCTCGACGACCCGGATTTTCAGAAGGGCGATATTTCCACGAAGTTCATGGAGCGGTACAATAGCCCGGCGCAGTGACATCGGAGGGCTCTGCCTGGTCCTTGATCAGGATCTGCTCCGCGTCGACCCGGGGCAGGCGATGCAACAGGCGCTCGACGCAGGGGTGATGTTTTTCCAATACCGGAACAAGGACGGCGCGCGGAAGGGTATCTATGAAACTGCATTGATGCTTGCGCGGATCGCCAGGAACGCGCAGGCGCGTTTCATTGTCAATGACCATGCCGACATAGCAGCGGCAGTTGATGCCGACGGTGTGCACCTCGGGCAGGACGATCTCCCGATCGAATTCGCGCGAAAGCTGCTTGGCAGGGACAAACTCATCGGGATCTCAACCCATAGTCTTGAGCAGGCCGTGGCAGCGGAAGCTGCGGGCGCGGACTACATCGGGTTCGGCCCCATCTTCCCAACAACGACGAAGGATGCAGGACAAACGCAGGGAATTCTCAATCTATCGATCATCAGGCAGACTGTCACACTCCCCGTCATAGCGATAGGCGGAATCAAACACTCGAATGTTCAGGCTGTTATCAGTTCCGGCGCGGACGGTGTTGCGGTAGTCAGCGCGATTTTGTCAGCCGGGAATATCACAACTGCTGCTGAGAATATGTTGAGATCAATTTCAGATGTCAGGAGAAAATGAATGAAAAGATTTATGTATATCGCGTCAACTCTATTTATATTGATGGCGGGTTGCACCCGCCAGGACGAAAACGTGATCAGGATAGGCGCAGCAGGTCCCATGACCGGCGACCAGAGCAAGATGGGCGTTGACCTCAGGAACTCAGTTGAACTTGCCGTGGCCGAATGGAACGAAAAGGGCGGCGTGCTGGGGAAGAAGATCGTTCTGCTCCCCGCCGATGATCAAGCGGACCCGAAACAGGCCGTATCAATCGCGAACAAGCTGATCAACCAGAAGGCCGTTGCGCTTGTCGGCCACTGGAATTCGAGCTGTTCCATACCCGCGTCAAAGTACTATCAAGACGCGAACATCGTCATGATATCTCCGGCCACAACGAATCCGCAGCTGACGCTTCAGGGCTTCAAAAATGTTTTTCGCGTTTGCGGTACTGATGACCAGCAGGGCAAAGTAGCCGCGGAATTTGTCCTGAAGACCATCCGTCCAAAAAAAATAGCGATCATCCACGACAAGACCGCCTACGGTCAAGGGTTGGCGGATTATTTCAAACGCGCGCTTGGCGACCGGGTGCAGGTCGTCTATTATGGCGGCATCATCCAGCGGGACCCTGATTATAAGGCCGTGCTCACGACCATCAAGCAGAGCAATCCTGAGCTTTATTTCTTCGGCGGCATCTATCCCGAGGCCGGCAGGCTGGTGCGCCAGGCAAAGGAGATCGGCATGAACATTCCCATGATCACCGGCGATGGCGTGTATGATCCGACATTCATCAATATTGCGGGAACCTCAGCCGAAGGGACCTATGTGACCTTCGGTGCGGAGCCGGCGGGGCTTCCGTCGGCAAAGTCTTTCATGGAGAAATACAAAGCCAAATACGGCGACCCGGGACCGTACTCGATCTATGCATACGATGCCGCGAATATCATTCTGACCGCCATAGCTGAAACCAGGAACACGGATGGATCGAAAGTAGCGGAGTATATTTCCAAGACCATTTTCCACGGTGCTTTTGGCGACATCTCCTTTGACAAGAACGGTGATGTGACGAAGGCGCCCTATGTGATCTGGCAGGTCAAGGACGGAAAATTCGTGGAAATAAAGTAGGACGGACCAGCATCCCATGTTTACCCAGCAGCTCATAAACGGCCTTGCGCTCGGCGCGGTGTACGCACTTATCGCGCTCGGGATATACCATGGTCTACGGCATCCTCCAGCTCATCAACTTTGCCCATGGCGAGATCTATATGCTCGGGGCGTACCTGGGGATCATTGTCCTCGGTGTCTTGACCTATCTGGGGCTTACCGCGTACAGCCTGCCGTTGTCACTGTTGCTCACGGTGATCATATCTATGCTCTTCTGCGCTGCCTACGGTGCGGTCATTGAACGCGTTGCCTACCGTCCGCTCAGAAATGCATCAAAGCTTGCGCCGCTTATCAGTGCGGTGGGTATGTCGATCATTCTCCAGAATTTCGTGATGCTTGCCCAGGGAAAGGAATACAAAAACCTGCCGCCCATGCTTCCCTCGCAAGGGGTGACCATCTTCGGCGCCAATGTCTCACCGGTACAGGTCTTTATCCTGACCGCGTCGGTCCTGATCATGGCAGGTCTCCAATTCTTTGTTGCGAAAACACGGCTTGGCAAGGCCATGCGTGCTACATCGCAGGACAGGGTCATGGCCGGCCTGGTGGGAATCAATATCAACCAGGTCATCTCCATCACCTTCATGATCGGTTCATCGCTTGCCGCCGTTGCGGGGGTGATGGTAACGCTCTATTACGGTGTGGTGCATTTCTTCATGGGCTATCTGGCGGGCATCAAGGCCTTCTACCGCGGCGGTACTTGGCGGGATCGGCAGCATACCCGGTGCGATGCTCGGAGGGTTCATGCTCGGTCTGATCGAGAACTTTGGTGCGAGCTACATTTCGAGCGTGTACAAAGATGCTTTTGCTTTCCTCGTTCTTATCATCACCCTTATTATCCGTCCTGCAGGACTGCTGGGACAAAAGTCCGTGGATAAGGTGTGACACGAGTCGGCTGTCCGACAGTCGATGGTCAAAGGCATTGTCTGCATCTTCAAGGTTGACCGATGACAGACGACTCATGACTATCGACTAATTCAATGCTCAGGAGGGTTCCCATGTCAGAAATTAAAAAAATGTACAAAACCATCATGTCTGATAACTTTCCACCGGAGATGACCATTACCTTCGGCGATCAGAAGCTGGTGTACCGGAAACGGTCATGGAAGATCGCGGATGAAGGGTCGGGCGAACTCATCGAGAAAGGCCTGCGCTACGGCGAGAATCCCGACCAGCAGGCTGCCATGTACCAGCTGGTAAGCGGCAACCTCATGCTCGCCGGGGTGAAGTTCATAGAGCCCGGCAACGGTCTCGTAAGCACTATCACCGAGGAGCAGATGGTCCAGGCAGGGAAACACCCCGGCAAGACGAACTTCACCGATCTCGATAATGCCCTCAATATCCTGAAATACCTGATGGACCGTCCTGCGGCTGCCATCATGAAGCACAATAATCCCTGCGGTGCGGCATATGGCAAGACCGTGGCAGAGGCGTATGACCGGGCGAACATGGCTGACCGCATAGCGGCTTTTGGCGGCTGTCTTGTCGTTAACCGCCCAATGGATAAGCAGACTGCTGAGATGGCGAATATGAACTATCTGGAGGTCGTTGCGGCACCGGACTATGAGGAAGGTGCCATCGCGATCCTATCGAAACGCAAGAACCTGCGCATCGTCAGGCTTGAGAAGATCAACGAGCTTGCGAAATACCGGGATATGAGCGTTGTGGAGTTCAAGGCGCTCATTGATGGCGGTCTTATTGTTCAGCAGTCCCAGAAAAATGCGATCCGTAAGAAAGCCGATTTTCAGGAAGCGAAGACGCTTTATAAAGGCAAGGAGTATAAGATCGAACGGAAGCCGACGGACCAGGAGTACGACGACATGCTGTTCGGCTGGAACGTGGAGCAGGGGATTACCTCAAACTCGGTCATCTATGTGAAAGACGGTGTGACGGTGGGCATCGGCACCGGCGAGCAGGACCGGGTAGGTGTGGCCGAGATCGCGATCTTCAAAGCCTATACGAAATATGCGGACGCGCTCTGTTTCAAGAAATACGGGATACCCTACAAGACGTTTGAACTGGAAGCCGGACAGGGAAAACGGGATAAGGGTGCGCTCAAGGAGATCGACGAACAGACCAGGAAGGACAAAGGCGGTCTCATCGGGTCCACGATGGTATCAGACGCTTTCTTCCCGTTCCGTGACGGTGTCGATGTGGGCATTAAAGAGGGAATAGTCGCCATCGTGCAGCCGGGCGGCTCGGACCGGGATTTCGATGTCATTACGGCTTGCAATGAGGCGAATCCCAAGGTCACCATGGTCTTTACCGGACAGCGGGTGTTCAAGCATTAGTTCAGTCACGCAGAACCAGTTTTATTAAATATAACCTCAGATCAGCCCTGGAAACGAGCGGGACACATCTGGGGATATTCATTATTAGTATGGAATCGTGCTTTCCTGGCAGGCAAAGGAGCCCCATTCTTTCTCCTTATTCAGTTGCGCATGACCCACTTCTTCTAAGTGTCGTCTTGACTACCATTGCATTATTGCTTATAATTGAATTCATTGATACGTGGGCTGGTAAGCTATAGTAGTCGGATTTAGTTTGTTCAAATATGAAAGATCGAGGGAGAATCTGAATGATTAACAAAGATAACATGCCTATTTGTGAAGCGGCAAATTATTTCAAGGAAGAGATCCTTGAGATCATGCCGGATATTTCTATTGCCCAGCTTGCTGACATGGTGTCATTATATATTTACTATCAATACGGCATTACCAAAGAAGAGGCGAAGAAGGTTATTGAAACAACCTGTTTATGAAAACTGCAAGAGTTTCAGGAAGAAGGCATCACCCAGCAACTGAATCATAACTTTAGAATTTCCATCTGTAATGAATGGCGGCAGGTTGAACAGGAACAGGTTTTGATTATATTGTCCGGTTGTTATTGGTTTCAATAGAGCTGAAAAGGATATCACTCTTCACATTAAAGCCCTTATCTCCCGCATCTTATCTTCCGCAGCCTTTTTGCCCCGCTTCAGCAGTTCCTTTGACTTCGAGAGATCATACAGAGGGATCCCCCGGGCATTCACCTGAATAACCACGTCCGCGAGCTTTTCCTCTTCCCGGGCGTTCCGCGATGCCCAGAGCGCCGAAAGGTGCGCCGCGATCTTCACCATATTGTCGAATTGCTCCATTTCCAGTGCCTTGAAATTCACATTTACCGCGATCACTTTCTTTAAGCCCAGTTCTTCTCGAACCGTTCTGACCGGGATCTGGCTGGAAACGCCGCCATCGACGAGGGCCTTCTTGTTGATCTCCGTGGGCGTAAAGATAACAGGCAGACTGCAACTGGCCTGGACTGCCCGGGCAATGGATCCCGTGGTGATGCTGACTTTCTCTCCGGTACGGAGGTCTGTAGCAACAGCGGCAAAGGGGAGGGGCAGGGCAGAGAACTTTTTTATGGGAAGGATGTTTTCCATGAAGCGGTAGATGCCATCGCTCGATATGAGTCCTGTCCGGGGGAGGGTGAATTTAAGGATGTCCATCCATTTGGTTTCTAAAAGAGTGCGATGGATTTCCGAGACAGGCATGCCGGCGCAATAAAGCGCGCCGATGATACTGCCGGCGCTGGTCCCGGCTATGGCATGAATAGGAACTCCCTCCTGCTCCAGCATATCCAATACGGCAATGTGGGCAATGCCGCGTACGGCTCCTCCGGAGAGGGCCAGTCCGAATCCGGGATTTGGTGATGGAGGCATGTCACCTTATCTTCCCCTGTTTGGAAAGTCAAAAGAACCCTTTGACAGGATGACAGGTTTAGCAGGAGTGAAAAGACATTTTAACCGCTCAGGAGCATCAGAAACCGCAGCGGTGAATGGCGGAAACTGAGGCCGCTTCGCGAAGCACGGTTGTCTGTCTAATCTGTTTGTTTTAACAAATCTGACAGTACAATCACATTCATCAGTACTTCATAACAAAGTCGTGATCCGTGGTCTCACCGATCTATTGTTGTAGTGTGTTTTGACCTGAGTAGTTACAAGCCCTTAACCGGTTATCCTGTAAGCCTGTCCATGAAATTCCGCTCAGTCTTGTTCAGGTCAGCAATGGAAATAAAAGAGAATATTGATTTATTTTGCTGAAAATCGTTCGACCGCGTTCTTGATGTGTCCTCCAATGTCCTCAAAAGCGTAGAGGATGCAAAGATAGGTCGAAGAGGACTTGGGCGCGCATTCACCGGTTACGAGCCTGTCTTCGTGGGCGGTCGAGAATTCGTTGGCCATGCGCTCCATTGCATCGGCATCGGCCCTCGCCGTTTCGAGCGCTGATTGAGCGCCGGTAACAGCCGCCTCACCGGCCTTTTTGAACACTTCTTTGGTTTTGGTGAAGAGTTTGCCGGTTTCGTTGATTGCCTTGTCGCTGAACAGCATGCCCTCCTTGATCCGGCCCCGGCTGTTCTCGGTGATACGTTTGATGCTGGTCGCGCTCTTCTCAATGTGTGAGGGGACGGTCAGGAGCGCACGCGCTTCGCTATTGGTCGATGCCATCTTCGCGAGCGTGGCGGTCAGGACGTCTTCCTTGGCATGGATCTCCTTGGCGAGCTCATCGGCCTGATCCAGGGAGGTGAGTTTGTTCTTCATGAACCCGTCCTCCGTGAGTTCGAGCATCTCCTGCGCTTTGTGTACCAACAGGTATATCTCTTTTTTCAGGTCTTTTATGGTCTGTTCCGACATAGGATGAACTCTCCTTTCAAATATCTCTGGTAGTATTAAAGCGGGTGAGGTGCAAAATTTATGAAACTATAGCAGAAAACCATTGATATGACATGTTAATTATTTTTATATGAAGATTGTAATGTTTTATAGTTTTCGATTTAGTTTAAGCGTATGAGCTATGCGAATGACTGATCGACGAATTGCCCGTATGTCTATAAATATTTTAGCATATTTTGTTTGAGTAGGCGGCTTTTTTCTTGACTTAGCACAAGGCCGCTGGTATAACCTAACTCATCAATCATCCCCCCTGCGCGGAGCAGATAATGACCTTTTTTGCCGAGGAAATCTTCGTCAGTGACGTCCACAAGAAGCCGGTACTCGACCAGATGGGCGAGGAGATCGGCAGGCTCAAGGACATTATCGTATCGGGGAGAGAGGCCCTCCCTGCGGTCACTTCATTGGTTGTCGCCTCAGGAAAGACCACCTATCTGATCCCCTGGGACCTGATCAACCTCTTTAATAAACGCGTCATCTCCGTCAACACGAACCGCAACAGCCTTAAACAGTACACGCTATCAACTAATGAGATCCTGCTCTGCAGGGACATCCTGGACAAGCAGATCGTTGATATTAACGGCGCCAAGCTGGTGCGCGTCAATGATCTCGAACTTGGCGACGTCAAGGGACACCTCTGCCTCGTTGCTGCTGACATCGGCTTTAGGGGGATCCTGCGCAGGCTCGGGATCGAGGCCCGGGGGGAGAAGCTGTTCTCGCTGTTCAGGTACAAACTGCCCAAAAAATTGATCGGCTGGCACTATCTCCAGACCGTAGAGCCCAAGCTCACGAGGTTGACCCTTACGGTGTCCCGGCAGAAGGTGGCGAGGATACATCCGGCTGACCTCGCGGAGATCATCAGCGAAGTCTCACAAAAGGAGCGGACCGCTCTGTTCGGCAGCATGGATGTCGAGACCGCGGCAGAGGCCCTTCATGAGCTGGAACCCCAGGTCCAGGTCGATATCATCGACGACATGTCCAAGGAACAGGCCTCGGATATCCTTGAGCAGATGCCCCCTGACGAGGCGGCTGACGTGCTCGGCGATATGCCCCAGGCCAAAGCACAGGAACTCATCAACCTCATGGAGAAGGAAGAGGCGGAGGACGTGCAGGAACTCCTCGAACATGAAGAGGACACGGCAGGCGGTCTCATGACAACGGAATACCTGTCGTTCCCTCCTGATATGACCGTGGAGGAAGCGATCAAGGAACTGCGCCTCGAGGCGCCGGATGTTGAGACAATCTATTATCTCTACATTCTGGACCTCAATGAACGTATTGTCGGCGTCATTTCGCTTAAGAACCTTATCCTGGCCAGTCCGCAGACACTTCTTGGCGATATCATGAAAACGCCGGTGAAAACCGTGCCTCTCGATGCAGATGAAAATGAGGTGGCGGAGTTCATATCGAAGTACAACCTGCTTGCTGCGCCTGTAGTTGATGAGAACGATGTTTTTGCGCGGTATTGTGACCGTGGACGATGTGGTGGATTTCCTTCTCCCGACCACATCGAGGAAAAAACGAAGAAGGATGTAATCCTGATATCGGTCGTGCAGTTCACCATGCCTTCGGAAGATTTCTAACACGATTCGTCAGCCTTAACCGCGTCAACGTTATTTACTTCGCTTTTCTACGTTCCGGCTTGTCCGGGTCAGGGAGTTGTGCTACTCGTGAAATTCATGAGAACGGATCAAAATACCTCCTGGCACAGAAGGCTCATTGTCATTCTCGCCGTCATCGGACCAGGGGTGATCGCCGGGAACGCGGACAACGATGCCGGCGGAATAGCGACCTATTCCATCATCGGTGCAAAGGAGGGGTACGGTCTCCTGTGGGCGCTGGTTCTCATCACTTTGCCCTGGCCGTGATCCAGGAAATGGTCGTCACGCATGGGTGTGGTGACGGGCAAGGGATTCGCCGATATGGTGCGGGAACAATTCGGGGTCCGGGTGACGCTGGCTGTCATGGTCCTCTTCATCATTGCAAACCTCAGCATACCATCGCCGAATTTGCCGGTATTGCGGCCAGTATGGAGCTTTTCGGCGTGCATAAGTATATCTCCGTACCCTTCGGCCTTCGTGGTCTGGTTCGTTGTGGTAAAAGGGAACTTTAAGCAGTGTGGAACGGATTCCTCATTGCCATCAGCATGATCTACCTTACTTATGTTTTCTCCGGCTTTCATGGCGAACCCGCCGTGGCATGAAGTTGCTATCGCAGATCGCCGTGCCCCACATTCCGGCTCGATAAGGACTATATCCTGCTCTTTATCACGATGGTAGGCACGACGATCACTCCCTATATGCAGTTCTATCTTCAGTCCGCTGTTGTGGATAAGGGCGTGCGCATTGAAGAATACGAGTATGCCAAGTTCGATGTTATGTCGGTTCATCATGACCGTGTTCATAGCGTTCTTTATCATTGTCGCGTCAGGGACGATCCTCTATCCCGCCGGGGTCAAGGTTGATTCCGCTGAGGCGGCGGCGCTGGCGCTCCAGCCGCTGGCTGGCAATTTTGCCGCCCATCTCTTTGCCATCGGTCTGCTGAATGCGTCGTTCCTCGCTGCTTCGTGCTGCCCCTGGCCACGGCCTATGGTCTTTCCGAGGCCTTCGGGTGGGAGTCAGGCATTAACAAGACCTTCCGAGAGGCGCCGCAGTTCCTCGGGTTCTATACGGCCTTCATTGTGATCGGGGCCTGGGTCATCCTGATCCCCGAAGTCCCTCTCATCAGGATCATGTTCTTTTCCCAGACCATCAATGGCATCCTGCTGCCAATCGTGCTCATTATCATGCTCAGGCTTGTGAACAACAAGGAACTTATGGGCGAGTACGTTAATTCAAAGCGCATGAACATCATTACCTGGATAACGGTCTCCATCCTTATCCTGATGACGGTCATGCTCGTTGTGACGAGCTTCATACATTTGATGCTGCCGTCTTGCGTCGATCGATGATTGCACTGTAGGAATAATGTGAACAAACTTGAATGTTGTTGAAGTCAGAGCTTTCTGCCGGAGCGTTACCTGATCAAATTCTCTTTCGTGTTCCTTTGTGCTGTTGTGATGCTGCCTGATTATTTCTCGTAGGGAATAGGATCATCCACTCCCGCCCCTTTGAATCCTTTCAACCGCAACGTACAGCTCTCGCACTTCCCGCAGGCCCTGTCACTGTTCTGGTAGCAGCTCCAGGTAAGGTGGAGCGGCGCGCCCAGTTCTACCGCTTTTCTCACGATCGCCGACTTCTTCAGGTGAATGAGCGGAGTGACGATCTCGATCCGTGTTTCCGGCTTCGTTCCCATTTCTATGACCTTGTTGAAGGCCTGATAAAATACCTCACGGCAGTCGGGATAGCCTGAACTGTCCTCTTCGACGGCGCCGATGAAGATCTTTGTTGCGCCGATGACCTCCGCCCACGAAGTGGCAATGGACAAGAGATGGGCGTTCCGGAAGGGGACGTAGGTTGAGGGGATAGAAGAAGTTTTGAGTTTTAAGTTTTGAGTTCTGAGTGAGTCTGTCTCTGGCACAGGAATGTTTGTATCAGTGAGGCTGGAACCGCCGATCACCTTCAGGTGCTCGATGCTGACCGCAAGGCGTTTCTCGGCCTTGTAGAAATCCGCTATTCCATTGAATGCCCGCAGTTCTCTCGCTTCGGTCCTTTGTCCGTAATTCACATGCAGGAATGCCGATCGGAATTGTTCATTCGCTATCGCGGCCGTGACGCAACTGTCCATGCCGCCGCTCACGAGAACAATTGCAAGTTCGTTCTTCATGAACGTAGTCTACCAGTATCGTTCCGGAAATTCTACAGCTTTTTAGCGCGATGCGACGGATGATGGACGCGGGCTGAGGGACGAAGGACGAGAGACGAAGGACGAAACGAGAGACGTTGCGTCTCTCGTCCTCGAGAGCAAAGCGAGCAGTCGTCCTTCGTCCTTCGTGCCGTTAATGCGCCCCGTGGATGAGCATGGGAAGACATCGTGTGCAGACGATCTTTTCTTCACCCTCATGATAGCAGGGGAGGTATACCCTGGTCTTATCGTCCGTACCACAGACAAAACATTTAAGCTGTATGCTTGACATGTTATCCCTCCAACGCCGCGTTGATCTCATCAACGATCTTGTTCGGATCGAGATTGTGCATCATCGAACCGAAGGACAGAGATTCCACGTTGATGCCGGCGCAGGTGAAGCATCCGTTGCCGAAATGTTTCTCGATGACCGCCTTTGCCGCCGGGCTCATGCGTATCACGTCGCCGATGAGCGTATCCTTTGTCACTTTAATCTTTTCCGTAACCATAGTGTCCTCCTTTGATATGTGGTTGATCATACTTTACCAGAACGGACAGGTACCCGTTATGACCTGCGTCATATGCCGTAAACTATGGTATACTA
The DNA here is from genome assembly GCA_963732675.1 of Nitrospirota bacterium. GTDB lineage: Bacteria > Nitrospirota > UBA9217 > UBA9217 > UBA9217 > JALNZF01. The sequence goes on from CAVTAJ010000014.1 coordinate 78,517, forward strand.
TGAGCCATGTCATAGCGAATCCCGATGGGATGCATTATACTGCGCCCATCTTACTACCTGAGGAGGTAATTCATTGTGGACAAGTTCGTAAAGGGGTTTATCGTCATGAGTGTCGTGTATCTCGGCGTTGCAGCCATCATGGGGATCGTCATGCTCGCGAACCCGGACGTGATGGCGCTCAAGTTCGTACATTCGCACCTGAACATGCTCGGCTGGGTATCGATGATGATCTACGGAGTGGGTTATCATATCCTGCCGCGCTTCATGGGACGGGCGCTGTACAGCAATAAGATCGGTGAACTGCAGTTCTATCTCGCGAACATCTCTCTGGTGTCCATGCTCCTGTTCTATGCCCTGAACGTTTACAACCCAAGCGATCTTTACCGGACCATTACCGTGGTATCGGGGGCCGTCCAGGCATTTACCTTATTTCTCTTCCTCTACAATATGCTGATGACGCTGCTCACCAAGGTTGAACAGCCGCAGTAGCGGCGTGTGCGGGCATAGGGCGATAGTGTCGAGAGCTGAATGACTATCTTGGTTTATTTACGCCATGCAGCTCTGCGCTCCGCTCCATGCCTTGTATACTCGCCTCACGATGAGAAGCTCATCAGCCCTTCACGGTCCTTGATAATGATTTTTCCGTCCGAATCCATCACGAGTCCTTCTTTTTTGAATTTGCTGAAGGTGCGGATGGAGGTCTCAACCGTGGTCCCGACCATGTCGGCAACATCCTGTTTGGTCAGCCGCATGTCGATCATCAACCCCGCATCGGTCTCCACCCCGACCTTGTTCCCCAGCTTGAGCAAAAGCGCTGCGATCCTCGCCTCTACACGCTCAAGGGCGATGTTCTTGAGCGAGTCATAGGAACTCTTCATCCGGTCGCCGAGCTGGAGCGCAATGCAGAACATGAGGTTCGGGAACCGGTCAACAAGCCGCATCAGGTTTTTCCGCGATATTTTCAGGATCTCCGAGTCTTCCATGGCAACGGCATTTGCGGGGTAGGGGAAATTCCGGAGAACCGCCACACCGCCGAAGATGTCATAGGGGGAGATGATCTCAAGGATGATCTCCTTGCCGTCGTGGGAGATCTTGGTCACTTTTACTTTGCCCGTCAAAACGATATAAAACCACTCCGGCGCATCGCCTTCCGTAAAGATGTCCTCTTTTTTCCTGAACATTGCCGTGGTAAGGTAATGTTCCAGCTCCTTGAGCTCCTCGTCGGAAAGGTTCTTGAAAAGGTCGATCTTCTTGAGGTTCTTAATCACGATGTACTCTCCTGGACTTCTGTGATATCGGCCTGAGCCGTTTCCAATAGATATATTCTGATGACCCGGGAACGATCAGGTCGGCAAGTTTCCCGGCCCGCGCGTAGCCCCGATCATGGTAAAAGGTCTGCGCAGCGCGGTTGAAGGCAGAAACACAGAGATAGAGGTACTGAGAACAGCGCGCTGTTTCCTTTTCCGCGAATGTCAGGAGCCTTCTTCCGATACCGCGCCTGCGCATTGATGGCGACACCCCGATGGCGCGAAGATAGCCGCCGCGGGCAAACACCGGTTCCGGAGCGAAGATGATGAAGCCGGTCAACACCTCTCCCGCCATGCAGACATAGGCTTGTTTCAGAAGGATATATTTTGTAAAGTCGATCCGCTCATTCAGCGTCTTCCAGGGATCAGAAGTTTCGGTGATGGCAGTGCAGGCCTGAATGTGGGAAAGCTTCATGGGGACAATGCTGAGATTCCCTTTTTTCACCTAAATCTTCTCCGCTTCCACTTGCAGTCGTTTGAAAAGTTCACGCGCCTGGCGCTCCGTGTCTTCCCGGGTCCCGGTGTTGTCGATAACGTGATCAGCATGGCCGCGCTTTTCCGAGAGCGGCATCTGGCTCGCTATTCTGGTCAGGGCCTGTTCGCGGCTGTAGTTGTCCCGGTTCGAAAGACGTTCTATCTGTTGCTCAACATCTGCATATACCACGACGGTCCTGTCCATCTTTCGGAAGTATCCGGTCTCAATGAGAAGAGCTGCATCAAACACAACGATGCTGTCCGGCTGCCAGCGACGAAGCTGCTGCACCTGGGTGGTATAAACATGAAAGACCTTGGGATGCAGGCAGCTGTTAAGCCAGGCACGCTTCTCGGCATTGTTGAACACGATCTCGCCGAGCTTCCTGCGGTCGATGCCGTCATTCGGCAGCCGGATCTCCTCCCCGAAGTAATCGAGTACCTCTTGACAAGCCTGCTGCCCGGGTTCGAGCAGGTCATGCACGATACGGTCGGCATCTATGATGTGTGCGCCGAGGTCTTTGAACACCCGCGCGACCAGACTTTTCCCGCTCGCTATCCCTCCTGTCAGTCCGACAAGGATCATCGTCATGCCTTTCGTTCCCTGGTACTGTTATTGTTCTATCCGTTCATGATGCATGGATGAAAGCGTATGTTTTGTCCAAATAAATAAACAGGTAGTGCAGTGTTCTTATTATACCATTCGTGAGAAAACTCAGGTAGTCCATGTTTTCAACAAGGTAAACCTTCATGAGGAACGCCGCAAAGGCGATATTGAACAGAAAGATCAGGGGATAGGAGAAGATCGCGCCTTCCTCCCTGATATCATTCTGGTCAGTGTGAAGAAAAACAAAGGTCAGCACCAAGTGGAGCGCGAACGTCGCTCCTGACAGGAAAATGAGGACATCGGTCGCCATGCCGCGGGCATCGGCGGCACGCGCAGTCCAGTAGAGGATAAGCGCAATGGAGGTATAGAGAGGGAAAAAATAGGGAGCAAGCGTGATGATAAAATTGGATTTGGTTACCGTGACGCGACCGCCGCGATGGCTGGCATGGATGGATTTTACGGAACCTCCGAAGAGCAGGGCGAAGAGCGCGTGTGTGAGCTCATGGCCGATGACGTAGGTAAAGACCGGTTTTTTGAACAGAACATGGATGGATAAATAGGTCAGACCTCCCGCGAGAAAGTAATAGGGAGTATCCGGCCTGTAGTGGACCGTGAAAACGGTCGCTGCAAGTTGCCAGGCAAAGCCTATGCAGAAGGGGACCAGCATCAGGCCGAATAGTATTTTCACAATTTTAATTGCCATCATACAAACCAGAAAACCCAGGACAATAGTATCCACATAGATAAGGAGGCACGAAGCATGAGATATTCCCTGAAAAATTACAATGATTCGGCTTTCTCACGAGCCAAATTCCAGGAGGTGCGGTCTTTTTGTTTCAGTTATTGGATATTCTTTGTAATTTAATGCTAATAATAAGCTTTAACTAAAATTGCACAAGTAATTGAAAATAGTATAATTAAAGTGTATTACGTAAACTTAAAGCAGATTCTCGAGTTGGGATCGCGCAGGATGATTCTGGTCTGAACCCTGTCGATGACTTTTTTTCTCCGATGGATCCGGTTTCCACCTCAGAGGTGACATCCAGGTAAAGAATGGGGCGCGGGCATCATATTCATGTCTATGAACTCTTGTTCAAAATTTGTTTACCCCATGAGGTTGTAGGGCTCCGGGTAGCGGTCCGCGGTCCTGATGTCTCGGCATGACAATTGATGTTAAAATAATGGCATGTCTCGCGTCAGGAGGGTGCTGATGTCTTTCTCCAGCTTAATTTTACCCATCCAGATCATCTGAAACCGGATCAGATCGACCGTTGCATGCGGAAAAGCACAAAAACCGACGATATTGCAAAAAATATGTTGGCAAACCAAGCCGATATCGCGGGCGGGAGGGTGCCCGAGTGGCCGAGTGATGCGCCGACGCTCATGAGCAGCCAGTAGAAAAAAGCGATCGCGATCGCGAGCGCGATCCCCTTGCCAGTTCCTCCGGAGCGCACTTTAAGGACACCGAAGGGGATCGAGATCATGACCATAAGCAGGCTGGCCAGCGGGTAAGCCAGCTTGCTGTGCAGGTCGACTTCATAGGTGGCGGCCTTATAGCCGCTTGATTTGAGCCTTTTCACGTAGTTCCACATCTCGGAGAAGTTCATTTCTTCCGAGTTTTTGACGATCATGCCGAGGTCGTCCGGGTTCTCAACGATATTGAAGACCTCGTTGTCGGACGGGCGAGACAGCACTACATCGTCGACCTGGGTGAACGTGCTGCTGTTTTTCAGCCGCCATGCGCCATTCTCCCATGCAAGGCGGCCGGCCTTGATGCGTTCCCGAACCGAGTAGTCGGGATTCAGCTTGTAGATGTTCAAACCCAGCATTTCGGTGCGGTTCGGAGAGACCAGCTCTATGTTGACAATGCTGTTCTCCGGTCCGCGGAGCCACAGCTTGGTTTGCTGGAACATCACGCGTCGTTGACTCTTTTCGATCTCCACTTTTCGGATATAGCTGGCGCGGGAACTATAGACCGGCATGACAAATTCATTGTTGAGAAATCCGAGTCCCGATATCAAGAGGCCGCCGGCCAAGAGCGGTGAAACGATCTTCACCAGGCTCACGCCGCTTGCACGCATAGCGATGATCTCGTTGTAGCGCGAAAGGTTGCCGAGCGACAGGAGCGCGGCGATGAGCGTGGCCATGGGCAGCGCAAGTGAAACCATGCCGGGTACGCTGAAAAGGAAATATGTGCCGATCTGGGAAAGCGTAGCATGGTACTTGATGAACTTATCGGCTTTCTGGAGAAACTCGACGCAAAGGTACACGACGAGAATGCCGATCAGGACCCCGGCCACGAGGGAAATAAACTCCTTGAAAATATGTCTGCTGAGAATCGTCATGGATGTTCGTGAGTGTCTTTCGTAATAAAAAACCTTTGCTGCGGCCCGTCTTAAATTATGAGCCACGTTTTTGAAAAGTCAAAAGCGTTCACCGCGGAGACGCCGAGACGCAGAGAAAGCATGGCAAAGCTCGGGTTTTTAAAATAAATATATGAAGTTCTCCGCGCCTCTGCGTCTCTGCGGTTCGAAGATATTGGTTTTGCTTCCTCGGTCTGAGGCTTAGCCTCGTTAAGTATTTCCTTTCAAACGTGTCTTGATCCCATAGTAAAGATGGCTGATGCGGCTCGCGATCGTGAAGCTGCACTCTTGTCCTCTTTTAATGATAAAAAAGAGTGCGGTCACGGTCATCAGGATATTCGGCACCCAATAGGCCTGATAGGCGGGCAATGTCCCGGTCTCCGCAAGATTGGTCGCGCCGCTCAAGATGATAAAATAGACGAGGAAAACCAGGAGCGCGATTGCTATCCCGGCGGACTTGCCGGAACGGCTCCGCCTGATGCCGAGCGGTGCGCCGATCAGGCCTAGGAGGATGCAGGCAAAGGGGATTGACAGGCGCTTGTGCAGTTCTGTCTCATAACGAAATACGGTCTTTCCTTCCAGGCGCAATCGTTTTATCTCCTGGATAAGTTCAAGACTTTCGATGTCTTCAGGGCCTTTTCCGGGAGAATTATTCTTGAGGAGTGCATTGCTGATGTCGAGATTGAGCCGCGCAGTATCGAACCCTATGAGGGAATAGGCTTGCTCGGTGTGCGGCTGCGTGAGAATGGCACCGTCCTGCATCGCGAGGGTCACATTCATAGTCTGCTGGTCAGCAATGAGATGTCCACGTTTGGCAACGATGGCATAGGGTTCCCTGGCGGAACGCTCATCGGAGATAAAAACGCCTTCCATGTTGTCGAGAGGGTCCATTTTGTCGACATAAATGACCATTCCCTCAAAGGTGTTGCTGAAAATGCCAGGCTCGATGCCGATCAGGGCGCGGGACTTCATCATGGAAACCAGGTGGGCCTTGAGCGCCGTGTTTGCGCCGGGGACGAGAATGAGCGAGATGAACGCAGTGACCATAAAAGCGAGCAGCGCGAACAGGAAGACCGGCCTGATCATATTGTAAAGGCTGATGCGGGATGCCTTCATGGCTGTAATTTCCGAGTCAGCGCTGAGTCGCGCAAAAGTAGTGAGCGATGCGACAATGAGCGACATGGGGATGGTGATGACGAGAAAACCGGGTACGACATAGGCCAGAATATTGGCGGTGGAGGCAAGGGTTGCGCCCTTTGAGATGATCAGGTCCGCGAGCTGAAACAGCTTCTGGAGAAAAAGGACGAACAAGAGGACCGCCATGCTGATGAAGAATGGCGGAAGCATTTCCCGGAAGATGTAGCGGTCCAATATACGGGTCCTGAACATGGTTATTTTCTGATCTCCTCGAGGATGTTCTTCTCGATCTTGTTCATGACGAAGTAGTCGTTTTCAAGCTCTTCGATGTAGAAAAGGTCAAGGCCGCTGTTCACAAGAAAGTCCTCCCGCACCCGGTTGTCCCGTGACACGATTATGTGCGGCAGAAGATTGTTCAGGTAGAATGACTCTTTCCGGATATCGAGAATGATCTCCTCGAACACACTGTGAGGCACCGGTCCCTGCACGATCCTCTTCGCCTGGATCTCCCGGTTAAGGTCCTGGATGAATATTTCCTGGTCCTCACTGGAGTTCAACTCAGCGTAGATGCTTTTGAACCGGTCCTTGATGTAGCGGTGGATGGCGGTGTAAAGTTTGTCGTCCTCGTTGATGCCGGTGATCCCCGCGGAAAGCTCCCGGTAGGTGGTGTCGCCGGCCTTGATCCGCTGGAGCCCGTAAAACAGCGTGTCGACCTTTTTCCGGCCGTAGCGGGTCATGTAGTGGTTCTCTCGCAAGGGCTCGATGAATAGCTCAAGGAACAAATTCCGGCCGATCTGATCGAAGACCTCCTTATTGCCGGAGAGGCTCCGGATGTTGTCTTCGCTCAGGGTCGAGTTCTCCATGAACGCGAGGTTGTTGATCATGCTTGCAGTGCTGTCATACCGGTCGAAATAGGTCAGGATGGAACTCATGGATTCGAGCGCGAACATGTCATTGGTATCACGGGCGTGTTCGTCGCAGGCCCTGACCGTATCGAGCAGGAGTCCTTCAAAGGCCTGGTCCCTGACTGCGGTGGATTTCTGCTTGCCTTTCAGGAGCTTTACGAGGTCCTCCTGCGAAAGATGCCCCCGGATATTGTCGGTCCTGAAGAACAGCCCCTCGAAGATCGCCCGCGTGTCTTTCACGTACTCCGGTTCCTCCACCTCGACGATCTGCATGTCCTTGAGAAGAAGCTCGTCAAGCGTGTCGAAGAGCGTGTGAGGGATATTGAGACGCAAGCTCAACGTGCGGAGCCGTGAGAGTTTTGCCAGCTCCGAGGGGTTCACCTGGCCTTTTTCCGAAACGGTAATGAGGATGTCCTTGTATTCATCGACGATCTTCTTGTTCTCGGCAAGCTTGTACATCCCGTCGATTTTGATGCGTTCCTGCTGATAGGGGAGGATCTCGTACTGTTTTGCCAGGTCATCCAGAACGGAGACGGCCTCAGGGGAAAGCATTTTTTGCTCGGCATAAAATTTATTGAAGGTGTTGTAATATTCCTCGTTATTCCGGTTTTGCAGCCGAAAGAGAAAAACAAGGCCCTTGGCATCTCCAAAGGCGTCAAAGATCTCCTGGCAGAGACGGGTGTCATCGGAGACCCCTATGGTCGTGCTTCGTTTCAACTGTTTGCCGATGTACTTCAGGATATCGCGCTGAATGTCCCTGTTCTCTTTATTGAACGAGGAGTGAATGAAAAAAAAGTAGTTCGAGACCGCGTTGCCGGTAAGAAAAACATGGTCGAAAGAGGCTTTGCCGGCCGTGGCGTTGGTAAAGGTGATGTTATCGGAGTTATCGTAATAAGCTCCGTACATGACCAGACGGTTCGAAACGTCTTTGCGCAGGAGGTCCGTGAGCGGCAGGTCCACGCCGAACATATATTCGCAAAGGCTGCCGCCGGACCCGGTATGGCTGATGCCATTCGGGGAAATGATGAACTCGTTCTTTCCCGAAAAGAACCGGTCCCCGTCAGGAAGCGATTCATAGCAGTATCTGCTGCTCAGGTCAGCGCCGGTGATGGTGACAAAATAGTCCAGTTTTTCGTTGGCTTTGCCGTGCAGCTTGATTTCATGGATCATAGCGGGCATTATAACAAACAAACCCGGATTTTCAAATGGAAAAATGGGATCCGCTGCAAGTATTGCCGGCGTATTCGATCCAGGTACGGTGATACCAGGGTGCGGCGACATATTTCTCTTGATACGAAACTTGAGAAATCGTATAATGCACCGCGTTGTTGCAGTATCGCCGTATCATAAGACAGGAAAGAGCTGACCACGCGTATGGCCGTAACGAGCGGGAGTACAAAAAAGATCGCTTTCCTTGCCGTCCTTATCGTCCTGATCGCCTTATTCATCGGGGGATATCTTGTCATGGACAGGACAACGGGAAACAAGATCATCACCAGCGGCGATCAGGCGCCTGAGTTTCGACTGCAGAAAATGGACAACGGATTTGTCAGCCTTTCAGACCTTCGCGGCAAGGTTGTGATGGTCCATTTCTGGGCCACCTGGTGTCCTCCCTGTGTGGAGGAGATCCCCACGCTCGACAGGTTGCACAACTCGCTCCTAGGCAAGGATTTCGAGATGCTTGCGGTGAGCGTCGACGAGGGCGGAGCCGGGGCGGTGGCGCCCTTTATCCAGAAGAACAGGTTGAACGTTCCCGTGCTCTTCGATCCCGGACGTGATGTGGCCGGGCTGTATGGAACGTATAAATTCCCCGAGACCTATATCGTAGACCGCCAGGGTGTTGTCCGATACAAGGCGATCGGCCCCAGAGACTGGACCGACCCGTCGAACATCCAGATCCTGCGGAACATCATCGAGGCGCGTTAGACCGCGCAGTAGGCTTCTTGCCAATGGGAAAAATAGCTGAGAGCACGAATGCAAATGTCATAACGAAACGAATGTTCACAAATACCAGCGGCGTTAGTTACATTGAATCATGCAGCTGAATCGAACAGGAGCACTGGATGTCGGATTTTTTAACAACTGCACTGATCCTCATTGTTGTCGTCCTCTCTGTCAGCAGGTTCAACAAGGGCGGGGGCTGAGGCCCGAAACCAGGTCCCCTCTGTAAGAGGGACGAGGACCCTCGCCGGCAACACGGTGAGGAGAAAAAATAGCGGTAACATGAAAAAGTATCTTTTTGCCGGACTCGGAGCTTTCGCTCTTTGCGTCCTCATCATTGTTTTGTGGACCATGCGGGTCCTTTCCAACCTGCCGGATATTTCCACCTTGAAACACTACCGACCGGCTGCCGCTGCCGAGGTCCTTGATAAGGACGGCACCCTCCTGACCCTCTTCTATGACCGCAAGTTCCGGATATGGATTCCCATAGCCGGCCTCCCCGATCTTGTTATCAATGCAGTCGTGACCGCCGAAGACGACACCTTTTTTGAACACCATGGCGTGAATTACAAGGCGACACGGGAAGCCATGCTCCATGACGTGAAGAAGCGCAGGTTCTCGCGTGGCGGCAGCACGATCACTCAGCAGATGATCAAGAACGTATTCCTCTCCAAGGAAAAGACCGTGACCCGCAAACTGCGGGAATATGTCCTGGCCATCAAGGCCGAGGAGATCCTCACAAAACACCGGATACTCGAGATCTACCTGAACGAGGTCGAGTGGGGAGATAATATCTATGGGATAGAGGCCGCGAGCCGCTTCTACCTGGACAAGCATGCGTCCGAACTCACCCCGGCAGAAGCCGCTCTTCTGGCCGGCATGCTCCCGAACCCGCACTACTACAATCCTTACAAGAGGCCTGCGAAGGCCAGAGCCCGGCAGGAACGGGTGCTGTTCAACATGCAGCAGGCAAAACTCATCACCCAGGATGAATACGCCGCGGCGCTTCAAGAACCTTTGAAACTGCGGCAGGAAGGCTCGAGCAGGATGGACCTCTCCGCGTTTAAGGCAGGGAATGGCGGACCGTGTTATCACGATGCGCTGGAGCAGATGCTGGTATCGGTCATTGGGGAACAAAAACTCTACCACAGAGGGGGGACCATCAGTACGACGCTTGATAAATCCCTGCAGAACGAATTCAGCAACCTGGAAGGGTCGCTGAAGGATGGGGAGGGCAGGATCTTCCGGCCGCATTCCCGTTGTCATGCAGGGGAACAAGATACGGGCGATCATCTGCGGCGAGGGCAGGGAAGCGGAAGCCAGATCAAAACTCGAATCGCTCGGCGTGTTCTACGAGAGTTATAATGTGGGCGTGATAGAGGCCGATGCGATCGAAAGGGAGCAGATCATCGATGCCGTGGACGATGGGAAGAAGTGATCCTCGAGATCGAAAGCCTTGTGCGCTGGTGAACTTTTGTTCAACAAATGAATGGGCATTTGGGGTCACCCATATGAGATTACCCCAGATGAGATTTGTTAATGGACCGAGCTGATCATGCTTCTCGTTAGGCAGCAATAATTCATGCTGTCTTTGACTGACTACAAACTGGGAAGAAACGAGAGGAGATAAACATGAAAGGTCAGGTACTCGATTATTCGGTGCAAACGAACTCGGGTGTCATTTCTGGACCGGACGGAGCCAGATATACATTCGCTGGATCAGAGTGGAAGGGCGATGTGACGCCGTCGCGAGGCATGTCCGTCGATTTTGATGTTCAGGGAACAAGCGCTGTTGGTGTCTACCGTGCGCTTGGTAGTGCCGTCCGGTATCCTGGCTCCAAGAGCAAGGCGGCAGCTACCTTGTGGGGGGCCTTCCTTGGTGGATTTGGAGCCCATAAATTCTACATGGGCTCTTGGGGTTGGGGGATAATTTATTTGCTGACATGCTGGCTCTACATTCCATTCATCGTTGCGCTGGTTGAATGGGTAAGATATGTGCTTATGACTGATGATGAATTCTATATGAAAGCAGAAAATTTTAAGGACAAGGGGCCTTTTGGTTTCTTTTGGTAACAAATCGCCTGACAAGGCGCTCCACCGGGCGGGAATTCCTCTGCGCTCCATTGCCGCTGGTGAGTCTGGTCGTTAGCGCTGGCCGGGTACAGTAAAGGATCATACTTAGCACATTTTATGTCATAATAAACTATGGAGGTAGAGGGATATGAAATTACAGAAAGCAATCGCTGGGATTCTCATGAGTTTCTCATTTGTATTGATTACTATTGACTGGATTCGGCGGCATAGCTGTCGGAAAGTCACCGGGGGATGATTTGGCCATAAAGGGGTACGATACCGTCGCATATTTCAAGGCCGGCAAAGCACTAAAAGGCAACGAGTCATTTACCTTCCAGTGGCATGACATGACCTGGTATTTCTCAACCAAAGAGAACAGGGATCTGTTTGCGGCCAGTCCGGAGAAATACGCTCCGCAATATGACGGTTATTGTGCCTGGGCCATGACGGAGTCACGGAAAGCCAAAACCGATCCTGAAGTATGGAAGATCGTTGACGGGAAGCTTTACCTGAATTGCAGCCAGACAGCATATGAAAAATGGAGCAGGGATATTCCCGGTAACATCAAAAAGGCCGATACGAATTGGTTAAAGTTTTCCGGCAGAAAATGATCGCATGACTTCCATAAAATGTATCCTGTCGAGCTCTAACATTGTATTGGAGTCCGATGCCGTTAGCACTGGGTGTGAGTCATCTCTAAGCCCTTAAATTTTAACTAATCAGCTTTGGGAGCCTTATAGGGTGACCCATTACCTGCCAGTCTCAAGCTCTTCTGAAACATTCCTGTCAGCATATTTTACAACTAAAATATACATGAGTCATTATATTATGAATACTATAGTCGTATGTTTTTATTTGATTATGTCTTTATTGTTATGTTTGTCGGAATAACATGCTTAGTTATTATGAGCAAAATAATGTGCTTAATTAATATGGTATAATAAAAAAGTGTTAATATTGCTTATAATTTACGGTAGTCGTGAAAAAAACCATTAAATGAATGATGTAACCTATTTTTATTCGTAAATATGAGAGGGGACATTTTGGTTGCTGTGTCGACCAAACTAGTTATGAAGAAATACTCGCTCATAATGTTCGTTCTCGCACTGATAACTCTTGTTCTTTCCGCATGCGGTGGCAAGGGGCCATTGCCACCGGCTGATACGAATTCACCCTCGATTAGCTTGACGAGCCCCACCAATGGCGCGCAGAGTGTCTCGGTAAGTAGCTCCATTACGATAACGTTCAGCGAAGCGATGGATGCCTCGACCATCAACGAGCGAACGATCACGCTTTCCATGGGAACCGGAAATGTCCCGGGATCGGTTACGTATTCGGACATGACCGCTGTCTTTAAGCCGGCGTCAAGCTTGGACCCGGAAACGATCTATACCGTCACGGTTGACGGCGGCGTCAAGGATGTGGCCGGTAATGCCATGGTAACTCCCGTCGGTTTTATCTTCATTACGGGAACAGTACTGTCACCAACGACGACAACGATCACCGCACCTGCAGTGACATACGGCGCAAATGGCATCGTGACGGTGACGGTCAGTTCAGCAACAGGGACACCCACGGGAAACGTGTCATTGAGTGTTGACGGCGGAACCGCGGTCGTGCAGGATCTGACCGGCGGGTCTACAACCTACACGATTCCCAGCCCGAGCGCGGGCTCTCATACCTTAAACGCAGCGTATGCTGCACAGGGGAACTTTGGGGCAAGCTCGGCTTCCGGCACCTTAGGCGTAGGCGTGGGAGCGACGACAATGACGCTCAGCGCGCCTACGGTGACGTACGGCGCAAATGGCATCGTGACGGTGACGGTCAGTTCAGCAACAGGGACACCCACGGGTAACGTGTCATTGACTATTGACGGCGGAACCGCGGTCGTGCAGGAGCTGACCGGCGGGTCTACAACCTGCACGATTCCCAGCCCGAGCGCGGGCTCTCATACCTTAAACGCAGCGTATGCTGCGCAGGGCAACTTCGGAGCAAGTTCGGCCTCCGGCACCCTGATTGTGAATCAGGCATCGACGACGACAACGATCACCGCACCTGCGGTGACATACGGCGCAAATGGCATCGTGACGGTGACGGTCAGTTCAGCAACAGGGACGCCCACGGGAAACGTGTCATTGACTATTGACGGCGGAACCGCGGTCGTGCAGGATCTGACCGGCGGGTCTACAACCTACACGATTCCCAGCCCGAGCGCGGGCTCTCATGCCTTAAACGCAGCGTATGCTGCACAGGGGAACTTTGGGGCAAGCTTGGCTTCCGGCACATTGATCGTGAGCAAGGCATCGACATCAACAGGTGTAACATCGTCGCTCAACCCGTCGACCTCCGGCGATCTCGTAACCTTCACGGCTACGGTTACGCCGTCGACAGCGACCGGGACAGTGACCTTCAAGGACAACACGACGGTCCTTGGCACAGGCACATTGTCCGGCGGTGTAGCGAAATTAAGCACATCTGCCTTGTCCGTCGCTTCCCATTCCATTACCGCCGTATACAGCAGTGATACGAATTTTGCATCGTCAACGTCGTCAACCCTCACCCAAACTGTACAAAAAAGGCCACATTGACGTCACCTGGGCTTCTCCAAGTGCTATCACTTATGGGACGGCATTAATCAGCACGCAGCTTAATGCGTCGGCAGACGTGGCCGGCGGCTTCGACTATAATCCAGCTGTTTGCACGGTACTATATGCCGATGCCTTAAGTTGTTCGTAGCCATCCTTCTGGACAATCTTTCAGTATTCATGCGTCACTTCTCTATTGCCTGCATTGGATATTACAATAGACGGCGCAGGCGAGTCGGTCATCTCTGCCAAGGAAGATACAAGGCCATTCTCTATATTGCGATATTTAATTTTCTGCATCCGCAATTTGAAAATGTCGGAGAGTTGTCATGAGCTATTTAAAATGGAGCGATAAGTATTCGCTCAATGTGGCGGAAATCGACGAGCAGCACAGAAAACTTGTCAGCCTCGTGAACGATATGTACGACGCGATGCACGCGGGCAAAGGCAGGGATATGATAGGAACGGTCATAGCCGAGTTCGTGGATTATACCGATTATCATTTCAAGGCGGAGGAACGGCTGCTGCGCCAAAATGGGTATCCGGAATATGACGAGCACAAGGTGATGCACGATAACCTGTCCCGAAAAGCGCACAGCATCAAGGAGGCTTTCGACGGGGGAATACACCGACCGCGATCGAGGTGATGCTTCTCCTGACAAATTGGCTGAATACCCACATTCTCGAGGAGGACAGGAAATACAAGCCCTATGCCGAAAGCAAGGCAACAAATTAGAAAGAGATGGTTGATAAGATGACTCATTGTTGAATAAGATTTATTGTTCCTGAACTTGCAGCATCGACATTTCCTCAAAACTTCGACATTTCGCGCTGTTATTGTGATTCGGCTGAGCAAAGACCCAGTAACTCCGGAGAAACCGGAGCCCGGCAGTGCCTGGGAGGTCATATCTCTTCACCACGTCGTTCCATCTTGCATCACCTTGATAAGTATTAACTCATCTCACGGATCTGTCCATAATTACTTAAGGAGTCTAAAAAACCAGCTTGAGATGATATGCTGTGCATAAATAGAATTTGACAGCGGTGGAGCCAGGTGCTATAGATTAATCAAGTAGTTCATATCGATCCCGATAAAGCCAAACCCTTTGCAGAAGGGTACGGAATGCAACGGGTCTTTCGAGTGGGAAGACAGCCGGGCTGCCGAAGGATACGTCTTCGGTGTGCACGGCTTTTTTATTTATGAACAGTTGACATTATATTTACTGCGAGTCTAGATGTATGGCAAATTGGCTGAAAAGGAGGTAAAGCATATGAATACTTCTATCACGGTCGGACAGGTGTTGAGGGCAAAGGGGCACGATTCCCACGCGATTGCTCCGGATGCGACGGCGTACAGTGCACTGGAACTCATGGCAGACAAGAATGTCGGTGCCCTGATGGTATCGGAGAACGGGAAACTTGTGGGTGTGTTTTCGGAACGCGATTACGCACGCAAGGTAATCCTGAAGGGAAAGGCCTCGAAGAGCACTACGGTGCGGGAGATTATGACCAGCTCGCCGATCACCGTCAAACCTGCAATGACCTTACGGGAATGCATGGTGTTGATGACGCAAAAAAGGATCCGTCATTTGCCGGTCCTGGACAATGACGTGATCCTGGGCGTCATAAGCATTGGAGATGTGGTCAATGCCATCATCTCGGAACAGGAATCGACGATCGAGGAACTTCAGGAATATATTGCCGGTACGGGATACCGGGCATAGCGGTTTTGTTCATTCACTCTGTGCTCGGAATCTCCGCATCAGGCAGCCATCTTGGCCAACGAGGATGGAAGATTGAACAGCGTATCATCTTACGGTCTGTTTCCGCCGGTACTCCGCGGCGGCGATACGGTATCGAGCAGGCGGAGGAACGAGTCCCGTGTCGTTTCGCTGTTCAGGATGCCGACATGCGTCTCGTTGAACCCGATGATCTTTGTGGCGCTTGTCTGCACGGAGGGGACCAACTGGGATCGGAGGGTTACCGAGCCGTCGCTGCTTTCTCCCAGTTTGACGTTTGAACTATCGTTGTAGGAAAAGAAGAGATAGAAGGGCAGTTTTTTCGGGAAAGGCCTGCTGGCCAGGTCTTTGAGAAACGCACTCGGCGCCCCGATGTCACGCCATGAGGGTACTACGACCGGTGCGTTGTCTATCCACTTCTTGGCGGATTCATCGCCGCCATAGGGAGTGGAAAATGAACAGTACAGTTTGAGGGAAGAGGGGAAGGCATCTTCGGCAAGTTTGTTGATCGCCGACAGTGCCACCAGGCCGCCCATGCTGTGGGCCGCCAGCACGATCCTGGGACCGCCGTTCTTCGATGTTTTGTCAATCGTTTCGATCAACTGCGCCAGCAGAGTCCCGAGTTTGTCCAGCGGCAGGCCAGAGGGATAATAAAAGAAGAAAGGCTGGAAGCGGCTGCGGTCCAGTCCGTCGGTAATGTACTTCCAGTCCCGCGGGGTGCCCGAAATGCCATGGACGAACAGGACCATGGTCTTTTCTTCGTTGTAATCCTCGAGACCAAAGAAAAACCCCTGGGTTCGGGCTATCAGTTCCGATGGATTATAGAGGCCCGTATTGCCGTATTTCGGATCGAAAAACTCGTCGTCGAGGGATTTATAGACGTAGCTGGTCTGCCGTACTGTTTCGCTGAGACGAAAGTCAACCTTTTCTGGATGATCGAAGTCAACGGTGATCGGCGGACACTCCTCGACAACTCCGTTTTTGGAATGCTCGGGGCCGACAGTCGTCTTTGCTCTGCCAATCAATTCATTCCATTCGAAGTCACCGTTTTTATCAAGGTCTGAAAAAACAAAAAGCTCATAGTCTCCCTGAGGGAGAAAGACCATATACGCATCCAGCGATGACTTCTGGATTTGAACGAGGGCGACTTTCTCGTTTTCCCGATATTTATTGCTCACCGCCACGAGGAGCAACGGGTCCTGCCGATTTTGAAGTCTGATGATATGCCCAGCGAGGACCAGAGAATTCTCCGGTGCAACTTGATTCAACGCCGACACGCTTGGCATGAACTCAAAGTTCTGGCGCCAGTGCGCCTTGCGCATATAATAGTTGCCGTAGCCGCAGCCGGAAATGGTCAGGATACAGAATGCGAGGAAGGTGATGATAATTGGCCGTTTGAGCGGTGATCTGAGACAATCATAAAACATAGAGAGAGGCAATCTCCTTTGTCCAGGGAATTAAGGAGACTATGGCGGAATATTCCCTATCCATACATAATCCTGAAAAAGCATTTAGCCACAGCGCACGCAGAGATCACTAAGAAAAAACAAGCCCTAGAACTGAAAAAACATATCGCCGCTCAGGTGAATCCTTTGACAGGCCATTCTGAATGTCTTTCTTTGCGTTCTTTGCGCCAGCAACAGCTGCTTTCACGATACCGTGAGTTTTACCAGTAATGAGAGGTCAGGATTTCTGATTTTGAACCTTCACCTTTTTCATTTCCTCATCACGGAGCACTCTCCTGAGCACTTTGCCTACGAGGGTCTTCGGGAGCTGGTCGCGGAACTCAACCTCTTTCGGAACCTTGAACTTTGAGAGCTGCTCGCGGCAGTACTGGATGATTTCGTCCTTCGTGGCGGTCACGCCTTCCTTCAATACTATATAGGCCTTGATCTTCTCACCCTTGAATTCCTCAGGGAGACCGACGACGACAACATCCTTCACCTTGGGGTGGGTGAACAGGACCTCCTCAACCTCCCGGGGGTAGACGTTCTCACCCACGGTCTTGATCATGTCCTTGATGCGGTCTACGATGAAAAAGTAACCTTCCTCGTCCATCTTGGCGATGTCGCCGGTGTGGAGCCACCCGCCGCGAAGAGCATGGGCTGTTTCGTCAGGATTGTTCCAGTAGCCTTTCATCACCTGCGGGCCTTTGACCACGAGCTCCCCGGTCTCGCCAACGGGCATTTCCTTTTCTCCGGTCTCGATGTCCACGATTCTGGCTTCCATGTCCGGGAACGGCAAACCGATGCTTCCCATCTTCCGCCTGCCAAAAACGGGATTGCAGTGGGTGACAGGGGAGGCCTCGGACAGACCGTAGCCTTCCACGATCCGGGCCTTGGTCAACTGCTCGAACCGTTCCTGCACCTCGTGCATGAGCGGGCCCGCGCCGCTGATCGCGGCCTTGATCGAAGTAAGGTCGTACTTATGGATCTTCTTGTAGTTGCCGATCGCCAGATACATGGCCTGGATGCCCGGGAAGATCGTGGGCCGATATTTGTTGATGATCTCGAGCACCTCTTTGGTGTGGAACTTGGGGAGAATGATCAGTTCAGCGCCCATGAGCACCCCGAGATTCATGGCGGTGGTCATGCCGTACACATGGAAAAAGGGAATGACGGCCAGGATCCTCTCCTCGCCCTCCTTCCCGCGTGAGAGCCAGACCCTGTTATGTATAGTATTTGCAACGAGGTTTCGATGCGTGAGGATCGCACCTTTGGGCGTGCCGGTCGTGCCGCCGGTATACTGTAAAATGGCTATGTCGTCGGGAGATACAGCGGTTATGACCGGAGTTGCCTGGGCCTCTCTGAGCAGGGACAAAAAGTCATAGATCGGCGGCACCCGCTTGACGCTCACCCATTGCTTCTCGATCTTCGCCTTGATGGGGTACAGCAGGTTCAGCGGGAAGGGAAGATAGTCCTTGATGCCGCAGAGGATGAGTTTTTTGACGCTTGTTTTTGGAAGGGCGCGGGAGATAGTGGGATAGAACATGTCCAAGGCCACGAGTATTTCGGCGCCGCTGTCCTTGAGTTGGACCTCAAGTTCGTGTTGGAGGTAGAGGGGATTGGTGGCAACGGCGATGGCGCCTATCCTGAGCGTTCCGTAATAGGCGATGACCATCTGCGGAATGTTCGGAAGCATGAGCGCCACCCGGTCTCCCTTTTTGACCCCGAGGCCGGAGAGGGCGTGGGAAAATCTGTTCACGAGACCGTCAAGCTCGGCGTACGTTATTCTTTTCCCGAAAAACAGGAGCGCGGTATGTCCGGGGAACTTCGCTACAGTCTGGGACAGGGCGTTCCCGAGGGTCAACTCGGGGTAGGTAAGACTGGCGGGGATTCCCGGCTCATAGAATTTGACCCAGGGATGGTCGGCATAAGACTGAACGACGGTCATAAGAGACCTCCTGAAGAGTGATCAGGGCCGTCTTGATCTGGTTCAACGGCCGAGGGGTAATCTCGGATATAGTTGGTCCTGACCCGGACATGCCGAAACCAAGAGAAGCGGGGTCAAAGTTATTGATATGGATAACATCGGAATGAAACCTATGAAAAATAATGATCCTTTATAATTCAACCAGTGTAAATCATTGCCAAAGAAGTTGACGGCTTTCACCACACTTTGGGCAGAATATGATTCATACGTTATTAAAGCTCATGTACCCACTATACCATATTCTGGAGCAAGAGGCGGTGGGCTAACGTTTCCCTCTCGACTGGAAGCGGCGTTGACCGGAGGGGCGAGGGGCCGCCTGACGGGCCTGCCGGGCCTTATCTGCCGTAAGCTTTTCTTCCGCGGATCTTCTGATCTCCCGGACATACATGCTGTCTTCGGCCCAATCCACAGGGATCTTCTGGCCGATGAACTTCTCGATATCTTCGAGCGAGTATACATACTCCTCGTCGGCGAGGCTGATTGCCTTGCCGGTCAAGCCGGCACGGCCCGTGCGGCCAATGCGATGTACATAGTCCTCGGCGTCCTGGGGGAGGTCGTAGTTGATCACATGGGTGACGCTTTCGACATGGATGCCCCGGCTCGCCACATCGGTGGCCACGAGGATGGGGAGCTTACCCTCCTTGAATTCCGCCAGGATCCGGAGCCGTTTTTTCTGCTCGATTTCGCCGGTGATGGCCTGCGCCTTCCAGCTGTTGCGGTTCAGACGCTCGACGACCATTTCAGCTGCGCGCCGGGTGTTCACGAAGATGATCGAGCGGTTCGGTTCCTCCTTTTTGAGGATGCCGAGCAGGAGGGGTATCTTCTCATGCTTTCCCACGTGGTACAGAACCTGCTCCACCTGCTCCACCGTGACCTTCTCGGGCGTGATCGAGATCTTTTCAGGAAGGTTCATATGCTCGTAGGCGAGTTCCATGACGCGGTAGGAGAGGGTGGCTGAGAAGAGCATGGACTGGCGCTTGGTGTAAGGCTGCATTTTCTTAAGGAGAAAGCGCAGGTCGTCGATGAACCCCATGTCGAACATGCGGTCCGCTTCGTCAATGATCAGGTAGCGGGTTTTCTTGAGACTGTACACATGCTGCTTGAGATAATCGATGAGCCTGCCCGGCGTTCCGATAAGCACGTCCACGCCTTTCTGGAGCGTATCCATCTGTTTCTGATAATCGATGCCGCCGTACACAGCGAGAAGGCGGAAGCCGGTAAATTTCCCGAGCCGGTCGGCTTCATGGTATATCTGGTCCGCAAGCTCGCGCGTAGGTGCGATGATCAGTGCCTGGGGTGAGTCCCCGAGATCCACGGCGGGATTTCTGATCATCCGGGAGAAGAGCGAGATGAGGAAGGCCGCTGTCTTGCCTGTGCCCGTCTGCGCCTGCGCAGCAACATCTTCGCCACGCAGCGCCCGTGGTATCACCGCTTCCTGCACCGGCGTGCATATGGCAAAGCCCGCGTGCTCAATCCCTTGCTTCACTTCAAAGGGCACATCCAATTCACTAAAATTCATACAGCTCCAATCTTCATTGCGGACATTTCGTCAACAAATTATTTTGAATAGTATACCATAAGTGACGACACGAGAGAAAGAAAATTGTAAAAAATCTTCTTGGAGTGTTTGTTCCTGCCTGTTCAGATGGACTTATTGACGGCAGCTTGTTACTGAAAAACGAATGACTCGATGATTGAGGATTTCATTGCTCCTCTATCAGAACGAAATTCAGTATAGCATGCGCGCGAAACAATAACAAAAGAAGAACGGCTGTTTACGCGGCAGTTATCTCCTATTTATTCTAATGGTAGCGTTAAAATATTATTTTCCAGCCGATTTAAAACATATTTCAAGGATAAGAGAGCGGAAAAACGAGAACAAAATAAAATGGGTATATTGCAACAATACCCATTAAATTTAGTACCATTATTAATTGTGTGGATTCAACTGTTGATAAAATGTCTAACATGCGGAAACATAATTTCTTTTATTTTCTTGTTGACAAAACAGACACTATTGTAGTATATTTTGTCCACGAGGTGAAAAAAGGTGCTGACAAAACTCTTCTCTTCGACCAGAGCGGAGCTTTTAGGCCTGTTCTTTAATAATCCTGATGATCGCTTCTATTTAAGAGAGATAGCGCGCCACATCGGCAAAGATGCGGCAGGGATCAAGCGGGAGCTCGACAAACTGGTCAAGATCGGGCTCCTGGCAATAGAGAAACGGGGCGTACAGAAGTACTACTTCGCAAACAGGCAATCTCCGATCTTCTCGGAGATGAAGGGGCTGATCTTTAAGACCACGGGAGTGCAAGGCGCAATGAAAACCTCGCTCTCCCGCCTGAAAGGAGTCAAGACGGCATTTATTTACGGCTCCTATGCTAAAGGCGCAGAAAAAGAGGACAGCAACATTAACCTCATGGTAATCGGCCAGGCGAATATCACGGAACTGAATGATATGGTCATGGGTCTTGAGGAAAAGCTGAACCGGGATATTGATTACCTTGTGTTTGATGAGCAGGAATATAAGAAGCGCAAGGAGTCGAAGGATCCCTTCATCCGGGAGTTATTAAAAGGCAAAAAGATTTTCCTGGTAGGCAAGGAAGATGAATTATAAAGAACTTAAAGAAATGGGGATCGTCGAGGAGCGGACCGCCGATATCGCTGAGGTTATTGCACTGGTGACAAGGGCGGAACGCGACCTGGCAACGAGCAAGGGGTTATACGATAAGGATGAAGAGTGGGCCTTTGCAGCCGCTTACCAGGCCATGGCCCGATCAGGCAAGGCACTCATCCTATCAGAGGGCTTAAGGCCAAAAGGGGTCAGGGGCAGGGATGCACAAAAGACCTTGGTGACAGCAGCAGGTGTCATCCTTGGCGCTCAATATAAGAGCCTTATCAATAAATTCGACCGGATGAGAAGGAAGTACCAGAGCTTTGTAGAGGATGCAGGCAGGATCATATCACGGTATGAGGCAGGGCAGGCGATCAAGGACGCAGAGGAGTTTATAGCTCTCGTGAACGGACGAATTCGTGAGAAGTATTCGCAGATGTCACTGCTGAATGATGTTCCTCAGCTTGTTTCAAGATAAGGCCGCTTGAACCATAAATGCGGTATGCCGAAAGGGGGTGGACAACTAATGGCAGCCAAGAAGAAAGCAGCTAAGAAGAAAGCAACCAAGAAGAAAGCAACCAAGAAGAAGTAGCTTTTTATTGAAGTCCCTGAAGTGGGACCGCCGGGGGCATGAATGCCCCCGGCGCATTTTACCCAGATAATCATTTCATAATAATATCCGGTCTCATATATTTTCAACGCATCATTACTATTCTATTTCTTTTATTTGAAAGGGGGTGAAGAATCCATGGCGACGAAGAAAGCCCCGGCAAAGAAGGCGAAGAAGACCACAAAAAAGAAATAAGTACAATAGATTGTTCCAATGATTTAATCTCTGCCACGAAGATGGTCTTCGTGGTTTTGTTTTTCCGTCGGTAGAAGAGCATGCCCTTTCGATCTTCGTTCAGGACGGGCGCCGAAGCGGGAGACGAGCGTATCCATGCGCAAAAAGAATTATATAAAAACTGAACGGAGTGCCAAGCTCGTTCTCTGGAAAAACCTCCTCATTGTAGCTGGCGTGCTCCTTCTAATCTACTTTCTCGTTACACGCGTCGTAGGCGAGATGGGGGTGGTAAAATACTATCGGATGAAGGCGCAATATTATGCCCTCACGGGAGAGATCGCCAAACTCAAACAGGACAACGTTCGACTCAGGAAGGATGTAGACTCTCTAAAAAACGACCCCGCCTACCTGGAGCGGGTTGCGCGCGATAAACTGGGGCTTGCGCGTCCTGGAGAGATAGTGTACTATTATGGGCAGCCGTGAGCGTTGAAATTAGAAATCTCAATGAACAAAATCCAAATAGGCTTCAAATTCCAATCTCAACACGTTTGTACTTTGGTAATCGGAATGTAGTTGATTTCTGGCCTTTGACATTTGGCGACTCATCTCCTGCGCATGTCTGATCATCCTCTCAACATAGCCTTCGTCTGGCACATGCACCAGCCCTACTATAAGGACGATATCACAGGCTCCTATATCCTGCCCTGGGTGCGAATGCACGGCATCAAGGACTACTACGACATGCCTGCTCTCCTTGACGATTTTCCCGATATCCACCAGACGTTCAACCTTGTTCCATCCCTCCTCAAGCAGATCCAGGACTACGTGGAGAACAGTGCCACCGACACAGTTCCTTACCCTGACGCTCAAGCCGGCAGCGGAGCTTGATAAAGACGACAAACTGGTCCTGCTCAAAAACTCGTTCATGGCGAACTGGGACACCATGATCAAGCCTTACCCTGCCTACTGGCAGCTGCTCGACCGCCGGGGCTACAGCGTTTCTCCAAACGACCTTTTGAATGCCATCCGCTACTTTACCACACAGGATTATCTCGACCTGCAGGTCTGGTTCAATCTCACCTGGTTCGATCCTCTCTTTAAGAACAATGACCCGTTCCTCAAGGGTCTGGTGCAGAAGGGATGTGGGTTCACCGAGAACGAGAAGGTGCTCCTCGTCCAGAAGCAGCGCGAGGTGATGGCGCTCATCATCCCGGAGTACAAACGGCTTGCTGAGATCGGCAGGATCGAGCTCACGACCACCGCCTTTTATCACCCGATTCTGCCGCTCCTGTACGACACCGATCTTGCGAAGGTGGCAATTCCCGATATCCATCTTCCCGTGAACCGCTTTGCACACCCCGAGGACGCCAAGGTCCAGATCGAGAGGGCGATGGCGTACCACGAGAAGCTCTTCGGTTCACGGGCCGCGGGCATGTGGCCTGCCGAGGGATCGGTGGCCGAGGATATTCTCCCGATGATAGCTGATGCCGGGATACAGTGGATCGGGACGGATGAGGGAGTGCTTGCCCGTTCTCTCGGAATCCACATCGATCGCGATTTCGCCGGGGTCATGAAGAATCCCGAGGTGCTGTACAAACCCTACCTTGCGGGCAAGGGAGATAAACGCATTTCCATCGTGTTCCGCGACCATACCCTTTCCGACCTTATCGGTTTTGTGTATTCCAAATGGGATTACAAAAATGCGGCGCATGATCTGATCGAACGCCTTCATCGGGTGCGCCGCGGACTGACGGACGGTCCGCACCTGGTCTCGATCATCCTTGACGGCGAGAATGCGTGGGAATATTACCAGAACGACGGCAGAGACTTCTTTCTCTATCTCTATGAGAGGCTTAGTGGTGAGCCGGGACTCAGGTGTGTGACCGTTGGAGAATTCCTCAAGGAGAATCCAGCGCAGACGAGCATTGAGCATCTCCACGCAGGCTCGTGGATCAATGCAAACTATCGCGTCTGGATCGGACACGATGAGGACAATCGGGCCTGGGACCTCCTGTCACTGACCCGGCAGGCTCTTACCGATTACGCATCCCGGGTGGACGGGGATGCGGACAAGATAGTGAAGGCATGGGAGGAGATCTATATTGCCGAAGGGAGCGACTGGTGCTGGTGGTACGGAGACGACCATTTTTCCGAGAACGACGAGGAGTTTGACATTCTCTTTAGAACACATTTAATGAACGTCTATCGCATTATCGGCCTCGATGTGCCCGACGAACTCCAGATATCCATCCTGAGCGAAGACCGTCAAGCGCTGCCCACCGTGGAGCTTACGGCATTCATCAACGCCGACTATCGACGGCCAGGTAACGAATTACTTTGAATGGTTGCCTGCCGGGTTCTACGACGTGGGCCAGGGCGGGGTGGCCATGCATCGGGGTGCCTCCATCATCACGCATATCTATTATGGCTTCGACCTCACAAACATGTTCGTGCGCCTCGACCCGAGCGGAAGCCTCAAGGATGAGAAGGTTGCCGAACTCGCGTTCTTCATTAACTTCCTGAGTCCCAAAGGCCTTGATGTGGAAGTGCGGATAGCGCCGCAGGAGCGACGGGTAAGCGCCATACTCTCCCGCAGCGGGAACGGAACCCGGAACCAGATTGCCGCGATCCACACCGTTGCCGCAAACGATATCATCGAGCTCGCCGTACCCTTCAACCTGCTCGGCGTAATGCCGAGCGATGAGGTACATCTCGTTGTCACTGTTGAGCATGCCGGCTCCGAGGTGGAAAAATGGCCCAACCGCGGGTATATCCGGTTCAAGGTCCCGACCGATGACTTCGAGGCCATGATGTGGCAGGTGTAGTGTATAGGCAATCGCATCGGAACAACCTACGCGCAGGCCTTGGTTCTTTTGTCGTCGCGTTACAAATGATATCTCAAATAAACATTGCCGCACTTTGTAGGTTACGCTCCTATTTCGCAATGACCCGTCAAAGATTCAATCCATCTTCATGGTAATCCGTATTAACGGTTGACTTCCCAATGACACCTTGCTAATATACCGAAAATGCTACGATTAATTGGGAGAAAACCCCATCTGGGGATCGAGATAACTGATAAGTCAGTGAGGGTTGCGGTGGTATCGGGTAGCGGTGATAACTTTTCCGCGCTTTTTACGAAGGCCACTGATTTGCCTGCCGGTATGGTGAGCGAGGCCTACGCATCGCCGAACATTGAAGATATTTACCATTTGAACGCCGTATTGCGGGAGTGTCTGGCCGATGCCCCTTCAGGCATCCGCCGGGCGGCCTTAAGCCTGCCCGATGGCGTGTTCCGCGTTCAGACGATCGAGTTCGACGAACTTCCCGGCAAGGCCGAGGACCGGGAACGTCTGATCCGCTGGCGGCTCGAGAAGGGGGCCGCCTTCGATACTGTCGAAACTGTTCTCCGATATCAGGTACTCGCACGACGCGACAAAGGGTTTACCGTGCTCACCTGTGTTGCCAAGCGGGCAGTGATCGCTCAGTATGAGTCGCTCCTCAACGGGCTGGGACTCGATCCCTGGACCGTAGGTCCGTCGTCTTTTCATGCTCTGAACTTTTATTCATCTTACCTCACGAAAAAATCCGCGGTTCCCGCGCTGGCCCACCTCTCCGAGGATACTTTTGCGACCATCATTATGGATGAGAGCGGGGTAAAGTTCTACCGTTACAAGGATGTGAAGCGGGGAAGTTCGGAGGACATCCGCAGCAGACTCATGCGCGAGATTGACGATTCGCTTCATTTCTATGCTCATATGGACCATTTGCAGCAGCCCGAGATCCAGGACCTCTATCTCACCGGGGAGCCTATTGTATCCGCAGAACTGGCCGAAGGACTGAGGACCATGACGTCACTCAACGTTGAGGTGCTTTCGCCCGCGGTAGCGGCCCTGTCCGCCGAGGGCATCGGACCCGAGATGGCCGCGGCTTTGGGGGCCGGGAGTTCTCTATGATCAAAATAAACTTTGCCAGCAGGAATTACCGGCTGATCGGAAGGATCCAATCCGCGCTGATAGCGGGGAACATCATTCTCGTTGCCATTACGGCGGGAATGCTCTGGACCACCATGTCACTCCGAGCGAATATTTCCGTCATTGATCGGAAAATTCAGGAGCTTGAGGCGGCTGACGCGCTGGCCCGGCCAGATATTTTGGAGCGTGAACAGCTTGTGAAAGACCTGACCGCCATGTCGGGACTCACCGAATCGCGAAAAATGTCATGGACAAGGCTTTTAACGAGCATTGAGGCCGTTGTACCAGTGGGTGTAGCGCTTAAGCATGTGGAATTCAATCCTAAGGACTCCACGCTGACACTGAACGGCATGGCGCGTTCTCCGGAGTCGCTTCGTAATCTGGTTGTGGCGATGGAAAAGGCCGTTCCATTCAAATCTCCGTCTCTCAAACATCAGTCTCTGGAAAAGGGGAGTATTTCATTTAATGTGGTTGCCGTCTATCGGGAAGATAACAGTCCTGTCGTGGCTCAGGGAAAACAGTAAACAGTTGCGGACGTCTGCGATCCCATTCGCGGTTCTCGTCTGTATCAACCTGGCGCTGTACTTTTTTCTCATTGCTCCCTCTGTCAACGGTATGAATACGGGCGAAGCTAGGTCTGCCGAACTCAGGCAACGGCATGCAGAGACAGTGCTGTTCAAAGAGCAGAAACCGCTCTTCGCAAGGCTCCTGTCAGGGATCCCGGCGCAGAAAGACATGCCGCTGCTTGTGAAAGAGTTGGTGCAGATGGCGCGGAGGCTGAACCTGGCAGTGGCCGCGATCAACTACGACATCCCCCGGCGGGAAAGCGGGGAACTCGCCATGCTGTCATTTTCGTTTCCCGTAGAGGGCAGATATTCTGATATCAAACGATTCATCTATGAGGTGGAGACATCCGACCGGCTTATCGGGATACAGGACGTGAACCTCGAGTCGGACAAGGGCAGGGTAACGCTGCAGATGAAACTGATGATCTATGTGAGAGGGAACTAAGAACGCCGATGAAATTAACGCAGGCCCAGCAAACGTCTGTCCTCATCGTGCTGGTCGTGGTCCTTGTGCTTCTCATCGGCTACCGAATTATAACCGATGAGAAACCGAGGACCGCGCCGCTCACGTATCAGCGTGGCGCGATAGCCAGCTCGCCGGTGCGGCAGGGTCTGTCGACCCGGAGGGCAGGCGTGGACCCACTGAACGCCTTCCTGGAGCGGCGTGGTGAAAAATACCCGGGCGTGGGCCGCGATATTTTCCGGATGGAGAACCCGGTTCTCAAACCAAAACGGGTGGTGTCTAAGATAACGGCGACCCCTCCGGTGCACGTAAAAACACCGGAGGAGATTGCTGCTGATGCGGCACAGGCTGCTGCTCAGGCAGTTCAGGCGGTTGCTGATGCGGCACGGGCGGATCTGAATAAGTTTAAATATCTTGGGTATCTGACAGAAAAGGACAACACGCTGTTCCTGTCCAAAGAGGGAGAGCTCTTCATCGTGAAGAGAGGAGACACAATTCTCAAGAGCTACAAGGTCAAAGAAGTGAGCAAAAATAATGTTGTCCTGCTCGATACCGTTACTGGCGTCGAGGTGCAGCTGGAGCTTTCCGGCGCCGACCTGGCGACGCAACAGCCACAGCAACAGGCGCCGCGGCAGCAACCGCCGACACAGACGTTGCCGCAGCAAATGAGACCGCTGCCGGCACCAACGCCAGTACACTGACAATAACTTGAAACAAGAACAGAACAATGACAGAAAATGGTTCACTGAAGCACGAAAGGTACGGTAAACATCTTCACCGGCGTAAAATAAATAAGAATTGAAGGATGGGTGAGGAGGGATGTTGGTTCTTTATTGATCATCATTCATCCACTATTCTTCTTCCAGCAACCCATGGATTTTTTATGTATTCCGGTTCCCTATAATAACAATTCGTGATGTGTCGGTTCCGGTTCGTCCTGTTCGGGACAAAACGGCAGACGTGAGGAGGAGGATAATGAAAAGGGTTGAACTGTGGCTCATGATCAGTTTTTTGATCGCCGCGCTCTCGGGCTGCGCGGGTTCTCAGGCGTACCAGCGCGGTGAGCGGTACGCTCAGCGCGGCGAGTGGGATCTGGCCGTGAAAGAGTATCGGGATGCAAACCGCCGGGACCCGCACGATATTGAGTACCGTGCCGCAGTGATTCGGGCAGAAGAGACAGCGGCGAACCTGCACTACAATAAGGCGCGCAATTTTTTGAAAGAGCGCAAGCTTGACCAGGCGATCACCGAGCTTCAGCAGGCCATCTACCTGAACCCGACCAATGCCGCCGTTCAGAGCGCGCTGAAGTCAGTCCTCGATATGAAACAGGCGGAAGAGCACTACCGCGCAGCGCTCACCTTTATGGAGCTGGGACGGTTTGGGGAGGCCATCAGTGAACTGAACCAGTCGGTGGAACTCGATCCTGATAACGTGAAATACCATGATTCCCTTGATAAGCTCAAAAAAGAGAGGACCGAGGTCGAACCCGATGATGCCCTTACTCTTGCTTCGGATAAACCTATCACGATCAATTTTAAAAATACCAATATCAAGGATGTGTTCGAGTTCCTGTCAAAACTATCGGGCATCAATATCCTGTTCGACGAAGAAGTGAAGGCCCAGCCGGTGACGATTTTCGTCAAGGATGTGTCGTTTCAGTATGCCCTGAAACTGCTGCTCTCGACGAACAAACTCTTCATGAAAAAAGTCAGCGCTGACACCATCATTATCATCCCCAAGAGCAAAGCAAAGACCGATCAATATCAGGACCTGCTGGTCAAGACCTTCTACATCAACATTGCAAAGTCGAAGGATATTGTCAACCTTCTCAAGTCCATGCTTGACGTCAAAAAAGTGTATGTGAACGAGGTACTGAACTCGATCACGGTGCGGGAAACCCCGGATAAGATGAAGCTTGTGGAAAAAGTGATCGCGGCGAACGACCTCAAGGAAGGGGAGGTCATTCTTGATGTCGAGATCCTCGAGATCTCCCGGAGCAACGCGCTGAAATATGGATGGAACTTCACGCCAGGCGGCCTGTCCGTCAGCGCTTCGATCGGGTCAACAACCGATACAACAAGTACAACAAACAGCGGCATCGCGCTGAGCGATCTCAGGGGCCTGTCGAATAAAAATATATTTGTTACACTTCCGGGTGTGGTGGTGGACCTGATCAAACAGGATTCCGATGCGCAGACCCTGGCAAACCCGAGGGTTCGCGTGCTGAACAACAAACAGGCCACATTCCTCATCGGTGAAAAGATACCGGTCCAGACATCGACCATTCAATCCACCACGGTGGGTCAGGTCACGTCCAATTTCGAGTATAAGGAAGTAGGCATCAAGCTAAAGATCGAGCCAACGATCCACCTCAATAACACCGTGACGATCAAGCTGGGGATGGAGGTCAGCAATCTTGAGGACGCCATCTCGTTCGGAAGCGGTCAGCAGGCGTACAAGTTCGGCACCAGGTCAACGGACACGTTCATAAACCTCCGTGATGGAGAAACCGTGATCATCGGAGGGCTCATCAAGGATGAGGAACGGAAGAGCAAGATAAAGATACCGATCCTCGGAGACATTCCGGTTCTGGGCAGGCTCTTCTCCCATTCGGACAACGGTACGATCAAGACAGACATTCTCATGTCGATCACGCCGAACATCGTCCGCACCATGGAACTTCCGGACAAGGATTCGCAGGTATTCTGGTCGGGAACGGAAGAGGCCTACGATACGAATCCGCTTTTTACCACGAGCGGCAAGAGCTCTAAACCATCAGACAAGTCGGTCAACAAGGCCGCGGTCCTTGAATCTCTGGCAAAGCGCGAAGCGGTTGCTCCCCCTGCATCAGGTGAGCCGGCCCAGCCGGTGTCAGCAGCGTCCACAACGGCTCAGCCTCTTGCAGCGCAAATCTCTGTTGTAGAGATCAAGCCCACGGAGGCGTCTATCAGCGTGGGCCAGGAGGTACGGTTCGACTTGATCGCAGGAAGCATGAAAGACCTGTATGGGGCTATCGTTACGCTCAATTACGACCCCAAGGTCATTGAGTTCAAGATAGCGAGCGAAGGTACGCTCCTCAAGAAAGATAACCAGCAGACCTCGTTCCTGTTCTCAAATAATATCAAGGCGGGGACGGTGGACATCTACATGACCCGGATCGGTGATGTGGGTGGTGTGGACGGCAGCGGAAGTTTGTGCACGCTCGTGTTCCAGGCCAAATCAGGGGGTACGAGCGAAGTGTCCATGAAGAGCGTGAAACTGACGAATTTCAACCGTGAGCAGATCAAGACAGAGCTCAAAGGCGCAAAAATGAGCGTGAAGTAATCAAAACAATGCGGAATGCGGAACGACAAACGCATCCCCACCCCTCCCCCTCTCCTTCAAGGGGAGGAAAAAGGGAGGGGATGGGTCTTGTGCGGAATGCGGAATTGCCGGCGGGATGGCATCACTCTGATTGAGCTTCTCGTGGTCATCGCGATCATTGGGATTCTGGCCACGGCGGCCATGCCGTTGTCGCGCATGACGGTCAGGCGGGCAAAGGAGATTGAACTCCGGACAAATCTCAGGGTTCTCCGCACGGCGATCGACGAATTCAAAAAGGATTGCGATGAGAAAAAGCTTTCGACGGTTGAAGGCTACTGCAAGTCCGAACAATACAACTACCCGGAGACCCTTGAGCAGTTGACGGAGCCGCTGAAGTTGGCAGGCGCAGTGGACAAGACGAGGAAATATCTTCGCAGGATCCCCCGGGACCCCATGACCGCCCTCGACTCACCGGACAAGCCGAACAACTGGGGACTGCGATCATACAGCGACTCATCGGAGTCTACCCAGTGGGGCGAGGGGAATGTGTATGATGTATATTCAAAGAGCGAGGTGATCTCTCTCGACGGCTCGAAGTTCAATACGTGGTAATTGATTGAGAAGACAGATGACGAATGTCCGGGGACAGACAACTGCGGGAAACGGTCAAAACGTTTCGAGGGGTTTCACGCTCATCGAACTCATGATCGTGATGGCGATCATGGGGATCCTTATCACCATTGCGGCGCCGAACCTCAAACAATCCATTGTGAGGGCGCGGGAGGCGGTGCTCAGGGAAGACCTGTTCCAGATGCGAGAGGCCATTGACCAGTATTATGCTGACAACGGCAAGTATCCGGCAGCGCTCAATGACCTTATCAACACACAGGAAAAGGCCAAAAGCTACCTGCGCGCCATTCCCAAAGATCCCTTTACCAATGCCGAGGACTGGATCACCGTCGCGCCGGAGGGCAGCGGGGAAGGTGGCGGAGAAACCGGCATATTTGATGTGCACAGCGCCAGCCCGCTTGTCGCGTTGGACGGCACTGCCTATAATATCTGGTAACGCAGTCATACGTCCGTGACTCGGCGGTTTATGGGCAGTCGCTGCATATCTCGAATCCTCTTTATTTATTATCCCGTCTTGCAGCCCCTTCTGAAAAAAAGCTTGCAACAGCTCAGTAAAATCAGTAATATAACGACGTGAAAAAACTCAGAGATTCCTTCAAAAAATATTTTATCACCGGCCTGCTGGTGATCATACCGATCTGGGCGACATACTATGTGCTGTCAGGACTGCTCGGCGTGATCGACAACTTGCTTGGTGATCTGCCGGGATATCTTTTGGGCTTGAAGTTCCCCGGTCTCGGGATCATCACCCTGGTTCTCTTTGTGCTCCTCGTTGGACTTCTTTCCGCCAACTATATCGGGAAAAATGTCGTTCGGTACAGCGATACCCTCATGCAACGGGTCCCGCTGGTGCGCGGGGTCTATTCCACGATGAAAAAGATCATGGATACCTTCTCTATGAAACAAAATTTTCACGGCGTTGCACTTATCGAGTACCCGCGCAAGGGTTGCTACAGCGTAGGGTTCATGACCGGCGAGGTAAGGGGGGAGTGCATGGGATTTGAAGGCAGGTTCATAACGGTCTTTGTGCCCACCACCCCGAACCCTACTGCTGGGTTTCTTCTCATCCTTCCCGAAGCGGAGGTCAATCGCCTCGATATGACCGTTGAGCAGGGGATGAAGTTCATCGTATCTATCGGTCTTGTCTCACTCAGCGAGATCCAGGCCAATAAACTGCATCAAACAGGACTGAAGGAATCAAGATCATGAATCCAACGGTGGTCATCCTTGCCGCGGGACTTGGTACGCGCATGAAGTCGGACCTTGCCAAGGCGCTCCATGCGCTGGCAGGTCGTCCGCTCATTCAGCATGTTCTGAACGCCGCCGCCGGCGTCGAGCCGGAAAAGATCGTCCTTGTGCTCGGTCACCAGGCCGACAAGGTAAGGAGCGCGGTGGGTGAGTACCGGCCGGAGATCGTGCTGCAGGCAGAGCAACTCGGCACCGGCCACGCGGTACAACAGGCAACGGAAGCTTTTTCCACGGGGGCGGGTCCCGTTCTGGTCCTGTGCGCAGATACACCGCTGATCACGAGCAAAACTCTCCAGGACGTCGTTGCTCTTCACCAGAAATCACGTGCAACAATTACGCTCGTTACCGCGAAGGTGGACAATCCCTTTGGCTACGGCAGGGTGGTGCGCGGCCAGTCAGGGGTCATGCGTGTGGTGGAGGAAAAAGACGCCACCGCGGCGCAGAAGAAAATTCAGGAAGTGAACGCGGGGATCTACTGCTTTGACCGTAAGTTCCTGCTTTCATCTCTCATGGTTCTCGGCAAGAACAATGCACAGGGAGAGTACTATCTTCCTGATACCATAGAACTCGCAAAAAAGAAAAAACATCGTGTTTCGGCCTTTCTCTGCAGGGATTCGCATGAGGTGATGGGAGTTAATTCCCGATTCGATCTGAGCCAGGCCGAGGCGATTCTGCGTGGCCGGATAAATCGCCAATGGATGCTCGAAGGCGTTACCATGGTCGACCCGGATACGGTCTTTGTCGGAAACGACGTCCGGCTGGGGCGTGATGTCGTGATTTACCCCAACGTAATGATCGAGGGCAGGACCACGGTCGGCAATGGCTGTGTTATCTATCCCGGGACCAGGATCGTCAACAGTGTGATCGCAGAAAAGGTCACAGTGAAGGATTGTTCGGTGATAGAAGATAGCGAAATCGCTTCCCTCGCCATCATAGGACCCTTCGCACATTTGCGGCCCGGTTCTGTGATCGGACCGCGGGCCAGGATCGGGAACTTTGTCGAGGTGAAGAAATCCACGATCGGTGAAGGGAGCAAGGCGAGCCACCTCACGTATATCGGTGATGCGACCGTGGGACGGGACGTGAATATCGGGGCTGGTGTCATCATCTGCAATTACGATGGATATGACAAACATCCCACGGTTATCGAGGACAACGTATTCGTGGGCAGTGATTCTCAACTCGTGGCGCCGGTCAAGATCGGGCGCGGCGCGCTTGTTGCCGCCGGGTCGACGATCACCGGTGATGTCCCGGCCGACGCCCTTGCCATCAGCCGTGTGCCGCAGGAAATACGGGAAGGGTTTGCGAGCCGAAGAAAAAGAATCAAACAGAAGAGCGATAAAAATACCAAATAATGAGCACCAACTCCAAATAAGCTTCGAGAATCAACCACCATCGTTTCGTCTTGCCTTTGCGCGTCGGCCGGTCCGGTGAGCTTGGCCGCGAAGCCCCTATGGGCGCCGAATTTCCGGGTGTAGACGTCGTAGAACAGGCGTTTGTCGCCCTCGCTCCAGGTGAGGCGCAGGGGCTTTGCGTTCGTCGTCATGCGAAACGTCAACACCACGTCGTCGGTGGTGGGATTGTGGTCGCCGTCGTCGATGCCTTGCCAGGAACCGACGAGTCGCCGATCGGCGATGGGGCCCGCGCCTTTCGGAACGTGTATCGAGGCGACGAAGCAGCCGGCGAGGGCGAGGGTTGCCGCGATCACGAGGCCCAGCGAAACGGCACGGCGGAGCATGGGGGCAAAGCGCCGCCTCAAGCGGGGGGCACCTTGCAGTCGTCAGATCGGCCGACGATGCAGGCGTAGAAGCCGAAGCCGCCGAGCAAGCCCTCCCCCTTGTCGCTGATGACGTAAAGCGCGCGAGCGCGGGTTCCGTCGGCAAGAAGGGCGTCGGCCACACAGGTCCGCGTCAGCTTGTAGCGGCCGGTGCTCGTCTCGACTTTGATCTCGACCGGGTTTTCGATCTTGATCACCTTGGGCCAATTCTTCTGCGGCTCCAACAGTTGGGCAAAGTCATTGATGTGGTCGCGCGCCATTCCCGTCGCGGCCGCGCACGAGGCGGGCGGATACCCCGAGGTGCGGGTGCAACCCGCCACGATCAACGTTGCCGCTATCACCAATCCCGAGGTCGCGTTGCGAAGCATGGTGCCCCCTCCGTTTGCAGAAGAGCGAATACAGCGACAGGTTATCGTGTCACGTGGCCGCGAGGAAGGCGGGAAGAAGAGCAGGCGGCGGTTTCATGACTTGCGAGGTAATTGCAGGGGCTCGCGGGTGGCGGTACCGCTTGGGTACGTTGGAAATTTGAGGGAGCCGGTCATGGTCGTTTTGCGTTTGGTTTTGGCCGCTCACTTGGCGGCGCTCACGGTCTATACGGCCGTCGTGATCGCAAACCACGGGTGGAACTTGTTCCCGGCGTTTTTCGGCGACATGGCCGCGATGGGGTGGGCGGGGCAGTTCAATTTGGACTTCACCGGGTTTCCTGATGCTCTCCGCGCTGTGGACGGCGTGGCGCAACGCCTTCTCGGGCGTGGGGCTGTTGCTTGGCGTGGTCGCATTCTTCGGCGGCATGATGTTCCTCGCGATCTACCTCTTGATCCTCTCCTTCAGCGTACGGGACATCGGCGAGCTGTTGTTGGGGGCCAACGCGCGGCGCGCGTGAGCCGTCGCATCACGAGAGGAGATCGCCGTGACCGTATCGGCGAAGTCCCCCATCGCGTCCGCCTCCGCTTGCGCGCCTGCGGTCCCAGGGCGCGTGCGCGTTATCTTAGGCGCTGCGCCTCGCGATCGACGACCGAAGGATGGCGGGATTTGCGCGGAGGATGGCGCGATTGCGCTTGCGTATGTTCACTGTATGTTCTAGGCTGTTTGCGTGGCCGGACGCCAGTGCGGATGGGTCACGATCCCCTGGCTCCTCGGGGCGGGCGGCTGCGACTTGAATTTTTGGGCGGGACTTGGCGGCTGCGGTTATGCACGCGTGGCTCGGGCATAGTTTGCGTCCGCCGCCTGTATCTGCCGCCACAAGTGATGGCAATGTGGCGCCGGCGTGATGCAGGAAATGGCGGAGAGCCGCCAATGTGATGGCGTGATGGCACGGATTAGATTTGCACTTCTCCCGCATCTCGCGGTTGTGCCGGGGCGCATCGCGGCCGTGGCCCGCCGCTCTTGTTCCCTCAGCCGCGCGTCAACACCATCACATTGACGTGGCAGCGCAGGACGAAGCCCAGCTTCTCGTAGAGCCCGACCGCCGTCGTGTTGCTCGCGAAGGCGTGGAGGATCGGGGTTTCGCCGCGTTTCATGATTTGGGTCGCGACCGTGCGCGACAACAATCCGGCGAGGCCGCGCCCGCGCGCGTCCGGGTGGGTGCAGACGCCGCTCACCTCGGTGTAGCCGTCGAGCTTCATGCGCTCGCCCGCCATGGCGAGGAGTTTGCCGTTCTCCTTCACGCCCCAAAACTGACCGAGCGTGTGGGTGCGCGGCAGGAAGGGGCCGGGCGCGGTGAGCGTCGCCAGTTCCAGCATCGCCGGCGCGTCGGCGTCGGTCAGGCGTTCGACCGGGGGCGCGGGGTCGAGCGGGGCGAGCGTGCGCGCCACCATCTGCACGCCGAGCGCGGTCATGCGCGGCGATGGCGCCGGGCGGTACCGGGATCTCGCCTTTTTGCAGCAAGATCACGGCGCCCTCTGCGGGCAGAAGGGCTGCGAGTTCGGCAAGGCTCTCGGCGCCGTCGTCGGCGGTCGCCGCAAAGGGGCCGATGTCGGTGGCAAAACGCCGGGCGCGTGCGGTGCCCTGCGCGACATGGGCTTGGCGGGTCGTCAGCGCGTGCCAAATCGGGCGGTCGAGAATGTGGGCGGTCATGGCGTGTCTTCCAGGAATTAGGGACACTATGTAATGTTCTATCCGCCGGAGCCGGTTAGCGCGCGTCGGTGTCGAGCGGCGTGCCCGTTAGGCGGCGGTAGAGGTCGAGATAGCGCTTGCTGGTCGCCTCGATGATGTCGGGCGGCAAGGTCGGGGGCGGGGCTTCGCCGTTCCAGCGGCCTGCGCGGCGTTCGGCGTCGAGCCAATCGCGCAAGCGGTTGCTTGTCGAAGCTCGGTTGGCTGCGGCCCGGCGCGTAGCCGTCCTTGGGCCAGAAGCGCGAGGAGTCAGGCGTCATGACTTCGTCGATCAGGATGATTTTTCCCGATGGCGTCTCGGCCGAATTCGAATTTCGTGTCGGCGATAATGATGCCGCGGGCCTCGGCGATGGCGCGTGCCCTTGTCGTAGACGGCGCGGGTGAGGCGTTCGAGTTCCGCCGTCGCCGCGTCGCCTGCGATTTCGCGCATGCGGGCGATGGTGATGTTTTCGTCGTGGCCGCTTTCGGCTTTTGTGGCGGGGCTGAAGATCGGCGGTTCGAGGCGGGCGCTTTCGGTCAGACCGCGCGGCAGAGCTTCGCCGGCAAGCGTTCCGCGGTTTGCGTATTCTTTCCACGCGGAGCCGGAGAGATAACCTCGGATCACGCATTCGATCGGGAAGACTTGCGTGCGCCTGCACAGCATGGCGCGTCCGGCGATGGCGGCACGATGCGGTTTGAGATGGGGAGGGCGGCGATGATGTCGTCCGCCGCCGCCGAGATCATGTGGTGGGCCACCACGTCCTTCAGGCGGTCGAACCACCAGGCGCTGATCTGGGTGAGGACGGCGCCTTTGAAGGGGATCGCTTGCGCCATCACCACGTCGAAGGCGCTGATGCGATCGGTGGCGACGAGAAGCAGGCGGTCGGCGTCGACCTCGTAGATATCGCGCACCTTGCCGCGTCCCAGACGTTTCAACGGCAGGTCGCTTGCGGTCATGGGGGGCACGTCGCGGTGTCCTTGTCTTGTCAATTCGACATTATCACCCTGCGACTTTAGTTTTCGAGTGAGGGTGAGCGTCGGCGACCGGATGAAGATAATTGGATGAGCCAAGTGTTTCTTGTGGCAATCGGCGCGCTTCTCGTCCACTTCGCTTATCGCGTGTCGCGGATGAAGCGTCCTGGCATGCTGTTCTTGATCGCCTATCCGGTGTTCGTGATCGTCGTGCTGGGCGGCGGTGTGGGTTTGTTCGTGGGGGCGGGTTGGGCGGCGGTGGCGCTTGGGCTGCCGAAAGAGGCTGCGTTGGTGGCCGTGTACGGCGTCACAGCGGCCGGATTGATCGCGTTTTGGTTCGTGGCGCGGCGGATCATCGCCGGAAAGAAATGAGCGCTCGCCCGTGCGCACAACAAAAAGGGCCGCCAAGAGCGGCCCAGTGACGGGAGGAGGAATAGAAGGTTAGTTCAGCAAAAAGTCGAAGCGCAACGTCACGCTTTGATCTTCCTCTTCATTGCGAGGAAGCGTGTTCTGCTGGAAGTACGGGTTGTTCACCGGTTCGGAGTAGCGATACTCCACGCCCAACACCATCGACGGCGTGAACGAATACGTCAGACCCGCCATGCCTTGATAGCCGAAGTTTCCACGCGGCAACGCCGAATTAAAAGCGGATCTTCGCCGAGATTGAACTTGCCGAAGCCGCCGCCGACATAGGTGCCCAGCGACCAGTCGGTGGTGAAAACGTAGTAGCCGTTCGCCGCGATCGAATCGACGTCGAGTTCCGTGTTCAACGGGATCGACAAGCCCGCCGTCGCCGGCATCAATCCACTGTTGCCAGCGAAACCGGAATGCACGCCGACGAAGAAGCCGTTCTTGGTTTGCGGTGCGTCAGCTGGTGTCCGAAGAAAATCCGAGATCGGAATAGACCGCGCTCAAAATGCGTTCGGCCATCGACACGTCAGCGGCGCGCGCGGACACGGAAGCCGCCAAGGCCCCCGCCGCTGTCATCGCCATGATTGTCGCCGTACGCTTCACTGACCCGGTCCCGCTTCCGTCCGATTCATCAAGCTTTTCAGGGAGATTCGCTAAGTGCCGCCCCGCAAAGCCTTTTTCACAAGCATTACTATGGCCCTGTTCGCTTCCGGCGCAATTGTCTGCGGGAAAGATTGTCCGACCCTTGCAACAAGGACACATAGTTACCGGCCGTGTCCTGGAGGGCACACCCGGAAGTTGAGCTGCATTGCTCACCAACATTCCCGGATGGGTTGAATCGGCACGGCTGCAAAACGCCGAATTTCTCGCTGTTTTCTGCGGCTTTTCTCGGCAGTTTCAAGCACGGCCAGCGGGAAATGCAATTTCCGTCCGCAGTGTTTCGAAATTTTCGGACAAAGCCATCGAAAAATGACCCTGCGCGAGTATCGGATCTGAGTCGTTAGGGGTCTGGTAACGAAATCTGCTTGCGCTCGGCCCCGGCTGGGGCGCCGACCGGTTAAGTCGTGATTCGTGATGAAGCGCCTCTCGATGCGAGCGTGCGATGACAGGGCGCGATACCTTCGCAACGACCACAGAGTGACGATGCGGCACCCGCGCGGATGTGCCGGTCTGAAATCTTCGTCATCTGATTGCGGCGCATGGTCAACATGGCTAAGGTCCGCGCTTCTTTCACCCCGAGCTGCCGTTTTCAGCGCCCTTTCGAAGGTTTTGCGTGAGCGACGTATTTCAGGAAGTCGAAGAGGAATTTCGCCGCGATCAGATGGCGAAACTCTGGCAAAAGTACCGTGTGGCCGTGGTCGGTGGCGTTGCCGCGTTGGTTGTGGGCGTCGCCGGGTTTCAGGGTTGGTCTTATTGGCGCGCCCGCCAGATCGAATCGTCCTCGAGAAGTTTTGAGGTCGTGGGCGGAAAAGTATCGTCCGGCGCGGGGGCGGAGAAAGAAGCGGCAGACGACCTGGCCAAGATCGCGGCCGGCGGCGCGGCCGGCTATCCGATGATGGCGCGCTTTCAGGAAGCGGCGCTCAGGGCCGGACTGGGCGATGTGAAAGCTGCGGTCAAACTCTATGACGAGCTCGCCTCCAGCAGCGGCGGTGGCGCCTTGTTCCGCGACTACGCTCAGCTGCGCGCAAGTATGCTGTTGTCCGAAACGGCACCGCTCGACGACATCAATAAGCGGTTAGGGCCGATTGCGGGATCGGCGCCATGCAGCGTGAACGCGAGTCCCTGGTGCGTTCAGGCGCAGGAAATTCTCGCCTATGCGACTTGGCGCGCCGGAAAGAAGGCCGAGGCGCTGAAGCTCTACGACCATATTTTGGCGTTGCCGACTCCAGCCGGAAACCGCGGTGTTGAAGCAAGCCGTGCCGGCACGTTACGTCTCGCGGATCACAAACCGCCGTGCGAAAGAAATGCGCGCGCTGATCGAAGCGGGTATGACGCTTAACGATATCAAGCCACCGCCAGCGTCGGTGCTGCCGCCAGGCGCCAGCGATTCGCTTCTATTGCCGCCAATGCCGCCGGCGCCGGAACAGCCAGGCTCGTTGCTTGGACCCGACCCCGTTCAGCCCCCAACGCCCTGACACGCGAGACCCGATATGACCCATTGCCCCAACCGTGCAACGCTGGCGGCTGCGAGCCTTTTAGTGCTTGGCACCTTTTCGCTCGGCGCTTGCGAGACGTTCGATCAATTCATCACGCCAGGCAAGAAAATCGACATTCGCGGCGAGCGCGTGTCCGTTCTGCCCGGCGCGCGGTTGATCGAGGCCGATCCGAAATTGGCCAACGACCCCGTGAAGCTGCCCAAGCCCGTGCTCAATCCCGATTGGCCGCAACCCGGCGGCTATGCGGACAACGTGATGCATCATTTGTCGGCGGTCGGGAGAACTTGAACGGGCATGGAGCACCGGCGTCGGCGCCGGCTCGTCGACATCTTCGCGCTTGACGGCGTCGCCGGTGATTTCCGACGGCAAGATCTATGCGCTCGATTCGGAAGTTAAGGTCACGGCCTACGACGCGAAGACGGGCGACGATGTGTGGAGCGTCGATCTGACGCCCAACGACGAAGACGCGGAAGACGGTTTCGGCGGCGGCATTACGGCCGATGGCGGGCGCGTGTTCGTGTCGACCGGATTCGGCTTCGTCGTGGCGCTCGACGCGAAGTAGCGGCAAGGAAATTTGGCGGCGCGCGGCGACGGTGCCGTTCCGTGCGGCGCCGGTCGTCAACGGCGGGCGCGTGTTCGTCGCGACGCAGGAAAATCAGCTGTTGGCGCTGGCCGAAGACGACGGCCGCGTGTTGTGGGATCATCGCGGCATTGCGGAGTCGGCCGGCATTTTGGGCTCGAACAGCGCGGCGGTGTCAGGAGATCTCGTCGTTGTTCCGTACACGTCGGGCGAGTTGTTCGCGCTGAACGTGCGCAACGGCAAGGCGGCGTGGAGCGATACGCTGGCGCGCTCCGGCGGTCTGACGCCATTGTCGACGCTTGCCGATATTTCGGGGCGTCCGGTGATCGACCGCGGCCTGGTGTTCGCCAACAGTCATGCGGGCCGTCTGGTTGCCATCGACATCCGCACGGGCGAGCGCGTGTGGACGATCGACGTCGGCGGCACGCAGCGCCCCTGGGTCGTGGGCGACTATGTCTACGTGATCACGGACGACGCGAAGGTGATGTGCGTGCGGCGCGCCGACGGGCGCGTGCGTTGGATCCATCAGCTCGACGCGTTCCGCAATCCGGATGCGCGCACGGGGCCGATTTCGTGGTCGGGTCCGGTTTTAGTGTCGGACCGTTTGGTCGCGGTGTCGTCGGAAGGCTATGCGGTTTCGATTTCGCCTTATACTGGCGAGGTGCTGGGCCAGATCGACATTCCCGACAAGGCGTTCATCGCGCCGATCGTGGCCGACAACACGGTCTATATCCTGACCGACGACGCGCGCCTGACGGCGCTGAGATAAGCGTCGTATCGATGCGGACATGGCCTTTACCGTCGCGATTGCCGGACGCCCCAATGTGGGCAAGTCGACGCTTTTCAACCGCCTGACGCGCAAGCAGACGGCGATCGTCGACGATACGCCGGGCGTCACGCGCGATTGGCGCGAGGCGGACGTCAATCTCTACAATCTGGGCTTCCGCCTGCTCGACACGGCGGGGCTCGACGACGTGAAGGCGGGCGATCTGTCGGACCGCATTCAAAAGCAAACGCGCGTCGCCATCGAGCAAGCCGACGCGCTGATTTTCCTCATCGACGGGCGCGACGGCGTCACGCCGCACGATCAGGAGTTGGCGCGCATGCTGCGCCGCGCGGGCAAGCCGATCGTGCTGGCCGTCAACAAATGCGATGCGCGCGCGTCGGAACTGGGTATCACCGAGGCCGCGCGTTTGGGCTTCGGCGAGCCGGTGGAGATTTCGGCGGCGCACGGGACGGGGGTCGGCGATCTTTGCCGCGCTCTGATCGCGATCGCGCCTCAAGAGGCGATCGGCACGGACGAAACCGACGAGGACGATTCCGAGTCGCCGTCGCGGCCGTTGTCGATTGCCATCACCGGGCGGCCCAACGCCGGCAAGTCGACGCTGCTCAACCGCTTGCTCGGGCAAGGAACGCTCGATCACGGGCCCGGAAGCCGGCATCACGCGCGACGCGGTCGAAGCGCGATGGACTTGGGAAGGGCGCGAGATACGGCTCGTCGACACGGCCGGATTGCGGCGCAAGGCGAAGGTCGAGGAAGACCTCGAGAAGATGTCGGCCACCGACGCCATCGACGCGATCAAGATGGCCGAGGTCGTGATCCTGGTGATCGATCCGGCGATCCCGTTCGAGACGCAGGATTTGCAGATCGCCGATCTGGTCGAGCGCGAGGGGCGCGCGATGGTGGTGGCGGTCAACAAGTGGGATTTGGTCGAGGACAAGGCGACGTTGCTGCGCAATTTGAAACAGCGCGTCGATCAGTTGCTGCCGCAATGGAAGGGCGTGCCGATCGTGGCGCTGTCGGCGGAGACGGGCGATGGCGTCGAGCTGCTGATGCCGGCGGTGCTGGCGCAGCACAAGATCTGGAACATGCGCGTCTCGACGCATCGCTTGAACGACTGGCTCGAGATGATGCTGGAAAAGCATTCGCCGCCCGCGCCCAAGGGGCGGCGCATCCGCATCCGCTATATCACCCAGGCGCGCACGCGGCCGCCGACATTCGCGATTTCGTCGAGCCAGGCCGGCGAGTTGCCGGGCGACTATGCGCGCTATCTGGTCAACGGTTTGCGCGAGCATTTCGGCTTCACCGGCGTGCCGATCCGGATGAAGGTGAAGGCAACCGCCGCGGCGTCCGCTCGTCGTTCGACGAGGGCGATCCGCGTCGCGCGCACGGGCTCCGGCTGCCAGGTCCCGCCGAGCTCGCCGGGCGGGAACGGCGAGCGACGGGCGCACGAACCCTCCCGTCGCCGCCGCCACCGCGCCGCGCAGGCGCAGCACTCTTCGGGTCCCGGGCCGCAAGCCGGGCAAAGGCAATCGGCGCGGCGACCGCCAGGTCCGGGTAGAAGCGCAGCCGGCGCGGGAACGGTCGCCAGCGACCCGCTGCGCATCGACCAGCACCTGGTCGTCGCCCAGGACCCGGCGGCCGCTCGCGAGCGCCCGCGCCGCGATCGTGCTCTTGCCGGCCCGCGAGCGACCGATCACCACGAGGAGCCCGTCGTCGCCGACGATCCCGGCGCCCGGCAGGAGCACGTGGCCGCTCCGGGCGGCGGCGATCGAGAGGAGCGGCTCCACGACGTAGCCCTGGACGAGCGAGCGGGCGAAACCGGCCGGCCAGCCGCGCGGTCGAGATCCAGGCGCGAAGGGGCTCGTCGGCCGGGCTGCCGAGCGTGACCTGCCAGTTGACGGTCTTGTGGCCGCCGCGTCGCGGCGACCGTGTCCCGGCGGCACCTGCGGTCCCGATCGTCGGCGAACCGAAGACGATCTCGAGGGCCGGCGGCGCGTCGTCGGCGATCTCGCACGGGCCGTACTCGCTGCGGAGCTGCGCCACCGCCGCCGGCTGGCCGGCAACGCGCAGGACCAGCCCGGGGGCGAAGGCGAAGGCGGCCGTCATGCAGTGGCGACGCGCAGGATCTCGTCGGCCACGCGGCGCGGGTCCGTCGGGAACGGCGCCCGGATCGTGACGAGCTCGACGCGCGCGAACGCCTCGCGGAGCACGGCCTCGTCGAAGTGCGATCGCCCGCTCCACGACCGTGGCCGGGCGCTCGGGCAGGAGGTAGCGCCGCCCGCTGGAGCATGCCGAAGTACGCCCGGCGCTCGTAGGCCGCCGAGCGGGCGAGGCGGGCTGCGGCCGACGCCGGGTCGGCCGGAACGGCGACCACCTCGTCGCGCGGGCTGTTCTCGAGCAGGACGACAAGGCGCGTCGGGGCGCTCCGCGTCGGGTCGTCGACCTGGCCGTACGCCTCCCGAAGCTCGGCGACCTCGAAGGCGGCGCGGTCGCCCAGCGCCGTCACCTTCCGGGCCGAGTCGGACGAGCATCGCCGCCGAACGGGTGGGGCGCTCCCGGCGTGATGCCGGGCGCAGGACGACCGAAGCCGCGCGGGCCGCCACGAACTGGGTCCGGGCGGACCGGGTGAGCGCCGCCCGGAGCGTGGGCAGGTACTCGAGAACCCAGCGGCGGATGCCGACGCTGATCGGGAACGGCGACGCGATCCCGTCCGGCCCCAGCGGCGTCCACTTGTCGGAGAGGAACGACGCGCCGGCCTCCATGAGACCGAGGGCGGTCTCCGTCTTCCCGCTCTCTGACCAGCCGGCCACGACGATCGCCGCATCGCCGACCGTGACCGCCGCGGCATGCACGGCCGCCGCGCGACCCTCGGCCGCCATCGCGACCTGCACGGCCGGGCGGACGGCCGTGCGGAAGACGCGCCAGACCGGGAAGCCCGGCTCGTAGTCGAACCGGGCCGGCCGCCCGGCCAAGACGCTCGGGGATGGCGCAGCCGCCGGCCGTCCAGGCCACGTGGAGGCTCTCCCCGTCGGTGCCCGTCAGGAGATCGTCGTCGGCCGGTCCCTGCAGCTCGCGCAGGTCGCCGAGCGGGCCCGCGGCCACGGCGAGCACGACGTCCGGCACCGTGCCGAGCCGGACAGCTCGGTGGGTTCGAACGGGGCGAGCTGCGCGCGCAGGTACCGCTCGACCCGCTCGTCGGGCGTCGCGAGATGGATGCCGGCCCGGCCGGCGAGGTCGACGATACATGGCTACAGGGTAGCGCCGCGGCCGCGGTAGCATGACCGCCGCGCAGGCGCAGATCCCTGCCGAGGGCA
The DNA here is from genome assembly GCA_963732675.1 of Nitrospirota bacterium. Taxonomy (GTDB): domain Bacteria; phylum Nitrospirota; class UBA9217; order UBA9217; family UBA9217; genus JALNZF01. Next base: position 122,744 of record CAVTAJ010000014.1, read on the forward strand.
ACGCCCGTGACGGAGCTGACCGTCGTGCCGGCGCGTGGCTCGCCTGCGCCCGCCGTGCTGGCGCGCCGGGTCCGCCCGGCCGACGGCCTTCGTCCGGGTGCGCGGCCGAGCCCGGCCGCCCCCCTCGGCGACTGCGGTCTGGAACGCCGCGGCCGCTCTGGAGGAGCCCTCCCGGCGGACGGGCCAGGGCCGGCCCTCAGGGGCGCGCGAGCAGGGTGCGAGCCGAACGGCCGCCGCGACGACCGCCGTCGCCGACTGGATCAGCGAGCCACGCGACCGCCATCCCGACGAGGCCCGCCGTCGGGCCGACCGCGGCCGGCACGACGATCGAGAGCACGCTGCTCACGCTCCCGACGACGATCGGCTCGCGCAGGCTGTGACGAGCCCGGCCGAGGCTGAAGTACGCCTGCACGATCGGTCATCGGGACAACGCCGACGAGGAGCACGCGCAGCGGCGCGGCCGCCGCCTCCGCGTAGTACGGACCCAGGAGACCGAGGATCGGCACGGCGAGCGACGCCCAGGACGAGGGCGCCGGCCACGCCGAGGGCGAGCGAGGTCGCGACGCCGTTCCGGACGATGCGACGGGCCGCTCCGGCTCGCGGGCGATCTCGGCGAAGGACGTCATCCCGACCTGGATCGGGATCACGAAGACGACCCAGGCCATCATCCAGGCGGCATACCAGGCCGCGTTGTCGGCCGGCGAGAGGAGCTCCGTCGACGACGATCGGGAGCACGAAGCCCGGCGCGCGCTCGGCGAGCGTGAGCAGGTAGTTCGGGAAGCCGACGCCGGGTCAGCTCGCCGGCGAGCCGCCGGTCGAGCCGGGCCCGGACGCGGTAGCCCGGGACGGCCCGGCCCACGAGGACGAGGCCCAGGACCAGGGTGGTGACGCCGCCGAGCGCCCAGGCCGCGAAGATGGCAGCGCGACCTCGTCCCGCGTCGCGCCGAGGCCGATGACCGCGACCGCCGCGAGGGTCACCAAGCCCGCGGCCACGCCGCGCAGCAGGACCTGGTCGCCTCGCCGGCGGGCCGTCGAAGCCTGGTCGAACAGGACGCCGAGCGTGCCGGCCACCGCCAGCGACGACGAAGAGGAGCGCGTAGACCGGGTCGGTCGCCACGACGCTCAGCTCGCTGCAGGACGCCCCCCGCGAACGCCACGAAGCGAGCGCCGGCCACGAGACGCCGTGAGCGCCAGGTAGGAGATCGACGTGTCGAGGAGCACGCCGGGCGACGCCGCGTGGCGCGGCAGGAGCGTGATCACCGCCGAGCCGACGCCAACAAGCGCGAGCTGGGCGCACAGGGTGACCGCCGAGACCGCCCCCGAGGCGAGGCCGACGTCGGAGGCCGAGTAGAGCCGCGCCGCCACGATCCAGGCCAGGAAGCCGAAGCCCATCGTGGCGACCTTGCCGGCCACGAGGGCGAGCGAGCTGAGCAGGACGTCGCGCGCCGCTCGATCCGCGGTCGTCGCCGAGGCCGGCCGCGACCGCGCAGCCGGCGGGTCAACGCCATCGGCGGTCCGTCAGCGGCCACGTCGGGCTGAGCTCTCCGATCATCGCCGTGTAGTTGAAGACCGTGAAGGCGACGTAGTACGGGATCCAGCGGGGCCGTCAGTCGAACGACGCTCAGGACGATGCCACGGACGCCCGCGGCCAGCGGGAGCAGGAGGAGGCGGGCCCCGCCGGCGCGGTGCTTGCGGATCATCCGGGCCAGGCCCCGTCCGTCGGCCCGGAACTGGCCCCGGGCGAACTCCCACGTGTCGTCGAAGCGGTGCCGCACGATCACCTTCCGCGAGACGCCGGCCTTCGCCCCGGCGGCCGCGAGCCGCCAGCGCAGCTCGATGTCCTCGCCCGACTCGAACGCGGGCGTCGAAGCCGTGCGCCAGGAGCGCGTCGCGCTCGAAGATCGTCGCCACGAGCCCGAACCACCAGCGGCTCCGCCCGGTGCGGTGGTGGTGGGCCAGCGCCTGGCCCCAGTAGCCCGGCCCGGCCTCGCTCTCGAGGCCCGGCCTGGAGCGCCACGTAGCCGTCCCGCTGGAACTCCGCCGAAGAGGGCGGCCAGGGAGCCGTCGGGAAGGATCACGTCGGCGTCCACCAGGGCCACCCACCGCGTCGCGGCGGCCCGGGCGCCCATCGACCGCGCGGCCGGGAGGCCCGCGGCCCTCGTCGGACAGGATCCGGGCGCCGTGCCGGCGGGCGATCTCGAGCGTGCGCGTCGGTCGACATGCCGTCCACGACGATGACCTCGGCCGGCTGCTGGCGGGCGATGGACGCCGAGGCAGTCCTCCAGGATCGCCTCGGCGTTGCGGACCGGGACGACGACCGTGATGTCAGCCGTGGACGCTCGGCCGGGCGGCGTCGGGCGTCTCGACGGTCGGCGGCGCCGGCGGACGGCGTCGTCGTGGGCTCGGGCATGTGCTCCTCGGCGATGCTGCGCTGCGTCTGGGTCAGGGGCCGCGGTGACGCGGCACGTACCGGGCGACCACCGCGTTGGGATTCTCGATACACGATCCTCGAAGCGCCCGGTGGCGAAGATCGAGCGGCGGAATGCCTCCCACTCGGCCGGCGTGGCGCCCAGGATCATCTCGGCGAATGCCTGCTGGCCGCGCGTGACGATGAGGTATGCCTCCTTGGGCTGCGCGGCGAAGTCCGTCATCAGCGCGTCCAGCCGGCCGTAGTAGGCGTCGTCCCCGATGGGGCGGTAGCGGTAGTCGTCGTAGCGGGTCGCCTTCCAGGGCAGGTTGCCCGAGACGCCGACGAGCATGGCACCGGGCGGCGCGATCGGCGTACAGCTCCTTCACGGCGGCGACCTCGTCGCGGGTGAACGTCTCCAGGCGCTCGTTGCCGTACCGGGTGAGCATGAACCCGCCCATA
>CAVTAJ010000015.1:0-168360 GCA_963732675.1 Nitrospirota bacterium
CATCAAACTCCATCCGGCGTGCTGGCATTTCTGGGATGAGCTTATCTGACGGAATGCGAAACATGCCGGACCCGCTCACAGAGGCCCCCTTCACACTGGAACTCCAGGGCAGGACCCTGCAGGGACACCTGCACATGCCTGACCGCGTTCGTGAGAATCATGCCGTCGTGTTAGTCCCCGGGGGTCTGGGGTCGGGCGCGGTCTTTGATGCTCCGGATGCCCTGATTACAGCGGAAGATATTGCCTCACTGGGCTTCGTTGCTGTTCATTTCGATCCCTCGGGACGGGGACAGAGCAGCGGAACGGAGGACTACTGGGGCAGGCGCCACCAGGACGATCTGCGGGCCGTCCTCGATTTTATGCTGCAGCACGGTCCCGTGAGGGCGGGTACCGCAGGCGTCCTGTCGCTCTCGATGGGAATCACCATTGCGGCGGGCGCTTTGGCCGGTTACAGCGGGATCTCCCGCGTGCAGTATCTTTTTGACTGGGAAGGACCGTCCAACCGTTGGATCGCGACGCTGAACGATACGATGCCGATGTTCCAGAACATGCCGACATCGGATGACGGCTTCTGGAATACGAGGGAAGCGAAGAATTTCATCGGCAACATACCCTGCGGCTACTTCCGGTATCAGGGCATTGTCGATCATGTCCAGGGGCCGTACAAGGGCCATGCCATTGAACTCCTGAACCTGGCAACGGGAGGCAAGGCTTCCTGGACGAAGTGCAATGACAATCCCGCAGGCATCGTCATTGATGAGAGCAGGCTGGAGGAGTACCACTGGATCCCTCGGATCGAGGACCAAAAAGCGCGAATCCTCGCGTACCTCCTCGAAGTGCAAAAACGGTGAGCGATGCAGCTGATGGAGGCTGGCTGGTCATTGGGGGCGCATAGATGCGCGGTACTGTTGAATAGATGATTGACATGAAAAAAACATCGTCTCTTACTGTTAATTTCCTGGTGCTGACGGCCACGGTGGTTCTCCTGTTCATTCTGACGGAGATCACGCTCCGGATATTCACGCCGAACATGGTGAATCTGCGGCTGATGCACAAACCCGATGGCGACCTCGGCTTCAGGCTGGTCCCGGGTTTCGAGATGGCCTACCGCACAGCAGAGTTCAACACAACGATCAAGATCAACTCCGAGGGTCTGAGGGACCATGAGTATACGAGAGAACGCGATCCGCAGACGTTTCGCATCCTGGCACTGGGGGACTCGTTCACCCTCGGTATCGGTGTCGACAGTGAACAAACCTATGCCAAAGTGCTGGAATCGATGTTGAACCGTGATCGACCGGCGGGAGGACCCAAACGGTTCGAGGTGGTCAACGCCGGTGTCGATGCCTATGGAACGGAGCAGGAATATCGCTATCTCAGGGAGTTGCTCAGCAGATACCGGCCCGACCTCGTCATGGTCGGGCTGTACAGCAACGATGTGTCGGATGTAATGGGGGGAATACCAACACTGCCTGCCCTGGGCAGCAATCGTCTCTATAGTATCGAGTATCTGCGGGGATTGAAATTCCTGTTAAAAAAAAGCGCGGCCAGGGACCTGAATACGGAATTACTGGAGATCTACAGCGACCGCTACAGCCCCCGGTTCACGAGTGCGCTTGAGAGGACAAAGGACTACCTGGTGAAGATCCGGGACCTGTCCGCTGCGGCAGGGGCGAAGACCGTTATCCTCATACTACCGCTGTGTTTTGAGATCGACAGGTCACATTGGGAGGTCAGGGGATACGGCCACCTCTATACCGAGGAATTCTTCCGGGGGAACATGCAGAAATTCTCGGACACCTTCGTCGAGTTCGGAAAACAGCTGAACATTCCTACGGTACCTCTGCTGCCGGTCATGCGCGGCAGCAAGACCCTGCCGCTTTATTTTGCCCAGGACATCCACTGGACTCCGGAAGGCCATCGCCTGGCGGCTGAAACCATGGGCGCCTATTTACGCAAGAGGGACCTCATCGGACAGCAGAAGAGATACACGCAATGAATATTCTCGGTATATCAGCCTACTATCATGACAGCGCCGCCTGTCTCGTGCGCGATGGAGAAATCGTGGCCGCGGCACAGGAGGAGCGGTTCTCCCGGAAGAAGCACGACGCCGATTTTCCGCGTCAGGCCGCAGCCTATTGCCTGCGGGAAGGCGGGATCACACGGGAAACGCCTGGATTACCTCGTTTTTTACGAGAAGCCCCTCGTTAAGTTCGAGCGGATCATCGAAACGTCCCTGGCATACGCGCCGTCGGGTCTGAAAACGTTCATTATGTCCATGCCGCTCTGGCTGAAGGAAAAGATCTGGATGTCCGAAATGATCAGGAAGGAACTGGCCGGTTTTCGAGGAGAGTTCCTCTTTCCCCAGCACCACGAATCCCATGCCGCCTCGGCATTCTATCCTTCCCCGTTCGAGGAGGCCGCATTCCTCACCATCGACGGCGTTGGAGAATGGACGACGACCAGCTGGGGCGTAGGCAGGGGAAGCGGCTCGAGATCCGCTCGGAGATCCATTTTCCCCACTCCCTGGGTCTGCTCTATTCCGCGTTCACCTACTATACCGGTTTCAAGGTCAATTCCGGCGAATATAAGGTCATGGGGCTGGCTCCCTACGGCCGGCCGAAATACGCGGACCTGATCTACGAACAGCTCCTCGACCTCAAGGACGACGGTTCGTTCAAGCTGAACATGGACTATTTCAATTATTGCTCCGGCCTCACCATGACGAACGGACGGTTCCATGCTCTTTTCGGAGGAGCACCCCGCAAGCCCGAAAGCGCCCTGTCGCAGCGGGAAATGGACCTGGCCGCCTCGGTACAGCTGGTGACCGAGGAGATCATGCTCAGCATGGCCCGCCACGTCAGGAAGGAAACGGGGCAGAAGTATCTGTGTCTTGCAGGCGGCGTTGCCCTCAATTGCGTCGCGAACGGAAAGATCCTGCGAGAAGGCATATTCGACAACATCTGGATCCAGCCCGCGGCGGGCGATGCGGGCGGCGCCCTGGGCGCGGCCCTCTTTGCCTGGCACGAGGTGTTGAACGGCAAGCGGACCGTGATCACGGGCAAGGATTCGCAGAAGGGGTCCTACCTCGGGCCCGGACTTCAACGGACGAGGAGATCGAGTGGTTCCTGACGGTGAAGCGATCTCCCTTTGAAAAACATCCGATATCGCGGGATCCCGGCCATCACCGCCGACCTGCTGATGCGCAGGGAAAAGTCCTCGGATGGTTCCAGGGACGCATGGAATTCGGCCCGCGCGCATTGGGCGGCAGAAGCATCATCGGCGATGCCCGCCTGCCCGCGATGCAGGCCCAGATGAACCTCAAGATAAAATTCCGGGAATCTTTCAGGCCTTTTGCTCCGTCGGTGCTGATCGAGCAGGCTTCGGAATATTTCGACCTCGACCGCGAGAGCCCTTACATGCTCCTCGTGGCCGATGTACGGAAGGACAAGCAGCGGACCATGACGGACGGACGAAGAGGCGGCTCTGGGGCATCGACAAGCTGAACGTCGTCAGAAGTACCATCCCGGCAGTCACGCATGTGGACTACTCCGCCCGCATTCAGACCGTGCACCGGGAGACAAATCCGGTACTACCATGCAATGATCGAGCAGTTCTATGAGAAATCGGGATGTCCGGTCATCATCAACACGTCCTTTAATGTGCGCGGTGAGCCGATCGTGTGCACGCCCGAGGACGCTTATCGCTGCTTTATGAGGACCGAGATGGACTACCTGGTCATGGGCTCCTTCATTCTGGACAAAACAAAGCAGCCTGCATGGGGTCATGACGTGGACTGGAAAAAGGAATACGAACTGGATTGAGGTGTGAGCATGCTGGCAGACATCAAAAAGGAACTGTCCGGTCTCGATACGACGCCGGGCAAACTGCGAAGCTTCGGACTGTTGATCGGCGTTGTGCTCGGCATCTGGACGGGATTTACCGTCTGGAAAGGGCATCAGGGATGGGCAGGGAGCGCATCGGCAGGAGCGTTCTTTCTCCTGTCCGCTGTCTTTTTCCCGTCATGGCTTCGGCGCCCCTACCGGGCCTGGATGCTTCTGGCAATGGTGCTGGGGTGGCTCATGACGCGAGTGATCCTGACCATTGCCTTTTCAGTGATCATGACGCCCTTCGGTTTGATGCTGCGCCTGGCAGGCAAGGATCTGCTGGACCAGAAAATAGACAAGGGGTCCCCGACCTATTGGAAGCGGCATGAGGGCGTAGCCGACCGGGAACAATATAAGAGGCAGTTCTAGGAGGACCTGTGGGTAAATTATCCGTGCTGCGCGAACTATGGGCTTTTCTGAAGACGAGAAAAAAATGGTGGCTTCTGCCCATCATCATCTTTTTGCTCTTATTGAGCGTGCTGATCTTCTTGACCTCAGGTTCGGCGATCGCACCATTCATCTACACGCTGTTTTAGGAGGCTGCAGGTCACCTGTGGGCATCGTGGGATTATGTACAAGATCATCAATACAAAGAAGCTTGTGGCCACTGCAGCAGCGGACGTTCTTGGCAATGTCCTCTTCGCGCTGCCGCGCCTCTTCCGCAGGAGGGAGCAGATCAGGAATGCGGAAGTCCGCAGCATCCTGGTCATCCGCACTGCCTACATCGGCGACGTGGTCATGACCCTGCCGGTCCTCAAGCCGCTGAAAGAACTGTATCCGGGCGCGACGATTTCTTTTTTGACCGCGCAGGGGCCGCGGAGGTGTTGAAGAACAACCCCTACGTGGACGAAGTGATCTCCTATGACCCTTTCTGGTTCTATTCGTCCTCGAAGGCCGAGTACGGGAAGTTCATCAGGCTTATGCGGCAGCGGGCCTTCGATCTGGTGATCGAGGCGCGCGCGGACATCAGGGATATTCTGCTGCTCGCCTGGCCGCTCAAGGCGCGGTACCGGGTGAGCTACGATGTCGGAGGCGGCGGCTATCTGCTCACCCATGTCGTGCCCTATCCGGGCTTGAAGCACAAGGTGGAATACCATCTCGATCTGGTCCGCTATCTGGGGTACCGGGGAAACGGTCTGGAATGGGGGATCTACCTGAGCGACACGGAGCAGCAGCGGGTCAGCGCGATCATGGCGGAGCACGGCATCGGACAGCCGTTTATCGCGGTCCATCCCGGCAGCAGGCTGCCGCTCAAGCGGTGGCCTGTGCAGCGGTACGGCGCGCTGTGCGACGGACTGATGGAAAAATACGACATGCCCGTGGTCGTGTTCGGTGCGGGGAGTGAAAAAGCCCTGGTCGCGGAAATGGCTTCATGCATGAAACGCAAGCCAATCACGCTTGCCGGAGCGCTCAGCCTCCGGGAGATGGCGGGCATGCTGGCACGGGCCGCCGTGTTCATCTGCAACGACAGCGCGCCCATGCACCTTGCCGCGGCCATGAAGACGCCGACGGTGGCGATCTTCGGACCGTCCAAGAGCGTGGAGACCCGACCGTACGGAGAGGGGCACCGTGTCGTGGAGAAGGAATTCCCGTGCCGTTACGCCTGTGATGAAAATTCATGCCGTTACGAGCGGTACAACGCATGCATGGAAGACATCACCGTGGATGATGTTTTCCATGCGGCTCAAGAACTGCTAAGGAGCACAGAGAAACATGTTCAGACTTGATATCATACAAGCGCGGAAGATCGCGGCAATAAGGGCCGGGATCAAGGAGACCCTGGGGAAAAAGTACAGCGATCTGCTGCCCCGCGACAAAAAGGCGCCCATTCTCCTGAAGCCGAACCTCAACAGCAACATGAACGCCCTGACCGGGAACACCACGGACCTCCGTCTTGTCGGAGCGGTGATCGAGTTTCTGAAGGATGCGGGGTATTCCAACATCACCATCGGAGAGGGCACCAACAGCGGCTTTTACCGGAGCAACATCAACGTCATTTCCCGGCTTATGGTGGACAGGCTTGTGGACCATTACGGCGTGGCGGTAAAAGACCTGAACTATTCCGAGAGGGTCCTCATTGATTTTGAGGATGGGATCAAGGCAGGCATTGCGCGGGAGTGCATCGAGGCCGCGATGCTTATCAACATGCCGAAGGTCAAGACCCACTTCGAGAACGGCATGAGCGTCTGTCTAAAAAATCTGATGGGCTGTCTTGTCGGCCAGGAGAACAAGAAGAAGGTGCACCAGAGCCTGGCGAAGAACATCCTGAATATCAATCGGTCGGTCAAACCCCATCTTCATATCGTGGACGGCCTGATCTCCATGGAAGGCCTGGGACCCACGCGGGGGACGCCGGTGAACACCGGCTTCATCATGGTCGGCACGGACCCGTACCTGATCGACCTTGCGTGCAGCAAGGCCGCGCGCTTCGACTATCGCAAAGTGAGGACCCTCAAGCTCGCGGAAGAACTGGGTTTGTTGACCGATAAACACAAACGTTTTGTTGACGAGCTGGACCTGGAGGGCATAACGCGGACGTTCAAGAAACCCATGGCCAACCCGCTTGTTTCCTTTGTGCACAGCCCGAAGAGGCAGAAATACTTTCTCGCTGTCCGGAACACCCGGTTCTTCTCGTACCTTGCCTCCACGCGGGCCTTCGGCTACCTGTTGTTCCGGTCGGGCCTGCGTCAGGACAATTTCATCCCGAGCGAGATGCACTTCGAGGGTTTTATCCTCCATGCTGAAAAATGCCGGGCCGGCTGCACCCGGTGCAAAGACTACTGCCCAATTGGACTGGCCCTGCCGGAGCAGCTCGAGAAGCGGGACAGCGGATGCATCGGGTGCCAGTACTGCTATCTGGTCTGTCCCACCCGGGCCATTGAATTCCGGGGAACGCTCGGATTCATGTCCGATCAATTAAAACAATACGACGACTATCACACGAAAGGTAACCGAATGAACGTATTGCTGCTGAATCCCCCGTTCCTGAAAAATTTTTCCCGGTCCCAGAGAAGCCCTGCGGTGACCAAAAGCGGCACCCTCTATTTTCCCCTGTGGCTCGCCTCCGCAGCGGGTCTGCTTGAAAGCAGGGGCATCGGCGTGGACCTGATCGACGCCCCGGCCGACGGCCATGACCTGGATTATGTGCTTCAGCGCGCGCGGGGATTCCAGCCGGACCTGATCGTGGTGGACACAAGCACGCCGAGCATCGCCAATGACGCGGGCATGGCCGCTCAGCTCAAGGATGCGTTCCCGAATGCCTTCGTGGTCCTCGTCGGCACCCATGTTTCCGCGCTGCCGGAGGAGACGCTTGCCCTGAGCGAACGGGTGGACGCCGTTGCCCGGGGAGAATACGACAATACCCTTCTTGACCTTGCGGAGACGCTGGGCCGGAAGGGGGATGTCCGCACGGTGGCCGGGTTGACGCTCAGGGAGAACGGGACAGTTCGTCCAGACGGCGGCGCGGCCGTTTATCGAGGACCTCGACGCGATACCCTTTGTAAGCACGATGTACAGGAAGTTCCTGCGCATCGAGAACTACTTTAACCCCAATGCCCTCTTCCCCATGGTCACGATCACGACAAGCAGGGGATGCCCGTTCCAGTGCATTTTTTGCGTGTATCCCCAGACCATGATGGGGCACCGCGTGCGGCTGCGGAGCGTCACCAACGTGGTGGACGAGATGGAGTATATCGTCAAGAATTTCCCGGGTGTGAAGGCGATCTTTTTCGAAGACGACACGTTCGCGGCGATCAGGAAGCGGTGCATCGAGATCTCCGAGGAGATCATCCGGCGGGGGATCAAGATCTCCTGGTCCATCAACGCGCGGGCTGACCTCGATTACGAGGCCATGAAGGTCATGAAGGCCGCCGGCTGCAGGTGCATGTGTGTCGGATTTGAGAGCGGCAGCAAGCTGTTGCTGGAAAACATCAAGAAAAAGATGACGATCGAGAAAATGCATCGATTCGTGGCTGATGCGAGGAAAGCCGGGATTCTCGTCCATGGCTGTTTCATGGTCGGCCATCCCGGAGAAACGAAAGAAACGATGGAGCAGACCCTGGAGCTTGCGAAACAGCTCACTCCCGACACGGTCCAGTTCTACCCCATCATGGTCTATCCCGGCACCGAGGCCTTCCGATGGTACCAGGAGCGCGGCCTGATCACCACTGACGATTTTTCCAAGTGGATCACGCCGGCGGGGCTCCACAATACCGTGGTGCGGACCGAGGCGCTCTCGTCCGAGGACCTGGTGCGGTTCTGCGACCACGCGCGACGGGAATTCTATCTCCGGCCCCGCTATCTGCTCTATAAATTAAAGCAGACGCTGATGGACCCTTCGGAAAGGAAGCGGAACCTGAAGTCGGCCAGGACGTTCCTGAAGTACCTCATCAAAGGTTCCGATGTCAAGGGCACTGAGGGAGCATGCAAGAACTGCAAGTGAGGAAGTTGTCATGAGTGTCGTGAAATATTCCGTCATCGTTCCGGCCTACAATGCCGGGAAGACCATTGGTGACTGTCTCGGCGCGCTTACCCGCCAGTCCCTGGTTCCCGCTGTTTATGAAATCATTGTGGTTGACGACGGCTCGAAGGACGGCACGGCGGAGGTTGTGAAAACATTTTCCGTGAGGTACCTTCGCCAGGCGAACCGGGGCCCCGCAACTGCACGAAACCATGGTGCGCGGGAGGCCCGCGGCGAGATCATTCTCTTTACGGACTCGGACTGCGTCCCTTCGGCGGACTGGATCGCCGAGATGACAAAGCCCTTTGGCGACCCCGACGTGGTGGCGGTCAAGGGCGCTTACAGGACGAACCAGCGCTCGTTGACGGCCCGATTCGCCCAGGTGGAGTTCGAGGAACGCTTCGAGCTGCTCAAACGCGCTGCATCAATAGACATGGTGGACACGTACTCCGCTGCATATCGAGCGGACGTTTTCAGGCAGGCCGGAGGGTTCGATGAATCCTTTCCTGTTGCGAACAACGAGGACACGGAGCTGTCCTATAAACTTTCCCGCATGGGACGAAAAATGGTCTTTAACCCGCATGCCGTGGTATATCATCTCAATCATCCCGATTCCCTGAGGCGTTACGCGCGGCTCAAGTTCTGGCGGGGATACTGGAGGATGGTGGTCTACCGGAGATATCCCGACAAGATGATGAAAGACTCCTATACCCCGCAAACGCTGAAGCTCCAGATCCTCTTCTTGTTTCTGGCAGCCGGCTGGCTGCCGGCGATGCTGCTCTGGCCAAAGGGCATTATATATCCGATGGCGGCCACATTCTTCCTGTACGGTCTGAGCATGGCTCCCTTCGCGCTGCTGGCGATCAGAAGGGACCCGGTTGTCGGCATGCTCTCGCCTTTTTTTCTTTCAATCAGGGCCGCCTCGCTGGGACTGGGATCCCTCTGGGGTGTCCTGAGACAGGAACGAGGGAGGACCGTGCAATGACGGAACAGCATGAGCAGGAACAGGTATTGAGGAGCGTATGCCGGATCTGCCACGGCGGTTGCGGGACGATCGTTACGATCAGGAACGGCAAGGTCACGGACATCAAAGGCGATACGGCTTCGCCCATGTCACAGGGATGGATGTGCGTCAAAGGTCTGGCATCGCCGGAGATCGCGAACCATCCCGACCGCCTGGAGCACCCCCTGCGCAGAAAGGGCCCTCGGGGCGCGGGAGAATGGGAACGGATCTCCTGGGAAGAGGCGATCGACGGGATCGCCTCCCGCCTCGACGAGATCCGCAAAGAGACCGGCCCAGAATCCATCGCCCTGGGCCAGGGCACGGGACGGCACCACTACATGCACGTGGTGCGGTTTGCCAATGCCCTGGGCACGCCGAACTGGTACGAGCCCGGTCTGGCCAACTGCTTCATACCGCGCATCACCGTGAGCAATCTGACCTATGGCGGTTTCGTGGTGGGCGACTACTACGGTCAGGTACATCCCAAGTGTATCCTCTTCTGGGGGCATAATCCCATCGTGTCCAGTCCCGACGGCGAGCTCTCCATTGCCATCAAGCGCGCGCTGGACTCCGGCAGCATCGGGATCGCCGTGGACCCGCGGAGGTCCGAGACCGCCAAGCGCTGCCAGCAGTGGCTGCCTGTACGGCCCGGCACGGACGCGGCACTGGCCCTGGCCATGATCCATGTCATTATCACGGAAACCATCTATGACCGGGAGTTCGTGGAGAAATGGACCACGGGCTTTGATGAACTGAAGTCACACGTTGCCGGCAACACGCCTGAGTGGGCCGAGAAGATCACCGGGGTCAGGTCTTCGGATATCGTCCTGGCTGCCCGCACGTACGCCCTGAACAAGCCGGCGATCCTCGACTGGGGGCTTGCCATCGAGCAGAACGTCAACTCCCTCCAGACGGTAAGGGCGCTGGCGATCCTGCGGGCCATCACCGGCAACATCGATGTCCCCGGCGGCGACATCCTGGGCATGAACATCATCAGGGCCTATCCAACGCTGAAGGACAAGCTTCCGGAAGGCATGTTGAAAAAGCGCCTCGGCGGCGAGACCTTCAAACTCCTCGGCGGGTGGCGCGCCTTCATGCCGTCAGCCCACATTCCCGCCCTGTTCAGGGCCATGAGGACCGGCGATCCCTATCGAGTACGCGCCCTGCTGCTCTTCGGCAACAACCCGTTGGCCACGGTGGCGAATGCCCGCGAGGTCTACGAAAGCCTGCAGAAGCTCGACCTCCTGGTGGCGACGGACCTGTTCATGACGCCCTCGGCGGAGCTTGCGGACTACGTTCTGCCTGCCGCGTTCGGCACCGAGGTGGAGCAGGTGATCGGCTATCCCCTCGTGGTGGAGAACATGGTCATGGCCCAGCGCAAGATGACCCAGCGCGCCGAGTGCAGGCAGGATGAATGGATCATGGACATGCTGGCAAAACGGCTCGATCTGCCGGGCAGCGGGGAAAGCCTGCGGGACGTCATGAACTACCAGCTCGAGCCGCTCGGGATCACCTATGATGAGCTTAAGGAGAAGGTCTTCCACTATCCGCCGCACGAATACCGGAAATTCGAGAAGAAGGGATTCAGGACGCCGTCGAAAAAGGTCGAGCTCACCAGCAAGTCGCTGGAGCGCATGGGATATGATCCGCTGCCGACCTTTAAGGAGCCGCCTGAAAGCCCGGTCTCGACGCCGAAGCTCGCTGAAGAGTATCCCTATGTGCTCACCACGGGCAGCAGGCGGCGCGAGTTCTTTCACAGCGAACACCGGCAGATCCAGTCGCTCAGGAAGCAGCGACCCGCATCCCCAGGTCGGAACTCCATCCTGAGACCGCCGCAAAGCACGGGATCAGCCAGGGTGATGATGTCCGGATAACATCGCCACGCGGGAGCATAACCATGAAGGCCCTGGTTACCGAGGACATGACGCCGGGCGTCATCAATGTCGAGCACGGCTGGTGGTTCCCGGAAAAGCACGGGCCGGAGCACGGGATCTGGGACTCCAATGCGAACGTGCTCACGAACAACGCGCCGCCGTACGATCCGGCCTTCGGCTCGTACCAGCTCAGGGGCCTGCTGTGCAGGATCGAGAAGGGGGCATAGGAGAACGAGATGAGTCTGCCGGTCAACAACAACCAGAGATGCTGTGTCATCGGCCTTGACGGAGTGCCCTATTCATTGCTCAATGACTATCTGCGGGAAGGGATCCTGCCGAACGTGCAAAAGATCCTGTCAGCCGGATTTCGCCTGCACCAGATGGACGCTTCCATACCGGACGTCTCTTCCACGTCATGGACGTCCTTTATGACCGGCGTAAATCCGGGCGAACACGGGATCTACGGGTTCATGGACCTCCGTCCGGGGACATACCAGCTTATGTTCCCGAATTCCGGAAGCGTGCAGGCCCCTACGCTCTGGGACATGATCGGGCAGACCGTGAACAACAAGACCTCGACGCTGTACGAACAGTTCCGGACAAGATTGCGCAAACCCCTGCGGTCCATTGTCCTGAACATCCCCCAGACCTATCCGGCGCGGCCCCTGAACGGGATCCTGACCGCGGGGTTCGTGTGCCCCGACTTCCGGAAGGGCACCTACCCCGAGGCGGCATACACCTACCTGAGTTCCATGGGCTATCTTCCCGACGTAGACTCCGCCAAGGCCGTGGACCAGCAGGACGCTTTCTTTCGGGAGCTGTTCCTGGCGCTGGAAAAGCGGGCAGAGGCGTTCGAGCACTTTCTGACGCATGAACCCTGGGACTTGTTTATTGGCGTCATCACCGAGACGGACCGGCTGCATCATTTTTTCTTCAACGCGGCACGGGACGGATCGCATCCCCGAAATGAACTCTTCCGCTCTTTTTATCGGAAGATTGACGACGTCATCGGCAGGCTCTACGCGCGGTTCATGGAACTGACGGACGGCAAGGGACTCTTCGTGACGCTGTCGGACCACGGATTCACCGTGATCAAGCAGGAAGTCTACATCAATGCCTGGTTGAGGCAGCAGGGTCTGCTCACGCTCGATCCCGACCGCGAGTATTATGAGCAGATCGGCATGGGAACGCAGGCCTTTGCCATGGATCCCGCGCGGATCTACGTGAACCTTGAGAACAAGTATCCCCGGGGGGCCGTGAAGACATCGGCGAAGAACGAGGTTGTCACCCGGATACGCTCGGCGCTGGAGTCGTTTGCCGATGAACAGGGAAATCCGGTGATCAAGGCTGTCTATGAAGGCGTCGACCTGTATCAGGGACCGGCCAATGACCGCGCCCCTGATCTGGTGTGCCTGCCGCATGACGGATATGACCTGAAGGGGTCGCTCAAGAAGCAGGAGATCTTCGGCAAGGGCAACTTTGCGGGCATGCATACCCGCGCAGATGCCCACTGCATCCTGCCGGAGGCGCAGCAGCCCAATGGTCGGTTGCATATCGAGGGCCTGGCGCGCATTCTGCTCGAGCATATTACCGCGTCCAAATCGGACAGAGCCAGTCAAACTTGACAGATAGGCAGATAAGTCAAAGGCGATCTCTGCGCAAAGACGCAAAGGCTCGACTCACACAAAGTTTTGAATCTTGGAGAATTTAATATCAATCCTTTTCATTATGCCCTTCGTGCCTCTGTGTGATATTTTGTTTTCTACGAGTCCAGCAAATTCATTAGTGAACATCAGTCAAGAACTGTCAATGGTAGATGCGAGATAATCGTCCTGTAACGTGAAAGGATACAGCATGGATCATTTAACCGATCTGGAGAACAGAAGCATCTATATCATCCGCGAGGCTTACTCCCGGTTCAAGAACATTGCCATACTCTGGTCCATCGGCAAGGACTCGACGACGCTCCTCTGGCTGTGCCGCAAGGCCTTTTTCGGGAAGGTCCCATTCCCGGTCATCCACATAGATACGTCTTACAAGTTCCCGGAGATCTATCGCTTTCGGGAGGAGTACGCAAAGAAATGGGGCCTGAACCTCATCGTGGGAAAGAACGAGGAGCAGATCGCCTGCGGCATGGGGCCCGACAAGGGCGCAAAGCTCGACTGCTGCAACGAGCTCAAAACGAACGCCCTCAAACGGGTCATCGCGCGGGAAGGCTTCCAGGCCGTTCTCGTCGGCATCCGCAGGGATGAGCACGGCATTCGGGCAAAGGAACGCGTGTTCTCGCCTCGGGACGAGAATTTTTCCTGGAACTACCAGGACCAGCCTGCTGAGCTCTGGGAGCAGTACCGCACAAGCACTGCCGAGGACAACCACGTCCGCGTGCATCCTATCCTGCACATGACCGAGCTGGACGTCTGGAAGTACGTGCAGCGCGAGAACCTCCCCATCGTGGACCTCTATCTGAGCAAGGAGGGGAAACGGTTCCGCAGCATCGGCTGCCTGCCCTGCTGCAACCCCGTAGAATCCGAGGCCGCGAATGTGGAGGATATCATCGCCGAACTGGAGACAACGCACACCTCGGAGCGCGCGGGACGGGCGCAGGACAAGGAAGACGTATACACCATGCAGAAGCTCCGTTCCCTGGGATATATGTAAGGAGAACCAACGATGGAAGAACGATCAATGCACATTGTTATTGCCGGCCATGTGGACCACGGCAAGAGCACCCTCGTTGGGCGGCTCTTTTATGATACGGGCTGCCTGCCGCCGGACAGGATGGAGGTCCTCCGGCAGGCGTCGGAAGCCCAGGGCAAGGAAATGGAGTTCGCCTTTGTCATGGACCAGCTAGAAGAGGAGCGCGACAGGGGCATCACCATCGATATCGCCCATTCGTACTTCCGCACGGCCAAGCGGAGGTACGTTATCATCGACGCCCCGGGGCACAAGGAATTCCTCAAGAACATGATCACCGGCTCCTCCCAGGCCGAGGCCGCGCTGCTTCTCGTGGACATTACCGAGGGCATCAGGGAGCAGACCCGACGGCACTGCTACATTCTGGGTCTTCTGGGGTTCAAACAAATAGCGGTCCTCGTGAACAAGATGGATGCAGTTGGTTACGCCGAAGATCGCTTCCGCGCCATCAAGGGCGAAATCGAGTCCGTGCTGGGCCAGCTGAAGATCACGCCCACCTATGTCCTTCCCATCTCGGCGCGGCGCGGGGAGAACGTGGCAACACGATCAGAAAACCTGTCCTGGTACGACGGCCCCACCGTTCTGGAGGCCCTGGATAATTTCGATCTCCTGACTGCCGAGGATAAGGGTCTTCGGTTCCCGGTGCAGGACGTCTATGACATCGATGGGCAAAACATCGTTGTAGGCCGCATTGAGGCGGGAACGCTTAAGAAAGGCCAGCAGGTGAATGTCCTGCCGCAGCAGGCTGCGGGCGTTGTAGAGGAGATCAAAAAATTCATGCAGGACGATATGCCCGAGGCCGGCGCCGGGCACTGCATCGGCATTCGTTTTCAAGGCCCTCCTCTGCAGCGTGGTGATGTCCTTGTCGACAAACCAACGCCGACGGTGACCGACGCGGTCCGCGCCACCATCTTCTGGCTCATTGATAAAGACTATGAACTTGGCATTCCGCTCACCTTTCGGTGCGCCACGCAGGAGGCACAGGGCGTTATCGAGAGGATTTACCGGCGCTTTGACCCGGCTACCATCGAAGTGATCGAGCAGGACGCCCGCCAGATCAAGGCAGCGGAGATCGCTGATGTCCTGATCAAGCTTAACAAGCCGGTCCTCGTGGACGCCTTTGCAGAAATTCCCGAGATGGGCAGGTTCGTACTGGAGCATGCGGGACACCCGGTGGCAGGGGGGATCGTTATCTAAGTACGTCGGCTGGTAAATTCGGTAACGTATTCACACGAGGTTTTGCAAAAATCCAGATTCATACAGGTAGCCGCAAACGTTAGTTTGCGTGGTTTTCAATGCATTATAAACGCAGGCTAAAGCCTGCGGCTACCAAGATAAATGCGTCTGGTCGATCGTATGACTATCAAAAAAGCATCCCCGGATATTCATTGACAGATGAGTATGCGCGGAGCAATTTCGCAGCCACAGAAATAAAAACATCCTTGACAATCGAGGGCTTTCACCTTATCATGTCACCCGTGCCGAAGTGGTGGAACTGGTAGACGCGCTGCGTTCAGGGCGCAGTGGGAGCAATCCTGTGGGGGTTCGAGTCCCCCCTTCGGCACCATACTTTTATTTTCCCTTCTCATGAAAAAAATCTTATTCATAGTGCTCCTTTCGCTCCTTGCCGGCTGCGCGTCGAAGCCGCCGCCCTATGACGCGGTCGTCGTGTTCAAAGAAGCCGAAGTGAACATGCGGAAAGAAGCATACGAAAAGGCGCGCAAGGGCTACCAGGAGATGCAGGAAAAGTCGCCGGACAAGAGCTATGACGCGGTCCTGATGCTTCGCATCGCCGACACATACTACGGTGATGAGCAATACAGCGAGGCGCTGGTCGAGTATCAGGCCTTTTTGAACTACCATCCGGTGCACAAGGACGCTGCCTACGCCCAGTACCAGATCGCGATGTGCAGCTTCAAAGAGCTCTCGACCATCGACCGGGACCCCGCGCCGGCCCATGCCGTGATCAGAGAGATGCGGAAGCTCCTCGACAAGTATCCGAAGAGCGGCTATGAAGAACAGGCGAGGAAAAGTATTTCCATTTGCACGGACTGGATCGCGGAGTACGAGCTCTACGTTGCGCGTTTCTACCACAAGAAGGGGTCCTACAAGGCGGCCGCAGGAAGGTGCGAGAAGCTGTTGCGTGATTATCCCGGCTCGCCCTCGGAAAAGGACGCGCTCTACTACGCGGGACTTTCCTATATGGAACTCGGCGAGCGGGACCTGGCGCGCGCCAGGTTCGAAACGCTTGCGCAGAAATACCCGACCATGAAGCAATCGGCATTGTCCCACATACATAAACTGTAAAAGCCATGAAATATTACCCCGCGTATCTGGATCTGCGTGAGCGGCCCTGCCTGGTCATCGGCGGCGGTGCTGTGGCCGAGCGCAAGACGCTCGCTCTCCTTGAAGCAGGGGCTGTGGTAACGATCATAAGCCCCATGCTCACTTCGAAACTGCACGAGCTCTCCGACTCCGGCAAGATCACCTATCTCCAGAAGCAGTACGAGGACCAGGACCTCTCCGGCGCGTTCCTCGTGATCGCCGCGACCGATTCCGCCGAGGTGAACACCCTGGTGGCGTCGGCATGCAGGAAAAAACAGGTGCTGGTGAACGTGGCCGTGCCTCCCGAGGTGAGCAGCTTCATAGTGCCCTCGGTGGTGGAGCGGGGAGATCTCCTGATCGCGATCTCGACGAGCGGCGCGAGCCCGGCGCTTTCGAGGAAGATCAGACAGGATATCGAACAGCGGTACGGCACGGAGTATGAGGTCTTACTCGAGAAGCTGTCGGCGATCCGCAAGCGGGTCCTTGAAGAGATCCCTGATGAGAGTAGACGGAGGCAGGTGTTTCAGGCGATCGTGGACTCCGACGTCATCGATCTCATCAGGCAGGGAAAGACGCACGCGGCAGAGCTGCGGATGGCGGAGATCGCGGGATTGAAGCACCGGGTGTGGAAATAACATGTCGTGGGATCTGCACGTGCGCGAGCTTGCACGTTCCCCTCTGTCAGGCATGGAGCAGGTCCGGTCAGGTATATATGACGAGTAAGAAGCATGTTCCATAATCTGCGATCCATATCCGTATTCCCTGTCATTGGGCTTTTATCGGTGCAGAACACTAACAACCTCCGCAGCAGCTCATCAAAAAATCTTGCCTAATTTGTTCAGTTATAGTACGCTTTTCTCAAACGCGGGTACAGGTAGCGCACCCTCAGCACCCTGACATGCGGATCGCGATATTCTGCGCTTCTTTCACAAGGACGTTGGAACCGCAGCGTTCATTCGGAGGACCCCATGACGACCCATCTCACAACGCCGACGGTGATACGGGCTGTTGGCAACAAACCGAAAACGATCGAGGAGTTCATCGGCCGGGTAAATTCGAAGACCGAAGCAGTAAGCATTGCGCGGATGAAAAGCCCCGCAGGGTGGATCGAGCCGGGCCAGACGCCTGAATTCGATGAGTACACGCTTGTCTTGAAAGGCATGCTGCGAGTTATGACGAGGTCGGGTGTTCATGAGGTACGGGCCGGTGAAGCCATCATCGCCGAGCAGGGGCGAATGGGTGCAGTACAGCACGCCCGGCCCCGACGGTGCGGAGTATATTGCTGTTTGCATGCCTGCTTTTTCTCCGGAGAGCGTCCATCGGGACGTCGCGGAATAGTGTTTATCTGCCCTGGCCATGCGGATGCGGTAACGGACCGGGCATCTTGCGCTGGAAAAGAATAACGGTCCCCTACGGGGCACTGGAGAAAATGAATGAGTGCGCAGCCCGTCCAAATGCCGGGAGTAAAGATCGTACGCGAAATACGGATCAATCCGATCGTGCCGAGCGAGTCGGTGCTCGTGGCCACGGCGCGCAGCATGCGCCCCAAAAAAGAGGAAGCCCTGGCGCCGCACGACGCGCGGCCGCATGTGGACACCTGCCCCTTCTGCCGCGGCAATGAAGCCATGACCCCCGCGCCGATCGCGCAGGTCCCTGCAGAAGGGGACTGGCAGCTCCGCATTGTGGAGAACCTCTATCCCGTGCTCGGGGACGACCGGGAGAACCCGAATTTCGCCTTTGGTCTCCAGCAGACGATCGACGGATACGGACGGCACGAAGTGATCATCGACCACTCCTCGCACGGCATCAGGATCCATGAAATGGCGGAAGAACACCTTGCACTGCTCCTGTCCACCTATCGCGGCCGGATGGAGCAGCTCTATCATGCCGACGACCGGCTGCAATATGTGCTCGTGTTCAAGAACTTCGGTCCTGCCGCAGGCGCCAGCATCAGCCATACCCACAGCCAGATGATCGCCATGCCCGTGGTGCCCCGCAATGTGCAGGCGGAGGTCCGCCACAGCACGGCATTTTACCGGACCGCGCGCCAATGCATCTTTTGCAGTCTCATCGATGAGGCGCTCACCTTTGAAGCGACCCTGTACGACCGGGAATCGGGCGCACTCCGCCGGAAGATCAACGTGGGCCAGTTCGTCATCGAGCGCAGCAGCCGGTTCATCGCCATAAAACCCTTTGCGAGCCGCTACGAGTGGGAGGTGCATATCCTGCCGCTTGCTCACCAGGCTGATTTTCTCGATGCGACCCCCGAGGACCTGGTCGATCTGGCGGGCCTCTTCAGGAGGACCATGGCGCGGCTCAATGCCGTGCTCGGCGGCGCGCAGTACAACTATTTTGTCCATTCGCTGCCGCACGGCGCTGAGTACGCGGCGAGTGCGCCGGCGTTTCACTGGCATATCGAGATCTGCCCGCGCACGAGCATTCCCACGGGATTTGAACTGGGGTCCGGCCTCTTTGTGAATACGATCTGCCCCGAGGACGCGGCTGAGCAGCTGAGGAACGTGGTATTGAAACAGACGAAAGATAGAAACCTTTTCTCGCGCAAAGACGTCACAGAGCCGCAAAGGAAAGCTTAAGGCCTTGTTATAAAATCATGATTTAGACTTTCTTTGCGCCTTTGCGAGCTTTGCGCTTTGCCAGACGCCTTTATAAGCTTTTTTCTGTTTTGTCCGGGTTATGAATCATAGGCAAGGAGAATTTGGGAGAAGCGATGAAGTCAGCAGATAAAAAAAAGGGGTCATTGGCCTGGCAGGACGAGGTCAGGCGCGTGGCAGCAGGCATCCGGCGTCGCGTGCTGGAGCATACGATCAGGAACAACGGAGGCTACCTCTCCCAGGCCTGTTCATCAGCAGAGATCCTGGCAACGCTGTATGTGAAGGTCATGGACCTCGGCACGATCGAGACCCCGCTCGTGCCCCGGCCCTTCCCCGGTGTGCCTGGCCCGGACAACCCGGATTACTTTACCGGCGCTTCATTTAACGGCCCGGGCCCGGACCACGACCGCTTCTTCCTCTCGCCGGCCCAGTACGCCCTGGTCCTGTACGCGACCCTGATCGAGACCGGCCGCATGGCCGAGGAAGGGCTTCTCCAGTTCAACAAGGACGGAAGCTCCGTCGAGATGATCGGAGCGGAGCACTCGCCGGGCATGGAGACCATGACCGGTTCTCTGGGACAGGGCATCAGCCAGGCAGCCGGCATTGCCATGGCAAGGAAAGCGAAAGGACGAGAAGGGGAGGGTGTTCATCTTCATGTCCGATGGCGAGTTCCAGATCGGCCAGACCTGGGAGGCCCTCCAGGCCCTTTCGCACCACATGCTCGACAACGTGATCATCTACGTTGATGTGAACGGGTTCCAGTGCGACGGCAAGATGTGCACGGTGATGGACATTGAACCGCTCGACAAGAGGCTTGAATCCTTCGGCTGCCGGGTGCTCCGGGTGAATGGGCACGACATCAAACGCCTGGCAGATGCCGGCTCGCTTACTCCTGATGGACGGCCCGTTGTTGTGCTGTGCGATACCGATGCGGCACGGGGACTCGACGTCCTGAAAGCCCGCGCCCCGAAGATGCACTATGTCCGCTTTACGAGCCAGGAGGAAAAGGGCCGCTACGTGGCTGCCTACGCTGAGCTGTGCGGCGAAGGAGTGTCCGCCTGAGGAGAAGAAGGAGAAGGCCCCCTCGAAAGCACCAGCAGGCCCCGGGATCGTCTCAAGAGTCCATGCAAAGAACCTCGTACGCTGGGCAGCGGACAAACCAAAGGTGCTGGTGCTCTCCGCCGATCTCACGAGTTCAACGGAGATCGACCTGTTCCGCGATACCTATCCCGACCGCTTCCTGTCCATGGGCATTGCCGAGCAGAACATGCTGAGCTTTGCCGCGGGCCTTGCGCGGGAAGGGTTCATTCCCTTTGTGCATACCTTCGCGGTCTTTATCTACCGCCGCGCCTATGACCAGATCGCCATGTCGATCGCTTATCCCAATTTGCCGGTCCGGATGATCGGTTTCCTTCCGGGCATTACCACGCCGGGCGGGGCGACCCATCAGGCCATCGAGGACATCGCGGTCATGCGCGCTTTGCCGAACATGACCATCCTCGAGTGCGGGGACGCCACCGAGGTGGAGTCCGTCCTTGAGGTGATCGAAACGATCAAGGGGCCGGTGTATGTGAGGATGCTCCGCGGCGAGATCCCGCGGCTCTTCGACAGCCCGATGAAATTCGGCACGGCACGGGTGTTATCCGAAGGGAACGACATAACGGTCCTTTCAAGCGGCATCATGACCGAGGAGGCCATGAGGGCGATACAGGTGCTCAAGAAGCGCGGCCTGTCCGTCCAGCATATGCATATCTCAACATTAAAACCATTCAATGACCGGACCGTTCTCGATGCAATAGGCAGGTCACGCTCCGGCGTGATCACCATGGAGAACCACACCATTGTCGGAGGCCTGGGTTCCATCATTGCCGAGAAGATGGCGGAAGCCGGCATTGCCGGGAAGCTCGTGCGGATCGGTCTGCGTGACACCTTCAGCCACGGGGCGAGCAAACAGTATCTCATGAAGGAGCACAAGATGGACGCGCTTTCGTTGATCAAGGAAGTGGAGATGATGGTTGGTCAACGATTCAATATCTCCGAAGACGAGCTTGCCACGACCCATGTGGCGGCGGTCCATAGCAAGGCCAAAGCTGAGGCTCTTTAATGATCATCCAAAAAACCTGCACACCGGAGTCCTTGTTCTCATCAGAACGCTTTTCCGTCACCTACCGTTTGTCCGGCAGTGAAAAGGATGCGCGCGCCAGGGCAGAGGACATCTGTATCGAACAGACGGTGGAATTTCCCGCGGACGAAGTGCCGGAAGGGATCATCAGGGACCATGTCTTTGGCCGGATCGAACTGTTTGAACGGCTTGATCGTGAACATTTCAGGGCAGTCATCAGCTATGCAGTGGAGATCGTTGCAGGCGAACTGACGCAGTTCCTGAATGTCGTTTTCGGCAACAGCAGCATCAAGCCGGGTATCCGCGTTGAACATCTGGATCTGCCTGAATCGCTTCTTGCGCTGCTTCAAAGGGCCGCGCTTTGGCAGGGAGGGGCTCAGAAGCCTCCTGAACATACCGAAGCGGCCGCTGCTTTCCTCGGCGATCAAACCCATGGGTCTTTCGTCACAGGAGCTTGCAGACCTGGCATACCAGCTCGCCCGGGGAGGCATGGACATCATCAAGGACGACCACGGCCTGACCAATCAAGGCTGTTCGCCTTTCGAGGAACGGGTAAAGCGATGTGCCGAGGCAGTACAGCGGGCGGCCAAAGAAACCGGCCATCGGACGATCTATGTCGCAAATATTACCGCTCCGCACAGCGAGGTCGTCAAGAGGGCCAGGATGGCAAAGGACGCGGGAGCGGGCGGCCTGATGGTTGCGCCGGGGTTGATCGGCTTTGATCTGATGCGGGAGCTGGCGGATGACGACTCGATCGCACTGCCGATCCTTACCCATCCGGCTTTGCAAGGGAGCTTTGTGACGAGTGCCAATGGCATGTCCCACGGCGTTATTTTCGGCCAGCTTGCACGCCTGGCCGGCGCGGATGCGACCATCTTCCCGAACTTCGGCGGACGCTTCTCCTTCAGCCGCGAGGAGTGCCGGGAGATCGTCAAGGCAACGTCCGAGCCCATGGGGCATCTTAAATCCATCTTCCCCGCACCGGGCGGCGGCATGGGCCTTGACCGTATCCCTGAAATGCTCGAGACGTACGGCCGGGACCTGATATTCCTGATCGGCGGCGGGCTGTTCAAGCACGGCCCGGACCTGGTGGAGAACTGCCGATACTTCAGGAAGATGGTGGAAGCAATACAGTAGCAGTAGAAGGTCAGTTCAGGAGTCAGTACTGGGTACAGGGTAAAGTTACAGAGTGCTGAGTGATCGGCAATAGGATGCAAGGAAACTTCATATTGCTTTATCGTTCCTCATGATTTATAATCTGCACGCGAAAGACAGGTTAGAACTAGACCTTCACCAGGTTCGTCGCCAAAGGGGACAGGAGACAAGATTTGTTCTCCGTCCAACTTCATCTTCTCCCATTGGGGAGAAGTCTGATGTGGGCAAGGAGGTCTGATTTGGCAGCAACCTATACCGCAAAAGACATTACCGTGCTCGAAGGGCTGGAGCCGGTCCGCAAGCGGCCGGCCATGTATATCGGTTCAACCGATGTGCGTGGTCTGCACCACCTCGTCTGGGAGACGCTCGACAATGCCGTGGACGAAGCGCTGAACGGCTACTGCACGCAGATAACGCTCACGATCGAGAAGGACGGCGGTGTGACCGTTGTGGACAACGGCCGCGGCATCCCGGTTGACATCCATCCGAAGACCAAACGGCCTGCTATCGAGACCATCCTCTGCACGCTCCACGCGGGCGGCAAGTTCGACCACACGGCATATAGGTCCTCGGGCGGTCTGCACGGCGTGGGAGCATCGGTGGTGAACGCACTTTCCGAGATATTTATCGCCACGGTCTGGCGCGATGGGTACGAGTGGACGCAGGAGTTCTCGCGCGGCAAGCCCAAGGGCAATCTCAAAAAAGGAACGCCGACCAAGGCGCACGGCACCCAGATCTACTTCCGGCCGGATCCCGAGATCTTCGCGAAGACCACCTTCAATTATAAGAATATCCTCGATGTATCGGAAAGCAAGGCGTTCCTCAACAAGGGGCTCAAGATCACGATCGAGAACCCGCGCGACAAGGAAGCTCCGGTCACCTTCAAGTACGACAACGGCATACAGGACTACATCAAACGCATCGTCTCCGGCACAACCGTCGTGAACCCTGACCCCTTTTATTTCGAGAAGCAGGACGACGATTTCAAGATCGAGTGCGCGATTCACTGGACCATTGCCACGGACATGGAGATCCATTCCTACGCCAACTCCATCAACACGTCCGACGGCGGGACCCATGAGATGGCGGTCAGGGCAGGGCTGACCAAGGCGGTGCGCGCCTATGCCGAGCGCAAGAACCTCATCCCGAAGAACATCAAGACCATCGCGTCGGAGGACGTGTACGAAGGGCTCTACGGCATCGTGAGCGTGCTCATAAAAAACCCCCAGTTCCAGGGCCAGACCAAGGAGAAGCTGAACAACCCGGAGATCTCCTCGCCCATCGAGGCCTCGGTCAAGACCGCCTGCGAGGCCTATCTGCTCGCAAACCCGACCATGGCCGATGCCGTGGTCAATCGGGTGCTGCTCGCCGCCGAGGCGCGCATGGCATCGCGGGCCGCCAAGGACAACGTGACCAGGAAGCTCTCGTCGCTGAAACTCAATCTGCCGGGCAAGCTTGCGGACTGTTCGTCGAACAAGGTGGAGGAGACCGAGCTCTTCATCGTGGAAGGGGATTCGGCGGGCGGTTCGGCCAAGATGGCGCGGGACCGCAAGACCCAGGCCGTGCTGTCGCTCCGGGGAAAGATCCTGAACGTGGAGCAGGTGGCGTCCCTCGAACGGATCCAGCAGAACAACGAGATCAAGAACCTGCTCGCCACGCTCGGCTGCGGCGTGGAGCCGCACTTCGACCTCAACAAGCTCCGTTACAACCGCGTGATCCTGATGACCGACGCGGACGTGGATGGGGCGCATATCAGCGTGCTGCTGCTCACCTTCATCTACCGCTATATGCCCGAGCTTATCAATCACGGTCATGTCTATCTTGCCATGCCGCCGCTCTTCAGGATCGAGGCGGGCAAGGAGGTCTTCTACGCCATGGACGAGATGGAGAAGGAAAAGATCCTCGCAAAGCTGAACGGGAAAAAATATGAGGTGGGCCGGTTTAAGGGTCTGGGCGAAATGAATCCGGAGACGCTGAAAGAGACGACCATGAACCCGAAGACCCGCACCTGATGAAGGTGCAGGTGCTGGACCACAAGGCCACCGAGACGTGTTCGAACGGCTCATGGGCAAGGACCCGAAGGCGCGGTTCACGTTCATCAGGAACGGGCGGAGTACGCGGAACTGGATATTTAACGGGAAAAAATATGAGGTGGGCCGGTTCAAGGGTCTCGGCGAAATGAATCCCGAGACGCTGAAAGAGACGACCATGAACCCGAAGACCCGCACCCTGATGCGGGTGCAGGTGCTGGACCACAAGGCCACCGGAGACGTGTTCGAACGGCTCATGGGCAAGGACCCGAAGGCCCGGTTCACGTTCATCCAGGAACGGGCGGAGTACGCGGAGCTGGATATCTAAATCTGGATAAGCTAGACCCAAAAGGAACAACCCGATGTAAAGCGTCTTGCGCGCAAAGTCGCAAAGCCCGCAAAGAACGGCAAGAACAAAAAGGCTTATTGTCTTAATTCACGATGTACGAGCTTTTCTTTGCGCCTTTGCGGCTTTGCGCGAGAGAAGGTTTTAAGTTTTTGTCATAATCTTATGTCCATTTGAGAATAGTTTAATTCCTCTAGTTAATTGCATTCTCTCGATCTGACCGGCCATCTCATTCTTCAAGCCCTCTCAAGCTCAAGATTTCTTTCTCATTGACACTTCTTTAAATTATC
Organism: Nitrospirota bacterium; assembly: GCA_963732675.1. Taxonomy (GTDB): domain Bacteria; phylum Nitrospirota; class UBA9217; order UBA9217; family UBA9217; genus JALNZF01. The sequence goes on from CAVTAJ010000015.1 coordinate 24,798, forward strand.
TGGTATAGTACTTAAACCTCTTATTTTGCAAGGAGTTTTATGTTCCAGCCCTCTCTTGAGGAGTTCAAAAAGAAGGCAAAAAAGGGCAACCTCATCCCCGTGTATCGCGAGATCCTTGCGGACATGGAAACGCCGGTGTCCGCATTTCAGAAGATCGACGATGGCCGCCATTCCTTCCTTCTTGAAAGCATGGAAGGCGGCGAGAAGTGGGCGCGTTATTCGTTCCTCGGAAGCAGGCCGTCGGTCGTGGTCAGGAGCTTCGGCCGCACAGTCGAGGTCATCAGGGACGGGAAAACTCAAAAGCGGTCCTTTGAGCGCGACCCGCTCGAGGTGATCAAGAAGGTCCTGTCCGCGTACGCTCCCGTGCCCGATCCATCGCTGCCGCGTTTCTTCGGCGGCGCCGTCGGATTCATGGGCTACGACGTGGTCCGTTTTTTCGAGGAACTGCCGGGCCGCGAGAAGAGCGGTCTCGATATTCCCGATGTCTTTTTCATGATCACCGACACGCTCGTGGTCTTCGACAACATCACCCACCTGATCAAGGTGGTGTCGAACGCGCACGTGAAGGGGAGATCCGCCGAGACGGCCTACCATGAGGCGACGAAGAAGATCAACGCCCTCGTCAGGAAGCTGAAAGCGGGGGTCAAGGGTCAAGGGGCAGGGGTCAGGAAGAAAGCGAAGACAACGGGGCACACCCTCACCTCCAATTTCACCCAGCCGCAGTACGAGCAGGCGGTGCTGAAGGCAAAGGAGTACATCAAGGCAGGGGACATCTTCCAGGTCGTGCCGTCCCAGCGGTTCCAGACGAAGATCAATGTCGAGCCCTATGAGATCTATCGCGCCCTGCGGCTGGTCAATCCGTCGCCGTACATGTATTTTCTCCGCTGCGGCGACGCGACGGTCGTGGGCGCGTCTCCCGAGGTCATGGTGAGGCTCGAGGGCGGCACGATCGACCTCAGGCCGATCGCGGGTACGCGCCGCCGGGGCGCCACGGAAGAAGAGGACAAGGCGCTCGCCGGAGAACTGCTTGCAGATCCGAAAGAGCGGGCCGAGCATATCATGCTCGTGGACCTCGGCAGGAACGACGTGGGCCGGGTGAGCGAACCGGGCAGCGTGAAGGTGAGCGAACTTATGGTGATCGAGCGGTACTCGCACGTGATGCATATCGTGTCGAACGTGCGCGGCAAATTGTCGGTCAACAATGATTCCTATGACGTGATCCGGGCCTGTTTTCCGGCCGGCACGGTGTCGGGCGCCCCCAAGATCCGCGCCATGCAGATCATCGATGAACTTGAGCCCACGCGGCGCGGGCCCTATGCGGGCGCGGTCGGGTATTTCGGGTTCTCGGGCAACATGGACACCTGCATCACGATCCGCACGCTCGTGATCAAGGACAATGTTGCCTACATCCAGGCAGGCGGGGGCGTGGTGGCGGACAGCGATCCGGCCGCCGAGTATCAGGAAACAGTGAACAAGGCCAAGGCCATGATGCGGGCCGTGGAGATGGCGGAGAAGGGATTGGATTAAAGGCGGGTTTCTCGCCAAGACGCAAAGTTCGCAAAGAAAGAAATTCAAGATTTAAAATTCAAGGTTCAAAACTTTGCGCTCTTTGCGCCTTTGCGAGAGACGATTTTTCTTGAGGTTTCTTATGCTTTTGATGATCGACAATTACGATTCCTTCACCTACAACCTGGTCCAGTATCTGGGCGAGTTGGGCCAGAGACATGAAGGTGTACCGGAACAACAAGATCACGATCCCCGAGATCGAGAAGATGAGGCCCGAGCGCATCGTGATCTCGCCCGGGCCCTGTACGCCCAAAGAGGCGGGGATCTCGATCGACGTGATCAAACACTTCGCAGGCAAGGTCCCGCTCCTCGGGGTCTGCCTCGGCCACCAGTCGATCGGCGAGGCCTTTGGCGGCGACGTCATCCGCGCACCCTATCTGATGCATGGCAAGACCTCGATGATCCATCACGACAACAAGACCATCTTCAGCGGCCTCCCGAACCCGTTTGAGGCCACACGCTACCATTCGCTCATCATCAAGCGCGATACCCTGCCGCCGGTGCTCGAAGTGACGGCCTGGACCGATGACGGCATCATCATGGGCGTGAGGCACAGGCAGTTCAAGGTCGAAGGCGTGCAGTTCCACCCCGAGTCTATTTTGACCGGTGCGGGGAAGGACCTGCTCAGGAACTTTTTGAAGTTATGATATTATTACCACGGATGGACACGGACAAAAGAAACTACATAAGGAGAAATGGGGAAAGGGGAGAAATGGGGAAGAGAAAAGGAACGAAGTCTTGATTTTATCTCCCGTTCTCCACCCTTCCCCCTTTCCCCTTAAGCTTTTATTTGGTATCGAGGGGCTGAATGATTAAGGAAGCAATCGCAAAGGTCGTCACGAAAACCAGCCTCACCGAGGCCGAGGCCGAGGCCGTGATGCGCGAGATCATGCAGGGCGAGGCCACGGACGCCCAGATCGCGTCATACATCACCGCGCTCCGCATGAAGGGCGAGACCGTTGAAGAGATCACCGGTTCCGCGCGGGTCATGCGCGAGAAGGCCGTGCCGATCAAACTGGACGCCAAATATCATGTTGATACCTGCGGCACGGGCGGCGACATGGCGCATACGTTCAATATTTCGACAACGGTCGCCTTCGTGGTCGCCGGCGCAGGCGTAACGGTTGCCAAGCACGGGAACCGTTCGGTCTCGAGCAAGAGCGGCAGCGCCGATGTGCTTCAGGCCCTGGGGGTCAACATCGAGATCCCGTCACATCGCGTGGAAGAGTGCCTGAAAGAGGTGGGCATCGCCTTTCTGTTCGCTCCCCTGATGCACCAGGCCATGAAGTACGCGATCGGCCCGCGCCGGGAGATCGGCATCCGCACCATTTTCAATGTCCTTGGCCCGCTCACCAACCCGGCGATGGTGACGTCGCAGATCATGGGGGTGTATGCAGCGGCATTGACGGCCCCTCTTGCTCAGGTGCTCGGCAATCTCGGCGCCACGCATGCTTTTGTGGTGCACGGAATGGATGGGCTGGACGAGATCACGATCACGGACAAGACCAGGGTTTCGGAGTTCAAGGACGGGAAGGTGAAGGACACTGTCATCCATCCTTCGGATTTCGGCCTGCCCGTCGGCAAGGCCGAAGATCTCAGGGGCGGGGATGCAAAAGCGAATGCCGCCATCACCCTTGAAGTATTGAAGGGTCAGAAAGGCTCTCGCCGCGACGTAACACTGTTGAATGCCGCGGCAGGACTCGTTGCTTCGGGCAAGGCGATGGATTTCAAGGAAGGCATCAAGCTTGCGGCGGAATCGATAGATTCCGGTGCTGCGTTGAAGAAAGTGGAACAGCTGAAGGCGTTTACAAACAGGCCGTAAGTCGGATTCAACCGGCGGGTTCCGGAAAGTGATGACAACGCCCGGAGCTGATTCCTGAGCGCGGTGAATATTACTGAATTCACGGGGTGAAGCATGGTTAATAAATCAGGATGTAAGAAGAGGGGACGCGGATTTACGCTTATCGAGCTTCTTGTCGTGGTTAGCATCATTGGAGTTATCGCAGCCATTGCCATCCCGACCTATTTCGGTTATATCGACAAAGCGCGAATAACGGTTTCTATCTCCGTGCTGGATACGCTCAGAAAAGATATGGAGGTTTACAGTGATCAGTATCATAGATATCCTGCCAATATGGATTTTACGAACTTCACCGATCAAAACGGCAACAGCATTCTTTTTTCACTGCACGGTGAACATTCTGCAGACTAAGATGTTCAGCTGGGACAGTTATGTCGCCGGTGGTGGGACGTATACGATAACGGCGAAAGCGATGGATTCAAAGCACACGGTTTTTACCCTTACGCCGGATGGTAGTAAAAAAATGAGAGGAGAACGCATGAGATCCGCCCGAAACCTAATCGGAGAAAAAAATATTTTATCAATAAAAAGATACAGATCAAATATGCGGTTCTGTCGATAGCGATGCTTATCCTCTATACGCTGCTGCTTCTGATCGCCCTCTTCGGGCCGCCGATCTTCCTGTTTAACTCCCCCGGTGTCCCGTTGGCGGTCAGGGCCGAGGCCGCAAATTCGGTTCTTCTGATCAATAGCTACCTCTGGCCCGGTATCGGGGTGCTCATCTTCTTGTTCGGAGCGTTCAGTATCTTTATCACTCACCGGATGGCCGGAGCACTCTATGCCATTGAAAAGGTGATCGGCCGGATCACGGACGGGGATCTGACGGCAAGGGTAAAATTGCGGAAGAATGATGATCTTGCATGAGCTCGAATCGGTTAATGAACCGTATGCTTGACAAACAGGAGACTACACTGATCGGTCTTGAATGAACGGTTTCATAAGGTGTCTTCACGTCTTCGTGAGAAGTCCCCGGGACATGCGTCGCAGAGCGATCCGAACATCATCGGCCGAATTGGAGGCGATTGAAAAGATACTGGCATCCGGTTGGATTCGGGAACACCCAACGAAAAGAACACCGGCAACGATGATTTTAGACGAGATTATCGCACATAAAAAAGAGGAGCTGGCGGAGACGAAACGTCAAGCGCCATTTCTCTGATGTCAGGTCAAAGGCGTCAGATGCGGAACCAACGCGGGGATTTGGCAAAGTCGCTTTCCGGCGCGGGCGATATCCGGCTGATCGCCGAGGTAAAGAAGGCATCACCCTCCAAAGGCGTGATCCGAGATGACTTCGATCCGGTCAAGATCGCAAAGATATACGAGGAGTCCGGCGCGTCGTGCTCTCTCGGTCCTGACGGAAAAAAAGTTCTTTCAGGGCAATCTCGAGTATCTGGGCCTGATCAGGAAGGCCGTTAAGCTGCCGCTTCTGCGCAAGGATTTTATCATCGACGAGTATCAGATCCACGAGGCCCGGGCTGCCGGAGCGGACGCCATTCTGCTGATCGCGGCCTGCCTGGAAAAACAGCAGATCGAGGACTACCTCGCGATCGCGCACCAACTCGGCCTCGATGTGCTGGTCGAGTCGCATACGTACAAGGAACTGGATAAGTCTTTGCGCGCGGGGGCAACGCTCGTGGGGATCAACAACCGGGACCTGACGACCTTCACGGTGAGCCTGCAAACGACGCTTGATCTTCTGAAAGACATTCCCGATGACCGCATGGTGGTGAGCGAGAGCGGCATCAGGACACGGGACGACGTGGTGAAGCTCCATCAGGCGGGAGTGGATGCGGTCCTTGTGGGTGAGAGCCTGATGCGGGAGAAGGATATTGGAAAAAAAGTGAAGGAACTATTGGGAAGATAATTTCACGCATGGCGCAAAGAACGCAAAGAAAGAAATTCAGATTTATAATTCAAGATTCAAAATATTGCGCCCTCTGCGCCTCTGCGAGAGACTAGGGGTATATCATGATAAAAATAAAAATATGCGGCATTACCAATCTGGACGACGCGCTGTACGCGCATGGAGTGCGGGAGCAGACTCGCTGGGCTTCAACTTTTACAAGAAGAGCCCCCGCTATATCGATCCCCAGAAGGCGGCTGAGATCATCGCCCAGCTCCCGCCCTTTGTCATGCCTGTCGGCGTTTTCGTGAACGAGCACGAGGACAAGATACGGGAGATCCAGCAGATGACCTGCATCCAGGCGGTCCAACTCCACGGCGACGAAAGTCCGGAGTTCTGCCAGCGGTTCGGAGGCCGTGTGATCAAGGCTTTCCAGATAAAGGACAAGGAAAGTCTCAAGGCCATGGCGCACTACCGTGTCGGCGCGTTCCTGCTCGACAGCTACCGCGAGAACATGCGGGGCGGAACAGGGGTGAGCTTCGACTGGCATCTTGCCGTCGTGGCAAAGACCTTCGGCAAGATCATTCTTGCCGGCGGGCTCACTCCCGAGAACGTGGCCGAGGCAGTGAAGCTTGTTCAGCCCTACGCCGTTGATGTTGCGGGCGGCGTGGAAAAGGAAAAAGGGATCAAGGACCATGCAAAGGTCAAAAAGTTCATTGCCGAGGTCCGGAGGGCGTCGCGGCCATGAGCATTCCGGATAAAAAGGGACATTTCGGCATCTACGGCGGGAAGTTCGCTCCTGAAACGCTGATGCCCGCGCTTGCCGAGCTCGAAACGGCCTATCTTGCTGCAAAGAAGGACAAGGCATTCCTGGCCGAGCTTGAGTATCTATAACCGGGAATTCATCGGCCGTCCCACGCCGCTCTATTTTGCGAAGAGACTGACGGAGCATCTCGGCGGAGCGAAGGTCTATCTCAAGCGCGAGGACCTCTGCCACACCGGCGCTCACAAGATCAACAACTCTCTTGCCCAGGTCCTGCTCGCGAAGCGCATGGGCAAGACCCGCGTGGTTGCGGAGACCGGCGCCGGCCAGCACGGCGTGGCAACGGCAACGGCTGCCGCCATGTTCGGTCTCGACTGCGAAGTGTATATGGGCACCGACGATGTGGCGCGCCAGTCATTGAACGTCTTCCGCATGAAGCTCCTCGGGACCGTCGTCCGGCCCGTGGACAGCGGCAGCAAGACGCTGAAGGACGCGATCAACGAGGCCATGCGCGACTGGATCACGAACGTGGCCAACACCCATTATGTGCTCGGCACGGTCTATGGTCCCCATCCTTTTCCCATGATGGTGCGGGACTTCCAGTCCGTGATCGGCCGCGAGGCAAAGAAGCAGATAATGAAATTCGAAAACCGGCTTCCTGACGCCCTCGTGGCGTGCGTGGGCGGCGGTTCGAACGCGATGGGCCTGTTCCATGAGTTTCTTGAAGACGCCTCCATAAAAATGTACGGCGTCGAGGCAGGCGGCCTCGGGATCGAGCGCGGCAAGCATGCGGCGCGCTTTGCCGGCGGCTCCCTCGGCGTGCTCCAGGGCTGCAAGACCTTTGTGCTCCAGGATGAGCAGGGCCAGATCGAGATGACCCATTCCGTTTCCGCCGGGCTGGATTACGCCGCTGTGGGACCGGAGCATGCGTTCTATCACGACACCGGCCGCATCGAGTACACCTATGCCATCGATGAAGAGGCCATGGAGGCCTTTGACCTGCTCGCGCGCCTCGAAGGCATCATTCCGGCGCTCGAGAGCGCCCATGCGGTCGCCTACTGCCTCAAACTTGCGCCCACGCTTCGAAAAGACCAGGTGATCATCGTGAACCTGTCGGGCCGCGGTGACAAGGACGTGATGCAGGTGGCGAAGATCAAGGGTGTGGAACTTGTAACGAGCATATTCAAAATTCAATATTCAAAATTAAAACAGTAGAGGACTTATGTCCAGGATCAAAAACACATTCAACCGGCTGAAGAAAAAGAACGAGACCGCGCTCATCCCGTATATCATGGCGGGAGACCCGGACCTTGCCACGACAAAGACCCTGATCCTCGAAATGGAAAAGGCGGGCTGTGATATCATCGAGCTCGGCGCGCCGTTCTCCGATCCCCTGGCTGACGGGCCCACCATCCAGAAGGCCGCCCTCCGGTCGCTCAGGAACCGCACCAGCGTTGCCGATGTCCTCGGCCTGGTGGCTGATGTGCGGAAGACGAGCAAGATCCCGCTCATCCTCATGACCTACTACAACCTGATCTTCAAGTACGGGGAAGAACGCTTTGTTCACGACGCTGTTGCAGCAGGTCTGGACGGGCTCATCCTGCCGGACCTTCCGCCCGAAGAAGCAGGGACACTGATGCCGCTCGCGAAAAAGGCCGGTCTTGATACCATCTTCCTGCTTGCTCCGACCAGCACTGACAGCCGGATCAAGCTTGTCTCGAAGGTCTCCCAGGGTTTTGTTTATTATGTATCGCTCACCGGGGTCACCGGTGCAAAACTGGCTGTTCAGAATTCCATCAAGGACGCCCTGCTCCGGATCAAAGCCGTGACGGACAAGCCGGTTTCCGTCGGGTTCGGCATCTCCTCGCCCGATCAGGCGGCACAGGTGGCCATGTGGGGTGCTGATGGGGTGATCGTGGGCAGCGCTCTCGTGAAGGTGATCGAGGAGAACATCGGGAGCCCTGAACTCGTACACCATGCGGTGACTTTTGTAAAAGCCCTGAAGCAGGGGGTGCTTGCGGGACAGGGCGGACGACCAAGCTAGATCAAACTGCAGACGGAACACAAATATACTTCGCGAGGGGATCGACCTGTTGTTTGTCCTGTAATCTCTGCGCGGAGCGTGCCTGCAGGTGCGCTTTGGCCATGATCGACAAACTCACGCAGCTGCAGGCGAAGTGGGCCGCCGAGAGGAAACAGGTCATCGACATCGGGATCGGCATCAACACCGGTGACATGGTGGTGGGTAATATCGGAGCGCCGGGCAAGAAGATGGATTACACCGTGATCGGAGACAACGTGAACCTCGGCGCGCGCTTAGAGAGCTTGACAAGACAGTATAATAATCATATCATCATATCTGAATATACCTACAACAAGGTGAAGAATATAACAGCGGTGAACGAACTTGGCTCCGTGACCGTCAAGGGAAACAGCAGCCGGTGGTGATCTATGACCTGGTCGGGTTGAAAGGATGATGGCGAGGCACCAGATCTCAAGACCCAAATGACAAATACCGTTCGATAACCGCATCCAAAGCTCCAAACCCTTTTGTTATTGCAGTTTGGTCATTGGTTATTATTTAGAATTAGTCATTTGGGATCTGTGATTTGCCGTATCAGGGAGGGTGCATGAAGGTAAAGATACTGGGCTGCTCCGGATCCGAAGCAATAGGACACAATCCGCCGGGCTTGCTCGTTAACGATGTCATGATGCTGGATGCGGGGACCATTACCGCGGCGCTCGGCATCGATGCGCAGAGCAGGATCACCGACATTCTGATCAGCCATACCCATCTCGATCATATCAAGTCCCTTTTGTTCCTGGCCGACAACATCGTCGGCCGCATCAAAAAGCCGGTGAACATCCGGTCGATCCCCGAGGTACTTGACGCTATCAGAAAACACGTGATGAACGACCTCATCTGGCCGGATTTCACCAGGATACCGACCGCTAAAAATCCGGTGCTGGCCTATGCGCCGATGCCGCTCGGAAAGACGGTGATCATCGCCGGGCTGAAGGTAAAGGCGATCCCCATGAACCATCCGGTCCCCGCCGTCGGTTTCCTCGTGAGCGACGGCACGTCGTCATTCATCTACAGCGCCGATACCGGCCCCAACGAAGGACTGTGGAAGGAAGCGGCCAAAGCAAAGAACCTCACCGCGATCATTGTCGACACGTCGTTCCCGAACAGCATGGAGGTCGTAGCCGGCCTGAGCGGTCACTTCACGCCGGACCAACTGCATCAGGACCTCACGAAGGCGCGGGTCGATTCTGACGTGCCGCTCTATATTTACCACATAAAACCGGTCCATGAAAAGACGGTGATCAGGGAATTAAAGGCCCTGGGACGGAAGAACGTGAAGATATTGCAGGAAGGGAAGACGTATCACTTTTAAGCAAGCTCAACGTTTGCCATCCAAATGGTAAACATGAGGTGCTTGAACGTGGAGTCTTGTCATTTGACATTGTTTTATCAGGAGAGTCATGGCTTGGTTTAAGAAAGAACGACCCGAGAGCGCCGCACCGGAGGCAGCGCCCAAAAAAGTAAAGATCCCCGAGGGGCTCTGGGTCAAATGCGACAACTGCAAGGAAATCATCTACCGCAAAGAGGTTGAGAAGAACTTCAAGGTCTGCCCCAAGTGCGATTACCACTTCCGCATCTCGGCATCGGAGCGCCTCCCCTACCTCGTGGACGAGGGCAGCTTCGTCGAAGTTGAGGACGGCCTTTCGCCGAAGGATTTCCTGAACTTCAAGGACTACAAGGACAAGCTGAAGAGCAGCCGCAAGAAGACGGGGCTCAAGGACGCGGTCATCTCCGGCGAGGCAAAGATCGGCGGAAAGCCCGTGTCGATTGTGGTCATGGACTTCGACTTCATGGGCGGCAGCATGGGCTCGGTGGTGGGCGAGAAGATCACACGGGCCATCGAGCGGGCCATCGAGAAGCGGACGCCTTTTGTGTCAGTGGCGTCATCAGGCGGCGCGCGAATGCAGGAAGGGATCCTTTCGCTCATGCAGATGGCGAAGACCTCTGCGGCGGCGGCGCGGCTGGGCGAGGCCGGCCTCCCTTTCATTTCGGTGCTGACCGATCCGACCTTCGGCGGGGTCACGGCAAGCTTTGCCATGCTCGGCGACATCATCATCGCGGAGCCGAAGAGCCTCATCGGCTTCGCCGGCCCCCGCGTGATCGAGCAGACGATCAAGCAGCAGCTTCCGGCGGGGTTCCAGCGGGCCGAGTTCCTCCAGGAGCATGGCATGATCGATGCGATCGTGCCACGGCGGGAGATGCGCGTCGCGCTCGGCAAAATACTCGACTTCTTCGCTGAGTAGGAGCATTGCCATGGGAGAGCTGGCCAGGGTCATGATCCTCATCGGGACGGTCCTGATCGTGATCGGCCTCGTGATGCTGGTTGTCCCGCGAGTGCCCTTTCTGGGCAAGCTTCCCGGAGATATCCTGATCAAAAAAGAACATCTCACCTTTTACTTTCCCCTGGCAACGAGCATCGTCATCAGCATTATCATCAGTCTGATCCTGTACCTCATCAATAAATTCAGGTAGGATTTTCACTGCGCTGAATATCCAACCATATCTTAAAGGTTTTCGGCCCGGCACGCGGGCATGGTCCTGATCTCTCAGCCCGTGGTGATGGCGGCCTTTTCCCCCCTTGTCGGCAAACTTTCTGATAAAATAGAACCAAGGGTCGTTGCTTCCATTGGTATGGGGTTTTCAGCGGCGGGCTTGTTCCTATTCACATTCATTGACCCGGACACCAACTTTGGATTCATCAGCACGGGCCTGATGCTGCCGGGTTTTGGATTCGCCCTGTTCACTTCGCCGAATACGAACGCGGTCATGCGCGCCATCGTGAAACGCTTTTACAGCGCAGGATCGGCAACATTTGGCGCTATGAGGCTGATCGGCCAGATGCTGAGCATGGGCATCACCATGGTACTATTTTGGCTCTCCATCGGGAGAGCGCGCATAACCCCGGAATACTGTCCGCTCTTCCTGACAAGTATGAGAACCGCGTTCATAATCTTTGCTACCCTCTGTGTCGGCGGCATTTTCGCGTTGCTCGCGAGGGGAAAGGTGAGGTGACCAATGGACAGAAGAACCTTCATGAAACTTGCGGCATTGACCGGCGCTGGATTATCAATGCCACAGGGCTTACATCGTGTCGCTGAGGCAGTTGAATCATCGACCCGGCCGGACCTTGTCGTGGTTCACGGCGCGTCTCCTGAGAAGATCGTGAAGGCGGCCCTTGACGCCCTGGGCGGTATCAAGAAGTTCATATCCCGAGGCGATATCGTGGTGATCAAGCCGAACATCGGCTGGGACCGGACGCCGGAGCAGGCAGGGAACACGAACCCCGAGGTGGTCGCGGCCGTGGTCAAGCTCTGCTTCGAGGCAGGGGCCAAGAAGGTGAAGGTCTTTGACCGGCCGGTGAACGATCCCCGGCGGTGTTATGTCCAGAGCGGGATCGCCCCGGCGGTAAGCGCGCTGGGTGCGGAAGCGGACTATGTTGATGACCGCAAGTTCAAGGACATGGCCATCAATGGACAGGCCCTCAAGTCGTGGCCGCTCTATACCGATATATTTGAAGCGGACAAGGTGATCAACATCCCGATCGCGAAGCATCACGGTCTTGCGAAACTAACCATGTCCATGAAGAACTGGATGGGGGTGATGGGCGGATCGAGGCGCCAGATCCACCAGAAACTGGACGAGAGCCTCGTTGATCTCTCGTTAAAGATCAAACCAACCCTCACGATCCTCGATGCTGTCCGCATTCTTACCGCGAACGGGCCGCAGGGAGGCAGTCTCGCTGACGTGAAGAAACTCGACACGATCATCGTCGGCGTGGACCAGGTGGCCATTGACTCTTATGGCGCCACGCTCTTCGGCATGAAGGGGAGCGACCTTGGATACGTGACGCTCGGTCATAAAATCGGGCTCGGGCAGATGGATCTGAGCAAACTGCATATTAAAAAGTTGCAGGTTTAGCCCAGGATGAAACAAGTTGCCTCAGGGAATAATCATTGACCTCCCTCAACCCTCCTTGGCAAGGAGAGGAATTTTAAATTCCTCCCTTTGCTAAGTGGTGGTTAGAAAGACGTCGGAGCGATAAGAGATCATGCGATTCTTTACTATTAAGAACATACGCAGGCTCGTTCAGGGGGTGTTCCTGCTCCTGTTCCTCTTTCTGTTCATCCAGACCGAGTCCAAAGGGAATGATGAACTCGGCTATCCCGTACGTCTGTTTCTCGACTTCGACCCGCTCATCCTCGTTTCAACCCTCCTGTCCGCCCATGCCGCTGCCAAGGCATTTTACTTTTCCATCATCACCATCGTCATCACGGTCCTCTTTGGCAGGGTATTCTGCGGCTGGGCCTGTCCGCTTGGCACGCTGAACAACCTTGTCGGTTCGATCAGGAAAAGGCGCCCTGTGGGAATGTATGAGAAATGGTATCGGGTGAAATACTACCTGCTCATCGGCATCCTGGCATCCGCGATCTTTACGCTCCAGCCGGTTGGGATCATGGACCCGCTCTCGCTCCTGATACGGTCATTCTCGGTGAGCGTTTCCCCTTTGTTCAACTACACTGTCCGGTCTGTTTTTGATACTATCTATACGGTGAACCCCCTCGGCATCGCTGCGGTGAGCGAGCCTGTTTATTCTCTTCTTAAGAAGACCGTGCTTACGTTCGAGCAACCGTTTTACAACCAGAGCGTGTTCATCGGGGTGCTCTTCTTCACGGTCCTCGGGCTTAATCTCATCGAAAAGCGGTTCTGGTGCAAGTATCTCTGCCCTCTCGGCGCATTCCTCGGGGTCATTTCCCGATATTCGCTCCTTAAGCGGTCGGTAAGCGAAGGGTGTACGTCCTGCGGGGCATGCGCCACCGTTTGCCAGGGGAATGCTCAGCCCGATACCAAGGAGCATTGGAGAGATACGGAATGTCTCATGTGCTGGAACTGCGACGATATATGTCCGGAGAACGCAGTGCGCTTCGGGTTCGGACCAAAACACGCTGCTGCAAGCATGGACCTTGGCAGAAGAAGGGTTATCGCTTCGGTGTTAAGTGGTGTCGCCGTGGTGCCGCTTCTCCGTATCACGCCGCTTGCCAAAACAAATTCCCAGGAACCCGGGCTTCTTCGGCCGCCGGGATCGCTCGAAGAAAAAGAATTTCTCAAACGGTGCGTGAAGTGCGGGGAGTGCATGAAGGTCTGTATCACGAACGGTCTCCAGCCCACGCTCCTTGAGGCAGGGGTAGAAGGCATCTGGTCACCCGTGCTCATCCCGCGCATCGGGTATTGCGAATACCGTTGCACGCTCTGCGGACAGGTCTGCCCCACGGGCGCGATCAAAAAGCTCACGCTTGAAGAAAAGGCAAAGGTCAAACTCGGCCTCGCGATGATCGACAAGGGAAGGTGTCTGCCTTGGGCGCATGCGACCCCGTGCATCATGTGCGAAGAGGTCTGCCCCACGCCGAAGAAGGCCGTGTGGTTCGAGAAGGCGCAGGTGCGCGACCGGAAGGGAAGGGTCCTCACCCTGCAGCAGCCGCATGTGGACCTCGAACTCTGCATCGGCTGCGGCATCTGCGAAACAAAGTGCCCCGTGCTCGGCAGGCCGGCGATCACCGTGTCGAGTGTGGGGGAGAGCAGGTCGAAGGAGAACCAGTTGCTGCTGACATGAACCTGGTTAACTCAAATCGCTGGCAAGGACTTCTTCCTGAAATTCACGTCTGGACTTTGTTCGGCGTACGTGCATGCTTCAAGCAGCACGTTGGTCTATACGCTTATTGAACGCTATAATGATTGCCCTTGTCCGGATGCGTTATTCGACCATCCCGGTTGAAATGGTATATTCGAGAATGACAAAGGAGGATTTACCTTGAAGACAGGAACGATACTATCAAACGTAATCATCATTGTGTTTTTCTTTGCATCTACATCTGCCGTTGCCCAAATACTTCCTGAAGACCCGTCCAGAGGTGGCCAGCTGTTTGTGAGCAAAGGATGCGTAAAATGTCATGCCGTCCAAGGCGAGGGAGGGAAGACCGGGCCGGATCTGGGCAAGATCGGTCTCGGCGGCACCCAACTGGATCTGGCAGCGAAGATCTGGAACCATGCTCCCTTCATGATCGCGGAAATGGAACATGCGGGGATCGCCCAACCCACGCTGACCGGTCAGGAATTTACCGAGATCACCGCCTATCTCTATTTTCTTAGATTCTTTGATGAGCCCGGAAATGCCGCCTCAGGGGAATACCTCTTCGACCAGAAGGGCTGCATCTCCTGTCATCTTGTCTCGGGCAAAGGCAATGACGGCGGGCCCGGGCTCGATGAGTTTCCCCGGAACGCTTCACCGGTTTTCCTGAGCCAGGCGATCTGGAATCACAGCCTGCGGATGATGGCCCGCATGGTGCGGATCGGAAAGAGTTGGCCCAATTTTAACGGAACGGAGATGATGGATACACTGGCTTATATCAAGACCAAGGCAAAGGGGGCGGAAGAACCTTTTTTCTTCAAACCCGGTAATCCCAGGGAAGGCAGGGCGGTCTTCAATGCCAAGGGATGCACCAATTGCCATTCTGTCCATGGCGAAGGCGCAAAGGACGGGCATCGATCTCGGGAAAAGGGCGGAGTCCTATTATACGAGCCTCACCCAGATCGCTTCGAGCATGTGGAACAAGAGCCCCTGAGATGATCCTGTTCACGATAGCCCCAATGCAGGGCGGAGTTCCCCGGTTCACCGCGAAAGAAATGGCCGATCTCCTCGCCTATCTTTACTTCCTCCATTATACGGACAAGCCCGGGGATGCATCGAGAGGGAAAAAACTCTTTTCAGATATCGGGTGCGCGCAATGTCACGGCCTGGACGGGAAACGCGGAACACTGATGTATATCGATCTCTCCAAATACCGGAACAGCCCGGCGACCGAAATCGTAGCCGGTATCTGGAATCACAGCATCAAAATGCGAGAGGCAGCAGGAGAGAAAGGTGTTTCCTGGCCTCAAATTAAAAAAGGAGAGATGGCTGACCTTCTGGAATTTATCCGGACTCCCGTAAAAAATAATAGTAGGAAACTTCGTATAGTCAAAATATTTGAAATACATTACTCAAGCTGCCAGGGACCGGGTTGACCCAAATCGCCAATAAGGGATTATTTTGATAGCCCGCAACTGTTGCTTTTTTCTAAATTGAAGACTATATCCGAAATTAGCGGCCAATGACAGTTTAAAACTAAATGATCTGCGTTGCACATCGAATATCCGGAGTAGTTGCCACATCGCCTCTTGTAAATAGCAATCTTCCGGCGGACGCGGATTTGTGATATAGTAGATCATCCAGAAAACCATTATATTTTTTATTTGGAGGGTGAATCGATGAACGCAATGACATTCAGGACCTTTAAAATCAAGCACCGGGCATGGAAGACGAGGCTCAAGGATTTTCTGGAGGGGAAGGGCGGCCTTACCGAAGCGCAGGCCATCTCACACAAGGACTGCGACCTGGGCAAGTGGATGTACGCCGAGGGGATAATCCAATGCGGGACCATACCGGAGATGAAGACCCTGGAGAAGGTGCATATCAACCTGCATGATACCGTGAAGAGCATCGTGTCGCTTAAAAACCAGGGAAGGCCGCCGATGCCGAAGCCGAGTACATGAAGATCGGACCGATCTCCGACGAGGTCGTCGACCTGCTCACGGCGATCGAAAAGAAGGTTGCCTCAATTAAATGACGACATATCCTCTTGTATGCAACGGTGCTATGGCTTAACTGCCGCGATTATCATGTTTCAATCAGAATTTCACTGAATTTTCCATCGCTCACCGATACATGATTGCAGGTGTACTCATTATTTCAACATAACCAACGTTCATCGGATATTACATCGTCTGAAACCCCATTGTTTCAGCGAGGGCCTTATTGGTGATCCTTCCCTGGTAGGTATTCAGGCTGCTTCGTATCTCCGCACTCTCCGCAATGGCATTATCAATCCCCTTGGTTGCCAGCAATTTGACGTAAGGAAGCGTCGCGTTCGTGAGCGCGAGGGTTGACGTGCGCGGATAGGCGCCCGGCATGTTGGCCACGCAGTAGTGCACGATGCCGTCAACGACGAACACGGGATCGTCGTGGGTCGTGGGGCGCGAGGTCTCGACACATCCGCCCTGGTCCACGGACACATCCACGATCACCGCCCCCTTTTTCATGGCCCCGAGCATTTCCCGCGTGATCAAAATCGGCGTCTTGCCCCCGGGGACGAGCACCGCGCCGACGATGATGTCGGCATCGACGATCTCTTCTTCGATTGCATGGGTGGTCATCGGCAGCGTTCTTACACGGCCTTTGAACAGTTCATCGATCCTCTGGAGCCGGCCGGTGTCCTTGTTGATGACCACGGTCTCCATCCCCATCCCCAACGCAACCCGGGCAGCGTTACTCCCCACCACGCCAGCGCCCAGTATCACGATCTTTCCCGGCCGCACCCCGGAGACGCCGGTGGGGAGGACGCCGGACCCGCCTTTGAACTTCTGGAGATAGAACGCTGCCATGAGCGGCGCCATTCTGCCGGCGATCTCGCTCATGGGGGCAAGGAGCGGAAGTTTTCCATCGCGTTCAAGCGTTTCATACGCGAGGCCGGTCACTTGTTTGGCGAGCAGCAGCCTTGTCAGTTCCGGATTCGGCGCGAGATGGAGATAGGTGAAGAGAGCGACGCCTTCACGAAGAAGGGATATTCGGACGAAACAGGCTCCTTCACTTTCACGATCAGCTCCGCCCGACTGAAGACCGTCTCTCTCGGCACGGTTTCCGCGCCCGCCTTGCAATATGCATCATCGAGGAATCCGCTCCCTGCTCCTGCGTCCGTCTCCACCAGGACCGTATGGCCGCCGTGCGCCAGCTCCCGCGCGCCGACGGGCGTGAGTCCGACGCGGAATTCCTCGATCTTGATCTCTCTGGGAACGCCGATGATCATGGCCCTGCTCTCCTGATTAAAATGTATCATGTTCTTCGGGGGATTTCAAGGAAGCCGCGCGCTCGTACCAGGGTTGTATTGACTAATCCGCCGCTTTTCGGTAGTATGTGCTTTCATTAACTGAGAATAAGGAGGAAGAATTTTCATGGCAGAAGAAAAAAAAGAACCATGGCTCAACTATCTCGCGCTCACCACGGTGATCTTCGCGGTGTGCGCCACGCTCTCGACGCTCAAGGGCGGGCGGATTCTCGACACGGTCGGTGATGTCCCAGGCGCAGGCCTCGGACCAGTGGGCATATTATCAGTCCAAGAGCATCAAAGGCTACGTCTACGAACTCCAAAAGGAGAAGTTCGAGATGGACCTCAAGACGATCAAGGGCATGCCCCGTGCACTGGCGGCTGATTATGAGAAGCGGATCGCGGCGTACCGGGAAAAGATAGACCGGTACGAAAAGGAAAAGGAAGAGATCAAGAAAAAGGCGGAGGACCTGGAAAAGCGGCGTGACGACGCTCAAACGCACTCCGGGGCATTCGGCCTGGCCGCCATGTTCCTCCAGATCGCCATCCTGCTCTCTTCCATTGCAGCGTTAATGAAGAGGAAGCTTTTCTGGTTCATCGGCATGGGGGCCGGTGTATTCGGCCTGGTGTATTTTTTCAATGGTTTTTTTCTTATTATGAAGTAAGTGATAAATAAACAGCGGGGCGGTTTGAAGACCGCCCCGCGCGTCGTTTTCTGATAGAATACGGCAGAAACATCGTTCACGTACAATGAGGGAGGCCGGAGATGAATCGCGTCAAGTGGCAGATCGCATTAGGAGTACTGCTGGTAGCCATATCGGTTATCCTGTACGATATACAGATCAATATCTTTCATTCAACGCGTGATACCTTCTTTTATTTATTTCAGGACCTCGCTTTTATCCCCATTCAGGTGCTGCTGGTCACCCTGATCCTGAACCAACTGCTGAATGTGCGCGAGAAGCTCTCGATGTTGAACAAGCTGAACATGGTCATCGGTACGTTCTTCAGCGAGGTCGGGACCACGCTTCTCAAGTCATTCGCAGCGTTTGATCAAAACACGGGAAAAATCAGGGGGGAACTTTTGGTAAAAGGCGAGTGGTCGGACCAGCAGTTTGCCGCAGTTACCAAGCAGGTCCGCAGCTATGATTACCAGATACACTATACAGAAAGTGACCTGGAAGCGCTCAAGACCTTTTTAATGGGGAAACGGAAATTTCTTCTCGGGCTGCTCGAAAATCCCAACCTGCTCGAACACGAGACATTTACCGAACTTCTGTGGGCGGTTTTCCATCTGTCCGAGGAACTTGCTGTACGCGAGGACCTGCAGCATCTGCTGCCTTCGGATGGTAATCATATCGCCGGCGACATCAGACGGGCATACACCATTCTCATCGTTGAGTGGCTTGCCTACATGAAACATCTGAAACAGGATTACCCTTATCTGTTCTCGTTCGCCGTGCGGATGAATCCCTTCGATCCGAACGCATCACCCACCATCCAATAGACGGGACGATCCCTGTGCGGCTTATTTCTTGAAATCAACAGCATTGCCTTTGCCCATGGGCTCGGTACTCTTTTTCACTATTGCAGTCGAAGTATGCTCCTTCACAAGCAGTACCTGCACTTCACCGACCATTTTCTTCGGGAAACCCTTTTTGTCCGGTTCTTCATACACGATAAAACCATCTCCTGGCTCGACGCCATCCGCGTTGCCTTTGTCAAGGTACACGACGTCCGTCTGGGCATTGATCGTGCGCTTGTCCGTTACTTCGAGGATATATCCCGAGATGTCCTTGGCCTTCTTTTGAGATGAATTATAGACAGGCACGGGCTCCTGATAGGGGGTCAGCATGTTGTCTTTTTCGATTGCATCGAAGGAAAGCGTGATACGTGCAGTGAGCACCTTGGCGGCCGGGTCTTTGGCAATGATCTGGAGAAGGCCGAGGCCCTTTATCAGCTTGCCGAAGGACTTGTTTGTTATCGGGTGTTTGACCTTGTGCAAGGAGGTATAAATGAGATATTTGTCCCCGATCTTTACACTTTCCGCGTCATGCATCGAGACATACACAATATCATCATATCCGAAGATGGACTTGCCTTCCTCCGGCGCTCCCGTGATGGTATCCCCCGTTTCTTCTTCATTCACAAACCCCGCGCTGATCATGGCGTATTTGTCAATAATAGGATAGATCTGCTCCTCGGGCATGATGATCCTGCTCCCCACTCCCGCTGTCTCCTCTCCGGTCGGTTTCGGGGTGGTAATATGGGCTCCCGAGATCCCTTCTTGCTGAGTCGCTGCCTGGGGCGGGATCGGCTCTTCAACAACGGCTTGCTTCTCACCAAGCGGTTCTTTCGGCGCCGCTTCGGCCTTCAAGACCCGTTCGATCGGAGTGAGACTGGGGATTACCAGTTTGTTCCCGGTAAATATCAGGTCCGGATTGGTGATGGACGGGTTTGCCTTCCAGATGAACGGCCAGAGGAAGGGGTCTTTAAAGAACGTATTTGAGATGTCCCAGAGAGTGTCTCCCTGTTTGATGATATAGGCGGGATGTTCTTCCACGGCAGGTGCAGGCGCTGGTGTTGCGGGTTCTTCTGCGGTGTGGGTGCTGGTAGGACTGCCGCGGGTACGGCGCTGAGCAGGAGCAGGTGCTTCACCCCGCGGGTTCAGTTGCCGGCCGGAGGCGCAGGTTCCTTTTGCTCCTGGAGACGTGCGGTGCTGGGAAAGAGCATGAGGATAAGAGCAATGCATACTGTTTGCATGAGGTTTTTCAACCGTGTGGTCATTCCTGCCTCCTGGTTTTATTTCTTCGTTCATTGGTAGTTGCTATGCTAGTCCGGGTTTAACTTTTTCTCCGAAACTTCCTGTATCATGCACATTCATCATGTCTCGCTCTGCAGTTAGCTCAAATCAAGCAGTCTTACTGCAAGGGCATTGAGTTTTACCGTGAGTGTCTCGATTTGATTCTGAGTTTCCCGTCGACTCTACCCAGTGCCCCATAATGGCGCAACAGGAGAGGAGTTTTCTGTGGTCGATTTTCCTAAAGATATCGAGAAACCTCTTGTTTGTCAAGAGAATTAATCAGGCAAGATCCAAAAGCAGACCTTGCTTTTGATGGGTCTTTTTGGTATTCTGCCGAGACTATGAGGACCTACACTCCAGAGGCCAACGGCGGGTGGAAAGGCGTGCTCTATCTCGTTTCTTTTCTCCTCCTGACGGCGCTCGCCATCGTGCTCCAGCTCCAATACCGGGGTTTTGAGGGGCCGCTGTCCGACAATATCCTGATCCTTATCCTCATCAATGCGAATTTTCTGCTCCTGGCGGCGGTCATCTTCATGATGGCCAGGAGCCTCTGGAAACTCTGGATGGAGCGGAGGCAGGGCGTGTTGGGGGCACGGTTCAGGACCAAACTGGTCTTTGCTTTTGTCAGCCTGTCATTCATTCCTCCCGTTCTCCTTTTTTTGATCGGGAGCGGGATGTTCACCAGGAGCATCGAGCGGCTCTTCAGCCTCAGGATCGAGAACTCGCTCAAGGACGCGGTCTCGGTCTCCCAGGAGTACTACGATCGTCTCCAGAAAGAGGCCTTTGTTTTCGGCAAACAGATCAGCAGGCAGATGACCGATGCCCGGCTCCTGTCCCAATTCGAGAAACAGGTGCTCAAGGATTATCTGGCCAAGAAGGCTGAAGAGTACGGCCTGGGCTCGGTTGAACTCTTCACCTCCCCCCGCGAGCGGACCGTGGCCGTTGTTACGAGTCAATACCCGGCGAAAACATTCACCCAGACACCATCCGACCTCGTGGCCAAGGCCTTTGCAGGACAGGAGACGGCAGATGTAACGGGTTCAGCAAAAAAGGGCGATATCATGCGGGCGGTCGTCCCGCTCTACGAATGTTCAGAGTCAGGAACGGGAAGGCAGGTCATTGCGGCGGTCGCCGTTAGTTTTTATATTCCCCAGAACCTGGCCGCAAAGGCGGTCGTTATCCGCGAAGGGTACGCACAGTACCGGTCGGCGTTCAGCGGCAAGGAGCCGATCAAGCTGTCATACCGCCTCGGGTTCCTTTCAGTCACGCTGGCACTTCTCCTTGCGGCGATCTGGGTGGCGCTCCGGGTGGCCGCCGGCATCACGGTGCCGATCAGGAAACTGGCCGAGGGGACCGCGGCGGTGGCGGCAGGCAGGTTCGATTACCGGATCAACGAAAAGTCCGACGACGAGGTGGGGATGCTGATCGACTCGTTCAACAAGATGACCCAAGACCTCCAGCAGTCGCGGGAACAGGTCGAGCAGGAGGTCAACTACAAGAAGACGATCCTCTCGAACATCGAAACCGGCGTCGTGTCCATCGACCGCACGGGCAGGATCACGACCGTCAACCAGTCGGCCTCGGAGATCCTCGGCATCCAGGAGCAGGACGTGCTCGGCAAACGGTACGATGAGGCTTTCGGGTTCCTCGAGTTGGACCCGATCCGCGGACTGTTTCGCAGGCTCGAGCAGGGCCAGGGACGGGCAGAGGAGGAACTGTCGCTCAATGTGCGGGGCAGGATGCTGACGCTCCGGATGCGCATCTCCACACTCAGGGACGGCAACGGCACCATCATCGGGTCGGTCATCACCTTCGACGACCTTACTGAACTGCTGCGCGCAAAGAAGGCCGAAACCTGGCAGGATGTGGCGAGAAGGATCGCGCACGAGTTCAAGAACCCGCTCACGCCCATCAAGCTTTCCGCCGAGCGGCTGCGCAAGAAACATGCGGAAGGAGCGCCGGACTTCGACGCTGTCTTCGATGAGTGCAGCCTGACGATCGTGCAGGAGGCTGATGGTCTGCGAAAGCTCGTGGACGAGTTTGCGAACTTCGCGCGCATGCCGAGCTCGAACCCCATGCTGCAGCCCCTCGCGCCGGTGCTCGAGAGCGTGGTGCAGCTTTACAGCGGCGCGCATAAGGACATTGTGTTTGTGAAGGATATCATGCCGGACCTGCCCGAGGTATTCATTGACCGTGAGCAGATCAAAAGGGTTTTCATCAATCTCTTCGAAAACGCAGTCGAGGCCATGGGCGGCAGCGGCAGGATACTGGTTGCGGCGAAGATGACCTCTTCAGGCATGGCGCAGATCGCTGTTGCCGATGAGGGGCCGGGGATCGCGGCAGAGGATGTGCCGAAGCTGTTCGAACCGGAGTTCTCCCGAAAAAAAACAAAGAGCGGCCTGGGACTCGCCATCGTGCTCAGGATCATCAAGGACCATCGCGGCACGATCAGCGTGTCACAGAATGATCCCCACGGAGCGCGGTTCATTATAGAACTGCCGGCGTCGGTGAAGAGCGGGGAGGTTCATAGTTCATAATTCTGAGTTTGGAGTTCGGAGTTCGTAAAACGTCACCGTACAAAATAGTGAGGACTAAGTTCATAATTCGGAGCAACACCTTCGAAGGTAGACTTGGCCGCACTCCGAACTCGCTACTCCGAACTTACTTTAAAGGGGGCACCTTGGATACAGCATCAACGATACTGGTAAGCGTTATAGCGATCTATCTTATTTTCAAACTCTTCGGTTTTCTGGGGCGTCTGGGGATCAAACAGCTTTCCCCGAAGGAGTTTGACCAGAAAAAGGGCATGATGATCCTCGATGTACGCACAGACAAGGATTACGAGAGAGGTCATATCCCCGGCGCAATTCATGTGCCGCTTTCGGACATCGGCGACAAGATCAAGAAGCTCAAGAAGGACAAGGAGCTGGTGGTATACTGCGAGAACGGCAACCGGAGCATCTGGGCCATCAAGCGGCTGATGGGCATGGGTTACAAAAACCTCTTCAACCTGAAGGGCGGCTATCGTGCCTGGAAAAGAACTCATTGACGAGCTGAGGCGGGACTATAGCGCGAAAAAGCCGCTGATCGTCAAACGGCTCGCCGAGTTCAGAACAGTGTACGAGAAGGGCGACCGGGCGATCTTCGAAGAACTCTGCTACTGCATCCTGACCGCGGGCAGCAGCGCAAAAATGGGCATGCGCACCGTAACCGCACTCAAGGACATTCTCCGGAGCGGCAGTGAGAAGGAACTCCAGCAACGCGCACAAGCACACCGTTTGCGGTTCTCGCGCCTGCGGCCGTCGTACATTTACCATACGAGGGAATATCTCGATGAGGTATGCGGGCTGAAGCTCAAACGGTTGATCGGATCTTTTGATAGCCGCCATGCGCGGCGCGATTTTTTCGCGAAGAACAAAGGGGTAAAAGGATTAGGGTATAAAGAGGCGAGCCATTTTCTCCGCAACATCGGCTTCCCCGGCTATGCCATCCTGGACAAGCACATTCTGAACAGCCTCCGCGAGATGGGAGTGATCGGCCCACGTATGCGTTCAACGACGCGCGCGGGCTATCTCGCGATCGAGATGAAGCTTGAGCAATTCGCGAAAGAGATCGGCATCGACATGGACCACCTGGACCTGCTCCTGTGGTCCCGAAAGACCGGGGAGATATTGAAATAAAGCGTCCTGGGTCCGGGGTCGACATCAGGAGCAGGAAGACAGAAGTCAGAATAAGGCCGGTGACGGCTGAAGGTTTTTTACCATGAAAAAGATCATCTTCCTTTCCGCGCTGGTCATCATCGGCATCCTGTATCCCGCCCAGATCAAGCGGGGGTGCCTGAGCCTGCTCATCCTTATCGACAGCGTGCGGTCGCCCGAGAAGGCGATGATGGGGAAGCTCATCGATGGGCCGACGAAGACGAAGGTGACGGTCCCGGGCAGGCGCCGGGTCATTCACGCTGATCTCTATCGTCCGCTCACGGCAAGATATGCAATTCCCGCTCCTCCTGGTGCACGGAGCGAGCCCCGCGGGAAAGGATGATGAACAGCTCGTGCTCCTGGCCAATGATCTGGCGCGGGCAGGGTTCCTTGTCCTGGTCCCCGATTTCGAGGGGATGAAGACCCTTCGAATCAGGACCTCCGACGCCGAGGACATTCTTCAAAGTTTCCTGTACCTGAGCAGATCGGAGCATGCCGGACCACGCGGGGGCATGCTGGGTATCAGCTATGGCGCAGGGCCCATGCTGCTTGCCGCGGCTGACCCGCGGATACGGGACAAGGTCAGCGTGGTCACGACCCTCGGCGGGTATTACGACCTCCGCACGGTGATGTCCTTCGCACTGACCGGCGCCAATGAGTACGGCGGACTCCGGGGATACGTCAGGCCCGAAGCTCCGCTCCGGTGGATGGTTGCATACAGGAATCTTGACCTCCTGCGTTCATCTGATGACCGGGAGAAGCTCAGGAAGATCATCGAAATGCGGAACCGATACGATAGTGCGGCCGCCGAGTCGCTCGCAAGAGCCCTCGGTCCGGAGGGCAGGGCGATCCACGCCTTTCTCGTCAATACCCGCCAGGAACGCTTCGCGCCGCTCTATGAGAACCTTCCCTTGCAGGTAAGGGAGTATGTGTATCAGCTTTCTCCGTCACGTGCGATACACTATATCACGGCATCATTCATCGTCATCCACGGGATTGATGATCAATTCGTTCCCTATACGGAGAGTGTGAGGCTTGCCGATGCGGTCGGCGACAAGAACCGGGTTTGCCTTGCGCTTCTGCCGCAGTTCATGCAGAGCGAGACGATCGAGCCTTCGGTTGGAGACCGGTATCAACGGTATGTCCTGGGAGGCTGGCGCCTGTTTATGGCGATCTACGAGCTGCTGGAGAAGGGCGGAATACAGTAAGCAACAGGGAGGAGACAGTACATTGTAAACAGGAGAGAGCGGGACATCATTCATCCATGCGCGAGAAAAATTCCGCTCTGTATGCCGTCACCTGTTTACCATCTACTGAAAGCAATACTATGAGCGACAAGGGTCTCAAAAAAGCGGTCATTATCGGTGCGGCGATCGGCGCGCTGGCCAGTCTGGGTGCGGCCCTGTCCATGGACCTCTATCTTTCCGGCTCGATCCAGGGGACCTGGTGGGATGCGTCTGCCAAGGACGTGACCAGGATGTTCGGCCCGTCATGCGGAAAGAACTCTTTCGCGATTGCGCTGGTTCTCGTTCTGGTGATGGGGTTCCTGGCCGGTTTTGGCGCCCTGCTCGGCGCTGCCGGTGGTCTTATGATGAACAGGTTTTTCAAGAACGTGCTCAAGTTATAGGAAATGGTTCTGGAAATCGATCCGGAAGCGCCCGGGCTACTGTTGTTTGAAATGGATTTCATGCCGTTATTACACAGAGGCCCCAGTTCCTTAGCTGCGCGTGAAGGTTCGTAGAGGCGGGCTCACCGAGCAGACGATTGTAAAACGTGTGATACCTGCCATGCCGGCATTGTCAGGTCAGGAAAGGCTTAATTTTTACTCCGCTTGGTCCTGCTTGCACTTCTCAGGCTTAAACAGCAGCCTGAGCAGCCCCGGCACCTTCACCTTCCACCCCTCGATGGTCCAGTCGAGTTCGTGCTTGCCGCACACCGAGTCCAGGGTATTCAGGCTGAAGATCTCTTCGCGCAAGGTATCGTCAATATTCTCCGGATCAGTGATCTTCTCGTTCAATCGCATCGCCCGCTGAAGATGGTCCCGCACCATTGCCGCGTTCCGTTCCCCGATCACGCCATATCGTTCCTTGATCGCGATGAGCGCCAGCGCCCCGTCATAGGTGGCCTTCACGATCTCGTCCCGCGTCATCCAATTCGTTTCATAGTTCAGCGTGTATTTCCAACTCGGCATGAGCATGGCCTGCCGGTGCTCCCTGAGCGTCCGGTAAAAGAACCGGTATCCGTACGTTTCCGGGTCCTCGAAGATGCCGCTGCCGGGGTCGATAAAGGGCGCGAGCGGCGCGAGCAGGGGCAGGACCCTGCCCGTGCCTCCGTTGTTTCCGTATCGCGCAAGGAGAGAACCGCAGTAGCGCACCGTCTCCATGACCGAGGCGTAGTCCTGGTGGGGAAGGCCGACCATGAAGAAGAGGTCGATCCGTTTGCATCCGATGCGGATGAGCGTTTCGATCATGTCTTCCAGCGCGGCATTGCTGTAGTCCTTCCCGAATATCTTTCTGACATTGATGTCGTGCGATTCGGGAGATATCTCGACATTGAAGGCCGGGAAGGAGTCAGCGACCTTTTCGAGAAAAGCAACGGGGGGCGGACTGAAGAACTCAATGCAGACCTCGTTCCTGATGCGGTATTTTTTCACGGCGTTCAGGAACCGGTCGCTGTAATCCCGTCCTGCCTGGAGCAGGTCGCCCAGCACCATCATCGGTGCTCCGGTATATTCGGCAATGGTGCGCATGTCCTCTGCCACGAGCTCCGGGGACCGGAAACGAGGGCTGTTTTCTCATGCAGACCTTGTTGAAGGCAGAGAGGGAGCCTCCGCAGGTGCCGCAGTTGTGCATGCATCCCCGCACCGAGAAGATGGCGGTGACCGGATAGCTGAGCCAGTACTTGAACGGGATATAACCGGACGGATCGAGATATTTGATCGCCATCTTCAGGAGATGGGGGTAGTTGAAGTTGACGTAATCGAGGTTCTCAGGTTGAAAGGTCCGATCATTGACCACCGTGCGGCCATTCCTGTCCCGCCATACAAGGTTCGGCACGTTCTCATATCCTGAACCTGGCTGGATCGCTTCCATGAGCTGCCGGAGTGGTTCTTCGGTGGAGTCGCCGCAGACGATGAAATCCACAAAGGGATAGTCGCGCATGATCTCTTCGTGATAATAGGTCGCACTGAGCCCGCCGAGGATGACCGGTGTGTCCGGATGGTGCTTTTTGACGAGCTCTGCAAGGCTCAGACTGCCGTCCACATGGGGGAGCCAGTGAAGATCGATGCCGAAAGCCGCGGCATCAAGCCCTTTGACATACGGTTCCGGATCGAATGCAGCGTTCTGGAGCATTTTCAGGGCAAGGTTGATGATCCGCACCGACATGCCGTGTCGGGTAAGATAGTCGGATATGGTGAGGAACCCGATGGGATAGATCTCGAATATGGACGACGACGGCACCACATCGCTGACCGGGACCGAAGAAGAGAGGCAGCTCCCGGAACTTGAAAACGCTCGGTGGATGAAGAAGGATCAGGTCAGGTTTCGGCATAGAAGGTCTTGTCTCCGAACAGTTGAGTGGTGTAGGTATCGGCCATGCCTTCTGTCACGCTTTCCATGGCCTGAAAAAGTGTCTCGGCAAGGGAGCTCATCGCGCTGTTGAACGGCGGGATCAGCCTGATGGAATGGCTCAGCATGCGGGTCTCCTGGTTATACAGGCGGAGGATGTCCATGATGATGTCCTTGAACTCCTTCCCGGTATACACCTTCCGTACGATATCAGCGAACGATCCGGTGTCCGGCCACTCGCGCAGCAGCTCGTAGACGGCCCTTGATATCCTCCAGATCCTCTGGATCCGGATATCCGCGATATCGCCGTACCGCACGGACAGGCTAAAGGACGGGATCCTGAGGCTCTGGAGGAACTGCTTGTCCACAGCCTTTGTTTTTTCGAAGATCTCTTCGAGATCGAGATCGCATACGGGTTTGCCCGCCTGGAACGCTTGACCGGCTTCCTCGATGATGAGCCGGTCCTTGTCCACTTCTTTTTTCACATTCGCTGCAACGTATGACGAAAAGAACGGCAGGGATGCGAGGACCAGGGAATTGCCTCTGATGCGGTCCAGGCTCCGGCTTGAGAACTCCTCCATCATGACCCTGTCCTTCTCGCACAGGATGCCGATCTTATCCACGTTTTTCCGCCCGGTAAAGAGTTGCGATCCCCATGGTCATGTGAATCGACGGTTACACCGGCAAATCCGTTGTTGGCAATGATGCGCTTGAACTCATCAGGCGGGTAAAAGGCATTGATGGAGCGGGGGAGATATAAATAGGGCGCAGCAGTTTTAACGACCAGATTTCCAATAAACGGCATGATCCTGAATACGTACCACTCATAGATCGCGCGGAACCAGGAAGCATGCGGTTTCGTCAGCTCAAGACAGATGAACTTTCCGCCGGGCTTCAGCACCCGCTTGATCTCCAGAAGGGCCAGCGAGGTATCGGGGATGTTCCGCATGCCGAAGGCCACGGTGACGGCATCAAAGGTCTTGTCCGGAAAGGGGAGCCGTTTTGCATCTGAGAGGATAAAGGTCAGATTCTGATGTTGTTGTCCCGACTTGGTCTTTGCACGGTCGAGCATTTCCTGGCAGAAATCGGCTCCCGTTACCAGGCCCCGTGGGCCTACCCGCTGGGCGAGCAAAAAGGCGAGTTCACCGGTGCCGGTACAGACATCGAGCACCTGCTCGCCCTCATGGATGCCTGACCTGAAAACAGCCTGCTTGCGCCAGAAGTGGTCGAACCCGAAACTGAATCCGCTGCTCAGGAGGTCAACATGGGGCGCCACGGTCGAGAAGATATGTTTTATGAAGAGGTCTCTTTGTTCTAATGACATAGAATCCTAACCCTGATAAGGCGGAACCAAATTATACAGGATGAATGGAGAACATCGGATTAAATGCTTTACCATCCTGAAGCTTCTAAAAATCTACTTAACAGGTATTTTCGCAAACTTTCTTGGTAATGTCTCGTCATTGGTCACGCGAACAAGACTTACGCTCACTCATTGAACGCATGTTAAACCTCACGAATTAGAGGTTTTAGTGAATAGTCATAAAAAAACCTTCAACCACTGAGCTCACAGATATTATTTTTAATCTGAAATTCTTGTTCTCTGTGTTCTCTGTCGGTTTGCCTTTTTGCGGTATTCATTTTTTATCAACTGTTTTCATAAAACTTATGATCTTACCTTCTGTCAAAGAGAGTATTTGGATCAGTACACGAACTGCCCCAGAATGATCAGAATAAGCAGCAGGAACCCGATGAATACGGCCGCGAACCCGAAAAAGATCCCGACATCCGTGATCCAGTTCTTCTGTGGTTCGACCAGATAGCGCTCAAGTTGTTTTTCCGCTACCAGACGCTGATATTCGAGGGGCCGCTCCTGCTGCAGTTCGTAAAGGGTGACGCGTCCGGTGAAGATGACCGGGTCCATGGGGAATTTTTCCGGCCTCAGGTGCGTGTTGAAGTAGTGGATCGTAAAGATGAAACCGGCGGCGAGGAGCGCCTCGTCGCTGTGGATGACCGTTGCCACGTTGAATGCCCATCCGGGAAAGAACTGTCCGAAGAACGCCGGGAACCACAAGAAGAGCCCGGACACGCCGATCATCCCGACTCCCCAGAACACAGCCCAGTAATCGAACTTTTCCCAGTACGCCCAGCGGTCGAACTGCGGGCGCGGTCCTTTCCCGAGGAACCATTTGAAATTATCGTACATGTCCTCGACGTCCTTGATCCACGGCACCATGGATTCCGGTCCAAGGGGATTGAACTTGAACTTCCTGACTACGGCGATGTCGTAGATCACGTATCCGATGTGGGCAGCGAAATAACCAAAGGTGAGGACGGCGCAGATGCGGTGGACGAGGGCCGCGCCCTGATATCCTCCCAGGAGGTTCATGAGCCACGCGGCCCAGGGTGCCTGGGAATACTTGATCGGCATGCCCGATGCGACGAGGCCGATGAAGCTTATGGCCATGACGACATGAAGGACCCGGTGGTAAGCGTTAAAGCGTTTTACCTGTGACACGTTACCCGCCTCCCTTCTTGTTCATCCGCTCTTTCAGCGAGCGGTAGGCCCACAGGAAGGTGTGAGTGAAGAAAAAGGCAAAGACCCCGATCAGGAGCGTTGTCATGAAAAGATAGGTATAGAACATAACAGGATATTTCGCCCGGTTCGTCTCGTCGGCATGGGCATAGAATTTGGTGAATCCCCGGGTTGCCCCGGGATGGCATTTCTTACACGTATTCAGGATGTTTTGCTCCGAAAGCACGGAGGCGTTGTCCGTGACCCGGGTAATACGGTGCGACCCGTGGCAATCGGAACATTTTGCTATGGTCGCGTAGCCGAGCTGCGTCACCTTTCCGTGGTAGGTCTTGCGGTAGGTCTTCATCTGCTTGCTATGGCAGCTTCCGCACTCTTTGATCAGGGACAGCATCCACTGCGCATCCCCAGTCGGCGGGATCAGGTGCTCCTGATGGCAATCGAAGCAGGTGGGCGCTTGTGCATTGTTCCGGTCAACGGCCTCGATGCCGTGAATGCTTGTACCGTACTCCTGGTACTCGCGCGAGTGGCACTGCGAGCAGAGTGCCGGGATATTCTGCCGCCGGGTCGCCGATCGCCTGTCGCTGGATGGATAGATGAAGTGCGAGCCGTGACAGGTCTGGCATGTCGGCACCACGTTCTGTCCAACAGGAGAGATGCGGTTATGGACACTCATCTTGTATTCCCGCGCTTGTTCCGTTGGAGCGCCATCCCTGCCAAGGAAGTGGCAGATGCCGCAGTTCACCTTCGCGACCTTGCCATGCGGGTATGAGGTGATGCTGATGTGACATTTGGTGCAGACGAAAACTCCATGCACTGATTCCGAAAAGGCCTTTGGGTCTATAAATCCCGGCATGCCTTTCTGACCGTGGCAGTCGCGGCAGTTCTCTCCGGAAACGGCAACGAAGGGGAACAGGATGATTGCGAACGCAAGCAGAAGGTGGAAGCGTATCATGGTGTAATTGTAGCAAAGAACATGTTGCTGTCAAGGTTGGTGGAAAATTAACGCAACGTTCGGGGGACGGGACAACCGTAGATTGTAATAATATAGCACAATTTTGAACACTGTGTAAAAAGACAGAATGGCGTATTCGATTTACGATATACTGTTATCAGGGGCAATGATGAAAGAGAAACCGAAAGAACCATTTGTTCCTGTGGAGATGCATGATACGGTCCGTCACGAGATCGTGTCGGCGCTGGGAGAGGGACCACGGTCCGCCAAGGAGCTGTCCGCAGCTGTCAGGATCTCCGAAAAGGAGGTCTACGGCCATCTTGAGCATATCAGAAAATCGATTACATTATCCGGGAGGCATCTGGTTGTCACGCCTGCCGCATGTAAAAAGTGCGGATTTGAATTTGCAAAGCGGGAGCGTCTGAAGAAGCCCGGCAAGTGCCCGGTCTGCAAGGGAGAGTCGATCCACGCGCCGTTGTTTGAGATAAAAGAAGACTCCAAGCCCTGAAGGCAGGATTATCTCTCTCAACATCGCAATGCTCGCAATGAAATGAGAATCCGTTCATGCGTTCCGGTCAGGTTCCATCGAGTTGAAAGGAGTATTATTTTCCGGCCTTCGATATAAAGCCTGAAAGCAGATACCAGGGTATTCGAAGGAGCAGCCATCGCTGAAAGTGCCGGTAGTCGGTCCTGCCTCCTACGACGTCGAGATAATGCTCAAGCGCCTTTGGATGATCGAAGAAGATGCGAAGGAAAAGTCCGGGGCATCTGTCAAGAAGCTTTGCCAGGCGCAGCGCGACCAGCAGGTTTTTCCTGATGAGCTGTTCGCTTTCCCGGCAATAACGGACGGCTGCTGAAGCGGGACCGCTCTTCCCCTTTATGCTGTCGATGATCGCCCGGGCAGCCAGCTTGCCGGAGAGGATGGCATAGGCGATCCCCTCGCCATGAAATGCGTCCGCAAATCCTGCAGCGTCACCCACCAGCAAAATGCCGCCTGATGCAATGTTTCTTTTTAATCCCCCCAACGGAATAAAGTGGCCCTGCACGGCAGAGAGTTCCATTCCCAGCGATTGGGCGAAGCCGGACATCACCTTTTTCGGCTCCTCCATCTTTGATGCGAGACCCATGATGCCCAGCGAGTGATATCCCCGGTGCGGGAACAGCCACCCATATCCCTGCGGCGCGATGCCGAAATGCATGTCAACGGTCCTGTTTTGGCGTCTGTCTATTGTTTCATCGTCAGTTGGAACGTTTGAGACCAGGCCCAGGATCATCTCGTCCTTACCCAGGGGCTGCCTGATCACATTCGCCACGCGGCTGTGAATGCCGTCCGCTCCGATGAGGAAACGGGTCTGGTAGGACGTCTTCTCACTGACGACGGTCATCCCATCGCGTACTGTATGCACAGCAACGACCTTCTCTCCGGGCAAGAACCGTGCGTTGCTCTCAACAGCTTTTTCTGCAAGAAAAGCATCGAAGCGGACCCGGCTCACGAAAACCGCGATCCGGTACTGTTTTTTCGCTTCAATACTTCTGCCGCCATAATGCACCCGTGCTCCGAAACATTCTTTTTCGATAATGTTCTCCGGGAGAGGGAAGTCAAGGAGGGAGAGGGCATGACCGGAGACCGCGCCTCCGCAGGGTTTGGACCGGGGGAAGATGTCCTTGTCCAGGAGAAGGGTCTTGAGCCCCTGTTGAGCACATTCACGGGCGCAGGTGGATCCAGCTGGTCCTGCGCCGGCTATAATGACGTCGTACATGATTCGTTCCCCTGCGATCGCCCCACCCCTGAAGGGAAAGTTGGGAAAGGGTGATCAAATTACTCCTCACCCCGGTCCCCTTCGACAAACTCAGGACAAACTTCTGCGGTGAAGCGTTTATTCCGCTTTTTTCTTCCCATGGAATAGTTCACTTCCTGCCCCGGGATAGACCTTTCGTTCACTTTTTGGCGTCGGTTTCTCAACACGCGGCCATTTCTCGAATTGCGGTTCCGGACCTTCTTGTGCCACCGGTGTAGGCTTTTGGTCAGCCATTAACGGTTCGTTGCGCACATCTGTTCCTGTCACATGGTAGCTGAATTCAACGGGGATGCCGTTCGGATCATATGAATAGATCGAATGGATGAAGCCGTGGTCAATGACCTCTGACACCCAGATCCCGGCCGCGTCAATCCTGTCCTTGAGCTGCCAAAGGTCATCTTCGTTCTCCAGTCCGATCGAGACATGGTCGAAGATGAAAGGCCCGCGTACCGGCCTCCCATGCTCCTTTTCCGCAACAGGGGTGATCTCCGGCCATTCGAAGAACGTGATCATGTCCCTGCTGGAAATCTCAAAGAAGTACTGGCGGTAGCCCGGCTGGCCGAGACCGGCGATCAGGCGCATGCCGAGCAGGTCTCTCCAGAAACGGATGGTCTCGTCCATGTTTCCCGTGGCGAGGGCCAGATGGTTCACTCCATTATAGGTCACCATGAAACACCCCCTTGCAGAAACAACCTATCACACTATTACCCCATCAGACAACTACTTTTAAGAGATCAAACTTTTCATTAACCATATATATCTCTGCAGGGCAATATTTTTGCGGTAAAAGAACAGGAAACAGGCCATGCATTTTACGACGACAGGGAATTGCACAAATAGACATAAAATTACAAGCTGGAGGCAGTAGCACTAAGGCATAATTAATTTGATAGAATGTAAGCATGGAAAACAATATCCTTCGGGAAATCATCGGCGTGGAAAAGGAGATCCAGCAATCCATCGAGCAGGCAAAGGAGATGTCGCGTGTCTGGCTTGAGACCCGCAAAAAGGAAATGGATGAACGCCTGGCAAAGGAAGAAAAAGAGATTGTTGCCTCCTTCCGTCAGTCACGGGAGAAGTTGGAGCGAGAAGCGGTGAGCGGGGCCGAGGACCTGGTGAAGCAGGCGGAACTACAGGCCGATCATATCATTCAACTCAATAACGAGACGTTAGCTCGAATTGTGGCGGACCATATCCATATGATCCTGCCGGGTGACCCATGATCGTCCGCATGGCAAAGGTCGAGATCGTTGGGGCGAAAGAACTGCTTCAGGAGGTGCTTGCGTGCCTCCGAGAGCTCGGGATCTTTCAGATCGAACCGGCAACCGTCGGTTTTATCGAAGAAGGCCATGAGGACGATATCCGTTCGTTCATGCTTGATGAAAAGTCGGTATTCGAACGGATGTTTCTCGAGGAGCTCCGCACCAGGATCGGAGAGCTGTTGTCGCAGCTTCCAAAGCTGCAGGTCAGGAACAGTTACCTCGATCCGCGTCCGGTTATCGATACCGTGGCCGCGATCATCGAGCGGCATCGTGTCCTGATCACGGACAAGATCAAGCGGAAGGAATCGCTCCAGAAAGAGCAACAGGAACTCGAGCGATATGCCGCATTTCTGGGTACGCTTGCGCCGCTCATCGAGAGCGTTAAAGAAACGCCGGACATTGATTTCATCGGCCTGACCATACGGGAACCCGACATGGTGATCCATCTCAAGGAAGCGCTCTCGCGCATCACCGATTGGAAATATGAACTCGTGACCGAGACAGCAGGGGATGGTACGCTTGTGGGACTCATTACGGTGGAAAAGGAACTTGCCGACAGGGTGAAAAAGACCCTGAGCGATGAGCAGGTGCCGGAGCTCATTTTCCCTCCCTCGTTTGCCGGTCTCAGTTTCACGGAAAAGGGGGCCTACGTCAGGAAAAGGATCGCGGAAGTCTCGGCAGAGCTGGGGCGGATCGATGCCGAGCTTTCCCAATTTGCGCGGCGATGGACGCCGATCTACCGCAGCGTGCGGGAATGGATCGATGACCGTTTGTCCGTACTGTTCACGACGGCGGCGGCGTTTGAAACGCGGATGTGTTTTTTCATCAACGGCTGGATGGCTGCACAGGATGTGAAGAAGGTGAGAGCGGAGCTGGCGGATGCATTTAAAGGGGATGTCATACTGGCGGAGAAGGAGCTTCGCGAAGAAGACCTGGACCGCGTCCCGATAATCATGAAAAATCCACCTTACTTCAAGCCTTTTGAGATCTTCACGAGCATGCTGCCGCTGCCGGCCTATACCTCCTACGACCCGACGCCGTTCATCGGCATCTTTTTCCCGGTTTTCTTCGGGATGATCCTCGGTGACGCGGGATATGGTCTGTTTCTCGCCGCACTTTCATTTTTCCTGATTAGGAAATTCAGACAGCGGAAATATATCAGGGATGGCGCCAGGATCCTGCTGGTCGCCTCTCTGTATTCGATGTTCTTCGGCGTCCTGTTCGGAGAGTTCTTCGGCGACCTCCCTGAACGGCTTTTTCATATTCAGCCGCTCTGCGTCGAACGCCGGACCGCGATCGTCCCCATGATCTTCTTTGCCCTTGCCGTGGGCGTCGGCCACGTGCTCCTCGGACTTGTTTTCGGCGTTATCACGGGCTTCCAGAAGAAGGGAAAAAAAGAGGCGGCGTACAAGCTCTTGAGCATTGTCATGATCCTGGGGTTGATCGTTGTTCTCGCATCCTTCTTCGGGGTCTTCCCCGCATACCTTTCACGGCCGGTCATCATCGCCATCCTGTTCCTGACGCCGCTCCTGTTCTTTACCGGAGGACTGCTGGCGCCGCTTGAGCTTTTAAAAAGCATCGGGAACATCATTTCCTATGTCCGTATCATGGCGATCGGGCTCACCTCAGTGCTGCTCGCTTTTGTGGCGAACAATCTGGGTGGCCTGACCGGCGACATCGTGACCGGAATTTTCGTGGCCGGCCTGATCCATGTGCTCAATATCATTCTCGGCGTGTTCTCGCCGACCATACACTCGCTCAGGCTCCACTACGTGGAGTTCTTCAGCAAATTCATGGAACACGGGGGAAGAAGGTTCGAGCCGCTGAAGAAGTGAAGGATCTCACCACGGAGGCAGGGAGTCACGAAGGAAAATGAAAATATGAAAATCACAAATAACTGCGTAATTCCGGTACAAAAAATGAAACCACAAAAAGGCAAACCACAGAGAACACGGAGAATATAATTTCTAATTAGAATTATTTGTGTGAACTCAGTGGTTGATGGTTTTTATGAATTCAATAAAAGAGGTTCCCTGTTGAAAGATTGAAAGACGGCATCAAACGTTTATAATTTGAGCGGTCAAAGAGGGGAGGGAACTTAAATAACTATACCTTGCTGATCTTTAAGGTTTTCTCTGAGTTCTCTGTGGTCAGGTTTTGACATTACGAATTACATACAAGGAGGTACTTATGAATCTCGAAAAAGTTCTTATCGCGTTGTGCGCTGCGCTTGCCATCGGCCTCACGGCCCTTGCCACGGCCTGGGCGCAGTCGAAGATCGGGGCGGCAGGGGCCGGGGCGCTCGCGGAAAAGCCGGAGCTTACCGGTACCATCGTGATCCTGGTGGCCATTCCCGAGACCATGGTGATCCTCGGTTTCGTGGTGTCGACCATGATCCTCTTCACGGTGAAATAGAATGGGTGCCCGGGAGCTGATCGAGTCGCTCCGAAGAGCGAGTGAAGAGAGTATTCGTCTTCACCGAAAGGACGCGGAGCAGGAAGCGGAGGCCGTGCAGGCTTCCCTTGCCAAACGGATCGCGGAATTGCGCAAGCATTATGCTGATGAGCTTGCTGCCGCCGAAAAGGAGGAATCCCGACGGGCTCGTGCGGAGGCAGGCAGCCGGGTGCGGGCGATCAAACTTGCCGCGGAAAAGACGCTCTCGGACCGCCTGTTCTCGATTGCCCGTGCGTCGCTTACACAGTTGAGGCATGACGGTTATCCGGCAAGCTTTGAAAAACTGGCGCGGGAACTTCCCTCTCTCCCGTGGAAGCTCGTGCGGGTACATCCTGCAGACATCGATCTTGCCCGAAAGCATCTTTCCGATGCGGAGATCGTGCCGATGGAGACGATCACGGGAGGCATGGATGCGGCGATGGAGGACGGAACGATCAGGGTGATCAACACCTTCGAGAAGCGGCTTGAGCTGGCATGGGCTGACCTGCTGCCGCTGCTGATCAGTGATGTTTATCAGGAGGTATCCGATGGAGCTTCTCAGAAAAAGCCCTGACCCCGGATATCCCATTGAGTATCTGCTGTCGAGGATCAAGGGCAGACGGTCACGGCTGATAAGGGACTGGAAGCCGCTTCTCTTCGACCCCGCGCTGTACGAGTCGCTGCCGACAGGCGGGACAGGAGGTTTTCAAAAAGGCAAAAACGCAGATGCGGTCTGGAGAAATCTCATGGCTGAATACCAGTGGGTGCATTCGCAGATGAACCAGCAGCTCCGCGATATCTTCTTTTCCTTTTTCCTGTACGCAGAGCTCAGGACGATCTTTATCTGTCTCAGGCATCTTATTGACAAAAAGGCAGGCGCGATCGATGACCTTCTGGACAGGAGCCTTCTTTCCGACGAGGTCAAAAAAGTGCTCTTGTTCAGCGCCGACCTTCCGGCTGCGGTGAGAGGAATAGAGCGTCTTTTTTCATCTCTTTCGGGTCGATTCCTGGGGCTCGGCGCGACGCTGGAATCGAGCGGATTGCGCGCTGTTGAGCAACGCCTGATCGGGACCTATCTGTCTGTAACGATCGAATCAGATCTCCATCGGCTCCTGAAGATATACTTTTCCCGGCTGATCGATGCGCGGAACATTCTGGGGCTGTATAAATACCTGCGGCTTGGGCTGAAGGTCCAGCCGGAGTTCATTGCCGGCGGCGCCATCCCTGAAATGAGGTTGAAAGAAATCATCAAGAAGGACGATCTCCCGGGTGTGGCTCTGCTGGTCCGTGAATATTCCGGCATTGCCGTGGAACGGCCGGACTCGACATCGATCGAGCATGCCCTGTATCGCGGCATGACGCGATGGCTGAGAAAAGAGGGGCGAGACCCTTTTGGCATTGCACCCATTCTGGATTATCTGTGGCGGTGTTCGATCGAGGCAATGAACCTGAGCGTGCTGCATCATACCAAAGATCTTGAACGGGAGGCGGTGGCGGCTGAACTGGTGCAGTGAGGTTATAAGTCAGTTGTAAATAAATTCTTCTCAAAGATGGAAGAATGTTAAGACGACAACTTAAAACCTTATCTCGCGCAAAGCCGCAAAGCGCGCAAAGAAAGGCATTAAGAAATCTCTGAGTTAAAACAATAATTCTTTAAGGTTTTGCTGTTCATTTGCGTCCTTTGCGGCTTTGCGCGAAGATGATTTATCTGGTTCCGGTTTGTCCGGGTCAGGTGTTTCTTATGAAAACGATCTCCTTCATAACTCCGCCGGATGCGTCGTACGGGTTCAGCCTGAGCGGTGTTCCCCAGTATGCCGTGAAAGCGGGTGACGCGGAAACGACGCTCAAAAAGACCATGACAGAGACCGACACCGGGCTCATCATCATCGATGAGCGCCTGCTGCAGGGTATGCCTGAAGAGCGGCTGCGGGAGCTCGAGCAGGGGTGGCACGGGATCCTGCTGGTGCTTCCGTCACCCGAAAAACCGCCGCCGGAGGTCGAGGACTATGCCGCACGGCTGATCAGACGGGCGATCGGGTATCATGTGAGATTGAAAATATGAACGGAAAGATCCAGCGAATATCAGGACCGACCGTGAGCGTAGACCTCAAGGGGCTCAAACTCTACGAGCGCGTCTACGTGGGCCATGTCATGCTTACCGGCGAAGTGGTGCGGCTGGAGCGCGAAAAAGCCGTGATCCAGGTTTACGAAGACACCCGCGGACTTGCAGTGGGCGAGCCGATAAAAGGTGTGGGCATGCCGCTCACGGTGCGCCTGGGACCCGGCCTCCTGGGCGGCATGTTCGACGGGCTTCAGCGTCCCCTGGAGCGACTCAGGGAAGAAATGGGGCCCTTTATCACCGGCGGCAGGGAAATGTACGCACTGGATTACATGAAGCGCTGGAGGTTCACCCCCTTCTTAAAGAAAGGCGACGTGCCGTCCCTCGGGACCATCATGGGATATGTTGATGAGGGGGCTTTCAAGCATTATCTCCTGTGCGGCTCAGAGGCGGGAGGAACGGTCGCCTCTATTGTTGAAGGCGACATAAGTTTGAACGAGCCGCTCGGGGAATTTGAAGACGGCAAGGAGATCCCCGGTTGTCACGAATGGCCGGTGCGGACCGCGAGGCCCTACCGGAAAAAGTTCGCGCCTGCCGAGCCGCTCATAACCGGTCAACGAAGCATTGATTTTCTCTTCCCGCTCGCGCGGGGGGGTACGGCGATCTTTCCGGGCGGGTTCGGCACAGGAAAGACGATCCTCGAGCAGTCGATCGCAAAGTTTGCCGATGTGGACATCGTGGTCTACGTGGGGTGCGGCGAGCGCGGGAACGAGATGGCGGACATGATCGCCGAATTCGAGGAACTGCGCGATCCCTGGACCAAGCGGCCGCTGCGGGAACGGACGGTCCTGGTGGTCAATACCTCGAACATGCCCGTGGCGGCGAGGGAGGCCTCGATCTACACCGCCGTCACCATGGCAGAGTACTACCGGGACATGGGCTATCACGTGCTGTTCCTCGCCGACAGCCTGTCGCGCTGGGCAGAGGCCCTGCGGGAGATATCGGCGTCGCTCGAGGAGATGCCCGGCGAGGAGGGCTATCCGACCTACCTTGCTTCGCGGCTGTCGGGATTTCTCGAGCGCGCGGGTGTGGTCGAAACGCTGTCCGGCAAGATCGGCTCGCTCAGCATGATCCTGTCCGTATCGCCTCCAGGCGGCGACTTCACCGAGCCGGTGACGCAGGCCTGTCTCAGGACGACCGGTTCCTTTCTCATGCTCGATACCTCGCTTGCGCACCGGAGACATTATCCCGCGATAAACTGGTTCCAGAGCTATTCCCTTTACGCGGGGGACGTGGCGGAGCACTATCGGACCAAGATATCACCGGAGTGGGAGGAGCTGCTCCGGCGAAGCAGGCAGATCCTGCAGGATGAGGAAGCGCTCCGCGAGGTCGCCGAGATCGTGGGCGCCGAGGGGCTCCAGGATACCGACCGCCTGCTGATGCGTACGGCCGAACGGATCCGGACCGAGTTCCTCCAGCAGAACGCCTAC
Source organism: Nitrospirota bacterium (assembly GCA_963732675.1). GTDB lineage: Bacteria > Nitrospirota > UBA9217 > UBA9217 > UBA9217 > JALNZF01. The sequence continues at coordinate 64,433 of CAVTAJ010000015.1, forward strand.
AGCGACGATGCCTTCTCTCTGCCGGAGAAGACACTTGCGCTCATGAAGAGCATCCTTGAGTTCCATGATCAGGCAGTGGAGAAATTGAAACAGGGGATCAGTTTGGAAGATGTTGTATCGATGAAGGGAAAGGACAGGTGAGAAGGTGTGAACGCAAGAAAGTAGCGAATGAAGGACAGAGTAAATGGATTACTCAAGTTCTCGCCTTCTGACGTTCTCAACTATCACACCTCGGACGATTATGCGCTTATCCGAACACATCTACCGCACCATTTCCACCATAGCCGGCCCTCTCTTGTTTGTGCAGAACGTCCAGAGCGCCAGGATCGGTGAAATGGTCACCATCCATACACCCGACAACAGGCATCTGGAGGCCGAGGTTCTCGAGATCGACGGCGATACGGCGTTGATCGAGGTGTACGGCGCTACGCAGGGCCTGGATATAGCGCACACGACGGTTTCCTTTGTCGACGCGGTAAAAAAAGTGCCGCTCTCGCCGGACATCGTGGGAAGGATCTTCAACGGATCGTGTGAGCCCAAGGACGGCGCGCCGATGTTCAACCCGGAGAAGCGCATGCCGATCACCGGTGCGCCGATCAATCCCGCTGCCCGTGCCCGGCCGCAGGATTTCATCGAGACCGGCTTCTCCACCATCGACGGTTTGAATACGCTCGTGCGCGGACAGAAGCTTCCTGTCTTCTCCTGCGCAGGTCTGCCGTCCAAAGAGGTTGTCGCGTCCATCCTGAGGAACGCGCGCCTTGCCGACAGTTCAAAAAAGTTCATTGTGGTCTTTGCCGCCCTGGGCCTCACCTTTCACGAATATTCATTTTATCTGAAAACGCTTGAGGAGATGCGGACGGGATTCGTTGCCTTCGTGAACATGGCCGACGAGCCGGTGATGGAGCGGCTGCTGGCGCCGCGGTTCGCCCTGACCGTGGCGGAATACCTCGCCTTTGAAAAGGGCATGGACATCCTCGTGATCATCACCGACATGACGAACTACTGTGATGCCCTGCGTGAGATCTCGACCGCGCGGGAGGAGCTTCCCGGCAGGCGCGGGTACCCCGGCTACATGTACTCGGACCTGGCGTCGCTGTACGAGCGCGCGGGACGGATCTATGGCCGCGAGGGTTCGGTGACCATGCTGCCGGTCGTGACCATGCCCGAGGACGACATCACCCATCCCATCCCGGACCTGACGGGGTATATCACCGAAGGCCAGATCGTGCTCTCCCGCGAGCTTCACCAGAAGGGGATCTTCCCGCCCGTGGATGTTCTCCCGAGCCTGTCGCGGCTCATGCAGAAAGGCATCGGCGAAGGCCGGACGCGGGCCGATCACCGGCAGGTCTCGAACCATCTCTATAAATACTACGCAAAAGGACGGGACCTGCGCAGGCTTGAAGCCATCGTGGGCCGTGACGGCATGACCAAAGCGGACATCCTTATGCTCGACTTCGCCGATACGTTTGAAAAAGAGTTCGTTGGTCAGGGCAGAACAAGGCGAACGGTGGCGGAAACCCTTGATGCCGGACTCGCACTGATGAGGAAATTTTCGCTGGAGGTGTCGTAGAAAAAAACGATTGGAAATTGGAAATTGAAGATTGGAAATTTTAAATTGGCGGTATGACCTGCGGGCATGATATCTATTTTTAAACAATTTCCAATTTGAAATCTTCAACTTCCAATTATCGCGGAGCGATATGATACATCCTACCCGCACGAATCTGCTGCTGTTAAAGGAAAAGTCCCGTTCCGTCGTGAACAGTATCGGCATCCTGAAGGCGAGGAAGCAGGCGCTGATCAAGGAGTTCCTTGCCGCAACGCTGCCGTTCCTCCGGTCCCGGGAAGACATCAGAGAGTCCTACGGCAAGGCGCTCCGCGAGCTTGCCCTGTCGCTCGGACATGAGGGCAGGGAGAATATTGAGTCGATCGTTATTGCCACGGAGCGGGATTTCGGCATTGACGTGATCGAAAAAAGCATCTGGGGCCTGCGGTATAAGGATATTCTTTTCCACGATGTCCCTGTCAGGGACCCTGACAAGCGCGGATACGACGAATTCGGCACCACCCCGCACCTTGAAGAGGGGACCGCGCTCTTTGAAAAGCTGCTGGAGTCAATGCTGCACCTCGCCCAGTACGAGAGCAAGCTCAAGCGGCTTGGCGATGAGATCATGCGTACGACCAGGAGGGTCAAGGTACTTGAGGAGATGGTCCTGCCCGGCCTCAAGCACCAGGTCAGGACCATTACCCAGTATATCGGCGAACGAGAGCGCGAGTCCTTCTACCGGCTGAAGCGGGTGAAGAGCATTTTGACTGCTGAACGATGATGTTTCAAGATCTGAACCTATTTTTTCTCCGCTATTTTTTCTCCGACTTCCCTAACCACTTTTCACAGAGGATAAAACGACAAAAAAAAGACGCACCTATGCTGCCTGAGTAACATACTGATACATTTTAAAAACATTGCAACTCATATAGAAATTCATTATGATTACCAAATTGCTGAATTCGACAAATACCTCCGTCTCGATTATTTCCCAGGAACAGATGATGTGCGTTTGTATTTTTGCTGGAGCAAAAGAGGAGCTGCATGAAAAACAATCTGTCTTTGCCCTTACAACTGGTTCTCATTATCTTCTCAACAACTGCGTTCGCCGGTCCTTTCGAGGGGCCTTTCGTCATCAAAAACGGATATCCTCTCTATGCAGCTATTGGAAGCCCGTCTCTGATGTCGGCCGAGCCTGAAAACACTCTTGATATCAACTTCTCTTATTCAAGTACCTATCGCGTAAGGAGATCGAATGACTGGTATTTCGGTATCGATCTTGAAACATCTATTACGGATATTCAACTTAAACGGTTGGTGGGAAAAGAGACTGAGATCGGGCTCGATATCCCGATTATCAGGTACGGCCCTGGTTTCATGGACGGCGCTATTGCTACCTACCACGATTCAATTGGGCTGCGCAACGGTTATAATAGAAACGACCGGCCACGAGATCAATTCCTTCTCCAAATAACACATAACGGGGAAATAGTGATCCAAGGTGAGCCTGGGAAAACGGCCTTGGGCGACATCATGGTCGAGGTTAAACAGACATTATACGATAATCGCGCATCAACCATCATAAGCGTGCAAGCGTTTCTGAATGTTCCGACAGGTGATGCTGATTCGGCATTTGGCAGCGGGAAAACAAACGGGGGAATGGCCGTGCTCATCAACGAGAAGCTGAGGAGCGACGTTATGCTGTACTTAAATGCCGGTATCGGCCTCATTGATAAGCTGGAGGCAATACAAGAAGTAAAGCTCAGAAACTATTATTACGGCGGCGTGGGTTTGGAATGGCTGTATTCAAAATCAATATCTCTCAATGCGCAGATGTTTATCCAGAGTTCACCCTTCCCCAAAAGCGGAGTATATTTTGTTGACTATCCCTCCATGTTAGGCAGCTTCGGCGGCAGATACAAGGTCGATGCTCTGTCATCAATCGGTATTGCCGTGACTGAGGACCCGGATACCGCCGGTGCTCCGGACATCATGATAGGTGCAGATTATCGATATCAATTTTGAAGGCCGGCTCCACGCCCGGCCTCATAAGCAGATTCAGATATAATTATATCGAAAGTCGAGAAGTGACCCCACGTGATCGCGAAAAGAGGGAGGTAGAGGATGGCCAAACCTGAGGTTGCATCGCGGGAAATCCGGCAACTTGCGCGGTATCAAGTTCGCCCCGAGGCCGTGGAGCGCTGTCTTGCAGCGATTCACGAATTTGTCGCGTACGTCCGCGCTAACGAGCCGGGAACTCTTCGGTACGAAGTCTGGCAGGAGGAGAAGGACACCACGCGCTTCGTCCACATTTTCGTCTTCCGTGATGCGGAGGCGGACCGGATCCACTCGGAATCACAGGCGGTCAAGAAGTTCGCGGCGATACTATATCCGGAGTGTCTGGCGCCTGTGGAGTTCATTGACTACCGGCATGTGGTTTCGAACTTTTAACGGCTCGCGCAACGAGCAATGCGAGCAACCAGTCTACCGGGGCCGCCTAACAAAGCGTTCGAGTATGGACGACGTGCTCGCAGTCGCGCTAATGCCCATCGCCGCTCATCGCGGTCGTTATATTATGAGACCGTTCATACAGGGTTTCATGATAAGTTGAATATTGCTGCCGCCCCTTTTCCATACTTTCTTCCCCGAATATTACTATCCTAAAATAGTACTATCATAGTAGTAGAGAGAAGGATTAAAATAAGCGTGGTGGTTCTGATACGTTTAGAGCCCGCAAGATCGTTGACGAAGTACGCAATGGGTGTTTTTCGTCAAAGGACTGGCGCATTTGACGGTCGCATTTGCTATGCGTTATCCATTGCGTTGCAGGCCCCGGGAGGCCATGTGGAGAGTATGACTCTGCAAAAGGACACATCTGCGATCGAGTATGTGAGGGCGCAAAACTTCCTGAACACTGAGCGTTGGATCACGAAGTCCAGGTGGTTCGTTATCGCATTCCTGTTCCTGTATCTGAACGTACTCCGGCTCACGGACTGGCCGCACGGGTTGTTCAACTCGCTTCTTGTGCTCGCCGCTCTGTATAATCTCGGGATCGTTCTGTATATCAGGAATACGAATTTTATACCGATCAAGCTGATACTGGTGTTTCTCTATCTCGACATGATCGCCGTTGCAGTGGGCCTGTACTTCACCGGAGGGGTGACCAGTCCCTTCCTTTTTATCTGGTATCTGACCCTCTTTGCAACCGGTATCCGTTTCGGGTTCAAGCAGTCCCTCCTGATCCTCGTTCCCATGGCGGCATTCTACGCTTATCTCGTGCATCGGGACATGGGTTTCACCGGCCATGGTCCTGTCAACCGGCTGCTCCTGGGTTTAAGTTCATTGGTAGGGGCCTCGCTGTACGGGACCATCTACTCCCAGGGCGAGCGATACACGATGAAGGTCATGTCGGATTATCGCACTGCCTCGATCATGGACAATCTCACCGGGCTCTACAATTACGCCTTCTTCATGGACAGGCTCAAACACGAACAGTTCCGGGCCGACCGCGCCAACTCGCATTTTTCGGTGATCATTTTCGATCTCGACCGCTTCAAACAGGTGAATGACACCTATGGCCATGAGAAGGGGAACGTCCTGTTGAAGGCCGTTGCCGGGATCCTCACGATGAATGCGCGCGGGATGGACACGGTGGCGCGCTACGGCGGCGAGGAATTCGTGGTCCTGATGCCGGACAGCAAGGGCGCGGAGCATGAAATGGCCGAGCGCATCAGGAAAAAGGTCGAGGAAACGGAGTTTAACGGGATCGCTGAGGGTCCGATCAGGATCACGATCAGCGGTGGCCTCTGCACCTATCCCAATGACGCCAGCTCCGGCACGGAAGTTCTCGTACAAGCAGACAAGGCGCTTTATGCCGCAAAAGCAAGCGGAAGGAACAGGACACGCTCGTGCCGTGAGATGAAGGATTCATCATAAAGGAGGCCGAAACCGTGATAACGTTGTCCATAGTGAAAGCGCTGTTACTGGTTGTACTGTTGCCTTCAACCCTTATAGCCGCGGAGTACCGCTGCGCAGATACGATCATCTCTGTCGGAGATACGAGCGGCGAACTGCTCATGAAATGCGGAGAGCCTGACTGGAAGCAGTCTCATGCAGAAGAGATCATCGAGACCCTCGATAAAGACAGTAAACGCAAGACCATCATCTCCGTGGATGAGTGGACATACAACCTCGGCCCCGATCGCTTCATGCGCATCTTCAAGCTCCGGGACGGCAAGGTGGTGGACGTGCGGTCCGGTGGCTACGGCTCCGCGAAAGAACAGGCCAGCAGGTCTCAATGCAGCGACCAGATCATTTCGGTGGGAGACTCTGCCGCAGACGTGATGGCGAAATGCGGCAAACCTGCGTGGCAGGACAAACGCGAGGAGGTCATCCGAGAGCAGCTCGACGACAACACCGTGCGCAAGGTCTCTGTTACCGTTGAGGACTGGACGTACAATTTCGGGCCGAACCAGTTCCTGCGTATCTTCACTTTCCGGAACGGAAAGGTCACTGATGTCCGGACCGGCGGATACGGCAACTAGGAAAAACCGGGGTAGGAAAGATCGCCGGTGGCAAGAATCTCCGAACACTGCATTCGTGATGCTTTTTCAAATAACATCAGAGCCCATCAATGTGCCTGTTGATGCGTTATCATGCACTCCCTATCGATACCTATGCAAGACCACGAAATGAAGGCGATGCTCATCGAATACATGGGCAAGGGTTTTCTCGAAAATATCATTGCCCTGTTCAAGCAGGACCGCTCGTTGTACCGGTTCATCGCCGATATACTGGGCGATGAGAACCTGCGGGTGAGGCTCGGCGCCACGGCGCTGGTGGAGGAGCTTGTTGGCAGCCACGGGGAGGAGCTCAGGGCAGCTGTCCCGGGGATCATCGAACTTCTGAAGCATGAGAACCCGACGATCAGGGGAGATGCCGCTTCCGTGCTCGGGACCATTAAGGACCCATCAGCGATCGGCGCACTGCGGGTGTGCCTGCATGATGTCCATCCCGGGGTACAGGAGGTCGCGCGCGATGCGCTGATGGAGATAGAGCTCTGAAAAGAAAAAGGCGTGCTCACCTGAGCACGCCTTTTTTAATTCCGCCGCCTGATTTATTACGAGCCGAGATTCACGGTCAATATCGGTATCTCTCCCGAATTCTTTAATTTGATGAGACGACCCCCATTTTTCTGAGGAAGTGGGCTATCAGGACCCCGGCCAGGAAAATAGTACCGGTTATCCCGATGAGCGTAAAAAAGAAATAACCTATTTTCTTTGGCCATGGGTGGTCGAGGGGCCTGATGGAAAGGATATAGACAAGAAGGCTGAAGCCCAGTCCGAGAAGGAAGCTGATGGTTTCGATCATGAACTGGATACTACTCAAAGCCCGGCCTTCTGTCAACCCTCTTGTTCCTGAAGTAATATCAGGATTATTTATTTGACAGTACAACGTCTGTCAATTAGTATGCAGGGCATATGAAGCATTCCGACGATGAAGGATGGGAATACGGCGATGTCTGGAAGCAGGGTTCCCCCGATGCAGCTGATTCGGAGGATGATGTCGAATATGTTGAGATCCTCCGCGGGGACCTGGGTACGGGATATGACGATTCGTATCTGTTGGATCTTGTGAGCTATCTAGGATCGCGGGGTATCAGGGCAACGTATGATTCTTATTCAATAGGCCTGGAGTTTGGAGTTGGTGCGATGAAGACATACGTCCTCAAGGTGGAATCCGGAAAAGAGCAGGAGGCAAGGGAGTTTTTAAGAGAAAAGGGGCCAGGGACCACGTAGCAAGGATCAGGGTTCAAAGGTCCATTTCATGGATATTTCATGTCACGAGACCCTGCCCCGTAAAGCTATCTTTTCAAGAAGGAGTGTTACATGTCTGAAGAGAAGGAAATAAAGGAACTGGAAGTATCGCTTGACGCGTACAAAACCAAGGTTCGCAGGTGAACAAGGCGACCCTCACCTGGGACAAGGACCTGATCTTCGTTGGCAGGACGAACCGGGGATACGAGGTGGAGTACGACGCCCAGCAGCAATGGGGCTGCTCGCCGACCGAAACGCTCCTCCTGAGCGTGGCGGGCTGCATGGGGATCGACATGGTGTCGTTCCTGAAGAAGATGAAGGTCGAGATCAAGTCGTACAAGATGGACATTGTGGGCGAGCGGAACCCCACGCCGCCCCAGTACTATACCTCCATGGAGATGATCATTTCCGTTACCGGGACCGGCCTCACGGACAAGAAGCTTGAACGGGCCATCTCCCTTTCACACGAAAAGTATTGTTCCGTCTATCACACGCTCAGAAAAGACATGAAAATGAAGGTTGATTACACGTTTGAGAACGTCTAAACCTTCTTGCCGCAGAGCACAGGGAGAAGGCAAACGACATACAGGAATAGCCGGAAAGATCAGAAATCTCACTCTGGAATACGGCTTGCGGAGCTTGAGCTGCTGTTTTCATCCGCGTCATGCATCAACTACTATGCAGACCATTACGCAGGAGGTTGTCATGAAGCTCAAAGGGACAAAAACAGAAAAAAATCTGCTTGCGGCCTTTGCCGGAGAGTCGCAGGCCAGGAACCGCTACGCCTATTTCTCGAGCGCGGCGAAGAAGGAAGGCTACGAACAGATCTCGGCGCTTTTCCTTGAAACAGCGGAGAACGAGAAGGAGCACGCCAAGCGGTTCTTCAAGTTCCTCGAAGGCGGGATGACGGAATTCACGGCGACCTTTCCATCCGGCCGCATCGGCACCACGGCCGAGAACCTGCTGGCCGCTGCCGAGGGTGAGTACGAGGAGTGGACAAGGCTCTATCCTGGAGCCGCGAAGGTCGCCGACGAAGAGGGTTTCCGCGCGGTCGCCGAGGCGTTCCGTCAGATCGCCAAGGTCGAAGTCAAGCACGAGAAGAGATACCGGAAACTCCTTGAGAATATCGAAAAGGGCAGGGTCTTTAAGAGGGACGCGCCCACTTCCTGGAAATGCCGCAACTGCGGCTATCACCATGAAGGGGCGGAAGCCCTTGATCTCTGCCCGGCCTGCCTGCATCCGAAGAGCTATTTCGAACTGCTGGCTGAGAACTACTGAACCTGTTTTCCTGTTGCAAACAGCGGGATGGAGACTTATAATGTGCGGGGTATTGAAATGGAGGTAGCTCGTATGGAACAGACAACAACATGCAAGGTGACCACGGCCCCCACCTGTCCGCATTGCAAGGCCGAGATGGAGCAACTGGACTCACGCTACCTTGACTGGGATTCACCTTATCTCTGGGTGTGTTATAATGACGAATGCACGCTGTTCAAAAAAGGCTGGAAACACATGATGGAAAGCGTGGGGCAGCTTGTTTCGTACCGGTTCATGATCCATCCCCAGAGCGGCCAGGCAGGCGTGCTCCCAGCCTTCAGCAACGACTATCTTGCAAAGAACGGTAAACCGGCGAACCCGAACTACGCGGACGAATAGGCTTGGCCGGAGAGAGGCAGCCTTTATTCGAGGCTGTCCCTCCCCGGTTTGATGTTGTACTTTTTGATCTCCTCGAATGAAAAGACGGGACCTTCCTCGCAGATAAGCTTTCCCCCGCAAAAGCAGTGACCGCATTTTCCCACTCCGCACTTCATATGGGCTTCGAGCGTCGTGATGATATGGTCGTCAGGCATGCCCATGAGCGAAAGATCGCGCATCGCGGCCTGGATCATGACATGGGGCCCGCAGATGTAGGCCGTGCTGTCCTTGAACTCGACCTTGGTCTGGCCGAAGTGGTCCGTGACCAGGCCGGTACATCCCTTCCAGCTATCGATATTGCACGTGTCCACGGTCATGACGATGTTCGCGCCCTGTTCCTGCCAGGCTGCAACCTCGTCCATGAACAGCACCTCGGCAGGCGTGCGTGAACCGTACAGGACCGTCACGGTCCTGTTGCTGCCCGTCGCCTTCCGGTCGTTCAGCATCAGGTTGATGAGCGGGCGGAGGGGGACAATGCCGATGCCGCCGCAGATGAACAGGGTGTCCTGGCGGCCGTTGACCGGGAAGGGTTTGCCGTACGGGCCGCGGACCCATACGGTGTCGCCTGATTTGTGCGAATTCAGCGCAGCGGAAACGTGGCCGACCGCGCGTATGCAGAGTTCGAGGTATGCGCTCTTCCCCGGCGTGGAGGTGATCGAAATCGGGATCTCGCCTGCGCCCATGACCGATACCATGACGAACTGGCCGGCCTGGTACGTAAAGTCATCGGGGACGCTGAGGGAGAACAGCTTCACGTCCTTCGCGACCTCTTTGACATTCGCTATGGATGTTTTGATCGGCAGATAGATATTCTTTGTTGTCATAGTCTTCTTTATTCAGTTATAACTGTGTGCCCTCTGTGGCAACGAGCTTTTATCCTTTTTCTTCCGTTCGGTCCGACCCCTCGATCTGAAGCGCTACGGTGGCCATGTCGATCTTCCCGGGGCAAGAAACAGCGCAGCGGCCGCAGCCGACGCATCCGAAGGTCCCGAACTGCTGAGGCCAGTGCACGAGCTTGTGATGGAACCAGCGCTTGGTCCGGTGTCTCTTTTCCTCAGCCGGCACCACGCCGCCGGCCGTGCGCGTAAATCCCTTGAACATGCAGGTATCCCAGAGCCGCATCCGTTTCCCGGAGTCGGGGGACGCAGGCCGGTCGATGACGTTAAAGCAGGTGCAGACCGGGCAGTTGTACACGCAGCCGCCGCATTCGAAGCATCTGAGGGCCACGGATTCCCAGAAGGGATCGGACACCCCGCCTGCCTGTATGGTTTTGCGCACCCGTTCAAGGTTGACCCGCTTCTCGAAGCGGCTTTGGGACGCGAGACGGGCTTCGTAGAGATCGTCCAGGTCCGTCTGCGCGGGCTGCGTGAAGATATGCTGCACGCTCGCGACCAGCGAGGTGCCGGTCTCCGAACCCGCCTCGACCAGAAAACGGTCGCCGAGGTCGGTAAGCTGCAGGTCGAAGCCGGATTTCAGGAAGGGGCCGGTACCAAGTCCGAGACAGAAACAGGTGGGATCGGGCTGATTGCACGCAAGGGAGATCAGGACGGTCCTGCTGCGGCGGGCCTCGTAGTAGGCGTCTTTTGTATTTCCGAGATAGAACAGGTCGAGGACCTTGATGGCCGACACGTCGCAGGGCCTGATGCCGAAGAGGATGCGCGGACGGGTATCAACGGTATCCTCGATGCCCTCAGGGGAATAGCGGAAGAGCCGTTCCATCTGGGGAAGCAGGAACTCCTTGGGTGAAGGCATGAGCGCGGGGCCGTCGAGCGCTGTTTCGTGCATGCGCGGGAGTTCGGTGAGCACGATGTCGCCGGACACGTCCCTCATGGGCGCGATCAATTCGTGCGCCGCCTTGAGCTGCCGGAGCCAGAAGGACAAATGGTTTTTGTTGAGAATAAACATAGTTTAGTATTCTCGGTCAGGATATATCCGGATAGAATTCACAGATAACAGCCGAGATAAATTACGTCTTTTACTTCATCTGCTGTACACTCCATGGCTTATCCTCGCGTACGCAAGAGGCCTGCTCATTCCTGCACTCTCCCGGTCTATCTCCTCCGGCGGAATGTACAGGTCGAGGCCGAGCCTCATTCCCTCGTAGTAGCCGATCCGCGGGGCATGGCGCGCGCCGGGTCTGCGCCGCACAGGTTCCAGGGCCACTGCGCAGACCTTGAACTCGGGGATCTTCGCATTCGGGTCGACCGCGTTGATCGTGAGCAGGTTCGCGGCCGCTTCGCGGAAGTGGAAGGGGATGAAGACGATACCTTCAGGCACTGTTTCGGTCACCCGGGCCTTCACTTCGATGCTGCCGCGCCGGGAGCTCACGCGCACCGGATCGTTCTGCCGGACCTCGAGGCGTGCCGCATCTGCGGGGTTGATCTCGACCATGCACTCGGGCTCTTCGCGTTCAAGCGTAATGGTCCTTCTGCACATCGTGCCGGTATGGTAATGAAAGTAGCTTCGGCCTGTCGTTAAAATGAACGGATAGGAGCTGTCCGTTGGTTCCGACGGCGGAATGAACTCCACGGGGATGAATGCCCCCATACCGCGGGTGAACTTCTTCCGGTGCAAATAGGGCGTTCCGGGATGGTCCATGCCCAGGCAGGGCCACTGGAGACCGAAATTCGCGTCGAGCCGGTGGTGGAGTATGCCGCCGTAGGACGGCGTAAGGATCGCGATCTCTTCCATGATCTCGTGAGACGCCCGGTAGTCCATGGGATAGCCCATGAGCCGGGAAAGGCTGCAGATGATCTCGTAGTCGGGCCGTGACTCGCCCGCGGGCTGCACGGCTTTCCTGATCTTCTGGACCCGGCGCTCGGTATTGGTATAGGTCCCGTCTTTTTCCGCGAACGTCGCCGCGGGCAAGACCACGTGGGCGTACTCGGCGGTGTCGGAAAGAAAGATGTCCTGGATCGCGAGGAATTCAAGTTTGGCAAATGCCTCTCTCACGTGGGTCGAGTCAGGATCGGAGATCACGGGGTTCTCTCCCATGATGTACAGGGCCTTGATCTTCCCTTCGTGGATGGCGTCCACCATCTCGGTCAGCGTCAGTCCGCGCGTGTCGGGCAAGGGCCGCGACCAGGCAAGCTCGAACTTCTTTCTCGCAACAGGGTCGGCGACCTTCTGGTAGCCCGAGAACACGTCCGGCAGCGCGCCCACATCGCAGGCCCCCTGCACGTTGTTCTGGCCGCGGAGCGGGTTCAGACCGGTCATGGGCTGCCCGATATGGGCGGTGAGCATGGCGAGGTTGGCGCAGGAGCGCACGTTGTCCACGCCCGTGATGTGCTGGGTGATGCCCATGGAATAGAAGAGCATGGAGCGTTTTTCCGACGCGTAAAGCCTGGCGGCCTTGCGGATATCGTCGGCCGGGACCGAGGTGATGCGTTCGGCAACCTCCGGGGTGTAGGTCAGAACGCGCTTTTCGAAGTCATCGAAATTCTCGGTGCGCTGCCGGATAAAAGAAACATCCACCAGCCCCTCGGTGATGATGACGTTCATCATGGCGTTGAGGAGCGCCACGTCGGTGCCGCTCTTGTGCCTCAGGTGGAGGTGGCTGAACTTGGCGATCTGAGTGCGGCGGGGGTCGGCCACGATGATGGTCGCGCCGCGGTCCTTTGCCTCCAGCATGTGCATCCCGATCATGGGGTGCTGCTCCGTGGTGTTCGAACCGATCACCATGATGACCCGGGCGTCCCTGATCTCGTCGATGGAGTTGGTCATGGCGCCGGAGCCGAAGGCGGCGGCCAGGCCTCCGACGGTGGAGGAGTGGCAGAGCCGGGCGCAGTGGTCCACGTTGTTCGTGCCGACGGCGGCGCGGGCGAACTTCATGAGCACGAAGTTCTCCTCGTTCGTGCATTTGGCGGAGCCCAGTACGCCGATGGCGTCGGGGCCGTATTTCTGTTTGATCTCCGTAAGCCGCGATGCGGTCTTTCCGAGGGCTTCGTCCCAGGACGCGCGGCGCCAGGTTGTTTTGCCTTCCTTGATGAGCGGCGTGGTGAGGCGGTCGGGGTGCTGGACGAACTCGTGGCAGTTCCAGCCCTTGACGCACAGGGTCCCGTGGTTTACTGGATGGTTGCGGCTGGGGGACACACCGGTAATGAGATTGTTTTCAACATGAAGGTACAGGCCGCAGCCGCAGCCGCACCAGGGACAGGTTGTTGAAATCTTTTCCATACCGGATAATTATAACACCTCGGCTCGGGAATATGCAGAAAAAAAGGAGGAAGTATCTCGGATGCAGTGCACGCGATCACCAACAGGGGAATACAGATACCGAGATGGCGTAGCCTGTTGTTGCCCCCTGCTCTTGCGATAGCGCGGGGACAAGCCATGACGCGGCCATGAACGAAGAACGCCGGGGCAGTCTATCAGTTCCGGTTCCCGTTATTGGTCCGGTTTGTCGGGGTTTGTGTCCTTCTTCCGCGACTCAAGTCCCCTGAGTCTCACCCACGCGGTGTATCTTCATCATGTTCGTGCTTCCGGCAACGCCGATGGGCACACCTGCCGTGATCACGATCAGGTCGCGTAGTTTGGCGAGCTTCTTTTCGAGCATGATCCGCTCCACACTCGCGATCATGTTGTCGGTGGTCTTCTTCGTTTTCAGGATCACGGGGGTGACGCCCCAGTAGAGGGAGATCTTTCTGGCAATATGCTCAAAGGGCGTGGCTGCGATGATGCTCATCCTGGGCCGGTGTTTCGCGACGAGAAGGGCTGTAGAGCCGGATTGGGTGAACGTCACGATCGCCTTCGCATGCTGTTCCTCGGCAGCCCGGCAGGCCGCGTGCGCCACACTCTCGTCAGGGCCGGAGATATGCGCGTCCGGCGGGATAGGACTGAGCGACGTCTCCGCCTGAACAGCGATCCTCGCCATGACCTCCACGGCCTGGACCGGGTAGTTGCCCATGGCGGTCTCGCCCGAGAGCATGACGCAGTCCGTGCCGTCGAGGATGGCGTTCGCTACGTCCGATGCCTCGGCCCGCGTGGGCTGGGGGCTCTCGATCATGCTCTCGAGCATCTGGGTGGCGGTGATGACCGGTTTCTCGGCCAGGTTGCAGGCGCTGATGATCTTCTTCTGGAGCAGCGGCACCTGTTCAGGGGACATCTCCACCCCCAGGTCGCCCCGCGCGACCATGATGCCGTCAGCCGCGCGGATGATCTCGTCAAGGTTCCGGATGGCCTCGGGTTTTTCGATCTTGGCGATGATCGGGATGTCCACGCCGTGCATTTTCAGGAACTGACGCGTGGCGTTGATGTCATTGGCTGTGCGCACGAACGAGAGCGCGATATAGTCCACACCCTGCGCGATGCCGAATCGGAGGTCTGCCTTGTCCTTGTGAGAGAGCGAAGGCAGCGAGAGCTTTGCGCCCGGCAGGTTCACTCCTTTGTGGCTCCCGAGCACGCCGCCGCGCACAACCTTGCAGCGGAGGCCGCCTGCGGCCTTTGTTACGACCTTGAGCTCGAGCCTGCCGTCGTCCAGGAGTATCTGGTCGCCGGCTTTCAGGTCTTTCGTAAGGCGGGGATAGGTTACCGACAACAGCGTGCTCGTGCCGATGACCTTCCTGGTCGTGAGCACCAGCGTGTCCCCGCGTCTTAATGTCACCGCGTCATTTTGTACAGCGCCGACACGCAGCTTCGGACCCTGCAGGTCCTGGATGATGGCGATCTGTTTTCCCGCTTTTTCCGCCTCATGCCGGATGAGCCTGATGCGCCTGGTATGGTCATTCCAGTCGCCGTGGGAGAAGTTCACCCTCGCCGCGTCCATGCCCGCGCGAATGAGCCTCGCGATGATAGCCGGCGAGCTCGATGCCGGGCCGATGGTGGCGATGATCTTGGTGCGTTTGGGCATTGTAAAACCTCCAGAGCAGTTCAGGAGTTCAGGATTCAGGAGTCAGGGGTCAGCGAATTTGGAATTGTATTCTTTCTGTCTTCTGGCTTCTGACTACTGGCTCCTGTCTATTCTACGGTTCCATCCTGACCAACTCATACTTCTTCGTCCCCAGTCCCAGCCTCTCCGCCTCATCGATCTGGATCTGCATGGGCCGGGGATTGAGCTTGAACATGACGTCATCGCCGGGCTTGATGCCGGCTTCTTCACTGCTGATTGGGGCAGGGGAGGAGCGGCTTTCAGCATATCGAGCGACGCCTGTTCGATGGCCACGATATCGTCGGATATCATGATGCCCTGGTCCTGGATCACCGGCACGTCTGCAACGGGCATGCAGTCGCACTCAGGCTGGATCTGGAACAGGAAGTTGATATAGATGACTTTCCCCTTCTTGAACGTGGAGAGCACGGCTGCCGCAGACTCGGCAAGGCTCTTCTGGAACGTCACGTCGTCCTGGGGCATGGTGAGAGCGCCTTCCTGACAGACCCGGCTGCACCTGCCGCAGTGCCAGCAGTTGTTTTCGTCAACGACAAACGCGCCTTCCTTGAAATCGATCGCGTGGAGCGGGCAGATATTCTTGCACTGTTCGCAGAAGGTGCAGTTCTCGGCATTCCACTGGAGCCCCATCTCTCCATGGCAGTGCATGCCGCCGCGGCCCTTTTTCCAGCCCGTGCTCGCGGTGGCGCGAGCTGACGCAGCCCATGGCCAGGTTCTTGAGCGCTCCGGCATAGCCCGCGTTGATGTGGCCTTTGATGTGCGAGCAGACGACCATGGCAGGTGTGTCATGAATTGCCGAGGCGACGGCGATCTCCCCGAGGATCGGGCCGGCCTTGACCAGGATGCTGTCCTTGCCGTACAGTCCGTCAGCGAGCACTACCGGCGCGCCGCAGGAGAGGTGGTTCAGGCCGTTCTGGTTCGCCACTTCGAGGTAATCCAGACCCATGATCCTGACCGTGTCCGTAACGAACGGTTTTGCTCCGGTTTCCTGGATGGCGTTAACCACCTTGCGGATCATGACCGGCGGGATGATGCGGAACGCTCCATGCGATCCCCAATGGGTCTTGATCGCGACCCATTCGTCCTGCTTGAACCGTTCGGAGAAGTTCATCTTTTCGAGCAGGGTTTCGAGCTTTCCCGGGACGCTGTGGCTGTAGTCCCATCTGAGGGTGCGTGCGGAAGAGAAATAGACGTTGGACATATTTGACCTCGTTACTTTTGCGATGCTTTACATTGGCACATGCTAACGATAACACCTACTACTGTGCAAGCGAGCTTTAAAGAAAATATTGCGAAATACCAATTGAAACATGCACACGAACGACCAGCACGATCAGCGCGGAGCAACCATACCGGAATGAAAAATGTACCAGGCTTATCTCGCGTCTGATCGATGCTTTTGTTAGTACTGGGATAAGACTTTGTATAATTTGACGATATTTTTATTCAAATATTGTAAAGCCAAGACCCGCCCCACCACATAATTACCTTATTTAAAATAACCCTCTTTTCCAAAAATTTCGCTAATCGGTTTTCCATCCAAATCGGGATTTGTTAAACAAAATAAATTTAAAAATGTAGGCGCAAAATCCATAATGGAAATGGTTCTTCCAATAGCCCCCGGATTGATTCCAGGTCCAAACACACTAAATAATCCCTCTGGCCCATGGTCCCCTGTGCGACAATAAGTATATTCACCTTCAACCGTTCCAATTTTTTTTGAAGTCACTTGCAACCAACAAGATTTATCGTCGTTTACCCCTTTACTGCCTATCAGTTTGTCTTCATGCCATTCCATAAAAGATCCGGCAAATGGTCAATATACTCGCCCTGGAATAATTCGGCGGTTTTAATGACCCTTTTTACTATCGGCTTGCCGCTATCCCTGTCAACAATATTTAGCAGATCTTCACTTAGTTCTCGGCTAAAATCCTGCAATTCCTTTCCTGGTTTTATTAGCCCGCTTGGCTCTCTTCCGAACAGATTAATCCGAATGCCGCTTATGAGGTTCCCATTTTCATGGGGAAAACACTTACAATTTTTCAAATCTATCGTGGAAGATATTTGGGGGAGATCTTCCCTGCCACCCGATGTCTGGCTAAATTGTATAGAGGTAATAGAGCAGGCTTCAACGTCGCCTGAATCGGTTTGGGCAGTTTTTTCCATCCCCCTTTTGCATGATTAATAATTTTATTCATCATCCCTGGTTGCTCGAAGGCGGCAGTGGTAGGATATTTTTTTAAAACATTCAACTTTTCCAAAATCTTTTCAAGCATGAAGTTCCCACTAACATTATGGGCCATCCGATGAGTGGCAAGGAAGAAAACATAAGTGTTTTAGTCAACATGTGCCAAAATCCTTCCAATCGCGCTATCAATGGCTAAATAAACCTCTCGAATCGGATCCCCCGTAAGGTGAGACAACTTTTGGATAATAATTAGGGTGAGCCGGGTCGTGAAGGTGCCAGCATTGATGACCAGCGCAATGGCCCTCGGTGAATACTTGGGCAAAAAAGCCCAATTCACCTTTATTCAGGTAATGTATGGTAAGTTCACATTTCTTTTTAACACCCTCGATCAATTGATCCCTAAATCGACAGAAATCCTGTGGAGACCTCCTATCAGAGTCACAAGATTTTTTCATCGGATGATTCCCGAACCGCTTTAGTAGATCCTCTTTTAATGCGCTGGGCCATGTATGAAATCCATATACTGCGTCATGAGATCCCCATTCCACCATTTGAATCCCATTCAATCCCTTCGATATCCCGGACAGTGGGATATCCAGGATAGCGACTTTCTCCCCGGCACTGCTAAGCAGGTTCCAGAAGGGTTCCCGCTTGATAAATTCGCCGGGAGAAGATCTATGGAATTCATAAGTTCCGGGATTGATTTGGGTTAAACGGTGAAATCCATGACGTGCAGGCGTCACGCCGGTGTAAAAGGATGGCCATGTGGATCCCTCATACAACCCTTCCACACTTATTGTATCCCCAACAAGTCCCCTGGCAAGAAGTGAATGCATGGTTGGTAATGTCCCATCCCTGGCCCAGTTTTGGATCAAAAATTAATCCCCTGCATCCATTGCCAGAAACACGATTTTAGCGGGATGTTTCATTCCACCTTCTCCTCAAAAGTCCTCGGTTAGTGTTCATTTTTTATTTATTAAAAACAATGCATCCAGCTACATCTTTTGCAGCCCGGAAATGACTTTTTCAAAAAAATTACTGATCGAAAATACCTGGCTCTCTTATTGTTCCAAATATCCTTAAAACGATCATCACGGACATTTCCAAGTACATAGTCATCGATCCATTCGTCGGGACAGAATTTTAGATCGCCATTTGGTTTCACAAGCGCTGCACGGAAAGGCGCTATACACCTTTTCCTTAGCCGATAGCTTTCGGAATAGTATTCGTGGATTTCTTTTCCCGGAAGATTTGGGAAAAATATAATTTTCCCGTCGCCTTTTAATTGAGATATTTCATTGAATAATGCAATGAAATCAATATGTTGAGAAAAAGAGATGCAATGAGTCTCTGCACCAGGGGCTGATCTTTCAAGCGTTTTATGAATTGCCGCCTTGTGTGCCTTTAATTCTGTTGGAGTAATAAACCAAGGTGATGGATTCTAAAATAATCAACTTCATCACCGGTTGTTTTTCTTATTAAATTAATGGTCTCTTTCAAATGACCGATAACCAAAGGATTTGTTGTTATATTAACCGTTATTAATGGCTTTTTAATATTTTCCTCTTTTTTATATTCCAAAAGCTGTTGCATATTTGACATTGCTTTTCAAAATTACCCTGTCCACGCAGTTTATCATGCAGCTCTTCGGGCCCATCGATTGAAAAATTAATGTGGTCAACTCCCAAGTCAGCGATTTTTTGAATCTTCTCTTGGTTCAAAAGAGTTCCGTTCGTCGTAAATGATATCGGCAACGCAAAGCTTTTTCACATGGGCAACTATTGTCATAAAATCTTCCCGGATAAAGGGTTCCCCTCCAGCAAAATATATATGAGGCCTGTATACCGCCAATTGATTTATTAATTCTAGAATCTCCGCTGTCGTCATTTCTGAATTTTTATATCGATCTCCAATCCCATTTTCCCCGTGAAACCAGCACATTTTGCATTTTAAATTACATCGATTACTCAACTCAATAGCGACAGAAGTCGGCCCTTTTGAAAAATAATTAGTTTGGATAAAATGTATCATTTTGAAATATTTATTCAAGTGAGGGAACATAACGCACCATAGGTCATGATTTTATGGTCCATTCCTTTCATTCTCCCTGATAGGAATCCCAAAATAAAGCAAATCCTTAATTCATGATCGAATCTGTTTTTCGAGAAACATCCAATTCTCAATACGCTTCCAATAAAATACCTCAACATTTTTTTATTTGTAAGAGATTGAATATTAAATAAATTGAAATATTTCATGTCTTTCATAAGAATCCCACGCAACTCCCCATCATCAAAGCGCCACTTGCGAAAGTATCTTTTTGATATTTTATCGGCGGAAACACAGTGATAAATGATTGATAAAGGATGATATAATATTATTTCCTTGGCATTTAGCAATCTCTGCAAAAATTCAGTTTCTTCACCACTGTACAATTTTCTTGGAATTCTTCCAAGATGTGAATCAAATGGCCCGTATTTTTTGAACATTTCAGATTTTACGGCAAAATTGGCTCCCCAAATGCATGGCGAATCCATGTAGGAGACTGAATTACCGTGATCCAACAAGTCCTAAATAATTATATAAATTCGGTTTCAGCCATTTCGGCTTGGAAATTTCCCAAATCGGAAGTATCTTTCCACCTACACATGCTACATCATCATGTTCTTT
This sequence comes from Nitrospirota bacterium, assembly GCA_963732675.1. GTDB lineage: Bacteria > Nitrospirota > UBA9217 > UBA9217 > UBA9217 > JALNZF01. Next base: position 84,232 of record CAVTAJ010000015.1, read on the forward strand.
AAATGCTTTTTCGATATTTTGGATCCAATATTTGTCTACTATCACGTCATCATCTGTAAACGCGATAATTTCGCCCTTCGCTTCCTTTATCCCTCGGTTACGAGCATGGGAGATCCCCCTTTTTTCCTCGAATACATATCTTATTTTTAATTCATAATGCTTCTCGAATTCTTTAAAAACAAATCGTGTATCATCATCCGAATTGTTATCTACCAAAATAACCTCACATGATGAATCATCAGGGACGATAACCTCTCGAAGACTTTTTAGCATTCTTCTTAGGCGTTCGGCTCGATTGTATGTACAAACAAGCACACTAATTTTCATAGTAATCAATATATATCAAAATCCGAAAATGCTTTACAAGGCATTATAAATGATTAATTGAATCCATTTCTTTTTAAAAAGCTGTTTAATTTTTGGCAAATAATAACATTCAAATCACTATATCACCTATCAATAATGTTTTGATAAATTACCTTCTTCCTAACCAAAAACAAGCGCGTTTTTTTTAAAAGCGGATATAGTTGCCGACCTAAGGGGTGATTATTACTAGGCCAAATGGCCCTCGGCTCACTAAGGCAGGCCGTAAAAGGGGGCGTCGCTCATTCAATTCAAAAAAACTGCCGGGTCAGGTCATCGGGTCGGAGTAGACCAACCACTTTAAATATCAGGGAACATGCACCATCAGCGCAACTCGACTCGTCGTGGGTGATCCATGACCCCGAGTCGAGAGTGTTTTCTCTTGATCTTATATTTTAATGTTGCGGAATGCAAGCCCGTAACATGAAACCCGTTGCATGAATTCTTGGGGGCGACCATTCACTTGGTGAGCCTATTCCAGCGATTATCGTTAGAAATTTTGCATCGCGATCTAATATTCTAAAAAACCATTACAGGAAGTACTCTTCGTTTGAGTTTCACTATCTTTACGCGGATTTCATATCGCTTCAAGGAAAGTTTCTTTTTTGCGGGATTCCAGTTCTTCCTGAGTTTTCCCCTTCATTTTAACCAACGCGATTCTCAAATGTCTTTCGGAAATGATAACCGTAGATCGCAAAGGTGATGGCTTGTGGCAAAAGGCGGGGACGGGTGAACATTGTCCAGAAGAGGAGTTTCCAATAATGGAAGCGTTCTTTTCCCATGACGCCGAGAACAAAGACGGACCTGAAGAACGCAGCGAGATAGTTTAACCTGAGCCAAAAGGCGTTCGTCTTTTTCTTTGGGGGGTTGTATACTCTCAGGAATGTCCTGACCCGTTCATAAAAGTATTTGGGTGAATAGATTGTTTTGAGGACCTTTTGGTAACCGTTGATCAGCGGGTCATAGCCCATCCTGGGGATAAAATTAGTCGCGAAGTCCGTATTGTTCCCTGAAGTCGGTTTCAGCAGCCGCTGCTCTTTTTTGAGTCTCTCATAGAGCTTCGTTCGCGAAAGGGCAATGAGGATGCCGACCATGGCGGTGACGACCCCGCTGTCCTGGATAAACCTGATCTGGGTGTCGAAGATCGAGAGGGGGTCACTGTCAAAACCGACTATGTATCCTCCCTGTACCTCTATGCCGGACTTGCTGGATCTTCCTGATACTGGCGAGGAGATCGCGGTTCTTGTTCTGGAATTTGCCGCACTCCGCAAGGCTCTGGTCATGGGGGGTCTCGATACCGATAAAGACAACGTCAAAACCTGCCCTGACCATCAACTGCATCAGGTCTTCATGATCGGCCAGTTCTATGGATGCCTGTGTATTGAAGGAGAAGGGATGCTTTCTCCTCTCCGTCCAGTCGATGATCGCGGGAAGGATCTCCTCCTTCAGCTTTTTCTTGTTTCCGATGAAATTGTCGTCAACAAAGAAGACCTGGCCCCTGAAACCGTATGCATAAACACTCTCGAGCTCCCTGATGATCTGATCTTTATCTTTTGTTCGTGGTGTGCGCCCGCAGAGCAGGAAAATGTCGCAAAACTCGCAATTGAGGGGACACCCCCGGGAATACTGGATATTGATCGAGGCATAGCGCTTCGTATTGATGAGCCGCCAGAGCGGGATGGGCGTCTGGCCTATGTCTGCCCACTGATCAGTGGTATAGAAATGGCCGGCAACGCCCTTTTGGAAATCTTCCAGGAAACGGGGCAGGGTGATCTCGGCCTCGTTCAGCACCAGATGGTCTACCTCCCCGAACGTCTCGTATTCGGTCGAGAAAAGAGGACCGCCGGCGACAGTCCTGACGCCGACTGCTTTGCATCTCGCAAGCACTGTAATCACCGATTCTTTCTGGACAGACATTGCACTTACCAGGACGAGATCAGCCCACCTGAGATCATCGTCATACAGGCTTTCCACATTCATGTCGACCAGTTTTATCTCCCACGCTTCTGGAAGCATTGCGGCAACAGTCAACAAGCCGAGGGGTGGACTGCTCGCCTTTCTGCTAATAAATTTCAGTGCATACCTGAAGCTCCAGAAGGTATCAGGGAATTCAGGATAAATGAGAAGTGCTTTCACGGACGCTCCTGATGTTTTTACTAATACATTATATCATGAGTCGCTTTCATTGCAGCGTTATTGAAAGTATATCCGCTTCATTTGGGGAGTTCAAGGTGAAATACATGATCAATGACGAAAACTAACAAAATACCTATTAGCACTGCAGCGAAACTTTTTCATCATTCCCGAACGCCTCTATCGGGAATCCATATTTTTTAAATGAATTGAAGATTGAAGACGCTGGATTCCAGCTAGAATCATGCTGGAATGACGGCTGTGTATGAAGCATTTTATAACATTCGATGTAGTGTTAAACAGTGCCTTGTTAATATTTCGACGATACGACCGCTCCGCTTCACCTCTTAGTATTTATCTGTTCGTGCTATACTTGAATCATCTTTCAGTCAAAGAGGTCGGGGCGAACGAGTTGAAACCCGACAGCGAAACTCGGGGACCAATGGACCGCACCTGCCGTGAAAAACGATCTCAAACACGATAGCCGTCGCGAGAGGCGCGCAAAAGGCCGACCTCGTGCTGCGCGGCGCAAGATTTAACATCGAATGCTACCGTGAAGCAGTTCAAGTTCGTTGACCTGTTTGTCTGAACCGGGGGCGTCATTCGCGTCTTAACAGAAATTGCACGGAAAAGAAGGTATTGTCAGATGATCGAAATTCAGGAGATACTGTTCGACGAGCGGGCTATTCAGACAAAGGTCGGAGAGCTGGCTGCTCAGATAGCAAGCGACTACGCAGGCAAGGACCTCGTTCTTATCTGCATCCTGAAGGGCGGGGTCGTGTTCATGGCAGACCTCATGCGCCGGATCCCGTTCCCCGTGACGATCGACTTCATTTGTGCATCGAGCTACGGCATGTCAACAACAGCAGCGAGAGAAATACGGATCAAAAAAGACATTGAGGTCGATGTGCGGGGAAGGCATGTGCTCCTCGTCGATACGATCGTTGACACGGGAGAGACCCTCGCGTGCCTGTTCAAGCGGTTATCGGAAAAGGGGCCGGCAAGCCTCGAAGCCGCCGTGCTGCTGGACAAGAAGCCGCGGCGCACGGCCGAAGTACGCCTTAAATATCGGGGATTCGAAATCCCGGACCGGTTCGTAGTAGGTTACGGCGTAGACTGCGCCGAACAATATCGGAATCTGCCGTACGTCGCGGCGATCAAAACTGCTACCTAAGGGATTATTCTTTTAACACACAGGAATTGAGAAATTGAACATTATTATTGACTGCATTTCATGGTCCCGTAAGAACCTATCCATACTCCAAAATGTCGGTCCAAAGAAATCTTGAGTAAATTCACTTCTCTTGCCACTTATGATTGCCCTCCGTCGGTCTTTATGATACTATAGCTGTCATCTTTCGCATCAGGACTGACTATTAGTCCATGTCATGGTTTGACAATAGAATAAACGACCTGTCTGATGGAGAGCTGAGCGGGGGGCTTCAGCGTGAAAAAGATTCTCGTTACCGGAGGCACCGGTTTCATCGGAAGCCATCTGACGGAACTGCTGCTCAAGAAAGGGCATTCAGTTTCGTGTCTGGTAAGGGACCCCGCAAATCTCCGCTGGCTCTCGGGATTGAACATTGATGTGAAGGCCGGAGACTGTTTGCTGCCGGAGACGCTTGCCAACGCTGTGAAGCAGGCTTCCGTTGTCATCCACGCTGCAGGACTGACCAAGGCAAGACGGGCGAGAGAATATTATGCAGGTAAACCACATCGGTACCAGGAACATCCTGGAAGCTTGCGCGCGACATAATCCGGGCATCGAAAAGTTTATCCTGATTTCGAGCCTCGCGGCAGCAGGACCGGGCACGGAAGGGAATCCGGTGAAAGACAGCGATTTCCCTCACCCGGTCTCTGATTACGGCAGGAGCAAGCTCTTAGCCGAAACAGAAACGCTCGCATACAAAGAAAAATTCCCCGTGGTCATCCTCCGGCCGTCCGCGGTATACGGCCCGCGGGACCGTGATATGTTTGAGCTCTTCCGATGGGCAGCCCGGGGCGTGACGCTGGAGATCGCGGGCAGGGAGCGGTTTCTCAATTTCTGTTATGTCGGGGACCTCGTGAATGCCGTGATCCTTGCCATGGAACAGCAGACAGAGAGTGGAAATATCTATTTTGTGGCCGAGGACCGGGCCTATTCATGGTCCGAATTCAGGCGGGCATTGCTGTCCTCAGGGTCGGTGAAGGCGCGCATCATCAAAATTCCGTACTTGGCCGCATATCTGATCGGCCTGGCGTCAGAGGTGGGGAGCTTGTTCACCTCCAGGCCCGCACTCACGAACAGGCAGAAGGTGTGCGAGGCCTCTCAAACGTACTGGACCTGCGATCTCGCCAAAACGGAAAAGGAACTCGGATTCAAGGCGGCGTACCCCTTACAACAAGGGTTGGACATCACCTGGAGGTGGTACCGTGATAACAACTGGTTATAAAAAAAAGTCAGGAACCAAACTTCAAGCAAAGAGGGGACAAACTGTGGATTTCTTCGACAAGTGTAAATCATTTACGACGGCAAAAGAGATAATGGCCGCGGGATTCTATCCTTACTTCCGCGTCATGGAATCGGCCCAGGACCCCGAGGTGATTGTCGGGGGCAAGAAGATGATCATGCTCGGGTCGAACAACTATCTTGGGCTCACCAACCACCCGAAGGTGAAAGAAGCGGCAATCGAGGCCGTAAGGAAGTACGGAAGCGGTTGCGCCGGTTCGCGCTTTTTGAACGGCACGCTTGATATCCACGTGGAGCTCGAAGAAAAGCTGGCGAAGTTCTTTCGCAAGGATGCTGCCCTTACCTTTTCCACCGGTTACATGACGAACCTCGGTATTATCTCTTCCCTGGCGGGCAAGGACGACGTCGTCGTGATCGACAAGCTTGACCATGCCAGCATCATCGATGCCTGCAGGCTTTCATTTGCGGAAATCAAGAAGTTCAAACATAGTGATATGAACAGCCTCGAGTTCGTTCTGCAAGAGTGCGGAGACAGGGGCAAGCTCGTGGTGGTGGACGGCGTGTACAGCATGGAGGGTGACATCGCGCCGCTCCCGGACATCGTGAAGGTCTGCAAAAAATACGGCGCCCGGCTCATGGTAGATGATGCCCACGGCATCGGCGTCCTGGGCGAAACCGGACGCGGCACTGCCGAGCATTTCGGCCTGGAAAAGGACGTGGATGTCATCATGGGCACGTACAGCAAGTCCCTTGCTTCCATCGGCGGGTTCGCCGTTGCCGACGAGGACGTTATCCATTACATGAAACACCATGCCCGTCCCCTGATCTTCAGCGCGAGTCCGCCGCCCGCTTCCGTGGCCGCGGTCATCGCGGCACTGGACATCGTTGATTCGGAGCCCGATCGCAGGGAACGCCTCTGGCGCCACACGAACAAGATGATAAAAGCGTTCAAGCAGATGGGCTTTGACACCGGGGTAGCTGAAACGCCCATCATTCCGCTCATGATGGGAGAGATGGAACGGGCGTTCATGATGTGGAAAATCCTCGGCGAGGAGGGGGTGTTCGTAAACCCCGTGGTGCCTCCCGCCGTGCCGCAGGGACGCTGTATGATCCGCACCAGTTACATGGCGACCCATACCGATGAGATGCTCGATCGCGTGCTCGGGATAGTCGAGAAGGCGGGGAAGAAGCTGGGCATGATTTCATAAGAGATCGATAATGCAGATCGAGCAAATATCCGATGCACCTGGCCTGGACCAATTCATTCGATTCCCCTGGAAGGTCTATAAGGGAAATCCCAACTGGGTGCCGCCCCTCCTGAGCGAGGTCAAATTCATCCTGAGCCACAAGAACCCATTTTTCGAACACGCGGAGGCGGCGTATTTCCTCGCGCGGAAGAATGGCGAGGTCGTCGGGAGGATCGCGGCGATCATCGATAGCAACCATATCGCTCTGCATAACGAGCGGGCGGGCTTCTTCGGTTTTTTTGAATGCATGCCCGATCCGGATATCGCCGACAGCCTGCTCCGGTCCGCGTCGAATTGGCTCAAGGCGCGAGACATCGGGGTCATGCGCGGGCCCATGAACCCTTCGGCAAATGATGAGTGCGGTCTTCTCCTTGAAGGGTTCGATTCTCCGCCGATGATCATGATGACCTACACGCCGGCGTACTACCTCGATTACATGGAACGATGCGGACTGACAAAGGCCAAAGACCTCTATGCATATATCTCGGTGATCGCTGACGTATCAGCCGGCGACAGGCTTGAACGACTGGCGGCAGCGGTCAGGCAAAAGATGCCGGGTCTCGTCGTGCGCCCCGCCAATATGAAAAAATTCAGGAGTGAGTTGAACGCGGTCAAGGACATCTATAATTCGGCGTGGAGCCATAACTGGGGTTTTGTGCCGATGACCGACAAAGAGATCGAATCCATGGCAAAGAGGCTCAAGCCGCTCATCGTGCCTGAACTGCTTATCATGGCCGAGGTGGACGGCAATCCGGCGGGGTTTTACATGGCTATTCCGGACTACAACCAGGTCCTCAGCAGGATCAACGGCAGGCTTGGCCCCATTGAGATCATGAAGTTCTTATGGTATTCGAGAAAGATATCGGATATCCGCGTCCTGACCATGGGCGTGAAGGAAGAGTACCGGAAGAGAGGCATCGAGGGGCTGCTTTACCTCGAGTCGTTCAAGGCGGCCAAACGCAAAGGGTATCAACGGGCAGAGATGTCCTGGATCCTGGAAGACAACACCCTCATGCAAAAGGGTTGCGAATTCATGGGCGGGAAAGTGTACAAAAAATGGCGGATCTACGAAAAGAGCCTTTAACTCCTTTAACCCAGACAATCCGGAACCAAGGTTTTTTGACAGGATTACGGGATAAAAGCGGATAAGTGCTTTTTAAAAATCCTGTCAATCCTGTTATCCTGTCTAAGTCGTGTCATGGTGCTGTTTTTTCTTTTCATTTATGTTCATCCGCCCCTTCAGTGTCCAAATGTTTTTTTCAGGTTACATAATGAATTACAATAACGCATGAGTGTCTGCAGGCTGCGGGAATCAGCCCCGCGAGTGATGATCCTCCCCTGAGAAAAGCCGGTGCATCCACGGCGAAATGAAAAGTGTCAGCAAGGCGAGCAGTATGCCGGCGATGACATCAATGACATAGTGGTATCTGAGATACACCGTCGAGACGATCAGGGCTGATACAGCCGGCACCAGAACTCGGAAGAGCACCCTCTGCCGGTATTTCCAAGCAAAAAAAAGCGATACCAGCGCCACAGCGGTATGGCCGCTCGGAAAGGCATCGGTTTTGTTGTGCTCCAGCGAGTTGAGGCTCTGTTGTATCCACAGGGTCATCGGTCCTGCTTGAAGCTCCGTTGTCTGCTGGTGGTTCAGCGTGAAACGGGGCCCTACGGCGGGGAAAAGCATATAGCCGATGTAGGAAAGATAAAAACAGAGGATGATAGAGAAAACCGCGGTCTCGAATTCACCCCGTTTACCCCTGAGAAAGAGTGAAGTGCCGAGCGCGATCGGTATAACGTAATAGCTGATGTACGCGACTTGGAGAAGTGCGGTGAGCAGGGCGCTGTTGAACCGTTCCATCCACACGGTCGGATGAGTGGCGAAGAGCAGGTAGTCGATCCGGATCAAGACGTCGTCGTAGTATTGTTGGCGGATGAAGGGGATGATGTCGCCGAGGCTGTTAAAGATCATGGCGACACTGATGATCGGGATAAAGGCATGCAGGAAACTGAAGAGCCTTCTTCCGGGGGTCCTTCTGTCCAGCGCAGCGAGTAAAAGAATGACCAGCGCCAGCACAAAGTACTTGCAGATGAGTTGCGGCCAGAATGAGATGTAGGAGACGTTGAACAGGATGACCGCCGTGAGCAGCACGATGAAGGAAAGGGTGAGGCGGTCAATAGGGTTCAGGTAGGTCCGCATAGAAACGTTTATACAATACCTGCTGTTGAAAAGCAAGAACTGCCATACAGCGTATCAAGCCAACAGTGAAATGTTCCGTTTTAAGGGGCAGTAACAAGCTGTTCCAGGATCATTTATTAGGATTGTATTTTATCCATCAGGTGAAGTTGTCCCCTTTGATCTTCATCCGCTTTTATCATACGTTAATCCGCCCCTTCAGTGGCCAAATTCTTTTTTCAGGTTCAATGGTTGGAACACTTACTTAGTTTGTGCCGGCACCCGTACCTTGCGGAAGTCCGCCCAGATGTCGACAATGCCGAGGGCGACCACGAACACGATGGACGGCATGGCCAGGATGAGCGCAAGGAGGAGTCCACGGCCAATGGCCTTGATGCCAGCTTTTCTAAGGTAATGCTCCACGATAGCGGAGCCCTGCGCAAGATAGAGCACAGCGAAGAGGATCGCAATGTTCCATCCCGCGAGCCGTGCCGTCTCTTGCGGTACCACGCTGAGGGCGAGGGCCGCGATGAGGCCCCAGACCCATGAGTCCGGCGCATGCCATGATACGAGCGAGGTCTGAGCAGGCGCCGGCTCTGTTACCGGATTTCGCATGAGCACAGCGCGGGCAATGACAAAACAGCAGGCCGCCTGAATCACCGAGGTGGCTATGGTAATGCCCGGGAGGAGTCTGGCAAAGTAATAGATGACGGGATCGGAGATCGATGAGATCGTAGCCGCCATTTCAGTGAATCCCATGGTGGTGTAGGTCTTTGCTGCATTGGCAATAATTTCCCGGAGATACACCTCGACCTCCGTGATCGGGTTCTTGCCTACCCGGACCAGGTAGAAGACGACGATAACCGCCAGAACCGCGATCGGCAGGAGTCCGCCCAGGAGCGATGTCTGCTCGGGTTTCCATTTTCTGCGCATGCCTTCCGACGTGCCGATTGCCATCAGGCCGAAACTAAGAACGAGAATGGCCGATGCCTGCCACCCCCCGAGGGCGGCCATGATGACGCCTGACACGGCGAGCGTTATAATACCATCCGCACTCCCGTTCCGTACGGAGATGAGAATGAGCGGCACGGGAGTGAAAAGAGCGAGCAGCTGGCCGATCGGATGGATAATTCCGGCAACAAAGAGCCCGAGGGTCTGTACGGTTGCGATAAGAATGGCGCGGTAGTTCATGGCGATCTCCAAATAATTAAGACATGCTTTACCACGGACTGACACGGATGAACACGGAAAGTATAACTGTATCCAAGTAATAGAGACCTGGTTAGCCACGGATGGACAGTGATAGTATAATTTCTAAATGCGGTTGTCTCAATTAGACAACGAGGTATATATCAATTCCAATATTTTCGCGTTATTAATGGCTGATAAAGCATGTGCCTGTATCCGTGCAAATCCGTGAGTATCCGTGGTAAAATTATTTTTCATGATAGTCTAATAATAAAAAAAAGGGAAACCCAGGGTCACTAATGAGTAACCGCTGAGTTCCCCTGTAAATGCATGCGCTGTTGCGTCTGAGTTACTACTTCTCTCCTGAGAACGGCAGGAGTGCGATGTTTCTGCACCGCTGCACCGAGACGGTGACCTCGCGCTGATGCCGGGCGCAGTTGCCGGAGATGCGGCGGGGAAGGATCTTGCCCCGTTCGGTGATGAAGAACCTGAGCGTCTTCATGTCCTTGTAGTCGATGAACGGTGTCTTGTCCACGCAGAACCGGCACACCTTTTTCCGGACCTGGAAGCGCCTCTTGTTCGGGCCGCTGCCGCCTCTGCTGTCTCCTCTGCTGTCTCCTCTGCTGCCTCGCGAGTCAGAAGACCGTGGTGCCGATGATCTTGCTGGGTACTCTGCCATAATAGTGAACTCCTCGTGTAGTAGTTTTTTTAATAATCAGTTGTCCTGCGTTAGAAGGGGATCTCTCCCTCATCCAGGGGCGTTTCGGGCGCGGGCTCAGACTGGCTGTGACCGCCCCCCTGACCTGCACCCTGACCTGGAGATGAGCGCTTCGGCATGAAGTGCACTGATTGAGCTGCCACTTCGACCTTGCTTCGTTTCTGGCCGGAATCCTTGTCTTCCCACCTGCGCTGCTGCAGCCTGCCTTCGATCAGGGCCGCGTCACCCTTGTTGAGATATTGCCCACAGTTCTCAGCCTGCTTGCCGAACACGACAATGTCGAAATAACTGACCTCTTCCTTGGTCTCTTCGCCATGCTTGTACTTACGGTTGACCGCGATGGCAAAGCTCGCAACCGCGCTGCCGTTCGGCGTGTAGCGCACCTCGGGATCGCGGGTGAGATTGCCCAGCAGGATCACTTTATTAAAGCTTGTCATGGGTTACCTCGATTTTACCGACCACCTCATGCATCTGTTCAGGAGCAGGAGGCGAATCGGACGAATTACGAACAGCGGGCAGCTGCTACGCCGTGGCCTGTCCTGCCTCTGCAGCTGCGCGCTGCTTTGGCGAGGTCTTTCTTCTTCGGTTTGGGGGCCGGTCTAACGCGCAGTTCCTTTTCGAGCTTTACCGTCAAGAACTTGATGACCGAATCGGTCATCTTGTACGTACGCTCGAGTTCACTTACCACGGCGGGCGCCGCCTTGAACTGGAAAAACACATAGTGGCCGCGCTTCTGCTTCTTGATCTCGTAGGCAAGTTTCTTTTTGCCCCAGTCCTCGAACTTGGTCATTTCGCCGCCCTGTTTCGCGATCACGTCCTGCATTTTCTTGATCACATTGGCCGTCTCTTCGTCGGTCTGGTTGGGGTTGATGATAAAGATTGATTCGTAAATATGCATTTTCTTTGTCTCCTCATGGGTTATAGCCCCCTGCTGAAACTCAGGGAGCAAGGAGTAATCCCGCTTCGTATCTTGTACGGGAATCGACCTTACTCAGTTTTGCGAGAGGGAACATTATCACAGACTGGCTGAAAAATCAAGCCTTTTCTTGGAAGCCTCTTTGCTGAAAAGTCTTTGTGGACCGTGCTCTTTAACTATTTTTTATTGACAAAAGGTACATAGTGTTTTATTATCAATTTCACTTTTTTAAAACGAACGGCTGGAAGAAATTCTTTGAAAAATAACGGGTTAGCGAGGTCCGGGCAGTTCAGCAGTATCAGACAACCAACATCCTCTTTTTTGTGATCGTGAGTACCAGGGAAGATCGAGGCGCCCCGCGGTCAGAACATAACATAATCAATCTCGGTAATAAACGGACAGGGGTCACGGAGGCTCGTACTGATTCAACAGTTACCCCTGACTGATGCCTTGACTCTTGGATAAAAGGTGGGCTGAAATTTGGCGAAGAAATCAATCAACGTAGGTATCATCGGATTCGGCACCGTGGGCACAGGCACGGCCCGCATCCTGATCGACAATGCAGAGATCATCAAGCGTCGTCTCGGCGCCCCCGTAATCCTGAAAAAGATATCGGACCTCGATATCAAACGCGACCGGGGCATCAAATTGGGCGACGTGAAGCTTACGAGCGATGCAAAAGAACTGATCAATGATCCTGACATCGATATCGTGGTCGAGCTGATTGGCGGGTACAAGCCCGCCAGGGAGTTCATCCTCGAGGCGATCAGGAACAAGAAGCATGTGGTGACGGCGAACAAAGCGCTCCTGGCCGTGCATGGCGAGGAGATCTACGCGGCTGCGGAGAAGGCGGGCGTCACGGTCGGGTTCGAGGCATCAGTCGCCGGGGGGATCCCGATCCTTGCGGCCATCAGGAGCGGGCTCGCCGCGAACAATATCAAGTCCATCTACGGCATTGTGAACGGCACCTGCAATTATATCCTGACGCTCATGACGAACGAGGGCCGGAAGTTCGATGAGGTCTTGAAAGAGGCCCAGGCCAAGGGGTATGCCGAGGCCGATCCCACGTTCGATATCGAAGGCATTGATTCGGCGCATAAGCTCGCGGTGCTCACCATGCTTGCCTACGGCACTCCGGTGAAGTTCGACGACATCTCTACCGAGGGGATCTCGAAGATAACGCCGCTGGATATTGATTTTGCAAAAGAGCTGGGATACAAGATCAAGCTCCTGGCGATCACCAAGATGGTGAATGGCGAGGTCGAGGCGCGGGTGCACCCGACCATGCTTCCTGAGGAGTACCCCATCGCCGAGGTGGATGGTGTGTTCAACGCGCTTTCGGTCGTGGGCGACGCTGTCGGGTCTACGATGTTCTATGGTCGTGGCGCGGGCGACATGCCTACGGGCAGTGCGGTGGTGGGCGATATCATCGACATCGGCAGGGACATCCTGTCGGGCAGCATAAACCGGTCGCCCATGACGGCCTTCAAGGACCGATCACTCTTGAAAATTCGCAAGATGGACGATATTACGTCGTGTTATTATTTACGCTTTTCAGCACTGGATAGGCCCGGAGTTCTGTCACGGATCTCCGGTGTGCTCGGGAAGAACAATATCAGCATTGCATCGGTCATCCAGAAAGGCCGTGGCACTGCCGAGGCCGTTCCTCTGGTGATGATGAGCCACGAGGCCGTTGAACGCGACGTGCGCAAAGCGCTCGAGGAGATCAACACGATGGACTGCGTGGCAGGGCCGACGATGGTGATCAGGGTGGAAGAGGGGAAACAAGGATAATTGCGGATTTCGGATTGTGGAATGCGGATTAAAGGGCAGAGATCCAAAAACGATTTTATTCCGCAATCCGCAATCGCCAATCCGAAATGGAGGTACTTATGGCGGAAGACATAAAAGTAGATAAAACGATCGACCTCAAAGGCCAGGTTTGTCCGTATACTTTTGTCCGGTCCAAGCTGGCGATCGAGAAGATGAACCTCGGCGAGGTGCTCGAGATCATCTTTGATCACAAACCGGCGACCGAGAACGTGCCCAGGAGCATGGAGAACGAGGGGCAGAAGGTCCTGAAGATCGACCAGACCGGCGAGAAAGAGTGGCATGTATTTGTCCGCAAGGACAAGGAAAAAGCGAAAAAATAATTGCGGAGTGCGGAGTGCGGAATGTGGACGTAAAAAATGCAAGACATTCCGAAATCTGAAATTTGAAAACCGCAATGCGAAATTGGGTGCCATGGATTTTACTGAAGACCAGATATTGCGCTACAGCAGGCACATCTTGCTTCCCGAGGTCGGAGGGGACGGCCAGGAAAAGATATTGAACGCGAAAGTAGTGCTTGTGGGCGCCGGCGGTCTTGGTTCGCCGGTGGGGTACTATCTCGCCGCGGCAGGCGTCGGTACCATTGGCGTGATCGACAACGACCGCGTGGAGATCTCGAACCTGCAGCGCCAGATCGCGCATAACACCAGCCGTATCGGCATGCTGAAGGCCGATTCGGCAAAAGAGACGTACGAGACGCTGAACCATGATGTGAAGGTCGTGACCCACAAAGAGAGGCTGTCGTCCAAGAACATCATGGACATCATCAAGGACTATGATATCGTCGTGGACGGAAGCGACAATTTCCCGACCCGCTACCTGGTGAACGATGCTTGTGTGATGTTAAAGAAAACGCTCATCAGCGCGGCGGTCTTCCGGTTCGAAGGCCAGGTGATGAGCATTTACCCGGGTGAGGGGCCATGCTACCGCTGTTTGTTCGAGGTCCCGCCACCAGCGGGCATGGTGCCGTCGTGCCAGGAGGCGGGCATCCTCGGCGTGGTCACCGGCGTGGTGGGGACGCTGCAGGCCACCGAGGTGATCAAGGCGATCCTCGGGATCGGGCAGCCGTTGAAGGGTAAACTCCTCTTGTGGAATGCGCTTGATATGAATTTCCGCACGGTGAAAGTACCGTGGAATAAAGAGTGTCCCGTGTGCGGTGAGCATCCGACGATCAAAGAACTGATCGACTATGAGCAGTTCTGCTCGATGAGCCATTGATTCACGTGTTGAGATCCCGGTTTACGGATTACCAGGGCACGTTTCAGATTGCGGAATAGAGTGGACAAATCCTTGTGACTGCCCGGCGATGAGTTCGGAGGGTTTATCAATATACTGAGCATAACAAAGTCTGACCTTCAAGTCATGTTCGACCACTGCCTTGCGGCAGCACCGAACGAAGCCTGCGGGATGCTGGGCGGCAAGGACGGCAGGGTGGAAAAGACCTTCTGCATGACGAACGCGCAGCCGGGCACGGACTATTATGAAATGGACCCGGAAGAGCAGTTTCGCGTGATGAAGGACATCAGGGATTCAGGGCTCGAACTGATCGGTCTGTTCCATTCCCATCCGCACAGCCAGGCCTATCCGTCGAGCGTGGACGTGAATCAGGCGTACTGGCCCGGGACACAGCTGCCGAACTATCCCGATGCCGTGTATGTCATCGTTACCCTGATGGACCGCGCGAAGCCGGTCGCCAGGGGTTTTTCGATCGAAGAAGGAAAGGTAACCGAAGTCAAGGTGAACGTGATATAGGACCGGAGCCGACGCCGGCCACCTCGTCAGGTGAGAACTGCTGAAGCAGACACATTCACCGGGAGTGATTTAGGGATACAGGCAGTCTCTCAATCAGGTAATTTCTATTCTTTATTTTTTCAGGAAGAGTGAGCTCAGGAGGAGCGATACATGGCTATCAAAGTTAGAATTCCTACTCCGTTGCAGAAGCTGACGAACGGGAATGCCGAGGTGGAGTGCAGTGTAAAGAACATTACGGAGCTTATTGACGCGCTTGAGAGGGACTACCCGGGGATGCAGGAGCGTCTGTCGGAAAGCGGCAAGATCCGGCGGTTCATCAATATCTATGTAAATGACGAGGACATCCGCTTTCTGAACAAGGAAGACACTGCTCTGAAGGACGGTGATACCATCTCGATCGTCCCGGCCATCGCGGGTGGATGGGGTAGGAAGCCGGCAGGCGAGAAGGTGCGAAGGTGAGACGTTGAAAAGGCAGGCATCAGCCGATTTTTTTGTTGCTAAACCTCCGCTCTTCCCACGTTCTCAATGTCGACAGTAACTCAGGAGGGGCTTATGGCTACGAAGAGGGTTAAGCTGACCTTTCCGAAGGACCTGATCAGAGAGCCGGTGATCTTCACCATGGCAAAGAAGTTCGACGTGATGCCGAACATCCGGCACGCCAAGGTCACCGAATCGGTGGGCGAGGTGTTGCTGGAGCTCGAAGGAGCAGAGAAGAAGCTCGAAGAGGGGATAGCCTATCTTCAGGAACGCGGCGTCAAGGTTGAGGCCGTTGAAGGCGATTTCGCTGGGTAGTCAAACACGTTGAAATACAGCCGCAGACCAGAGGCGTCGTTCGTCGATTATCAGGCAGGTGTTGACGCTTGACCGGCGGCGAATGAGCAAAGAAGAATCTATGAAATATATCATTCTCCTTGGTGATGGGATGGCCGACAGGCCGAATGCGGAGCTTGGCGGCAAGACGTGCCTGCAGGCGGCGAAGACGCCGAACCTCGATCAGCTCGCGACACTCGGCCAGGTGGGGATGGCATACACCGTGCCGGACGGGTATCCCGCCGGGCAGCGACGTGGCCAACCTCTCGGTCATGGGCTATGACCCGCGGAAGTACTATACCGGCCGGTCGCCGCTCGAGGCGGCAAGCATCGGCGTGGAACTTGCGCCCAATGATATCGCGTTTCGCTGCAACCTCGTGACCTTGCGCATCACCGGCGGCAAGCCATCCGCAGCGGACAAGGGACGGCGGGCGATCATGGAGGATTTCAGCGCCGGTCATATTTCGACACAGGAGGCGCGCTTGCTCATCGAGGAGATCGACAGCAAGCTCGGCAGCGACCGGATCCGCTTCTATCCCGGCGTGAGCTATCGCCACCTCATGGTATGGAAGGGCGGCAAGGACAAGATCGAATGTACGCCTCCTCACGATATTCAGGACAAGGACATCCAGGACTATCTTCCGCGCGGTGAAGGGGACGATATCATCAACGCACTGATGGAGGCCTCTCTTGACCTGCTCCTCGCTCATCCGGTGAATAAAACCCGTCAGGCGAACGGGAAACGACAGGCGAACAGCATCTGGCTCTGGGGTCAGGGTAAACGGCCCGCTATGCCGACCTTTAGGGAGAAGTACGGCCTTGAAGGGGCCATGATCTCAGCGGTGGACCTTACGAAGGGCCTTGGCATCTATGCGGGGTTCGAGGTGATCAATGTGCCTGGCGCCACGGGCTGGATCGACACGAACTATGTGGGCAAGGCCGAGCACGCGCTCTGGGCGCTCAAGACCAAGGATATTGTGTACATCCACGTGGAGGCGCCCGACGAAGCCGGTCATACGGGCGACCTCAAGAACAAGCTCAAGGCCATAGAGGATTTTGATGAGTTCATCGTGGGGAACATCATCCACGGAATGAAGCAGTTCGATGAATACCGGATCCTCGCGCTTCCGGACCACCCCACGCCGGTCGAGCTCAGAACCCATACGGCGGACCCGGTTCCGTTCGTCATTTACGATAACACAAAGGAGCGCAAGGGCGGCCCCGTTACGTACGATGAGAAAATAGCGGACCGCAAAGATGCGCTGGTGTTCAAGGACGGCTATACCTTGATGGATTATTTTTTGAAAAAATAAAAATGCTTTACCACAGAGGACACCGAAGTCTCAGAGGAAGCATTCAAGATTATAAAATAAGATATACATTTATTTTATCTGTTCTCTGTGATCTCTGTGGTGAAAATAGTTCAGCTTTACAATGGAGGGAAGTAAGTGCTCATCGTTCAGAAATACGGCGGCACGTCCGTGGGGAATCCCGAACGGATCAGGAACGTGGCAAAGCGTGTCGTCCGGACCAAAGAAGAAGGACATGATGTGGTGGTGGTCCTCTCAGCCATGAGCGGCGAGACCGATAAACTCATCAACCTTGCCAATCAGGTGAGTGAGAATCCGGACCCCCGGGAGATGGACATGCTGGTGTCCACGGGAGAACGCGTGACCATCGCGCTTTTGGCCATGGCGATCCAGTCGCTCGGGTACAAGGCGCAGTCCTTCACCGGCAGGCAGGCGGGGATCATCTCCGACCGCGTCCATACCAAGGCGAGGATCGAGAGGATCTCCGGTGAGCGGGTCAAACAGGCGCTCAAGGAAGGCAAGATCGCCGTGGTAGCGGGCTTCCAGGGCATCTCCGAAACGTCCGACGACGTGACGACGCTGGGAAGGGGCGGGTCTGACCTTTCAGCCGTGGCGGTCGCCGCCGCGCTCAAGGCGGACCTTTGCGATATCTATACTGACGTGGACGGCGTGTATACCACGGACCCGAACATGGTGCCGCAGGCCCGGAAGCTTGACAAGATCTCATATGACGAGATGCTTGAACTGGCGAGCCTCGGGGCCAAGGTGCTTCAGACCCGCTCCGTCGAGTTCGCAAAAAAATATAATGTTCCGGTGAGGGTGCTCTCGAGTTTCAACGACAACCCGGGGACCCTCGTGACCAAGGAGGATTCTGACATGGAAAAAGTGGTGGTGTCCGGCGTGGCATACGACAAGAACCAGGTAAAAGTGACGGTAACGGGTGTGCCGGACAAGCCTGGCGTGGCAGCACAGATCTTCAATGAGATATCGACGAACAACATCATCGTGGACATGATCATCCAGAACATCGGCGAGGGCGGGCTCACGGACATGTCCTTTACCGTGCCGAAGACCGATTCCAGGAAAATATCAGAGCTCATGAAGAAGGTCGTTGCCGAGATCGGCGCCAAGGGCGTGACCGTGAAGGAGGACATCGCCAAGATCTCCATCGTCGGCGTGGGCATGCGCTCCCACTCGGGTGTTGCCGCCCGGATGTTCTCCGCCATGGCCAAAGAGGGGATCAATATCATGATGATCAGCACGTCGGAGATCAAGATCTCCATCGTGATCGACGCGAAATATACGGAGCTCGCCGTCCGGGTGCTTCATGAGACATTCGAGATGGACAAGGCGGCGTAGAGACAGTGCGGAGTAGGAGTCAGAGTCGGAGTAAGAGTGCATGGTTTGTTCTTCTGCGCTTCTGCATTCCGGCTCCTGCACTTATGCGCATCTGCGAATCATAAAATTATGAAACCAACAGTCATACTTATACGATACCACGCTTCGTGACGGGGCGCAGGCTGAGGACGTGAACTTCTCGGTCGAGGACAAGATCCGTGTTGCGCGGAAACTGGACCAGTTCGGCGTCCATTACATCGAGGGCGGCTGGCCGGGCTCGAACCCGCGCGATATCGAGTTCTTCAAGGAGATGCGGCGCGTAAGGCTCAGGAAGGCGAAACTGGCCGCCTTCGGATCGACCCGGCGCGTGAAGCTCAAAGCCTCCGATGATCCGAGCATGAAGGCTCTGGTTGCGTCCGGCGCGCCGGTTGTGACCATCTTCGGCAAGACGTGGGACCTGCACGTGCTCAAGGCACTCAAGACCACGCTCGGCGAAAACCTCGATATGATCGATGAATCGGTTGCATTCCTCAGGAAACGCATGGATGAGGTGGTATATGATGCCGAGCATTTCTTTGACGGGTATAAGGCAAACCCTGACTATGCTGTTCAGACGCTCCTCGCCGCGGAGGGCGCAGGCGCGGACTGTCTTGTTCTGTGTGACACGAACGGCGGCACCCTGCCTCATGAGGTCGAGGAGATCATTGCACGAGGTGAAAAAGTCGATCGCCATCCCGTTCGGGATCCATGCGCACAACGATGCAGAACTCGCGGTGGCGAACTCGCTGACAGCGATCAGGATGGGAGCGGTCCAGGTCCACGGCACCATCAACGGCTATGGCGAGCGCTGCGGGAATGCAAACCTTTGCTCCCTTATCGCGACCCTGAAGCTCAAGTTGGGCATCGATTGTATCTCAGACGCTAATCTTGCGAAGCTGCGTGACGTGTCCCGCTATGTGGACGAGATCGCCAATCTGCAGCACCAAAAGCGACAGCCCTATATCGGTGAAAGCGCTTTTGCCCATAAGGGGGGCGTGCATGTCGATGCCGTCGCGAAGAGCTCTCTCACCTATGAGCATATCATGCCTGAACTGGTAGGGAACAGGAGACGCGTATTGGTGTCCGACATGGCGGGGAAGAGCAATATCCTCCAGAAAGCGGCAGAACTCGGGATCCCGCTCACCAAGGAAAGCCCTGAACTGGGAGAAATACTCAGGAAGATCAAAGAGCTCGAGAACGAGGGATACGAATTCGAAGGCGCGGAAGGGTCGCTTGAACTCCTCATGCTGCGCGCGGGCCGCAGCTATGAGTCGGTGTTCACCATGTTCGACCGTATCGACTATCGTATCTTTACGGAAAAACGGAAGGTCGACCCCAATCCAGTGAGCGAGGCCACGATCACTGTCGAGGTCGGCGGACAGGTGGAACACACCGCCGCATGGGGGAATGGCCCGGTGAATGCCCTCGACAAGGCGCTGCGCACGGTCCTGCCCAAGTACTTTCCGGGCAAGGGCCTGGAGAATGTCCGGCTCCTCGACTATAAAGTGCGGGTTTTGACCGCGGCGGAGGGCACGGCTGCGCGCGTGCGGGTGCTGATCGAGTCCGGCGACGGAAAAAACAAGTGGGGTACCGTGGGTGTGTCGGAGAACGTGATCGAAGCGAGCTGGCAGGCGCTGGTGGACAGTATCGAGTATAAGCTTTTGAGGGCGAAGAAAAAAAGTTGAGAAACGGCAGAGGGTAAAGAGCATAGGGCAGAGAGAGAAGCGCACGACACTATGCACTCTGCGCCAGACTCTCTGCGGTTTTCGGGTGAAACATGATCGAAGAAGAAGGCATCGTAGTTGAAGTGACAGGCGATATCGCCAAGGTGTCGATCCTTGCCAAGAGCGCCTGCGAGAAATGTTCCGCTTCCGGGGTCTGCCATCCCGGGGAGCAGGAGTACATGGAGGCGTCGAACCCGCTCGGAGCAAAAAAAGGGCCAGAAGGTGAAAGTGGTGCTTGCCCCGCAAGTATATCTGAAGGCGTCCATCATACTCTACGGCATCCCCATGACGGTCTTCGTTGCGTCGGCCATTCTCGGTAAAAACCTCGGCCTGCGGTACGGGACTGAGGCCGATTCAGACCTCTGGGCGTTCATCGCCGGGATGGTGAGCATGGTGGTATCTTTTCTCGTTATCAGGATGTATAATAAGAAAGTTGAAAAAACACCGCAGTATAAACCGATGATCGTCGAGATACTGGGCTGAAACAACCAAAGCGCCAGATCCGGACAGCAACCGATCGGACAGATTTTTTACTGGTGGGAATTTGGTCGTCTGAATAGTATCGTATTATGAGGCGTTCAGTATGAGATTGATCAAAAAACCTGATGAAGCGAAACGACTTGCGCGGACCATCCTTTCGGACATCCTCCTGTATAACCAGGCCAAGGTCAAAGAGGGAATTGAGAAGGACAGCCTCTTTGAAATACTGACAGATGAACTCGCGGAAGGGAAGAAATATTACGAAACCATGGTGGACGAAGAGATCCGCAAGGACTCCAACATGTTCAACGAGGCCGTCGTTGATGTTCTGATCAAACAGGCAGGGAAAATAAAGTCCGATATCTGGTAGTTCTGCTGCAAAAAATACGACAGAGCATTGTATCCCCTTTATACCAAAATTCATCTTCACGGAGGGAGTTGTCTATGCCGAATGCTGATGTCAAGGAAGTCCGCAATATCGCGATCCTGTCCCACGGCGCCGCCGGCAAAACCTCGCTTGCCGATGCCATTGTGTTCACTGCCGGCGCAGTTGACCTCATGGGGAGTGTGGACGCGGGAAACTCCGTGTTCATGCATGAGCCTGAGGAGATCTCACGGAAGATAACCATCACCTCCGCCCTCGGGTTCGCCGACTGGAAGGGCGTCCGCATTAATATCATCGATACCCCCGGATACATCAATTTTCTCGAAGAAGCGCGAGGGACCCTTCGCGCCGTCGACGGCGCCGTCCTCATTATTTCCGCCATCTCCGGCGTAAAGGCCGAAACCGAAAAGATCTACAAGTTCGCCTGCGATTACGAGATCCCGCGCGTGGCGTTCATCAGCAAGCTCGACAAGGAGCGGGCGGACTTCTTCCGCGCTGTGGGCGATATGGAAAAGTATTTCTGCAAGAACTCCCTCGTGCTCCAGCTGCCGATCGGTCTTGAGGCGAATTTCACCGGCGTCGTCGACCTTATCAAAATGAAGGCGCTGATGTTCGCCCAGGACGGAAGCGGCAAGTTCGAGGAAAAAGACGTTCCCGCGAACATGAAGGATGAGGCAGTGGCCTACCGGAAAAAACTGGTGGAACAGATCGCCGAGACCGAGGACAGCCTTCTTGAGAAGTATCTGGACAAGGGAGACCTTTCCCAGGAAGACATCATCGCCGGGCTCAAACATGGGACGATAGGAGGCGGACTGCTGCCGGTGCTCTGCGGTTCGCCGGTCAAGAACATGGGGATCCAGCCGCTCCTTGACATGGTCCTCATGTGCCTCCCGTCGCCGGCGGAGCATGCCCGCGTCGTGCAGATCAAAGGGATCGATCCCAAGACGGGCAATGAAACAGTCCGCAAACCGGCTGCGGATGAGCATCTTGCCGCCATGGTGTTCAAGACCATCAATGATCCATTTGCCGGCAAGCTTTCCCTGGTCCGGGTATTCTCGGGTACGCTTAAAGCGGACTCGAGCGTGTACAATGCCTCGAAACAACTAAAGGAAAAAGTGGGGTCCCTGTTCCATATCCAGGGTAAAAAGCAGATAACCACGCATGCGCTTACGGCCGGACAGATCGGCGCCATCGCGAAGATGAAAGAGACGCTCACGGGCGACACGTTGTGTTCCGAAAGCCATCCCATCGTGATGAATTTTGCGAAGTTTGCCGACCCGGTCATGTCCTATGCCATTGTACCGAAAACCCGTGGAGACGAGGACAAGGTGGGCACGGGCATCCACAAACTTCTCGAGGAAGACCCCACACTCAAGTTCACCTATGACGATCAGACCAAGGAGATGGTGCTCTCCGGCATGGGGCAGGTCCACCTTGAAGTGACGCTCGAGAAGCTCAAACGGAAGTTCGGCGCAGAGGTAACGATGAAGACGCCGAAGGTCCCCTACAAGGAGACCATCCGTGCAAAAGCCAAGGCGCAGGGCAAGTATAAAAAGCAGTCCGGCGGCCATGGCCAGTATGGGGACGCCTGGATCGAGATCGAACCACTTCGGCGCGGCACCGGATTCGAATTCGTTGACAAGATCGTCGGCGGCGTGGTCCCGCGGCAGTACATCCCGGCTGTGGAAAAAGGAGTGATCGAAGCCATGCACGAGGGTAGTCTGGCCGGCTATCCCATGGTGGATGTCCGGGTGACGTTGTTCGACGGATCCTATCACACGGTTGACTCTTCGGAAATGGCATTCAAGGTCGCGGCGTCCATGGGGTTCAAGAAGGCACTGGAAGCTGCCAAGCCCGTGCTCCTCGAACCGATCATGAGCGTGGAAGTGGTCGCGCCGGACGATTCGCTCGGCGCTGTTATCGGCGACCTGAACTCGCGGCGCGGCAAGGTGCAGGGCGTTGTTCCCCAGTCCGGCGGCCAGTCGATCAAGGCGCTCGTGCCCATGTCCGAGATGCTCTCCTATGTTCCTATGCTCAACTCCCTTACGAGCGGCAGGGGCATGTACACCATGGAATTTTACGGCTACGAGGACGTCCCGAGCCACCTGGCGCAGAAGATCACCCAGGAACGGGCAGCGCAGCACGGACACGGGCATCAGAACCAGAAAGAAAAATAATTCAGCGAGAACATAATTCTGCCACGAAGGCACGAAGAGCACGGGTGTGAAAAGAAGTTTTTGTGTCTTGGCGCCTTTGTGGCAATGGAAAGAGGAGTTCATGTACAGAAAAGACACCCTTTCCAACGGGATCCGGGTCGTGTCCGAAACCCTTCCCAAGTCACGCTCTGTATCCATCGGCGTTTGGGTGAAGGTGGGGTCCCGCCACGAGCCGGAGGAGATCGGCGGCGTTTCGCATTTCATCGAACACCTCTTCTTTAAAGGCACGGAAAAGAGGACCGCCAAGGACATCGCGATCGAGATGGATTCCATCGGCGGAGAGATGAACGCCTTCACGTCGCAGGAAACGACCACCTATTACGCCAAGGTTGTGGATGAGCATCTGCCCGTGGCCATCGACATCCTGTCGGATATCCTTCTCGGCTCCAAGTTCGATCCTGCTGAGATGGAAAAGGAGCGTAAGGTCATCCTGGAAGAGATCAAGGGCGTGGAGGACACGCCCGACGACTACATTCACGAGCTTTTTACCAACACGGTCTGGGCCGGCAACTCGCTTGGCCGTCCCATCCTCGGGACCAGGGACACCATCAAGGCGCTTAAACATAATGATATCGTTTCCTATATCGAAGATTATTACAGCCCAAAGGAGATCGTCATTTCCGTTGCAGGGAATTTCGAGCATGCCCGGCTGGTCGAGCTTTTGAACGCGAGCTTCGGGAAGCTCTCCCGAGGCGGTGTCTCCAAAAAAGAGGTTACCCCCGTTTTTACGCGGGCCGTAGCCGTGAAGAAAAAGCAGCTCGAACAGGTGCAGATCTGTGTCGGATGCAAGGGCATGCACTATATGCACGAAGACCGATTTGTACTCTCGGCGCTCAATACGGTGCTCGGAAACAGCATGAGTTCGCGCCTGTTTCAGGAGGTCCGTGAACAGAATGCCCTGGCGTACTCCATCTATTCCTACGTGACCTCGTACCGCGATACCGGTCTTCTTACCGTCTACGCCGGTGCGGACCCCTCGAACGCGCTCGAAGTGGTCCGTCTCGTGACCCGTGAGTTCAAGAAGATCGCAGAAGAGGGGATCACGCACGCTGAAGAAACGAGGGTGAGAAACCAGATCAAGGGAAGCCTCGTCCTTTCGCTCGAAAGCAGCAACAGCCACATGAGCCGGCTCGCGCGGCAGGAGATCTATTTCGGCAAGTACCTGTCCATGGATGATATCATCAAGGGAGTGGAGAAGGTGACCGCAGAGCAGGTGCAGCATCTGGCCCAACAGCTCTTTACCCGGGAGAACATTTCGCTCACCATCCTCGGTCCGCTGAACAAGGCCGACGTGCCGGATACCGTTTTGGAGGTATAATTCCGCAAAGAGCATAGTGCAGAGAGCAGAGAGCGATTCGGTTTACAGTACCGTGTGATGAGACGATTCACGTTACTCCATGCCCTATGCGCTCTGCTAATTTTTTATATAAAAATGCCCGATCATCTTATTATTCACCTTACGCAGCTCAAAAACTCTGAAGGTCTTCCCGTCCCTCATTATCAGACCGAACACTCCGCGGGCGTCGATCTCTATGCTGCAGTGGAAGGTGAGGTTGTTCTCGATGTTGGAAAGTGGAAGCTTATCCCCACGGGGATCGCCGTCGCCATCCCCGAGGGACATGAGGGACAGGTGCGGCCACGGAGCGGGCTCGCACTCAAACACGGCATTGGCATGCTGAACGCGCCGGGAACGATCGATGCCGACTATCGCGGCGAGATCGGGATCATCCTGTTCAATTTCAGCGATAAGCCGTTTGCGATCAATCGTGGTGACCGGATAGCGCAGCTGGTTTTCGCCAGGATCGAGAAAGCGAAGTTTGTCACGGTGGACACCCTTGCCGGGACCGCACGCGGCACCGGCGGGTTCGGGCATACCGGGGTGAAGTAAAGTGCGGAGTTCACCCTGCACTCGCGCTAGCACTCGTAATCACTGGGCGCAGGCGGAGTGGGGAGTGCGGAGAAGAATCGGAGAGAACTATTATGATAAATGTTGTGCGAACATTTCTGTCAGTTTTTGCATTAGCTGTTTTTGCCGCAACATCCTTTGGCCAGGACCTCAAGGTCACCGAGAAGGTCCTGCCGAACGGGCTCAAGGTGCTGCTCAAGGAGGAGCACAAGGCGCCGGTGGTCACGTTCCAGATCTGGTACAGGGTCGGCTCGCGGAATGAACGGCTCGGTATGACCGGGATGTCGCATCTGCTTGAGCATATGATGTTCAAAGGCACGAAAAAACACGGACCGAAGACCTTTTCACAAACCGTGCAGCGGAACGGCGGGAACGACAACGCCTTCACGTCCAAGGATTATACCGCCTATTTTGAGACGTTTGCCGCGGACCGCTTAGGGATCTCCCTCGACCTTGAATCCGACCGCATGCAGAACCTGCTTATCGAACCCAAGGAGTTCCTGTCCGAGCGCGACGGTGGTGAAGGAAGAGCGCCGCATGCGGACTGAGGACGATCCTGTCAACACGATGGTGGAACAGATGATGTCGGTGGCGTTCAGCGCCCACCCGTACCAGTGGCCGGTGATCGGCTGGATGGCGGACATCAACAGCATTACCCGCGAGGACCTCTATAAGCACTACCGCACCTACTATGCGCCGAACAACGCAACGATCGTCGTGGTCGGAGATTTTGATACAAAGACGTTGCTTCCCCGGATCGAGAAATACTTCGGCACCATACCCCAGGGGCCGACGGTGCCCACGGTGAGCGCTGTTGAACCGAAGCATCTCGGCGAACGGAGAGTTATCGTTAAGAAGCAGGCCGAGCTGCCCGCGGTCTTTGCCGGGTACAATGTGCCGACCCTGAAGCATCCTGACTCGTATGCACTCGAGGTCCTGCAGGGGATACTCTCATCAGGTAAAAGCTCCCGGCTGTACAAATCCCTTGTGTATGAAAAGCAGCTGGCGCTCTATGCAGGTGGTGATTACGACAACATTTCAACAGACCCGAACCTGTTCTATATCTATGCCGGAGTGATGCCCGGTAAGACAGCCGATGAGGTTGAGCGGGCCCTTTACGTCGAGATCGATAAACTCAAAAGCGAACCGGTCGCGGATGAAGAGCTTCAGAAGGCCAAGAACCAGATCGAAGCGAGCTTCATCATGGGACAGGACTCTATCTTCTACCAGGCCATGCTGCTTGGCCAGTTCGAGACCGTGGCAGACTGGAAATTGCTCGAGAAGTACGTGGCCAGCATCCGCGCAGTTACCAAAGAGGATGTGATGCGGGTGGCAAAGGAGTATTTCAACGAGGACAACAGGACGGTGGGGATTTTGGTGCCGGTGAAAAAATTGAGAATGCGGAGAATCCGGAGCACGTCGAGACGCATGAGGAGAGGAAGTAAACTCTGAATCCCCTCGCCCTTTCGCGGAATGACCGGTGTGAACGGGAAATCGATGAGACGATCATAAAATGAAACATAGTACATATCTGTTATAGCTTTTTATTTTCATCCTGATTGTTCCAGGTTCAGTGCGGCCTATGCCGCCGAGCCGATCGGCAAGCGCATCGTGCTTGACAATGGCATGATCCTCCTCCTGTCCGAAAAGCACGACATCCCCATGGTCACGATGAACATGGCGATCAAGGCGGGGAGCATGGTCGAGCCGGCTGACAAGCCGGGACTGGCATCGATCACTGCGTCGCTCCTTACGCAGGGGACGGCAAAGCGCACGGCGAGCCAGATCAGCCGTGAGATCGATTTTGTGGGAGGCTCTCTTTCGGCCTCGGGCGGAGATGACTTCGCGTCAGCAAGCCTCCGGGTGCTTAAAAAGGACCTGCGCACGGGCCTTGATCTGCTCTCCGATGTTCTTCTGAACCCGGTCTTTGACCAGAAGGAGATCGACCGCAAGGTCAAGGAGACCCTGGCCGAGATCAAGCGACAGAAGGAAGAACCGGACAGCATCGCGGGAGAGGCCTTTGCAAAAATGGTCTTCGGCGATCATCCTTACGGCAAAACCAACGATGAGGTGGCAGCCTATCTTCCGAAGCTGGTCCGCCAGGAGGTCATCGATTTCCATGCAACACGGTACAGTCCGAACAATACGATCATCGCCGTGGTCGGGGACGTGGGCGAGCAGGAGATCAAACTGCTGTTGAACGAGTATTTCAAGTCCTGGAAGAACAAGGTGCAACCGGTGCAATCGCCTGCGCAGCCGCCGGTCAGGGAAAAGACGATTGTACAGAAGATCGAAAAGAACATTACGCAGGCGAATATTGCGATGGGGCACATCGGCATCAGCAGGGAGAACCCTGATTACTATGCCGTGCTGATCATGAACTATATCCTGGGCGGCGGAGGTTTCTCCTCGCGTCTTATGGATACTATCCGGGACAACAAGGGACTGGCATACGATGTCCACAGCGGTTTTTCAGCCCGCAAGGAACCGGGGGCATTTTCCGTGTCCATCCAGACCAAGAACGAGTCGGCGAACGAAGTGATCGAAGAAACGCTCAAGGAGATCAGCAGGATGCAGAAGGAGCTTGTTTCCGAGAGCGAACTCGCCGATGCCAAGGCGTACCTTACCGGGAGTTTTCCACTCAAGATGGACACCTACGCCAAGATCGCGGGCATGCTCACTTCAGTCGAG
This sequence comes from Nitrospirota bacterium, assembly GCA_963732675.1. Taxonomy (GTDB): domain Bacteria; phylum Nitrospirota; class UBA9217; order UBA9217; family UBA9217; genus JALNZF01. Next base: position 111,900 of record CAVTAJ010000015.1, read on the forward strand.
ATCTATGGCCTTGGACTTGATTATCCGCAAACGTATCCCCGGCTGATCAATGCCGTCACCCGTGAGGACATCCAGCGGGTGGCGAAGAAATATCTTCATCCGGACAAGATGGCGATCGTGGTGGTCGCGAACCAGGAAAAGGCGAAGCTGAAATATTGAGAAGCGGGAGACAGAAGTCAGAAGTGCAGAAGACAGCAAATGAACCTGATTTCTCCTGGCTCCTGACTTCTGTCTTCTGACTACTGAATTCCTATGTCCTCTATTATAAAAATCCTTCCTGACCACGTCATCAACAAGATCGCCGCGGGAGAGGTGGTGGAGCGGCCCGCCTCCGTGGTCAAGGAACTGATCGAGAACTCGATCGACGCTGGAGCGACCGAAATATTCATCGACATCGAAGAGGCCGGCAGGCGGCTCATCCGTATTACGGACAACGGCAGCGGCATGTCGAAAGAGGACGCCCGGACGGCGTTCATGCGCCACGCCACGAGCAAGATATCGGACGACGCGGACCTGGAGTCCATTCGTACCATGGGCTTCCGGGGAGAGGCGCTCTCCAGCATCGCTTCGGTGTCCCACGTACGGCTGGTGAGCGCGATGAAGGGCGCGACGTCCGGCGCACTGATCGAGATCGAGGGCGGTATTGTCAAGGCCATATCCGAAGCCGCGGCCCCGCAGGGTACCACCCTGGAGATCGGACATCTTTTTTACAATACCCCGGCCCGACGCAAGTTCCTGAAGAGCCCGGCGACCGAGTTTTCGCATATCCTGACAGCGGTATCGCGCCAGGTCATGGCGCATCCTGCCATTCGCTTCCGACTGACCCATAACAAAAAGAGTGTGCTTGATCTCCCTCCCTCATTGAGCATCAAGGAGCGGGTGTTCCAGCTTTCCGGAGGAGCAATAGCGGAAAACCTGATCGAGTTCTCCGGTGGCAGGGACAGCGTTCATGTCCATGGTCTCATCGGCCGCCCTGGCTCTACTCGCGCGGACAAAACGTACCAGGACTTCTTCGTGAACCGTCGCGCGGTCAAGAACCCGTCACTCACGCATGCGCTTTACAGCGCTTATGGCGATATGCTTATGCGCGACCGGCATCCTGTTGCATTCATATTTATCGAGATCGATCCGGCGCTCGTGGACGTAAATGTTCATCCTGCCAAGGCCGAGGTCCGCTTCCGCAACCAGTCGCAGTTGCATGACCTGGTCCGGGACGTGATCAGGGAAGGATTCTGCGGGGGATGCACATGGTTTCCTTCTGCGACGACGCATGCCGATGGGGTGAGAGAAAGTTTGTCGGATTACCTGAAGAATATTGATAGTGCGGAGTGCGGAGTGCGGAGTGCGGATTCAGAAATACGATTTCAAGATCATGCATACTGGGACAGAATCAAGGAGTTGATTTTTCATCCGCGCCGGTGTCCTTTGCTTCTCACTCCGAACTCTCCATTCCGAACTCCGAACTTCTCCACCCTCTCGCGCAGATCCACGACTCCTTCATCATCGCACAGTCGCGAGAAGGGATGGCGATCATCGACCAGCATGCGGCGCACGAGCGGGTTCTGTTCGAAAAACTGCAGGACCAGTTCGGGACCGGGCGAGTTCCTGTTCAGGACCTCCTGGTGCCGGACCAGGTTGAACTCGGGCCTGCGCAGAGTGTGGTGCTTGCCGCATATCTGCCGGAGCTTTCCAAACTCGGATTCCTGGTGGAAGATTTCGGGAACAATACGTTCGTGATCAAGGCAGTACCGGTACTGCTGGTCGGTGCTGACTACAAGCAATTGCTGCTCGATATCCTCGACGAAGTGAATGTCCACGGTAAAAGCGGGAAAATGGAGGAAGTCCGGGATGAGATGCTGAGCGTGATGGCCTGCCATCCCGCGATCAAGGTGCATCGCCATCTCGACCAGCAGGAGATGGAACAGCTGCTTGCCGATCTATTCAAATGCCGCATGCCGCACACCTGTCCGCACGGCAGGCCGACGGTCGTTCGATTTTCCATGGCCGAAATAATGCGGATGTTCAAGAGGATGTAGACTCTGGTGAAGCAGATGTCCAGGGTTCATTGAGGTACAAGGCAGATGTCGGATTTTCGTAACTATCGATATACCATCATTCTCGTTAGCCTTGCACTCCTCATCATTGTTCCTGTTGCCGGCTGCGCTACGGGCATCACGCGTGATGATCTTCTCAAGGAGATGCAGGCGGATGATCCGCCGCTGGTCGTCGATGTGCGGTCGCAGGGTGAATATGACCGGGACCATGTGCCGGGTGCGGTACACATCCCGTTTTACTCGATCGGCTCCGGATTGAATGCGCGGGGATATTCGAAACAGGACCCCGTCGTTCTCTATTGTGAGCATGGGCCTCGGTCGGGTATCGCCGGGTTCTCTCTGTATCTATCCGGCTATGAAAAGGTGTATTCACTGGAAGGCAACATGAAGGCTTGGAGAAAGAACGAGTTCCCGATCGAGATCATTACCCATTAATACATGTCGAACGAAAAATCCATCCTTATCATCGCCGGGCCTACAGCCGTCGGAAAGACCGATGCCTCCATCCTTCTGGCCCAGGAGCAGGGCGCAGAGATCGTAAGCGCCGACTCCATGCAGATCTACCGCGGCATGGACATTGGTACGGCCAAACCCAGCCAGGAACAGCGCAAGCTCGTTTACCACCACATGATCGATATCGCGGAACCGGATCAACCCTACAGCGTGGGTGATTACCTCCGCGATGCCCGCGCAGCCATCGACGGGATACTCGCATCCGGCGGGACACCCATCGTGGTTGGCGGCACCGGGCTGTATATCCGCGCTCTCACGAGGGGTCTGTTCCACGGGCCGCCTGCGGACCTTGAACTGCGTGAGCGGCTGCTGCTGCGTGAGGCCGAGGGAGAGGCCGGCTCGCTCTATTCCGACCTGGTGAAGGTCGATCCCGAGGCAGCGGTCAAGATCCACCCGAACGATCTTCGGCGCACAATCAGGGCGCTGGAGGTATATTATTTGCGGGACAAAAAACTCTCGGCTTTCCAGCAGGAGCACTCGTTCCAGGACAGGCCGTACCGGTTCCGGCTGCTGTTCCTCGTCAGGAGCCGGAGCGAACTGTATCCCCGCATCGAACAGCGCGTGGACCAGATGATCGCAGCGGGGCTTGAGGCGGAGGTGAGAACGCTGATGGAGCGGGGGTACCGTCCCGAGCTTTCCTCCATGCAGGGACTGGGGTACAAGCACTTTCTGGATTGTTTCCTCGGCAAGACGTCGCGGGACGAGGCTGTGGCGCTTCTCAAGCGCGATACGAGGCGTTTCGCCAAGCGTCAGTTCACCTGGTTCCGGAGGGAGCCCGATGCACAGTGGGTGGACATTACGGGGCTTGATCAGACCGGTGAAATAGTTGCGCGGATAAAGAAAAACATTGAAATTTCAAATAAGTTGGTATAAGATTACAAAAATTATTGGGCAGTAGCACAAGTCTGATCGATTCACTTTTTGCCGTTTGCACGGAGGGATGGATGGGTAAGTCGCAAGTAAATCTTCAGGACATCTTCTTGAATCAGATGCGCAAGGAAAAGATCCCGGTGACCATGTACCTTGTAAACGGCGCCCGGCTCACCGGAACGATCAAGGGGTTTGACAATTTCGTCATCCTGATGAAGCAGGAGAACCAGCAGCTTGTTTACAAACACGCGATCTCCACCATCATCCCCGATAAGCCTGTTGAACTTGTTGAAAACATGGAGATGAAAAGAGAAGCGGAGCAGAGTGCAGTGCAAGGATAAGCCGGTTGCGGATTTTGGAATGCGGAGTGCTGATTTGCATTGCGGTTCAGCATAGTAATCCTTTCATGAACATTCTCAATAATCAGGGGTAACGAAGGATTTATTATGGCAAGGGGCCGTACAAAGACAGAAAAAATCAGCATCGGTGTGATCGGCGGCAGCGGCTTGTATGAAATGGAAGGGCTGACGCAGATCAAGACCGTAAAGATGATAACGCCCTTCGGCAAGCCCTCGGACGATTACCTTGTCGGTACGCTGCATGGCAAACGGGTCGCCTTCCTCCCGAGGCATGGCCGCGGCCACCGCATCCTTCCCTCGGACATCAACTACCGGGCGAACATCTACGGTATGAAGAAGCTCGGTGTTGAGCGGATCATCTCGGTGAGCGCCGTAGGCAGCATGAAGGAAGAGATCAAACCCGGCGATATCGTGATCCCGGACCAGTTCTACGATCATACGAAGCACCGCAGGAGCACCTTTTTCGGCAACGGCGTTGTGGCGCATGTGGGCATGGCGGACCCGGTCTGCACCGACCTCGGCAGGATTCTGAGCGAGGCGGGGGTGAAGGTCGGGGCCACGGTACACCGCGGCGGCACGTATCTCTGCATGGAGGGCCCGCAGTTCTCGACCCGGGCCGAGTCGCTCACCTATCGGTCCTGGAACGTGGATGTCATCGGCATGACGAACGCAACCGAGGCCAAGCTGGCGCGCGAGGCGGAGATCTGCTACAGCACCATTGCCCTGGCCACGGACTACGATTGCTGGCACCACAGCGAGGAGGCCGTGACCGTCGAGGCCGTGCTCGCGGTAATGAAACACAACGTCGAGACGTCCAAGGCCATGATCCGCGAAGCGGTGCGCATGCTGTCCGGTTCACGCACCTGCGGGTGCGGCGAGGCGCTCCGGAACACGATCATGACGCCGGAGAAACTGATGCCGGCGAAAACGAGGAAGGACCTGGCGCTCATTATCGGAAAATACTTGAAGAAGAAATAAGGTCTCACCACAAAGGTGCTAAGACACAAAGAAGGTCTTAATAACGACGTTATTAAAGCAAGTGATTGCTTATGTATTTCCGTGCCTTCGAGTCTTTGTGGTAACATTGAATTCGTTGGAGGTTTCATTGTGAGTCTGCTTGTTGTCGGTACGGTTGCACTCGATTCGGTCAAAACTCCTTTTGGAAACGTTGATAATGCCCTCGGCGGCTCAGCCACCTATTTCTCGACCTCAGCCAGTTACTTTACCGATGTCCGGCTCGTGGCGGTGATCGGCGAGGACTTTCCCAAGGAACACACGCTCTTTCTCAAGAGCAAAAACATAGACACGCGGGGTCTTGAGGTCCAGAAGGGCGAGACCTTTCGCTGGAAGGGCGAGTACGGCTATGATCTGAACGAGGCGCACACCCTCGCCACGCACCTGAATGTTCTGGCGACCTTCAAGCCGAACATCGTCGAGGACTATAAGAGCTCTGACGTCGTGTTCCTGGCGAACGTGGACCCCGAGATCCAGCTTGATGTTCTGCGGCAGGTCAAGAAACCGAAGCTCGTGGCCTGTGATACCATGAACTACTGGATATCGAGCAAGCTTGACGCGCTCAAACGAACACTGAAGGAAGTGGACCTCCTGACCATCAATGAATCGGAGATCCGGCAGCTTTCCGGCGAGGCAAGCCTGGTCAAGGCGGCGAAGAGCGTGCAGGCCATGGGCCCGAAGACGATCGTGGTCAAACAGGGAAGCTATGGCGCCCTTATGTTCAGCGGCCACAGCGTATTCAGCGCTCCCGCCTATCCGCTCGAATCCGTGTTCGATCCCACGGGGGCCGGAGACTCGTTTGCAGGCGGTTTTATGGGATATCTGGCGAGCACCATGAATTTTTCTGAAGAGAGCATGAGAAAAGCGGTGATCTTCGGCAGTGTCATGGCATCGCTGAACGTGGAGTCCTTCAGCCTCGACCGGCTCAGGAGCCTGGAATACAAGGAGATCGAAGGCAGGTACCGGGAGTTCAAGAAGCTCACCCATTTCGAAGATATATGATAGATCCTGATAAGTTCCAAAAACAGGCTCGCAATGACAAATAAATCCAAATATCCGGATGCCAGGCTCCAAGAATGTTGAAGCTGGAATTTGATGCTGGACATTATTTATAATTAGGAATTTTATATCCCGGATTTCAAATTGGAGATTGGATGTAAGCCATGTTTACGATCGACCCGAAAATAACTGAGAAAGACCTGAAGAAAAAGAATTTATTCAAGGTGTTCCTTTCCATGAACATCCACCAGGTTGCCACTCCGGAGACGAGTCTCGAGGAAGCGCGCAGCTACGTGTTTTTTGCCCGCGAGGGGAGAAACAGACTATCGGCATATATCGGGCTTCATTTACTCCATACCGACAGGAAACTATTCTACGCGCATTCCGCGAACCCATTTTTAGAAGAAGCGCTTCAGGATGTCGAGGAAGAGGCTCGAGACTTTGCCGAGGACCTGGGCGCGATGTTGGACGAGGTCGATTTTGCGGGCCTGTCCGAGCCGGAACAGGACAGCTGGATCGAGGGTCAGAGTATCTTCAGCCAGAAAAAACAGCCGGAGACAGCGCCAGTGGAACAGCCTCCCCAGCTCGCTCCAGCAGTGGCGGTCACCACTGTACAGCCCCCGGCAGCGCCAGAGCGCCTTACACCTGTAACAGAGGAGATACGCGCCCCTGAACCCCCGGCAGCGTCAGTACAACCTGTGACTCGGGCCCGACAACCGGGGGCACAGGAACAGAAAACTCCACAGGAGGTTACCGTTGATGCGCAGGTCAGGCAGGCCAAGGACTCGCCGCTTGCAGCAGCCAAGCGCCGCCAGGAGATGCAGCAGAACGCGGTAACGATCGACCTCGAAAAGGCTCCGAAGCAAACAGTAAAAAAGAAGGTTTTCTCCGCGACCGGCGTTGTGAGCCGGGACCGGGAGGCACTTGCACGTCTTCTCACATCGTTTTGAAGGGGGTATGAAGAAATGAGAACGTTCGCATTGATAATTCTCCTGGCATTGACAGGATGCGTTACGACCGGGCATACGGTGCAAAAGGTGGATAAGTCCAAGATGGCGGAAGGGTATTATACGAAGGGATTGTCATACCTTCAGGAAAAGAACTACGAGATGGCGTCCGTTGAATTCAACCGGTCTATTCAGCACGACAGCAACTTCAAACGGTCATATTACGGCCTGGGCATTATCAGCGATTATCAAGGAAAGCTCGAAGACGCAGCGAAATACTATCAAACGGCAATCGATAAGGACCCCGATTATTCAGAGGCATACAACGCGCTTGGTGTTGTTTATTCGAAGCAGAAGAAATGGAAAGAGGCGGTCAATGCTTTTAACAAGGCCCTTGCCAATAAGCTCTATACAACTCCCCACATACCGTATCTGAATCTTGGCGATCTGTACATGGAGCAGAAGGAGTACAAAAAAGCAGCTGAAGCATACCGCGAGTCCAAGCGGTTTGTCAATATCGAGTGGACCATTATCAAGCTCGGTACGGCCCTGTTTGAAGCGGGAAAGATAAAAGAAGCGATCGCCGAGTTTCAGGAGGGCATCGGGCTTGCCCCCCAGAATGCCAATATGCGGTATAGCCTGGCCCTCGCCTACCTCAAGGCTGGGAACAAAAAGTCCGCGCTCATGGAGTTCAGGAAAGCGGCCGAACTGGCCCCGAAGAGTGACCTGGCCCAAAAGGCGAACGAGTATATCATGACCCTGAGGTGACATTGATGGGGACGATAGGACAGTATTTGCGCAGTGCGCGGGAGGCACGCGGCATCGAACTGCGTGACGCTGCGCAGCAGACCCGTATCAGTTTTAATTACCTCAAGGCACTCGAAGAAGAGGATTTTTCCCGACTGCCCGGTGAGGTTTTCGTAAAAGGCTTTCTCAAGAACTACGGGAAGTTTCTCCATCTCGATGAATTCGAGGTCATGAAGAGATATGGCGAGTCGAGGGACCAGAAGTCTGCACTACTTCCAGACACTGTAGTGGACGAGGAGCCGGCAGCGGCGGTCAGTGAACAGAAAACACCGAAGTTAACCCGTATCGAGCCGTTCCTTTGGGGAGCGGGGATTGTGATCGCACTCGTTCTCTTTGTGTTCACGGCCCTGCCCAAGCGGCATCAAAGGGAAACGCGGAAGGCCGTAACGCCTATGTCCACAGGTCAAACAGGACACTGCTTCCCTCCCGCTCCCGCAAACGGAAAAGCTTTACCTTGAGGTAGTAGCCATGGAAGACACCTGGCTCCTGGTGAGGACTGATAACAGTCCGCAGAAGAAAGCATTGCTGAAAAAAGACGAAAGTCTCATTTGGAGCGCCGACGAGCGGTTTCTGCTGAGCTATGGCAGCGCCAAGGCACTCAAGCTGATGCTCAACGGACAGGAACTGACCGTGAATGAACCCGGCAACGCTGTGGTCAGGGACTTGATCATCATCGCAACAGGTATTGTGAACAGAAATATCCAGCCGGAGAAAAAATTGCCACGGAAAAAGGTCCCGCCCGCCGATCAACCACAGCAGATACAGCCTCAGGAATTGTACGGACCGCAGCAGCCTGCAACAACTACGAAGTCGCAAAAAGCTCCGCTGTTTGGCCCGCCAGCGCCGTGAACCAACCGTCACCCGCATCGGAATATTACTAATTTGACTTAGTGCTTGTGTTGATAACATGACTTGCGGAATATGCCGCAGGTATGTTGTGAAAAAAAGCTGTTCATTCGTTATCCTGTTGATCATCTGCCTGTTCCAGCGTCACGCTCTTTCATTTAAATCCCTTTTAACTTTCTGCATCTCCGGTCTGGCAATTCTTGCACGATTATCTTATTTGATCCATCGTTCCCATATCACCATTCTCCTCACATGAGTTCCATACCAGTAGGTCTTTTTACATTGGGGACAGCGCAAGAATTGATAGTTATTCTCGTAAACATATTGTGGAACAAGGTCCCGTGCATCCTCCCGTGTGATACGCTCGAGAGGCTCATTACACCCGGAACAGCGGGAGAGGGGATTAAGGAGAGGTTCAAGGGGGAAGGTGGAGAGAACCTGTTCGACCTGTTGCTGTACGAGGTCGCTTTTAATGAGCAGATGGTTCGCAGCCAGGGGCCGATCACTAAGTGCCCTGTCCCGCGTCAGGATCACGCGGTCCTGTTCCAGTGACAGGCGGAGGATCTCGTTGTCATCCAGCGTCCGGTCGTACAGAACATCGATCCCCAGGAGCCGCATCCGCTTCGCGAGCCTGCCAAGCATTACATCGGCTATAAATTTCATGGTTTGAGTTTGCCACGGTGACACAGAGGCACGGAGAACATAACTTCTCTATCCGGAGTTTGGAGCGTATCAGAAATATAAAGCTTGTGATTGGACATTTGAAGCTGATCTTCTCTGAGTCTCTGTGGCTGCCTTTTATGAAAACCTTTTCAATCTGAGCGAGTTCGACACCACGCTCACGGAACTGAACGCCATGGCTGCCGAGGCGTACATGGGATTCAGCAGTCCCGCGGTGCCCAGGAACGGGTACAGGACACCGGCAGCGACCGGAATGCCGATGATGTTGTAGAAGAACGCCCAGAACAGGTTCATCTTGATCGTCTGCATGGTCCTGCGCGAGAGCCTCATCGCAGTGGCCACCACGCGGAGGTCGTCCTTGATCAGCGTGACGTCCGACGCCTCGATGGCCACGTCCGTGCCCGTGCCGATGGCGATGCCGATATCCGCCTGAGTGAGGGCAGGGGCGTCGTTGATCCCGTCGCCGACCATGGCTACCACGCGGCCCTCGGCCTGGAGCTTCTTCACCGTGTCCATCTTGTCCTGCGGCAGCACCTCGGCCAGCACCCGGGTGATCCCGAGCTCGTCGGCAATGGCCTGGGCCGTGCGGCGGTTGTCGCCGGTCAGCATTACGACCTCGAGTCCCAGCGCGTTAAGTCCGGCCACGGCTTCTTTGGAATGTTCTTTGACCGTGTCTGCGACCGCAATGATCCCTGCAGCCTTGCCGTCAACAGCCACGAACATTGGTGTTTTGCCGTGCGCTGAGAGCTTTTCCGCTTGCACGAGCAGGTTCTTGAAATCGATCTTGCGATCGGCCATGAGCCGTTCGTTGCCGAGGATGATCTCTTTTCCTTTCACCACTGCCCGGATGCCATGTCCGGGAAGCGCCTCAAATGTCTCTGCCTGTTCCAGGGCAATGCCTTTTTCAATTGCCGTGCGCACGATGGCCTCTCCGAGCGGGTGTTCAGAGCCCTTTTCCGCTGATCCGGCAAGGAAGAGTATTTCCTGTTCGCTTATGCGTGTCCCGCATGATGTCAGTGACCGTTGGCTCGCCGCGGGTGAGCGTGCCGGTCTTATCGAGTACGATGGTATCGATCTTCTGCGCACGTTCAAGGCTCTCTGCGTTCTTGAACAGGATGCCTTGTTCAGCGCCTTTGCCGGTGCCGACCATGATGGCCGTGGGCGTCGCAAGCCCCATGGCGCAGGGACAGGCGATGATCAGCACGGCGATAAAGTTCACCAGGGCGAAGGTGAACCTCGTTTCCGCCGGGCCGAAGAAATACCAGACGCAGAAGGTCACGAGGCCGATCGAGATGACGGTGGGCACGAAGATGCTTGAAATTGTGTCCGCGAGGCGCTGGATCGGAGCCTTGGAGCCCTGGGCCTCCTGCACCATGCGGATGATCTGGGAAAGCATGGTATCCTTGCCGACCTTGGTCGCCTCGAAGGTGAAGGTGCCGGTCTTGTTGATCGTTGCACCGATGACCGTGTCCCCGGTTTTCTTCTCGACCGGCAGGCTCTCTCCGGTCAGCATGGCTTCATCGATCGATGAATACCCGTTCCGGATGACCCCGTCAACAGGTATCTTTTCTCCCGGCCTTACCATGACGAGGTCGCCGGTTTCGACATCTTCGATCGGAATATCCAGTTCCTTTCCTTCGCGGACCACGCGGGCAGTGCGCGGCTGGAGCCCCATGAGCTTTTTGATCGCCTCACCGGCCCGGGATTTCGCCCTTGCCTCGAGATATTTCCCGAACAGGATCAGCGTGATGATCATCGCGGCCGTGTCATAGTACGCACCGCCATGGGCCGCGTGACGGCCAAAGACGGCAGGGAAAAAAGTGAGCACCACGCTGTAGCCATAGGCTGCTGAGGTCCCTACGACCACGAGGGTGTTCATGTTCGTGCTGCCGTGCTTGATCGAAGCCCAGGCGTTCTGGTAAAAGTGGCGGCCGGCCCAGAACTGGACCGGAGTGGCCAGCAGAAAAAGGATATACCACATGGTCTGGCGCGGGAGGAGGGTGATGAAGGGGAGCATGTCCTGAAAGCTGCCGATCATCACGAGGCCGGAGAGGACCGCGCTCACGATGAGCTTGTTCCGGATCTCCGAGAGTTCTCGTTCCCGTGCTTCTTTCTCGATGTCGAGCGCTGATCGACCTTCGATCTGTCGGGGCACGCGGAAGCCTGATTTCTCGATGGCCCTCCTGATATCGCGGAGTCCGATCTGGCCGGGGATGTATTCCACTTCCGCGGTCCCTGCGGCGGGATTCACGATCGCCTTGAGTACGCCGTCGATCGCTCCCGCGATGCGCTCCAGTTCCCGCGAACGCGACACATCCAGGTCAATGATCGGGATGAAGACCGTTTCCGTGATTGCCTGATATCCTGACTCATGAATGCTGGAAATGAACTTATCGAGCCCGACAACTGCAGGATCGAATTCAATGACCGCTTTTTCATTGGCATAATTGACATTCGCGCTTTGTACGCCTGCGAGCCTTGAAATGTCCTTCTGGATCGCTGCAGCGCAGTTCACGCAGGTCATGCCTTTGACCGGTATAACGGCTTTTTTAGTTTCCATAAAATGATTTTACCACAAAGTCAGGCTGGGACAAAGAAGGAAGAAAGGGAATAAGAAGTAAAACGTATTTTGTCATGGACAAAACATTGCCGGTTCAGATAATTTGATCGGTCGCGCAATAGCGCATTCCCGGCCAGCATCATTCATTGCATGAGGCAATACGATCTGTTCCATTGAATGAGACACGATAACACAGGAGCCAACCGAGCCTAAAAAATACTCGGAGAGCCTTTCAATAAAATAGCGGGAAAGTCTTTCGACCATCCCGCTATTCAAGAAGCGATATCAACGAATGAACTAGTGGCCCTGTGGAGGAGTTTGCCCACCACCAGAACCATGCCCTTTCATTTCCGCCATTGCTTTATCCCTGCAGACCTTGAGGTCATCGAGGTTCTTTGCAGCCTGCACGCAAGACCTTTGATCCTGAATGCCGGCAGCCCGCGCATCGATCATTTTCAAGATCTCAGCCTGTTTTTGTTCGAAAGTTTGTGTTTGCCCTGTCTGTGGTTGACCCCCATCAGCTGCGAATACGGGCACTGCGAATACGATTGATAGTACTGCTGCTGCGATGAATGTCCTTTTCATTAACTCCTCCTGTGTGGGTTATCGGAACATCGCTATTCTGTATTTTAGCACCTATAAACGGAGAAAATCAACTTCGTATTCCCGAAAAAAGGATATCTCACCAACCCGCACCTGTCAAAGAATATTCAGACACCCCGGTGCGATGCATGAGCGCGCGCTTTCCTCGGTTATTTATTGATAACTGCGTTGATTGCCGACTGAACGACCGGATCGATGTTCGTGAACTTGATCCCATACAGAAGCACATCATGCACCGTCTCCGGAAGAACGACCCTTGTAATTTCGCCATATCCTGAAACGTGTGTGCCATTGGGCAGAAAGAAGGAGAAAAAGACCCCGTCACCTTGTGAAAGGGGCTCATCTGAACGGATAAGCATTCCGCTTGAGCTGATATTTTCAGTAAAAAACGGCAGCGGCCTATCCTTGAATTTGCCTTGTATGGCAACAGCGAGTGCGCTTCGGTAGAATTTTCTCGGCGCAACATTGAGGAGTTGCTGCATTTTGCCGTACAGTAATGTAGTATCAACAGGCATGGTGAAAACAGCATTGGGATGGCACTGTTTGCAGCGCTCACGGTGGGTGAGCGTGTCCTTGCAGATCAGGATGGTGGATACCTGTCGAAGTTCCTCGCTTTTTCTGATGGTATCGAAGATGAGCTCACTCTTAATACCCGGCGCGTCCAGTTGCGTTACAATGAGATCGACCTCTTCCTGTCTGTGGATCTTCAGCAGTTCGGCATTCGTCGTAGTTGTCAATATCTTAATATCCGCACGATCAAGAAAGCTGTTTTTCTCGATAATGAGGCTTTTCAGGTCATTCGCTAACAGCACCTTTTTCATTGTCGGACTCGCTTCCTCTGTTAATATGATCAGAATGCCTTTCCGGTTGAAATATGAACACTGATATAAAATACCATAGGCGCAGCTTTCAGTCAACTATTTGGCCAGCAGCAAAAAACATCCAATAAAACATCACGATGGAACGGGCGGTGTGAAGGATGGGTCGCTTTTTTCCACGCGACAACTTTTCACTCCAATGTCGTCGGCTATCACATTGTTGTTTCCCGACTGATTTATTCGATCATGACTTTTTCCGGTAAAACGGCAGGTCTACGATCTTTGCCGCGATCTCCTTGTCGCGAACCTCGATCTCGATCTCCTGGCCCGCCTGGGCATAGCGGCTCAAGACATAGCCAAGTCCGATACCCGTGCGGCGATATGGCGACTGAACACCGCTGGTCACAACACCGATCTCACTGCTTTCCGAGAAGATGCTGCCGCTGCTCTTGGGAATGCCGTTATCGACGAGTATAAAACCAACCAATTTCCGCTTCGGACCCTCGGCCCGGAGCTTGAGCAAAGCCTCTTTGCCAATAAACTCTTTTTTGAAATCAACGAACGATCCCAACCCGGATTCGAGCGGGGTGCGTGTTTCATCAAGATCGTTCCCATACAGTAGATGTCCCGTCTCCATCCGCAGGATGTCCCGGCATGCAAAACCACAGGGGAGAAGACCTCTGTCGCTTCCTTCAGTCATGATCGTGTCCCAGAGTACTTCGGCGCGGTCAGCTGGCACGAAGAGCTCATAGCCCTGTTCTCCGGTGTAGCCTGTGCGCGATATCGTGACAACGGCGTCCCGCATGATAACTTCCCGCACAGCTCTCGGGTTCATTTTCTTCATGTGCGGCGCGGTGAGTTTCTCAAGGATATGGAAGGACTGGGGTCCCTGTAGTGCAAATTGCGTGATAGCCGCTGATTTATCGGTTACCTGTACATCATCGGCCGCATGTTCTTTGAGCCACAGGAGTATCTTGTCTGTATTGCCCGCGTTCGTGGTGAGCAGATAGCGGTTTACGGCAAGGTGCAGTATGAGAATATCATCAAGAATGAACCCCGATTCATTGCAGATGAGGCCATAGTGAGCAGAGCCTATCGTTATCTTCGAAGTGTTCCTGGTGAGTACGTTCTGAAGAAGCGTTGCGGCGCCAATGCCGGTGATCTCGATCCTGCCCAGGTAGCCGATATCGAACAGCCCTGCAGCTGTGCGAACGGCATGGTATTCGGCCAGCGCCTCGGAATACTGGAGCGGGATCTGCCAGCCCTGGAAGTCGATCATCTTAGCGTTTGCCTGAAGATGTTTCTGATGGAGAACGGTCTGTTTCATTCGGCCCTCCGTGGAGTGCAGCGAGTTTGAAGAACAACGTTCAAACTACACCGTTCAAGGTTCAGAGTCTGAAATGATCCTTAACGCATCAATCGTTCAAGTGGTAAAAGGCTATTTCAATCTTAGCTTTTCCGGATCGGTCTTACCATCGGCAAGTTTGTGGATGTCCTTTGGAAGGAAGGCGCCGACTTCGGTGATGATGGCAGTGATGTAGCGGGCCGGCGTTACATCGAATGCCGGGTTCGCTACCGTAACGCCATTGGGCGCAATCTGGACCTTGCCGAACACATGGGTGACCTCGCGGGGGTCGCGTTCTTCAATGGGGATCAGGACGCCTGATTCCATGGTAAAGTCGATGGTCGAGAGCGGCGCGGCCACATAGAAGGGGATGCCATGCTCCTTACACAGGACCGCGAGACTGTAGGTGCCGATCTTGTTCGCCACGTCGCCGTTCCGGGCTATGCGGTCAGCGCCCACAATCGCCAGATCGATCATATCGCGGTACATGAAGTAACCGGCCATGTTGTCCGTGATCAACGTGCAGGGGATGTTCTCCTGCATGAGCTCCCACGCGGTCAGGCGCGCGCCCTGGAGCACCGGACGGGTCTCGTCTACGTAGACATGGATCTTTTTCCCTTGAGCCACTGCGGAACGCATGACGCCTTCGGCGGTCCCGTAGCCTGCCGTGGCGATCGAACCGGCATTGCAGTGCGTGATGATATTATCGTCGTCGGACACGAACACGGCACCGTAGACGCCCATCCGCTTGTTGGTTGCGATGTCCTCGTCGTGCATGCGCTGGGATTCCTCTACCACCATTGCTCGAAGAGCGTCAAGATCCTTGTCGCTATTGGCCTGCACGAACTTTTTTACCCGCTCGATGGCCCAGAAAAGGTTCACTGCCGTCGGACGCGTGGCCGCCATGTATGAGCAGATCTCTTCAAACTTCGGCCAGAATTCTTCGAATGAACCCGCCGTGATCTGACGCGCACCGAGAGCAAGTCCCATGGCAGCCGAGACCCCGATTGCCGGCGCGCCGCGCACCCAGAGCTCCTTGATCCCCCGCGCTACGGTCTGGTAGTCCTTGCAGTCGTTGTACACGGTCTCAAGGGGCAGTTTCGTCTGGTCCAGCATCCGGACGATGCCGTTCTTCCATTCAACGGTCGGGATCATGGATGTTCTCCTTTTGGGAATTACAACAGGAATGCAGTAAGTACGCTTTAAATATAAAGGAATATGTCCGGATTGTCAAAAAGAATATCTGTTTAGAAGGGGAATATAAATCATTGTGAAAGCGGCTTTCCGTAATTCTATGAGGATCGTATGATGCTTTTCTGGACGGAGAGTGTGCCGCTCCTGCCTTCGATAGTGCCGGCAACGAGGTCGCATACAGGGATAGCGGAAGGTTTATTGATGAGGTCGCGCGCGAAGTCCTCGAGCCTGATGACTTGGATGGCCTGTGTTTTGATCCGTTCGAGGAATGCGCGGAAAAGGGCAATGTGCTTCATGCCTTCAAGCTCTGCGTGGATGGTGAGCACGTTCAGTCCGTCCGGCCGAAGCAATGACAGGTAATGATCGACGATGCTCTCCTCGGGATATTCAGGCCGGCCGAGCAGTTCATCCAGCGTCGGAAGCGTGGTCGGTATCTGGAGTGTCTTGTACACCGTTCCGTTCGACGCGGGGGATGAATGGATGCGTGCCCCGCGCGTCGCTGGCGTAGAGGAGATGTGCGTCGTCGTAGGCCGCAAGACTGAAGCTGTTCGCCTGCCACCCTGCGGAGCCCGCGGTCTTTGCCGGTTCCCCGAAGATCCGCTCGAATTCCTTCCGCGCCTTGCCGAACTCCTCGTACACCTCATCGCGGGTCATTTTCGCGAGGCCGTCCTGCCAGCGGATATGGTCGTAGCAATGGATGCCGACCTCATGGCCCCTGTCGCGGGCAAGGCGCATCACGCCTTCGTTCCGGCGGCCCACATGCGGGCCCGGCAGAAGCACGCCGTTCAGGAGCGTGCGGAGGCCGTAGGTGGAAACCACGCTGGTGCGGCTGACCTTGCTCAGGAACCCGGGACGGAAGATGCGCTTGATCGCGCGGCCGGTATTGTCAGGGCCGAGGGAGAAGAGGAACGTGGCCTTGATGTTGAACTCATCGAAAAGGTTAAGGAGATTCGGTACGCCGATGCGCGTGCCCCGGTCGGTGTCGACGTCGATCTTGATGGCGAGAAGGGGAGTGGTCATATCGCGTTCGGATATCTCTAAAAAAAGGAAAAAATTACCGCAAAGTCGCAAAGGTCGCGAAGAAAAGCCTCAATTAATTTGACGTTAACCCTTCGCGCTCGTTGCGCCTTCGCGGTGCAAAGGTCTTTGCCTGATTTTACGGCCAGGTGAGGGGAACGATCTATTCGCTCAGCTCGCTCGATGGCCTGCCGAGGTGATAGTCCAGGGTCTTCCGGAGCGCCGTCTTCAGGTCCGTGGTCGGTTTCCAGCCCAGGTATCTCTCCGCGTTCTTGACGGACGGCACGCGGGTCTGGATGTCCTGATAGCCTTCGCCGTAATATTCACCCGAATTGATCGTGACGAGTTTTACGTTTTCGGCGAGCGTTGCGTATTTCGGGTAGGTCTTGATGAGCTCGATCAGCGTTTCGGCAAGCTCCCTGATGGACATGTCGTTTTTCGGATTCCCGATGTTGAAGATGCGGCTGTCGGCTGCATGGTCCTTGTTCTCGATGATGCGGATCAGGGCGTCGATGCCGTCGTCGATGTAGGTGAAGCTTCGGCGCTGCAGCGCCGCCGTCCACAAGCTGGATATCCCTGCCGCGCAGGATGTTGCCGATGAACTGGGTGAGCACGCGCGAGCTGCCTTCCTTGGGTTCCAGGATGTTGTCGAGCTTGGGACCGATCCAGTTGAAGGGCCGGAAGAGCGTATACTTGAGCCCTTGCTTCATGCCGTAGGCGTGGATGACCCGGTCCATGAGCTGCTTGGAGCAGGAATAGATCCAGCGCTGCTTGTTGATGGGGCCGAGCACGAGGTTCGATGTCTCCTCATCGAATTCCCTGTCCGTGCTCATGCCATACACTTCCGACGTGGAGGGGAAGAGGACCCGCTTTTTGTAGCGCACGCACTTGCGCACGATGTCCAGGTTGGCTTCAAAATCCAGCTCGAACACGCGCAGCGGATCGATCACGTAGGTCGCCGGCGTGGCAATGGCCACGAGGGGCAAGACGACGTCGCATTTCTTTACATGATACTCGATCCATTCTTTGTTGATGGTGATATCGCCTTCGACGAAATGAAATCGATCATGCCCCAGGCACTGGTCGATCTTGTCCGCGGCCATGTCCATGCCGTAGACTTCCCAGTCCTTGTTTTTCAGGATATGTTCGGTCAGGCTGCTTCCGATAAATCCGTTTACGCCGAGGATCAATATTTTGAGGCTCATGATTTGCTCCATTTCTGTATCAGGTTGATGAGGTCGGCTGCCTCCCATCGATGGAGGGGAGAGTTGAGGCAATCGGAACTAGGTACCCAGTACCTGTCCCGCTGTTCAATTCGCGCTCGTCTTCATCCTCCCACTCATAGTTCACGATCTCAAGGCTTTCCGGCACCAGTCGCGATGATCAGAGGATCGACTGAGAGGACCTGTCCCGGCGTGCCGCCGGAGTCCTTGAGCGGCCTTGCCCACCAGATGAACAGCTTTTTCCCATCCACCTGTGTGAAGGCCCCGGGATAGGGCTGGGTCACGGCGCGGATGAGATTATATATATTTTCCGCGCTCTGCGTCCAGTCGATGCGTCCGTCCTCGGGTTTCCTGCCGCCGAAATAGGTCGCCTGCGATTCGTCCTGTGCGCGCCGCGGGGCTGTCCCCGCTGGTCAGCGCTTCGAGCTGGCGCACGAGCACGAGGCGCGCTGCCGTTACGCACTTGTTGAACACCTCCTGCGCCGTGTCATCAGGACCGATGGGCACCGCCTCCTGATCGACGATATCTCCGGCATCGGCGCGTTTGACCATGTGATGCAGCGTCACCCCGGTCGCTTTTTCTCCGTGCAGTATGGCCCAGTTGATCGGTACGCGGCCGCGGTACTTCGGCAGGAGCGAACCGTGCATGTTGAAGGCGCCGAGGCGCGGGATCTCCAGGATCTCCTCATGTATCATGTTGCCGGTAGTAGAACGAGAAGATGAGGTCCGGCGCCCATGAACGTATTCGCTCGATCCAGTCGGGCGTGTTCACCGACTCGGGCGTATGCACGGGGATATCGTACTTCCTGGCCAGCTTCGCCACGGACCGGAACCAGATCTCCTCCTCCGGGTTGTCCTTGTGGGTGATGACGGCGAGAATGTACTCGTCGTTCTGGATCAGGGCATCCAGGCATTCATAGCCGACATCGTGGTACGCGAAAACGAGTATGCCGGGTTTAGTCATTGAGTTTTTCGTAGACCTCGCGGATCACGAACCGCGGTCTGCGCCTCACTTCCTTATAGATTCGGCCGATGTATTCGCCGATGATGCCGAGGCCCATGATGCCGACGCCCACGAGGAAGTAGAGGATCGCGAAGAGGGTGAACAGGCCCTCGGCCTCGGGACCGATGATCAGACGGCGGATGAACAGGAAGACCACGAACAGCAGGCTCAGGCATCGACACGATCATGCCGAAGAGCGTGAACATCTGGAGCGGCACGACGGAGAAGCCGGTCATGAGATCGAAGTTCAGGCGGATCAGGTCATAGAGCCGGTACTTTGATTCTCCCGCCGTGCGCGCCGCGTGCTCGACCTCCACCTCGGCAGGATTGGCCGCAAAGCTGTACGCCAGGGCCGGAATGAAGGTCGAGGTCTCGCCGCTCGCAACGATGCTTTCCACGATGTTCTTCCGGTACGCGCGCAGCATGCACCCCTGATCGCGCATGCGGATGTTCGTGATCCTTGCGCGGATGCCGTTGATCATCTTTGAGGAATATTTCCGGAAGAAGGTGTCCTGCCGATCTTTGCGATAGCCGCCGACCACATCGTGGCCGGCCTCGATCGCCGCGAGCAGCTTGGGGATCTCCTCGGGCGGGTTCTGGAGGTCTGCATCGAGCGTCACGATGACATCGCCGCGCACCCGCTCGAAGGCGGCCATGATGGCCATGTGCTGGCCGAAGTTGCCATTGAAGTCGATGACGCGCACCTCGTTCGGACGGCGGTGGTGAAATTCCTTCAGCATCGCACCGGAGCGGTCGCGGCTGCCGTCGTTCGTGAACAGGATTTCGAAGGGTTTCCCGATCTTGTCCATGACGGCGATCAGGCGCGAGAACAGCGCTTCGAGGTTCTCCTGCTCGTTGTAAACCGGGATCACGATGCTGACATAGGGTTTGCGTCATGGCTCATTTTCTCCCGAACAGATCGGCCATGGCCGCGATCACCCGGTCCTGGTCGGCATCGGTCATGGCCGGGAAGAGCGGCAGGCTCACGATGCGGTCCGAAATGGTTTCGGCATTCGGAAAATCGCCGCGCTTGAAGCCGAAGTGTTCGCGGTAGTAAGGATAGAGATGCACGGCGCGGTAGTGCAGGCCGGTGCCGATGTTGCGCTCCTTCATGCCCTGCATGAAGGCGTCGCGGTCCATCCTCGCGGCATCGGGATTGATCAGCGGCGTATACAGGTGCCAGGCATGGAGATGCGGATACGCCGGCGCGCCGGGCAGGGTCCACTGCGGCCAGTCCGCAAGGGTCTTTTGATAGCGCAGGGCGATCTCGGTGCGGCGCTTGATGAAGCCGTCGAGCTGCTTGAGCTGGTGCAGGCCGAGCGCGGCCTGGATGTCCATCATGTTGTACTTGTACCCCGGCGTGATGATCTCGTAGTGCTGGGTGCCTTTTTTGCCGAAGCGGTTCCATGCCTCGCGGTCCATGCCGTGGAAGCGCAGCAGCGCAACGTCGGAGGCGAGCTTCTCGTCACGCGTTGCCACGCACCCGCCCTCGCCGGTGGTCATGTTCTTGTTGGGGTGGAAGCTGAAGACCTGGATATCGCCGAAGCTGCCGATGCGCCTGCCCTTATACTCCGTGCCGATGGCGTGCGCCGCGTCCTCGATCACGCGCAGGTTGTGCTTTTTCGCGATCGCGTAGAGCGGATCGAGGTCAACGGGCAGTCCCGCAAAGTGCACCGGCATGATGGCGCGCGTGCGCTTCGTGATCGCCTTCTCGATCTTTGTCACATCCATGTTGTAGGTGCCGGGCTCCACGTCCACGAGCACCGGTTTGCCGCCGGCGAGCACGATGGTGTTCAGGGTCGCGGCAAAGGTCATGGGAGTGGTGATCACTTCGTCGCCCGGTTTCAGGTCCAGCGCAACAAGCACGAGGTGCAGGCCCGCCGTGGCCGAGGTGAGGGCAAGCACGTGCGGCGCGCCGAGGTAAGTTTTCAGATCCTCCTCGAACTGTTTGACCCGCGGCCCGGTGGTGATCCAGCCCGATTTCAGGCACGCCACCACTTCATCGATGGCCTCCTGGCTGATGGATGGCCGTGAGAAGGGCAGAAATTCTTCGTTCGACATTGGTTATCCTTTATGAAAAAGTTTCATGTTTCGAGAGATTCAAGCGTCAGGTCTCAAGTCGAAAGTTTCAAGTCTGAGGTTTCATTAACTAACTTGAAACTTTAAACTCTGAGACTCTGAGACTATCCGTTTAAGCTCTTCGTCACAAAATACACGCCCACGCAGATGATCAGGATCCCCGTAATGCGCATGATCGAAAGGTTCTCCTGGAACAGGTAGTATCCCGCCACGGCGTTCACGATATATCCCACGCTTAAGAGGGGATAGGCGAAGCTCACCTCGACCCGCGACAGGACCAGGAGCCAGACCGCGACGCTGATGACGTAGCAGACCAGGCCGCCCAGGACGAAGACATTTCCCGCCACCTGCATGGTGATCGGAACGGCATTGGCCCAGATAAATTCGAAGTGTCCTATCCTGCGCATTCCCTCTTTGAGGAATAACTGTGCAGCGGCGTTCAGCAGCACGCCGAGCATGATCAGGGGAAGATAGCTCATGGTTTGACCTCTCTGTTGGACAGCACGATATTTCTCCGGTCCTGGGCGATCGGGAACAACGGAAGACTCGGCTTCAATTGTTTCAGGGTTTCGTACTCTTCGATCCTGGTCAGCACATACATTGTAGCTGGTCCCTGCCAGCGTTGCCAGAACGTATCGCCATCGATCATCCACGCCTTCGTATCTTCCACGCTGTTACCGAAATTGAGCTCGCCTCCCCAGTCCACTACCGTGATGCGCTGCTCAAGATACACCGGAAGGTCCTGATAGTATTCATGGTAGCTGGCCACTTCGTCCCCGGGTTTGAGACGGGCCTTGAGCTCGATCGCAAGCTGTTTGACGGACTTGACATCAACGCGGGGCGCAACGGCGTTTATTTGCAAGAGAAACAGGACCGAGGTGACGGCTACTGCGACTACGGCCCAATTCAAATTACGATACCGCGCCAGACCCCATGCTGCAGCGCCGCCGATGGCGAGAGTGAAGGCGATGGAATATCCGTACACACCGAGAATCTGCGCCTGGGCGGGTATGGGCCAGTAGTACGGCAGGCCCGCGAAGGCCGCGGCAAGCAGCAGCGAGGCGACCAGGAGAATCAAGTATCCTGTGCGGAGGCCGGGAAAATCGCGGCTGTCCCAGGCTGCGGCAAGATAGCGTCCGACCAAAAGCGCCAGGGGCGGGAATACCGGCAGGATATAGGGCGCCAGTTTCGAGCTTGACGACGAGAAAAAGAGAAACACGAGCCCCGCCCAGAGGATCAGGAACAGCGCATCACGGTGTTCATGGCGTTCCCGCCAGGTCGACGGGAGGTTGTGTTTGATCGCTTGAACAAGAAAGGCGCTCCAGGGGAACAGCCCCAGCAGCACGATGGGCATGAAATACCAGAACGGTTTGTAACGGCCGTGGACCTTGGTCAAGTAGCGTTGAAAGTGCTCGTGGATGAAATAGAACTGGAAAAACTCGGGGTTGGCCCTCCCCACCATGATATGCCACGGTGCGGCGATAAGCAGGAACAGGGCAAGGCCCGATGGGATATACAGCGTTTTGAGCATTCGCCATTCACCCAGGAGGAGGATCCAGGCGCCGATCACCATGCCGGGGATGAGATATGCCGATCAGGCCCTTGGTCAGGACCGCCAGCGCCGCAAAGGCATAGAAGACCCACAGATAGAGCCGGCGCTTCAGCCCCGGCGCTTCGTGTGTACCTATGAGAAAGGACAGGAGCGCCAGGGTGAGCAAGATAGACACGGGCATATCGAGGATGATCGCCCGGCTAAATCCGTAATACAGAAGGCTTGTGGCCAGGACCGTCGCACCTAGCAGGCCGGTCAGACGTCCGAACAGACGCGCGCCGGCAACGGCAACGGCAAGGCAGCCGAAGAGCGCGAACAGGGCCGGCCAGAGCCGGAGGGTGAATTCGTTCAGCCCGAAGAGGTTGATCGACAAGGCCTCGAGCCAGTAGAAAAAAACAGGTTTTTCAAAGTATTTGACGCTGTTCAAGCGGGGGGTAAGATAGTTCCCCGTGGCCGCCATCTCTCTGGAGATCTCGACATACCTGCCTTCATCCGGCACGGACAGGGGACGGTTCCCGAGCATGAAGGTAAAGAAGAGGCAGATCAGGACGGTCAGGATCATGAGGTCCCGCATCTCAAGCCGTCCTGTTTGTTTGGTGATTGAAGTCATGTATGCAGTTCACTTCTCATGGCAACGGACGTGTACTCCGCCAAAGAATAACGTTCTTTATTTATTACGGAAAATGGTGTTCATCATTATTTTGTCTAACGGAGTGAAGGTGTCCGGGGGATAGCATTCTGGTCACCCCCGTTCCGGCCCAATAAGCGGGAATTACGGAAATTGATTCTACATCGTGCGGCGGGGTTTGTCAAACATTTTATCTTTTCACTCAAGGAGTTACAGACGCTCGGGCAGTGTGACAACGTCGATTGGAACGGTCTCCACAGCGGCGTCTGTAGTCGTTCGCCGAGGGCTTATTTAAACCTGAGGATCGTTGCACGAAGAGTAATGAATGGGAAGGTGATGCTGTTTAAATTCATGTAGGCGGGAAACCGATATTAGAAATCGTGAATTTGACCGGTCGACCGGGGTGCAGCAATCTAATGGTTCATTGCAGGTGGCTATAAGAACGATTGACAAGTCCCGATGAAAAGTATAGATTTAGCAAATATCGGATGCGAAAACAATGTTTTACTCCGGCTGGACCTTAATTCCTGAGCATATGATACTTCAGAAAAAAACATCCCGCTTATCGCTTCTGGCATATTCCGCGGTCCTCATCGCGAGCCTCTTCCTGTCGCCGGTTGCGCACGGGCAGAATGATATGGTCAGGATCGGTGTCCTTGCTTACCGGGGCAAGGATCAGGCAATGCAGATGTGGTCTCCAACCGCGCAATACCTCACCCGCCGCATCCCCGGGCATACCTTCACCATTGTTCCCCTCGATTTCCGTGAAATGGGACCTGCTGTCGGCAGCGGTGACATTGATTTTGTTGTGACGAACACCTCCTTCTATGTTGAACTTGAGTCCACGTATGGCGTAAGCAGGATCGCAACGCTGAAGAACAAATGGGATTCGAATACGTTAACTGTGTTCGGCGGCGTCATCTTCTGCCGGGACGACCGGCAGGATATACGGGACCTCCATGATCTGAAGCGGAAAAGGTTCATGGCCGTCGAAGAGACGTCTTTGGGAGGGTGGCAGGCGGCGTGGCGTGAATTCAAAGCAGCGGGGATCGATCCCTATCGCGATTTTAATAAACTTGAGTTCGGGAACACCCATGATGCCGTG
Organism: Nitrospirota bacterium; assembly: GCA_963732675.1. Classification (GTDB taxonomy): domain Bacteria; phylum Nitrospirota; class UBA9217; order UBA9217; family UBA9217; genus JALNZF01. Next base: position 136,117 of record CAVTAJ010000015.1, read on the forward strand.
GTCTATGCTGTCCGCGACGGCACAGTGGACGCCGGGACGGTCCGCACCGACACGCTTGAGAGGATGAAAGAGTCCGGCTTGATCGATCCCACTGTCTTTCGTATCCTGAATCAGAAGCTCGAAAAAGACTTCCCTTATGCGTTAAGCACTCGGCTGTATCCGGAGTGGCCAATCGCAAAGATCAAGGCGACACCCGAGGACCTTGCCCAGAAGGTCGTTATTGCATTATTGAGCATGCCTTCCGATGACCCTGCTGCGGAGGCGTCAAGGAGCGCCGGCTGGACCATCCCGCTCGACTATCAGCCTGTCCATGACCTCATGAAGGAACTGCGTGTAGGGCCGTACCGGGATTACGGAAAGATCACTTTGTCCGTCGTGATGCGGAAGTATTGGCCCTGGATCGTTCTCTCCGCACTCGCGCTGTTCTCCGCCACACTGACAGCAGGGTATGTCATGAGGTTGAACCGCAGGCTTTCCATGGCCCAGTTGAAACTGCAGAAGTCCCAGGAAGATCTGGAAGCGACGGTCCTGGAGCGGACCGCACAGCTCCGGGCAATGAACGAAGAACTCGAACAGGAGATCGCCGATCGGACGCGTACCGAGGTGGAAAAAGGCAAACTTCAGAAACAGCTTTTCCATGTCCAGAAAATGGAGGCCATCGGCGTCCTCGCAGGCGGCATTGCGCACGATTTCAATAATATTCTCACTGCCATAATAGGATATGGGAACCTGGCATTGAAACGATTGAGGGATGACCCGCAGTCAAGGAAGTTCCTTGAAAATATTCTTACCTCATCATCGCGAGCGGTGGATCTGACCCGGGGCCTGCTTACCTTCAGCAGAAAACAAATGATCGATCCGAAGCCCACTCGTCTGAATGAGATCGTTAAAAGTGCGGAGAGCCTGCTGCTCCCGCTTATCGGCGAAAAGATCGAATTCAAGACGGTCCTGACCGATGCTGAGGTGATCGTGATGGCCGACAGCGGTCAGATCGGGCAGGTGTTATGAACCTGGCGACAAACGCCAGGGACGCCATGCCTGACGGAGGAGTATTGACGATCACGACATCGGCGGTAGAACTTACCGCGGAATTTTTCAAGTTACGGCCCATGGGGAGATCCGGCCGGTATGCCGCCCTGTCCGTGATTGACACAGGCACAGGTATTGATGGGGATATTCAGGAAAAAATGTTTGAGCCGTTCTTTACGACCAAGGGGGTCGGGAAAGGCACCGGGCTCGGTCTGGCGATCGTGTTCGGGATCGTGGAGCAGCACGACGGCTACCTGCTCGTTGATAGTCGTCCAGGAAAGGGAACGACCTTCACGATCTATCTGCCGGTCGTTCGTGCGGCAGTTTAACAAGGATTACCGGAGCATTCCACGAATTGAAGATCATCCGACGTATCTGCATGTTGCGTTTCCCGTCGCCATTATTTGTCCAAAAGCCCCGTCTCGATCGCGGACGGCACTACTGAACATAAATCTTGACTGTCGTCCCTTTTCCCGGCGTACTCTCTATCTGCATATCCCATTCGTGCGCTTTGACCAGATGCTTCACGATGGCAAGGCCGAGACCGGTGCCGCCCATGTGCCGTGAACGACTGGGATCCACCCGGTAGAACCGTTCACCGAGCCTTGTCAGATGTTTCTGCGGGATGCCGATACCCGTGTCTTCCACGAACAGAACGGTCTTCCCCTCCTCGTCAGCCACACCAAGCACAACCTTGCCTTTCTCCGTGAACTTTATCGCATTGTCCGTCAGATTGGTCAGTATCTGGATCAGTCTGTCCTTGTCCGCATTGATTTCTTTCACGGGTGGAACGATCGACCAGGTAAGGGCGAGCCCCTTTCCCGACGCCTTATCGCCCAACGTGTCAATGACCTGCTCCATGATCTCTTCGATATGAACGGGAATCTTCTTCACTGTGACGGCCCCCAGTTCTATCTTCGAGATCATCATGAGGTCATCCACAAGCCTGTTGATCCGTTCACTGTTCGATCTGATGGTCTCAATGAATTTCAAGGTGTTGGTTTTATCATGGAGCGCCCCGTCCAGCAGGATCTCGGCGAATCCGCTGATCGCGGTGATCGGCGTCTTGATCTCATGGGAGATATTGGCAACGAAATCCTTTCTCGTCTGTTCAAGCCTCTGAAGCCGGGTGATGTCGTGGAACACGGCGACAAATCCCGACAGTTCGCGTTCTGTATAGAAGAGGGGGGATACCTGGACCACATAGTATTGTTCCAGCGGAGAATCGATCTTTAATTCGATGCTTCCGGCCGCCTGATCCTTCCGCACTTTTTCTACGAGTGACAGGACCTCGGTGTTCCGGACGACCTCGATAAACGGCCTTCCCTGCAGGGCGTTCTCTCCGAACGATGTTCTCGCCGCGGGATTCGAGAGCAGAATTACGCCATGTGCATCCATAATGATCAGGGCATCAGGGATACTTCGCAGGACCACATCGAAGCGGTGTTTTTCCTCTTCACTCGCCGCGATGCGGAGCTTCAGCTCCTCGGACATGGTGTTGAGGCTGTCGGCGATCTCGTCGAACTCGCCGGCATGGCTCATGAACAACCGTCTGCCGAGTTCCCCCCGGGCGAGGGAGGAAGAAAAATCCCTGATCTGGTTCGTCAGCCGCCTGAGCCGGTCTACCTGCCAGAATGAAAGCATGCCCGTTGCCAGCAGAACGAGGCTTACCGCGAGAACGATCTGCATCCTGAGCAGATTGACCGCGGCATCTACGTCTTTGAGGGGCACACTGAGCCTGATGAACCCCTGCGGCTTGTCGCCCTGCGTGATCTTTTTGGCAACGTAGAGGAGATCGTACTTCAGCGTATCGCTTTTACGGATTGCCATGCCTGAACCCGTGAGCATCGCCTGCTGGATCTCGACCCGGTCGCGGTGATTGGCCATAGTGGCTGCATCGTGGTCTGAATCACCGATGACGCTGCCGTTCATGGCGAGGATCGTTACGCGAGCGCGGGTTATTTCTTTCAACTGCCGGCAGAGGCTGTCCATTGGAGCGGCAGACTGAAACGTGACGTCATGCGAGATGAGCACCGCCTGGGTCGATAGATTGTCATGCAGCGTGTTGATGTAGCTTGTTCTGACGGCTCCGGTGACGAATACTTCCGTGATGAGCACTGACAGGAAGAGGATAGCGCCATAGAGGATGAATATGCGTTTGAAGATGCCTTGTTTCATTTTATAATGTGGTACGCCGGACGAGTTACGATATCGGGTTCGTCATCGACCATCAATTTGGACTCCATAGTGGCTAAGGTAAAGAATTACCCCTCTAAAGTCAAGCTGCAATTTATCATACAGCATTCATGGTTAATAATCTTAAAGGTGCCAACAGTATGCTACACTAATATCATGATCGTCATCGAGCCATACCAGGGGACGCCGGTTGCGGAGCACCAGGTGGAGATCGTGGAGCGGAAAGGCACGGGCCATCCCGATTACCTGTGTGATTCTATGATGGAGGCGATATCCATCGAGCTCTCGAAGGAGTATATGCGGGAGTTCGGGACCATTCTGCATCACAATATCGACAAAGGGTTGCTTGCGGCGGGCCGTGTCGAGAAAAGATTCGGAGGGGGCAGGGTCGTGGCGCCGATGGAACTGACCATCGGCGACCGGGCCACCTTCTCTGTCGGCAGGAAAAAGGTCCCCGTCGCTGACATTGCCGTGGACGCGGCACAGGCATGGCTGAAGCGGAACATGCGTTTTGTTGATCCGGAGAAGCATGTGAAGTACCGCGTTGTGCTCGCTCCGGGCTCGGAAGAACTGACGGATATTTTTGCCCGCTCAGGCCAGGTGCGGGGCGCAAATGATACATCCGCGGCCGTCGGCTATTATCCGCTCAGCCCCTGTGAACAGGTCGTGCTCGGGCTGGAGCGGCACCTCAATTCACCGCGCTTCAAACAGAGGCATCCGGAGACCGGCGAGGACATCAAGGTGATGGGCCTGAGGACGGGAAAGGTGCTGGACCTCACGGTTGCCATGCCGCTGATCTGCAGATCGATCCGCTCCGAAGGCGATTATTTTGAGAACAAAGCAATGCTCATGCAGGAGATGCATAACTATGTTATGCGGTCCGGAGGGTTCAAGGACATTCGAATAAACTATAATACACTTGACGAGAAGGGTCGGGGGCTCGGAGGCGTGTACCTGAGCCTCCTCGGGACATCCGCGGAAGACGCGGACTCCGGACAGGTGGGGCGCGGGAACCGGGTGAACGGGCTTATTTCCCTGAACCGGCCCATGGGCACCGAGGCCGCGGCCGGTAAAAATCCTGTGAGCCACGTGGGCAAGATCTACAATGTGCTTGCGCACAAGATCGCGAAAAACCTGTTTGAACATATCGAGGGGATCCGCGAGGTGTATGTCCTGCTTCTGAGCCGCATCGGTACGCCGATCAACAGGCCGCAGGTGGCCACGGCGCAGGTCCTGCTCGAGCGGGGGAGAAAGGTGAGCGAGATCATCGCACCGGCCGAGGAGGTCTTTGAACGGGAGTTTGCCGCGATCAACCGGTTCTGTACGGCACTGAGCAAGGGCAAATATCCCATATGCTGAAGGGGGGAAAATGCAAATGGATGAAATTGCCGCTATACAGTAAGACAAGAGGTCAATCTCTCACGATGACTTTCCCTCTCTCTCTTCGTTGCTTTTTGACTCGCCCGGCGTGTTCTCCATCTTCAGGCTTTCCTTATACACGTCCTTCTTCGGCACGCCAAGCTCCTCTGCGGCCGCTGAAATGGCTTCTTTTTTGCTCAGACCGCGGTGGAGGATGAGATTTTTTAGATACTCCGCCGTGTCTATGTCCTGTTGCAGCGGTTCTTTTGTGGCGCCGTGGAGGATGACGGTGAACTCACCTTTGATGGTCCCTTCTTGAAGGCGTTTGAGACATTCCGAAAGTGTTCCCCGAATGGTTTCTTCATGAATCTTGGTCAACTCGCGGGTGATGACCGCACGACGGTCGCCGAGGACGGCGAGCATGTCCGCGACGGCCCTGATGATCTTATGCGGCGCTTCGTAAAAGATAATGGTGCGTTCTTCCTTTGAAAGTTCCTGCAGCCGCTTGAGGCGGGCCAGATGTTTAGCCGGGAGAAAGCCTTCGAATAAAAACCGGTCAGTCGGCATGCCCGAGACCGAGAGCGCGGCGATGGCCGCGGTCGCCCCCGGAATGGGGACGACGGGGATCTTCCGGTCAATGGCGAGGTTGATCAGAAAATAGCCGGGGTCCGAGATGCCGGGAGTTCCCGCGTCAGACACGAGGGCCACGCTCTTTCCTTCGAGCATCCGCGCGACGAGGACCGGGGCCTTTTCTTCCTTGTTGTGGTCGTGGTAGCTCGTGAGCTGCGTATCGATCTGATACCGGTCGAGCAGGTGCCTGGTGTGGCGTGTGTCCTCGGCAGCGACGAGGTCGGCTTCCTTCAGCACGCGGATCGCCCTGAGGGTGATGTCCTCGAGGTTCCCGATGGGGGTGGCGACTATGTAGAGAGTTCCGGTAGGCATGCAATATCAAAGGGTTCAGGGTTCAGAGGTCAAGTGGAGGTCAAGGTAATAAGGTACATCAACAGCAACTATTGGCTTACTCCTGTGACCCTGTACTCCCTGTGACCCTGAATTATCAATAGCTCTTATACCTGTTCGTTATCGGATACCGTCGGTCCTTGCCCAGCCCCCGCGGGGTGATCTTGACGCCCGGAGGCGCCTGGCGGCGCTTGTACTCACTGGAGTCCACGAGCCGGATCACGCGCTCCACGGTCTTGGGGTCAAAGCCCATCTTGATGATCTCGTTCCGATCCTTGTCATCCTCCACATAGGCCTTCAGGATCGGGTCGAGAACGGAATAGAGAGGCAGGGAATCACTGTCCTTCTGGTTCGGCCGAAGTTCCGCGGTCGGGGCTTTGGTCATGACCCGCTTCGGGATCACGCGTCTTCCCCGCAAGCCTGTTCACGCATCGTGACACCTCGTAGACCAGGGTCTTGGGCACGTCCTTGATCACGGCAAAACCGCCGGCCATGTCGCCGTAAAGCGTGGCATATCCCACGGACATCTCGCTCTTGTTGCCCGTCGTGAGCACGAGCCAGCCGAACTTGTTCGAGAGGGCCATGAGGATGTTTCCCCGTATCCTGGCCTGGAGGTTCTCTTCGGTCACGTCTATCTTTGTCTTTGCGAAAACGCCGCGGAGCGTTGTCAGATATGATTCAAAGGTCTGTTTGATGGGGATCTCCAGGATCTTGATGCCGAGGTTATGGGCAAGATCATAGGCGTCTTCGCAGCTCTCGTTCGAGCTGTACTGCGACGGCATGAACACGCCGGTCACGTTCTCTTTTCCCATGGCTGCCACGGCAACAGCGGCCACGAGGGACGAATCGATGCCGCCCGACAGGCCGATGACCGCGGACTTGAAGCCGTTCTTGCGCATATAATCCCCGGTCCCGAGCACAAGGGCGCGGTACACCTCTTCGCACACCGCGAGTGGTTTGGCCGCGCGTACGGCGGGAAGCGGCTTCTTTTTTCCTGTCGGTCGTCCGGAGAGGGAGACGTAGTCCATGAAGTCGCTGAACTGCTCCCGGTCCTCGGGAAACGGGATCCTGTCCCCGGGGACAGCAATGTCCCCGGTCAGCAGTTCTTCCTCGAACTGTTTCCCCAGGGCGACCACGTTTCCGTTCCGGTCGATGTACCATGCTCTGGCCGTCAAATACGAGCTCGTCCTGACCGCCTACGGTATTGGTGTAGGAGATGACGACGTCATTCTCTTTCGCCCGTTGGGAAAGCATTTTCAGGCGTTCTTTCCCCTTGCCTTTATGGTAGGGAGACGCGTTGATATTCACGATCACTTCGGCGCCTGCCAGTGCCTGGACGCGCGCGGGCCCTTCTTCATACCAGATGTCCTCGCAGATGTTCACGCCCACGCCGACGCCTTTGACGGTAAAGACGGGATAGCGTCCTCCCGGGCTGAAGTACCGGTGTTCATCGAACACCCCATAGTTCGGCAGGAATATCTTGCGATAGGTGTAGATATGCTCTCCGTTGGCCAGTACTGCGGCGGCATTGAAGAGGCAGTCGTGGTTGCTGTCAACGAATCCGACGATCGCGACGATCCCCCTTGTCGCCTGCTGGATATCTTTGAGCGTCTTGATATTGTCCTTCACGAACCGGGGCTTCAGGATCAGGTCCTCGGGCGGATAGCCGGTCACGGCAAGCTCGGGCAGCGCGACAATGTCGGCACCGAGCTTTTTCGCGCTCTTGATCGCGACGATGATCTTGTCGCGGTTGCCCGCAAGGTCGCCGACAACGGGGTTGATCTGGGCCATGGAAATGCGGATCGTTCTCATAGGGTTCTCGTCAAAAAATCAATGCATAAAAGCGTTTCTCGCAGAGGCGCAGAGTCGCAGAGTTAAAGCAATAAATTAAAAGGGTCAGGTCAAATGCCATTCGCAATACGAGTAATTCCATTCTTGATTAATTCTTCGTTAAAGTTAATTAACAGCCCAACTTTCTTTTGTGATAATTTCAAGTAGGTAAGAAGTTGCTTCTTGTGAACAGGGAGAACCGACTCAATAGATTTTAGTTCATATAACTTGCTTCTACTATAATATCAGCCGGAATCCTAGATCCATCTTAAGTTCATCATAGAAACTGGAATCCAACTGACTCTCGCAAGAAGCCTTTTTTTAATTCGTATGCCAGTACTTCCTCATAAACCGATTCCAAAGTCCAGGGCCAATGTCCTATGAATTTTATACACAGTCATAATATTGCCTGTTATGTCATTTTCTGTCATCGCTTTTCTCTGCGTCCTCTGCGTCTCTGCGAGAAAACTGATTTTTCGCTTCTTCCATCACTTGTTTCAAAGGTATCTGCTTCTCCTCTGCGATCCTTCTGCAGTCCTCATACTCCGGAGTTATCGTCAATACTTCATCGCCCGCCTGCTTATCTTTATTCTGATCTTACCATAAACAGTGTCGACTTCCCTGATCTCGCGGGAGAGCTTCTTTCTGCCCACTTCCTGGATGCGGACGCCGATGCTGGTCGTTTCCCGGAAGATCGTATCGAGCACGACATCTGTCTTTGTCTTATCAGTAAGGACTGAGAGCAGGATCGCGGGCCTGCCTTTTTTCATGATAATGGGTGTGAGATAAACGTCCTGCGCGCCCTGCTGCATGAGCTTCTCGATGAGGTAGTCATAGACCTGGGGACTCATGTCGTCGATGTTCGTCTCGATGACGATGGATGTGTCTTCTTCATAGCCCGCGATGGGCTGTCCGATCATGAGCCTCAGGACATTCGGCAGACCGGGGAATTCTTTGTCTCCCGCGCCATAGGCGACCCGCTCGAGCTTCATCGGCGGCATGGGGCCGAAGGAGGAACCGAGCGTGCTGATGATGACCGCGCCGGTCGGCGTGGTGAGCTCGAATTGTACCGACGATTGATAAAAGGGGATGTTGGTAAGCAACTCCGCCGTGGCTGGTGCGGGAATCGGAAGCATGCCGTGAGAGGTTTTGACCATGCCCGAACCCACATTGATCGCCGATGACATGATCCGCGTGATCCCCAGGAGCTCCAACCCGATAACAGCCCCGACATTGTCCACGATGGAGTCAACGGCGCCGACCTCATGGAAGTGGATCTTGTCAGGCGTTGTGCCGTGCACCTTGGCTTCTGCTTCGGCCAGCCGTGTAAATATCCGGCTGCTTTTCTCCTTTACTGCTGACGAGAGGGTGGAGGCTTCAATAATGCTCAAAATGTCGGATAGGTGTCGAGATTTCGGGTCTTTCTGGTCGATGATAACATGGACCTTGGTCGCGGCAATGCCGGAGCGTTTGACCTTTTCTGCCCTGAGCTCGTAGCCGGGGAGATTGAGTTTGGCCAGCTCAGCGCGCAGGGCGTCGATGGAGACACCCGCGTCAACAAGCGCGCCGAGGGTCATGTCGCCGGATATGCCGGAAAAGCAGTCGAAGTAAGCGAGGGTCATAGCTTATAATTTCAAATGTCAAAATCCAAAGTTCAAATCAATGCTCAATAAAAGCGATTCCTAAATTGCTTCTTGAAGTGTCTTTTGAACTTTGCGCCTTGTTATTTCAGCTTCCTCAGGGTCTGTTCCCCGAGGAGATTGATCCTGTGCGCCAGCACTCCGGCGCCGAAGCCGTTGTCGATGTTCATGACCGCGATGCCTGACGCGCAGGAGTTGAGCATGGTGAGGAGGGGGGCCAGTCCCTGGAACCCCGCGCCGTAGCCGACGCTCGTGGGAACGGCGATCACGGGTTTGTCCACGAGCCCGCCCACGACCGATGGGAGCGCGCCGTCCATGCCCGCTACCACGACGATCACCCTGGCGGAATCGAGCGTTTCCCGTTTGCTCAGGATGCGGTGGATCCCTGCCACGCCCACGTCATACACGGTCTGTACAGTGCTGCCGAGCATCCCCGCGGTCACGGCGGCCTCCTCGGCAACGGGGATATCGGATGTCCCGGCGGTCAGGACGAGCACAATGCCGCTGGTCAGCGTCTTCTTCTTGTCCTGTATCACTATGGCGCGTGAGGCTTTGTGATATACCGCGCGGCGATCCTGTTTCTTAACGGCTTTATAGACCGCTTCCGACGCGCGGGTGGCGAGGATGTCGCTCCCGGCCTTGAGCATGCGCCTGGTGATGCCGACGACCTGCTCCAGCGTCTTTCCTTCGCAGTAGATGACCTCGGGCATGCCGTGGCGCAAGTGGCGATGATGGTCGATGTGGGCGTAGGACACGTCCTCGAAGGGCAGGTGCTTGAGCCGGTCGAGCGCGGTTTCGACATCGATCTTGCCGGACCGGACGCTCTGGAGAAGTTTTGTGAGAGTTTGATTTATTCATAGTCCGTCATAGTTGCCGCAAACGATCATTCTCCCCTGAGCTCACGGTTCATCAGATCTTTCACCGCGAGCTTCGGGTCTTTGCCTTCGTACAGGAGCTGATAGACCTCCTCGACGATCGGCATTGCGATATTGTATTTTTGTGCAAGGTCACGCGCGGCCCTGGCGGTCTTGACGCCTTCGGCCACGGTTTTCGTCCCTCGCATGATATCATCCAGTTTCTCGCCCTTGCCGAGCCGCGATCCAAGGGTGCGGTTCCTCGACAGGCCTCCCGTACAGGTAAGGACCAGATCTCCCATGCCTGCAAGGCCGGAGAAGGTTTGGAGTTCTCCTCCCATGGCCACCCCGAGCCGAGCTATTTCCGCGAGCCCGCGGGTGAGCAGGGCGGCCATGGTGTTATATCCGAAACCCATGCCTTCAAGCACTCCCGCAGCAATGGCAACCACATTTTTAAGCGCGCCTGCGAGTTCCACGCCAAGGACATCGGGATTAGTATAGACACGGAAGTAGGCGTTGCTGAATACCTCCTGGGCCTTCTTTCCCACTGCCGGGTCATATGAGGCGAGGGCGACAGCGGTCGGCATCTTCTGGGCAACCTCTTTCGCAAAGCTGGGTCCTGAAAGGAAGCAGAGCCGGTCGTGGAATTTGTTGGGCAGGATGTCTTTGAACACCTCTGAGAGCGGCATGAGAGTGTCGATCTCAAGGCCCTTCGATGCGCTGATAATGATGGCGTTCTCCGATAGAAAAGGGGCAAACTGTTTTGCCACACTACGGACCGTGTGGGAGGGGACGACGGAAAGAATGACCGGCTTGTCCCTGACAGCGGTTTCAAGAGATGAGGTCACCAGGATGGAGCCGGGCAGGGGAAACCCCGGGAGATAGACGCGGTTCTCTCTCGTGCGCGCCGTCTCTTCGGCAAGGTCCTTTTCATACATCCAAAGGGTCACGTCGTGCCCTTTGCCGGCAAGCAGCATGGCAAGGGCCGTGCCCCACGCCCCTGCGCCGATAACACCGATCTTATCAGTCATAGTGCGTGAATTATAAAGGGAATGGAGGGAAGTGTCAAAAGAATTGTATGAAAGGCTATTTCTCGCAGAGGCGCAGAGTACGCAGAGAAAGGCTTAATCCTTTGCATTAAGACAAAGAATGAGGTATTGCTTTATTTAGGTATTTCTTTCTCTGCGATCTCTGCGCCTCCGCGAGAGACGAATGAGTTTAGCTTGTTCCGCGTATCACGGGAACTCCTCATAGTAATCCAGGTCCTTATGAAACGTCTCTTCCAGTGAGGCGAGGGCAAAGAAGGCCGCAACCACGCAGATGGCCCCAACAGCAAGAGCGCCGCCCTCAAGGCCGAAGTATTGGCGAAAGAATTGGAACAGAAGGGTGATGGGGACCACCATCCCGCGCACGAAGTTGGGCACGGTCGTGGCGACCGTGGCGCGCAGGTTCGTGCCGAACTGCTCGGCGGCAATGGTCACGAAGATGGCCCAGTAGCCGCTGGCAAATCCGAGCACGAGGCACACACCGTAAAAGAATTCCGGGCTCCTGCTCCCCTGCAGGAAGTAGAGGCCGATGGCAACAAGGGTCAGGAGCATGAACAGGAAGACCACTTTTTTTCTGCTCTTCAAGGCCTGGCTCAGCAGTCCGCTCGAAAGATCGCCGAAGACCAGACCCAGGTAGCAGAACATGACCGCATTCCCGGCGGAGACCGGTCCGGTCGTTCCGAATGCTTTGGCGAACTCCGGCGAGAAGGTGATCAGGACAGCGACGACGAACCAGATCGGGACGCCGATCAGGATCGAGTTGAGATAGCGGAGGAAGCGCTTCCGTTCGGAAAAGAGGGCGAGCAGGTTCCCCCTGCTGACCCCGGTCTTCCGGTTCATGGCCCGGAACATGCCTGACTCGGCCACGCTGATCCGGGTGATGAGCAGCACGAGGCCGAGTACGCCGCCGATGATGAAGGCGTTCCGCCAGTCATAGGTATTGGCGATGATGTTCGCGAGGATGGCGCCCGAGACGCCCACGGAGGCCACGAGCATCGTGCCGTACCCCCGGATGCTGGTATGCAGGACCTCGGACACGAGGGTGATCCCCGCCCCGAGCTCGCCGGCCAGACCGATGCCGGCGATGAAGCGCAGGGCCGCGTAGGCAGGAAGGGACGTGGCCATCCCGTTCGCGATGTTCGCGATGGAGTACAGGAAGATCGAGCCGAACATGATCTTCAGCCGGCCCTTGCGGTCGCCCAGGACGCCCCAGAGAATGCCGCCGATGAGCATGCCCGCCATTTGCATGTTGAGAAGAAACACGCCGTTGTCGATCAGGTCCTGTCCGGAGAGTCCGAGCGATTTCAGGCTCGGCACCCGGACGATGCTGAAGAGCACCAGGTCGTAGATGTCGACAAAATAGCCGAGAGCGGCGACGATGACCGGCAGGCTGAAAATATGGCGGAGATTACTGCTGGTTTTTTGTTTCACGCGGGCCTCTGATCTAACAAGGATAGGGCAACATGCTCAGGTCAGTTACTGAGCTTTAACGCAGAGCAACGCATGGTCATCGATTGACAACCACCCCTCACCTTAATCCTCTCCCCTGATGGGAGAGGAAATAAAAACTCCCTCGCCCCATCGGGGAGAGGGCTGGGGTGAGGGGGATTTTCGCGTGACTCGACGGATTTAGCAACGCCTTGCAAAATACTTATCGGTTCGGCTCGATGATGACCTTCACGCAGCCGTCGGGCCTGGCGCCGGTCATGAATGCCTCGCCGATCCGGTCGATGCCGAAACGGTGCGTCACCATGTCGGTCACCGTTACCGTGCCGTGCTGGATGAGATCGAGGGCCTGCAGGTTGTCGATGGGGGCGGCGCCGTAGCAGGTCTTGATCGTGATATCGTCACGCCAGAAGGGGTTGAAATCCACGGCAACGGTCTCGCCCGGTTTCGGCACCGCGAAGAACAGGATGGTGCCGCCGCGCTCGGCGGACTGAAGCGCGGTGCGCGCTGCAGGAAGCGCGCCGGCGCACAGGATGGCGATGTCCGCCAAACGGCCATCATTTACCTTTCTGATGAACGCGGGGACATCTTCGTGGGCCGCGATCGTGTGCGTGGCCCCGTATTCACGCGCCTTCTCAAGACGGTACGGGCTCACATCGGTCGCGATGATGGTGTCCGCTCCCATGGCACGCGCCAGTTTGATGATGAGAAGGCCGGCAACGCCGCTGCCGCAGACGAGCACGCTCTGGGCCGGTTTCAGTCCCACGGTCCGGAGCGCCCTCACCGCGGTCCCCAGCGGTTCGATAAAGGTCGCCTGTTCGAAACTCACGGCGTCGGGAAGCACGAAGGTCCCGGTTTCAACGCTTTTGCCGGTCACGCGCAGGAGTTGTGAAAAACCGCCGGGCTCGAAATTATTGGTGCTCTGGAAGGTCGTGCAGGCGGTTTCGTGTCCGGTACGGCAGTGGTAGCAGGCATTGCAGGGGACATGGTGGGTGACGAAGACGCGGTCTCCCGGTTTGACGGTGCTGACGAGTTTTCCTGCTTCGACAACAATGCCGGCCGGCTCGTGGCCCAGCACCAGCGGCGCCCGCTTGATCCGGTACCATTCCATGAGGTCGGACCCGCACAGACCGCAGGCCATGACCTTGACCACGATCTCGCGGTCGCCGGCCTTCGGCTCAGGACGCTCTTCCACCCGGACGTCGCTGTTGCGGTAATAGACACCGACCTTCATTTCCTGTTCTTCATTTCCTCATAATATTGATACGCTTCCTTGACGCTGACGTTGTCGTGCACGACCTTGCGCACGGCCCCGATCATGGCGATCGGCGCATCGGACTGGAAGATGTTCCTGCCCATGTCCACGCCCGAGGCGCCCTGGTTGATCGCGTCGTGGGCCATTTGAAGCGCCTCGCGTTCAGGAAGCTTTTTCCCGCCCGCGATCACGATCGGCACGGGACACGCGGCGGCGACCTGCTCGAACCCCGGGACAAAATAGGTTTTGACGATCGAGACCCCGAGTTCGGCCAGGATGCGCGTTGCCAGTCCGATATACCGGGCATCGCGGACAAGCTCCGTACCGACCGCCGTGACCCCGAGCACCGGCATGCCGTAGCGCATGCCCATATCGACGAGCCGGGTCATGTTATTGACGGTCTGGGTCTCGTGAGGGCCGCCGATAAAGACCTGCACCGCAACCGCGCTCACGTTCATACGCAAAGCGTCCTCGATGTCCACGGCGATATGCTCGTTGGAAAGCTCTTTCAGGATGCTCGGCCCGCCGCTTGCGCGCATGACCACCGCGTTGGTCGACGACGGTTCGATAACGGAGCGCAGGATGCCGCGTGTCAGCATCAGGGCGTCGGCGTAGGGTATGAGGGGCCGGATCGTTACGTCAACACGCTCGAGACCGGTTGTGGGGCCCTGGAAATACCCATGGTCGAAGGCCAGCATCACGGTCTTCCCGGACCGGGGGTTGAAGATGCGGGCCAGCCTGTTCTTCATGCCCCAGTCATAAGCGTTCGATCCTTTCAGGAAAAAAGCTTCGCTCTTTTGCGGGATGTCCGTGTAGTAATTTTTTTCTTTTTTCGAAAAGTCCGCCTCTGCCATTGGAATGCCTCCTTGCGAGCCCGTGAAGGGATTGGTAAACCCCGTTAGAGGAAATAAATTAACCGATCGTAAGATTGTTGAAATATACTACGTCGATCTGTTCAATATCAGTTATGTGAGAAGCGTAGAGGCTTTCTCTAACGGGGTAAACAGGGCTCTAATTTAATCCAAGCATTGAAATAAATCAAGGGGAAAAATGGCGGATCGACGGGCGGAGCAACGAGACAAGACCGAGGATGTTGCCCGGGAATTTGTGGCACGCTTCAAAGCGAGGAACGAAACAACGGAGTGCAGGGAATTGCTCGGCTGCGATGTGAGCACGTTCGAGGGTCTCAAGGCGGCCAAAAAAGAGAGGCATTTTAATACGCGCTGTCCAAAGTTCGTTCAGGATGCTGCGGAGATATTGGAAGAGATATTGAAGGATCGACCGTGAAGGGAAGGGAACACACGTTGCAGGGTTCGACTACCTCTCTGTAGGTGACAGCATCCTGTTCATGGTAGCCGCAGGCTTCAACCTGCACTGGTTCATGATCACTTCTGCGTCAACGACACGATACCCTTCAGAACAAGCACCACCCAGGGCGTTCCATGCAGCACAAAATCGAACCAGTCGATCGGCCTGACGAGTTGCCCCTTCATCAACATCTGGAGCTTTTCCCAGATATGGGGCGGGGAGAAGGGGGCGAGCCCGAGGGTCAGGCAGGCGAGAATGACGAGCCCCCATGGCAGTTTTGAGATAAATTCCATAATCTTAGCCGGACAATCGAAAAAGGCGTCTCTCGCAGAGGCGCAGAGTTCGCGGAGAAAAGACTAAAAATTCTGAATTAAAGACCGGAACTGAAGATGTTTTGATTTAACCCTGCGTCTCTCTGCGCCTCTGCGAGAAAATTGCTTGCCGTTTTGGATTTGATTCCTCGGCAACTAAGACCTGATTTTGATGATGACGGCCTTTAAAATGTCAGCCCGTGTCAGGATCCCGATGAGTATGCCTTTGTCGTCCGTCACGGTCAACCTTCTGATCTTCTTTTCATCCATGATCCGCACCGCTTCGGCAATATTCGCATCGGGTTTTATGGTGTGTGCCGGGGACGTCATAATATCCCCGACATGGTCCCCGATCCTGCGTTCCGGCAATGTTTCTCCCAGCATGTGTTTTAAAAGATCTTTGAACGTGTGGTCCCTGCTCACGCCGATCATGGAGAGGATATCGGCCTGAGTAATGATGCCGATCACTTTTTTATCCTTGTCCACCACCGGAAGGCCGCTGATATTTTTTTCCGTCAAAATGTCCGCCACCTGCATAACGGGCTCGAATTTTGTAATTGAGATGACCCCCTTGGTCATCACGTCCCGCACAAGCAGTTCCTGCCCTATGGCTGATTTGATATGCATGCCGGTACCTTCTTTTTTTAACGTATCCATGTCACTCTCCGTACTAGAAAGATTTTATACTGTCGCAGTCAGCTGTCTTAAGCCTATAATAAAGCAGATTCGGCAAGGTATGTCAAGTTGCAGAATTCACCGGTAACTGTTTAACGGGCTATTGAAAAACCTTTTTGCAGACTAACGCCTGCGGCCAATCTTTTTAACGGGGTCCATTCGATTGATGTTCCTGCCATCTGGAAGGAAGGATTGCCGGTCAATTATATCATAGCCTGCACAATTCAAATAGTTTATTTCGCCGTCTTCATTGTACGTGACGGTATATCATGATGCCTATGAGAAATCCCTTCCCAATCCGATGCTATTTAAGTATACTTTGAGCAGGAAACCCGCTGGTTCTCTTATGGACCCTGATTTGACCACTCCTTTCGATATCAGGGGGGCCGCAGTCGTGTTTCTCGGACTGGCGCTGTACGTTCCATTCCTTCGGGACCTGTTCCGGTTCTCGGTCCTCCACCCGTTCGATATCTTTATCTGCGTTGCTGCCGGTGTCATGAGTATAGTATGGTTCGAGGTGTTAAAGATGGTGCATCCCGCGTGAACGCGGGACATCAGTCCACCCGGTAAAAGGAGACTGCCGCTTTTCAGAGGCGATGTTCTGACAAATCGGCAGGGTATTTCACTATGTTATTTGTCATATCGAAGGTCCTGCTCTACCTGGTCCTGCCGCCGTCCAGTATCTTGCTGCTGATGGCCGCTGGTTTTGTGATCGTCAAGCAGAAGCGCATTGTTGGGTGGGGCTTGATCGTCTTTGGTTTCCTGCTCCTGTACGGTTTGAGCTCGGGTCCGGGCATCAATGCGTTGATCGTACCGCTTGAGACAAGTTATCCTCCGCTCAGGGACAAGACGGTCAATGCCGATGCGATCGTAGTGCTCTCCGGAGGGGTCAGCGATCTCTCCTGGCTCGGTCTTGAGCCTGAGCCGTCGGATCTTTCCCTGGAACGACTGGTAAAGGGTCTGATGCTTTATCGCGTTTTACGGAGGCCGCTCATTGTTACCGGGGGGAGTGGTTCGCTGATACATTCCGAAATACCGGAGGCCAATGCCATGGCACGCGCAGCAGTGGACCTTGGTGTGCCGGAGCGGGACATTGTTATTGAAAATACATCCAGAAATACCCTGGAGAGCGCCAGGGCGGTCAGGGGCCTGCTCAAGGGGAAACGTATCATCCTGGTGACATCGGCATTTCACATGAAGAGGTCCGTGGCACTGTTCAAGAAGCAGGGATTCGATGTTGTTCCATCCCCGACAGGATATCTCGCTCTGGATCAACCAGTATCGTGGTACACCTTCATCCCGAGCGCCGGCGGCCTTTCCACATCAGCTGTCGCCCTGTCAGAATATATCAGTTTTGCATGGTACTCGATGAAAGGGGACCTCTAGCCGGCCTGCGTCACGGGAGTAGTCCGGTTTTTGTCCGGGCAAGGGAGAAGGACATGGACCCGCGGGTTGATTCGATCTACTGTGACCATCATTGAGAAAAGGGTTATTTAAAGGTAGGAGTTGAACGGGTCAAAAGAGTTCCGGTGCCTGTCGTCGGAGTCTGTACCGACTTGATGGTTGCAACAAACAGCCATTCGCTGTATTTCATTTTATCTGATAAGATATTATATCCGTCAGGAAATCCGGGCTGTGCGACAACCTGCGTCTTGTTATATACATCCGGAAAGCCTGCCTTTTTGAGCGGCTCCTTTTCACTCGGACTATGCACGCCGATGATGCGCCTGGTCAGCGTGTTCCGTATTTCCACAAAATCCTCGCCGCTGATCGGGTCCTTGTATTTCTGGCGCAGGTGACGCTTGCCTGTCGCTGTGCGGTCGTCCTTGAGCAGGTCGTCGATGCTTTGGGGATAAACCTGACTGCCGGGGACCGCCAAAACATACCGCTCGATGGCCCTGCGATACTGGTCGCCCCGGAAGATCAACTCTTCCTCTTTGTCCCGGAGCATCACGCTGCTCCAGTACTTGCCGGCCGCGCCAAGACTGATCCCGATGATAACGATGGCCACAAGCAGTGCGATGTAGGCAAAACCGCGGGTGAGTCGTGGATCGCAGAGCGCAGAGCGCAAAGCGCAAAGCGTTACCCCATGCCCTCTGCTCTTTGCCCCATGCGCGTTCATTCAATCTTTCCCTGGCTCACGAGGTGCTCGTTGCATTCGAAGAACACCTCGGAGAAGGCCGGGGTCTTGCTTCCGGCCGGAGGCTGGTACACGTACAGGAGCCTCTGAGGCTCTTTGTCGGCGATCAGGTCATAGAGCAGGGGATTGTTCTTCACGGTCCCCTCGGCGTTTGTCCAGATGACCCTGGTCCCCGCAGGAAGCGTTTCCACCACGTGTGCCCTGACCGGACCCGAAGGCGCCGAGACCAGCAGCTCAACCGAAGATACGCCGGTCAGTTCATCGTTCTCCGGTGCGGCGGTATGGACGGCTGCGCGGAGCAACAGGCTGTAAAGCGAGGTCGTTCCCGCATCGAGCGCGGAGCGAGTGAAGGAAAAAGGCATCACGATCACCCTCCCGTTCCCTGCCGTATCGATAAGCACGGCGGGTTTTTTATCTCCGGCCAACAGGGCCGCCGGCTTCGCGCTTTTCTTCTGTGGCAGCAGGATCCGGCCGCTTACCGGTACGGTGCCCGAAAGTCCCATCCCGGATTCATCGGTGAGCAGGAGCATGGCTGGTGCCGAGGACGGCATCTCAAGGAACTTGAAGCCAAAGGCCTCTGCGGTCATTCTGGTCTTGTCTTCAGGGCCGATGACCACAAGTCCCATCCCGCGCGCGACCTGGTCCTGCAGCCAGTCAGACCGATCGAGGAGTTCATCTGTCTCGAACAGCACGGTAGTATTGAAATCCCCGCTCATGGCCTGGTTCGTGAAAGCCTCTGCCGTGTCAACGATCATGGTATAGACATCGTCCCCTTCAAATGCCTCCTTCACGATCTTTTCAGCAAATACCCGCTGGACCGGGGTGCCGGTCCGGCCGAGCCAGAGGAGCACGCGGGGGACGGAATCGCCGTCTCTTGTTACAAGGATCGGCGCAGATACCGTCAACGGCTGCTCGGCGAGCGTGTACTCACGTTTGATCGAGTCCTCGCTGTTCACAACCGATGCCTTTAGGGTAAGCGTATACTCGCCCTGTGGAAAGGCCACGTTCTCGATCCTGATCGAGTTGGTGTCCGTGGTGAAGGGGAGCTTTCGGACAAAGACAGAACGGCTTGTACCTGCTGCCGTGATAGCGAGACTGATCGTTCCGGAGGAAATGGGGACCGTGCCGGTGTTCCTGACGCTGAACTGGATCGTCAAGGGCTTACAGAGCATGACGGTACGAGGGGTGTTGTCGAGTTCTCCGCTCAACGGTAGTGTGGGGAGCATGGTGCTTTCTTTCGAACCGGCAATGAGCGGAAAAAAGAGAGGAGTGAAAAAACAGAGCAGCACGGCGGCCGCAAAAAAGTCCTTTAATTTTGATGGAAACATGGTCATCTGGATACTCTATTCTATAAACGTTACCCGGTTGATCTCCTTCAAGGTCGTATCGCCGGCAAGGATCTTGGCGATGGCGGACTGACGGAGAGTGGTCATGCCCTCCGCGATGGCGGCCTTCCGGAGCTCTGACGACGGCCGTTTTTCGAGGATCATCTCCCGGACGTGGTCGGAGAGGTCGAGGAATTCCGTGATGGCCTTCCTGCCCCGGAAACCGGTGTAGTTGCAGTCTTTGCACCCGCCTGCCTCGTAGAACTGCCGGTCCTTATGCTGTTCGTAGTCCAGTGCCGATTCCTCGAACTCTTTTCGAGAAAGCTTGGTCGGCTTTTTGCAACGGGGACAGAGGATCCTCACGAGCCGCTGCGCCAGGATGCAGTTGAGCGATGAAACGAAGTTGTAGGGCTCGATGCCCATGTTCAGGAACCGGCCGAGCACGTCGAAGGCGTTGTTGGCATGCACGGTGGTGAAGACCAGGTGGCCGGTGAGCGCCGACTGGACCGCGATCTGGCCGGTCTCGGCGTCGCGGATCTCGCCGACCATGATCTTGTCCGGGTCGTGCCGCAGGATCGAGCGGAGCCCGCGCGCGAAGGTGAGGCCTTTTTTCTCGTTCACCGGGATCTGGACCACGCCCCGAAGCTGGTACTCCACCGGGTCCTCGATGGTGATGAACTTGTCCTCGCCGGTGTTGATCTCCGTCAGGGCGGCGTACAGGGTCGTCGTCTTGCCGCTTCCGGTCGGTCCGGTAACGAGCACCATGCCGTAGGGCTCGCGGATGCTCTTCCGGAACCTGCGCAGGTCGTTTTCGTCGAACCCGAGGCTCTCGAGCCTGAGCGTGTTCACTCCGGCGGTGATGGATTCCTTGTCCAGGATGCGGATGACCACGTCCTCCCCGAAGGCGGAGGGCAGGATCGAGACGCGGAAATCGATGGTCTTGCCGCCGGTCCGGAGCTTGAACCTGCCGTCCTGGGGCACCCGGCGCTCGGCGATGTCGAGGTCGCTCATGACCTTGATGCGGGACACCATGGAGCTGTGGAACTTGTTGTCGATGGGCTCGGTGGCGAGATAGAGCACGCCGTCAATGCGGTACTTGATCAGGACATTCTTGTCCGTGGATTCGATATGGATGTCGCTTGCCCGGCGCTGGATGGCGTCGAAGATGGTCGTATGCATGAGCTTGATGATCGGGCTCTCGTCCTTGTCAATGCTCTCGAGCGACAGGACCTCCTCACCCTCGCCGTTCTCCTGTTCCTTGACGAGGTGTAATTTGAAGTCCTCCGAGACCGCGTGCATCACCTGTTCCGAGCTGCCGCTCCGTTTCAGAACGGCCTGGATGGCGGAGGGAGTGCTCACGCAGATCTCGATCTGCCGGTCCAGGATCATCTCGAGTTCGTCGATGGCGCGGATGTTGTTGGGGTCGGTCATGGCCAGGATGTACACGTCTCCCGTATCTTCCATCGGTACGAACTGGTAGCGCTGCATCAATTCCACGGACATGGTTTCAAAGAACGCCGGCGTGATGCGGAAATCCAAGAGGTCCGCGTAGCGCAGGCCGCGCTGCTCAGCCAGTGTCTGAGCGAGGACCTCTTCGGTGATCACGTGCTTCGTCGATCAGGCACTCTCCGAGGCGCTTCTGGCTTCCGTTGGTCCGACGCAGGACCTCACTGATCTGCTCTTCGGTCAAGATACCCTTAGCGGAGAGAATTTCTCCTAAACGTCTTCTTCGAAACGATGTCATTTAAGATGCGCCCCCATTTCGAATATCGGGAGGTAGAGGGCCACCACGATCACGGCCATCACGATTCCCATGGACAGCATCAATACCGGCTCGATCATGGTCGTCAGCACCGTCAGTCTGTTCTCGACCTCCTGGTCGTAGAAATCCGCCACGTCCTCGAGCATCTGCGGAAGGTCGCCGGACGACTCTCCCACCTCGATCATGCGTATGGTCATATCGGGCGCGAGCCGGGTGCGTTCGAATGCATCGGCGAGGCTCACGCCTTCGGTCACGAGCGCCCGGGCCTCCGCCAATTGCCGCGCCATGACCCTGTTGCTGATCACTCCCGCAGTGGTGTCGAGGGCCTGCACCAGCGGGATTCCTCCCCGGAGCACGGTGGCGAGGGTCCGCGTGATCTGTGCGAGCAGATACTGCAGCAGGATCGACTTCAGCAGCGGTATCCTGAGCTTCAGGCCGTCGATCATCTCCCTGCCGTTCTCCGTCCTCTGCCAGAAGTGTATTCCCGCGCCGGCGCCGAACAGACCGATGAAGATAAACGGCGCGTACCGGGTGAGCGCGGTAGTGAATGCCACCAGGAGATTGGTCAGAAAAGGAAGCTTGCCGGCCTGGTCGCTGTACATCTGGGTGAAGTTCGGAATAATATAGAGGAAAAAGAGCAAGAGGACCGCTATCAGCGCAATGACCAGAAAGATCGGGTATGCAAGCGCCATTTTCAACTTGCTCAGCACGGCGATCATTCTCTTCTGATACGCAATGAAACGCTTCAGCACGTCGACAAGTGCGCCGCTTTTCTCGCCGGCCCGCACCGTGGAGGTATAGAGGGGAGAGAAGTACGCCGGGTGACGGGCCATGGCGTCCGAGAGCGCTGATCCGCCCTTGATGTCGTGGATGATGCTCTCAAGGGTGCTCCGGAACCCCGGGTTTTCCGTCCGCTTGTGCAATAGTTCAATCGCCTGGAGGATGGGCAGCCCCGCCTTGATGAGGGTGGCGAACTCCTGGTTGAAGATGAGGAATTCCTTTGCGCTCCCGCGGCCGGTCTTCAGCGCCGCGCGTTTTTTCTCGAGGTTCAGGACCAGGTAGCCCCGGCCCTCGAGCTCCTGCCGGAGTTCCGCGGCATTCCCCGCCATGGCCTCGTCGATGACCGAGGTGCCGTCTTCACGAACGGCTTTATAGGTGAAAAAAGGCATACGTGATACTACCAGAAGAGGGCAACTAATGTCAACAAAACGAATATATTGCGGGCGCGTTCAGGAGGTCTGTTCAGACGTGATTGGGGATTTATTTCAGGCCCTTCCAGTAGTTTTTATGAACGCTGATGATCCGCGCGATCACCTCATCAGCGTCTGCTGACGGGGCGTTCTCCGGAACGGGCGCGGGCCGGCCGATGAGCGTCTGAAGAACGGCCCTGACGCCGTTCCGCAGTCCTTCGGGATTGTACCCGCCTTCGAGGGTCATCAGGACCTTGCCGTCACAGGCCTGTCGCGCGATATCCTGCACAATGCCCGCAAGAGCGCCGAAGCCTTCCCCGGTCAGTTTCATGCCGCCGAGCGGGTCTTTGACGAACGGGTCGAAACCGGCGGATACGAGGACAAGTTCGGGCTTATACTCGAGCGCGATGGGTGAGAGAATTTTAGTATATACGGAGACGTACTCAGCGTCGCCGAACCCGGGGGGGAAAGGCGCGTTCACGTTGTAGCCCTCTCCCTTGCCGCTCCCGATCTCATGGACGCCGCCGCTGCCCGGATAGTACGGATATTGGTGGGACGAGAAAAAAAGCACACCCGGGTCGTCAAAGAACGCGCGCTGGGTGCCATTGCCGTGGTGCAGGTCCCAGTCAACGATCAAGATCCTTTTCAATCCGTATTGTTCTTTTGCGTACGCCGCGGCAATGGCTACATTGTTGAAGAGGCAGAAACCCATGCCGCGCTCGGGCTCGGCGTGGTGGCCGGGGGGGCGGACGAAGGCGAAGATCGAGTTTGGAGTTCGGAGTTCTGGAGTTCGGAGTCTGGAGAAGGGAATCCACTCCCTGAAGCAGGCCGCCGGCGGCGAGGCAGGCGATCTCATATGACCGTGCGGAAAGACCGGTATCGGGATCGAGCTGGGAGTGTGTCCGTCCAGCGGTCTCCGCTACGGTCTGAATGTAGAACGGGTCGTGGACCAGGGCGAGCTCGCTCTGTGTCGCGAAGCGCGGAGGGATGAGCGGCAGGCCGCTGAATTCCCGTTCGATGAGCCCATGGATCACGCGCAGGCGGTCCGGGCTTTCGGGATGGCCGTCGCCGGGGTCATGCTCAAGGTAGCGGTCGTCTTTGATGAGCGCGAGGGAGGACATGCTCTTACCCTTCGGCGGCAGGAGCGCAATGTACCGGGATAGTGAAAATGGTACATCGTAAGTTTCACCGCGAGAGCACGTCGGATGAGTATCATGCAAGTTGCAAATAACAATTATTCCATACCCTCTGCCTGTCCAGCGTTCAGGCAACAGCAGCGTACATCTCACAGTAAAATTCGAACTTGTTGTTTTGGCATTCATTTGAACTTTGAGCTTTGACAGTTGTCATTCCGGCATCACAGCATCAGCCCTTCTGCTGGTCCTGTTTTCTCGCGATCGGCGGCGGCGCCATTTCCTTGTAATTTTTTACACTCAGAGACTCAAGATACTTCTGCATCTGCTGCGAGTTCGGAAGCCTGGCCGGGAGCTTTGCATCGGCGGCGCAGACAGCCAGGACCGTTTGCACCAGGTCCCGGACGCTGAACTCCAGGATCTTCTGAACGGCCGTTGGAGACGCCTCGACGATCAAGAGGGTGTTCTCACGGTACCATCCGTTCCCTTTCTGCGGGGACAGGGGACCGCAGGGGATATGTTCGGCGTTTTTCGTCTGGATGCCCAGTTTCAGGGCGAACGCCGAGACATCGGCCCGCAGCAGCTGCAGACCCTTGAAAGCGGGGTTCGAGCAGATACCCGCCTTGCCCCAGCAAATGGGATCGAACCGGGCGATGTTGATCCCGCAGCAGTAGACGTAGGCCTTCGGCCCCTGTTCAGGCGCCTGGCGTATGACGATGTACAGATAATCATTTTTATACTCAAAGGAACGGATGGCCTGCTGGTTTTTCAAGGTGTTCTCCACTCACGATAATAAACAACAAAATCACAGGGAACGCGGCCCGAAGGGCATTGCCCCGGACTCTATGGCCGGTCTCCGGCTACTTGGTCTTTTTTTTGGGTTTGGATGCCTTCTTTGTTGTTTTTTTGGAAACGGCGGGCTTCTTCACCACAGCCACCGGTTTTGCTTTTATTTTGTCTTCGCAGAGCTGCAGTTTGTTCTTGAGTTCGTCGTTCATCTGGTTCTGGTCCTTCAGCATTTGCTCAAGCTTGGCAGTTTCCTGTTTAACCAGATCGATTTCCTGTCTTGCCTGGTCCCGTTCATGTCTGGCGCTGTTCGCTGTATAAAAACTCCAAATGAGCAGAATGGTCACCAGCGCTGCAAGTGAAAAAAATATGAGCTTTGCCTTCTGTGCATCGTCTTTTTCGGTCCTGTCCGGTCTTTCCATCAGTTTTCATGTCCTCCTTAAGGTAAATGTATTCGAAATGTTATCGTTAATGATACCGTTTTACTTCAAACCGTGACAGCTCGACCGGCGTTCCGGGCGGGATCCCGGCTTTCTGCATGGCGATGCTGATCTGGTATTCCACGGTGTCCACGCCTTCGAGGTCAGGCAGAAGCAGGCCACGGCGGCCGCCTGACTGCACGATCACCCCGTAGCGGCGGGGATCGAGTTCACCGGCGTCCGTGACCCTTTCCGGGGGGGTGAGCACGTCCACCGAATACTCGATGGCGTCCAGTTCCCCAATGCGCACGGCCGGGAAACGGGGGTCGCCGGTCGCGGCGCTGATGGCGTTTCGGACCACTTCGTGCGCAACATCACGCTCCGTCGGCTGGAAGGTCCCGATGCACCCCCGAAGCAAGCCCCGTATTTTCAGGCATACGAAAACCCCGGCTTTCTCTTTCATTTCCGGGGTGAGGTCCTTGTCGACGACCGGCAGCAGCTTCCCCGCGCGGACGTACAGCTCGACGGTGTCCTTTGCAAGTTTGACAAGAGGATGCATCTCACATCTCCCGCTGCACCACGTAGTCGGCAAGAGCCATGAGCGCCCGGCGCGGCAGTGAATCGGGGAACAGGAACAGGGCGGCCTTCGCCTCATTGGAGAGCGACTGTGCAACACCGAGCGCTTCTTCAACAGCGCCATGCTTCGTCATCAGCCCCAGCGTGTACGAAAGATCGCCCTCGCTGACAGCATCGGCATTCAGGATATTCCTCAGATTGTCCTTCTCCCCGGCGTCCGCCCTGCGCATGAGGTAGATGAGGGGAAGGGTGACTTTGCCTTCATCCAGGTCCTTGCCGAGGGTCTTGCCGAGCTGCTTCTGGTCGGCCGCGTAATCGAGGGTATCGTCGGTGATCTGGAACGAAAGGCCGAGCTTTTTTCCGTAGGCGGTGAGGGCGTCCTCCTGCGAGAGCGGCGCCTTGCTGATGATGGCGCCGAGCCGGCACGCGGCGGAAATGAGCACCCCGGTCTTGCACTCCACGAGCCGGAAATAGTCCGCCTCGGTGAGGTCCGCGTTCTGGATCTGCATGAGCTGGAGCACCTCTCCCTCGGACATGGTGGTCGTGGTCTCGGAGAGGACGTCCATGACCCGCTGGTTCTGGAGCCGCACCGCATGATAGAGCGCCTTGGAGTAGAGGTAGTCGCCGACGAGGACGCTCGCCTGGTTCCCCCAGATGGAGTTCGCCGAGGAGCGGCCGCGGCGGACCTTTGCCTCGTCAACGACGTCGTCGTGCAGAAGCGATGCGGTGTGGATATATTCCACAACGCTGCCAAGGATGTATTCCGAGCTGTGTTCACGGTAACCGCAAAGCCGGGCCGAGAGCAGATGCAGCAAAGGACGGAAGCGTTTGCCGCCCGCGCCGAGGATATATTTGCTGACCTGCTGGATGAGCGGGACATCGGTGCCCAGGCTCTCATGGAGCCTGTGTTCCATGCGCTCCATGTCGGATTTGTATTCTTTTAAGACGTCCTGAAGGGTAGTTGTCATGCGGTTTTATCCTGAAAGATATCTGATTTGATAATAGGGGAGAGAAAGATCATTGTCAAGGTTTTTGTGGCGGAGAACAAGATGAAAAAGTCGTTTATAACAGCTTCATCGCCTCATTCGCTTCGGCGAGCGTTTTCGCGGCCATGACGCGGGCCTTGCGAGAGCCCTCCTGGATGATCCCGGTGATCTTGCCCGGATCGGCAACGAGCGATCTTCTGCGCTCCTGCATGGGCGCGAGATAGGCGAGGAGGTGCTTCAACAGTTCCTTTTTGTCGTCCACGCATCCGATGCCGGCGCGCCTGCACTCCACGTTGACATGATCGCACCACTCTTTGGGAGCGAAGATCTTGTCGAGCGCGAAGAGGGGACAGATATCAGGATTGCCGGGGTCCTGCCGCCGGACACGCGCCGGGTCCGTGATCATCTGCATGACCTTTTTGGTGATGTCTTCGGGGCTGTCCGAAAGGTAGAGGCAGTTCCCGTAGCTCTTGCTCATTTTGCGGCCATCGGTGCCCGGGAGCTTGGGGTACTCGGTCATGAGCGGCTGAGGTTCGGTGAAGACCTCACCGTAGAACTGGTTGAACCTGCGGCAGATCTCCCGGGTGAGCTCCAGGTGAGGGAGCTGGTCGATGCCGACCGGCACGAAATTCGCCTTGTAGATGAGGATGTCGGCCGCCTGGAGCACGGGGTAGCCGAGGAAACCGTAGGTGTTCATGTCCCGGTCCTGGATCTGGTCCATCTTTTCCTTGTAGGTAGGCACGCGCTCGAGCCAGGGGAGCGGCGTGGACATGGACAGAAGCACATGGAGCACGGCGTGCTCGGGAACGAGAGACTGCTGGAAGAGCACGGACTTCTCCGGGTCGAGGCCGGCAGCGAGCCAGTCGATCACCATCTCGCGGCTGTGCATGCGAATGTTCGACGGTGTCGGCGTAGCTCGTGGTGAGGGCGTGCCAGTCCGCGATGAAGTAGTAGCACTCGTACTGGTCCTGGAGCTTGCGCCAGTTGTTCAGGGCGCCCATGAGGTTCCCGAGATGCAGGAGACCGCTCGGCTGCATTCCGCTTAAGACACGTTGTCTGGTCATGATAGATCCTTGCATAAGGAGTCAGGGGTCAGGATCAGGGGTCAGGTAGAAACGAGCTGAATCGTTTCTTTCTTCTGGCTGCTGACTCCTGTCTCCTGGACCCTGTTCTACATAATATCCCCGCCCAGCAGCAGCGACAGGATCGGCCGGAGGATGGGCGTCATGATCTTGCCGAGCACGCCCAGCATGATAAGTCCCATAAGAATGAGCGTTCCATAGGGCTCGAGACGGTAATAGACAGCCGCCGGTTTGCTTGGGAGAAGCCAGTATACGACCCTGCTCCCGTCGAGCGGCGGAATGGGGATCAGGTTCAGTACGGCGAGCACGATATTGATGACGACCCCATAACCCAGCATCAGGGTGATGGGCAGCGCGATCATGTCCCACGACTGTTTCGGGATCATGCCTTCAAAAGGGGGAATGACCACGCGCAGGATCAGCGAGAACGCTATCGCCATGATCAGGTTGATCCCCGGTCCGGCAATGCGATGAAAGCGCCATGCCTTTTTTCGGGTCTTTGAAATTGTAGGGATTGATCGGCACCGGTTTGGCATAGCCGAACACCATCTTGCCGTTCGTGAGCACGAACAGCATGAGCGGCATGATGATCGTGCCGAAGAGATCGATGTGCGAGATGGGGTTCAGCGTGAGCCTGCCCATGCTGCGGGCC
The DNA here is from genome assembly GCA_963732675.1 of Nitrospirota bacterium. GTDB lineage: Bacteria > Nitrospirota > UBA9217 > UBA9217 > UBA9217 > JALNZF01. Next base: position 164,077 of record CAVTAJ010000015.1, read on the forward strand.
GTGTTGTCGCCCAGCTTTTCCGCGACCCAGCCGTGCGCCACCTCATGCAGCACGATGGCGAACACGAGCGGCAGCGCCATGACAACGATCTTTTGAATGATATTCAGTTCTTCCATGGGAAGGTTTTTTCTCCGAATCGGGAAGTAAAAGAGGACTTGATACTAAAAGAAAGCACGGGGCCTTGTCAAGGAAAAACAGGGCAGGGGCTATTCCGTTGGAAGGCACGAATTTCCCATCCTGGATCTTGATGATGAATAGTTTTTTCAGTGCCTCGCCGTTCCCCGGGAAGGTGGTCGCTCCCGAGATGCCGCGGTAGTCCTTCATCGCGAGCAGGCCGTCCCTGATAGCCTGCGGGGTGTCCTTATGCTCCTTGATGAGCGAGAGCACCATCATGGCGGCGTCGTAGGCCTGGGCCGAGAGGATGTCCGGTTCTTCCTGGTATGCGGAGCGGTAGGCCTCGATGACCGGTTTGATCACGGGGTCCGTGCTCTCGGGGAAGAACCCGTCTATGAAGACCGCTCCCTCCGCATGTCGGCCGGCGCGTTCGATCAGATCAGGAGTATGCCAGTTGTTCGACCCGATCATGGCCATGCCCTTGATGTTGTAAAAAGCGAGCTGCGGGATGAGCAAGCCGACCTTCTCGGCATGGCCGGGGAGGTAGAGCGCATCGAAGCTCGGAGTAAAATCATCGAAGAGCTTTTTCCTTTCGAGGTCGTCCTCCGGTATGACTATCCTCCGGGAGCGGAGATCGATCTCGATGATCTTCCGCACGTAGGGGCCGAAGTCCTTGACATCAGGCGGATAGGCTACGGCAGCGAGGATCTCGGCCTTCTGTCCCAACTCCCTGGTGAAGAGGCGCGCCAGGTCCTTGCCGTAGGCATCGTCCGGATAGAGGACCACGAACTTTTTGAGTTTGAGCCCGAGCGAGAACTGGGCGGCCGCCGCTGCCTGGATCGAATTCGTGAGCGCGTTTCGGAACAGCCAGGGGCTGAGCATTCCGATATTCTCGCCGGACGCCGCCGGTGTGATAACGGGGACCTTCAGCCTTTCGAGGACGGGGACGAGCGCTTCCGCCTCCTTGGTGAGCAACGGCCCGATGGCCGCAACGATGTCTTTGGACGAGAGCTCGGTGAGCGCGGCAACGGCCTTGTCCGGCGAGCCCTCGGTGTCCTTCACCAGAAGCTCGACCCGGCTGTCGGGCGCCTGGAGATTGTAGATATGCACCGCGAGTTGGATGCCTTTCAGCACCCGGTCGCCGAAGAAGGCAAGCTGGCCCGATTGGGGCAGGAGCGCGGCCAGATAGTACCTTGGCGAGGAGAGCTTGGACGTGGCCTCGCTCAAGAGCATCTCACCCCTCATCCGTTCGGGGTGAGCGGGGAATTTTTCGAGGAAGTCCTTGCTTATTGATACGGCGTCCCGATACTGCCGCTGTTCGATCAACAGCGCGGCGAGCCGCAGCCGGGCGATGTCCGAGGGGTACTTGGACCCATCGGCAAGGGTCCTGAGCTCCGCTTCCGTCAGGTTCCTGTCGACGAACTCGCGGATCCTGTCCCGGTATCCCGCTCTATTCCGATCGTTCTGCTCGGCCTCGGCAAGCGAGTTGAGCTCCCTTACCGCGTGCAGAAAGTTCTTTTTGGCCACATATGCGGCGGAGAGGACCTCCGCGATACGCTTGAGCTGCGCCGGATCGGTGATCTTGCTCCGGTCCTCGAGGTTGGCGATGGCGAGGTCATATTCCTTGAGCTCAAAGTAGCACAGACCGAGTTTATAGCGCGACTGAATAATGAACGGCGAGGAAGGGAACTTCTCGATGATCTCCTTGTAATCACTGAGCGCCTGGGGGTAGTTTCGCTGCGTCAGGCGCACCTCTCCCAGACGATAGAGCGCCCGGTCCCGGTGTATGCTCTTCGGGAAACGGGCGAAAAAAACCTCTACTGTCTTCGCGGACTGGTCGTACTGTTTTTTGGCAAACAGGGAGTCGGCTTGGTCAAGGAGTTCGCGGGCATTTTTTTCCCACGCCGGTTCCGGAGCCAGTTTTGGCGCGCAACCCGCGGGGATCAGCACAGACAGGAAGACAAGTAAGGACAGGAGGAGCGCTGATGTGGAGCGAATACGCCGGAACGGCATACGTTATTTCCCTTTTTTTGCCGCTACCTCGGCTAAAATCGCTTTGGTCTTGGCCTTCTGGGTCTCGTCTTGGCGTTTACGTTTGCGTTTCAATTCTTTTTGTCTTTCACGCATGGGGTGGTTCTCCTTTGAACGAAAATATGTATTCTAAGCCTGCACACTATAACGAAGATGGAGCGATTTGTCAATATGTTCCCGAGGACGGAAGACGGAGGATATCAGGGGAATTCGTTTGCGTTCCGTCCGTCTGCCTTCCGGCCTCTGTTCCCATTTTCTTCTTGATTTATTCCGTCCGATGGATTACATTGAACCCGCGTTAAAACTGGGGGCGAGTAGCTCAGCTGGGAGAGCACCGCGTTCGCAATGCGGGGGCCGAGGGTTCGATCCCCTTCTCGTCCACCAAAATAAAACAAAGCTGGTCATTCTTGACCGGCTTTTTTTATTTTCATGAGAGGCGATCGAACCAAAGGGAGTTTGAGGGAAAGGATTTCCCTCATGTTTCGGGAGAGACCACGAGAGGGCAGGCCCTTTCGTGAAGCGAAGCGCGTGAGATTCCCCTTCTCGTCCACCAATTTTATCGTCTTCAATCAAAACGTCCATTCCCCATTTCACAACCCGCTGTGCCTCGCAATATTATTTCGATCCAAACCAATTGTCAAAAAGACCTTGCCATGTAAATATATTTATAGTATTCTCTTTTTTGGGAGGCCCTTCTCAGAACGAAAGCGGTATTTCCCGGACATTTCATCACCCTCCCAGTTCTTGACCACCTTATCTGATCTCATTATTAATTATCGCGCAATTTATAATGCAACGAGTGCAACAACGTCCCTCATCTATCGTTAATTTGAAAAAGGGAATACGATGTCCGAGACCATTGACAAAAAACTTGCCGCCGTTTGCGGGCTCTTTTGCCCTGCCTGCACGATATATATTGGAACCAGGGAAGAGCCGGCAAGACTGGAAGTAATGGCCCAGCGTATGAAGCGTCCGGTTGAGGAATTGCAATGCCATGGATGCCGTACGGAAAAAAGATGCTTTTTCTGTAAGAGCATCTGCACCATGGCGAAATGCGCCGCTGATAAAGGGGTGGACTTTTGCGGCCAGTGCCCGGAGTATCCTTGTAAAGACTTGCAATCGTTTCAAGCAGCGATGCCGCATCGGATCGAGCTGTGGAAATCGCAGGAACGGATCAGGACAGCCGGATACGAAACGTGGTTCGCCGAGATGATGGAGCACTTTTCCTGCCCAAAATGCGGGACGATAAATTCCGCGTATGATCTGAAATGCCGGAAGTGCCGCGAAGATCCCAGCTGCGCGTACGTTCGTCTTCATAAGAACGAAATCATGCAGCATCTGGCAAAAATGAAATAACGCGCGGCGGCGATGCAACGGGTGAACAAAGTTTCTGCGCCCTAGAAGCGGGGCACGTGAAAACATGTTAGGGACGTTGTTTCCTACCGTTGCTTTACTCAAAATTACGGATTATGAAAAGAATAAAACATCTTATAACAACGTCCCCAGAATTTCATAATTGGCAGGAGGTACGCTATGTCAACAGACGAAAAAGGAGCTATTGGGCCGGACGCTCTGACTGGAGAATATGTTGCGATCGACTATAAGGCGCTTGGGTCCAAAATCAAGCACGTTCGGGGTACTGCTACTCAGGCGGACTTCGCCAAACAATTCGGCATTACGCGGGCTGAGGTCAGCAAGATCGAGCGAGGTGAAGTCCGGCCGACCGCCGAGCTGCTTTATAATATTTGCTTGAAGCACCATCTCAGCCTTGAGTGGATGTTGTCCGGTCACGAGCCCTCACTTGAGTCCGCCCAGGAAGAACTCTTTAAAGAAGAGCCTGTAAAAGCTGCGCCAGTCCAGGAGGGTCCACCGGCAGTGTGCGCAACGCCGATCCTTGAAATAACCGAAATGATCGAATGGTTCAGGCTGCACCCGGAAGACCTGTGCTTGGTCAATAAGATGATTCAGGGCAAGAAACTTATGCTGGATTCAATGAAGGAGCTGGAGAAATAACAGGGGACCAGTAGGGCCAGGTCTTTCTGATTGAAATATCCTGATCTTGTGTTATTGAAGATAAATGCAATGAAAAAGACTGACCCTCGTAACCTCCGGCTCATTCTCTGGCCTCTTTTCATGGAA
>CAVTAJ010000016.1:0-72284 GCA_963732675.1 Nitrospirota bacterium
AACAGCTTACAGAGCCCGTCAATTATGTGCTTTTGAATTCCGTCTGCAAGACGTTGCGCGCTGGCTTTGGCCGCGACATCCAGCTCAATGGTCTCCAGTTCTGTGAGAACATCCATCTTCGTCACGAGCCTTTTAAAACCTGCGGGTGTCAACTGGCCTGCTGCAAGCATGACGGTCCAGTGTTCAACATTTACCGCCTGCAATCTCACAAATTCCGATTCATCTTTCTTGGCTGAAATAATAAGTTCCTTGAGCTCATCTTTCGCCAGCGTCGAGGTCTCATCCTTGAAGCCATCGATGTAATCCGTGAACTTGCTCATGCAAACTCCTAACCCGGACAAGCCGGAATTGGAAATTGAAGATTGGAAATTGGTAATTGAAAATTTAAAAAACAGACGTAACAGGCTACTGTTTATCCTTGTTTTTCAAGTTCTCTGTCGCTATGGCAATATCGAAGGCTTGCCCGAGAACTACCGCTGCTTCGCTAAAATATTTCGGGCCAAGTTTCGCGCTCTTGTTTTCCTGGTAATCCGCTACATCTGCGTTCAGCAATTTCTGGATCTCATGAAACTGCTGCATGGTTTTGCTGTTGGCGTTCCCTTTCCCCTTCTCGTATTCGTAAGCCTTGCGAAATTTCAGGGCAAGGTCTACTAGTGCCGCCTCATTGTCGGCAAATGGTGTTGTATCGAACGTCTCAAAAAGCATCATGGTCTCAGCTTTAAGATCGGTCAGGTTTTTGTAAGTAGTGGTGTCGTGGTAGGCGAGGGGGATGGCACAACTTGTCAGGAACATGCTCGTGAGCAACATGCCGGCAATGAGCATGAAAATGTATCGTGTAATCGAGTTCTCTCTGCTCCGGCGATCGGTTCTCGGCACTATAATAGGCATGCGGGTCTTCCCCCTTCATCCCCGCCCTGGCCCCCGAAGGGGCGAAGGAAACAGGCTATGGGCAGGCGTGACGTATTATATATGAATAGGCGAGGTATCTAAATTGCTAACGTACTATAAAAGAAGGGACATGTCAAAGAGATTCATGGGGAGAAGATTAAACTGAGGCTGTTCATACTGCAGCGCGTCGGGCGAGCATTGTCCCGGCAGGATATATGCTGGGCCTTTGTTATGGGGTCCCTATCCTGCCCCGCCCCGTCATGGGGACTTCCGGCGATGTTGGATGGGGCGCTCCTGGCAATGAGGAAAAGCACGAGGGAGATGGCTGCGGTGATGAAGCCGACGGTATACGCAAGAGACTCGCCCCGCCATAGCCCGTTAAACCAGCGCATGAACTCATCCGCGAGCACAGCCGCGTTTCCGCCATAGAGCTGCAGATCATGGACATATCTCTTTGTATTTCCACCCTCAGCCGGGTACACAAATCCACCAATGAATTCATAGCTCGAATCGCTGGGAGAAGCATTCATGGCAGCCCGATAGATCCAGATGGAGCTGCTCAGACCAATTAGCAGGACAACGGCGCTGCTGAGGTATAAGAATTTTCGCAGGCGCATGCTTTTTATTTTCAGTGTGTGCATTGTCATTGCCGTTTTACATTGTGTCGAATGGGTAAATTATAGATCTTCATCAAGCAGCGGAAATCGCGCGGTCCCCGCGGCTACTCATACCGCAGCGCATCGATGGGATTCAGGAGCGAGGCCTTGTAGGCGGGATAGAACCCGAAGAAGATGCCGATGAAGCCGGAAAAACCGAACGCCAGGACAATGGATACGGGTGAGACGACCGTGGGCCAGCCCGATAGGTTTGAAAGGATCACGGACGTCGAGACCCCCGCGATGATCCCGATGATGCCGCCGATCATCGACAGCGTGAGCGCCTCGATGATGAACTGGAGCCGTGATGTCCCAGGTCTTCGCCCCGATCGCCATGCGAATGCCGATCTCGCGCGTCCGCTCGGTCACGGACACGAGCATGATGTTCATGATCCCTATCCCGCCGACGAGCAGCGAGACCGACGCGATGGCCCCGAGCAGCATGGTCATCACCCTCGTGGACTGCTTCGCGCCGCCTGCATGATCTGGGTGAGGTTCCGCACGCTGAAATCGGCGTCCTGTCTCTGGCCGATATGGTGACGCTGCCTCAGCAGCTCGGTTATCTGTTTCTCGGCATCGGCCAGGTCTTCAGCGCTCTTTGCCTTGACCATGATGATCCTCACCATGCCCGGGAACTGGGTCCCGAAGAGCTTTTTCTGGGCAGTGGTAACGGGGATCATGATCGTATCGTCCTGGTCCGTTCCCTGCGCGTTCTGGCCCTTGGGCGCAAGAACGCCGATCACCGTGAACGGGACATTCTTGATCCTGATCGTCTGTCCCACGGGATTCTGCTCCCCGAAAAGGTTGTCCACCACGGTCTGGCCGAGGAGCGCGACCTTTGTTGCGTTCTTCACGTCCTGCTGGGTAAAGGACCGGCCGGCGGACAGTTCCCAGTCACGCACGATCAGCATGCCCGGCGTTGTCCCGTTGATACCCGTTGACCAGTTCAGGTGTCCGTATATTATCTGCGCAACGCCTCCCATGCTTGGCGCCACTTCCGCAACTGCGGGGCACTCCTTGACGATCGCTTCGGCGTCTGCCAGGTTGAGCGTGGACTGCGTCCCTCCCCCCATCCTCACCCCCCCGGAGGTCGTGGCGCCGGGCAGGATGATGAGAAGATTGCTTCCCATGCTCGATATCTGTTGGGCGATCTTCTGGCTCGCGCCGGTGCCGATGGCGACCATGGCGATCACTGCCCCGACGCCGATGATGATGCCGAGCATGGTGAGGGCGGAGCGCATTTTATTGACCCGCAGGGCGCGAAACGATATCTTGAACGTTGAAGGAATGTTTATCATGATGACCAAATTCGGAGTGCGGAGTCTCGGAGTAAAAGAATGCTCGAAGCCCAGAGGCGTGTACATTTGAGCTTACCCTGATACGTCGGTGCTGACATCTATTGTTCCATATTCCGCACTTCGCATTCCGCACTCCGCACTCATCCGTTCACCTGTCTCATCACTCACGATATGTCCATCCGAAAACCGGATGATCCGTTTGCTGAAGGCCGCGATATCCTGCTCATGGGTCACCAGGATCACCGTCATGCTGGACTCCTGGTTCAGCTTCACAAAGAGCTCCATGATCTCGAAGCTCGTCTTGGTGTCGAGATTGCCGGTGGGTTCGTCAGCAAGGATGATCGGCGCGTCGTTCACGAGCGCCCGGGCAATGGCGACCCGCTGCTGCTGGCCTCCGGAAAGCTGGTTCGGGTGGTGTCCTTCCCTGCCTTCGAGGCCCACGCTCTTGAGCGCCTTCCGCGCGCGTTCCTGCCGCTGGTGGGCCGGGAAACCGTTGTAGAGCATGGGAAGCTCGACATTCTCAAGGGCCGATGTCCTGGACAACAGGTTGAATCCCTGGAACACGAAGCCGAGCTTCTTGTTCCGGATCTCGGCCAGGGCGTCCCGCGAGAGGCCGCCGGTATCGATGCCGTCGAGCAGATAGTTCCCCTCTGTCGGCGTATCAAGGCATCCGAGGACATTCATGAACGTGGATTTACCCGACCCCGACTGTCCCATGATGGCTACAAACTCGCCCTTTTCAATGGTCGCTGAAATGCCGTCGAGCGCCCGCACCTCGACGTCGCCGAGACTATACACCTTGGTGAGCTTTCTGGCTTCGATGAGCGACATAATCCTCCCCCTCACCCCAACCCTCTCCCACTATGGGGAGAGGGAGTTCCCCTCCCTTGATGGGAGGGGCCAGGGGAGGGTGAAATGCTTTAGAACATCCTCGGCCCTGAGGTCGGCTGCGTGTTCGTCTTTTTCAACGATTCGACGATAACCTGCTGGCCTTCCTTCAGGTCGCCGGACACGATCTCAGTATACGTGCCGTCGCTGATGCCCGGGGTGATGGCGACGCGCTTCGGTTTCCCGTTCTCGAGGACCCAGACTGCCGGTCCTTTCTTCTCGGACGCGCCCGCGCCTGCCTTTGCCTGCCCCGCGCCCGCAGGCGCGGACCGGTCAGTCATCCGGAACCGCGTGGCCGCATTCGTGAGCCTGAGCACTTCGCGTTTCGTCTGGATGATGACCGAGACGTTGGCGGTCATTCCCGGCATAAGCTTGAGATCGCGGTTGTCCACCTGGATCACCACGTCATAGGTCACCACGTTCTGCACGGTGATCGGGGCCTGCCTTTTCTGCCATACCTTGCCCTTGAAGGTAATATCGGGATAGGCATCCACGGTGAAATCCACCTCCTGCCCGAGCTTCACGACGCCGATATCCGATTCCGCGATGTTCGTGTCGATCTGCATCTTGGTAAGGTCCTGGGCGATGGTGAACAGGGTCGGCGTCTGGAAGCTCGCCGCCACGGTCTGGCCGATATCAACATTCCGGGAGATCACTATGCCATCAACGGGCGACAGAATACGTCGTGTACCGGAGGTTTGTTTCCGCCACTTTGAAGGCCGCCTTCGCCTGTTCCAACTGTGCCTTGGCGCTGTCAAAGTTCGTCTCTGCCGTGTCGAAGTCGCTGCGCGGTATGAGATTCTTCGCAAAAAGCTCCCGGTTCCTCTTGAGCGTCCGGTCAGCATCGCGGAACGTCGCGTCCGCTTTTTCCACATTCGCTTTTGCCTGCGCTAATTGCGCCTCGAGCATCTCGGGATCGATCAGGGCGATCAACTGACCTTTCGTGACGCGGGAATTAAAGTCGGCATAAAGGCTCTTGATCGTTCCCGACACCTGCGTGCCGACCAGCACGGTCGTTACCGCGTTGACCGTGCCCGTGGCGGTAACGGACTGCTGGATATCACCTTTCGAGACCTGCTCGGTCCGGTATGCCGGGCCGTCGCCCTTGCAGCTGAACAGCAAGGCCATGAGAGCCCGATGGCGATAACAACGCTGCGTGCGGTGACCTTTGCCATACTTTTTCATATGCGGTCCTTTTCCTCTTTCATCAGTCAAATTTCCAAGTGTTCCGAAACGCTTGTAAACGTCATTGCGCCTACTCTATTCGGAGCGGCGCTCTTACCCGTTATCCCCGGGTGCGGAAAATAGCAAGTTTGCCGAATCTCTGCTGGAACGTGTCCATATACGTATAGACGACGGGCGTTATGTACAGGGTCAGCAGCTGCGAAAAGAGCAGACCGCCGACCACGGCAAGCCCGAGAGGCCGCCGCGCCTCCGCGCCCGCGCCAAAGCCCAGCGCAATGGGGAGCGTGCCCATGAGGGCCGCCATCGTGGTCATCATGATCGGACGGAACCTGACAAGGGCCCCTTCGAAGATCGCTTCCTCGGGTTTTTTCCCTTCCTTCCGTTCCGCTTCAAGGGCGAAGTCGATCATCATGATGGCGTTCTTCTTCACGATCCCGATAAGCATGATAACGCCCACATAGCCGTAAATATTGAGCTCCTTGCCGAAGATCATCAGGGTCAGCAGCGCCCCCACGCCCGCGGCAGGCAGTCCCGAGAGGATCGTGAGCGGATGGATGAAGCTCTCGTACAGGACGCCGAGGACGATGTAGATGACCAGGACAGCCAGGATCAGGAGAAGGAACAGGCCCTGCGTGGACGACTGGAACGCCTGGGCCGTGCCCTGGAAACTGGTCGTGATGGACTGCGGCAGCGTCTGCCTGGCGGCTTTGTCCACGTCCCCGACGGCTTCGCTCAGGGACACCCCCGGCCTCAGGTTAAAGGAAAGGGTCACCGCGGGGAGCTGTCCGAGATGGTTGACGAGGAGCGGCCCCGTGCCCACGGTCGGCTTGGTAACGACATTGAGCGGTACCAATTTGCCGGACGAAGAGCGGATATACAGCATGGTCAGCGAAGACGGGTCCGTCTGATACTGGGGCTCCAGCTCCATGATGACCTGGTACTGGTTGGTCGGCGCCAGGATGGTCGAGATCTGCTGCGAGCTGTACGCCGCGCTGAGCGCGCTTTCGATCTGCTGCGCCGTGACGCCGAGCGCCGCTGCCTTGTCGCGGTCTATCTCGAGGTTCACCTGCGGGTTTTTTATCAGCAGGTCGGTGTTCACGTCCTGGAGCTGCGGCAAGGCCCGAAGTTTCGCTTCGAGGACCGGGGCCGCTTCTATACAGCTCGTCCGTGTCCGGGCTCTGGAGCGTATACTGGTACTGGCTCTTCGTGAGCACGCCGCCGATGCGGATCGGAGGCAGGTTCTGCATGAAGATCCTGATGCCGATCACGCCCGCGGTTTTCCTGCGCAGATCCTGGATGATCTGGTCGGCGGACAGTTTGCGCTCGGCACGGGGCTTCAACCTCATGAAGATCCGGCCGGAGTTGGCGGCCGCGTTCGGTCCGCCCGCGCCGATGCTCGACATGAAGGCCTCCACGTTCGGGTCCTGGGCAATGATGTCTGCGAGCTCCAGCTGGTGCTTCTCTCATGTCGGCAAAGGAGATGCCCTGCTGCGCCTCGGTAATGGCGAAGATCTGGCCCGTGTCCTCGGTCGGGAGAAAGCCTTTCGGCATGATCATAGAAGAGCGCGAACGTCACGAGAAGAAGGACAATGGAGATCATCAGCGTGACAAAGCGGTGTTTGAGCACCCACGTGAGGCTCCTCTCATAACTGTTCCGCAGGTCATCGAAGAACCGCTCCAGGACCATGTAAAACCGGCCATGCTGCTCTTTGCCGGGAGGCTGCAGGAACCGGCTGCAGAGCATGGGGGTCAGCGTAAGGGACACAACGCCGGAGACGAGGATGGCCACGGTGATCACGACCGCGAATTCATGCAGCAGGCGTCCGAGGATGCCGCCCATGAAGAGCACGGGGATGAACACCGCGACGAGTGAGAACGGTCATGGACAGGATCGTAAAGCCGATCTCTTTCGACCCGTTGAGCGCGGCCTGAAGCACGGGTTCCCCGTGTTCCATGTGCCGGACGATGTTCTCGAGCATCACGATGGCGTCGTCGACCACGAACCCCACGGCAAGGATCATCGCCATGAGCGAAAGGTTGTCCACGCTGTAGCCGAGCAGCGTACATGGCCGTGAACGTGCCGATGATCGACATGGGGAGCGCCAGGCTCGGGATGATCGTGGCCGAGAGGTTGCGTAAAAAAAGGAAGATGACGAGCACGACGAGCACGATCGCAAGCATCAGGGTCAACTTGACGTCGCCGACGGATTCACGTATGGACATGGAGCGGTCGAAGAGAATATCCAGGTTGACCGATGCCGGCATCATGCGCGCGGAATGTCGGCAGCAGCTTCTTGATGGAGTCCACGACCTCGACCGTGTTCGTGCCGGGCTGACGCTGAATGGCCAGGATGATCGCCCTGGTCTTTGCTTTGGACGTATTGTACCAGCTTGCGACCTTGTCGTTCTCCACGCTGTCGATGACCCTGCCGAGTTCCTGGAGCCGGACGGGATTGCCGTTGCGGTATGCCACGATGAGCGGGCGGTACGCCTCCGCGTCCATGAGCTGGCCGCTCGCCTGTATGGTGAACGACTTCGTTCGCCCCTTGCAGGGTCCCGGTCGGCAGGTTCACGTTCCCGCTCGCGACCGCGCTCGCCACTTCGTCGATGCCGATCCCGCGCGAGGCAAGGGCGCGGGGATCGAGCTGGGCGCGGACCGCGTACTTCTGGGAGCCGAAGACCTGCACCTGGGCCACGCCGCTGATCATGGAAATGCGCTGGGCCATCGTGGTCTGGGCGTATTCGTCCACGGCTGAGAGCGGCAGCGTCGGAGAACTGAGCGCAAGATAGATGATCGGCTGGTCCGCGGGATTGACCTTCTGGTAGGTCGGGGGCGTCGGCATGTCCGGCGGGAGCAGGCGCGCGGCCTTGGCGATCATGGCCTGAACGTCCTGGGCCGCGGCATCGATGTTCCGGCTGAGGTTGAACTGAAGGGTGATCTGGGTGGAGCCCGAGCGCGCTCACCGACGTCATATTGTCGAGGCCGGCAATGGTGGAGAACTGGCGCTCGAGCGGCGTTGCCACGGCCGAGGCCATCGTTTCCGGGCTGGCGCCGGGCAGCGTGGCGTTCACCAGGATGGTCGGGAAATCCACGTTCGGCAGATCGCTCACCGGCAGCAGCCGGTACGCCATGATGCCGAAGAGAAGGATCGCGCGCATGATCAGGGTCGTCATGACCGGTCTTCGTATAAAGGGTTCTGCGATATTCATCGGAAGTGTCCTTAGATGATCGCAAAACTCGATCAAGTTACCGCGGAGACGCGGAGGGCGCGAAGATTAAACCATTGAACTCATGCATTTCATTTCTCTGCGTCTCGCGTCTCTGCACTCATAAACGCTTTTCCGTAGGCTTATAAAAATGGGTGCAGACCGTAGCTTCGCGTGACTAGCAACGACTGAACAGCTGTCGGTTACTTTTCATTTCCGGCTTTTTGCTTTTTATCCGGCTGGCCGGTTGTTACCTGATCGCTGCCTGTCTGCCCGCTTTTTACCGGGGGTGTTTGAGGCTGCTCCCCTTTCAACTCCACACGGACCCCGGTGATCAGGTTGAGTTGTCCGTCAATCACTACTTTTTCTCCCGGCGTCACGCCTTGGGCGACCACGGCGAACTCACCGTATGACCATGCGATCGTCACCGGCCGGGACTCAACCGTAAAGTCCGGTTTTACCACAAAGACATACTGCCCCTGCTGCCCTGTCTGAAGGGCCGCAGCCGGCATGACAACGGCGTTCCGCTGGGTCGTGAGCGTCAGGACCACATTGACGAACTGTCCCGGCCAGAGCCTTTTGTCCTTGTTCTCGAAGGTGCCTTTCAGCTGGATGGTCCCGGTGGCGGTGTCCACGGCATTATTAATGAACGTAAGCTTTCCCTGCACGGGCCGTTTCTCGTCTCCCGGGATAACAGCATCCACCTGCAATGATCCTTCAGCCATATATTTTTTTATATTCGCAAGGTTCTGTTCAGGCAGGGAAAAGGTCACATAGATCGGGGCGATCTTATTGATCTGGACCATCGTCAAGGTCGTTCGCCTTGATGACATTGCCCTTGTTGATAAGGACGCTTCCGACGCGGCCGTCGATCGGAGACTTTGATCGTGCAATAGGCAAGCTGCAGCCTGCCGTTCTCGACATTCGCTTTGTCCGCCTGGACCGCGGCCGCCAGGGCGTCCGCAGCTGGAGCGAAACTGGTCGTATTGGTCCTTGGAGACATAGTCTTTCTGGACGAGGATCTCATATCTCCTGGCCTGCTCTTCCGCATTCTTTGCCTGTGCAGCATCGCGCGCGAGCTGCGCCTCAGCCTGCTTGAGGGCCGCCTCGTAGGGTCGAGGATCGATCTGGAAGAGCACGTCGCCCTGCTGTACATCCTGGCCTTCCTTGAATTGCACGCCGATCGATCTCCCCGTTGACCAGGGCTTTCACGGATACGGCATTGTACGCCTCGACATTGCCGATGGCATTGATCTGCACCGGGATGTTCTGTTGCATCACATCACCTATCTTTACCGGTACGGCCGGCTGCGTCGCTTGTTTCGCCTTGCCGTCGTTGGAACAGGCGCTGATGATGAGAACGAGCGCGGCCAGAACGATCAGTTTCGCGCCCGCATGAACAGGTTTAAGCTTCATTATCTTTCGCTGCCTCTCTTTATTGATTTACGCATCCACGTTATGGAGCATTGCCAGGCCCACCTGGCGGTCTGAGCAACACACTGCCTTCTGCCTGATGTGTCCCGGTTACCGCGCCCCCATTGCCTTCTCGATGGTCGCCTGGTCGATCTTGTAATTGGACAAGGCGCTGGTATAGTTCGCCTGTGCGGTAACATAGGTGGCGAACGCGTCCGAAACCTCGATGGGGCTTCCCACTCCGGCTGAGTATCTGCCGTTTGCCAGGTCCAGGTTCTCCTTTGCCTGCGCGGATGCCAGTTCGGCGGTTGCAATGCTGGCCTCGGCCGCCTGCAGGTTCAGGTATGCCTGCCGGATATCGAGTATGTATCTGTTGTCTAAGTGACTCTTCGTTTGCCTTCAGGATATAGAGGTTTGACCTGGCTTCCGCCGCTTGATGAACGGTCAGAAATCCGCTGAACAGGGGAACGGTCAGAAGCACGCCGGCATTCCAGCTGTGGTCCATAGTTCGATGTTGTCTCTCCTGCCCAGTTGTAGCTTGCGAACCCCGATAAGACCGGGTAATAGCCGGACCGTGCATAACTGATATTTGCCTCCGCAGCCTGCCTTTTCGAGATGATCGACTTCAGGTCGGGCCTGTTCTCAAAGGCACGCGCCTTTGCCTCTTCCAGGGTTATCGCATAGTGCTGGAATGAGAGGTTGTCCTCAATGGCATACTCAGGCGCATCAGGGGTCCCCATGACATTGTTGAGGGTCACCCATGCTATGTTAAGCGCGTTCTCGGCATTGATGAGGCTCAGTTTTGCATTGCTCAGGTCCACTTCCGCCTTGATGACGTCGATCCTCGCCTTTGTTCCGACATCATAAAAACCTTTTGCCTGGTCGAGGTGCAGTTGAAATTGTTTCAGGACGTCCGCGGCAACATCCCGGTCCCTCTTGGCCTTCAAGACGCCATAATAGGACTGCTTTACGCTCAGGATGATGGTATCCTGCGTTGTGTTCAGATCTGAACGGGCAGATTCGAGATTATATTTCGAAATGTCGACCTGCTGGGAGGTCTTCCCGAAATCAAGAATATTCTGGTTGAGGGTAATGCTGCTCGTATACTGGTCGTATGCCGCTGAGCTGCCGAAGGTGCTCGTCTGGGATGACAGGGGGTCAATTCTGGTATACGCTGCCGACGCGCTGAGCTGCGGGTAGTAGTTATAACGGGCTTCCCCTACCCTGCTCCGATTGACGTCAACGCCATACATCGAGGCAAGGATGGTCGGATTTTTGTTGAGCGCGGTCTCGATGCACTGGTTCAGGGTGAGGAGTTGGTCCGGTTTCGCCGTTCCTGCCGCGGTCAGTTCCTTTTCATTGGCCTGTCCCTGGACCGGCGCACCCTCACCGATCGGCGTCGCTTCAGCCGCTGACAGGCGCATGGGTGTCGTCAGCAACAACAATGACAGGATAGACAGCGCACTCACACTAGCTTTGCATTTTCTGTTCATACCGATCCCCCCGGATTAGTGGTTAGTATCCTCTATGAGACACAGGATTGCGGAATTGGTTCAATCCACTGGAAAGAAAAACGATTTTCTACTCATCTTTTCATTGTGCCGAACATGAATATATCCACGAACTCTTTGATGTTCTTTTCCATTGTTTGTTTTTTCATGCCGCCTGCCCGCATGATCTCCTCGGAGCGGAAGTAAGAGAACAGCATACCCAGAAACAGCTGGGCCGCCATCTCCGGAGATACGGTCCTGAGAAGGCCTTTTTTCTGCAGCCCCCTGAAGTAGGATGCAAGGGTCAACCGGAGATCATCGGCGAACTTGTTATAGAGTTTCTTGATCTTCTCAGGATAGGTCGTTACTTCCGAGTACATGATCTTGACCAATGACTTGCGTTCTTTCAGCGACAGCAAAAATCTGGTTGCGATCAGCCTGAGCGAATCCCCATAGGAAAGACCGTCCAGCTCCGGCAACAGTTCCTTCAGCCTCGGCAAAAAGGTATGGTTCCTCAGAAGCGCTTCAAAAAGCTTTTCCTTGGTCCCGAAGTGCCGGAACAGGGTCAACTCGGTGACCCCCGCTTCCTGGGCGATCTCCCGCGTCGTGGACCCGAGATAGCCTTTTTCCGAGATCAATTTGAGCGTGGCGTCCAGCAGCCTCTGTTTTGTTGTGTTTTTCTTCATAAATGTAAGCAGGCACTTACATTACAGCAGAACCGGAGGAAAGTCAAGCGTCCGCCTTAATTCAGCATTTTTCCCTTGCATGGTTCACGGTCTTGTGGTATCGTATGCCTGCTTTTAATAACTTGCAGGTAATGGAGGACTTTACAGTGGCCGGTACGTGTGATATTTGCGGAAAGGGCAAGCTCAGCGGAAACAAAGTGAGCCATGCCAATAACAGATCCAAGAAGTTCTCAAAGCCGAATCTACAGCCGATCAGGGCAGTGGCGACCAATGGTGCGCATGTGCGCATGCATGTCTGTACGCGGTGCATACGGTCGGGCAAAGTAAAGAAAGTAAGCTAGGTCCCAATCACCTTCAACGCAATCCCCTGCTTCAATTGAAGCAGGGGATTTATTAATCCCTGAACCACTCTCCAGCAACTCACAACAGCGTCAAAAAATATGGGCCGGGGAAAATGCACTACTCCTCAGAGCAGACACAATTAAGACACTGTTATTCTTGATTTTTTTACAGACACATAAGACTAAAATTGCAATAAGGAAAATATGTTAAATTATGATTTTTAGGTTGACACCAATCGAACCCGGGACTATATTATAATTCTTAGAAATATAATGAGTATTTGAATTTTAGTATTAGTGAAACAGGGATCTCACGTCATACACTAGCTCCCGTACTCTTTTTAAGGGACAAGGAGGTGGATACTCAGAGATTAAATGGTAATTAAGGACGCGATAACAATAATCTGTATGTTTCACCTGAGCACCTAAGTGCTCGGAACTATTTAACATGGGAGGGATCAGATGAAAAAGATTCTTGTGATCAGTTTGGTAGTGATGAGTGCTTTTGGACTCTTCCTGGGCCTGTCGCAGAGGGCAGTGGTGGAGGCGGCGGATGTTCAAGTGGTCAATGTGAAAGTAGTACCGGCAGCCAAGATACCGACCTTTGACGCAACGGCTTATATCGCCGGCCATGGCGGTCACATGGCGATCATCAACATGAAGACCATGAAGCCCCCGATGGACGTGGAGAAGGACCGGATCGTCCTTTCCGAGGCCGGTTCCGAGATGGAAGGCAAGATCGCGGGCATGAGCTTTGAAGAAGTGAAGAAGTCCGGCGGGACCCACGGCCAGGCCCTCGTCAGCGAAAAAGGCAAGAAGGTCCTTGTTGCCGGAACACTGGCGGGAAACATCTACAAGATCGACCTGGCAACAATGAAGAAAGAAGGCCCCTTCAAGGTCGGTGAGAAGTTCTGCGGCGCGATCGTAGGACCCGATGGGAACATATACTTCGAGGACATGGCGGACGGCAATGTCTACGTCTGGGATTCGAAGACAATGAAAACCGTTGACAAGATGCCGGTGGGCAAGGCGGTATGCGGTATTCAGTGGACCAAGAACGGCAAGAAAGCCTATATTTCCGACATGCCGCAGGGTATTGTCTTTGTGTATGATTGGACGACGAAAAAAGAGATCAAACAGATCACGAGCCCCGAGATGACGTTCCTTCATCAGATCAGAATGACCCCGGACGGCAAATACCTCTGGGTCAGCGCCCCGAACGAATTTGATCCGGGTCTCAAGCCGGGTACGCACAAGAGCCAGGTCATCGTGATCGATACGGCCACTGACAAGATCGTCAAGCGCATCGTCCTTCCCGATGATGTGAGGCCGCATGATTTTGCATTTACCCAGGACGGCAAGTATGCTTTCCTTTCGTCAAGGACCTATGGTGACGACAGCACGCTGAACGTCATGGACATGAAGAACTACAACCTCGTAGGCAAAGTGTCCGCCTGCGCCGGTTGCCACAAGGCGAGTGGCGTGGAAGTCAAGATCGACAAGGGTTCTCCGCTCCTCTGCGGCATCGAAATCGACTGGCATAAGTAGTCCGAACCTGTATTCCTCAAGCTCGGTATCGGCCGGAGGCAAGTTTCACCTGCCTCCGGCTTTTTTCTTTCATTTACTGCCCTTACGACTTCTTCGGTATAATATCCATATACATTACAATCACCACGTATCGGAACCGAAGGGTTTACTACCGACATCTTCTGTATAATAACATTGATGTAATAAATCCACACGAAGGAATAATTGTTTCCGCTATGAACATCCCTCATGAAACCTGAAAAATCTCGAAAAAGTCACCAGGACCTGGCTCCTGTTTGCCATCGTCGCGGTCGTCGTCGTGTACACTCTTTTCCGCAACACTCTTTCTGAAGAGCATCAATAATGCGCTCAAGATCGGCACGTATCGCCTCGGCGCCGACATCCTGGTCGTCCCCGAAAGCGCGAAGGACCAAGGCACAAATCGGCACTGCTCTCCGGCGAACCGACCCAATTTCTGATGGACCGGGCCATGCTCGACCAGGTCAAGGTCGTCGACGGCGTCAAAAATGTGACTCCTCAGCTGTTCGTCAAGCCCACCAGCTTTACCTGCTGCTTCAATGTTGACGTGTTCCTCATCGCCTTCGATCCTGAAACCGACTTCACGGTAAAACCCTGGCTTGAAAAACACTCAACCGGAAACTCGGCATCAATGAGATCATCACCGGCAGGCACGTCCCGGTGATTGCCGGCGATACGATCCCCTTCTTCGGCACGAATTTCACGGTTGCCGGGACCATGGAAGCGACGGGGATGGATTTCTTCGATCAAGGCGGTCTTCATGAGCCTCGACGCCGCGTACCAGATGGCGGAAAATTCAAAGACAAAGGCGATCCAGCCCATCGAGATCGGCAGGGACCAGATATCCACCGTTCTCGTGCAGGTCAGAGATGATTATGAACCCGGACCGCGTCGCCATCCGCATCGAACATGACATCAGAGGAGTCAAAGCGCTGGTTTCCGACAGGATCATCAGCACCGTGCGGAAACAGCTTTCCGGGCTGATCAAGGCGATTTTGATCATCAGCATCATTCTCTGGTCCATCGTGCTCCTGATCATGGCCTTTGCCTTTTACATGATCGTGAACGAACGGCGCAGGGAGATCGGCATCTTGCGCGCCATGGGCGCGAACAGAGGGCATATCGCCGCGATCATCTTGAATGAAGCCGTACTGCTTTCTGCAGCAGGCGGCGCCGCGGGGATCGTGCTCGGATACGGGTTGCTCTTCAGCTTCAAGGACCTGATGCTCCACTACCTCAGGCTCCCCTATCTCTTTCCCGCCGCTCCGGAGTTGATCATGCTGACCGCAGGAGCGCTCCTCGTTTCCATCTTCACCGGCCTGATTGCCGCGTTCCTGCCGTCGATCACGCTCCTGAGAGTGGAGCCCTACGAAGCAATCAGGAGCGCGGAATGAAGCCCCTTTTTATTACCCTGTTTATGGCGTCCTTTCTGTTCTTCTCATGCGCTGATGAAAAGGAGCAGACGACTCCTCCGGTCAGCGCAGAAAAGAACCTTTTCGAGGAACTCAAGGACCAGACCGCCAAGAACCCGAAGGATGCAGAGGCATGGTACCATCTTTCCGATCTCTATGACCGCTCAGCAGATGTATCGTGAAGAGATGAATGCCCTTCAAAAGGTCATCGCCATCGACCCGCAGCGTGGATACGCCTATGTGAAGCTGGGGAACACCTACAGCAGGCTCGGACAGTATCAGGAGGCCCTCAACAGTTACATGAAGGCGATCAAGTTCTTTCCCAAGAACCCTGTGCTGTATAACAACCTGGCAATTGCCTACGGCAAGGTCGGGAAAACAGACGAAGAGATCGTTGCCCTTAAAAAAGCGATCTCCCTGCGGCCGCGATACGCAACCGCCCGGTACAATCTCGGCATTGCGCTGCTCAAAAAGGGAAAACGTTCAGACGCGCTCACCCAGTACCATGAACTCGATACATTTGACGCGGGCGTTGCAGCGGCGCTCAAAAAAGAGATCGACAGAAAGGGGAAATAAGATGATACGACGATTGCAGGCCATGGGAATCGCCATAACGCTCATCGTGATATCCCTGACTCCTGCTCTTGCAGTGGAAACCAAGTGTACGGAGTGCGGTATGATGGTCATGATGGATTCAAAATTTACTTCAAAGATCACCCAGGGAGAGACGACGCTCTATTTCTGCGATATCGGCGACCTGTTCTCGTATCTCAAGAAAAAGAATATGAAAGAAGCCGGGGCCGAGGTCAAGGATTACACGACCGGAGAGTGGATCGATGCCCGGAAGGCATACTATGTCAATTCAAGTAAGAAATTCAGAACACCCATGGGCTGGGGCATTGCTGCTTTTAAAGACAAGAACGAAGCTTCGAAAGCCGGCAACAATATGGACTTTGACGGCACGCTAAACGCGTTGAAATGAAGAAGCTTGTCGCGATAACAGCACTCGCAGGCGGGATCCTCTTCTTCCTGGTCCCCAGGTACATTCTTCCTGCCTGCGAATTTGCCGGTTTCCCGCGTATGCACTGCTCTGATACGGCGCAGGCGGAACGGGTCGTCGGCGCAATGCTGATCGTGGTGTCCTGCATGACCTTCTTTGTAAAATCGAAAAAGATGCCGCTGGCCGGCGCCATTCTTTCAATTCTCGTGTTCGGACTCGCCTACTGGCTTCCGGACAAATTCGGGTATTGCCAGAGCCCGCGAATGCCCTGTCATTACGGCATGGTGCCTGCAGTCAGGTTTCTCTCCGTCATCGGCATCCTTATCATGATCGGAGCGGTTTTCATCATCGCAAGGTCATACGGAAAGAAAGGAAGTTCATGATCGAACTGAAGGGACTCTCGAAAACCTATTCCATTTCAGGAAAAACGATCAAAGCACTCCAGCCTCTTGATCTTCTTATCGTGCAGCAGGGAGAGTTTATCTCCATCGTCGGACATTCGGGAAGCGGCAAGAGCACCTTCCTGAGCCTTATCGGCGGCATTGCACGGCCGGACACCGGCACGGTCACCATCGATGGCAAGAACATCTGGGACTACAATGATAGGGAACGTTCAAAGCTCCGGAACGAGAAGTTCGGTTTTGTGTACCAGTTCGCGAGCCTCATCCCCACCCTGACCGCGACCGAGAACGTCCTCCTCCCGACCGTGTTCGGTAAAAGCAGATCAGTGGACGATGCCATACGGCTGCTCCGGCTCGTGGGACTCGGCGATAAGACTGACCGCTACCCGTCCGAGCTCTCCGGTGGTGAACAGCAGCGCGTTGCGATCTGCCCGCGCCTTCATCAATGAACCGGAGGTCATCCTCGCCGACGAACCCACCGGGGACCTTGACGAGGAGACGGAAGCGGAGATCATGGCGTTCTTCGAGAAGATCAATAAAGAAAAAAAGGTGACGATGATCATGGTGACCCACAGCTCCGAGATCGCCCTTCGCGCGGCAAAACGGTACAGGATGAAGCAGGGCGTACTTGATAAACTGAATTAAGAGCCGACTCGAACAATCCAATTCAACGTAATTCCGTAACAAACAACGGCGGCCTTGTGGGCCGCCGTTGTTTGTTACCCGTGCTCTATCGTCTTTGTCGGCTACTTTTTCTTCTTATCCCCGTACAGATAATCATACTCCGCCGGATGATGGTGCTTGAGCTGCTCGATCGACATCTTCCCGGTGATCCACATCCAGTTCATCGGAAACACATCGGACCGCAGGTGCTCATTGTAGAAATGGAAGATGAGGATGAACACGATCGCGAGAAGCGCCTCATCGCTGTGCATGGCGATGACCACGTCCCAGATCCACTGGAGGGTAAATGTCGGGAACAGGTAGGACACCGTCACCGGGAAGGCGAGGAAAAAACCGGATGCCCCGATGATGAACATGCCCCAATACACCGCCCAGTAGTCGAACTTCTGCATATAGCTGAATTTGCCGAAATAGGGTCTTTCCTTCCTGATGCCGAAGAAATACATGAAATTATGGAACGCGTCCACCACGTCCTTGGGCATGGGAACAAGCGTGAGCCTGAATCCTCCCTTGCGCACCTTGTTCACGAGGTAGAACTGGTGGTAGAGGAAATCAAGCAGCATCGTGATGCCCGCCACCCGGTGAATGATCCCCGCCATCTTCGCGCCGCCCCAGAAACTGATCCAGGCGCTTGCCGGGTCCTGGTACGCGTACTTGAGCCCCCAGCCGGTAAAGGACAGGAGCAGGAAGGTCGTGAACATGATGACGTGCTGGATCCTTGCCGAGAGGTCGAACCTCTCTATCTCCTTCGGTATACTCTGACTATTCATGCTTGCCTCCCTTCCTGAACAAACGCTCACGGATGTCCGCGAAGATGTCCAAAAGCACATGGATACAAATGAACGCGAACACGCTCATGGTGAGAACGATCAGCGCAAGCTCGGTAAAATGCGCGATGGGATGGAGCGGCTGGTGGGTGATCGCGGCAACGAATTTTTCCGTGGCCCCCGCATGACATTTTCCACAAGTTTTTATCTTATTCGCACCAAAGACCGGTGACGATGGGTCTTTGACATCTTTAATATCGTGAGAACCATGGCAATTGACGCATGACGGCGCTCCGCTGTGGCCGACTTTCAGCTTTCTGCCATGGAAGCTTTCTTTGTAGCGCTCCATAACATGGGTGCTGAACCCGTACTTCTCGGACATCATCTTCTCTTCGTGGCAGACGCCGCAGGTCTGGACCACGTTAAAGTGGTTCACCGCAGATTCTTTGCTCGTCTTCGACTGGATGTAGTGCGGCGATCCATGGCAGCTGGTACAGACCGGGCCATCACTTGATTTTTTGACGATCACATTCTGCCCGTGTACGCTCGCTTTATAGGCCGCATAGATGTCCGGATGACAGGTCACACAGGCTGCCTGTGCGATCGGATCTTTCTTGCTCTTCGGCGAGATCGCGGCTGCAAGCGACTGAACAGCACTGTCCGGCTTTCCTCCCGTCAACCCCTGATGTTGCGACCCCTTCAGGGTCAGGTGGCACATGAGGCAATCATTCATCCCGCCGTGAACAGACTTAGAGAATTTTTCCTGGTTTACATTGACGGCCCCCTCCATCGATCCGTGACAGCCCAGACATGTTGCCGCATCCGTAGCTGCGCCGGCTGCTGGTGTCAGACCAAAGGTGAACAACAGCATCAGTAATGCACTCAGCCAATTCCCCATACATTCTCCTTTCAAAAAGTAAGGTATTGTTCTCAAAAACTATAGCAATCACGCTTGTGGGATTGTTATCTTAGAACAAAACACAGCAGGACACCGCAAAAAATAGCATAAAGGGGAATTTTTAGCAAGCACATTTTACAAAATTATAATTTTATGCTTGTACTGAAGGTTGCCGTTCATGCGTGTAACTCGCCGTTATTTTTCGAGATAAAACACCTTGAGCAGATACAGGCCGCATGACGGCGCGGACCTCCCCGCCTTTTTTCTATCGCATGACAAGAGTATCCGCTTAACGTCTTCCGCCTGTCGCCTCTTGAGCCCGACTTCCACAAGCGTTCCAACGATATTCCGCGCCATGTGCATCAGGAAACCATCCGCCTCAAGACAAACCTCGACGAACTCCCCGGATTTCTTTATCGTAAGCGTATTCAATGTCCTCACCGGAGTCTTTGCTTGACAGGCTGAACTTCGAAAAGCGCTAAAATCGTGCTCACCCACGAGACATGCAGCGGCCAATCTCATGTTTCTGAGATTCAGGCGCTTCTCAACATGCCACGCACACGTTTCGATGTAATGCGGACGGCATTTGCCTGTTCAAAATTTTATAGCGATATATTTTCCCCTGTGCGCTGAACCTGGCATGAAAATCCCCGGGCACCTCTTCGGAGAGCAGCACTCTGATATCGTTCGGCAGCCAATGATTCAACGCCGGCGCCCATGCCTCGGGAGGAATACTGCTTTCGGTCTTAAAGTTTGCGACGTGTCCCAGGGCATGCACTCCCGCGTCGGTCCTGCCCGACGAAACAGTCTTTATTGTTTCATGCGTGAGAGCTATTGAGCGCCTGTTCGAGCGCATCCTGGATCGTCGGCATTCCGCTCCCGATCTGCGACTGCCAGCCGTGATAGTTGGTGCCGTCATATTCAAGAATGAGTTTAATGTTCCGCATATCAGTGATAGAATACAGAAGACAGCGGACAAACGCCAGACAAAAACTTCTTTCTTTATCATCTGTTTTCTGCACTCGCCTTCTGTTTTATTCCCCCAGATACGCCTTCTTGATCCCCGGGTCCTTCTCAAGTTCAGAGGCCCGGCCCTGCATCACGATCTTCCCGGTCTCCAAAACGTAGGCCCGGTGCGCGAGACGGAGCGCTGCTTTTGCGTTCTGCTCCACAAGGAGGATGGTCGTTCCCTGATCGTTGATCTCTTTGATGATCTTGAATATCCTGCTCACGATGATCGGCGCGAGGCCAAGCGACGGCTCGTCAAGAAGAAGAAGCTTCGGCCGGGACATGAGCGCCCTGCCGATGGCGAGCATCTGCTGTTCGCCGCCCGAGAGCGTGCCGCCGAGTTGTTTATTCCTGTCCGCAAGCGCGGGGAACGTCTCGAATACCCGTGCAAGGTCTCCCGCAAACTCCTGTTTGTCCCTGATGAAAGCGCCCATTTCAAGGTTCTCGCGAACCGTCATCCTCGCGAAGATGCGCCTCCCTTCGGGGACCTGCGTGATCCCCATCTGGACGATAGCGTGCGCGGGCCGTCCTGACAACTCCGCGCCCTCATACGGGACACTGCCCGACCGCAGTGCGGCAACCCCGGAGACCGCCATCAAGGTCGTTGACTTACCGGCGCCGTTCGCCCCGATCAGCGCAACGATCTCCCCTCGCTCCACCTTCAGACTGATGCCTTTGAGCGCATCGATCATCCCGTAGGAAACGGTCACCTCGCGCAGCTCAAGCATGATGCAAACTCTCCTTGCCGAGATACGCTTCGATCACATCAGTGTTCTGCTGGATGTCTTTCGGCAGGCCCTCGGCGATCTTCACTCCGTGGTCGAGCACGATCACCCGGTCCGAAATGCCCATGACGACCTTCATATCATGTTCGATCAACAGGATCGCCACGCCGTTATCGCGCACCTTGCGAATGAGGTTCATGAGGTCCTGCGTTTCCTGCGGGTTCATCCCGGCGGCAGGTTCATCAAGGAGCAGAAGGTGCGGCTCGGTCCCGAGCGCCCGTGCGATCTCCAGCCGCCGCTGGTCGCCATAGGAGAGGTTCGCCGCAAGCGAACCGTACTTTGCTTCCAGCCCCACGAATTTCAATATATCCATGGCGCGATACTCCATGTCCCGCTCTTCTTTTTTTACTCTCCGGGGCCTGAAGACCGCGCCCGAACACTCCGGCGCTTGTGCGGCAGTGCGCCGCCACCATAACGTTCTCAACAACGAGCATTCCGCTGAAAAGGCGAATGTTCTGGAACGTACGCGCGATGCCCAATGACGTTATATCATGGGGTGACATCCCCGTAATATCCCTGTCGTGGAATATGGCCTTCCCCTTCGTAGGCTGGTACATGCCGGTAATGCAGTTGAACAACGTGGTCTTCCCTGCGCCATTCGGGCCGATGATGCTCACGATCCGCTCACGTTCCAGGCGCATGTCGATCCCGTCGAGCGCCTTCAGCCCGCCGAAGTGTTTGGCCAGATTTTTCGTTTCTAAAAGAAGCATGTCGTATCATTCCATTGGTGAGAATAAACCTGATCCACCGCGGAGACGTAGCCTGCTCTTGCCTGTGGCCGCGATATGGCAACAGCAGGCTACGAAGGCGCGGCCATAAACAGAGACGCGGAGAAATGCGTGATAACTATAGTAAGGACGTTCTCTGCGCCTCGGCGTCTCAGCGGTAAAATTCGACTTATTGCGTGTCCATTATTTTTTCAACACTGCAAGATAAGCGTTTCAATTGGTATTTTTTACTGTACCCAAAAGCCCCTGCGGTCTGAATACCATCATCAGGACAAGGGCGACCCCGAACGCCAGCATCCGGTAATCCTGAAAATCCCTGAAGATCTCGGGAAGCGTGATCAGGAGAAGCGCGCCGAGGATGATCCCCGGGATGCTCCCCATGCCTCCGAGGACCACCATGCAGAGGATCAGGACCGACTCAAAGAACGTGAAGCTCTCGGGCGAGACGAAGGCCATCTTGGCCGAGAAAAAAACCCCGGCGATCCCGGCCCATGCCGACGCCAGCACAAAAGCCAGCAACTTCATCCGATAGGTATTTACCCCCATGGCCTCGGCCGCGACCTCGTCTTCGCGGATCGCGATCCATGCACGGCCGATGCGCGACGCGATGAGCCGTTGCATGGCGAATATAGTAATGATCACGAGCAGAAGAATGAGATAATAGAAATCCAGGGTGGTGTGAAGCTCATATCCCGCTATCACGGGCCGTCCGATCTTCGAGATGCCGTTTGGTCCACCGGTCATGCTGTCCCAGTTGTTCAGGACTATGCGGGTGATCTCGCCGAGCCCCAGGGTGACGATCGCAAAATAGTCGCCGCGCAAACGCAATGTCGGCATGCCGAGCAATACCGCGAAAACCGCTGCCACTGATCCACCGGCAATGAGTCCCGGCCAGAACGAAAGCCCGAAGGTTGTCGAGAGGATCGCATAGGTGTACGCGCCGATCGCGTAGAACGCTACGTATCCCAGATTCAGAAGCCCCGCCTGCCCCACCACGATGTTCAAACCAAGGGCAAGAACAACGTACATGCCGGTCAACGTCATGATGTCTTGATAATATTCGTTCAGAAAAAGAGGAAGGACGACCAAAAGGACCGAGATGAGTGCGTAGGTCAGCGGAGAGGAAACATGTCGCGTGATCGGGGCAAAGGCTGCAATTGCTTTTGAGATTTTTTCAGCAACCGAGATACGGACATCCGAGACAACGTCAGTTCTGAGCATCCTCCAGAGCAGCATGGCAATACCTGCCGCTGCCGTGACGCGGATTGCGCTGCCTATACCGGTAAAAGGCAGCGCAAGCAGACCCACCCAGAGGGGGACCACGAAGAGATTCAGGAATTTATGTCCAGTGGTGCGAAGGGTAGCCATTACGAGTTGCGATTATCTCACAAACATGGCATGATTTCAAGGCATTGTTATTCGTATTGCTGAATACAATTATCGGGAAACAGTTCATCAGGCGGACTCGTTCTCAACTCTGAATGAA
The DNA here is from genome assembly GCA_963732675.1 of Nitrospirota bacterium. Lineage (GTDB taxonomy): Bacteria > Nitrospirota > UBA9217 > UBA9217 > UBA9217 > JALNZF01. The sequence continues at coordinate 22,788 of CAVTAJ010000016.1, forward strand.
TGTATGCTCTTTCTCTTTGATTGTTCATTTTCTCTGTGGTATAATCTGCTCGATTATATATCAGCTATGAAACCGGAGACGTGAATGCTATTAGAAGATCTGAAACTGGAACTCAACGCAGTCAAGAACAGGATAGAGACCCTGCGGAGGCATCTTTGACACCCCTGCCAAGGAAGCAAAACTGACCGAACTCACCCACCTGATGGAAGCCTCTGGTTTCTGGGACAATAAGGACAAAGCAAACGCGCTCATGAAGGAAAAGGCCGTGCTTGAGCGTTCTCTCAAGGACTGGAACTCGCTCTCGACACGTTTCCATGACCTCGATGCCATGGCGGAGCTTGCTGCAGAAGAAGGCGGTGAGGCCATGCGTGCTGAGTTGGAGAGCGAGATCGCAAGCATTCAGAAGGACATCTCGGCTGCAGAGATCGCGGCGCTCCTCTCGGGTGAACAGGATGTTTCCAATGCCATCGTCTCGATCCACCCCGGCGCAGGCGGCACCGAGGCCCAGGACTGGGCCGAGATGCTGATGCGAATGTATCTGCGATGGGCAGAGGCGCATGGCTACAAGACCGAGATCCTCGACTATCAGAACGGTGAAGAAGCAGGCGTCAAGTCAGTGACCTTCACGGTCTCGGGCGACTACGCCTACGGCAAGGTGAAGGCGGAGGCAGGCGTGCACCGCCTGGTGCGCATCTCGCCCTTTGACGCGAACAAGCGCAGGCATACGTCTTTTGCTTCGGTCTACGTATATCCTGAAGTTGAAGAAAATATAGACCTTGCGATCGATGAAAAGGACCTGCGCATCGACACCTATCGCGCGTCCAGCGCCGGCGGCCAGCATGTGAACAAGACCGACTCGGCCGTGCGCATCACGCACCTGCCGACGAACATCGTTGTACAATGTCAGAACGAGCGCTCGCAGCTCAAGAACAAGAACGTGGCCATGAAGGTGCTGCGTTCGCGGCTGTATGAGGTCAGGAAGAAGGAACATGATGAGAAGCTCGGCAAGCTGGTAAGCGAGAAGAAGGACATCGCCTGGGGAAGCCAGATCCGGTCCTATGTGTTCCAACCCTACCAGCTGGTGAAGGACCACCGTACCGGCGTGGAATCAGGCAACGTGAACGCTGTGATGAATGGAGACCTCAACCAGTTCATTGATGCGTATCTGGTGGCGGGAAGCGGGCCGGCGATAAAGGATAAAGCATAATCAGTGATCGGTCATACATAATGGGTGATTGGTAAAAAACCTTCCTCACATCCGACTTCCGCGATCCCATCCCTGCTCCTGACGCATCATGGTCTCAGATTCCCATCATCTGCGGTGACCGGGCTTCAACATACTTTTTCACACCTTGATACAATGCTTCGGCAATGCTCTGCCGATAGGCAGTCCGTACGCAGCATCTTTTCTTCATCCGGGTTGCTGATGAACCCAACCTCCGCAAGGATGCTCGGCATCTCCGTATTGATCAGTACATAAAAAAACGCGCGCTTAACTCCAAGATTCACGACATTCCCCTGAATCGGGTTCATGGTGTCCACAAGCGATCCCTGCACCGCATGCGCCAGTTGGAGAGATTCCTCAAGTTTATCATCCTTGGCCAGGTCAGCGAAGATCCTGTCCAATTCCGATTTCAGCTCGCTCAAACGCTTGGTTGACATGGAGTTCTCGCGCGCGGCTGTCGCCATGGCATCCCGGTCCGAGGCCCTCAGGCTCTGAATATACGTCTCAATCCCCCGTGCCTTGCGCTTCCGGTTTGCATTCACGTGGATGGAAACGAAGAGGTCCGCGCCCTTGGATTTTGCGATGAATGGCCGCTGCTCGAGCGGAATGAACACATCTTTGTCCCGGGTCATCACTACCGTGCACCCGAGACGCTCCTTGACCAGGGCGGCCAGCCTCTTTGCGACATCGAGGGTTATGGTCTTTTCCTTCAAACCGCTCTTGCCGATGGCTCCAGGGTCATGACCGCCATGACCCGCGTCGATGGCAATGGTTTTGATTTTGAGCCCAAGCTGCCGCGACAGGGACAGCGTTGAGCCGTCGGTATTGTTCCCGTCAGGCGTCTTTGAGGGGAGCGTGAAAGGGGTCTGCGGCTCTGCATTTGCCTGAGCGCCGTTGTCAGCTGCCGGTACTGTCTTCTGCTGCGTGCCCGTTTCCGTGCTCTCGACGGACGGCTCGGCCGCCGTTCCTCCATCGCCCGTCACGTCGATCACGAGGCGCTCGGGATCATGGAGGGGGAACGCCGCATAGCTCTTGATGCTCGCAAGATCAAGCACTACCCGAACGATGTCCGGCGCGTACTGGCTGGCACGCACCTGCTTCAGGATCCCGTCATTGATCGGCAGCGGTTCTTTATGCAGGGACCTGTCAACGCGGGCACTCAACAGATCAAAGACCAATCGGTCGGGATTTTTGAGCTCCCGGGCGTGAAACGTGACCGGTTTGCTCTGGTCGATCACGATGCGGGTATATGCCCCTTCCGACCAGTAACGGATGCTCGTGACTACGCCTGCTGGTTTTGACTTCTCCGGGGCCGCGATCACCGTCTCCGGCATCTTTCGCAGCACCGTCTCCTCTTTCCGTTTTTTCCGGTCCGTGCGCGCAGGCGGGATGAACCGGGACTTTGCCTTGCCGGTCCAGGGGCTGTCGGGATACAACTTCGTCAGTTTGGCGAAGGTCTCCGACGCAAATGCGCTGTCTTTCTTGTAATCAAGGGAAAGTTTGATGATGTGGTAAAGCGCCTCAGGCGCCCTGGCATGCTTCGGATACGTGGACTGGCAACTTCCGTTGACTTGGAGAGCGTGCTCCAGGTCCTTTGAATACTTATTGAACTGATAGAGGTCCTGATAGATCTCCGCCCGGTCGAAACAGGCGTCTTCCGCACTCGGGCTGCGCGGATATTTTTTTTCCACCAGTTCAAAGGTCCTGATGCAGTCCACCCAATAGGACCGATAATTCATTTTATTTTTGGATTTTCTGAGGCTTTCCAGGCGCTGGCGGGCGATAGTATACTTCTGCCCGGCCTCGGAATTGTAGGAGGGGTATGCGGGTGCGGTAATAAGCAACAGAAAGGCGCAAGCCATGAAGGCCGCGATACAGGAACGGCCGCGTTTCATCATAGTTTTCCTGATGTTTTTTAACCGAATTGCGGGGAGATGTCAACAAAAAAAGGCCCCGGTGTCCGGGGCCTGTAACGTCTCGAAGCAGACTTCCTTACGATGCTGCCTTGGCCATCTCGACAAGCTTCGAGAAGCCTGCGGGATCGGTTATCGCCAGATCCGACAGGATCTTACGGTCGAGCGCTACGCCGGACTTCGTGAGACCGGCGATGAACCTGCTGTACGTCACTCCATTCAGCCTGGCTGCGGCGTTGATGCGCGCGATCCAGAGTCTGCGGAAATCCCTCTTCCGGGCCTTCCGGTCACGGTAGGCATACTTGAGCGCACGGTCCACAGCTTCGGTAGCACTACGATACAGTTTCGATTTTGCCCCCCAGTACCCTTCCGCCAGGTCAAGTACTCTTTTTCTTCTGGCCCTCGTCTTGGGGCCGCCTCTAGCTCTTGGCATTTTTTCTTCCTCCTCGAATCATGATGCACGATGCAGGAACCGCGATTCTTCAACCTCGCCATCCTGCATCTTGGATCTTGAATTATTAACTTTGAACAATGAACCTTGAATACTATTTAAGGCCGTACGGAAGCATCTGCTTGGCATTTTCCAGATTGTCCTTGGTGAGCTCCACCGCGCCGGAGAGCCGCCTCCTGCGCGTGGCGTTCTTGCCGGACAGCAGATGGCCCTTCCATCCCTTGCGCCTCATGACCTTGCCCGTGCCGGTGATCTTCAATCTCTTGGCCGCGCTCTTTCTGGTCTTTAATTTTATCTTTACTTTTATCTTTGACTTTGCCGTTGCCATTCCCTTTCCCCTTTCCAACTTTCTGGTGTACGCTCGTAAGCTCTGTATTCCTAGTATATCAACTGCGGCAATGCCCAAGCCGCAGGATCAACGATCATAGATATTCAGTGCGCTGTCACCTGTCCGCAGTTCACTGCCCCGCATCATTAGACCTTTGCCTTTGCCCCGAGCATCATCGTCATGTTTCTGCCTTCCATGCGGGGAGACTGCTCCACAGCGGCCTCGTTCTGCAAATCAGCCAGGATGCGTTCCAGCAATGCCCTTCCGTGGATCGTATGGGCCATCTCCCTGCCGCGGAACATGACGGTCACTTTGACTTTGTTGCCTTCCTCGAGGAAACGCTTGATGTTGTTCGTCTTAAACTGCACATCATGGTCGTCCGTACGAGGCCTCATCTTGATCTCTTTAACGACAATGACGCTCTGATGCTTCTTGGATTCGTGAGCCTTTTTGGCAAGCTCATACTTGTACTTTCCGAAGTCCATGATGCGGCAAACCGGAGGTTTTGCCGTGGGCGCCACTTCCACCAGATCGAGCCCGGCTTCTTCCGCCCTTTTGATGGCCTCCCGGGTATCAAGGATCCCGAGCTGTTCTCCGTCCGCGGCAATAACGCGGACATCTTTCACCTTGATCATAAAATTGATTCTCGTTGTAATCTTACTGATAAACAATCACCCCCTTGTCAGTTCGGTCGAAATATTTTTTTCCTGAATGAGCTTCTGCACGTTGTTCATAAATTCGTCAAGCGACATCACGCCGAGGTCTTTTCCGCCCCGCTCGCGCACCGCAACCATATTCTGCTGGACTTCCTTGTCCCCTACCACAAGGATGTAGGGAACTTTCTCCATCGCGGCCTCGCGGATCTTGAACCCGATCTTTTCCGACCGGCGTGTCGAGCTCGGCCCTGATCCCGGCAGCAAGGAGCTGGTCACGCACGCTCTTGGCATAATCGATCTGGCTATCGGTGATGGACATCACCTTGGCCTGCACAGGTGCGAGCCAGACCGGGAAAGCTCCTGCGTAGTGCTCGATCAGCATGCCGAAAAACCGTTCGATCGATCCCAGGAGCGCCCGGTGGATCATGTAGGGCCGGTGCGCCTGGTTGTCCACGCCGATGAAGGTCATGTCGAAGCGTTCCGACATGTTGAAATCAAACTGCACTGTCGAACACTGCCAGAGGCGGCCCAGGGCGTCCTTGATCTTGATGTCGATCTTGGGACCGTAGAAAGCGCCGCCGCCTTCATCTATTTCGTAACCCAGACCGACCTTTTCTGCGGCAACCTTGAGGGCTTGCGTGGCCTGCTCCCAGCGGGAATTTTCTCCCACTGACTTTTCCGGTCGCGTAGCAACATAAGCCTTAAAGTCATCAAACCCGAATGTCCGAAGCATCTTGACCACGAACGCGAGAACCTTGATGACCTCTGCTTCCATGTCTTCGGGCGCCACAAAAATATGCGCATCGTCCTGTGTGAAGCCGCGCACCCGAAGCAGACCGTGCAGCACGCCCGAACGTTCGAACCGGTATACCGTACCAAGTTCCGCGTACCGCAGCGGCAGCTCGCGATACGAGCGCAGCTTGTTCTTGTAGATCATGATATGGAACGGGCAGTTCATCGGTTTTACATAATATTCCTGCCCTTCAATATCCATGGAAGAATACATGTTCTCCCGGTAAAAACCGAGGTGCCCCGACGTTTCCCACAACGTACCGCGTCCGACGTGAGGAGAATACACAAAATCGTATCCGTTCTTCATATGCTCGTCGCGCCAGAAGTCCTCGATGGTCTTTCTGATGAGCGCGCCCCGCGGGTGCCACAGGACCAGTCCACCGCCCGATTCTTCCGAGATCGAGAACAGGTCAAGGTCCTTGCCGAGCTTCCGGTGGTCGCGCCGCTTGATCTCTTCGAGCCGGGCGAGATGTTCATCCAGCGCGTCCTTTGTCCGGGAACGAGATGCCGTAGATGCGCTGCAGCATCTTGTTCTTCTCACTGCCGCGCCAGTAGGCGCCTGCGATAGAGAGGAGCTTGAACGCCTTGATCTTCGAGGTTGACGGCACGTGCGGCCCGCGGCAAAGGTCGGCGAAATCGCCCTGTTCGTAGATCGAGATCGCTTCGCCCTCCGGCAGCTCGCTGATGAGCTCCGCCTTATAAGTCTCGCCTTTGTTGTTAAAGAACGCCAAGGCATCGGCCTTGGAAATATTTTTTCGTGTGATCGGCGTCGCGGCCTTGGCCAGCTCCGCCATCTTCTTTTCGATCTTGACGAGGTCTTCCGGCGTCAGCGGCCGCTCGAGATCGAAATCGTAGTAAAAGCCTTCTTCGATCGCCGGACCGATGGCGAGCTTCGCCTGCGGGAAGAGCTGCTTCACCGCGTGCGCCATCAGGTGCGAGGTGCTGTGCCAGTACGTTTCGCGGCCTTCGGGCGCGCCGAAGGTGACGATTTCGACCGCAGCACTGCGTTCAACAGGGACATTGAGATCCTGAAGTTGACCGTCTACTTTTATGGCAAGCGCGTCTTTAGCGAGGCGAGAGCCGATTTTCTCGGCAACTTCCTGACCGGTGATGCCAGAGGCATACTTTCTGTCCTGACCGTCAGGCAGCCTGAGCTGTATTTCACTCATAAGATTGATAACATGGACGATGGTACGGTATTAGATCATGGTGTGAATGAAGGCGTTTTCTGTGTAGTACCCTCTTTACCCGACCTCTCCTGATACACGTACTGCACATGCAAGTCGGTAATTTAAAGGAAAAGACACCCATTGTCAAGCAAAATAACGAATAATTCCCTTGGGAAACACCGGGGAGACCTCCTTTTCAAAAGGGGCTTTTTATGCCATCAGCTCTTTTTGACATCGACCGCTTCGAGGGCCCGGAGTACCTTCTCGATCCTCTCCCTGAGGTGCAACTGTTTATCATTGAACTGCGCCGATTTCTGCACATCACCACGTGCCTGGCTGAGCTCTTTTTCAAGCTCCCTGATGCGCTTCTTGTGAGAATGGTTTTGGGCCACCAGCGGCCTTACCCTTCTCTCAATCTCAGCAAATCGCTCCTCAAGGTCGTTCATAGCGTCGCTCCCTCGATCTCAATCCGCAACGGTGAAATCAGATCAATCATTTTACGGGATTACAGGATACCGAAAGTAAGTGCTTCTAAGCTAAATCGGATCTTCCCTGCTTCATCCAGTCGATCGTGCTGATCATGGATACGAATGTACTCACCTCAGGGCCGCACACTCCTCATCCTTTACTCGGTGATCCTCAAACCGAAATCCGCAATTCCCGCGGTCTTCTCGTAGATCCTCTTATACTCGGCATAATTACGCAATACTTTTTTCACATATCCCCTGGTCTCGGAATAGGGTATCAGTTCGACAAACTGGTCCCGCTCTCCCTGATATCCATTTTTCGCGATCCATCCTTGAACCGCCTCGGGTCCCGCGTTGTAGGCCGCTGCCACAAGCAGCGGATCGTTCTTAAACCGTTTCATAAGTTGACTGACATACCAGGTCCCGATATTGATCGCCATGTCGGAATCGAAGAGTTTCTCCCGATCAAACCCGGAAATGCTGTTCATCCGGGCAATCCACTCCCCGGTAGCCGGCATCACCTGCATCAGCCCCCGCGCGCCGGCGGGAGAGAGCGCCTCGGTTCGGAATTGGCTCTCCTCTTTGATAATGGCTGCGATAAAGTAGGGGTCTTGATTGTACTTTCCGGCATACGTAACGATGCTCTCCCAGTAGCCCTGCGGATAGGCAAGGAGCCACAGATCATCGGACACACCGGGTACCGGCCCCTCGAGATAGTGCTCATATGTCCTGAGCACGATGATAAGGGAGTGATAAAAATCTCCCAGCTCGAAAAATACCTTGCTTAATTCAATGAGCGCGCTCCGCCTTCTCGGCATCCCGTCCTTTACCGCCCACAGTTCCGTTGCCGCGTCTTTTTTCATATCCAGATGCATGAGCTCGAGGATCTTCCCGAAGCGTTCTTCCTTCGAAAGCACCTGTTTCATCTCTTCCGTCCACGGGGAAGGTCCTTCGTCAGTATCGACGGTAGTCAACGTTCCATCGGAACAGAGGGTCTCCGCGCACGCCATCGCTGCATCGGCGGAATCGTCCGGTTTCATGACCGCGGCGGCCCCCAGGACCGCCTTTCGCTCGGCTGCCCGGTATCCATAGTATGTATACGGTCCCTTCTTAAGCACCCGTTCGTAGTATCTCTCTGCAAGGGATCGCTTTTCCCGTTTTTCTGCGGACCGGCCCTGCCAGTAGAGGGCCTGGTTCACCAGGAATGACCGGGGATAGCGGTTGACCAGGTCCTGCAGAGTGTGTTCCGCTTTTGTGTAATCACCTGAGGTATAGTGCCACCATGCCTTCCACCAGATGGCGCTGTCAGCGTACTTGCTGTCCGAATAGTCCTGTACCAGTCTGTCATAGTACTGAACCGACTTATTCATGTCGCCTGATTCCCGGTAGATGTTGCCGATCAGGAAGAGGGCGTCATCGCACCAATCGCTGTCGGGAAAGACCTCAAGCAGTTTCTGGAAGGTCTTCACCCCATGGTCCCAGTCACCGAGCTTGCTGTAGGACTTTCCCAGCCAGTACAGCGAGTCGGCTGCTCTCGCATCGGACGGATAATCCCGTATCATTTTTTCCAGGATGACCGCGGCCTCTCCCCGTTTGCCGAGATAATAAAGCGATACGCCGGTGCGGTACAGGGCGTCGGGCCGGTCCGGCGAGTTCAGTTCTTTCTCCAGGAACTTCGTGAACGTCTCAACCGCACTTTCATGCAGGCTGGCCTGGAAAAGGTTCCTGCCGCGCTCGTACAGTTCAGCGGAGGCGAGCTCGGGGATTTCCACGCCGCTTGCCTTGAACCAGGTCAGCTCCTTTTCAATTTCCCGGTCATTCGGCTGGCCGGGATACCTGACCCAGACGTCCTGGTAGGCACGCACGGCTTGTGCAAGATCAGATTCCGCTGTCAGCGCGCGTCCAAGCCCAAGACCGGCGGCGGGAGCAAACTCGGAACGCGGGTTGTCCCTCAGGAACGAATCGTACGCCTCTGCCGCCTGCGGGAATGCATTGGATTCGAAGAGTGCCTGCGCCCGCTTGAATGCGGCACGCGCGATAAGGGAGCTCAGTGGATATTTCTCGATGACCTGCTCGTACAGGCGCGGCTGCCTCGGAATACCGGGACTTTGCATAGTGATGGTCAGCCATCAGAAAGACAGCGTAGTCGGCAAGCTCAGGATATTCCGCCTGAACATGCAGCATGGCCGCAGCGGCTTCGGAGCTTCGGTCAAGCTGGATGAGCGCCTGCTCGGTCAGGAACAATGTGCGTTTGTACCAGGGAGTGTTCGGATAGAGGTCCATGGTCCGGCGGGCAATGACAAGTGTATTCTCGGCGTTTCCTGCTCGATATGCAGCGCGTGCTGCCTTGAAACCTTGTTCAGCATCGGTAACTGTAGTACTAGTTCCCCCCGATCGAAGAGACTGAGCGTCCGGGACAACAGGAGGGAGCGTCTTTTCACCTACACAAGCCGATATGAACAGCAGCACGGAAAGTGACGCGATGTGTTTTGAATAATTCATGTTTATACGAGAAATTAAATAGTAACGTGTCGCATTAATCCTCATCGTATAATATAGTCCCTTGCCGTACATGTCAATAGAAGTTATGCTTGAGCCGGTGCATGATAACTTACTGATAACGTTAGCTATGACGAAGGAAGCGGGGCAACTGTCCCAAAGCGGTTTTGAGGCGCAGGATAAAACGTTCTTCAGGAGAGGTGATTGCGTCGGCATTCTCGGATGCAGGAACAGGCGGAGTGTCAGGACTGTAGACGAACATGTGGAACGCAACTGACGTCACTGGTTTATCGGGAAGCGGCAGCAGTTCGATTTCATTCACGAACTCGATCCATCGGTCCGCCATCCGGATCTGCTGGGCCACATCCTGGGTCTTCAAATAATCGCCTACTGTTCTTGCGGGCAGAGGCGCGAGACCGGTGCAGATATTCCGTCCCGGCAGGACGAACCTGGACTGCACGCCGTCATACACGCGGCCGATCGGAAAGAGCCTGCACGCCAGCGGCCGGGCCTTATAAATGCGGCACCCGTTCTCCGTCCAGAATGGGCAGACAGGGTTCCGCGGCAGCATGACCAGAGGAAATCCGTTTGCCCGGTCCGTATCGACGATATCGAGCAGGTCCTCATAGCTCATGGCGCTTTCGCGGCACATGAGCGCGATCTCGTAGGGATTGAGGACGATCGGGGCGCTCGCCTTGCAGCAGTTCGAATCGCAGCCGCTTAATACCGCACGACAGCTGCAGCAGATCGGTTTCCGCAAGCACTGCCGCATCTGAGCCGGCGATCTTAATGACAGGTGATGGATTGGTTGTCATCTGAGTTGTTAGAACGGAAGGAAGTTAAGAAGGTGTAAAGGCAGGACGGGAATATAAAAAAACGGTTCCTGCATGCCTTCTCACCCTCTTCCCGTCCTGACCTCTTACCTTCTTATCTTCTCAACTTCCTGCTTTCGATCACTTCGAGACCAGCCTTCCGCCCGTCTTTGCCTGCCACACCACCAGGATGGGGCTGGCGACGAATATCGACGAATAGGTACCCACGATCACGCCCAACAGAAGCGCGATCGAGAAGTCGTGCAGCACTTCTCCGCCGAACAGGACAAGCGGGATGAGCACGATGACCACCGTGAGCGAGGTAATGATGGTACGGGACAGCACTTCGTTGATGCTGTTGTTCACCAGCTGAGGCAGCGTATCTTTCTTATTGCGCTTCAGATTTTCCCTGATCCGGTCGAAGACCACCACCGTGTCCGTGAGCGAGTAGCCCGCAAGCGTGAGCAGTGCCGTGACGATCAGCAGGTTGATCTCCCAATTTAAAAGGTAAAAAATACCCAGCACGGCAAAGACATCGTGAATGGTCGCAATGGCGGCCGCCACGCCGAACTTGAATTCGAACCGGAACGCAATATAGATAATGATCGCGATCATCGAGACCGTGATGGCCACGAGCGCGTCGCGCTGGACTGCCTTGCCTATCACCGGCCCGATCTCCATGATGCTCTCGACCTCAAAGGCATTGTTCGGGAATTCCTGCTTGAAGAGGTTCTGGATCTTGTCCGACGTCCCCTCGGACTCCCGGAGCCTGATCAGGATCTTGTTCCCTTCTCCGACCTGCTGGATCGAGGCCCCCATGAACCCGTTCTTATCGAGGGCCGCGCGCGCTTTTTCTACCGGCATCTGTTCCTTGAAGCTGAGCTGCATCGTGGTGCCGCCCACGAAATCAATGCCGAGATTTGCCTTGCCGCGGCCGACCTGGATCAGTCCGACGATGCCGAGCGCGATCAGCAGTCCGGAAACCGTGAACGAGATGTTCTTCCAGCCCATGAAATCGATATTCGTCTTATGCAATATTTGAAGCATTTCAACCTCCAACATACATGTATTTTAGCCACAGAGGTCACAGAGGGCTCAGAGAAAAGCTTTCATAAAAAAGTCCTTAACTCCGTGTACTCTGTGGTACATCCTGATCATTGTTTCTTTAAATACTCAGCTTCTCCAGCTTCCACTTCGAATTGACGATATCGAAGATCACCTTGGTGCCTACGAGGGCGGAATACAGGTTGATGATGATGCCGAGGCTGAGCGTCACGGCGAAACCCTTAATGGCGCCCGTACCGAACAGGAACAGTGCTGCCGCCGTAATAAGCGTGGTCACGTGCGAGTCAAGGATCGTCAGGAACGCCTTGTCGTAGCCCGAGTCGATCGCAGGCCTCGGCTGTTTGCCTGCGCGGATCTCCTCGCGAATGCGCTCGAACATCAGCACGTTCGAGTCCACGCCCATGCCGATGGTAAGGATGATGCCCGCGATGCCCGGCAGGGTAAGCGTTGCATTCAGGAGCGCCATGGCGCCCAGGAGCAGCACCATGTTCAGGACCACGGCATAGTCCGCGATAAGCCCCGACATCCGGTAGTAAACGACCATGAAAACGAGGACGAACATTCCGCCGAACAGCGCCGCTTTCACGCCTTTGTCGATGGAATCCTGGCCGAGAGACGGGCCCACGGTCACGTTCTGCACGATCTTCATGGGCGCCGGAAGCGATTCGCGCAGCACGATCGCGAGCTTCGCGGCCTCGTCATGCGTGAAGTTCCCGGTGATCTGGGCATTGCCGCCGCTGATCCGGTCCTGGATCCGCGGCGCGGAGTGCACCACCCCGTCCAGCACGATGGCGAGCTGCTTGCCCACGTTCTCGCCGGTGACGCGGTCGAAGATCTTGGCGCCCTCACTGTCGAAGGAGATGGAGATAGCCGGCTTGTTGTATTGGTCGATCCCGACCTTGGCCTCTTTCAGCCTGTCCCCCGTCAGGAGTGTCTGTTTATACACGAGGTACGGCCGCTTGATGACCTTCCCGCTCTCATCAACATCCTCGCCGTACAGCACTTCGCTGTCCTTGGGGACCGTGCCTGCAAGCGCCTTCTGCAGGTCACCCGTGGTGTCCAGAAGCTTGAACTCCAGCCTGCCGGCGGTCTTGATGAACGCGATCGCCTCCTGCGGGTTCTTCACACCCGGAAGCTGAAGCGCGATCTGGTCGTGTTCCTGTTTGTAGATGGCAGGTTCGGCCACGCCGTATTTGTCGACCCTGCGGCGGGTGCGATCGAGCGCCTGGGTCACGGCCCATTCCTTAAGGCGCCTGACCTCGGCCGCGTTCATGGCATACACCTGCTCGCCCTTGGCCCGGTCCTTTATCGCAATAATCTTGTAACTGTCCTTGACGAGTTTTTCAACTTTCTCGGCGAGCGGCTCTTCGAACTTTGCGGTAATGTCCTGGCCCGTCCTGGCGAATATCACCGCGAGCTTCTCCGATGCTGCCGAGGTCTGCAGGTCGGCCACGATATTGTCCACCGACGACTCCACCGCCTTGGCAGTGTCAACCTCCATCACCAGGTGGCTGCCCCCCCTGAGGTCGAGTCCCAGGGATATCTTGGGCACGCTCTGCCTCCACCAGTCCGGCAGCCCGGCCGATAATGGCGTGGACGGCACGAACAAAAATAGCGCGATCGCGACCGAAAGGGCGATGAGCGCCAGTCTCCATTGAATACTCTTCTTCATTTACTTGCCTCCTAACATGCAATACAGGGATGAGCCGCGAGTTACACGAATATCACGTCTGAAAACCCGGTATTGGTTTTTCCCGGTGACTGCCGTGTTCTCTGCGGCAATACTAGTCAAGACTTAAATTACTTCTTTTCGCCCTCGGGTTTCACGACATCCCCCACCGAACCGCGGGTGATCTTCACCTTGACGCCTTCGGCGATCTTGACGGTGAGCGTATCGGGGTTCACCCCATCTACCGTTCCGTAGATACCGCCGGCCGTGACGATCTCGTCGCCCTTCTTGATCGCTTCCAGCATCTTTTTGTGTTCTTTCATCTTCTTCTGCTGGGGACGGATCATGATGAAGTAGAAGATGGCGAATATCACGACCATCATGATGATGCCCTGGTACCCGCCGCCTCCCTGGGCCGCCTGATCTCCTCCCGGTGCGCCCATTGCGTAAGCTGTAGCGATAAACATGTGGACCTCCTCATAATTAAATTTCAAATTTAAAAATCCAAAATGCAAAAAATATCAAAAGCTAAAATCCAATAGAATAGTTGAACGTTGATCTTTGATATTTGAACTTCTGCTATTCTTCGACGTTCCTCTTCAAAAGAAACTCCTTCTTAAACTCCCTGAACCTCCCCTGCTCGATGCTCAGCCTGACATTTCGCATCAGGTTGAGATAGAAATAAACATTATGGATCGTGCCGAGCCGCAAGGCCAGGATCTCATTTGCATTGAACAGGTGCCGCACATAAGCCCTGGTGAAGTTCCTGCAAGTATAGCATCCGCACTCGAGGTCGATCGGTTGATGATCACGTTCATACCGGGCATTCCTGATCACCACCTTGCCGAAGGACGTGAAGAACGTTCCGTTCCGGGCGTTCCGCGTCGGCATCACGCAGTCGAACAGGTCGATGCCGCGGTCAACGCCTTCCACGAGGTCTTCCGGCGTCCCGACCCCCATCAGATACCGGGGCTGGTCCCCGGGAAGCGAAGGGACCGTCGCCTCGATCATTTCGAACATCATGGGCTTGGTCTCGCCCACGGACAAACCGCCGATCGCGTACCCGTCGAATCCGATATCGACAAGCGCGTCCGCTGACTGCTTTCGCAGATCAGGATAGATCCCGCCTTGAACAATGCCGAAAAGCGCCTGGCCCGTGTCCTTTTTCGCACCGCGACACCGTTTTGCCCAGCGCAGCGTCCGCTCAAGCGACTCCTGCGCATAATCACGGGTCGCCGGGTACGGCGTGCACTCGTCGAAGGCCATGATGATGTCAGCGCCGAGCGCTTCCTGTATCTCCACGGCGTACTCAGGCGTGATCAGGTGCTTGGCGCCGCCGTCGATGGGGGACTGGAACGTGACGCCCTCTTCCGTGATCTTCCTGAGCTCCGCAAGGCTGAAGACCTGGAACCCGCCGCTGTCCGTCAGGACCGGCCTGTTCCACCCCATGAATTTCTGGACCCCGCCGAACTCCCTGATCAGCTCATGCCCCGGCCTCAGGAACAGATGGTACGTGTTCGAGAGGATGATCTCCGCGCCAAGGTCCACGAGGTCTGCCGGCGAGAGCGTCTTGACCGTGGCCTGCGTACCCACGGGCATGAATACCGGGGTATTGATCTCGCCGTGGGACGTCGTCATTTTACCCAGGCGGGCGGAGGAAACAGAGTCCTTTTTTATTAAGGAAAAATTGAACACGATATTCAGTACGGAGTCAGAAGTCAGGAGTCAGAGTATCAGACAAACTCAGAATGATCTTCTTCATTCCACTGACTCCTGACACTCTGTCACTCCTGTACGTCTGTGTCTCACATTCTCTCCGGCGCATTCACACCCAGTATCTTGAGCGCGCTCTGGATCACCGTCTTCACCTGTTTCATAAGGAACAACTTAACGGCCGTACGTTTAAGATCTTCGGTAATGACCCGGTGCTTGAAATAATAGTTATGCAGCAGACCGGCGAGGTCCTGCAGATAGAATGTCAGCCGGTGCGGCTCGTATGCCAGTGCGGCCTCTTCGATGACCTCGGGATACTTCGCGAGCGCCTTGATGATGCTCTGTTCTTCCGCGAGATCGAGAAGCGAAAGATCAACAGCATCGCTCGTCGGGACGTTGATGTTCCTGGTCTCGGCCTCGCGGAACAGGCTTGCAAGCCGGGCGTGAGCGTACTGCACGTAGTACACCGGGTTCTCACGCGACTGCTCCTTGGCGATATCGAGGTCGAAGTCCAGATGGCTGTCGGACCGGCGGGTCAGGAAAATATACCGCGCCGCGTCGCTGCCCACATCCTGCACCACGTCCCGGAGCGTCACGAAATTCCCTGCCCGCTTCGACATGGGCACGGGCTGTCCGTGGCGAAGGATCGAGACGAGCTGGACCAGCAGCACATGGAGCGAATCCTTTGGATGGCCGAAGGCCTGGATCACGGCCTGCACGCGCGGGATATAACCGTGGTGGTCCGCTCCCCAGATGTTCACGAGCGTTGTGAACCCGCGCGCCAGTTTGTTCCGATGATACGCGATGTCCGTGGCCAGATAGGTGTAGCTCTTGTCCTTCTTTGTCACCACGCGGTCTTTATCGTCACCGAAGGTGGTTGAGCGCAACCACAGAGCGCCGTCCTGCTCAAAGCAGTTCCTGCTTTCCAGCAGTTCATCGATGGACCGCTGCACGGAGCCGTCCTTGAGCAGCGCTGCCTCGCTGAACCAGGTGTCGAAACGAACGCCAAAGGCCTCGAGGTCGGCCCTGATGTCGGCAAGCATGGTCTCTTTGCCGAAGTCTCCGAACTGCTGAACGCATTCCTCAAAGGGCACGTTCAGATATTTGTTTCCGTGGAATTTGATGAATCCCTGGGCGATCTCCTCGATATAGCCGCCGTGGTAGCCGTCTTCGGGAAAGGGCACGTCATTATCGAGCGACTGCTGATACCGCGCATAGACCGACTGGGCGAGGAGACGGATCTGCCTGCCGGCGTCGTTGATATAGAACTCCCGGGTGACATCATACCCTACCGCGGCAAGCAGGTTCGCCAGGGCATCGCCGATGGCCGCGCCCCTGCCGTGCCCGACGTGCAGAGGTCCGGTCGGGTTCGCACTCACGAATTCCACGAGCACCCGTTCGCCTTTGCCGATGTTCTTCAGCCCGTAAGCGGGGCCTTCTGTATCTATTTCAAAGAGCGTCTTTTTCCAGCGGTCCTGCTTGAAGGTAAAATTGATGAACCCCGGCCCCGCGATCTCGGTCTTCGCGATGACGCCGTCCTCGTCCTGGATATTGGCGACAATGATCTCGGCGATCTTCCGGGGGGGCTTGGACTCCGGTTTCGCCAGGGTCATGGCAAGCGTGGTGGCCAGGTCTCCGTGGCTCTTTTCCCTCGGGGTGTCGAGCGTGATTGCCGGCTGCGTTTCGAGCTTCAGTTCACCCTTGTCTTTGGCCCGGGTAAGGGCCTGGAGCAGGATTTCAGTCAGGGTTTGTTTCATCGATGGTCAACGTTTTCCTCGCTGTTTACAAGTGAGAAAGTATATCGTATCTTCAAGAAAAGTCAATAAAATAATCCCTTTACTTAGCAAAATCGGTGTGGTATTTTAGAATAAGAGGTGCGAACGCACATGTGGGTCCAGATGAACGTAAATACCATCCTTTTCGACAGCCGGAACAGCAGTTACATCGTCGTACTGAAGGATGAAACAGGAAAGAAGATCCTGCCCATCTGGATCGGGGCCGCGGAGGGTAACTCCATAGCCCTGGCCATGAGCAACGTCAAACCTGCCCGTCCCCTCACCCATGACCTGATCACCAGCATCTTCGACCGCCTGGAGGTCGAGATCGCCCGCGTGGTCATCAGCGACCTGATCGATAATACGTTCTTCGCCTCGCTCTACCTTCTGCACAACAACAAGGAGTTCCATATCGATTCCCGTCCCAGCGACGCCATCGCCATCGCCATGCGGATCGGTGCGCCCGTCTTTGTGGAAGAGGAAGTGATCGCCAAGCAGGACTCTTCTACGCTCGACACGTGGATGAAGAACCTCGGTGAGAGCGGCGGTACCGAATTCAACGCCTAATCGGTCAGAATCGAAACTGATCTCTGACCGTTATTGGAAATTGAAGATTGGAAATTTGAAATTGGAAATTTTCAAACTCAATGCCCTTTCAATCCGCATTCCGCAATCCACATTCCGCAATTAGATCATATCCCCCACCTCGGCGACAGATCGTTCTCGACCCCCATGCTGTCCAGCACCCGTCCCGCGATGAAGTCCACCATGTCCGAAATGTGTTTGGGATGATGATAGAACGCCGGCATGGCCGGGATGATATGGCACCCGACCTCGGCAAGGGTGAGCATGTTCCTGAGGTGGATGGCAGAAAGCGGCGTCTCGCGCGGCACAAGGATGAGCTTCCGTTTCTCCTTGATCATGACGTCCGCGGCGCGCTCGATGAGGTTCGATGCGAAGCCGTTGGCAATGGACGCCAGCGTCTTCATGGAGCAGGGCACCACGACCATGGCGTCGACCTTGACCGACCCGCTCGCGATGGTCGCGTACATGTAATTCTCATCATAGTACGTGATCTGCCCTTCTTGGGCCTTGAAATGCTTTTCAAGCGCGAACTGGATGTCCGTTTCCGAGCCTTTGAGCTTGAGCTCCGTTTCATCGTTCAGGATGGATAGCCCGTCACCGGAAATACAGAGATAGATATTGTGGCCGCCTTTGATGAGTGTTTGAAGCACCCGGTAGGCATAGGGTGCGCCACTCGCGCCTGATATCGCTACGGTATAGGTTGACATGGTTTTGCCTCCTTTCTTTCGTTCTTTCTTTAGTTCTTTCCTTCGTCATTCCCGGGTGCTTCTATCGGGGATCTGGCGCTGTTCTCTCTGCTCCAAAAGCGGGTCCCCGATTAAACCTTTGAGAATGAGCTGTTATTGAAAAACCAGGATGGCTAATAGTATCACCTCAGTTGTTGTTTATGACGTCCGGCCTCTTGACCGCAAGCATCGACAACATCACGCTCGCAAGCATCGCCAGAGACGCTCCCATGCCGAAGGCCGCTGCTGAGCCAAACTTCTGCCACACCAGGCCGAAGAGCAACGACGCCGGAAGCGCCCCGATCCCCACGATCAGATGGTAGAGGCCGAAGGCAGATCCGCGGAGATGCACAGGGGCAAAGTCCGCAACGAGCGCCTTCTCAACCCCTTCGGTCAAACCGAAGTATACCCCGTACACCGTGAAGAGAGCCCAGGCATGCCACTGGCTGCTCGCGAATGCCGAAGCCCGCATAAACAAGCGCGTACACGATCCATCCCGTGACGATCACTTTCTTTCTGCCGATCCGGTCGGACAGGATACCGCCCGGAACCGAGAACCCCATCTTGACCACATGGAGCGCAACCCAGATCGCGGGCAAAAGCGCTATCGACACGCCAAGCTGCTGGGCACGCAGGAGCAGGAACGCGTCCGTCGAGTTCCCGAGCGTGAAGGCCAGAATGATCGCGAGGTATTTTCGGAACCCCGCAGGCATCCCGGCCCATGCGGCACGGAAGTTGAATCCGCTCGATGAAGCAGGCGTGGTCCATCAACAGGTTTTTCCCTCAGTCCGACAAAGAGCAGGCACACTGCGAGCAGGCCGGGTATGAACGAGAGCAGGAAAATGGTCTTGAGGTTTTCCTGGGGAGTATCATGGAGGACCAGAAGCAGAGCAGTCGCAAGGAGCGGGCCTACGATTGCGCCGCCGTGGTCCATGGCCCGGTGAAACCCGTAGGCCATACCCCGGAACTCGGGCGGCGTTGAATCAGCGATGATCGCGTCTCGCGGCGATGTGCGAAGCCCCTTGCCCACCCGGTCGGAGAAACGGAGCGCCAGCACCTGGGGCCAGGAGGTTGACAATGGCAATGAGCGGCCGGATCACGTTCGAAATGGAATACCCCGCAACGATCCAGCCCTTGCGCCGCCTGACCCGGTCCGAGAGGTAGCCGGAAGTAGAGCTTGAGAAGCGATGCTGTGGACTCGGCGATGCCTTCGATGATCCCAAGCGCCGCTGGCCCCGCGCCCAGCACGGCGGTGAGGAAGACCGGTAAAAGCGGGTAGATCATTTCCGATGCGCCGTCATTCAGGAGACTGACGAATCCGAGGATAATGACGTTTCTGGTAAGGCCCTTGCGCCAGCCGGATGGGGTTGATTTCGTTTCAGTCATTGCAGCCATAGTGAATGCTGACTTTACCTGATTTGAGGTTTTTTTTCAATAACCATGTTCGCCCTGACGTGAAGCCAGGCATGGGAGGGCTGTCGCAGGCCATGCATCGACATAATAAATCTTGCTTCTTTTAACAAGTTGCTATAAACTAAAAAAGAATAATGGGTTCTCAACCATTCTATCGATTGGGAGGAATACTGATATGCCGGAAGTGGTGCTGGTCTCGAAAATTGAGAAAATGGACAAACTCAAGGTTTATCTGCAGGAATCATTCAAAAAAGCGCGGTATTCGGAGGTCACCCAGGCCATCGGGATGCACTCCCTTCTTATCGATCCTCAGCATACCATGAAGGACCAGTCCGGTCTGTATCATGGGATGCTGGACATGATAAAAGAAAAGATCAGGAGCAGTAAAGGTAAGAGCTATGGCACCTGGTACTCAAGCTTCCCGAAGCTCATGGACGAACTGATTTCTTCAGGGCAGGTGGTGATCGACAAGGCCTCCCTCGACGTTATAGCATCTCATCATGAGGCGTACGGGTCCTTCAAGTCTGTGGATGACTTTTTTTTCTGGGCCCTCGACGACCGGCGGCTGACCCTGGAGCAGATCATTAAATATATTGAGAAGACCGCTGAGATGCAGAGAACAAAGGCTTGAATTCAAAATGCAGAATGAAAAATACTAAATAGGAGACAACGCTTCTTGTAAAAGTCCCTATTCCGTCATTCCCGCGGTGATTCTGAGCGGAAATCCAGCATCAGAAATGTATAGCTGGATCTCCGATAGAAGCCCTCGGGGACGACAAATATATGCATTTTGCAATTTTCATTTTATCTTAATCTGCTCCATCACCTCTTCAACCGTAATCTCCTCCATGCAGCGGACCCCAATCTCGCATGTTCTCTTGAAACACGGCGAGCATGCTATGCCTGTGCGTACGACAACATGCGACGACCCGTACGGGCCGGTCCTCCACGGCGCGGTCGGGCCGAACAGCGCCAGGACCTTTGCCCCCGCTGCTGCCGCGAGGTGCATGGGGCCTGTATCAGTGGTAATAAAGAGGGCGGACAGAGACGCAAGCGCGGCCAGTTCCTTGAGCGTGGTCTCCCCTGCCCAGTTCACCGCCGTTTCTTTCATCATTGAAATGATCCTCTCATTGACTGCTCGGTCTGCGGTACTCCCCGTAAAAATGACCACGGCTTTTTTCTCTTTCACCAGCCGGTCTGCCAGATCGGCAAAATTCCGTCTCCGGCCAAAGTTTGGTCTTCCATCGCGCCACAGGATTCACGACTACGAGCGGCCGTCCCTGTAAATGCATGCCTTCGATCTTCTTTCTGATCGCGGAAACTTCACGCTCGATCGGAAGTGTGCAGGAAGAAGACGGCTCATTCGCGCCGAGATAGCGCGCCACATCAAGATACCGATCAAGCGCGTGTTTTTCAATATCGTACGCCGGCAGGCGCTCGTTCAAAAACAAATAGGAAAGCTCCCGCGTCTTGTCAAAACCGATCTTGCGCGCCGCGCGGGCCAGACCAATGAGCATGCCGCTCTTTGAGAGCCCCTGGAAGTCGATGGCGATGTCGTAGCGTACGCTGCGCAGGTCTTTTATGAACCGGGTGATGTCCCCGACCCCCTTTGCAACCTTCAACGGGTTCCGAAGCATCCTGAGCCATGCTCGTCTGTGCGAAACCAGCAAACGATCGATAAGCGGATGACCTTCGAGGATCCCTGCCGCGGCCTCTTCGACCACCCACGTGATCTCGCTGTCAGGATAGCGTTTTTTGATCGCCTCAAGGGCCGGCAGCGTCTGCACTACATCTCCGATGGCGGAGAGTTTTATAATAAGTATTTTCATAGCCTTCATGTGGCGACAATCATAATCCATCCAATTGATACAGTCAACCACGAAACGACCAGGATCATGGGAATACTACAGAGTCAGTTCTATGCAGACTATTTGGCATCTCCGAAGCCATGGAAATTCGACTGTCGATAAGACCCCCTTGCGCGCAGCCTCGCGCTGATAAAAAAAGAAGCAACCTCTCATCACTGAGAGATTGCTTCTTCATGTTCGAATCAGATGATGTAATAACAGTGCTCCGTTAGAACCGGTAGCTTAACATGACCTGCGCGTTGGTCTGGCTGTGGGTCGAGGTCACGCCCGAGTCAGAGGTCTGTTTCACTTCAGGCGCGTAGGTGAACGATGCATCCACGGTCGATGGCCTTGCTGATCATATATCCTGCGCCGATCATGATGTGGCTCTTTTCAATAGCGGGGAACAGCGCGTTCAAATATGTATCAGGGATCGGGTTATTGGCATAATTCAACCCGGCGCGAAGTGTCCATTCAGGGCTGACCTTATAGCCGGCGCCGATCATGATCACATGTTGGTCCTTCCATTTCTGTTTCAACGTGGCATCGAGCACAGTATTTGCAAAACCCTGGGCCAATCCGGACTGGGTTGCGTCTGCGGTAAAGGTCATCTTAAAATTCTTCATCACATCGGCCCAGTTGATCCACTTGTAATCCGCCACGATCATCAGATTGTCCATTACCTGATAAGCCATACCGATGCCGACCATCTGAGGCCATTCAAAATCCTTCACCTCGATCTTGCCGGTGAGCGGTATCGTAGCAGGCACATATACTCCCGTTGCAGCTTGGTTCTGAGACAAACCCGAGTCCACATTCGCATTGAAGGACACCTTGGCTCCATCCGTTTCAAGATCGCCCATTGCGGTCTTGCTGTGATAGGCTGCGCCAATGGTTACAACATCGCTTATCTTGTAAGTTCCTCCGATTTTGCCGGCAAAACCCGTTCCTTTTGCCTTGCCCGTAAAAGCGCTGTCGTCGGAGAAATCAACCGTCCCCAATTGACCGGTGAAGGTGCGCCCCCCTGCCCGCTCGCGATGACACCTTGCTGTACGAAGCCGCCGAATGCATCCATCATACTTCCAGACACCGAGCCATATTTCTCTGATCCTCCGAACGAACCGGCCATATCAAGAAACTGCGCGCCGGAAAGCGCCATCTTAAGGTCCATCCCTACCCAGACAAAATCCAGCGTGGCGCCAATACTCAAGTTCTTGTCAACCTCATAGGCAAACGGCACCAACACCCGGCCCATGCTTACTTCTGAACGGACCTTCTCGCCCGATCCCGCGGCCATGAATGAGTCCCCTGAGTACTCTGTCCCCATGCCGCCCTGGCCGAACATGCCTATACCATAGGAGAACTGACCGGATTTTCTGACCCAGCCTAATGCCGGCATGTAGTAGGCGGTGCCGGAAGACTTTACTTCAGAGCCCCCCGCTTCAGCCTTGACATTCGGTCCCAGTAAACCGACCGCCACATCGAGCCGGTTGCCCTCGGGCATAAGACCGAGCGTCGCGGGGTTGTTCATCAGCGCCGCGGTCCCGTTATCATATGCCATGGACGCGCCGCCCATGCCGGTCGCGATAGGACCATATCCCTCCATGTTCATTCCGTTTGTTGCATACGCTGTAGTGGAAACTATCATAGAAACGATACCGAAGCACAACAGATACAACACACCATACAAGCTCTTTTTCATTTGCTCCTCCTTTTTTTGTCTCAACTATTTTTGAGTCTCTATCCTCTGTTAAACTATAAAATACCGGCAACGAATCGCAGCATACTCAAGGAATACTGAACTGCATTTCATGGCCGTGATGAACCGATGCACAAGCCAGAGAGTGATCAGCACAGACACAGCGACGAAGAATAACATGGACATGACGATGAGGGCATTTGCTTCCTGAGAAAAGCTGATAAAGAAGGGTGTTGTAAGATAGCCGATCAAAAAAGAATGCTGGCAGGAGATGAAAGAGCTTTCCACGCTTTGCCTATCATAC
This sequence comes from Nitrospirota bacterium, assembly GCA_963732675.1. Classification (GTDB taxonomy): domain Bacteria; phylum Nitrospirota; class UBA9217; order UBA9217; family UBA9217; genus JALNZF01. The sequence goes on from CAVTAJ010000016.1 coordinate 45,895, forward strand.
TGCAGGGAGCCGATATTTTGTGGATCATACACCTTACGACGCAAGCAGCATCGTTATGATGACAATGCTGCTGAGCCTTGAAAAGAGATCGAACACAAAAATTGCCATGCAGCAAAATCCTCCGTGCAATCGAGCCGATTATTTCACGTTTAAACATTGCTGTCAAGCAATGAACGCTGATTGATCACATTTTTTTATTAACTTGCATTTTATCGTAGTTTTGCTACAATTTTTTTATTGATCTCTAAAAAAGCGTTTTACGATAACGCTCCGTGGACACGGATCGGCCCATCGTTCCTTTCGCGAACAAGGTTATACGAGTCAAAACAGTATTGATGTTTCCCTAAAAAGATGTTTTAAAAATGGAGGAGGTTTTCATGCCGAAAAAAGCAAAGAATAAGACCGCAGCAAAGAAATCCGCTTCCCGAAAACCCGCTAAAAAAACAGCAGCAAAAAAGACCATCAGGAAAAAATCAGCCGTGAAAAAAGTCTTGAAAAAGAAGCCGATAAAGAAAAAAACCGCCGTCAAAAAGAAAGCCCTCGGGAAAAAACCCGTAAAAAAAACCGTTAAAAAATCCGCAGTAAAAGCCAAACGAGCTGCCCCATCAACAGTGTTCGCCATCGAACCCGGCCCTCCTCCTCAGGGTTTACCGCCCGTGGAAGAGCCCTCCCAGCATGAAGAGGCCATCGGCACCGTGTCACATTATTACAGTCATCTTGGCGTGGCCATTGTCCAGATCAACAAAGGCACGCTCAAAACAGGCGACACGATCCACATTAAAGGTCATTCCACGGATTTCACCCAGCCGGTGGAGTCCATGGAGTACGAGCACCAGCACATCGACCAGGCCGAGGCCGGTCAGAACATCGGACTGCGGGTGAAAGACCATACGCGAGAGCACGATATTGTATATCTGGTAAAGTAGTCCGGCTTGCCGATGTTTATGCTACAATGAATACAGCGCAGGTACGCTTGCCTGCGCTGTATTTTATTCTTTCGGATCAACCACGACAACGCAGAGACAGGAAGGCCGACATCCCGACCATTTACGGCAACACAACCGGCCTCAAGCCCGCTGAAATGAAGACGCTCGAGCGCCTCTACCGCCGGAAGATGCCGTCCGGGACGGTCATCACGCCCGAGGCCGCCCGCGCCCTCTCCGAAGCCTCCGCGGAGATCGGCAGACAGGTCGGGCTCATTATCGACCGCTCCGGCAGCATCCGGAACGTGCTCGTGGGCACAAACCATGACATCCTCATCCCCGACCTTTCGGAGCACCGGCTCGGCGCCAGGCGTCTCCGCGGCGTCCGGTTCATTCATACGCACCTGAAAGACCAGCCCCTGAACCATGAAGACCTCACCGACCTGGCGCTCCTGAGATTGGACATGATCGCCGCCCTTGCCGTGCGTCCCGATGGGCTTCCCGGGAACATCTCGATCGCCTATCTCATTCCGCCGAATCCCGAGGAGAAGCTCTATGAGGTCCTCCCCCCGCAGTCCGTGCATGGGGTAGACATCGATGCCGCCGAATTCATCGCCGACATCGAACGCCAGATGGAGCGGGCCCAGACCGCCGTCGAGGTCGCGAAGAAGGACCGGGCCATCCTGGTGAGCGTATCGAAGAAGAGCAGGCATGAACAGGAAGAATCCATTGAAGAGCTCAGGGAACTCGCGCGCTCCGACGGCATCACCGTCCTGGACACCGTGATCCAACGGCCGCACGACATAAACCCGAAGTACCTTCTCGGCGAAGGCAAGCTCAAGGATCTCATCATCCGCTCCCAGCAGCTCGGCGCGGACCTGATCGTCTTCGACCAGAACCTCACCCCTGCGCAGGTCAAGTCCATCGGCGACATCACCGAGATGCGCGTCATCGACCGCACCCAGCTCATCCTCGACATCTTCGCGCGCCGGGCGCACAGCGGCGACGGCAAGGTACAGGTGGAACTTGCCCAGCTCAAGTACCGCCTGCCCAGATTGTCGGAACGCTCCACCGCCCTCTCGCGGCTTACCGGAGGCATCGGCGGAAGAGGGCCGGGCGAGACGAGGCTTGAGGTCGACATGCGCCGGTCGCGGGACAAGATACGGAGGCTGGAGAAGCAGCTTGACGCCCTCGGAAAGGCCAGGGACCAGCGTCGGGAACGGCGCGTCAAGAGCGACATTCCCATCGTCTCGATCGCCGGGTACACGAACGCGGGCAAGTCAACGCTCTTTAATGCGCTCACGCGATCAGAGGTAAAGACCGAGGACCTGCTCTTTGCCACGCTCGACACCGCCACGCGCAGGCTGCGCTTCCCCCGCGACCGCGAGGTGGTCATCACCGACACGGTGGGGTTCATCAAGGACCTGCCGAAGGACCTGCTCGGAGCATTCCGCGCAACGCTTGACGAGATGCAGGACGCGGACCTGATCCTCCACGTCGTGGATATCAGCAATCCACGGTTCGAGCAGCAGATGGAATCCGTCAACAAGCTCCTGACGGAGATCGGCCTTGATGAGATCCCTCAACTTATCGTGCTGAACAAGGTCGACCTGGTAAACAGCCTCTGGGCCAGGGCCATTGCAGCGCGTTTTAAAGGCGTGGGCTGTTCAGCGATCGATCCTGATACGTTTGGGGTTTTACTGAAAGAGATTGAAAAGAGGGTGTGGACTGAATTTAGTTAGGAGTTCAGAATTCGAGGTGAGAGGGTAGCCGCAGACTTCAGCCTGCGTGAATGAAGTGTGATTCGATCAGCCGGGGGATTTTCATCTATTATTCCAAAATCCGCATCCCGCTTTTGTGTTACTTCCCCCCGATCGAAAGTTCCTTTACCCTGAGCGACGGGCTTCCTATCCTGCCGGAAAAGCGGAGGTCGCTGCCGACGGCATCGATGTTCTTCATCAGGTCCAGGATGTTGCCCGCGATCGTGATCTCGCGCACGGGGTAGGCCTTCTTGCCCTTCTCGATCCAGAAGCCTGTTGCGCCCACGGAGAAATCTCCGGAAATATGGTTCGCGGTATGCGCTCCCATGACCTCGGTGACGTAGAGCCCGCTGCCTGTCGAGTTGATCAGTTCCTCAAGCGAATGGGTCCCCGGTTCGATATACAGGTTCGTCACGCCCACGCCGGGCATGCCCTTGAACCCTCCTCGCATGCCGTTCCCCGTCGACACGGTCTTGTCCTTGTTCGCCGTATAGGTGTTGTACAGGAACATGGCAAGCCTGCCCTTGTCAATGACCGTTTTTTTCTTCATCGGCACGGTCTCGTCGTCCGAGGGGGCGCTACCAAGCCCTTCTGCTAGCAATCCGTCGTCATACACCGTGATGAGCGATGCGGCCACCTCTTTGCCGAGCTTGTTGATAAAGAGCGACCGTTTCTTCTGCACACCCTCCGCCGAGAAACCGGAGGCCATGATCGACAAAAAATCGCCGGCCACTTCCGCGTCGAGGATCACCGCGGCCTTCACCGAATCAAGGTGCCGGGCGCCAAGAAGGTCGAGCGCCTTTCTCGCGGCCCGTCGCCCTACTTCCTCGATCTCCAGCTTGCGGTAATACCGCTTCACGTCGAAATCGGACCCCGCCTGCGATTCGCCCTTGTCCTCGGCAACGACCTCGATGCTCGACACTGCCGCGGTGCCGCGGTACGAGACCTCGGCGCCGTGAGAGTTCATGATCAGGGTGTATGACTCCGAGAAGCCCGCGGACGCCTTTCGAATGCGTTTGATCCGCTGGTCCACGCCAAAAGCCTCGCGCTCCATGGCCATGACACGGTCGATCTTTTCCTTCTCCGTCAAGGCGACCAGCTCCGGGTCATACATCGTTATGGTTTGATAATCGGCAGCAGGCTTTTCCGGGATCGAATGGAACGGATCGGGATCGATGTTCTGCGCGTTCGTAATTGCCGATCGTGCCAGCGTGGCGAGGGCATGGTCCGAGAGGTCGGTCGTATAAGGCGAAGCCCATCCTTCCGCCAACAAGCACCCGGAGACCCGCGCCGATGTCCCTGGCGCGGTCAAAGGCATCGACCTTCTGTTCTTTGACCTCTATGCTGGTGGATGATGATGAGCGGATAAAGGCCTCGGCTGCGTCTGCCTTGAGGTCCTTCGCGAGAGACAGGATTTTTTCAGCGATGTGTTTGTGCATAATTAACATGAAAAACCCATACCGCAAAGGCGCGAAGAGCGCGAAGGGTTACATTCATTTTACACCTAGTCACCTGCATTTCTTTGCGACCTTGGCGGCTTCGCGGTTAAGAAGATTTTCTCTGTGTGCTCTGTGTCAGGGACAAAAGAGGTTTTTAATCGAAATAACTCGCGGACGCCGTGTCCGACTCCCACACCGTAACGCTGGCGACCTCGAGGTTCTCGTTATTGATCTTCTTGGTCATGGTGTCGTAGATCCACTTGGCAAGGTTCTCGGACGAGGGGTTGATCTCGGTGAAAGGGAAAATATCGTTTAGAAAAGTGTGCTCGAGCTGGTCCAGCACATCGCGAAGAGACTTTTTGAGGTCGTGAAAGTCCATGGCCAGGCCGATATCGTCCAGGCGTTCCGCGGTCACGGCAACGGTCACGCGCCAGTTGTGTCCGTGAAGCCTCTCGCATTTTCCCTTATACCCGCGGAGCTGATGGGCCGCGGCGAATTTCGATTCAACCATAAGTTCATACATAGGTTTGGATAATATGGTATGCCCCCTCAAAAGTCAATAAAGAATATCGCGCATGCGAAAAATTTCTTGCAAATATCCACAATTTCGGATATGATTTTTTTAATGGAAGTAACAAAAGAAGATCCGAAGCAAGCCATCGAACCGCAGTTCCTCTCGCAAGCCCAGGCAAGCGGCATTACACTCCGTATCGGTCAGATGAACAAAACCGAACATGAAGGGACCATCCGCGACATCGGCCGCTATGAGATCAATCTTGAAGAGAACGGCAGGACCGTCACCATCCTGAAGCAGGAGATGTCCTATGTCACCGCTCCCCGTCCCGTCCTCATTCTTCCCATGCCGCAGCAGTCATCCGCTTCAGCCGCACAGACCCCTGCCGAAGCTGCACCAGGCAGGCCCAATATCCAGCATGAGTTCCTCGACAAGGCCATAAAGGAGAACCAGCTCCTCACGCTCTATCTTATCAACGGCCAGCGGATCAAGGCAAATATCGAGGCCTATGACAGCTTCACCATCCTGCTCAAAGAGGGCGGCAAGCAGCACCTCTACTATAAACACTCGATCACCACGATCAATCGTTAGAGGTAGTTCCCATGGAAACAAATCTTCTCGATAGAATGCTGGACGCGTACCTGACGGGACATACTCCCGTGACCGTCACCCTCCAGAACAAGATCCGCGTTTCCGGAAGGATCAGTGCGTTCGACAGCTACGTCATTGTCATGGAAGGCCATAAACAGGAGATCCTGTACCGCCATGCGATCTCATGCCTTTGCCCGCTTGCACAGGAGGAGCACAAGCGCCAGCCTGCCGCGAGCCGGCCGGCAATTGCAAAGACAGTCCGCCCAGGACCCGTAAAGAGCGCGTCACATAAACCCGTGCATGCGCAGCCTCAGGCGGTTTCCCCATCCACGACCGAGAGCCTCAACAACAACATGAAGGACGGACTGCTCAAATGGATGCAGGAACAGAAGGCTGCAAAGTAGCATGAATCTCAGGGTCACTGCGCTCGCTGCGTTCTCGGGTATTCTCCTTGCCGTTGCATTCCCCACACTCGACCTCCACTACCTCGCCTGGATCGCCCTGCTGCCGCTGTTCTTCGCGCTCAAGGGACAGAGCGTCAAGAACGGCTTCTGGCTCGGCGGAATCGCCGGGATCGTGTATTTCGCCGGCACCGTCCACTGGGTCACGAACTCCGTGCACTTTTACGGCGGTATTCCGATCGTGCCGGCTTCGCTCATCACCCTGCTCCTCTGCGCCTTCCTGGCGCTCTACCCCGCGGTCTTCGGCGCCGCTGCCGTGCATATCAGGAAAAACCACCCATCGCTGTTTTTCGTCGCCGCGCCCGCGCTCTGGACCACGCTCGAGCTCGCGCGCACCTACGTGTTCAGCGGCTTCCCCTGGTCGCTGCTCGGCTACTCGCAATATCTTGCCCTGCCCGTGATCCAGATAGCGGACATCACCGGCGTGTACGGCGTCTCGTTCCTGATCGTACTGGTAAATGCCGCTCTCGCGGAATTCATCATGAACAGAAAGAGCACTTTCGGCTTGATTGCCGCCCTGGTTGCATTGATGCTCGTGCTGGGCTATGGGTTCGTGAAATTACGGACACCGGAGCAGAGGTCCGGAATGAAGGTATCGGTGGTGCAGGGAAACATCGAGCAGGACAAAAAATGGGACCCCGCATATCAGGCGGAAACGCTGGCGGTGTACACGCGGCTGACCCGGGAAGCGCTCATGGAGCAGCCGGACCTCGTGATCTGGCCCGAGACCGCCGTGCCGTTCTACTTTAGCGGTGTAGCACCGACAGACCAGGCCATGACCGCGGACCTCGCCGCGTTCGTGAAACAGAACAGGGTCCCGCTCCTCTTCGGCAGCCCGACCTACGAAGTAAAACCGAACAGACAGATCATCGGCCGGAACTCGGCGTTCCTGATCTCTGCTGACGGACTGGTCGCGGCAACCTACCACAAGGTCCACCTGGTGCCTTTCGGCGAGTACGTGCCGCTCAAGAATGTCCTGTTCTTTGTCGAAAAGATGGTCCAGGCGATCGGGGACTTTCAGGCCGGCGATGAGTACACGGTGATGACGGTCCCTTCTCAGGGAAATGGTGCGCATGCCGGCGCCAAACTGAGCACCGTCATCTGCTATGAGATCATCTTCCCCGATCTGGTCAGGAGATTTGTGGACAATGGGGCGAACGTGATCACCACGGTCACGAACGACGCCTGGTTCGGCAGGACCGCTGCCCCGTACCAGCACTTCTCCATGGCGGTCTTCCGGGCGATCGAGAACCGCGTACCCGTGGCCCGCGCGGCGAACACCGGCATCTCGGGTTTCATTGATGCACAAGGTCATATCCTGGCCGCGTCGGGGATCTTCACCCAGGCGCACCTGACGCACACGATCATCCCGGGCACTGAAAAGACCTTTTACACCCGCTACGGAGACCTCTTCGCTTATGCCTGCGTGCTTGTGAGCATCGGGCTGATCATAATAAGAGGGTCCCATCGGACTGACAAGTCTGTTCAGTAAGCAGAAAGTCAAATTCAAATCAAAATTTCAAATCAAATGGATCCTGTCGTTTTGACATTGATTTTAACTTTGAGCTGTGACATTTGAGATTATTCCCTGATTCCTATCTGCAATAAAACTCTTCATGACAACTGCATCAAGTCTACCCGGACAGAGCGCAGACCGACTTGAGGAACACCGTTGACTTGAGCCGCTTGCCGAGGATGTGGAAGGTGTGTGCCGAGAATGCCTGGTCGAGCTCCTGCATGATCGTGGGAGAGGGTTTGAGTCTGCAGACCTTGTCCATGTCCATCCTGAGCGCCTGGTAATAGAACCCCACAGCGCCCTGGGAAAGACGTATCTGCGGATCGCCGGACGATACCATGCAATCCGGGCAGAGCATGCCGCCCTTCATGCCGAGAAAGATAACGTCCCCTTTCGGCTGAATGCCGCAGGAAAGGCAGTGGTCAAGCTTGGGCTGATAGCCCAGGAGCGACAGGAACTTTATCTCGAAGATCCGGAGGAGGAAGTGCGGGTCCTCACCCTCGTCGAGAAGGTGGAGGACATGGGAAAGGAGCAGAAAGGCAGGCGCGTTGCGTTCGCCGAGCGGCGCCATCTCCCGCACCAGTTCGAGCATCACCGCGCCGACGGCGGCGCGGCCCAGATCGCAGCCGATGGATGAGTGCTGTTCGATAATGTCCGTGGACTCGATCCGCGCAAGCTCCTGGTGCTCGCGCTCGTGGAGGTGCAGCCTGGATATCGTAAAAGACTCGAGCCCTGCCCCGAAGCGGCGAAAGGACTTTCGCGCGTTCTTGGCCACGCCCTTCAGCATGCCCCGGTCGAGCGAGAAGAACGTGACGAGCTTGTCCGCCTCGCCCAGGTTCATGCTGCTGATGATGATCGCTTCGGTCTTGGATTTCATGGCATTTCCTCACTGCGGATGAAGTATTATACACTGAGGGAGGTCCGGATAAAAGAAGGAATTGAGACGAGAAAAAGCCGACGACCTGTTTAGTTTCATGGATGCTAATGGTCGGAACAGAAGGGATATCCATCTGCTCCGGCATGCATAATGAGAACGCAAACCCGCTTCCTTCCCGGAGGCAACAGGATCTATGCTCTTCAGACGCGTCTTTGCCTTTTCCCTGGGGTGCGACGTGGTGTTCCGAACTAATTGTATTGCACGAACTAACCATTAGAGGGACAGCCCCTGCGAGATCTGTTTTTTTATGTAGTCCCGAATAAATGCCCTGTCTTTCTCATCGATCTTGATGAACTTCATTCCCATCCCCGGTCGTTGGTCCTGCCCTCCAGTTTTCTGTGAGACGTACAGCACAATGGCCGTTGCATTGATCAGCCTGTCTTCGATAAACAGCATGAGGGGAACAACCGTCTTTATTGGATCAGGCGTAAGTGTCCTTATGTAGAGACCGCCGTCTGACAGCTCAATGACGGTTTCCTGCCTCACAGAACCTCCCGGTGCTTTCTTGTCGCCCACCTCCACCTTGAAGGCCGTTTCGATCCTGACAGTATGTCGCGGTGAGGATTCAAGCGCGGCCTGGATGGTCTTGTACAACTCTTCAATTTCTACCGGCTTCTTGAAATATGCCGTGCAGCCCGCGGTCATGCATTGCTCCCTCATTCCCGGGCCATCATCGGCGCTCTGTATGATAACGGGAACGGTCTTCAAACGCTGGTCCTGCTTCATCGTCGTCAGCAGGCCGATACCGTTCATCTCGGGCAGCGCAAACTCCGTTATTACGAGCGAAGGCAGAATATCGGCCATTAATTGTACGGCATCCTCCGCTGACGCGGCGCTATGAACGGCATATTCGAGTCTTCTGAGCATCGACCCCAGATAAAAGCGATGGGAGGCGCTACTGTCGACAATCAGGAGAGTGCGATTTTCTCGGTCCATTACAGTCTCCTCCACGCCGTTGAATGTTCCAGCAGGGCCATGCAAAAAACGCTGCTGCAGCAAAGATTAAATGAAGAAAAAGATAATTTTGCTGCCGGTTGTTTCGCTTTAATCCACGCTTTTGGCTTGCTGCTGTTTCTTCTTTTTATGCGCCCTGACGTAGACGAGGATGATTACGATGCTCACGATCACCACGCCGATCAAGGCCTGGTGCGAATATTCCATGATCAGCTCCTGGTTCGCGCCTATGACGTATCCGATCCAGGTGAGGATGGTCACCCAGATGCCCGCGCCGAGCAGCGTATAGAGAGAGAATTTCATGTGGTTCATGCCCACCAGCCCTGCGGGAAGCGAAATAAGGTGCCTCACCACGGGGAAGAGCCTGCCGATAAAGGTCGATATCTCCCCATGATCGTGGAAGTATTTTTCCACTTTCGCGAACTTCTCCTCCGTGATCCAGACGTACTTGCCGTATTTCAGCAGCAGCGGCCTTCCCAGATAGTGGGCCGCATAGTAGTTCACGTAGGCGCCAACAAGGCTCCCGGCGGTCCCGCAGAGGATGGCTGCCCAAATGTTCATCTGACCCTGCTGGGCGAGATATCCTGCGGGCGGCATCACCAGCTCGCTCGGGACCGGGATGACCGAACTCTCCATGGCCATGAGCAGAAAGATGCCGGGATAGCCCAGCGTCCCGATGGTCACGAGCAGCCAGTTTACCAGTTCATGCATGATCGTTGTTTCCCTTCACTATTTCACGTATTCAAGTATTCGAATGGATTCTCATCGGCATTGATCATACCAGGGCAGGCTTTAGAACCCTTCGGGATAGACTGACTTAATCTTAAATTCCAACAAACTGCAATCCGCACTCCGCACTGCATTTATCCTTCCCCCAGTATCCCGAAGTTCTTCAGCATGCGCTCGTCCTCGCGCCAGCCCTTTTTCACCTTCACCAGGAGTTTCAGAAAGATCTTCGTTCCGAGCAGCTTCTCCGCATCCAGGCGTGCGCGCGTGCCGATCTCTTTCAGCATGCCCCCGCCCTTGCCGATCAGGATGCCCTTCTGCGAGTCGCGTTCCACGTAAATAACAGCGGAGATCCGCGTGATCTCGGGCTCTTCCTTCATTTCCTCGATCACCACCGCTGTTGAATAGGGGATCTCTTCCTTCGTGAGCTCAAAGACCTTTTCCCGCACAAGCTCGGACACGATGAACCGCTCGGGCTGGTCCGTCAGCTGGTCGTCGGGGAAGTACTTCGGGCCCTGGGGCAACCGCTTCAGGATCGTCTCGACAAGGCCGCCGAGGTCGTTCTTGAGCGCTGACACGGGGATGATCTCGGCAAATTTGTACATCGAGCTGTACACCTGCATCAGCGGCAGAAGAGCTTCCTTTTTTATAAGGTCTACTTTATTGATCAGAAGAAAAACGGGCGTCTTCACTTCAGAAAGGGTTTCGACGATGAACCGGTCTCCCCCGCCGGGCTGCTCCTGGGCTTCGACGAGCATGAGGATCACGTCCACCTCGTTATAGGTCTGAAGCGCGGTCTTGACCATGACCTCGTTCATCTTGTGCATGGGTTTGTGGATGCCCGGCGTGTCCAGGAACACGAGCTGAGCACCCGGCTGGTTCACGATGCCGAGGATGCGGTTCCGGGTGGTCTGGGGTTTGCTTGAGACGATGGCGATCTTCTCACCAAGCAAGACGTTCAAAAGAGTTGATTTCCCTACGTTCGGCCTGCCGATGATGGAGATGAAGCCTGATTTGAACTGTTCGTTGTCTGTCATGGGCATTAGAATACCCGAAATCAGCGGCCTGCGCAATAGAAAAGCCCGAGGAAGGAAAGGCAAAAGAGGGACAGATTCAGTGAATCAGAAGAAGATTGTCGGGTGATAAGGAGGAGTGAGTTTGGCATTCAATCCGAAGCGGGCGGCGATGAAGGGAGATAAGCAGATAATTAAACAACAGTGAAACGATAGAGGCCGGGTCCGAAGTTATTTGAACGTGTATCCTGAACTCAGCAGCCTCACTTAATCAGCCTGACCTTTCCCCATGATAAATTTGCCGGTAAAATACTTTTTCCGGATTTGTCCAGCTTCCTCTTCAATCCAGCGTTCAATCCCGATCTTCTTAATTCGGCAAAGATTGTATAATTTCATGTTGTGGGGACGCAAAACGAGCCAGATCAGCCATCGGCGCCAAAAAAGCGCAAGGAAAATCATTACAGTCACAGCACAATTCCACCCTTTGGCCTTGACACAATCCAGAGTCGCGCACCCCTGCGGTAAATGAATATGCTTTCGGTCCTGTAGGCGGCAACCTTTGCAGGCTATTTCTCCTTCGGCCAACCATATTTAGCATGAAGCATTTCCGCGACAGCATTTGAAAGATTGTCTTCGTAAATTTCACAGTTGAAGCAGTCTATTCCACAAGGTGCAGTTAAAGCCTTTTTGTTTTCATTGTTTCTCCTTAACACGCGCGTGAGGGGCGCGGTTTTCGCGACCCTCTCGACGCGATTGGTAAAATATGACAGTTAGTAGGTCGGTCAGAGTAAAGCGAAACCCGACATGTGCCGATGCAATACCGCTGCGAATGAGCCGGCATATAAGCGGCGATTTGTCACAAAGTAAGTTACTATGCACAAACCGATTATTGAAAAAAAGAACAGCAGCTGGATATATGCTGGAGCCTGAATAATGTCATACAACCAATAACGTAATACCAAACCGTAGCGATAACTCCCAGATTGTAGAACATCTGGAGATTTGAGAGAGTTAGTCATATTGCCATACGAATCACAAATTTTGCAGGAGAACGAAAAAGTGCACCAAAACAACGCCCAGGATTATTACCTGCTTGCAATCAAAACAACCTATACGTGCGTAGAACCGGATGAAGACAATAGGTGGAGCAATCTTTAAGGCGACTGAATGACGAATCGTCGAGAGCCTGTACAAAGGGGTAAATACGTTTCGCAATATACTCAGGAGAAAACGCTGAACGCGTCAACCTGTGACAGAGACAATTTTGATAAGATCGATAATGGCAAGTGCGTGGAGTGTAGTTGGAAATTCACAAGTAGTGCGAGCATATAACGGATCGTGACTATCGACATGAAGAATGCATTAAAGCTGTAGATATTCGCGGTTGTAGTTTCAGTATGAAACGTGCAAGGACATCGCCAGATAAAGGTCGACAGAATATTCTTGCAATACAGGAAACGCAGAATGCGCAGAAAAGCTTATTGCATATGGAATGTAAAGCATTAATATTCAGGTAGAATTCGCCATGGATGTTGCCATGATAACAAGTACTTGAGTACTTTGTGCACTTTATCACGCATTTTTCTTACAGTGTCAAGCAGACAAAAAGCAGTTTGATGCATCCCTATAATATCATTGTATTTATACCGTTGCATAATATATAATTCTGCATGTAGTACCGTTTGTGCTCGGCATTGCATGATACATGATCCCGGCATGATGCGCTAGAGCGACATAATTCCGGCTGATAAACGGGTGATTGTTAACTCCTGATGTGCCATGTATATGTCGGCTCAACGATCTGCACCCACGCATATGGCAGAGCCAAAATGCGAACATTCACTGATTTCTTATCCACCCATGCCCTATCGCCATGCTGTCTCAGCTTTAAACACAAATTCCATTGACAATCACGTGTTATTATCGGTATTATCATCATACCTATGACAACGACAAAGACCGACATCAACGCCCTCCGCGATAAGATCCTCAAGCTCAAAAAAGACCTGAACGCCATCATCCTCGCGCATAACTATCAGCGACCGGAGGTTCAGGACATCGCCGACATCACCGGAGATTCACTCGAACTCTCGCGCGCGGCCGCGAAAACAGACTACGACGTGATCGTGTTCTGCGGCGTCCACTTCATGGCCGAGAGCGCCTCGATCCTCTCTCCCACCAAGACCGTGCTGCTCCCCGAGATCGGCGCGGGATGTCCCATGGCCGACATGGTCACGGTCAAGGGACCGCGCAAGACGAGGCGGGATTTCTACACCGACAAGCTCGGCATCGCCTTCGAGTTCGCCGACGATTTCACGCTTCTGGACATGAAAAAGAAATACCCCGGCGTGCCGGTTGTGGCGTACGTGAACACCTCTGCCGCGGTCAAGGCGGAGAGCGATATCTGCTGCACCTCATCGAATGTGGTAAAGGTCGTCGAATCGTTGAAAGAAGATACCATCATCTGCATCCCTGACCGGAACCTCTCTGCCTATGCCGCCAAAAGGACAAAGAAGAAGATCATTTCCTGGGACGGGTTCTGCAATGTCCATCACGGCCACCTCGATATCGAGGACGTGAAAAAGGCCAAGGCCGACCATCCCGACGCCGTCCTCGTTGTCCACCCCGAATGCCCTCCCGAGGTGCAGGACATGGCGGACCACATCACGAGCACCTCGGGCATGCTCCGCTTTTGCAGGGAATCGAACCAGAAGGAATTCATCATCGGAACAGAGGAAGGTCTGCTCCACCGCCTGAGAAAAGAGAACCCCGGCAAGCTTTTCTATGTGCTGAACAATGAGATGGTGTGTCCCAACATGAAGCGGACAAAGCTCGATAGCGTGCTCACGGCCATGGAAAAGATGCAGTACGTCATCAAGGTTCCCGAGGACATCCGTGTCCCGGCAAAGCGGGCGCTGGACAGGATGCTTGCCCTGTAAGGGCAAGCGCCAAATATCTCAAATAATATCCAAATTCCAAGTTCGAATTTAAAGACAAAAACGTAAAACGTTTATCTCGCGCAAAGCCGCAAAGGCCGCAAAGAACAGCAAAAACTACTTAATAGGGCTTATTGTTTTAATATCAAGATTTACTTAAGCTTGTCTTCTGCGCAGGCAGTTATGCGGTCTTTGCAGCGAGACTGAATTCCGGATCAGTCTGGCTTTACGAAAAAGAACATTTAATTACAGAATCAAATCTAACGGAATTTACATAGTGTCTTAGTAGCTTCAAGTGTTCACAGTTTAGACTTTGTATAAAATCATCACTATTCGTCTCGTCTTGAAATATCAGTGCTCTGAAACTTTGAACTTTCGGAATATTGAACCCTGAACAGTCTGAACTACTTATGCAAATCGCCATCCTCATACTCCTTGCAGCAGTCGTCCTGGTCCTCCTCTGGCTCGTGCTCCAGTCCCGGAAGACGACCGCCGACCCCGCCATGACCCTCATGCAGCAGGAAGTGCAGTCTCTCCGCGGCCAGTTGACCGATTCCATGCTCAAGAGCCAGGATTCGATGAACCAGCAGCTCAGCCAGGTCACGCTCCAGGTGAACGCTCAGCTGAATCAGGTCACCCAGCAGCTCCAGAAATCCACGGGAGATCTGAACAGCAGGCTGGACAACGCCGCCCGCGTGGTGCAGGAAGTAAGCAAGGGACTCGGCGGCCTGAGCGAGGCGACCAAGAAGGTGTTCGACGTCGGCAAGGACATCGCGAGCCTGCAGGAGATCCTGCGCTCACCCAAACTGCGCGGAGGGCTTGGCGAGCTTTTTCTCGGCGACCTCCTGGCCCAGATCTTCCCGCCGGCCCATTACACGCTCCAGCACAGGTTCAAGAGCGGAGAGGCTGTCGACGCCGCCTTAAGGATCGGACCGAACCTGGTGCCGGTGGACGCAAAATTCCCGCTCGAGAATTTCAAACGCGTTGTTGAGACCGCGACAGAGGACGAGCGCAGGATCGCCAAGAAGAAGTTCATCGCCGACGTCAAGAAGCATATCGACGCGATCGCCGGCAAGTACATCTTGCCCGATGAAGGGACCTTCGACTTCGCGCTCATGTACATCCCCGCGGAAAATGTGTACTATGAGCTCATCATCAGGGACGAGGCCGTTGATACCGACAAGGGGCTTTTGAACTACTCCTTTGCCAAACGGGTCATCCCGGTCTCACCGAACAGCTTCTACGCGTACCTCCAGACCATCCTCCTCGGGCTGAAGGGCCTGCATATCGAGGAGCAGGCGCAGGAGATCCTTCGCAGCCTGGCAAGGCTTTCGGGTGACTTCAGAAAATTTCAGGAGGAATTCGAACTGGTGGGTAAGCATCTGACAAACACGAAGATGCGATATGACGAATCGGACAAACGGCTTGCGAAATTCGGAGACAAGCTCCAGTCTCTGACCGGGACTGAAGGGGGTCATGTATTCGAAGAAACGAGGAAGCTGCCGCTGTAGTTGAAACCGCCGGGTACTTTCAAATTTCTAAGGCTTCAATGGTGCCCCTGTGCCGATTCTGAATGCCCCCCTGAAATAACATACACGGCATTGATCGTGCCTGGATTTTCGGCGCGACACGTCTGCTCACCCTCAAGATGGATCGCCTGTCCCTGCTTGAGCATTCCCGTATAATGACCGGACAGCTGAAGGTCGCCCGCGATCGCAAGGACGATCTCTTCATGCCCCTTGCCGGGCTTCAACTCCCTTCCCTTCTCCCCGGGTTTCAATACTCCGTAGATCAGATAACAGGCATGACTCCCCGTTTCTCGCGCACCGAGGACATACTCGCCTGATTCCCCGATCTTCCCGAATACTTCATGGATCTTCATTCCGCACTCCCATTCGCAATACAGTAAAACTTACCACAGAACCGAGAAAAGGATTTAGAAGTCTGCCTTCCTACCCGTATCCCAAATGGCGCGAAGGCTCAAGCTCTTTCGGTATTTGCCATTTTCATTTTCCCTTCCGCAATCTCACGCACTATCCATTCACATCTCCACCCTTGTGACCACGCCGTGGAGCTTGTTGTACGGGAGCTTGTAGAACTGAACGATGTTCGGGGTAAGCCGCTTGATGATCGAGAAGATCTGCCAGATGATGTTGCTCGGCAGGATGTCCTCCACCCCGTAGAAGATGGTCTTCTCGTTGATCCCTGCCTCGCGCAGGATCTCCTCCACATCCGGCACCTCCATGTAGCCCGTCTGGATCTCGAAGGACCTGAGCCCGGGCGCCAGTTCTTCTTTAAAGAACCCCGTGGTGCCGAAAGGGTCCTCGCGTTTGACGATGGAGATGATGATATTGTCCTCGTAAATGATGTTGTTCTTGAATATGGTATGGACCATGTAAGGAGGGACTTCTTTCGCGTCCCGCGCGAAGAAGAGCGCCGTCCCCTTGATCTTGCTCATATTCTGATAGATCTGGTTGTAGCTCGGCAGGAACACGTCGATCGGCAGCGGCTGGAGGGCGATGTAGAGCTTCCGCTGTCCCCTGCGGTAGAGCAGGATGATCAGGAACGGGATCATCGCGATGATGATGGACCAGTATCCGCCATGAGGGATCTTATAGGTGTTGGACAGGAGGAACATCAGGCAGACAAAGGTCACGACCAGCGAGAGCGCCGACCGGCCGAACTTCCTCTTGAGATAGAAGATCCAGGTCATGAAGATGCCGGTGAGGGTCATGGTGCCGGTCACCGCGAGGCCATAGGCCGCGGCAAGATTGCTCGACTCCTGGAACTCGACCATGATGAAGATGACGGCGAACAGCAGGAACCAGTTGACGGAACCCGATATAGATCTGCGAATGACGCTCCTCAGAGGTATATTCCACCTTGAACATGGGCATGATGCGCGTGGTGATGCCCTGGTACACGATCGAGAACATGCCGCTGATCATTGCCTGCGAGGCAATGACCGTGGCGATGATCGAGAGTACGAGGAAGGGGATGTACAGGAACTGCGCCTGGTGATAGACCATCTCGAACAGCACGTTCTTGGCCTCCGGATGCTGGATCAGGAAGGCGCCCTGTCCGAGATAGTTGAGCACGAGGGCAACAAACACGAAGTACCAGGCCCGCACGATCGGTTCGCGGCCCAAATGCCCCATGTCCGCGTAGAGCGCCTCGCCGCCCGTGGCGCAGAGGATGACCTCGGACAAGACAAAGAACCCGGTGATGCCGTTCTCATATAAAAACCTGAAGGCATGGTACGGGTTCACCGCCTTGACCACGTACGGGACCTGGACGATCGAGACCACGCCGGAGAGCGTCAATACAGCGAACCAGACGACCATGAGCGGACCGAAGGCCCCCGCGACCCGCTCGGTCCCCTTTTTCTGGATCGAGAAGAGCAGGATGGCGATCGCGCCGGCGATCACGACGAGGGACGTCTGGTTCATTCCCTCAAACCCCTTGATCAGGTGCATGCCCTCCACGGCGCTCAGGATACTGATGGCCGGCGTGATCACGCCGTCGCCGATGATCAGCGAGATGCCGATGAACGAGAGCATGGTGACGACCGTGGCTTGTCTGCCTGATTTGAGGAGCGGGACCAGGAGTTCCCGGAGCACGATGGTGCCGCCCTCGCCGCGCTTGCCGAGGCTCATGGCCAGCCAGGCATACTCCACGGTAACGAGGATGATGAGCGTCCAGACGATGAGCGAGAGCACACCCACGACATTATCAGCCGTCGGCCTGGTCAGCAGGAAGATGACGGTGAGCGTATAGATCGGGCTCGTGCCGATATCGCCGAACACAAGACCGAGTGACCTTATGATTCCTTTGGCTGGGGATGCTTTGTCAGGCATAAATAAGGTGAGGCTTCATGAACATGCGGCGTTGCAGGGATACTGCTGATAAAATCATAGTACAGTTCAAATAAAAAAGCAAGGTGAATAAATATGTTTACACCGGACCGGTCATGTTTAGCCACCGCGCAATGCCAGTTCAAAAACGTATCACGATTGAACGGATAACAACCGCCATGTCCGCGATCTTCGTCTGCCTCCCGTTTGAGAACGCATGAGCATACGATATCGCTTGCCGTGAGAAAGATCAGATCGCTATTATCTTGTTGATCTACGATCTTGCCGGCCTTCCAGGCTTCTTGAGGTTCAGTCATCAGTGCCGCTTTGCGGTCGGCAATAATTTGATACTTTCACGGTTGTCACAGCCATCATGCATCCTCTCGGTGAATTTTCTATTTCTTGACGCTCAAGCTTGATAGATCCCGTCCAAAAAATTCCTTGCATAGCGCTTTACCGCATGGTCGTCCTGAAGCACGGCGTCCAGCTGACGGGTATAGGAGATCAGCCTGCCAAGCTGATCGAGGACGTTTTCCGCCTCATCCCTGTCGATGTTCGCGAGCCGGGCAACGATCAGATCGCCTTTTGTCTTGATATTAAAACCGTACTCGCCGAGGATCTCAGCGATGAGCTGCAGCCTCCTCGAACGCTTGGTCATGTCGGTGGCGCCGCCGGTGAACCGGAAATAGATGTGGTTGTTTCTTGTGTTCTCGCTGCAAAAGCAGTCCAGGACGATGAAATGATAACCGAACTTCAGGCTGATGTTCGCATATTCCCGGGAAATGACGGCCATGTTCGATTCCACGCGGCCGCCGCTGTCGGACATGATATCGGGCATACGCAGCATACTCGACATAAAATCATTGACGTTCAGCGGGACTGCATCGGAGCGCCAGATGCCGGGGCGGGTCATTCCCCTGATCAGCGCCCGAAGCGGCAGTGAAGCAACCTGCTCAGCAGTGACATGGTCCCTGTGCAAGGAATTGTCCAGGCCTCCGCCGATATCTATGACCATGATCCCGGCGGGGATCGTCAGGTCTAATGTAACGGCACCGGCCTTCACGCCGGACTGCGCGGTCTCGATAAGTTCGGCGACCGATTTCTCATGGATGAAGCGCAGAATATCATGCATGGTCTTGCATGCCTGCGGTGTAAACTCATCCCGCAGAGGATCGACAAGGTTGAGCGGCGCGATGTAGCGCAGGAGATACCTTTTTTTGCGGAACTCCAGGAGTTCTTCCATCTTGATGGAATCGTTTCGCGCCTGCTCCACGACCTGCCTGACCAGCCCCTCGTAGATGGTCGCCCCTTCGTTCTCCACCTGGATGGTGATCTCCTGGCCGTGGACAAGCAGACGCGTTGCATTGCCCGCGTTCACGATCGTCGGTATTCTGAACTCCCTGCACAGCGCGGCCATATGGCTCGTCGGCGTTCCCGTGTCGGTGACGATCGCCGACACGTCGGTCATCACGCGGACGAAGTGGGAGGAATCGTGCCGCGCAACGAGGATAGCGCCCTTTGGGATGGAATCAAGTTCGTTGATGTTCTTAAGGATGAAGACCCTGCCCGCTGCCACGCCGTTCTGCACGGCAAGCCCGCTGTTCTTCACGAGGACCTGCGCATCAGGCACGCCCGGGTCCGCGGCACCCGTGCCGGTGTCACCGCCTGATAGTCTGAGGGGCCGCGCCTGAAGGATGAACGGCCTCCCCTGGCCGTCGATGGCCCACTCGATGTCCTGGGGTCTGCGAAAGTGCTTTTCGATCAGCAGCGCCTGCCGGGCAAGCTCAGCGACCTGCCCTGGATCAAGGCTCGATCGTGTTCTTTTCCCCTCCGGCGTCGCTACTGCCGTCACACCGCCTTGTTCCATCCCGATGACCATCGAGTCTTTCGTGCCGATCCTCGTCTCGACGATCTCCCCATTGCCCTTATTCACCCTGTAAAGATCAGCATCGGTCTGGCCTTCCACAACGGAAGTGCCGAGCCCCCACGTGGCATTGATGATCAGCGTGTCACGGTTCCCCTGTTGATCGATCGAATACAGGACACCGCTCGTATCGGCATCCACCATCACCACGCAGCCCACGGCCATTTTCATGTCCATGAGGTCATACCCCAGTCTTTTCTGATAGATCGATGACTTTTCAGAGAAAAGGCTGGCGAGCACCTTCCGGTACGCCTTTTCAACTGCAGCGGTTTCGAGGGGCACGTTCAGAACGGTTTCGAACTGTCCGGCGAACGAGAAGTCTCCGTCCTCCTCCCCCGCGCTGCTCCGCACGGCGAGGGAACACTTCCCCTTGCACCGCGAACTGATCTTGTTGACGGCCTTGTCGACGGCACGGTGAAGGTCGGGCGGCATCTCACCATGCAGGATAAGCTCATGCACTTCATGCAGGGACGCCCCGGGAACCCGGGCATTGTTCTGCGGGAGCCGGATCTTTTCAAAGATCCGGTTATGGCCCATGAAGGCGTCGAAGGCCCGGGTCGTTACGGCAAAAGCATCGGGCACGTTCAGCTTCAGCGCGTTTTTGATCTCCGCAAGGTTGGCGTTCTTGCCGCCGATGTCCCGCACCATATCGCCGGCAACGTTCTCATAGAAAACGACGAGGTCCTTTGCCGCGATAACGGTTTCGTCGATGACATGCCTGATCCCTTCGTCGATCTCCCGGGACTTCTCGCGGAGCTTTGGATACCGGCCGTGCGTAAGCAGGTCAAAATCGCGGAGGGAGTCGCCCACGGCGGCGTGGAGATCGGCATAGGACCTTTTGACATACTGAATGTCGAACAGATAGTCCCCGCCAAGGGTATCGCCCATGTCCGTAATGATCTCTAGCGCCCTGTTGTTATCGTCGAGCACCTCCCGGAACCGGGAAAAAAGCAGCTCGAACGGATCCCGCCTGCGGCGAACGCCCCGGAGGGTCCGGTACAGCGAATTCAGTTTTCCGGCAAAGTTTGTCATGACCGTTAAGGCTGTTTTTCCAGCGCACGTTTGATAGACGCCTTCAACTCCTTGATCTTGACGGGTTTCGGGAAAAAATCATGCACGTCCCTCCGGAGCGCCTCAATGGCCGCATCGAGGTTGGCGAAGGCCGTGATCATGATGACCTGGGTCGCGGGATAGCAGGTTCTTCACGGTCTTCAGCACCTCCATCCCGTCGATCCCCTTCATTTTGTAGTCCGTCACGACAACATCGAATTTTTCTTCCTGCAACCGCTTCAGCGCCGGCTCGGCGTTCAGAAAGGTTTCGACCATATAGCCTTCCTGCTCGAGTGACAGTTTCGCCATGTCGCCTACGATCTTTTCATCGTCAATGACCATGATCTTGTGACTATTCATTGTTCTTCTCCTCTTTATTGTACTGGGGCAGCTCTATGGTAAAGGTCGTTCCGACCCCGACCATGCTGTCCACCCTGATCTCTCCATGATGGTTCTTGATGATCCCGTAACTGACCGAGAGCCCGAGTCCGGTCCCCCCTTCGCCCTTGGTGCTGAAAAAGGGATCGAAAATATGGGGAAGGAACTCGGGTGCTATGCCCTTGCCCGTATCCGCAACGCCGATCTCAACGGAATTTCCCTTCTTCCCCGGCCTCGATGAAAGAACGAGCCTGCCGCCGGAGGTCATGGCCTGGACCGCGTTCGTGATCAGGTTCACCAGCACCTGCTGGATCTGATGTTCATCCACGAACACATGCGGCAGACCGTCGGCGAGGTGGATCGATGTATCGATATTCGACACATCGATCATGTTCTGCACAAGGGTGAGCGTCTTCTGCACCACCATGTTGATGTCCGCCTCGTTCGGGTTCGCATCCTTGGGTTTTGAAAAATCGAGCAGGTTCTTCACGATCTTCCGTATCCGCTCCGTCTCCGCATCAACCTTGTTCATGAACTCGATCCGGTCATGTTCACCGAGCTTTGGATACAGCTCCGCGTAGGTCTGTGCGATCATCGATATGTTGTTGAGCGGGTTGGTGAGTTCATGTGCCACGCCGGCCGTCAGGATGCCGAGGGAGGCAAGCTTTTTTGACTGGATCAGTTCTTCCTCGCGGTGGCCGAGCTCCTCGGACATGGAATTGATCGCCGTGATGACAGCGCCGAGCTCATCGTTGGACCGAAAGCCCTCTATCTTATTGAAGTTGCCCTCCGGATATGGATTTTGCCAGCTTCTCGATCTCCCGCAGCGACCTGAGGATCTTCTGGGAAATAAAATGCCCGATAACGAGCGCGGAAAGCAGGATCGCCCAGAAGGAGAAGATCAGGATGCGCTTCGAATTCAGAATGATATCGTTCACGCGGGTGCGTTCGAGATGGGTGATGGAATCAGAATACTCCTTCAATTTTTTTCCTGCCGCGCGGATCTTCGTTTCCAGGTCAGGGTCCTGAGGGTCCTTCGTGCTCGCCACCTGGATGACGGCCGAGTAGATCTTGAGATGGGATATCAGTTTCCTGAGGTCTTCCTCCCCGATGGCCCGGATGATGTCATCCCTCTCGGCCTCGATCGTTGTCATGGTCGATGTTACCTTTTCCCGGATATCCTTGAGCGCCTTCCTGTCGTGGTACAGAAAAAAGTTCTTTTCCGAAAGCCTCATTTCGAGAAAGGACGCGTTCAGGTCATCGGCGATCTCAACGAACCTGAGCTTGGTAAGCACCAGGCTCATGTTCTGAAAGGCAAAAAATCCGATCAGGATGATGAACGCGCCGTTGATAATGTTCGAGAAGATAAGTTTGTTTTCTATTTTCATAGCAATCGTATAGCGCATGGAGCAGAGCGCATGGGGCATAGGGTCTTAATGCTGTTCTCTGTTCTCTGTTCTCTGTTCTCTGTTCTCTGTTCTCTGCGCTTTGCCCTCTGCACGCTTTTGACACTCACAGCGGCACGGGACACCGCGGGATCTCCGCCTGTTCCTTTCTGACCGGCAGGTACCACAGGAAGCCGTCCACGGCCATGAACACCCCCGCTGCAACAAGCAGTGAATCGAAGACCGTCAGAAAACTGAATCCGAAATAATGCATAAGCCCGAGCCCGACAGTGGTAAACGAAACGCCGGTGCGGATAAACGCCAGTCCCGTCCTCGCGCGCGCATAGATCGTCCGGTAGCAGGCGGCCACGGTCCGCTGGGCCGCGAGCACATTGCGCTCGCGCGCCAGGTGGGTGCGCTCCCTGCTGGCCGGCGAGGGAAAGAGGATGGTGCAGTGGCCGCCGAGACAATCGCCAAGCCGTGCGAGCATGGTCCCCTTCGTCGGTGATGCGACCGTGCACTGCTCGAGATAATGGTAGTTATCAAGGAACTGGAGCGTCGCCGCGGTGACCTCGATAAGCGTCTGGTGCCCTGGCGTTTTCATCCTGGTTCTCCGTACGTTTAAATACCCGGTCAGCCCAAAGACGCCGAGGGAGATGCCGGCCGCGATCATCAGCCAGTAGAGCGGGGTGATGGCACCGGCAGTATGAGTTCGCATCAGTACGTCGGACAACGCGATGAGACCGAGCCCCCATCTGAGGATGGCAAGGTCGGTGCGGCCCTTTGCCAGATCGTTGCGGTAGCAGGCGAGCCTGGTTCTCCAATGGGCCATGGTATTGCGCCAGAAGGCGAGGCCGGTCCGCTCCGTCCCGATCAGGAGTCCCGGCTTCGCGTGCAGGTAGTCCTGGATGAACCACTGGAGGTCCTCTTCAAGCGCCACCCAGAACTCATACCGTTCGGCCGTGATCGATTTTCTGACCTCGTCATACACCCGCTGGTCCTGCGGGTCATGTGCGGCGATAATAACGGTTTTGCCGTCATGGATGATCGGGAACCACAGGCTGAGGGACAGCCGTTCGCCGTCGAGTTCCGTCAGGCACTCGGGAGGGATGGGCATCCGCTCGTCATATTCCACGAAGGGGCACTTGTAGTATTCAGACAACGCAGCCAGAAGCGTACTCTTCGGCACGCCGTGCTCATGGATGAGCACACGCTCGATATCGATGCCCCGGGCAACGGCGGCCTGTTCGGCTTGTCGCAGCTCGTCTTTCGTCAGCACTCCCCAATCCGTCAGGATGAGAAACCGCTCGGCCTGCTGTCCTGCTTTCACATCGTTATGATGTTGTCTTATAGGTCATCGTGACTGAATACCGCTTTTCTCCAGGAACGGGACGGCGTTCCGTAATCGGGAAACATGATCTCCATTTCCCCGTAACAATACGGGAACTGTTTCCTGGTGTTTTCAGCGGGGATGTGCCAGTAAAGCCCGTCGGCAATGAACAAGCAGTCCGGACAGGATCAGCGCGAGATCGAATATCGTCCACCAGACATTTCCTGCGCCGAAATAGACCAGCAAACCCAGGCCCACTGCGGAGATGCTCATTCCCGTTCTGATGAACGCCATTCCGGTCCGGGAACGTGCCATGACGGTGCGAAGCCGCGCCATCACGTTCCGACGCTCTGCAAGGAGCGTCCGTTCCAGGGCAAGACCGGTGGTGGCCCAGATCCCCGGAGAATTGAACCCCTTGACCGGGGGAGGAGACAAGCGAAGGGTTTCAATATTTCCGTGTTTGAACACCAGAGGAAATACCGCATCCCAGATACTCGGCTTGTCCTCCGAGCTTGTTACGGCTTGCGAACCTTTTGCGCCGGCGTGGCGGCCTGGCAGATACCAGGTGAATCCCTCCGCCACCATGACCGTTCCCAGCATGATAAGGGCCCCGTCAAGCGCCACCCAGAGGCCGTCATGATATTGTCTGAGCAGTGCGATGCCGATCCCAATAAAAGCGATTCCCGTGCGCGTAAAGGAAAGCCCCGTGCGTGCCCGCGCCATGAGCGTGCGATAGCATGCGAGGACCGTCCGCTCCTCGGCAAGGTCCGTCCTGTCGCTCGCCAGAAATCTGCGCCGCATCACCGGAGAGAGGTTGTTCCATCCGCTCCGCAGCGTTTCAGCTCCAACGACCTTCCCGCTGCGGTTAAAGATCGGCTCGTCCCCGGGACTGAAAACCTGAAGCACGGTCGATCCGTTGGTCGGCTCTGTCGATGAGCAGTCCAGGCGCTTATTCCCGACCTTACGGGCCGGGAGATACCATCTCAGGCCGTCTATCGTCATTACCACGCCGGTGACAAAGAGCAGCGCCTCGACAACAATGAGAGTGCCCATGCCGAAGATCCGGAAAAGCACCAGAGCTATCGTGATGAAAGAGAGACCCGTCCGCAGGAATGCCAGCCCCGTCCTCCCCTTCGCCAGCGCCGTCCGAACATAGGAAAGCATTGAACGACGGTCGGCGAGAAAGGTCCGCACCTTGGCGAGCGGTGTCCTGCCTGCCGAGAGGAGGGAAGCCGGGATTCAGATCCTGATTGTGCTCTATGATCCTGATAAGGTCCGCGGAAAGGGCGACCCGGAATTCAATGTTCTTTGACGTGAAGTGTTTTCTGGATATCTTCGAGCACCGCCGGGTCGTCGGGATAACAGGCAATGACCTCGGCGGCATCCTGCTGGATCGACAAGGGGAGCCACAGGACGCGTTTCAGCCTCTCCATGTCCATTCGCCGGATGATCTGCTGAGAGACGATGACCCCCTCGTCGTATTCCGCAAAAGGCGCATTATAATATTCCGACAGGCAGAGAAGGATCTCGTGTTTGGGGACACCTGCTGTTCCCAATCAGATTCTTCGAGCGAAGCCCGCGAGAGTTCAGATTCCCGAATGATCCGATCCAGCTCATCCCGGAAAGCAGTCCTCGATTGATCAATCTATTAAATTTTTTCGTTATCATAGGGTGCAGTGCGTCGGCGGGGAAACAGCCTGACAGGAACGACTTTCACAGGACTGAGTTCAAGAGCAAAAAGAGATGGAGGCGTTTTACGCCTCCATCACAAGCATAACACGGGGGATAGATGATGATTTTCTTCAACAAACGTCCGACAACTTATGCTTCTAATTTTTCCTCGTGATGGACCTTCATCATTCTTGATCCACTTTTCCCTTCCAATGCTTCTCCAAATATTCGTGCGGATTAAACCCTCGTTTTTTCTTTATGGTTCTGCTCAATAGCTTCGGGGTTGTCTTTCAAACCCTCCTTAAAACCCCGGATCGCTTTGCCAAGACTCTCGCCGAGCGCGGGAAGCCTGTTCGGCCCGAAGATCACCAGGGCAATGATCAGGATGACCACCATTTCAGGAAATCCAAGTCCGCCCATGTGTTTCTCCTTTTCATATAAGAATGAATCAGCTATTTAATATTATACTAATCCGCTCCGCGCTTCAAGATTATTTATACACCCACGACGTACACCGGACACGGCGCCAGGTTGATGACCTTTTCAACAATATGATCGCCGAAGAGCCTGCTCAAGATGCCCTTTTTCTTTTTCGATCCCATGATGATGAGGTCGCACCGCTCCTCTTTCGCTACCTCAACGATCCTCTGCGAGACATCACCCTGTTCCAGTCTCGTCTTGATCAGTGCGCCCTCGGCCTTCGCCATTTCGCCTATCTCTGAAACAGCCTTTGCCCCGCCGTCATCCAGGACATCATCGAGGTTCTTGATCCCGGTCAGGTCGAGATCTCCGTCGAACGGCCGGAGGACCTTCACGACCGTGATCCAGGTCTTTTCATCCTTGGCCAGTTTGATCCCCTGTTCCAGGACCTCTTTGTGTCCATTCAAGGCTATCAGGATCTTTCTATACCCTTTCATGTCGCTCCGCTCCATTGATGATTGAAAATTGGAAATTTTAAATTTGAGATTGAAAATTGAGAGATGCATTTGAGATAATTTTAAATTTTCCAATTTCCAATCTTCAATTTC
>CAVTAJ010000017.1:0-16527 GCA_963732675.1 Nitrospirota bacterium
GATCTCTATCAAGGTTTGAGGTTTTTTGACTGCCGGGGCTGTTGCGGTCGCCGTGCCTGCAAGCGCAGGCGGATCATCCCCCCTCGCAAGCACACTCAGGCTTGTGCCGGCGTCAGGGGGATCCATTTCCCCGGCCACGCCATGCCCGGTACGGACAAGGAGCACGGCAGTGATTATCATGAACAAGAGAATGTTTTTCCTCATGATCTGATGACCCGGCACGGCTGCTTCTTCCTTTCTGACTTGATCAACTGCCCTCCCCGACGCATACAAGAGGCCAATGGGCGCAACCGCGCACGCTTGCCGCCTGGCTCACCTGTCAGCACCTGCTTTAATGCACGTGTCGCGAATGAATAATCGGGCTGCGCTTATCTCTCGATTGCGGGGGATACAGGCATGAAAGCAAAAAAATAGTACAATAAATCATGCAAAAAGACAAGAGCAAAGACATTGTGTACTATTTTAAGTTGCTTTTTCCCCAACTGAGAATATATAATTACCGATGACGTATCATCCAAGGAAACAGAAAGGACCGGAATGAACTCCTGTTTTAACTGCATCGCCACCGGCATCGGCAGCCTGCCGATCGCGGACGCCGACAAGGCCGCGGCCCTGTCGCTTCAGTATCTTCCTGAAGCGCCGATCTGGCCCCAGCTCCCCCAGCGGGACTTCCGCGAGCACATGGACGCACAGTACAGCGAGACCCTGCCGGGGCTCATTCTGGACGAGGTGAAAAAACGGGTTTATTTCGACACGTCCCGGGACCTCACGCCGGAGCTCGAAAAGTTCTTCGAGAGGTACCTGGAGAAGGATTACGGGTTTTTCAGGATGACCGAGGAATATGCTCCCGGGTTCACCGCCTTTGTCCGCGCGCTGAAAAAAGGACTTCCCCCGGAAACGCGGTTCATCAAAGGCCACATCACCGGGCCCCTCACCGCCGGGATCTCCTTCAAGGACGAGACCGGCAAGGACATCATTCATAATGAGATGCTCTTCGACGCCGTGGTCAAGGGGCTCGCCATGAAGGCGGCGTGGCAGATCCAGGAGCTGAAGCAGTTCGGCAAGCCGATCATCATCTTCATCGACGAGCCTGCCATGGAGTCGCTCGGCTCGGCCTTCTCCGCCGTATCGTCCGAAGTCGTGGCGGAAAAACTGAACGAGATCATCGACACGATCCACGAACTGGGCGGCATCGCCGGCATCCACTGCTGCGGCAACGCGGACTGGCCCATGATATTCAATACCAGGGTGGACATCGTGAACTTTGACGCCTTCGGATACATGGAAAAAGTGATGCTCTACCCCGGCGACATCAAGAAATTCTTCGGCCGGGGCGGTGCGCTCGCCTGGGGTGTTGTGCCCACGGGCGCGTTTACGGGAAGTGAGACCGCGGACCAGCTGATGACCAAGCTCGAAGAGGGCATGAAGCGGCTGGAAAAAGAAGGCGTGGACCGTGCAACGATCCTTCGGCAATGTCTGATCACGCCCTCCTGCGGCATGGGCAGCCTGACGCCTGAAAAAGCAGAGGCGATCCTGAAACTGCTCCGGGAAGTATCGGACAGGATGCAAAAGGCTGCTTCCTGAAAAGTTCAGCAGAAAAACCTCTTAGTTCGTCATTCCTGCGGAAGCAGGAATCCAGCGTATTCCAATGAAATCTCTGGATGCCGGATCAAGTCCGGCATGACGGCATAGGAGTTTTATGGACGATCTCTAATTACATCTCATGCATCCTCGTTTACACTTCACGTTATTCCTCACCGTCTCCCTCGCACTCCATGCGCTGGTCATCGCGGCTCTGTTCCTGATAAAGCCGGCACGACCGGAGACGCCCCTGATCACGCCGGTCAAGATCGTGAACCTGCCACCGCAGGCGGTGAAGCAGTTGCCGCCGCTCGAATCGGCCGACACCGGTTCCTCCCGCACCTGTTCCCCCGCGCATCCTGTTCCGGAACGGTTCATTCCTGAGAAACCACTGCCTCCCAGCGCCGTGCCCATGCCAAAAAAATTCGGCACCAGCGAAGAGATCAAGCTTCCGAAGACCATGCCGCGAACCGGTGTGCCCGAGGGAGCGGAGCAGGGCAAGGAAACAGGGAAGACAGGGGCCCAACAGCATCACGAGACCGGCCCGCTCCCCTTCCTACCCAGAACGACATCGACGAACTCGCGCGCAAGGGCATGCCCGAAAAAAGACCGGGTGATGATTCCGTTACCCTCGATACGGACGAATTCAAATTCATGTCCTACAACCGCTGGCTCAAGGTCAAGGTCGAGAGCGTGCTCCAGTTATCCCGAGCTTGCGGCAATATCCGGATACCAGGGAACGCTTTACATCCTGTTCGACATTATGAAGGACGGCTCCCTCGGCAGGCTGGAGGTATTGAAATCGTCGGGGTACAAGATCCTGGACGACGAGGCGCTCCGCTCGATCCGCGACTCCGCGCCGTTCCAGCCGCTCCCCGATGAGTGGAATATGGAGCAATACTCCATCCGGGCGGCGGTGCTGTTCTACCTGAACGAGACCTACATCAGATGACGGACCTGATCAAAATAGGCGCTGCCTTCGCGCTCATCGTGCTCCTTCTCCGCCTCCGCTGGAACCTCGGGCTCGTGATGCTGCTCGGCGCCGTCTTCCTCGGATCGCTCTATCTCATCGGACCGGTGAGACAGGCGCGGGTCATCTTCGCCTCCAGCATCGACATGGTGACGATCAACCTCGTGACCGGTCTCGTGCTCATCATGGTGCTCGAGAACATCATCAGGAAGCGGGGCGTGCTCAAACGCATGATGGAGGCCGTCGTGAACGTGGCCAGGGACCGCCGCATCGCCATGGCCGTGCTGCCCGGCGTGATCGGCCTCCTGCCCTCGGCAGGCGGAGCGGCCTTCTCCGCGCCCATGGTGCAGGAGGCGGCTGCCGACGCGGACATGAGACCGGAGCACAAGGCCTTCATCAATTACTGGTTCCGGCACATCTGGGAATATATCTCGCCGCTCTATCCCGGCATCGTGCTTGCCGCCGCGATAACGAAAACCCCCATCAACAAGCTGCTTCTTTCCCAGCTCCCGCTGCCGATCGCGGTCATCGTCGTCGGCGCGCTGCTCGGATTCCGGGGAACAGCGGCCCGGACCATTGCGGGAAAACGGGACTGGAACGAGTTCAAGGCGCTCTTCGTGTCCCTGCTGCCGATCACCGTCTCGATCGTCCTTGTTGTCGTGTTCAAACTGCCGCTGGCCGTTGCCATGGCATCGATCGTGATCGCCATGTTCCTGTTCTTCCGGTACACCATCAGCGAGCTTTGGACCACGCTCCGCGAAAGCGTTTCGTTCAATGTCATGCTGATGGTCGTCGGCATCATGGTGTTCAAGGGCATGCTCGACGCATCCGGCGCTATCGAAGCGTTGCCGCTATTCTTCAAACAGAGCGGTCTGCCGACCGGTGTTGTCCTGTTCGCGCTTCCGTTCATCGTCGGACTGTTGACGGGCCTCACCGTCGGTTTCGTCGGCGCCACCTTCCCGATCATCACGGCCATGATGGGCGGCCACCCGGACCCGGCCACGATCACCTTCGCCTTCGCCAGCGGCTTCGCCGGCGTGATGCTCTCCCCCACCCACCTCTGCCTGCTGCTGACGATCCAGTATTTCAAGGCCGACATGGCCGGCACCTACCGCTTGATGTATGTGCCGGTGTTGCTGGTGTTTATCGTGGGACTGGCCAGATTCATGATCGGATGAAGGCCTGACAAGAAACCGGACTGAGGAAATGACCGCTTTTACAGCCGGAATCCGACGTGAACAGATGTAGCAGAGACTTCCGGAACATGCTATCAGTCAAGAGGCAATACGCGATGCCTTTCTGAAATAACAAACCGCCGAGGACCATTCCCCCGGCGGTTTGTTTGTTCTCTTTGGAAAAACTCTTTATCTACCACACGATAAGATGAATCCTACTGGGACCCCTCGCAAGGCAACGGATGCAACAACGTCATAAAAATTCGCTTGCCGGTTGTTCCGAACAGGGCATGCGATCAACTCATGGCCTTCTCCGATGGACTTTGTCCCTGCATTATAAAGGGTACGAATTTCTTGTCATCCTCCAGAATGTGACACAAGAACCAGTCCCTGAGAAACACAAAAAGACTTTCGGTAGTCCTCGCCCTCGCTCCGGGTTGCCTGGCATCTAATTCCGCTATTTGCGCTTCAAAGTACTTGTGCTGCTTAATATGGGATTCCAAAGCGGGATAGCCCCTGGCCTGGAGCAAGGACTCTTCAAAACGAAAGTGCGTGGTTGCATAATCATTGAGTTTTTCATGGAGACGAGGATCAATCCCTGCGCTGCTGTTGCGGGAGGCCTGCTGGTAGCACTCGTTCAGGTACTCGAGGAACGCCTTGTGCTGCTGGTCGATCTTTTCGATGCCGATGGCAAAGCTTTCTTTCCAGGTAAAGAAATTCATGGTTTCTCCCTTTTGTTCAATGATGTCATTAGCGCCGGTCAGGCGTCAAGGACCTCCCTCACTTTATGCAGCAATGACAACGGTGATACGGGCTTCATGATGATGTTGAAACGCTTCCCGTTAATATGCTTTCTTTCGAAAACATCCCCCGCATGGCCGCTCATGAAGATCGTCTTAATATCGGGCCGGATTCCGCATATCTCATCATATGCCTCTTTCCCGTTTTTCCTCGGCATGATCACATCGAGCAACAGGAGTTGTATCGCGTCTTTTTGTTCCTTATATAGTCGGACCGCCTCCTCACCATTCGAAGCTTCGACCACCCGATAACCCGCCTCGTCAAGCAGCTTCACGGTGAGGTGCCTGACCGCCTCGTCATCCTCGGCCACCAGAATCGTTTCAGAGCCGCCCCACGCGTCGGCCGTTTTCAACGTTCTCTTTTGCTCGATCGTCGCCTTGGTTATAGGCAGGTATATTTTATACGTCGTGCCTTTGCCCGGTTCGCTGTAAACGGTGATAAACCCTTCGTGCTGTTTGATGATCCCGTAGACGACGGCCAGGCCGAGTCCGGTCCCCTTGCCGACCTCCTTGGTCGTGAAAAACGGCTCAAAGATGCGGTCCTGCGTCTTCTGGTCCATGCCGACACCCGTATCCGTCGCGGTTATCAGCGCATAGGACCCGGCAACGCCGAAGCCGTGGGTATCGATAAAGTCCCGGCCCAGTTCCACGCGGCCCGTTGTAATGGTCAGCTTCCCGCCGTCCGGCATGGCGTCCTGCGCATTGGTCGCCAGGTTCATAAGCACCAGTTCTATCTGGCCTGGGTCCGCAAGGATCGCAGTCTCCCCGCAGCCCAGTTCCATGCTCAACTCGATGTCCTCTCCAATAAGTCGAGTGAGAAGACGGCCCACACGTGTGATAATTTCATCTATATTCACCGGATGCGGCTGAATGACCTGTTTTCTGCTGAAAGCAAGGAGCCCGCTGGTGAGATTCGCCGCCCGTTCCGCGGACGTCAATATCTGATCGGCATAGGAGCGGAGAGGATCGTGTTCCGGCAGCTTCATTTTTATGATGTGTCCATACCCTATGATCGCGGTAAGGATATTATTAAAATCGTGGGCCACTCCACCGGCGAGCAGTCCGACGGCCTCTATTTTTTGGGACTGACGTAGCTGATCTTCAAGCTGTTTTCGCTCGGTCACGTCATATGCCGTACCGAGCACCGCTCGTCTTCCCTCAAACTCGATGATGCCCGACGTGAAATCCACCCAGCGTTCCTCACCGAGTTTGGTGACAATTTTGAATTCATACCGCGAAACAACGTCGTCGCCGCGCAAGCGGGCGGCGGCGCGTTGCCGCATCATGGCACGATGATCAGGATGGGCCACGTCCCAGAAATTCATGCGTAACAGCTCCTCCTGCGAGTAGCCGGTCATTTTCTGCGACGTTGCGTTGACAGAGAGAAATGTCGCTTCCCGATAAATGAAGATCGCCGCGGCCGCCGTATCCGCCAGCATGCGGAACTTCTTTTCGCTCTCGCGCAGGGTCGCCTCGCCACGCCGGATGAGCAGATAGAGAATGATCGCGGTAACGGCAACGTACAACCAGCCTTTCATCATGGCGATCAGGGTGATCAGGTACACGTCGTGGACACGCGCAGTGAGCGCCATGTCTGAAAACGCGATCCACAGACAGCCTGCCGCGGCATAGAGCAGCGCAATCCGGGCGGGTGTTAATTTCAGCAGGAACGGCTTCCAGTCTTTGCGCATTTTTCTCAAGTCACTTGTCATGAGACTACCCCCGAAGTTTCTTTCAAAAAGCGGTTCACTGCAATTCAACGCAGTTGCCAACCTTGCGCACCGGAAGAACCAATGTCTCGTATGGAGCGTTTCCGACAATAACTGCACGATCCTGCCCTACAGTAACATTCAAGACGCGATCCATTGAGGCTCACCTCCCGTAAGCTCTCTCAAAAGTAAAACGTTTCCACTCAGCCGCGCAAATCCCAGTTTCAAGAGGTGATCATCATGAGAGAAAATCTCTCTCCATTAAAAGTGCCCGATACTGCATGAGACTATTTCTTCGTTATATCCGGATAGTGCTTTTCAAGACACTCATTGCAGAGTCCATGGGTAAATTCAACATCCAGGTGAGCCCTGAAGTATTCCGCAATATCCTTCCAGTACCCTTCATCATTCCTGATCTTTTTGCAGTGCATGCAGATCGGCAACAGGCTTTTCAGCTGTATCAGCTCGCTTACGTTCTCGATGGTCAGCAGAACATAGCGTTTCTCTTCGTGAAGAAAAGGCGAAGCGGAGACCAGGAGATGCAATTCCTTCTTCATATCGCCGGTTCCAAACTCCATCCTGGTGCTCTTTCGGAACGTTTTCCCTCCCCGGAGGGCCAGCCCGACGGAATTCCTGATTACGCAGTCCGAGCAGGCCGGGGCCCTGCCGCAGCCTTCGGGGACGTCCGTCGAATGAACACAGTGCAGCGCCTCGCCGCCCCGTTTACGATGGACGTCCCTGATATCGAGGCCGAGACCGTTCGAGGCCATAGCGTTGACATGAAGTATGCGCACATCGTCGTCGACGATCAGCAGCATGGCGGGTATCGCATCGAATATCTCCCGAAGGAAACCGGCTTTAGCAAGCAAACTTTCGTCCATGATACACCTTCTTTAAACCATATTTAAAATTCAATATTCAAGATTCAATTATACGGCGAATTCAAGATTCTTAAGATTCAAAGAAATCTAAGGCTGTTTCTGATCATAAAATGACTGTACAGCTTCCTGTACTTCGTCGCGGAAACTTTTATGCTCGGTTTTGAATTTCTCGCCCTTCAGTCGCGAACCTTTCAGATACTGGATCAAACCTGAAATTTGACCTGATACATCCACGCAAAGTTCTTTCCCCGCTCGAAATTCCTCCGGGGTAATGTATGCCTGGTCCAACGCCGCATAAAGCTGTGTTCTTACTTCTCCACATGAGCCTTTGGCGATAAAGAGAAATTGGATGAATTCCGTATTGGAACCTCGTTCGAACCCTTCTGCGATATTCGACATGACCGAGACCGCAGCGCGCCGTATTTGGTCTGTCAGGCTGAAATCCCTGCAGAAATCCTTGTTCTTCGTTATTTGGTAGATGAATTTCACCAATTCCCGCGATCTCTTCCACATAGCCATTTCCTCGAAGGATTTTGCCATACGCACCTCCGCGCGACTTACGCGCGATTCAAAATTCAATATTCAAGATTCAAAATTGAATCCGTCGAATTAGTTTTGAATTTTAAATTTTGAATCTTGAATTTGCTATTGAATATTAAATTTGAATTTGAATCTATTGAATTTTGAATATTGAATCTTGAATAATTTTTTCACTTCTTCGGTAATCCCATACAACCCATAAACAATCTCATCAATCTTCTCATCCGTCACCGCGATCTCGCGTTCGATCTTTTCGCGTTCAGCAGACGGAGGAAGACAATTTTCTTCTTAGACAGGTCGACCATGCGTAGGTCTTGGCCTGCATGATATGGTTCACGTCGTCCAGCGGCACCCACGGGGCCTTGGCCTCGACGAAGAATTTGGTATTGCCGTTTATGCGGAAGTTGTAATCAGGCCGAAGGGATGTTTCCGGGGAAAGCTCGACGATCACGTCGCGTTCATGGGGCGGCTTGTGGGCCTTGTTCTCGATGTCCCAGCCGAGGGCATCGAAGAAAGGATTCAGGAAGTCGATCCGTACCTGGGCCTCGGGATAGCCCTTCTGGAGGTAGTGGTTTTTGTCCTGCTCGAACTTCCTGACCAGGGACTGAATGTCCTGCTTGAACGATTGAAGATCAGCCACCAATCAGCCCCCTTGACGGCGCAGGCTAAAGCCTGCGGCTACCGATTATTACGCTATGATAATTGGCATAGGATATCACCACTGTTTGGTAAAGACAAGAGGTTATTAAAAGCACTTTCTGTTTGATTTTTCAAGGCAGTTATGTTACTTTCGTTCAATGATCACCAGCGATATCCTTGCGGATTCACACAAATACATCATGAACACCTACGGCCGGCAGCCGATCGTGCTCGTCAAGGGACGGGGCACGAAGGTCTACGATTCCGATGGACGGGAGTACATCGACTTCGTGTCCGGCGTGGCGGTGTGCAACCTTGGGCACTGCCATCCGCGGGTGGTCGTGGCGCTCCAGAAGCAGGCGCAGCGGCTGATGCATGTGTCGAACCATTTCCACAACGAACCGCAGATCAATCTGGCGAAAGCTCTCGTCGCCGGTTCCTTTGCCGACAAGGTGTTCTTCTGCAACTCAGGCACCGAGGCGGTCGAGGCCGCCATCAAGCTCGCGCGGCGGTATGCCCGGGAGGTCCTGAAACAGGACCGGTTCGAGATCATCACCATGCGCGGCGCTTTCCACGGCCGGACCTACGGCTCCCTCTCTGCCACGGCCCAGGAAAAGTTCCACAAGGGGTTTGAGCCCATTGTTCCGGGGTTCCGGTACGTCCCGTTCAATGATATCGGGGCCATCGAAGGGGCGCTGAATGGACACACCTGTGCGGTGCTCGTGGAACCGGTCCAGGGCGAGGGCGGGGTGGTCGTGCCGGCACCGTCGTACCTGAAGGAACTCCGGGCACTCTGCGACAAAAACAATATCCTGCTCATGCTTGACGAGATCCAGACCGGCCTGGGCCGGACGGGCAAACTCTACGGCTATGAACATGCCGGCATACTACCCGACGTCATGATGCTCGCCAAAGGACTCGGCGGAGGCATGCCGATCGGCGCGCTCCTTGCGACGGACAAGGTCTCCCAGGCATTCACGCCCGGGACCCACGGCTCGACCTTTGGCGGCAATCCGCTGGCCTGTGCCGCGGCAATTGCATCGATCGAAGCCCTGCTCGAGGACAACATCATCATTCCGAATGTGGCGCAGCTCGGCGCCTACTTTCTGCAGGGTCTTGGGAAACTGAAACAGAAATATTCCTTTGTGAGGGACGTGCGGGGGCAAGGGCTCCTCATCGGCATGGAACTGGACGTCCCCGGCAAAGACATCGTCTCTGCCTGCCTGAGGGAAGGCCTGCTGATCAACTGCACCGTGGACACCGTCCTGCGGTTCATGCCGCCGCTCATCATCAGCGAGGAAGAGATCGATCTGCTCATCGGGGCGCTTGACCGGATCTTCGCGAAACGCTGAGACGGCAACCCGCAGCGCATGACCCTGCGCTGCACGCTATCAACCGCCTCTGGAGAACACATGAAAAAAGATCTGCTTGCCATTGCCGACCTTGCCCCGAAGGACATTGCGAAGATACTCAAGCGCTCGGCGGTCCTGAAAAAAATGCAGAAACAGGGCAAGGACCATCAGACGCTCAAGGGAAAGTCCCTCGGCATGATCTTCGAAAAATCCTCGACACGGACGCGGGTGTCCTTCGAGGTCGGCATGTTCCAGCTCGGCGGCCAGGCGCTGTTCCTGTCGCCGGTCGATCTCCAGATCGGCCGCGGCGAAACCATCGCGGACACGGCACGCACCCTCTCACGCTACCTCGACGGCATCATGATCCGCACCTTTGCCCAGGCAACAGTCGAAGAGCTTGCCCGCTTTGCCTCGATCCCGGTGATCAACGGTCTGACCGATCTTCATCACCCGTGCCAGGCCCTTGCGGACCTCCTCACGATCCAGGAAAAGAAGAAAAAACTGAAGGGACTCACTCTCGCGTACGTGGGAGACGGGAACAACGTCGCCAACTCGCTGATCCAGGCCTGCGTGAAAGTCGGCATGCATTTCGCCATCGCCTGTCCCCCTGGATACGAGCTTGATGCCTCTATCCTGGCCGCAGCGAAAACAGAAGGAAGGAAAACCGGCGCGAGCGTGATGGTCACTAATGATCCTTCTCGCGCCGTAAGGAACGCCGACGTCGTGTACACCGATGTCTGGGCGAGCATGGGACAGGAAGCTGAACACGCCAAGCGGCTCAAGGCGTTCCGGTGGTACCAGATAGACGGGGAGCTCATGAAGGCGGCCAATAAAGGCGCGCTCGTGATGCACTGCTTGCCCGCGCACCGGGGCGAGGAGATAACCGCTGAGGTGATCGACGGTCCGCAGTCAGTGATCTTCGACCAGGCGGAGAACCGCCTGCACGTACAAAAAGCGGTGCTCGATACGCTCCTGGGTTAGTAATTCCGGAAACGTATCCTTCTTAAAAGGGGAATGAATAAATCGGGAATAGCTCTTGGCAAGAGAAAAGGATTTACAGGAAGTAATGTCCCTGAAAGATAATCCGGCGTATCGAGCTATCCTGACAAAAAACATTTGTTTCCCGCCTGTCCGGGTCATGTCAGGTGCCGCATTATAACCACGATCCCTGTTTAAAATTATAAGAAGAGCTGATGCACAACCACAACTTGGGAACAATAAGTCTCAAATTAGAATCTCACACTGACATGCCTCCTTAAATATGCTATAACTATCTTCATTGATCGTCATCGCTATGTGTGGAGGTATGTGCATGAAGCCTTTGATCGGCATCACCATGAACCTTGAGGCGGAACCCACCAGAAACCTGAACATCCTTGACCAGGATTACGGCAAGGCGGTGCTACTGGCGGGCGGGTTTCCCGTCCCTATCCTCGGGATAGAAAATTCCATTCCAGATCTGGTAAAACGTCTGGACGGTTTTGTCTTCACCGGGGGAGATGATATTGACCCGCGTTTCTATAAAGAGAAGCCCTTGTCCGGCGCTCGCATCCGGACCTCTCCCGATGCGCGCACACGGTTCGAGATCGAGCTCTTCCAGGCGGTGGCAAAGGCAAAGAAACCCGTGCTGGCGATTTGCTACGGCGCGCAGCTCGTGAATATCGCGTTGGGCGGCAGGCTGTACCAGGACATCGGACTTCAGGTCCCCAACCCTATTCAGCATGGCGCGGCACGGCCCGGAGAAAAGGTCTTTCATGATGTCGATATCTTCGAGGGAACGCTGCTCTCGCGTATTATGGGCGCTCCCCGGATCCGCGTTCGCAGCGCTCACCATCAGAGCGTGAAAAATCCCGGCAGGGGGCTCCACCTCTCTGCCGTGGCACACGACCGGGTGATCGAGGCCCTTGAGCCAAGGACGAAAAATTTTCTCTTAGCAATTCAGTGGCACCCGGAAAAAACACCCAATGACCGATACACCAAGAAACTTTTCAAGGCATTCATCAACGCGTCTCAAAAATGATCCTCCGGGTAAATCCGGAAGGTGTCCGGCGCTCCTGGGCCTTCTCCTCTTGGCGCTGCTGATCGCCCTTGCCGCCGGTTGCCACAAGTCCGATGATGGGCGCCTCTCGGGCCATCTGTATCTCCGGCTGAACAACAACCCGACAACCCTCGATCCCGCCTTGATCACCGATGTCCAGGGCGGGGGAATCGCCGCAAAGCTCTTCAATGGTCTCGTCCGCTTCAACGAGAACCTCGACCTTGTTCCCGATATCGCCCGCTCATGGAAACTGTCAGATGACCACGTGACCTATACCTTTCGGCTCAGGCCCGATGTCCGGTTCAGGAACGGCAGGAAGATCACGGCGCAGGACTTCAAGTATTCCTTCGAACGCGTGCTCGCACCCGCAACAAAAGCACCCCTCACCTGGGTCCTCGACCGGATCGAAGGCGCCAACGACTTTATGGCCGGGAAGACCGGAAGCGTTTCCGGCATCCGCGTCATGAACGACCATACCCTCGTGATCAAACTGCAAAGACCGTTCGGTCCCTTCCTCTCGCTCCTTGCCATGACCACCACCTATGTAGTCCCCCGCGAAGAGGTGGAGCGGCTTGGACAGGACTTCGGCACCCACCCTGCCGGCAGCGGCCCTTATGTCCTCACTGAATGGAAACACGGTCAACACATCGTGCTCACCGCGCGGGAGGACTACTTCGAAGGCAAACCGAAGCTGACCGGCATCTACTACCGTGTCATCCCCGAGGACCTCACCGCGGTGTTGGAATTCGAGACCGGACATCTCGATGTGCTCCAGATCCCCTCTTCGGAATACAAGCGCTACACGACCGATCCTGCCTGGCGCGACCAGGTACACGGCAGGCCCGGCTTGAACAGCTACTTTCTCGGCCTCAACTGCACGCGTCCTCCGTTCAACGATATCCGGGTACGACAGGCGGTGAATATGGCTGTTGACCGGAAACACATATTAAATACGGTCTTTGAAAAACGCGGTGTGCCGGCTATTGGACCGGTCCCGCCAGGACTCTGGAAGAGCAGGGTATTGCTGCAGAACCGTGAAGGATACGAATTTGATCCCGGACAAGGCAAAGAACCTGATCCGCGAGGCAGGGGTCGAAGGGAAGACAATAAAGATCTACATCACCGCGGACCCTGAGGTCCTGGACATCATCGAAGTCGTCCAGAGCTATCTTGCCCAGGCGGGGCTCAAAGCGGAGATCATACAACTTGACTGGAGCGCGTTCAAGCAAGCGGTGAATGAAGGGGAACCGGACGCATTCTGGCTTTCCTGGTGGGCCGACTATCCTGACCCGGAAAACTTCCTCTTTCCGCTCTTCCACTCAGCGAGCGTTGGCTCATCCGGGAACCGAACACGATGCATCGATCCGGAACTCGACCGGATGATCGAGGTAGCCCAGCAGACCATGGATGATAAACTGCGCTACCGTCTCTA
Organism: Nitrospirota bacterium; assembly: GCA_963732675.1. Lineage (GTDB taxonomy): Bacteria > Nitrospirota > UBA9217 > UBA9217 > UBA9217 > JALNZF01. Next base: position 13,118 of record CAVTAJ010000017.1, read on the forward strand.
CCGCCAGGCAGAGGACCGGATCATCAAGAACGCACCCTGGCTCTTCATGTGGCACAAGGCTGATTATTTTGTGATCCAGCCCTGGGTCCAGGATTTCAAGATCTATCCGATCTACTCCATTGACAAACGCGTGGATGTTACGGTGAAGAGGTAAGAATTCAATAACCAGGACAAAGATACCCTGCTCAGGACCTGAAGAAAAACCATAAGACAGGATTATTGTTCGCGCAAAGCCGCAAAGTTTTCTTGAGAACAAACGCTTTTCTTTGCGGCCTTAGCGGCTTTGCTTGTGCCCGCGTTATCGCAAGAGCAGGGTGCGTGACACGCTGCAATCCCTCTCTTGACCTGAGTAGGTGCTGACAAAGAACAAGATGACATATGTCACAACACTGCGTTAAGAGCGAACGTCCTCATTTGACCTCTGTCATCTGAACCTACCCTTTCCACTCATGGGCCAGTTGTTTCACCTTCGTTGCCATTTCAGGGGTAAATTCCTTTATGCCGTGGGCCTCGCGGGCATGCACAGCAACGCCGTCAACGAGCAGTTCCTCGGTCTGTGCAATATACTTCCAGCCGCAGGAATACCCCAGGTCCTTGCAGGTAATCTCTTTCAGCACGAGGTTCTCAGCCTGTTTTGCTTCGACCGGCGTGGGATTACTGAAGGCATTCTTTATTTTTACCACCATTTCCGAGCTCAGTGCCGTTATACCGTGTACATCGCGCAGATGAACAGCCGCGACATCGGCGAGCCGCTCTTCTGTTTTGGCAATGTACTTCCAATTGCACTTATTACCGAGGCTTGCGCATTTAAACTCTCTCATAACTCTCCTCCTCTACCGGTTTCCGGTAATGAAACAAGATAGTAAACATCCTACTTTAAGTATAGCACAGGTCAGCATCGGTTTTCTGGATGTTAAAAACACCCATGACGTGATACTATGGTTAGAGGAGATGGGAAGTTTCTAATAATAAAAAACATCCGATTAAACAAAAAAACCGCCGGTTAAAAGATCATTTCCGGCGGTAAATATGACTGATTGAATGTACCAGTCCGTAACTCGATGAGTTTCCGGGACTGCTCTCCTTTAATTCAGTCCTCCATACGAATGGAGCCCCGAAAGCACCAGATTGACTCCAAGGTACGTGAAGATCACCGCGAGGAACCCAACGGCGGAGATGACCGCCATCTGTGTCCCCTTCCAGCCGCGCACATAGCGTGCATGGAGGTAGATGGCATACACGAACCAGGTGATGAGCGACCACGTTTCTTTCGGGTCCCAGCTCCAGTAGGTGCCCCAGGCGCTGTTTGCCCAGACCGCACCGGTGATGATGCCGCCGGTCAGGAGCGGCCAGCCAATGGCGATCATGCGGTAGGTCACGTCATCGAGAAGGTCCGGGGAAGGCATATACTGCTTAAGAAACTTTTTCAGCCCCATCCCCTTGGACCAGATCAACCAGAACAGGACCAGCACGACGGCCCAGCTCACGAGCACCATGGGAACGGAGTGACTGAGGAACGTTGCTTCGAAAAGGTGGTCCTTGAATGACTCGCCCTCGGCAAGGGGGTGGTAAGCAAGGGATACGGAGTCGATCCCCATGCCCACAAGCAGACTGATCGTCATGGTCACACAGAGCGACCAGAAGAGAAATACCTGGGCCTTGTGTTTTGCCCCTGATGAGACCAGGTAGATGAACCAGGCGAGGACCAGCGCGCCGAGCCCCATCCAGTACACGGTCTTCATATCTTTTCCCATGCTTGCCATATAATTTCCGAGCAATACAAGAACAACGATCGCCGCGATCCCTGAAAAGAGGTTTTTCGCCGGGCCTCGTTCTTCCGTATCCATGAGCAGATAGATCATGCTGATGGCAAAGGCAACCCCGAAGGCCGCATACCCGAGAAAGCTGATGAGCACATGGTAGAACAGCCAGTTGCTCTTGAGCGCAGGGACGAGAGGCGTTATGTCCTTGCTGATACCCGCCACATTGATGAACGCAAGCGCCAGAAAGGCGACCGGCAGCACGAACGCGCCGAAGGCCCTGGTTTTATACTTGTACTCGACAATGAGATAGATGAGTACGGTGCTCCAGGTGAAGAAGACCAGGGATTCGTACAGATTGGACAACGGCACCCTGCCGATATCCATCTGATAGGATTCCCTCCACCGGAGGAAAAGGGCGATCGTCTGGACCACTAACCCGGATGAGGCCACGATCGACGCGATCTTGCCGATCGACTCTTTTCGAAATGCCAGATAGCTGATATAGAGCACCATCGCCACCAGATACGCCAACGTCGCTATGTTGAACAACAAGGAACTTTCCATCTACCCCTCCTGAAAGACACGCTGTTACTTGGCAATCTCGTCAACAATCACATTAAATCCACGCTCGAACCCCATCCGGTTCCTGTTGGCAGTGCCCGCTACCGTGACCACCGCGTGGCCTTTTCGGTCCTGGATCCTTACCCACAACTTTCTGTGGGAACCAAAGAACGCGATCAGCGGGCCGATGCAGAGCAAAATGAACCCGGTATAAACCACCCAGACGCCCGGGTCCTTGGTGACCTGGAGTCCCGTATACCTCGTACCCCAGTAGCCGTTGTAGCTGATCGTGTAACCTTCAGGCGACGGGGGCTGGGCCGGGTCCGTCTTCATGACAGTGGTTTTGTACACCGGTGTCTTGCCGTTATATACCTCGATCTCCACCGCCGGGTTTATATACTCATCATTCTGGGATTGATAGAACATCACCTGGCCCGACGCCGGGTCCCTCACACCGTAGGGGGAGAAGCCAAGCACTTTGATCGTTCTGTCGATCGATGCAACATACGCTGAAGCTCCCGGATCAATGGCCACCACCTCGCCCATGGACGCGGGATTGTTCTTCTGACGTACGTTCAAGAGGATCTTTCCGCGGGCCTCCGGGACCGTCCCGTAGCTGGACTGATAGAACGTGATGCCGTGATAGGTAAGGGGATCGTTCACCCGAATGCGCTTATCCAGTACCTTCTGGCCCTCCGGATTGAAGACGGAGAGCGTACTGTGAAATTCCGACGGCATCCCGGTCGGCTGACCTAAAGGACTGATGTAATAATCCACGTCGAAGCTGTCGCACCGGACAAAATAACCGAGCGGCATGGCGGGCACGCCTGCCTCTGGATTGAGGATCACCGGACTCCCGGCGATCCCGAGGGCGTCCATGAGCTTGTCCCACATGGGCACATTCCTGAGATAGACGACTTTGGAGGCAGAGCCCTCGGGCAGGTTCAAAAACGCCTTGAATCCGAAGAACGAGCCGATCAGCGCTCCGACAAAAATGAGGATAATGCTGGTATGGGTAACGTACACGCCCAGCCGGCTATAGACGCCTTTCTGGGTCATGAATTGGGTCATGCCGTCGACTCTTGA
>CAVTAJ010000018.1:0-16405 GCA_963732675.1 Nitrospirota bacterium
CATTTTATTCTTTAGAATAAAAGTACTAGTCCTGAAAAACTCGTACCGTGGTCGTACCGTAAGACGATCAATAAGAAAAGGCTCAGAGGAATAATACCTCTGAGCCTTTTTTGTCTGCCGATTATATAGATTGCATAGTTATCGGGCTCGTTGCTCGGCATTTTCGGGATGCCCGCTCTCCCGAACCGTGCAATAAGGCTTGTGAATATGAAATTAGCTGTGAGTTCTTCGATGGCATCTTTCAATTCGTAATCGATAGTTTATCCGCTTAAGCCAAAGTGCAGGCTTGTAGGTGTTCCTCATAAAACAAGAATCTGATCGCGTCGAAGATTATCGTTTGAAACATGCCGCGTCTAGTCCTTCCTGAAGTTGTTGTGCTTGCCATTCTTTGAAACTCATAAATTATCAACCAGAATTCGTTAGCTCCTGCCCATAAGATGCCATTTAACAACTTCGGTATAAACTGGAAACAGGCTTAATGTGGGTTCTAAGGGACCAAATAACCAACCCAGATCCCTTGATTATAAAGTTATGTTTCTATTCCAAATGATCTATCCGTAGCATAACCAAATTGGCTACCTTCACCGTCGTTATTGAGAGAGTTCTTGATGAGGGAGAGTCTGGGTTGAGGTACGCTGGTACCATACTTTGGGGCTTACCGGTCGCGAAGCATTTAGTAACTGTTTTTCTGATAGTACATCCTGAACAGTGAATCGTCTTTCCACATCCTTCTGGCAATCTGGAATGCTCGCACTCAAACACGTCTCCACCCAGATGTTGCACAATTGCTGTCGGCTCCTTACCGAGTACTTCGCAGGCCCTACGATTCACGGCTATAACCATAACATTGCCGTCGACTACAAGGATTGGGATCGCAAAACTGTCAATATAACGCTGCAGCGGCACTCCTTCCTGAAAAAGGACATTGTCACGACAACTTGAGCAGATACCATGGGAGATCTCGGTGTCTGGGTGGCTGCTTTCTTTTACGGGCCCCATGTCTTTTAAACACCAGGCGCAGATGCATTTCATAGCTACCTCCCTCACTCCTCGTTCTGCAGAAGAGTATTGCAATCCCAGCCAGATGTGAGCCTAGACAAATCAAAATATCTCGTCAAACTTATTTTATCTCGATTTGTTCCAGACGGCAAGAATACTAAGATAGTATATATTTTACTCGCTTTGGTACCGTTCGTAAACATCCGATTAGTCTATTCGGCCTTTCTCTTACTGAAGCATGGTACAACCAGAATTTATTACCTTTGTCACAAAATTGAATATTTAGACTTCCCGCCACAAATAAAAAACCCCTCACGGATCATTCCGTGAGGGGTTTTGCTGTCCAATATAATTCAACTATTTTTTGTGACACTTTACGCAGGATGCTGGGTCCTTAACTCCAAAAGCCTTGGTGCCGTCGTGGCATACGCCACAGAACTTCCCCGCCTCCATGTCCTTCATGGTCATGACATCAGCGCCCTTCTTCATTTTGAAAATGGCCGGATGGCACTCATTACACTTTGCCGCAGAATGGGCCTTGCCGTCAAAGACCACCTTGCCGCCCTTCTCGAACTCCACGGTTTTACCCGGGCCGACCGCGAATGCTGACGTTGCAAACACCAATACCACTGCGATTGCGAATACTACCATAAACTTTGTTTTCATTTTTCCTTTCACCTCCTTTCTTTGCCGGATGGATCGAATAATGCATGGATCTATGTCGAGAGTACAGGTTTTGTGAACTGATTTTTCAGATCGAGTGTTTGATTTTCCCCTGAGTTCTCTGTGAGTTTACCTATACGAACCTTCACTCGTGGCTAACAGCTTTTTCTGGGATACTTCATGTTAAATTATGTGCCCGTTCACGAGGAAACACCGCACATTGTAAATTTAGTTGAAAAAAAGGGGCATGTCAAGGTTGGAGGGATATATTTTTTCGTATTATTTGCACCAGGATGGCCGATCCGGGTCGGATATTTGACGTTTGTTACACAAAAAAACCCTCACGGAATTGATCCGTGAGGGTTTTTACATCTATAATGACATCTTACTTCTTGTGGCACTTTGCACAGCTGGCTGCATCCTTCGAGCTGAAGGCCTTGGTACCGTTGTGGCATGTACCGCAGGACTTTCCATCATTCATGTCCTTCATGGTGATGGCGTCCGCGCCCTTCTTCATCTTGAAGATGGCCGGGTGGCACTCTGCACACTTGAGACCTTTGTCAGCATGCATCTTGCCGTCAAACACAACCTTGCCTGCACCCTTGCCGTCGAATTCAACGGTCTTGCCGGCCGGGACTGCGAAAGCGGAAACCGCCATCGCGAACGTCACAACCACTACGAGGGCAAATACGAATAATTTCTTCATGTATGTTTCACCTCCTTTCTTATTTGAGAATATAAACAATACAATCTGAGCAACCTGCCAAAGAGATCGGGGACCGACATCCTCCCATCAGGCAGAAGCAATACCTTAGAAAAACGCCTTCGGGCTCCGGTATTCGTGGCAGACAACACAGTCCTTCTTCGCTGACTCCTCCGTCACACGCCAGACATGCTGCTTATGGCAGTCCTTGCACTTCATGTCCATCGCCAGGTGGATCTTATGTTTTCCGATCTTCGGTACGCCGGTATGGCAGCGCAGACAGTCGTCGTTATGAGGTCTTACCTTGCCCGCCTCATGCGGCTTGTGGCACTCATAGCAATAGAACTGCATGGGCGCCTTTTCGTCAAAGACGATCTTTTTGGCCTTCTTGATCGTAACAGCATCGGGCGCAAAGAACCGCACATCCATGGTGGCATCTTCCTTCAGCTGCCTCTTGATGCTCTCATCGTTGCTGTGGCAATACAGACACTTCATCCGTCCCGGTTTGAGGTCCTTGGTACGGTCAGTGTGGCAGTTGATGCAGGCAAGACCGCCCATGCCTTCGCCGTGAACCTGCTTGCCCTTATGGCACTTGGTGCAGAATTTTTCCGTGGGCAGGAAATGATGAAGACCCGACTTGTCGGCCTTCACCTCTCCGTGGCACTGTGTGCATTCGATCTGCTCCATGTAGACGTGTTTGGCATGGAACAGGGATTTGTTGATCCGGGTCGCTTTGCCTTCGGTGTGGCACTGGTTGCAGTATTTCGAGCTCACGATGACCTGCCCTTTATGACGTTCGGGCACCGCGGTCGGACGCTTCAGCACGAAGCTGATCAGCAGTTGGTTCTGTTCCACGATCGTGAGGTGATGACAGTCATGACAGTTGAGCTGCTTATGCTCGCTTTGCGCCCAGCTGTCGTATGCCGGCTGCATCAAATGGCAGCCGACACAGAACTTTGGATTGTTCTGAGTAAAATCGTAAAATTTGAAGGCGACAAATCCGCCGCCGAAGACGATGATCAGGAGCAAGGTGACAATCAGCAGCTTTGCCTTCAGGGACATCGGCTCCTTCAATCGCTCCAGTACCCGCTTGATCTTTTCCCTGATCCACGTAACCAAATTCATACTCCCCCCGACAATACGCGATCTGAATGGTTAATACGTTATTGCTAAGCACAAGTTTATAACACAGGTCAGCCATTATGTCAATACTTTCCAAACACCTAAATTACGAATATCGTTTTGGCGCAAAAGATATCAATTACCTTGACAACGAGAAATCGTTTTGCTAATGTGCTTATGTAAATATTAATAAAATTTATGAAGTGTGGAGGTATGATGAAGAGGCGCAGATTCCTAAAGATTCTCTTGGCCTTTCTCGGATCGATTACATTTTTATCATTTGCCTATTCTTTCCTGAAGTTTCTCACATCACTCCCCTCTAAATCAGCTGATTTACAAAAGCTCACCATCCATAAAAGCGACGTTCCTTCGGGCGAAGCAAAGAACATCATCTATCACAATACTCCTGCGGTCATCATTAATAGGCCGGACAAAGGTTACTTTGCTTTTTCACGCACCTGCACACATCTTGGCTGTCTTGTGGAATACAGCAAAAGCAACCTGAAGTTCATATGCCCCTGCCATGCGGGCATCTATGATCTCGATGGGAGTGTTGTATCTGGACCGCCGCCGAAACCGTTGACCGCCATCCCGCTGAAGATTGAAGGCGAAACCATTATAATAGGATGAAACCATGCTGACGAAAATCAAAAACTGGCTCGATGTACGAATAGGTCTTAACACGATCTTCCAGACACATGTCCTTGACTACAGGATGCCGAAGAATACGAACATCCTGTACACGCTCGGCTTTTTGGCCGTCATAGCCTATGCCACGCAGGCATTCACCGGCATCATCCTCCTGATCTATTACATCCCTCACCCCGACCACGCGTTCAGGAGCGTCCAGGATATCATGACCCAGGTCCCCTACGGCTGGGTCTTCAGGCAAATGCATGCGGTCGGCAGCAATCTTATGATTATGGTGGCCATGCTGCATATGGTGACCGTATTTCTCATGGGAAATTATAAGCGGCCGAGGGAACTGACCTGGGTGGGAGGCGTGCTGCTTTTGATTCTTACCATCGTATTCGGACTCAGCGGGTATCTCCTTCCCTGGACCCAGCTGAGCTACTGGGCAACAACGGTGGTGACCTCGATGCCGACTGCATTTCCCGTTATTGGTGAGACCGTTTCTCAGATCTTACGGGGGGGAGACCATGTCTCAGAAACAACGCTCAGCCGGTTCTTTGCGCTCCATATTTCGATCCTTCCTCCCCTCTATCTTCTCTTCATGGGCATCCATCTGTTTTTCGTTAACCGCATCGGCATTTCCGCAACTCCCTTCGGCAAGGCCGATGAGGAAAAACGACCTCTGACAGAATATATAAGGAAGACCCATCCCGATGGCTATCCTTACTATCCCCGGTTTTTTCAAAAGCAGATGTATATGATGATGGCATACTTCACCGTGATGTTCTTTATCATCACGTTCCTCCCGACCCTGTATTTCCCCGATGAGGCCAATGTTCCTGCTGATCCGTTCAATACACCCCAGGAGGTCCGGCCGGCATGGTACCTGCTTGCACCTTATCAACTCCTCAAGCTCATCCCGAACAAGTTTTTCGGCATCATGCTGCAGCTCATCCTGGTTTTAATCTTCATTTTGTGGCCGGTCCTTGACACCCAGCAAGAGAAGAACGTGCTGAAACGACCCGTGCTGCGGGGCGTATTTTTAAGTTTGATCGCATTGTGGGTCATTCTGCTATGGTGGGGGAGGTCATAATGAGAGGCATCATGCGATATGGAATACTTTCATGGATACTGCTCTGTCTCCTCCCCTCGCTGGGAACCGCTGGATACAAAAAAGATTTTGAGGATGCCTTTCTCACCAAGCCTTGGGCAGGAGAACAGATCGAGGAGAACGTCTGTATCTCGTGCCATGCTTCACAAACAATGAAACCCGAGTTTCAGGAAATCACCGAGGCGTGGCAGGCAAGCTGGCACGCTCAGAACAGGATATCGTGCGAACATTGTCACGGTGGTGACCCAAGGGACGCTGCACTGGCCATGTCACTCCAGCGCGGTTTCCTCGGCACCCCGAAGGACAAGGATGTACCGGAATTCTGCGGAAAATGCCATATCGGCATCCTTACCAACTTTCTGGAAAGCGGCCATGGCAAAGCGCTCAAGGCCGGGAAAAAGGCGCCAAATTGCGTGGTTTGCCACGGCTCCCACAATATACAAAAAGCGAGCATAGATATCATCACTGAACAGCTCTGCACAAAGTGCCATTCCTATGAGCGGGCAAAAATCATGAAAGTCGCCCTGTTCGTAATTGAAACGAGAATTACACAGCTCGAACAGCGTCTCCAGAAATTAAAGAGGGAAGGTATCTATGCGGGGGCTGATGAAAAGAGCCTCTTCAACACGCAGGCGGAGTTCCGTACGCTTTTCCATACAGTTGACGTCAATTTGATGAGAAGCAGGACGGATGAATTTTCGTCAAAACTGGACCAGATAGACAAGAATATCCAGGAAACGTATCAGAAACTGAGATTCAGGAAAAACTTCTCCGCATTCTTCATGATGGCCTTTGCATGCATGGGTGTTATCATCTTTTTGCTGACAAAAACAAAAGATGAGTAGGATCGAGCGGCGTTAGTTTGATGAGGAGATGAGTATCAAGGCTGGTAAGAACAGCGGTCAGGTAGAATGCCACGGGCTTATGCCCGTGGCATTTTTTTTAAGCCAACTCAACTGCTCTTTCTCCTGAATAATGCATTTTGACACTGAAGGGGCGAATTAACATATGATAAAATCGGATGAAAATAAAACGGAAGGACTTCAACCGATGGGTGAATTACAATCCAAAGAAAAATCCGATTTTATCAGTGTCAACTGCCGTTTTTGGGATGAATGATTAATGGACCTGAAACGCCATAAGAAGCATTTTGATGGATAAGACCTTCCCTGAATCCCGCCGTCATCACAGGATTTCGTAACACCTGCTTCCTGGAATCTAATCCGAAGCGCGCTCACTGCAAGACACCTTACCGTTCTTTCGTTTCGAAACGCAGTTTTCCCGTATAGATCGGCACCGCAAATTTCAGCAGGAGCGTGTACAGGAGCGCTCCGATGGCCCATATTCCCATGGTAACGATGATCTCGGCCGTGGTCGGAGAGTATTCATAGATCTCCCCGAGCGCATCCGGGATAAAGCCGGGCACAATAAGCCCCATCCCCTTCTCTATATACACGCCCATAATGATCAGCACGCACCCGATGTTGAGTGTCGTGAAATTCTCACGGGTCTTTGGAAAGAGAAAGAGAAAGAACGCCGTGATATTGAACAGGGAAGCGGCCCACATCCAGGGCACGAGGCCCGCTTTCCCGTGAAGGCCGAAGTACAGGTATTGAATTGAATAGCTGTCAATACCGCCCGAATAGAATTCCTTGAACGCCTCCGCGCCCAGAAGGAACAAGTTGATCGCCATGGCATACGCGATCAATTCAGCGATCTTGAAGATCGCTTTGTTATCGATCTCCACCTCTGAACGATTTCTGATGATCTGGAACAATATCAGCATGATGGCAGGTCCTGAACAGAACGCCGAGGCAAGAAACCGCGGGGCCAGGATCGAGGCATTCCAGAACGGCCGGGAAGACAACCCATTATAGAGAAACGCGGTGACGGTGTGAATGCTGACCGCCCAGGGGATCGAGAGGAGGATCAGCGGGCCGATCACGGTCATACTGTATTCCTTCCCGATCGAAAGCCGGTAAAGAACGTAAAAAGCAATGATGCCGTTGATGGCAAGATAGCCGTTCAATACGACCACATCCCAGGCAAGCAGCGAGGCGGGGAAGTGCATAGCGCCGATGAACGGCAAAATATGCCATACCCGAAGCGGCTGTCCCATGTCGACCAGAATGAAGAGGATACACATCGTGATCGCCGTGACGGCGAGCAGCTCTCCAAAGAGCACGATTTCCTTGATCGGCTTGAAATTATAGAGATACGCCGGCACCACGAGCAGTACCGCGGCAGCCGCGACACCGACGAGGAAGGTAAAATTCGAGATAAACAGTCCCCAGGAGACCTGGTCCCTCATTGCCGTCGTGATGAGACCGCGATTGAGCTGGTCGATATATGCGCTGAAACCCAGGAGAATAAACAAGGACAGGAACGCTATCCAGAGGTAGTACGAGCGGCCCCCGATGAATATCTGACGCAAGGCGATAAAAAAATTTCTGATCAAGCTGCCCATGAGTGAACCTCCTACACACCGTACGCGAAGAAATAGTAGAACTTGGGATTGGTATTCAGGCCTTCCTTCAGCCGGAATACCCGCTTGTGCTCAATGGCATACCTGATCTCGCTGTTCGGGTCAAGAAGGTTGCCGAACTTCCTCGCTCCGACTGGACAGGCCTCCACGCACGCCGGGTAACGTCCGTTCCTCGTCCGCTGGATACAGAAGGTACACTTCTCCACAACACCTTTGACGCGCGGGCGATTACCGAGGTAGTGCGTCTGGGGATTGATCTCCTCCGGTTTCCGGCCCGGTTCGGTCCAGTTGAAGTGGCGCGCTCCGTATGGACAGGCGGCCATGCAGTAGCGGCAGCCGATACACCAGTTGTAATCGATGACCACGATCCCGTCCGGATCTTTCCAGGTGGCCTGCGTCGGACAGGCCCTTACACAGGGCGGGTTCTCGCACTGCTGGCACTGGACCGGCATGTAGAAGTATTCCTTCTCAGGCACGAGCTCGGGGTTGTAATATTTCTCCGACTCTTCGAGATCGACCCACTTTTCACCTTTTTTGAAGCGCAGGACCTGTATCCAGTGGATCTGCGGGTCCTTTGACTGGTTGTTCTCGTCTACGCAGGCGTATTCGCATCTCCTGCAGCCGATGCAGCGGGAAAGATCGAGACCGTAACCGAAGAGAACTCCCGGCATCGCCTTCTCATTGCCCACCTTGATCGCTTTTTTATATTTTTCCTCGTACTCGCGCTCCAGGCGGCTGAGCACCTGCTTGATCTCGGCATCGTTCATTTCCCTAAAGTGCTTCTGAAAAAACGATTCCCAGAACGAGGCATCGGCCTTGTTCGGCGGGAGCGCGGTTCCCGCCAGTCCGAGGGCCGCTCCTTTGAGAAAGGTCCTCCGGTCGAGATGGATTCCGTCTTTTTTCTTCTCGATTTTTCGCATCGGTCTCCTCGATCCTCGCTTTTTATTACTTGATATCCGCCGGTCTGACCGGCGGCGGCAGCGGTTTGATCTGCTTGAACCGCGGTTCATGCGGCCAATGGCAGCTTACGCAAAGATAGTACTGCTTATCGCCATTCCACATGCCGGTCCTCTTCCCGTGCAGGCCGGCCTTCCATTCTCGCAGGATCGTTCCGTGGCACTGGCCGCAGAGATTGTATGATTCTTCAAATCTGACCAGCTTGCCGTTCGCAAGCCGCAATTTGTCCCGGTTGTCGGGATTATGGCAGTCGAAGCACCAGCCGTCGGGCATGTGCTTCAGAACGATGTTCTCATGGAACGTAAGCTTTCTCGGCTTTTTGTTGGCAGGCATGCCTTGATGGCACTGTGAGCATGGAAAGATGCCGGGACTGAACGGAGGCGGCGTAACGACAAACTTTCCCGGTGTGTCCTGTTCTTCAGCATGAATACGCGCAGAGGAGAAAACCACTGTCAGAACTGCAATGAAACAGAGAAGCCAGGCTGCTTTGTTTTCTTCTACCATATCATCTCCCCGGGTCAGGTTTTGGATCGGCGCCCTTCAGCCAAATTTGGCGCACATTGTATGGTATGATACGTTCGAAAAGAATGCAAGATAAAATTCAAATTTGAGCGTTCTCTCCCGAAAGATGGTCTCCCGGGAGAGAACGCACTTGCGGATTTAGTGGGCTTCCTCTTGTTCGAAAAGCGGGAAGATGTGACTGATGACCCAAAACAGCACAAAGGGCATGATGAAGATGCTGAGCGCGCCGCCGAGCCCTTCCTTGAAGGTCTCCCAATCGTGCGGGATGATCGGCAGATGGTAGTGCATGTACCCGGCAAAGGTCAGAGAGAAGGCCTGGCCGCCGATCACGACGTTCCACCGCATCATGAAGACACCGAAGAGCACCAGCACGACGCCGAGTATCGCCCTCCGGATCGTCAGCCCGGGCAAGAGGAACAGGATGAGCGGCAGGAGGTTCCCGATCCCGTACTGCAGGATGAAGATATCGGCGAAATCACGTTCATAGATGACGCTCCGCAAAATGTCCCAGGACTTCACAGCCGTATATCCCCGGAAAATGAGGTCCAGGAGCTCGAGGCTGATCGCCGCCACCATGAATGCCAGCAGGTATTTGGCCGTCATCTGCATGACGCTTGATCTCGACGCTCTTGAGCTCTTCCTGCGACTGGTAGCGGGCATGGGAAGCCCTCTTGCGCGCGGCAAGGAGTTTCCGGATCTCCATGGTCAGGATATAGGTGAGCATGCAAAGCGCGATGCCGGACACGATGGCGGACATGATGAAGATGACCGGCATGAGCGGGGTCATCCACAGCGCGTTGGCCTTGACCGAGCCGAAGATGAATCCTGCATAGCCGTGGAGAAAACAGGCCACGGGAATGCCGAGGCCGGCGAGGAACTTGATCGCCTTTTCGTCCTTGTGCAGGGCCTCTTCGCTGATGTCATAGACTCCGAGCGTCAGCGAACAGAAGACAAGATACCAGAACCACTCGACCAGGGTCTTGTCCTGCTTTTCACGCAGCCGGAGGGCAGTTTCGACAAAATGCTTCCGGTAGAGGAACCAGAGCTCCGAAGCAACAATGGCGCCATAGCCGAAGAACACGATGCCGAAAGCGGCAATGGCCGAGGTGAAGTGGGGCGTCATGAATATATTAGATGCCGCGGAACGGGAACTGCAGGTGGAGCATGATCGGCAGGGGCGCGACAAAGAGCAGGGCAAAGGAGAACACCAGCGCGAACCGCGCCATATCCTTGAGCTTCTGATGCCGAACACATGGTAGAGCGACGACAGGACAAAGGCCCCGGCGACAAGCCCCGTCATAAAGGGATACATCACGATCTGGATGCTCCAGTAGATATACTCATTGGGGTAGACGAACAGTTCCTTGACGGTCCAGAGCTCTCCATGTACCATGGTTATCTGCACCTCCTCATCCAGGCCGATGTAATAGACCTGCGGTTTGGTGCCGAATTCGCTCTTCAGGACCCCCACCCGCTGTGTTCTGATGATCTTCGTCACCGGGTCGTTGGGGTCCTTGATATTGCCGATCTGCCGCGCGCCGAAGGGACAGGCCTGAACACAGGCGGTTTTCAAGCCCTTGGTGATCCGGTGGTAGCAGAAATTGCATTTCTCTGCCGTGTGATATACCGGGTGGAAGAACCGGACGCCATAGGGGCAGCCCATGATGCAGTAGCCGCAGCCGATGCACCAGGTCCGGTCGACGAGCACGACGCCGTCCGGCGGCCTGGTAGGTGGCGCCCACGGGCAGACCTGGACGCAGGGCGGATTTTCGCACTGGTTGCAGAGCTTCGGCACAAAGAACGCCTTTTCGATGCCCTCACCGCTGATGTCCTTGAGCCCTTCCCGTCGCCGAGGTCGATCTTCGCGGTGGTAAAGCCGTCGCGGGCTCCCTTGGGTGTGTCGGCATAGAACTTGCCCTCCTTGGTCAGGACATACCGCTCGACCCAGGTCCGGGTTACATTGGCATCATAAGGCATTTCGTTTTCCAGCTTGCAGGCCTTGACGCAAAGCCCGCAGCCGACGCATTTGTAGGTGTCGACCAGGAACACCCAGCGCACTGATGTGGTTTCAGCTGCCACCTGGGCAAACAGCTTTTTAGGGTCCACGATCTCCAGGGCCGCAAGGGGGAGCGCCGCTCCCGCGATCCCCAGCGCCGTATTTTTCAAAAAGTTCCTACGCGTTATCATCTCAGGCCCTCCATCGGATTGTGCGGATTGTGACAGGTCGAGCATTCAATGTCAGGATTATGCTTGTCCGGATCGATCCCCTTGATCTTCGACCGTCCGCTTGAAGGATACGCCAGCGGGAAATGGCACCGCAAACAATGCGCCCTGCTTTTGTCGATCGTGAGCTTGGGCGGGTCCGACGGATGCTCGATCGCGGGACCGTGGCAGTTTTCGCATTGAATGATCCGGTGCGGAGTTTTGTTTATGCTGTCGTACTTGTCGGGATGACAGTCCTTGCAATATTCCTTGCCCTGGTATTTTACCTTGATCTTTTTCCAGTCTTCTTCGTTCCCCCGCCGGTGCCAGCCGTACATGTAACCGCGCTCATGCACACCGAAATCTTTTGGGACCAGCACCATTCGGGCCAGCAGTATCAGTATGACGATACCGATGACCGCAAAAAGCGGTCTCAAAACATGATTCTTCATACACACTCTCCTCCCCTGAATTTTTTCCCGCTATTTTTTAATTGTCTGGTACCCGGACTTTTCGCTGGTGTTGAGCGTCTGTTTCATCATCGTAGCGCCTTCCCACAGGATCGCAAGGAAACAGAGCGAAAGCCCGCCTACCAGTCCGAAGACCTGGAGCAACTGCCATTTAATGACAATGAAGAGAATAATGAAGATAAGAGAAAGTTTCAGCATACTGATAATGACTGCTGCAAGATTCGAGCTCACCGGCGTTGCGCCTTTCCGCAGATATACCCGCTGCACGGCGATGGCGATCCATCGGAAGTTCAACAACCCGAGCATACCGCCGAAGAGAACGCTCGCGGGAAGGAACCACCAGGGCTGCGCGGTCTTCCGGACCAGCGCGAATATCACGGTACACGCCGAAGCAACGGAAACGATGATGGCGGTTTTCCTTGCCACGCCTTTGAGGATGGCATCCACGGCCTGTTGCCGGATCTGCGTTTCATCAGCGGTCATGTTTTGTCCTTGTCGTCCTTGTCGTTCTCATTGAGCGTTTCCTGGCTTCGTCTGGCATAGACAAACAGATTTCTGAATCCTGCTGCGATACCGAGAAAGAGGAATACCGCGGTGAACCAGGGAGACGTGCCAAGCCATGCATCCAGCTTGATCCCCAGGTAGAGGCCTATCACCGTGGCGAACACGAGTGTCAGCCCCACGGTGCTCAGCACACCGATCATGCGGATGAGCTTACGGTCCTTTTCTTCCATGATGTTTTATGTATCCGCAAACTTCGAAGACAACGCAGAGTGATAAAAGTTTGAAGTTTGAATTTTGAATCTTAAATTCCGACTCTTCCGCGCCCTCCGCGGTAAAAAAAGACTTACAGACCTTTCAGGCTTTTCCTCGCTGCTTCGATCGTCCTGTTGATGTCCGCTTTCGTATGGGCCAGGGACAGGAAGGCGGCCTCGAACTGGGACGGCGCAAGGTTCACGCCATTCTTGAGCATGGACAGGAAGTACTTTCCGAACCGCGTCAGTGTCCGAGGTCTTGGCGCTCTCAAAGTCCTTTACCTTCCTGTCAGTGAAGAAACAAGTGAACATCGAGCCGACCCTGTTGAACGTTGTCGACACCCCTGCCTCCTCTGCCGCAGTGCGAAGTCCCTTTTCGAGGTCTGCCGCATTCTTTTCGAGCGTCTTGTAGACCCCTGGCTTTGAAAGCAGCTTCAGGGTCTCGATGCCGGCCGTCATGGCAAGGGGATTGCCGGATAGCGTGCCTGCCTGGTAGATGGGACCAATGGGCGCGATCTTCTGCATGATCTCGAGCTTGCCTCCGTAGGCGCCGACCGGGAGTCCGCCGCCGATCACCTTGCCGAGGCAGGTCATATCGGGCTTGATCTTGTAAAGCTGCTGCGCGCCGCCGTAGGCAACGCGGAAGCCGGTCATCACTTCGTCAAAAATAAGCACGATGCCGTACTTGTCGCAGATCTCGCGCAGGCCCTGCAGGAAGCCCGGCTCCGGCGGCACACAGCCCATGTTGCCCGCGACAGGCTCAACGATGATGCAGGCTATCCGCTGGCCCTCGCGGACCGCCATATCCTTGACCGCGGCAAGATCGTTATACGCGACGGTAAGCGTAAGTCTTGCGAGGTCAGCGGGAACACCAGGACTGTCGGGGAGACCAAAGGTCGCCACGCCGCTCCCTGCCTTCACGAGCAGGCTGTCGGCATGACCGTGATAGCAGCCGTCGAACTTGAGGATCTTGTCGCGGCCGGTAAAGCCCCTCGCTGCACGGATCGCGCTCATCGTGGCCTCTGTGCCGGAACTCACCATGCGCACCATCTCGATGGACGGGAAGGCCTTTTTGACCATCTTCGCAAGCGTGACCTCGAGTTCCGTCGGGGCGCCGAAGCTCGTGCCGTTCGCGATCGCTTTTTTGAGCGCCGCGGTCACCTTCGGATGCGTATGCCCCAATATCATCGGACCCCAGGACAGAACGTAATCGATGTATGCCTTATTGTCGGCGTCGTAGATCTTCGATCCTTTCGCCTTTTTGATAAAGAGCGGCTCGCCGCCCACTGAGCGGAATGCCCGCACCGGGCTGTTCACACCGCCGGGAATATGCTTCTTCGCCTCTTCGAACAGTTTTCTGGATCTCGCTCCTGACATGACTAATCCTTTCGATACAAGAATTACATGGTAAGATATCTAAACATAAAATGAACCCCTAAAATATGCAAAACCACACTGAAAGTCAATGGAAAAGGTTTATGCACGGAGATAAATTAGAAGTGGACATTATATTACAATTAGAATTTGCGGGCGCAATCTGCTCACTGTGCCCCACGGGTCATCATGAATTTCACGACACCTTCCGCGTCGTTTATGTTGAATTGCGGGATGGTGACACTAAACGGCCTGTCGCTTACGAGCGCGATATAGGAAGGATCGTTCAGAGAAAGCGGGTATTCACCGGAGACACCGTGGCGAAATACTTCGATCTTATTCTTCGCGCTCTCTTTGAATCCCTCATACAACGCGATATCAACATCCCCGGCAAGCTGTTCAAGTTCTTGAAGGGACGGCACATGCTCGATCTTCTTCAATAAGCGCCACTCTGTCAGGTCCCACAAGGATGACGGAGTCCGCTCCGGCCTGCTGAAACCGCCATGAGTCCTTGCCAGGTTTGTCAAGGTCGAACCCGCCCGAGGCATGTTTGATCACCGCCACGCGCAGACCGCGGGCCTTGAGAATGGGAACGATCTTCTCGATGAGCGTGGTCTTGCCGCTGTTCGATGAAGCGGCGACGAATGATACGACAATCATGGAAATCCCTTCAACAAGATTGACACGGCATAAGACCCAGCGCTTAGCTCAGGGCTGGTGGCCCTCAGTCCATGACCTGCGAACTATCGGCTTGTCTCAATGCAGTCTTGCTCATATCATGTTTCAGCTAAATCCTTGGACTCCGGCTTCTTTTTTCTGCCGAAGAAACGCACACCGAGGATGCCGATCTCGTAGAGAAGGTAAATGGGCAGGGACATGAGCGTCATATTGAACACATCGGGGGTAGGCGTCAGAAGGCCGCCGATGACGAAGGCAACAAGGAATGCATACTTCCGGAATTTGGTGAGGATTTCAGCATTGATGATGCCCATGCGGCCGAGGATGATCATGACCAGGGGCAGCTCGAACACCGCACCCGAGGCGAGCATGAACTTGAGGGTAAAGTCGATATAGTCCCCAAGCCTGATGATCGGCTTCAGGTGTTCGGTCTTATACGTGATCAGGAATGGAATGGCCATGGGAAGCAGCGCAATAAAACAAAACAGCACCCCAACAGCAAAGAATAGTGTGGAGAAGAACACAAATTGACCGGCATATTTTCTTTCCCGCGGCATGAGACCGGGCGAAATGAATTTCCATATCTGGAGCAGGATGACCGGGATGACGATCATCAGGCCTGCGATGAACCCGATCTTGAGGTGCGACATGAATGGGCTCGGTCAGCGTGGTAAAGTACAGCTCTTGCGTTGTCTTATGAGGTTCGAAATGGAAGAACGGAAGCGATGTCTGGAAGGCTATCGACGCATTCATGGGCAAGAGGAGCAGAGCCAGGATCTCCTCTGAATACGTGAAACAAATGGCGAAGCCGATCCCCACGGCGATGGCGGCATAAACGATCCTTTTCCGGAGTTCCGACAGATGGCTCCAGAACGACATCCGCAACTCTTCATCAGCCATTCCCGGTAGCCCCCTCGCCCTTTTTCTGATCCGGCTTTTCTTCAGCCGTCTGGTCGGTCTTTTTCTCGGCCCCCTGCGCTTCAACGGGCTTTCCCTCATCAGCCTCTTTGTATGCTGACAGATCATCGAGCGTGCCGAGCTTTTTGAGCTCTTCCAGATTGGTGGTCTTCTCCACCTCTTTCATCTCGGCCTGCACGGAGTCCTGGAATTCCTGCTGGGCTTTCTTGAACTCGGCCATGGCGCGGCCGATGGATTTGCCCAGGTCCGGCAGCTTCTTGGGCCCGAAGACCACGAGGGCGATGACGAAGATAACGATCAGTTCCGGTAATCCAAGACCAAACATAACATTCTCCTCTGTTTCTGATTTCGTCATCAAGAATTAACCACAGAGCACACAGAGAAATCTTTAAATCTTGACATGGTTAAGGCTTTACTCTCTCCTTGTGTCCTCTTACACCAGCATCTATGTTGATTCTCGATGGTCTGGGTTCAATACCGCTAATGCGTTTTTCTCACAGGAGCTACATCGCGACCCGTATCACGG
Organism: Nitrospirota bacterium; assembly: GCA_963732675.1. Lineage (GTDB taxonomy): Bacteria > Nitrospirota > UBA9217 > UBA9217 > UBA9217 > JALNZF01. The sequence goes on from CAVTAJ010000018.1 coordinate 16,119, forward strand.
TCTTCACATTGCCCCGCGCGTTGAAATCGCCGACCACTTCCAGGGCGCGCGGTTTAAGGTTCTTCTTGAGCACGTCGAAGATCAGGTTGGTCACGGCTTCGTGAGAAATGCTCTGGTCACGGAAGCTGTTCAGGTAGAGCTTCAGGGCTTTCAGCTCCACGACTTTTTCGTCAGGCGTATAGGATATCCTGATCATGGCAAAGTCAGGATATCCCGAGCGCGGGCAGAGACAGGTGAATTCAGGGTAGGAAATGTCTATACTGTAGTCCCGGTCAGGGCTGGGATTG
>CAVTAJ010000019.1:0-228960 GCA_963732675.1 Nitrospirota bacterium
GCCTATCGCATGTGAAGATGGCGTCAGAGAGCAAAGGGTCATTTACAGGAGATAGAGAGAACCAGTACGCGGCCCAGCTTGAGGCATACAAGATCATGCCTGATGAAGATCTATTTAATGTGATGGAAGTGTCTGTTGACATACGACCTAGAGAACATATGCCTGGGAGGCCGCTGCGCAGAGTACCGTGCGATGTTTGCGGCGAACATATCCAGGACATGCGCGAGGTCAATCGGGACGGCAGGGTCCTGTGCGTCCCCTGTGCAGGGGGCGGCTTATTCAATCAAACAACGCCCTTCACCCTGCCCTCTCCCCTCAGGAGAAGATAAAGTTGAGGGGTGGTTTTTTTTAACGGTGCGTTATGCAAAAAAAACATAACGGTTTGGATATCAGGTCGAAGATATGGATCGAAGTTGACGGCGAGCCGGTATTCGGCAGGGGCAGGAGGTTTCTTCTTGAGGCCATTGATGTTCATGGCTCGATCAATCGCGCTGCGTGCGAGGTAGGCATCTCGTACCGCAAGGCGTGGAGCCATATCAAGGCAATGGAAGACCGGCTTGGCGTGAAACTGATCGAACGACAGACCGGCGGGAAGAACGGAGGCGGCGCGCTGCTTACCGAAGATGCGAGGGTGTTCCTGTGGAAATTCGAACTGTTGGAAACAGGCCTTCAAGAGATAGTTGATGAGAAGTTTAAAGCTCTTTTCACGGGAGGTTCCCATGTGTGACACTCTCCATGAAAGTAAAAAAACGGGAACCAGGTCCATTCCGGTGCGCGAGTCCGTCGGTACGGTCCTTGCCCATGATATAACCGAGATTCGGCAAGGCGAATTCAAGGGACCTGCCTTTAAGAAGGGGCACATCATCCGGGAAGAGGACGTCTGTCACCTCCAGCGGCTTGGCAAGGAACATTTGTTTGTTCTCCACGTGGCTGAAGATGAAATCCATGAGGACGACGCGGCGTATGCGATCGCCAAAGCGCTTATGGGAGACGGTGTGGCGATCAAGGGTGAGCCCAAAGAAGGGAAGATCGACCTGATCGCGACCCGTGACGGGATATTGACGATCGATCGAGACGCGCTTTTTCAGTTCAATCTATTGGGCGAAGTGATGTGTGCAACGCTCCATGACAATATGGTCGTCAAAAAAGGACAGACCGTGGCGGGGACGCGGGCGATCCCACTGGTGGTAAAAAGGTCCACGGTTGATGAGGCGGTAAACACTGCGAGACGGGGTCAAGGATCAAGGGTCAAGAGTCAGGGAGTGATCCAAGTAAAAGAACTACGAAAACCAAAAGCCGGCGTAGTCATTACCGGCAATGAGGTATATCACGGCAGGATCAAGGATGCCTTTGCACCGATCATCACGAAGAAGATCGAGGAATTCGGCGGGGAGATGGTCGGCGTGTATTATGCGCCTGATGACAAGGCATTCATTGTTGACAGGCTGCGGGAGTTACTGAATGCGGGAGCGGATCTGCTCATCACTACGGGTGGCATGTCCGTGGACCCCGATGATGTGACCCGGTTCGCGATCAGGGACCTTGGTGCAACGGACATAAGCTACGGTTCGGCAGTGTTTCCGGGTGCGATGTTTCTTGTGGCTTATCTAGAGCAAGGGCCGGAAAAGGGTTACTCAAGACCCCGCACCCAGGACCCTTTATCCTGTCCCGATTTTAGGTATTCCCGCCTGCGGTATGTACCACAAAACGACCATATTCGACCTCATTCTCCCCCGGGTACTGGCCGGGGAAAGGATCGGGAGAAGAGAATTAGCGGCACTGGGACACGGTGGGCTCTGCATGAACTGTGATGTTTGCCGCTATCCGGTCTGTCCTTTTGGTAAAGAGTAAGCACGGCGCGAGATGCTCGCACCGGTTGATGGGATCGCAGATGGAGAACAAAACAACGAGCAGCAGAGGTAACTATCTTTTATCGTAAGAACAAACAGGGTAGTGTCAGAATTTATCAGCGGCTGCTTCAAGCGACTTTACCGGAATACGAAACTGGCCATTTTCAAGCCTGCCTTCCAGTTTGATCGGGTAACACCCGCCGATCCCTTGTTCGAGCTTGTGTAACCGGAAATTGCATAGCACAATAGCGGCAGGACACACAACCGTTCTCATAGCGGAATCCCTGTTTGTGGGGATAACAACTTGCGCAGGCATCGAGAAAGGCGAGGACCCTGTCCTGGACCTTGAGCAGAAAGAAACTTATGTTCTTGCCTTGATAGTGGTAGGTATAGAATTTCGGAACCTCAGGCCGGAGCGCAGCTACTTCAATGACGACATCCGTTCCGCTTTGAGGCGCAGGTGGGTAGACGGTCTGACGCGAGCAGGAAATGAGCAGCAGATAAACAAGAGCCGAGGATGAGAAGGACCGTTCTCACGATTATAGCGTTCCCGCGAATCGTATACGTCATATCATCACCTGGTTTGATCACTGTACATTCACCATAAAATCGAAGACAAGAACCTTGTCACGGTGTTTTACCTGACTGAATATCGTATAGATCCCCTTGACGGGAAAGACTACATCGGCCTCTATCTCCGGGCCGAACCTCTTCGGGGGTTTGGTGTGCATATGGTCCTGGTGATCATGGGGCTCGCCTGGAACGGACCCGTGAACGTGAATATACTGTTTGAGGTCTACGGAGACGACGGCAATGTGCATCGCTGCGCCCAAGTAGGGGTTGAGGTCCGTAACCGTCTTCTCATCTTTTTCAATGATATAGCTCAGCGACGTTTCCTCGCCCGCCTTGACATTCATCGGGGAAGCTGAGAACGTAACCCGGTATTCGCCGAAATTCTTTCTCGTTGAGAAATCCGTCTTTGGTCCTCCCATTGCCGGCTTACCAGAGACAGAGAGGTGAAACATCCTGCTGTAAAATTCATCACCCGCAAAAAAGTCGGCGCCGATAAGATATTCCCCGGATTTCGGAAATGTGAAGTGGAGTGGGAAGTCTGCCTTTTTCAGCATCTCACGGGTGATCGGCCCCGTTTCCTCGGGATGGATATGCGCAAAGGACCTCATGTCCTGACCGACGATAAGCGCATGGAGGATCCGTTCGTGGGAGACCTCAAGTCCTTTCAGCGGCCTTCCTTCGGGATCTTTAATGCGGACCGTTATCGTCACCGGGGTCCCCGCGGTTATCTTTGAAGGATCTGTCTCGAGGTTGACGACCGGAGCGGGTCCCTTGGCCTGATGTCGCTGCCTTTCATGTTCAATATGGGAATGATGGCGTGCGGGGATTTCGTGGCGGAGCATGGCGGCGCAAAGGAGTACCCCCAGCATAAGCATCGCCTCGACCTTCACGCTCCGTTTGAACCTGAAAGCGATCGTGGGTCCATCGGGATTACGGAAATATCGAGAAAACAAATGGCTTGCAACGCGAGTAATCATGCCCCGTCCTGTGCGGGAAGTCCCTCCCCATTCCAGCAACAGGGGAACGCTGACGTACCGATTGAATGCTCCGAGGGAAATGAGGAGGGAAAAGAGGATCACTTTGGCAAAGACCGTCCAACCGTAGGGCGAAGTCCAGATCGCTTCGAAACTCCCCACAAATGCCCACGCATTGTAGAGCGCGGTGATCGCGATGATCCCGACGGCGATGCCCGCTATCCTGGAAAATCTGCTGGCAATATCTGCGATCAGCGCCGCTGTTTGATCGCCCGCCCTTGCCAAATTTGGAAGAATAACCAGGGACAGCGCTAAGAGCCCCCCTCCCCAAGCGCACGCGGCGAGGAGATGGAGAAAATCCATTATTTCAGGGATGCTGAAATCGCCTTTATCCGAGGCGTGTCCTGATGCGCTTTCGGTCATGGCGATGATAACGGCGATGCCGAGCATGAAACCCGTAAATCCGCGCGAATCACGGAACCGCCGGCCCACCATGAGCGTAAGCGACAAAAGGATGAGTGCCACGATGCGAATAAGCCAGGCACGTCCGAGATGGGTATGAAAAATCACCGTAGGGAGCACGGGAAAACCGTCGAGAGGGGATGGCCACTCATCTCCGCAGCGCGCCAGATCAAATTGATGCCGCTGCTGAAGAGCATTAAGGCCATGCAGACGCCGAGCAGACGCCGCATATTGGCAAGGATATGTTCTTGTTCAATAAACCCGGCGTTCGCTGAAAGAGTAAAGACCCAGAGACGGCAACCAAGCAGCCCGATGCAGAAGGTCAGGGCGGCGAGTTCGAGCCATTCAGGAATGATGTGAATAAAGAAAGTCATCTGATAGAGAATGTATAGTCGCCCGACGTAAGGTGCCCGTCCCTGGCCACGACGCTCCAGATGACGCGATACTTGCCCGGAGGCAGCCGCGGCACACTCACCTCAAGAAGCGTTGCATCGGTCGGATTCACGCGGCCGTCCTTGTTGTTCACCATGGTGCTTTCCGCATTGTGGACCATGATCGTGGAAAAGTCCGGTTCCAGTTCGCTGTCAAACCATATGCGCACGCGGTCGGGAGAGGTGTTGATCGTCGCTCCCACCTTAGGATCGGCGTGGTCCGGGTACGCATGGCCTCGCGCGGCGTTCGGCATGATCAAGAGAAACACCGTGAACAGAAGCGCGGACGCCGTCCGGACATCGGAAGATCGCGCAGATATTTTCACGGGAATATCGGTCTCCCTATGCTCTTCGGGAACAGGTCATCGATAAAGAGGTGAAAAAGGACAAAGACCCCGGTACCCGCTCCTGAACGCGGGTTCATCGGGATCTCCGCGGCAATGCCCAGCTCCGTATATTTGCCGATCCAGGCGATCCCCGGGTTTACGGTCCCGGTCGTCTGGTTTTTACAGTCCTTGTTCAGGCACGTCTCCATCGGAAATTCGACGATCGCGACCATCCGGTTGAAGGGAACGCCAAGCCCCACGTCCTTCACCGCCGACTGGAGGTACATGAGACTGTACTGAAGCGTAAACGCCCAGGTCAGCGTGGTCGAATGGCGTTCCACGTCTATGTCTCCCGTGTCCTCGTTTACGGTGATCGTTTGTTTCTGCGAAGGGAAATTCGGACCGATGACCCCGGTGATTGCAAGAGGCTTCAAAAATGTCATTGAGTCGGGCAGGTCTCCGAACCCCTTGCCGAAAAAGAATGCGGGCGAAATGACGGAGAAGGACTCCGCGCCCACCTTACGGGAACCGGTATTGCCGACCTCGTCCGACACTCCGAAAGAAAGGATCGTTTCATGTGAAGCGCTCGTATAAAACTGATATTTAGCGCTCACTTCGAGGTTGCCATAGCCGCTGACAGAGCCGTCGCCCTCGGTTTGCAGGCGCTGGTACGAATCAGCGACCTCTATCCCGAAGTTGGGCAGGATGCGCTTGGCATATCCCACGTCAAGCGACGAAGTCCGGACCTGCGGCCCGCCCGCTTCATCGTCCATTGCCAGGGAATTATAGAGCACTGAAAACTCATCAGAGACGAATGGATCATCCACGGCAAAGGTCGTGGGAAAAAACCGTTGTCCCGCGACCCCGTGGGCGAATGAAGTTGACGGGATCGATGCGATGATCATAGAAAGAGTGATACAGAATACATTGCTGCCAACAATCTCACACGAGAACTCTTCATATATTTTTCTCCGAAAATTAAAAATTCGTTCAACATTCTTCATTTATTGGATATTATTACGCATTTATTATTGATCGTCAATAATACACTAACTTGACAAATGACACAATCTCCCGATGATGCGAAAAACGGTGTACGGGGCGCGTTTTCCTAACGTGTCGAACAGCAACGAAATTTTACAGTTTCAATGCTTCTGGACCAGTTCCTCCCTGGCGGCAGCGAGGGCTTCGGCCCAGGTGACCATCTTCCCTCCGTTCGCTTTCATGAACGCTTCAGCGCCTGCCTTTGACTGGAAGGCCCACGTGGGCAGTTGCGACATGACACCGCGCTTTCCACCTCCCATGACCCAGATCGCACGCTCAACATCGATCAGCGCCCGGGAGTCCCTGTCGGCGACGAGAAGGGATTTCACCGTACGTCCGTGGTTTGCATCAAGCTCGACAACGGCACAATGCAGGCTGCAGGTGCCTACCATGGCCCCGTCCTCATACTGGACCAGCATACGGCTGTACCCGTAGGCTTTCCGGTCCATGCCGCAACTGGCGCAGGAGCGGTGAGCATCAATATCATCCTGGGCCAAAACATTCATTTCAGCCATACCGGCCAGAACTACAGTGAGTACAGCGATGATGACAAATCTTCGTTTCAGCATGAATTGCTCCTTCGTTATATTGAGTGCACCGGTCATGGCAAACTCGTGAGGGCGGCAGTCAGTCTATCGTCCTTATAATCCTCGTTCATCCGTATAATGCCTGTTTTGTCAATGACTATAGTGGTCCCCATTGTGCCATGGTAAAGATTCAGAACCGTCTGAACCGTGTCCGCCAGAACAATGAATCCGGATCCTTCATACCCATTCGATAGCTCAGAATTCCTGGCATCGGCAACGGTGCTGGACACATAATCGACTGCGTAAAAACGCACATTCGGAAAGATCGGGATCTGGGAACTTCGCATGCTGCTCATATGAATGTCGCAGGTCGGGCACCACATGGTGAAGTACAGGACAACACCGTTCACGGCAGTTCCTGTAAGCACGGACGAGAGTGTGACGCTGGTCCCGAGGCTGTCGGAAAGCGTGAAATCCGGAGCATTCTGGCCAACAGAGGGTCCGACGGTCCCTGTTTGCACGGTCGCTTGTTTGTCGCTGTTAGACGGATTAAGATCATCCATCATGCCGCCGCATCCCGCAAGGAAGATCGGAATCAGCAACAGTAACGGCCAACGCATATTAACGGAACCCATAATTCACCCCGATGGTATAGATGTCGGTTGCGGGGAAGTTTTTCCCCCATCCGTCCTGCTTGACCGTGTGACTCCACATCGCTCTGACTCCCCAATCATGATCAGTGCTTGAGTAGGCGATGGTCCCGCCGATCGAGTCCTTCTTAAGTCCGCTGTTATCAATCCGGTTGCCGTCTCTGGTCGCATCCGCTTCACGTAATTCCGACAGCGATACCGTGCCGGTCAATGCATCTCCACCGGACCCGAGGTAAGTGATGTAGCTCAATGAGATCGAAGCGGATGATCGGTCCCCAAGTTTTTTCCGGTACGGCGGGACGTAGTCAACTTCCCGATTAACAGGTCGTTCAAGATAGCTCCCATAGCTCAGAGCAACAGAGGCGCTCCAGGGATGGAGGGTTTTCGAGATAATGATGTTCCCGTCGAGCCTGTAGAAGCCACGGCCGGTCACATCATCGCTGGGCACACCGTCATAGGGCGAGATGCCGGTGGGGATGACCAATGAAGGACCGATAGTGATCGAAGGCGTCAGATCCTTTACATCACGTATTTTCCATGCGGACGTATCATCGAGCGCTTCATACCAGGCGTTCAATGTCATGTCGCCGATCCCGTCCGTTCGATGGGTACCCGATGTATATTTATTGACGTTCCAGATATAGGGAACGAGAACGCTTGCCTGCCATCTTGTTGAAAGACGCCGGGCATACCCGGTGTTCAGTCGGTATTGCCGCAGATCGGATCCCGAAGGGTCCGGTGTATACTTCCCATCCTGGTTCCAGAAACCGTCGTATTTTTCCAGATCAAAGGAAACATCGACCATGCCCTGAGAGAACTTCGGCAGAAGCAGGGTCGCGCCGCCTCCGCCTCCGCAGCAGGAACCGGCCCAGGCCGATGGAGGAAAGAGACAAGCGGCCCCCCCAAGGAGGGCCGCTGTCAGGAACGATACAGATATTGTCTTAACTCGTCTTATATCCATTTACATGCTGCTCGGCGTCACAAGAATGGTCTGATATCCGTTGCTTCCGGACACCGCATTTCCGTCAGTGGTTTTCTGCTCGGCTGTGCCACCGTTCTTACCGACAGACAGGCGGACATAGATCGTGTTCGTGACGCTGGAGGTGATGCCTGACATCAGGGAAATCGACCAGTGACCGCCCTTGGTGTTCGTGCCGGATATCCAACTCGTTCCATCCAGAGAACCATCCACGGTAACGGGATCGGCGTTCCATGACGCACCGTTTTCATCATGCAGTGTCGTGGTGTTGACCGATGTCGAGACTAAAGCGGGGAAGCTCATCATGCTTTCCTTGGCAGCAATGAAGAGGCTGAGCGTGCCCGACCCCATGCCCATGCCGCTCGTAAGCCCGTCATTGAAAATGTAGTAAGACCGCTTTTCCGTACCTGACATGCTGCTGATAATATCATTCTGTCCCTTCAATGTCGCTCTCACCGTATCGCTCTTCATGGACATGGCAACATCGGGGTTGAACTTTGTTGTCTCGTTGTCCAGCGTCACAGTCATTTCCCAGGTCCCCATTGTTGCTCCCGATGCCATCATGTAGTAGACCGTGCAATCATACGTGCCGGGAGTGGTGCTGGACTCTGATACAAGATCTATCGGCGTCGCATGCTGCGTTCCGTCAGTCATGGTCATAAGGAATGACAGTGTCGGTGTGAGGCCTGTTGCAGGAGATCCATCGCTTGTTTTCGTAATCTTCAGTTGAAATGTTGTTTTCCCTTGAGTCGGCGAGTTCATCCCCGTTCCGGGGACATACTCTACCTTATAGACCGCTGCCGGAGTACTGTTATCGTCGGACTTTCCGCACGACGCGATCATCAGCGTCATGCATACCAAAACCATTACCAAGCCATATGATCTAATCATTTTCATTTATTGTTTCTCCTGTTTTATAATTTAATTTGCTTATCGTTTATTCAGCAGGTCAGTGATCTCCTGCTCGATCAGTGTGAAAGATCCTTTATCGTAACCAGAATGCTTGTACCGGATTAAGCCATCTTTCCCGATTAGGAAGGAAGCCGGCAATCCGGAAAAGCGAAAGGCCTCAGCAGCAGCGCCTTCTTTGTCGACCAGGACCGGAAAGGTAACCGGGTGTTTCTTCAGATAGTTCGCCACGATCGAGTCCGATGATTCAATACAAATACTCAGGACCGTAAATCCTTTATCCGCATATTTCTGTTGCAGGGTATTCAGGTCCGGCAGTTCCTCTTTGCAGGAAGGGCACCAGGTGGCCCAGAACGTAAGGAAAACCACTTTCCCTTTCAAACTATTCAGGGTAACCGCATTTCCGTTCACATCCTTCAGACTGAATCCGGGAGCAACTTCCCCTGCATTGACGGCAAAAGCTGGCAGGGGAACCAGGATGGCTGCAATAAACAGCATGGCAATAAGGGTTTTCATTGTTCTGCTGTCAATAAACATCAAGGACCTTTTTTTCTTCCATGATTTAAATCTCCTATTTAGAATAGTTACTATCACGTCGAAATATATCGACATTCGGAGAAAGAAAAGATGGCTCCGCTTCAGAAATATCATGTAGGTAAACAATAATAATAACGGATATTGCCGAAGCGGAGTCGAGCTTACTGGCATGCGCAGACCTACGCATACCTATTCCGGGGAGGAATACTCACAACTTCGGTCTTGATGTTCTAATTAGAGTTTCGGAGGACGTTCGTCTTGAAAGGCGATAAAGAAAGGCTTACACGGGAGGGGTACGATTTCCGCTACGTTTTCCAGTGCCAAAGGAAGGGGACCGCAGGGGCATTCATTGATACACGGCATGTCGCCGTTTGAAGACAGGGCAGGTGTTGCGGAATGGCAGACGTCGAGAGTGCCGATTGCCGACTTGCCCGCCATGAGAAATCGCGAACGGCAACGGAGGGGGAACGACGATACTCAATGCGATCGCCAGAAGAACAATGATGGTTTGCAATCTCATTGATGCTGGTATTATAAAGTTTATTAAAAGGCATTGTCAAGGTAAAATTCGAATTTTAGATTATTCTCATATCACTGAGCCTGCGACGAGCATTTCTAAGAGATCATATTCAGGATCATTGCGTACAACGAAGTTCGATAAAAGGGGATATGGGCAAAGAAGCCAAGTTATCAGTATACGTCATACCGGTAAGTCTTGATGCTCTTACACGAAGCCGGGTAAAGAATGATAGCGGTTTTATTAACAACCCATGTGTTGCAGCATCTTTTTTTTATACTCTTCCTTGAGCTTGGCGTCCATCCCTTTCTCGACAGGATAGCCCGCCTTTCCGGCCTTGCTTATCTCTTCCCGGGCCTGGTCAGATTGTCTTGTCTCGGCCCAGGACATCATTCCCCATTTCAAGGCATATGCCTTGTAGCCGAGTATCCGCAATGCGATGAGAGACTGGTTCTCCAGATGTCCCGTGCTGCAATAGAGAATAATGTCCTTGTCTTTGGGAAGCTTCTTGAGGCTGTCCTCTTTGACGATTTCCCGCCAGGGGATATAGAGAGCGCCGGGAATATGACCAGCTTCAAAATCCTCAATGCGCGGACGGGTATCAACGATCACAAAATCCTGTTTGCCTGATTTCATTCTGCTGGACAGGGTCTCGGCAGAGATGATATACCCGTCTTCGGGTATCATGTCAAAGGTCTGTTCGAGCGCGGACAGGACCTCTTCCGGCCCGCTGCCGGCCCGAAGCGGTGAGTAGGCGGCAAGGAACATCACTAACGCGCATAAGATCAGCAGTGCGGAAAGCAGCTTTGTCTTCATGAATCCTCTCTCTTTGCGTTGAAATGAACGAGGGGGACGGTGTCCCCCTCGTTGTCGGCCTATAAGGTTATTTCTTTGGTGACCTTCGTCATCGGGACCGTCTTGCCTTTTTGCCGGTAGCCCATGTCGGCTTCTACGGTCAGCTTCTTAGTGCCGGCCGGGACGAAAAAGGAGGTATCAACGATATTATCGCCTATCTGAAGGGCCGAGGAACGGATATAGTCGTCGACCGTCCAGACCGCCGGCGTTCTCGGGACCTCTTTCAATTCAGGCGAGAACACGAGGGGGAGGAAGCCTTTTGACTGGGAATACCAGGTCCGCTCCGTGGAGAGCACTGTTTTCCCGGTGTCATCTTTCACCGTGATCGCCAGCACGATATCTGCTACGAGGATGCAGCCTTCCGGGAAGATATGTCCGGCGTTACTATGCGCGATCACCTTCACCCCCGCGATTTCAGCGCTCAGCCTCATCCCGGAAATGGAAATATCGACTGCCTTTTTCAGAAATTCGGCATTGTTCGCCCCCGGGAAGCTGTGGCTGTGCCGGTTGCCTGTTTTTTCCATGTGACATTCCTGGCACTGTTGTTTTGAACCCCCGAGCTTCCAGTCGTCATAATTGAGCGCGCACCAGATAAGCTGCGTCTTTCCGATCTTGGCGCCTCTGATCGCTTCGGTATCCTTTGAGTTCATGGCATGACATTTCCCGCAGAACTCGCTCTTGCGCCATTTCCGGGGCATACTTCGTTCCATGGGGCGATTTTGCGTCTTTCTTCGTGCCATACCGGGGCCCTTCCTGGCTTGCCGCCTGTCAACTGCGCTGTGTGGCATTCAATGCAGCCAACGCCGATGGACCTCAGGGCAGTGATTTTTTCGTTCGCCTTTACCTTTGCATCTTCCGTATCTTCGCCGATGATATTCGTGATCGCCACATACAGTTTCTCGGACCCGTACCGCTGCAGGGTGGGGGCATGACAGCGGTCGCAGGAGGCCATGACCTTCTGGTCGGTTTTCAGTCCATTCGCCTTCATGTCCCGTACAAAATGGTTATAGGCGACCCTGGCAAAGGATATTCCCTGATAGTGCGGAGCATCCTGGGCCCACTCTTTGAATTGGTCAAGATGGCATGCGGCACAATCCTCATCTTTTGGAACAATTTTAGCCGCCTCTTCTTTTGTTGCCCCGAGTTCCACCAGGAAAGCCCGGGTTTTTTCCCTCTCAGCCTTGATCTTATCTACAAAGTCATCCGCTTTAGCAACAGACGGTAACATCATAAGCATCGTCAACATGACGTAGACTGCGGTTGTTATATGTTTCATTGATAACATTAGTGGCCTCCCTAAGTTGGTTAGTTGAGATTGCTGAGAAAATAAATAAGAAATATCATAAAAACCAGCGAATATGATTGATGGTCACAAAGAGGAACCGGGATAAAAACACATAATACACGTGCATATGCGCTTTTCTCCGGAAGAAGGCTCACTCCGTTGGTTTTATACTTCTGATCAGCCTGTCGGCGGACGTTCATCCTGATAGGCGAGGAGGGAAGAGAGAAACAGGGGGCTGAACAAGTTCAGACGCATTGTTTAGTGATAAGGGAAGATGTTTACAGGGACATTGATTCAAGCAGGGCATGTCACCGCATAATGACAAGACAGGGTTTGCCGAGCGTTCGATACCAAAGTATTCAAACGCTCCTTGATCGAGGTAGCCAGGCTCCGGAACTACGGATGGTGGAGCAACGATGCTCAGGGCGAGTGCCAGAATAACAATTAAGGCTTGCATTCTCATATGAATAAATATAGGTCAAATAAACAATCCTGTCAACATGAAGTCATGATTTTCTTGTTTACATCAACTTACTTTGCCGCCTTCGCGCATCATGTTTCATTTCGGGCGGACAGAAACGAGCACTGTTCAGCACTATTATCCGATATCGCAATGAAAAAGCTCAAGTTCTTAGTTGACACCTCTGGGTAAATGCTGTAATTTTAAACATGACAGGCATTGTGCTTTCAGGCGGTGAAAACCGTCGCATGGGCAGGGACAAGGCATTCCTCAAGCTTGATGGTGTTCCTCTGATCGAGCATGTGCTGCGGACGCTTCGTGGTATTTTCCCGAAGACCATCATCGTGACCAACACCCCGTCGGCCTATGCCTTGTACGACACGGTCGTTATCACTGATGCCGTTGACAAGCGGGGGCCGCTTACAGGCATCTATTCGGGGCTCCTCCACTCGACGGATGAACATAACTTTGTGGTGGCCTGCGACATGCCTTTTTTGAACCCGGGTCTTATCTCGTATATGGCTGGTCTTGTCCAGGGCTATGACATTGTTGTGCCGAAGGTCGCCGGCCGTGTCGAGCCGCTCCATGCGATCTACTCGAAAGGGCTGCTGCCGCTCATCGAGAGACGGCTCCACCAGGATGCCCGTCAGATCCAGGGGATCTTCAACGAAGCACGGGTGCTCTATGTAACGGAATCAGAGATCGTTCGCTACGATCCGGAAAAACGATCGTTTAAAGAATCTCAATACGCCAGAGGAATACAAGGAGGCAGCATGTTTGGACTTGGAATGCCGGAGCTGATCGTCATTTTGGTAATTGTACTGGTAATTTTCGGCGCAAACCGCCTGCCGCAGCTGGGCGAAGGGCTCGGAAAAGCCATCAAGGGATTCAAGAAGGGCATTTCTTCCGATGCGAACGAAAGCACGAAGGAAACAGATAAAAAAGAAGGCAAATCCTGATTGACGAAGGTCCGGCAGGGTATGAAATGGGTCCTTGCAGAGGCTGACGACGGCGCTACGGCCGCGCTCGCTGAACAGGCAGGTCTGCATCCGCTCATTGCCAGGCTGATGGTCAACCGGGGCATTACAGAACCAAAGGCCGCATTGTCTTTTCTTGCCTGCGATTTGTCAACATTGTCCGACCCCGGCATCTTCAGTCAGATGGATAAAGCCGTTGGTCGGATACGTGCCGCGATCGTCGGCAGTGAAAAGATCGTGGTATTTGGGGACTATGATGTCGACGGTGTGACCGGTGCCTCGCTCCTGTACCTCGCGCTCAAGGAATTGGGCGCCCAGGTGGATTGCTACATCCCGGACAGGATGACCGAGGGATACGGGCTCAACACAAAGGCCCTTGAAGCATTAAAGACCGCTGGCGCCCATCTGGTCATTTCCGTAGATTGCGGGATCACCGCTGTCCGTGAGGCAGAACGGGCCGGTTCGATCGGTCTGGATCTGATCATCACGGACCACCATGAATTTGAGCGTTTAAACCGTTCGAACGGTTCTGACAGCTTAAACAGGTCAAACAATTCTGACGATTTTATTCTCCCCGATGCTTACGCGGTCCTCCACCCCGGCCTTCTGTCGCCAGGCGTTTCACCTGCTCTCCGCGCGTACGTGCGCGGACTGACGGGCGTAGGCATCGCCTTTAAACTGGCCCAGGCACTTCTGGGTGTGAGCCTCGATGATGAGCGCCTGACGACCTATCTCGAGCTCGTGACCCTTGGTACGGTCGCTGATGTGGGCAGTATCTCGGGTGAGAACCGGATACTCGTGAAACACGGCCTTGACCGGCTGTCGCGGGACGCGGAAATGCAGCGGCCGGGGATTGCAGCGCTGAAGCAGGTAGCGAGGCTGGACAACAAAAAGATCGGTGTGGGCATCGTTGGTTTCACGCTCGCGCCGAGGATCAACGCGAGCGGCAGGCTGGAGAGGGCTGATACGGCATTTCAGCTGCTCACCACAAGCTCACGGGAAGAGGCTTTGAAACTGGCCTCGGCGCTCGACGTGGTGAACAAGGAGCGCCAGTCCGTGGAAATGGGAATCTGGGAAGACGCCCGCAGGCTCTGCCGATTGACGGATACCGATGCGGCGGGAGCGCTCGTGCTGTCATCCGAGGCGTGGCACGCAGGGGTCATCGGCATCGTTGCCTCGCGGATCGTCGAGGAGTTCTACCGCCCCACGGCGCTCATCTGCGTCAAGGACGGCGTGGGAAAGGGTTCGGCCCGGAGCATCCCCGGCTTTGACCTCTACGAAGGTCTGGTGGGGTGCAAAGACCTGCTGTTGGGATTCGGCGGACACAAGTATGCCGCGGGTTTCACCATAGCACAGGAAAATATCCCGCAGTTCCGCGAGCGGCTGAGCGCTCTTGTGCTGGAAAAGATCGGCACTCAGGGATTCGTGCGCACGCTCTCGGTGGACAGCGCCGTGACACTCGACGAGTTGACGTTCGACCTGATGGAGAAGATGGAAAAAATGGCGCCTTTTGGACAGGGCAATCCCGAACCCCGGCTCGGCGCGCGGGACCTCAGCGTGGTTTCTTCACGCATCGTGGGCGGCAATCATCTGAAACTGCGCTTACGGCAGCAGAACGGTGTTTTTCTTGATGCCATCGCATTCAACCGCGGCAATCTTCTCGGGAAGCAGGTGAGGGACGGAGCGCGGCTTGCCGCGGTGTTCACCCCGCGCCTCAATGCCTGGAATGGGAAGACGGCGGTGGAATTGGAAATACGGGATATCAAGACCGAGAAATGAATTTCACCACTAAGATCGCCGAGGGCGCTGACTTGAGTGAATGACAAATATCAAAGCTCAAAGTTCAAATCAAAGTGTCTAAAACCACAAAAACTTCAAACAGCTTGATTCTTTGTTATACCGTTTGATTTGGCATTTGCTCTTTGGAATTTGAACTTTATCAACCGAATCTGTGCACTGTATAGAGATATTTGAGGTATGACTCATGCCTGCAGTTCGCCTCGAAGACATAGTTGAGCGGATACAGAACTACAATCCCGACGCGGATGTGGACCTTCTGAGGCGCGCCTACATCTTCTCGGCAAAGGTCCATCAGGGACAGACTCGGCTTTCTGGTGAATCCTATCTCAACCATCCTATCGAAGTAGCCGCCATCCTCGCCAACCTCAAGCTCGATGCGGCCACGGTCGCAGCCGGCCTGCTCCACGACACGATCGAAGACACCACTGCCACACCTGACGAGCTCAAAGCAATGTTCGGTGAAGAGGTGGCGAGGCTGGTGGAAGGTATGACAAAGATCTCCCGCATGGAGCTTCAGAGCCGCGAGCAGCGCGAGGCTGAGAACTTTCGCAAGATGATCGTGGCCATGGCCAAGGACATCAGGGTGATCCTGATCAAGCTGGCAGACCGGCTTCACAACATGCGGACGCTCAGTCACCTCTCGCCGGAGAAACAGAAGCGTATTGCCCAGGAAACGCTCGATATTTACGCCCCCCTCGCCAACCGCATGGGCATCTCCAGGATCAAGACCGAGCTTGAAGACCTGTCGTTCATGTACCTTAATCCCGAAGCGTACCAGGACCTGGTCCAGAAGGTCAACCAGCGCCGCGTCGAGCGCGAGTCCTATATCAATGAACTCATAGATGTCATGAAACGCCAGCTCGCGGAGCACGAGTACAAGGCCGAGGTGAAGGGCCGGCCCAAACACTTCTACAGCATCTACCAGAAGATGCAAAAGCAGGGGATCGCCTTTGAGGACATTTACGACCTGATCGCGATCCGGATCATCACCGATACCAAGGCGAACTGCTACGCCATCCTCGGGCTCATCCATTCGCTCTGGACGCCCGTGCCGGGGCGATTTAAGGATTTTATCGGTGTTCCCAAGTCCAACCTCTATCAGTCGCTCCATACCACGGTCATCGGCCCCAAGGGAGAGCGCGTCGAGTTCCAGATCCGCACCGATGAAATGCATCGCATTGCAGAAGAAGGGATCGCCGCGCACTGGCGGTACAAGGAAAAATCAGCCATCAGCCAGCGCGAAGAGCAGCAGTATGCGTGGCTCAGGCAGCTCCTTGAATGGCAGAAGGACGTACCGGACGCCAGGGAGTTCATGGAAACGGTCAAGGGCGACCTGTTCCCGGACGTGGTCTACGTTTTTACACCACGGGGTGATGTAAAAGAGCTGCCGCAGGGCTCTACGCCCGTGGATTTTGCCTACTCCGTACACACGGATATCGGCAACAAGTGCGTAGGCGCAAAGGTCAACGGCAAGATCGTGCCGCTCAAACATGTGCTCCGCAATGGAGACAAGATAGAGGTCATCACCCAGACCGGCCACACGCCAAGCCGTGACTGGCTCAAGTTCGTCAAGACCTCAAGGGCCAGGACCAGGATCAAGGCGTGGCTCAAGGTCGATGAGCGCAAGCGGAGCATCCTGCTGGGGAAGGAATTGCTCGAAAAAGAACTTCGTAGGCACGAACTCAGCCCCTCCAAGGTGTTCAAATCAGCAGAACTCCCTGTTGTCGCGAACGAGCTGTCCCAGAACTCGATCGAAGACCTGCTGGCGTCCATCGGTTACGGCAAGGTGTCCGCGCATATGGTGGCGAACAAGATTGCTCCTGAGAAGCCGCATATAGAGCCGATCCCCAAAAAACCGCCCCAGAAGCTGGCAAAAACCCCATCCGGAGGCATGAAGATCAGCGGCATGGACAACATGATGATCCACCTCTCCAAGTGCTGTAATCCGGTGCCGGGCGACAAAATACTCGGATTTATCACCAGGGGGAGAGGGGTCTCGGTCCATACTACGGACTGTACGAACATTGGTGATCTTACCTTTGATAAGGACAGGGTCGTCGACGTATCCTGGGGCGATCTGCAGGCTGTGGCGCATTCGGTCAAAATATCCGTCCGGACCGAGGACAAGCCAGGCCTCCTTGCCAGCGTCTCATCATCCATCAGTGCGGCAGAGGCAAACATCACGCATGCCGAGGCGATTACCGGCGCGGAACAACAGGCCACCCTCAACTTTACCATCGAGATCAAAGACGTGGAGCATCTGAACAGGATCATCAAAAATATCGAGGCAATAAATGGAGTCATTGATGTGAAGAGGGTCAGGACGGGGTAGGGAAGATCAGTGTGAAGAGATCAGGACTATGTTGTAAATATAGATCAGCATAATGGTTTACTTTATGTATTAAATATCATTAAATAATAGCAAGTTATATAATATAGTTAAATATATTGTGGAGGTTATTTTGGACAAGAAAATCGTAAAAACTGCTGATGCTCTCCAGTCAATCGGGCCATATTCCCAGGCTGTTGAGGCAGGTGGTTTTGTGTTCGTGTCAGGTCAGATCCCGATAGACCCTAAATCAGGAAATGTGGTACAGGTTGACATCAAAGCACAGACCAGGCAGGTCATGGAGAATGCTCATGCCGTACTCTCGGCGGCCGGGTGCGGCATGTCAAAGGTGGTAAAGGCCACGATCTATTTAAAGAACATTTCTGATTTCGTTGAAGTGAACGAGGTGTACGGCGGATATTTCCCCTCTGACCCGCCTGCCCGTGCCACGGTTGAGGTGTCCCGACTTCCGAAGGATGTGTCGATTGAAATGGATTTTATTGCATGGAAAGGTTAGATCAACAAAAGTTCTGCGTTATATAGACCTTGTCATCCGGAGCTATGATCACGCCTATTCCCTCATGTCTCCAATGGGGCGTAAGAATGTTCTTCCGGTGTCCCGGGCTCTTCATCCATCCCTGTACCGTTGTATCAGCGATCTTTTCCTGTGAATTCCAGTCATAGAATGCGTCACCGTCTACTGTGGTAACGGAATCATACAGGTTGTTTAGCGCGATGTTCTCAGCACCCATATGTATCGTCCTGTTGATCCGGATAGCGCACTGATATCCATCCTGCCGGTACCGGTGCAAGTAGTCATGCCCTTCCGGTGAGTAATGGCCAAAGTAATTCCTCGTGGCCATGTCCTGGCTGTGTTTCCTTCCAATTCCTGCCAGAGCATCATCCCATTCGAGTTGTGACAAGCCCTGTTTGTGTCGTTCCGTATTTATAAGGGTGTGGATCTGCTTTTCCAGTCCTGCCGAGGATATCTTCGGCCGCGAGCGCTTCTTGAGCGGCCCGGTGTCGATCCGTGAAGGGGACGGGGCGCAGGAATGCAGTACAAGTGCGCAGATCACGATACAGATCATCTTCTGAAAATGATTGACCATTATAATCATTTTCTCAGAAGCGTCACGATCGTCGCTCCCCAGCCCCCGGCATCTTCTTGGGCTGTTCTGAATGATTCCACGCATGAAAGCCTGCGGAGGACGGATTCCACGGTACGTCTGTAGCGTGCCGATGCCTTTTCCATGTATGATGCGGACCTGGAATATGTCGTGTTCACGGCAGGCTGCGAGATACTCGGGCACGAGGTCCGTAACTTCGCCGGGCAGGAACGTGTGAAGGTCGAGCGTGCCGTCTATAGGCAGTTGTATCGACTGAGGATCGGTCATAGCATCATTATTCTTTTTCAAGCTGTTCATGGTCAGATGAGGACGAAGGGTGTTTCAACGTTATTGTCAAATTCTGATAGAGCAGCAGAGGAGATCGCGAAGATATACCTGGTATTCACCACGCCCGCTCGTGTCAGGAGCGGGCGTGGTATTGTAAGGGATCGTTTACTTTGCGCCGAGGATCGCGTCTTTGGCTGCTTTGGCAACCCGGAACTTGACGACCTTCTTTGCCTTGATCTTGATGGTTTCACCGGTTGCGGGGTTTCTGCCCATGCGGGCCTTGCGCTGTACCAGCACGAGTTTGCCGAGCCCAGGCAACGTGAACGTGTTCTTTGCTTCCTTATAGGCCACTTCTGCGATGAAATCCAATATCTCACCGGCCGCCTTCTTGGTGAGTGATGCCTTCTCTGCGAGCTTCGCCACCAACTGGGACTTCGTCATTGCCTTTGCCATATTTATCCTCCTGTGAATTAGAATGGTGCTGCAATGCAGCAACTATAAGCCATTAAGACCGTATTGACAAGGACTTTTTTCCGGCCTTGCCGAACCATGACAAAAAATAATTTATTCAGCAACACCTGATAGAATCGACCCAGCGAGGGTTCTTCTCTTCGAAAGAATAACGCTCAAAATAATAACCCTTGACTTCCTGGCGCCAAAGTGGGATTATCATATCCAGAAGTTCCGGATGTACTTGTAGGGTAACCGCAAAGACAGTTCGACTTTGCGGTATTTTTTTTGTCCTTTCCGTCGGCTTCAATTCATAAGAAGGAGGTAGCTCATCATGGAAAATGGTACAGTCAAGTGGTTCAATGATGCCAAAGGTTTTGGATTCATTACCCGTGAAAAAGGCGGCGATGTGTTCGTTCATTTCGGCGACATTCAGGACAGCGGCTTTAAGTCGTTGGCCGAAGGCCAGCAAGTGCAGTTCGACGTTGTCGACTCACCCAAGGGCCCCAAGGCATCCAATGTTGTAAAGCTTTAAGCGAACGCTTAACCCTTTGAAGCAGGCCCTGATCGTTTTCAGTGCCTGCTTTTTTTTGCCTTCGTTCCACCGTATCATGACCTGTGCGTAAAAAGAGCGTGCGGACGGTGGTTGAAGACCGACAAAATTCAGGAAGAAGACGTTCAAGGCAAGCGTCGACTCACCTCAGGCGGTTCATGCTTGCAGATGCAACATACTTGCGTTCGGCCTGCATTAGCATGCAATCAGCAGACTATTTCACATCTGAAACGTAGCGCAATCCTCCCATAAAATGAGTAGAGCCACGCCGCACCCGTATGCACTCCGCGTCCCACAGCCATGGATAATAGGACCTGAGGCCATTTTTCCCTTGCATTCCTCTGTTTACTGTGTTAAATAATACCCAACACTCTGGGAAATTCCTTGAAGAGTGGGCATTTTTTGCCCACTCTTTTTATTTGGGGGTTTGAATGTCCGATATTGCGGAGCAGATCCGGCAGATCCTGCATCCGATCCTCGAATCCATGGGTCTGACGCTCTGGGACTTGGAGTTCCATAAACAGGGGCCCCAGTGGCTTCTCCGTATTTTTATTGACCGCGAATCCGGGGGTGTCACGCTGAACGATTGCGAGACGGTGAACAGAGACCTCGGCGCGGCACTGGACGTGGAGGACATCATTTCTCACCCCTATACCCTTGAGGTATCGTCACCAGGTCTCGACCGGACACTTTCGAAGCCCGAGCACTTTGCCCGGTTCACGGGAAGCATGGTAAAGATAAAGACCTTTCAACCCATCAACGGGCAGAAGGTCTTCCGCGGAACGCTTCTTGGATTGGTTGAAGGCATGGTCAGCATGGAACTCGAAACGGGATTGGTCCTTGAAATACCGATGACCGGTATCACCAAAGCCTCGCTTGAGGTGGAGTTTTAGTTTTTCAATTTGCAGACGAAAATAGATATTGAGGGATTAAATGATCAGGGTACTTTCTGAATATCTGTTTTCTTAATCTCTGAAAAATTAGTATAAAAGATCTATCAGGAGGAGAAGAACTTATGAGTCAAGAGCTGATTCATGTGATCGATCAGATCAGCAAGGAAAAGGGCATTGCAAAAGAGATGGTCGTTGAGGCTGTTGAGTCGGCGCTGGTGAGCGCGGCCAAGAAGAAGTACGGCTCCCAGCGGATCGCGGTGCAGATCGACCCCAAGCGGGGAGACATCATCATGTACGCCTACAAGAAGGTCGTGGCGGAGGTCTCAAACCCCGAGGAGGAGATCACCCTTGATGAGGCGCTGACGCTCTACCCGGATGCGCAGATGGATGGAGAAGTCCCCCTGCAGGTCGAGTTTCAGGGCTTCGGCAGGATCGCGGCGCAGACCGCCCGCCAGGTCATCGTCCAGAAAGTGCGCGAGGCCGAGCGCGATGTTATCCTCAGGGAGTTCAACGACAAAATCGGCCAGCTCGTGAACGGCATTGTTTTGCGTCATGAGAAGGGCGCCTACTACATCGACCTCGGCAAGACCGAAGCTGTTCTGCCCGCGCGCGAGCAGGTACCGCGCGAGAGCTACCGCAGGGGAGACCGCGTCAGGGCCTATGTGCTTGAGGTCCGCGACACCTCGAAAGGTCCGCAGGTGGTCCTCTCCCGCGCCCATCCGGATTTCGTTTCCCGGTTGTTCGAGATGGAGGTGCCGGAAATTTACGAGAATATCGTTGAGGTCAAAGCGGTTGTCCGCGAGGCAGGAGACCGCACGAAGATAGCTGTGGCGTCAAAAGAACCTCAGGTTGATCCGGTCGGCGCCTGCGTTGGAATGAAGGGTTCCCGTGTGCAGGCCGTGGTCCGAGAGCTGCGGGGAGAGAAGATCGATATCATCCCCTGGTCCGAAGATCCGCGCATTTTTATCGCAAAGGCATTGAGCCCCGCCGTGGTTGAGAAGGTAGGCGTGACCGAGGAAGACCGCTCGGCGCTGATCGTGGTCGCCGATTCCCAGCTTTCCCTCGCCATCGGGAAAAAGGGCCAGAATGTAAGGCTTGCGGCAAAGCTCACCGGCTGGAAGATCGATATTCTGAGCGAATCCGAATACGATCAGGAGCGGCAAAAGGAACGTGAGCAGGAGATCGAAGCGGCGATCGTTGAAGAAACGCGGAAAATGGCAGAGGAGAACGAAGCTGCCGAGACCATGGAAGCTGAGGTCGCCGGGACAGCCACTGGTGATGCGAACGTCAGGTCCAGACCTGACGATCATCGAGGGCGTCGGTCAGAAAACGGCGGAACAGCTCATTGAGGCGGGCTATGATACGGTGGAGAAAATTGCCGCCATGTCCAATGAGGATATCCTGGCGATCCCCGGCATCGGTGAGAAAACCGCGCAAAAGATACTGTTGTCTGCGAGTGCGCTCATCCGGAAGTAGGCATATCCCGAACTTTGACTAAGATGAAACATGAGCCGGAAAGAACGTGCATCGGTTGTCGAGGAGTGTTTGAGAAGGACGCAGTGGTGCGGATCGTTGCAGGACCTCTGGGTGTTGTTATTGATTACCGGGAGAAGCTTCCTGGCCGCGCGGCCTATGTCTGTCCGACGGTCGAGTGCATAACAAAATCGCTGAGCAAAGAAAATCTTTCACGATCGCTGCATAGCAGGGTCAGGTCGCCGGACGCAGAGGTCTTTATTGCTCAACTGTCGGCGCTCATTACCGAGAAAATCAAGGCGCTCATTGTAATGTCGGCCAAGGCGGGCAAACTGGCTGCCGGATACTCCGCGGTCCATGATGCTGTGGAGAAAGGCCGTGTTTCCATGCTCCTGTACGCGCTCGACCTGTCCGAAGGGACGAAGGAGAAGGTGGCGACACCCACTGCCGCATCAGTGCGGTGTACGACTCTTTTCACCCGGGAAGAGCTTGGGACACTGCTGAATCGTGAACTGGTCGGGGTGATCGGGATAGCGGATAAAGGACTTTCCAATGCGCTCTGGAAAGAGACCGAAAGATTAAAGGGCTTGATAAAAATAAGTGAGTAGAGTAAAATGCAACATTCAATAACAACCTTTTGGGGGTATGTGATTTTATGACGGTAATCAGGGTACACGAGTTGGCCAAAAAAATGGGAGTCGAAAGCAAGGACATCATCTCCGTCCTTGATAAGATGGGCATCAAGAGCAAAACGCCGTCGAGCGGTCTTGATGACAAGGAGGCCAAGTCCCTGATCGAGAAGTTGAAGGCGATACGAAAAGAAAAGGAAAAAGACAAGGTAAAGAAAGAACCGGCCGATGCGATCGTCTCCAAAGAGGACCGGTTGAAGAAAGCCGCGGCACTCATTGGAAAATTTTCATCAACGCTCGAAAAACCAGGGGTAAAACCGAAACCAGCTCCTGTTCCTCCGCCGAAGCCGACCCTTCCCGCTCCGCCGGTCATTCCGCCCGTTTCCCATGCAGCGCCAGTCCAGCCTGCCAAGGCTGAAGAACTAAGCGTTTCAATTCAGCCCGCGCAAGCCACCACACAACCTCAGCCGGCCGCGACAGCGCAGCCGGCCTCGACACTACAGCGCCCCGGCGCGCCGGCGCGGCCAGCCTACACGCCGCAGCGTCCCGGTGCACCGGTGCGGCCAGGCTTCGCACCGCAGCGCCCCGGCGCGCCAGCGCGGCCAGGCTATCCGCCGCAGCGTCCCGGTGCGCCGCCGCGGACAGCTGGGCGGCCTGTGGAAAGATCCTCTTTCAGATCGCCGGTGCTTGAACCAACACAGCTGCCGCCATCATTGATGCCGATCCCCGGCAAACCATCAAAGAAAAAGTGGCAGAAAAAAAGTGAATTCGAGAGCAAGACCGATCGGGAGTTCCGCGAGAAACCATCATTCAAGAAACTTCCGGATCTCAAGACGCTGCCCCTCGGCAAAAGACCTCACAAGAAGGACGAACGTCATGCGCCGCAGACCGATGTGGCCGATATCACCAAGCCGAGAAAGAAGGTCGTCAAGATACAGGAAGGCTGCACCATCAAGGAATTCGCCGAGGTAATCGGTCAAAAGGTCAGCGATGTGATAAAGAAGCTCATGGTCAACGGCATCATGGCGACGCAGAACCAGGTCATGGATACCGATGCAGCCATGCTCCTCGCCGAGGAATACGGCATCAAGGCCGAGATCCAAAGCATAGAGACGGCCGAAGACATTCTGGAGGAAAAGGCCGATACGGCCGAATCCCAATTATTGCGTCCGCCCGTGGTCACGATCATGGGCCATGTGGACCACGGAAAGACGTCGCTCCTCGATGCTGTTCGGGAAACGAACGTGGTCTCGAGGGAAGCAGGAGGCATTACCCAGCATATCGGCGCCTACCAGGTGAGCCTGAAAGGGCGCGACATTACGTTCCTCGATACACCCGGCCACGCGGCGTTTACGGCAATGCGTGCCCGCGGCGCACAGGTAACGGACATCGTGATCCTCGTCGTTGCCGCCGATGACGGTGTGATGCCGCAAACGCGCGAGGCGGTCAACCACGCCAAAGCTGCCGGCGTTCCCATCATCGTTGCCATCAACAAGATCGATAAACCCGAAGCCAAGCCGGACCGGGTCAAGCAGGAACTTGCGGAGTTTGAACTCACACCCGAGGAATGGGGCGGTCAGACCATCTTCTGCGAAGTATCGGCGAAGAAAAAGACCGGCCTCGAACATCTGCTCGAGATGATCCTTATCCAGGCCGATGTGCTTGAGCTCAAAGCGAACCCCGACAAAATGGCGCGTGGTACGGTCATCGAGGCAAAACTGGACAAAGGACGCGGCCCGGTCGCGACGGTGCTGGTACAGTCCGGCACCTTGAAGGTCGGCGATTATTTTGTGACCGGTTCGCAGTTCGGAAAGGTGCGGGCGCTTATTAACGATAAGGGTGAACGGGTGGAGAGCGCCGGACCATCCATGCCTGCCGAAGTCATCGGTTTTTCAAATGTTCCGCTTGCGGGCGATCGATTCGTCGTGCTCGAGGAGGAACGCAAGGCCCGTCAGATCGCAGAAGCCAGGCAAGCCAAGCAGAGAAGCACCGAAATGGCCACGATGAAGAAGGTGACGCTCGAAGATCTCCATGCCCAGATCCAGGAAGGCGTGGTCAAGGAGCTCAATATCGTGATCAAGGCCGACGTGTCAGGCTCGGCCGGAGCCATCGTGGATTCACTCGAAAAGCTGTCGACCTCTGCCGTCAAGCTCAAGGTCATCCACAGTTCCGTGGGTGCGATCACGGAAACGGACGTGATGCTTGCCGCCGCGTCGAATGCCATCATCATCGGTTTCAGTGTCCGTCCGGAACCCAAGGCAACCGAACTGGCACAGCGCGAGGGCGTGGATATCCGCTTGTACAACATCATTTATAACGCCATCGATGATATCAAGGCCGCCATGGAAGGCCTGCTCGAGCCGACGCTCAAGGAGCGCATCCTCGGACGCGCTGAAGTGCGTCAGACCTTCCATGTGTCCAAGGTCGGCACGATCGCGGGATCGACTGTCGTGGAAGGCGTCCTCTCCCGCCAGTGCGACGGCGTACGGGTGATCCGCGACAATGTGCTTGTGTACACAGGGAAATTCCATTCGCTCAAACGGTTCAAGGACGACGTACGCGAGGTGCAGTCAGGATATGAGTGCGGTATCGGCATTGAGAACTTCAACGATA
Organism: Nitrospirota bacterium; assembly: GCA_963732675.1. Classification (GTDB taxonomy): domain Bacteria; phylum Nitrospirota; class UBA9217; order UBA9217; family UBA9217; genus JALNZF01. The sequence continues at coordinate 25,491 of CAVTAJ010000019.1, forward strand.
TCAAGGTCGGCGATATCATTGAGGCGTATGTGATCGACAAGGTGGCGGGAAAACTGTAAGGTGCTTGGCCATGCTTCCGGAGGCGATTTTCCTGGGATCCGGCAGTGGTTGAACGATGTTTATCGGTGTTTGTACCATAGAAATCCATATTCCCGACAGCGGGTCGCTTAAGGCAAAGAGGCATTCTCTCCACAGCCTGAAGGACAGGATGCGGAACAAGTTCAATGTCTCGGTGGCTGAGGTCGACAACAACGATCTCTGGCAGAAGGCGTCCTTGGCAGTGGCCGCTGTGAGCAATGATAAATCCCACCTGAACCAGACGCTGGACCATGTGCTGAACATGGTCCGCGGTGTGCCGGAAATAAGCCTCCTGGATTATCACATCGAAATATTTTGAAAGACAGAAGCCAGAAGTCAGAATCCAGAAGCCAGAATAAAATCTGATTTGAACCTCAATTCTACTCCTGACTCCTGACTCCTGACTCCTGACTCTGATTTTAACTATGGCCAAACCAACCTATAAAAGATCAGTACGCGTCGGCGACCAGATGAAACAGGAGATCGCCGATATCCTGATGAGAAAGATCAAGGACCCCCGAATAGGGTTTGTCACGGTGACCGACGTCGAGTTGTCTGACGACCTCAGGAATGCAAAGGTCTTCGTGAGCATCTACGGCGGCGACAAGGAAGAGACCTTCAAGGGCTTGAAAAGCGCCGCACCCTTTATCCGGTCGGAACTCGGCAGACGGATGACGATGAGGTGCGTTCCGGAAATACTGTTCCGCTTCGACAGTACGGTCGAGCAGGGAGCGCATATCATGGAACTGCTGCACGAGATCGAGGAAAAGCAGACGACTGAAGAGAAGGAAAAGAAAGACCCGGAGCATGACTAACCTTGCGAGTATCGCTGAGGCGCTGAAAGGGTGCACGAGCGTTCTCATTTCCACGCATAGAAGCCCTGATGGAGACGCCCTCGGATCTCAACTGGGGCTCATGCTTGCGCTGGAAAAAATGGGCAAGACGGTGATCGCGCACAATCTGGATCCGGTGCCGGAGATTTACCGTTTCCTGCCGCAGAACCATCGGATCAGGATCGGCAAGCCGGTGCAGGGCCGTTATGACGCGTATATTGTCGTTGACGCAGACCCGCCACGAACCGGACTGTTCGACAAGACCGTTCCCGCCGACATACTGATCAATATCGACCATCATATTACGAATCCCCTTGAATGGCCGCTTACCTGGCTCGATACAGCCGCGTCCGCCACCGGCGAGATGGTCTTTAAGCTTATCAAAGAACTCGGTGTCAAGATCGATCAGGAGATCGCCCTTTGTCTCTATACCGCGATATTTACGGACACGGGATCCTTCCGGTATTCAAATACCACGCCGGAATGCATGAGAATAGCGGCAACGCTGATCGAATCCGGCGCCGACCCCTGGCTCGTCACGGAAAACGTATATGAATCATTTTCGTTCCCGCGATTGAAACTCCTTGGGACTGTTATGGCGAACATGGAACGGAGCGGGAATGGAAGGACCGCATGGGTCGTGGTGACCGATGAGCTATATCGCCAGACCGGGACCACGGCTGAGGACACGGACAACTTCGTGAATTTCGTGCGGTCTGCCAAAGGCGTTGAGGTGGCGATCCTGTTCAGACAAACAGGAAGTGCACAGTATAAGATCAGCATGCGCTCAAAGGGAAGGGTCGATCTCTCGGGATTGGCCCAGTCTTTTGGCGGCGGCGGACACAAGAACGCGGCCGGAAGCGTGCTCGACGGGACGATCGAGGAAGTAAAAAAGCGGGTGCTCGGCGAAGTCGAGAAGGCCATCGCGGCGCAGCTTGGAAACGGGGGCACGATCCCGGATGGACGGCGTTCTTAATATCAACAAACCGTCGGGAATGACGTCGCACGATGTTGTCGAGCGCGTTCGCAGGATACTCCGTGAAAAGCGGATCGGCCATACGGGAACGCTTGACCCGCTCGCGACCGGCGTCCTCGTTCTCTGCGTCGGCAAGGCGACAAGGATAGCCCAGTACCTTGAAGCAGGGGAAAAGGAATACAAGGCAGTCATGCGGCTCGGTGTGAGCACCGATACGCTTGATGCCGAGGGACAGGTCCTGGCAACGAAGTCCTACACACCGCCTGAAAAGCAGCGGATCATTGAGGTCATGAAGGGATTCACCGGTTCGATCATGCAGCGCCCGCCCGCATACTCTGCCGTAAAGGTGGCAGGAGTGCCGTCATACCGGCTGGCACGGGAAGGCAGGGCGGAATTGCTCAAACCGCGTCCGATAACGATATTCAGCATTGAGTTGACGGCGTTCGAGGACCCCCTGGTGAGTCTTCTGGTGCGGTGCTCAAAAGGGGTCATACATCCGCACGTTGTGCGCCGAAATAGGGGATGCTTTGGGCATGGGAGCGCATCTTGCCGGTCTCGAAAGAACGCGCTCGGGCAGTTTCAGCATCGATCGCGCCGTCAGCCTTGAACAGCTGCAAGCCATGATGACGGCGGGCACAGTGGAACAGGCTGTCACGCCGATCGACGATGCGCTTGCAGAGTTCCCTTCGGTCCCGATCAGTGAGACAGAGACAGTCAGGGTGATGCATGGCAATGCGATATCCTGTCCGCTGTCCATTGCGAACATCAACGAGTGAACGGGTCAGGCTTCATAGCCCGGCAGGAAGACTATTGGGACTTGCACGCATCGTTGCCGGGGTCCTCAAACCAGATCTGGTTTTTTCGTAACAGGGACGAATAAAATGCTTTACAACTGGCTGTAAATATGATATTTTAGCACGCTTCAGAAACAAGGTAAACATCTCGAAGAAAGGAGGGACGGTTGAATGGATAAGGAACAGAAAACAGGTCTGATCAATACGTACCGCAGGCATCCATCAGATACAGGTTCTCCGGAAGTGCAGATAGCAATTCTGAGCGGAAGAATCAGCCATCTGACGGAGCATTTGCAGGCGCACAAGCACGATCAACATTCACGGAGAGGGCTCCTGAAAATGGTCGGCCAGAGGCGCCGGCATTTGAATTACCTGAAGACGAACGATCTTGACCGATACCGCAAGGTCATTGAGCAGCTCGGCATAAGAAAGTAGCATAACGAACGTAATGGGAAAAGTGAGGTTCCATGGTAACAACAGTAGAAACAGAGATAGGCGGAAAACAACTGATCCTGGAAACAGGATTAATGGCCAAACAGGCAGGCGGCGCTGTTGTTGTCAGGTACGGTGATACCGTAGTCCTGTCAACGGCTGTTTCTTCCAAGGTAGAACGCGCCAATGTTGATTTTCTCCCTTTGACGGTGGACTATCAGGAAAAGGCCTATGCTGCCGGAAGGATCCCGGGCGGATTTTTTAAGCGGGAGGGACGGCAAACCGAAAAAGAGATCCTGACGTCGAGGCTCATTGACCGGCCTATCAGGCCGCTGTTCCCTGAAGGGTACTATTACGACACGCAGATCATCGCGTCGGTACTCTCGATCGGCGACGAGAGTTCCATGGACCTGATGGGGATGGTCGCATCGTCGGCAGCTCTTGCGATATCGGATATTCCGTTCAACGGCCCCATCGGCGCGGTCCGGATCGGGCTTGTCGACGGCAAGTACATCATCAATCCCGGTCAGAAGGAGATCGAGACCACGCAGCTCAACCTGGTCGTAGCAGGAACTGCCGACGCCATCATGATGGTCGAAGGCGGGGCGAACGAGTTGACCGAGGACCAGATGCTCGAAGCCCTCGAGACCGCCCATCGCGAGATCAAGAAGATCGTCGCGCTGGTGAACGAACTGGTCGCAAAGGTAGGTAAGTCGAAACGGGCGGTGAAGACCGTTGAGATCGACAAGGAACTTGCCGGGCAGGTGGCCGCACTGGCCATGGACCGTTTGCTGATCGCCATCGTCATTCCGGACAAGATGGAACGACAGAAGACCCTCGACGTGCTGCTCGACGAGATCAAGCAGAAGCTCAAGAACGAAGACCCCACCAGGAACCTCCAGATAGCAACGATATTCTTCGGATTGGAAAAGGACGAGGTCCGAAAGATCATCCTTGAAAAGAACATACGCGCTGACGGACGAAGGCCGGACCAGATCCGGCCGATCAGTTCGGTGGTCGGTTTCCTCCCGCGGACGCACGGCTCAGCGCTCTTTACCCGTGGAGAGACCCAGGCGCTGGTGATCACTACCCTCGGAACATCGGTAGGACGAGCAGCGCATTGACTCCCTTGAGGGTGAGTACTTCAAGACATTCATGCTCCATTACAATTTCCCGCCTTTCAGCGTTGGTGAGACCAAGCCCCTGCGGGGACCGGGCAGACGTGAGGTCGGACACGGTGCGCTCGCGGAACGCGCGCTCAAGGCAATGGTGCCGTCCAAGCAGGAGTTCCCCTATACCATCAGGATCGTATCCGACATCCTTGAATCCAACGGCTCTTCGTCCATGGCCACGGTCTGCGGCGGGACGCTGGCGCTCATGGACGCCGGTGTGCCCATCAAGGCCCCCGTTGCGGGCATTGCCATGGGTCTCATCAAGGAAGGCAGCAAGGTGATAGTGCTTTCTGATATCCTCGGGCTCGAGGACCACCTCGGTGACATGGATTTCAAGGTCACCGGAACAAGCAAGGGGATCACCGCCCTTCAGATGGACATGAAGATCGAGGGCATCACGATCGACGTCATGCGCACGGCCCTTCAACAGGCGAAGGACGGGCGGCTGCATATCCTCGGCAAGATGCTTGAGACGCTTGCATCGCCAAGGAAGGACCTGAGCACCTTCGCGCCGCGCATCATAACCATGAAGATCAGCACGGAAAAGATCAAGGACGTCATCGGCAGCGGAGGCAAGGTCATCCGCAGCATCGTGGAACAGACCGGCGCCAAGATCGACATTGAGGACGACGGTACGATCAACATCGCATCGTCCGACGAAGCTGCCGCCCTCAAGGCAAAAGAGATCATCCGGGGCATCTGCCAGGACGCCGAGGTCGGCAAGATCTATATGGGCAAGGTCAGAAAGATCATGGATTTCGGCGCCTTTGTGGAAATCTTCCCCGGCACCGACGGACTGCTCCATATTTCGCAGATCTCCGATCAGCGGCTCGAAAAGGTGACGGACGCGCTCAAGGAAGGCGACGAGGTCCTCGTGAAGGTGCTTGAAATCGACCGACAGGGGAAAATTCGCCTCTCTCACAAAGAAGCCATGCGTGAAAGAGGAACCACAAAATAACCTTCCCCATCATTGTCACCAGCAAATGCAGAAAATGAACAGAGAGGAAATAGGAGACTCGATGAGATTCCCTATTTCCTTTTTTGTTTACACAGATCACCCCGGACAGGCTCAAACAGAATATGCCCCGATGACACGAAAGCACGAAGGATATCGAAACGATTTCGCAGTTGGACCGGACCAGCTTAAGTCTTTCCTTGTGTCCTGGCGTCTTTTGCGGCTGAATTATTCAAAGGAGTACTCATGCCGAAATACGACGTTGCGGTAGTCGGCGCAGGGCTCGGCGGACTCGCCGCTGCAGCACTGTTGTCCAGCAAGAAGAAAAAAGTCATTGTCCTTGAACGCGGCGGACCGGGTGAGAGGGCCGTGGGTGTATATGAAAAGGATGGATATGCCTCCTGTGCTGCGCCGGCGTTATCATACGGTTTTGAACGGGGAGGGGCATTTTATGAGCTTTCTTCTTCACTCGGGATAGTTCATAGTGTGTCCGTGCGATCCCCCTGTTATCAAGTAGCGCTGCCTGACCACAGGATCACGATCTATGCTGATCAGGGTGAAACGCTGGAAGAACTCAGAAGAGAATTCCCCAGGAGAAATAAGTATGTTGATGAAGTTTTACCGGGATCTGCATAGACTGGCGGAGAAGGTGGTAATAAATCGTCTTTCAGCATTCTTGACAAAGCACAGGTCTGCTGCCTGGTTTATCGGGAGATACCACTTCAGCAGGGAATTGACGGCGTTTTTCGACATCCAGTCGCTTTATTTCTTTCAGAGACAGATTGCAGATCTTTCCCTGGTGAACCTTATCGCTTTATGCGATACTCCGCCTCTCTACCTCGAAGGCGGCTTCAAAAAATTCGCAGATCAGTTGTCCAGCTCGATCCTTCATCAGGGTGGTGAAATACTATATAACCAGACGGTCATGTGAGTTCGCGTTGAGAGGCAACCGTATTATTGGTATTTCTACTAAACAGGGAGTCATAGAGGCTGACACGATACTCCTGAACGTGGCGCCGAAAGATGATCTGTCAACGATTTACCTGGGAATTCGAGATACCGTCATACCGGTTGGTATGTGCCCGGAAGTGCTTTTCCTTCCGGACTATACGATGCCTCGGGATTTTATTGCGCTCTCTTTCAGTGCCAAAGATGATGTGGCATCTGCTCCGCAGGGCATGAGAGTGCTGAGTATGTCATACAGGTCGGAACAAAACAGCGCCGTCGATATGCAGGCACGTTATAGATCAGGGTAACAGGCTTATCCCGTTTTTAAACGATTATCTTGTTTTTAGAGATGAACAGAGAACAACAGACGAAGAGATTGCGCTGCCGGCGGGTGTTACATTTAAGCCTATTCGATCAGCAGATGGAAGGTCAGGTCTTTCCCGGGGTTCCCAAAAGAATATATTCCTGCTGGAAAATGCACGGAAATCGCCGCTTCAGGTGATATCAGAAGTCAATCAATTCGTAAAAAAAGTGAGCTGATATCGGGCAGATACGTTCTATTCCTGACGTCAGTCATGCCGGCAGTGGTGTGAACCCGTGATCCAGAAACGACATGCCCGGTTAATGCGGATAGAGATAAATCGGATTTTTGCCGGAAAAGCAGTCACCCATGAGTCCGGGTTAAAGAATTGACTCTATTTTCATCCGTTATCATGATAACCGGTCTCATGTCTAAATGCCTTTTAGGTGATTTCTTCACGAGCAAGGCGATGCGATGGCTCGTTGTTTTGCCGGGGAAATATTAAGAGTTGGTAGGGGAGTTGAAGAATGATTTCTTCAGGAAAGAGGGTTTGACTCTTTCCTGAAGATGAGAGACAGGTCAGACTTTGGCAAGCAGGACAGATTCCTCTTCCTGAAAATCAATACAACCTTCCTTCATCGTCACGAGCACTTTGTGCACGTCCTTAAAGCGTCCCCTCAGGATATCCTCAGAAAGCGGATCAGCCAGGTACTTCTGGATCGCACGGCGCATTGGTCTGGCGCCATAGGTCGGCTGGAAGTTTTCCTGAATGAGCCATTCCTTCACGTCCTGGGTTACCTCAAGCTGGATGCCCCGGTCCGCCACTATCTGGCTGTTCAGCTCATGGATCAGCATGTCCACGATCTTGATGAGATGATCGTTCGTGAGCGGATGGAAGACGACCACGTCGTCAATCCTGTTCAGAAACTCGGGATTGAACGCCCGCTTGAGTTCCGACGTAACGTTGTCCTTCATTTTATCATATTGCGTCCTGGAGCTCGCCTGCTGGAAACCAAGCGTCGTATCCTTATCGATCATTCTGGCGCCGAGATTCGATGTCATGATAATGATGGTATTACGGAAATCCACCTTCCTGCCGAAGCTGTCCGTCATAAAGCCGTCGTCGAGGACCTGGAGAAGCATATTGAAGATGTCCGGGTGGGCCTTCTCGATCTCATCAAAGAGCACAACCGAGTAAGGACGCCGCCGGATCTTTTCAGTCAACTGCCCTCCGTCATCATACCCGACATACCCGGGAGGCGAGCCGACAAGCCGGGACGAACTGAATTTTTCCATATATTCCGACATATCAACGCGAATGAGCGCGTCTTCGCTGTCGAACAGGAACATCGCGAGCGACCGGGCGAGCTCGGTCTTGCCTACGCCGGTAGGGCCAAGGAAGATGAACGATCCGATGGGCTGTTTGCGCGATTTGAGCCCTACCCGTGAGCGGCGAATGGCCCGGGATACCGCCTCGATCGCCACGTCCTGGCCCACGATCCTCTTGTGGATCTCTTCTTCCATCCTGAGAAGACGGGAGGATTCTTTTTCCTCAAGCCGCGAAAGGGGAATGCCGGTGATATGTGATACGACGGTCGCAATGTCTTCTTCACCTACAACAGGGATGTTTTTCTCCTGGGTGTCTTTCCAGTCCTTGTGAATGCCATCGAGCGTTTCGCGCAGACGGTCTTCCTCTTCATGGATGGACTCCACCCGGACGTAATCCTTGATCCGGGAGAACAGGTTCTTCTCCTGCTCAAGTTTCTTCAGTTTCTTCTCGATGACCTTCATCTCGACGGGGTAGGTGTAGCGTTTGAGCTTTGCCTTCGCTCCAGCCTCGTCGATCACGTCGATCGCCTTATCAGGAAGGAAGCGGTCCGTAATATAGCGGTCTGAAAGGCGTGCGGAAGCTATAACGGCATCATCGGTGATCTTGATCTTATGATGTGATTCGTACTTTGGGCCGGAGTCCCTTGATGATATTAATGGTCTCATCAACGCTGGGCGGCTGAACATAGATCGGCTGGAAGCGCCGTTTGAGGGCGCCGTCCTTCTCGATATGCTTCCTGAAATCGTCGAGCGTGGTGGCTCCGATGCACTGGACCTCGCCGCGAGCCAGGGCGGGCTTCAGCATACTTGAAGCATCGATGGAGCCCTCGGCGGCTCCCGCGCCTACCAGGGTGTGCAACTCGTCTATGAACAGGATGATATTGTCCGCCTGGATGATCTCTTTCATGACGATCTTGAGCCGTTCCTCGAACTGGCCGCGGTATTTGGTGCCCGCGATCAAGGCGCCCAGGTCGAGCGATACCACACGCTTATTCAGGATATTCTCCGGTACGTCAGCACTGATGATCCGTTGCGCAAGACCCTCGACGATCGCGGTCTTGCCGATGCCGGGCTCGCCGATAATGACGGGGTTGTTCTTGGTCCTGCGGGAGAGGATCTGAAGAAGACGATCGATTTCATGATCACGTCCGATGACCGGATCAAGCTTGCCGATCTTGGCCAGTTGGGTGAGATCCCTGCTGAATTCATCGAGTGCGGGAGTAGGGCTCTTTTTCGCGCTCACCTGGGTCGCGGCACGACGGAGGTAGTTGATGACCAGTTGGCGCGAGCCGAGCAGGTTCACGCCGAAACTGCGAAGGATCTTGCCGCCGATCCCTTCCTCCTCACGGATCAGTCCGAGAAGCAGGTGCTCACTGCCGATATAATTATGGCCGAGGAGCCGGGCTTCCTCAACGGCGTATTCAAGGACTTTTTTTGCGCGGGGAGTGAACGGGATGTCGCCGAAGGTGAGGGTGTTCCCGCTCGAGGGCAGGTTCCGTTCGACCTCCATGCGGATCTGATCGACATCTATGCCCATCTTGCGGAGCACGGCGACCGGGATGCCGTCTTCTTCGCGGAGCGTGCCGAGAAGAACGTGCTCCGTGCCCAGGTAATCGTTCTGGAGCCGCTCCGCCTCTTCCCGGGCGTAGACTATTACTTTTCTTCCTCGTTCTGTGAATTTTTCGAACATCATAGTATGGTAACCGCCTTCACTGCTTCAATGAATTTCGCTTACCTGAATTAAAATATACTCCAATCAACAGGTTAAAGTCAATAGCCCTTTTGCTCTTTGGAGAGCATTTTTTTTGAGAACGCATGGGAGAAATTCACAAGCTAAAATAAAAATGAATTCCTCTGCATGCGGGAGGCCACAGGGCAGGAGAAGAAGTATGTCCTTTGCGTCCAGCCGCCATCAGCGTTCGCGCGGTCCTATTTATTTGTTTGACTTTATCCGAGTAACATAGTAGTTTTTCCTCATGATACGCAAGGCAAAGTTAACCGACGTCAAGGCGATCCAATCGCTCGTGAACCAGTATGCCGATGCGGGACAGATGCTGCCCCGCACCTTGAACGAAATTTATGAACACCTCCGCGATTTCCACGTGTACGAGGACAAAAATTCGCTTGTCGGCGTATGCGCGCTCCATGTAAGCTGGGATGGACTTGCCGAGATACGCTCGCTGGCCGTGCATCGGGACCGGGTCAGGCACGGTATCGGTGCTGAGCTGGTGCGGCAGTGCCTGGCAGAGGCCGCTGAACTGCAGGTTGAGCGCGTGTTTGTGCTGACCTACCAGGCCGGATTTTTTAGAAAGCTCGGCTTTGCCGAGGTGGACAAAAAGGAACTTCCTCATAAGATATGGACTGATTGCCTGAACTGCGTCAAGTTCCCCGACTGCGATGAAACTGCGCTCATTATCAAGATCGAACAAAAAATCTGATAAACTACCATAAAGACCCGTCATACATCCTGCCGGGCTGGTGCCCGCTCGATGCGCTGCAATATGAGTAGCCTCGCTTTGTCTTCTCCCCATGAATGTCTTTGACATATCCTTTCTTTTATAGTACGTTAGCTGCAGAAACCTCGCCTATTCATATCTAATACGTCACACCTGCCCATAGCCGTTTCCTTAGCTCCTTCTGAGGGATAGGGTGGGGGGTGAAGGGGAAAGAACCCGCATGCCTCAGGGTCCCGAAGACATAGCCCGCGAACAGATCGACCGGATGCTGGTGTCGGCAGGGTGGGCTGTTCAGGATGCGAAGGCGGTCAACCTGTACGCGAAACAGGGCGTGGCTATCCGCGAGTTTGAACTCAAAGCCCGGTCACGGAACTGCGGACTATCTGCTCTATGTCGATGGCGGGCAGCCGGAGTGATCGAGGCAAAGAAAGCCGGGTCCACATTCACCGGCGCTGAGATCCAGTCTGCGAAATACAGCAAAGGCTTGCCCGATTCGCTTCCCGCATGGACCCGTGCGCTTCCTTTCTGTTATCAATCAACAGGCAAAGAAACCAGATTCACGTACGGCTTCGATCCCGAGCCTTGTTCCCGCCAGGTATTCTTCTTTCATACGTCCGAGAGATTTGCGGACTGGCTGAAAGACGGCGTAGCACTCGACCCGGTAGCATTCCAATCGCCTATTTACGGCAAGCAGTCGACGCTCAATTCCCGCATTCGCCGGACAGGTCTTAGTATCTTGACATTTGGCTCTTTGTCATGCTATAGTTGAGCCATGGCCCGTCCCCTCCGCATAGAATATCCAGGTGCTGTGTATCATGTCACCTCCCGCGGCAACGAGAAGAAGCCGGTCTTCAAGGACGATACAGGATCGCCTGAACTTCCTGAATACTCTCCAGCACGTCAATAAACGCTACAATTGGATCTGCCACGCCTACTGCCTCATGACCAATCACTATCCACCTCCTCATCGAGACTCCGGACGGAAATCTCTCTATTGGCATGCGGCAGTTGAACGGCGTCTATACTCAGCTCTTTAACAATTGGCATGGCAGGACCGGCCACCTGTTCCAGGGAAGGTACAAGGCCATCCTGATCCAGAAGGACAGCCATCTTCTTGAGGTTTGCCGATATGTGGTCCTGAATCCCGTGCGGGCCAAGATGAGTCGAAAGTACTCGAGAAGACATGGAACTGGTCGAGCTACCTGGCCACGGCCGGAAAAGCAAAGCCCGCACCCGATGAGCTGACGACAGACTGGGTATTGGGTCAATTTAGCGGGAAACGGGGAAAGGCGGAGCAGGAATACCGGCAGTTTGTCACATGGGGGATCGGCAAACAGATCGTCTGGACGGAAGTGCGGGGCCAGACGATCTTCGGCGAAGAAGATTTTGCAGACCGCTTTGTAGATCATCTCAGAAAGAACAAAGAGATACCCGAGATCACCCGGAGTCAAAAGTACCGGAAGAGGCCAGCTTTGGAAAAGCTGTTTCCCGATGACATCCTGCGGACTAAGCGCAGACGGAACAGGCGCATAGCGGATGCGGTAGAAAGACATGGGTATCTTCAAAGAGAGATCGCGGATCATCTGGGATTGAACTATGCGACCGTCGAATCCCTCGAAGCCTCCGACAACCTCCCTGATCCCGATGTCATCGCCCAGGAGATCGTCGAAGATCTTGAAGCGGCATTGGAGCAGTTCCGGGAGATTGTGGGGGATTTAGGCGAAAAGAGTGCTTCATCTTATAAAGAATAAGCGAGAGGAGACAGGTTATGAACACAGTTATCGAAACCATCAAAACAAGACGCTCTGTCCGGTCCTATGATTCAAAAGAGATTCCCCGGGAGGTGCTGAACGCCATCATTGAGGCGGGGAATGAGGCGCCATCAGCGATGAACAGCCAGCCCTGGAGGTTTGTCGTTGTCCAGGATGTCACGGCAAAAAGAAAGCTCCTTGGCGCGGCAATGCCGAATGCTAAAAAGCTTACCGAAGGGGTCAAGGATGTTGACCCGGAACGCTATGAGTCTATAAAAAAACGCTATGCCGAGCTGCCTGATCCCATTTACTATTCAGCGCCGGCTGTGGTGTTTGTCATTGGCAATGGACGTTATGCCGCTCATTCCTGCCCCCTGGCATGCGAGAATATGATGCTTGCCGCTCATTCACTGGGACTGGGAAGCTGCTGGGTCGGTTTTGGCGCGATGGTGACGGATGATCAGGAAGTAAGAGACCTCCTTGAATTACAGGAAGAGGACGCGATTTTCGGCCCCATCCTGTTGGGATATCCAAAGGGCGAAACGAACAGGCCCGCCAAGAAGGAACCGAAGGTGAAGTGGGTATAGGTCCATAATGATACAGGTCCAGGACAGGGAACCTATAGGTCACCCAAATTACCGTTGATATTCAAATAAACACCAGTTTCCAAATTGCCTGGCGTTTGATCGATTGGTCATTAGTGATTATTTGTTTATTGGTATTTGGTTCATTCCTGATTAGAGTGATTGCCCTCGCTATTATTAAACCTCGCTGCATTGTATAAAAAGGATCATAGGCATGAAAACAGACAACCACGGCTCTATAGTACAAAGTCGGAAAAACCGTAAAAACCGAGCAGTCTCGGCACAAAAAACAGAAGAAGCGTTGCGGAAAAGCGAAGCGGCATATCGGCTGCTGTTCGAGAGTTCACGCGATGCACTGATGATGATTGCGCCACCGACATGGAAGTTCACCCAAGCGAATCAGGCAGCGCTGCAATTGTTTGGGGTAAAGAGCGAAGCTGATTTCACTGCGCTAGGACCATGGGATGTGTCGCCTGAACATCAACCTGACGGACGCCCCTCAGCTGAGAAGGCAAAGGAGATGATTGCGACGGCCATGCGCGAAGGTTCTTACTTTTTTGAATGGGAACACCAGCGGTTGCACGGCGAACCGTTTGCAGCCGATGTCCTGCTTACCCGTATGGAAGTAGATGGACAGGTATCGATGCAGGCTACGGTTCGCGATATCACCGAGCGTAAGCGGGCCGAGCGGATGCTGCGCGCCAGCGAGGAGCGGCATAGGTTAATACTTGGGACAGCTATGGACGGATTCTGGCTTGTGGATACGCAAGGACATCTTTTGGAGGTCAATGAGACATATTGCCGAATGAGCGGTTATAGCCAAGAGGAGCTGCTGACCATGAGTATTACCGATCTGGAGGCCGCCGAACTTCCTGTCGATACGGCAGCACATATCCGCAGGATTGTTTCCGATGGCGAGGAACGCTTTGAGAGCGTGCATCGCCGCAAGGATGGAAGTACTTTTGATGTCGAGGTCAGCACCCAGTTCAAGCCTATCGAAGGAGGGCGGATTGTCGGGTTCATCCGCGATAGGACCGCACGCAAAAAGGCTGAAGAGCGTCTCAGGGAATCAGAAGAAAAATTGCGTGTACGTTCGCAGGAACTCGAGGAGATGAACAGCACACTGAAGGTCTTACTTAAGCAGCGGGAACAAGACCAGAAAGACATTGAGGAGAAAGTTCGTAACAATATGAACCAACTTGTGCTGCCCTATATCGAGAAGCTGAAGAAGCGCAGGTTAGGAGAAGATGCCGCATACCTTAATATCATCGAGGCCAATCTTCATGGGGTGATATCCTCTTTAGCAACGACGACGTCAGGGAAATTACACAGATTGACGCCACAGGAAATACTCGTGGCCAATCTTATTAAAGACGGCAGACAGGACAAGGATATTTCTGAATTTCTAAATTTATCAATTCATACAATTAAAGCACACCGAAGAAACATCAGAAAAAAGCTCGGCCTTACCAAGGGAAAAGCCAACCTAAGAACATTTCTTTCTGACCTATAATATTAGATCATATAGCTATTTCATAGTTAATAATCCCCCCTAGTATCCTCAATTCTTTTTGATTATCATAATCGTTATAAAGGTAACATAGAAGTAACAGCAATGCGGTTATGAGAGACCAACATATGCGGCATCTAATAAAGTCTTGTAACAACAGTTAGTTATAGAGATTGCCGTGCATGTAATCGTGAGAATTTTTGTAACATCGGCTTACTGCAATTTAGAAGTATAGAAGGATCGGTCATGAGAAAGCCAAGGGTCGTCATATTTAATGATAATGGGCACGTGTTCAACATGAATTGTCAACTTTTTTCTCTAATAACGGCTATGAGGCTTTTATTGTAACGGAATCTGTAACATGTCCCATTTACGGTAAAAAGGAGAACAAAACCTGCGCCGGCCCCGTTCTCTGCTGTGATATCATGGTCGCAGTTCAAGATATAGACCAGAGGAAGAGTGTTGACCTCTTCAATAGGCAGTTTCGGCTCGGATGCAAACTGACATCCCATAATAAAACGATCATCACTCATTCCCTAGCCCGTGAAGAGTTTGATCACATTACTGCCAGTGGCCTGACCATATTTGAAAATCCACTCGATTTCGACGCATTTGAAGCTTGGATCAAAGACTGTGAAAGCCGTATGGACCTGACGCAAAGACTCGCTGTTAGGCGTTGCGCAAACAGGCATGACTCTAGCAAACATGTCCAGTTTCGATTGCCTGGTGAAGCTGTTGACATCGTCGCTCAAGCAGTGAACGTAAGCAGTTGCGGTATCTGCCTGAAGATATCTAATCTGCTCAAAAACGGGCAAGTGCTTCATATTGTGGATCAGAGTCGGGCAGACGCTGAAGAGGGTATAGTACAATGGACGAAGAAGCTTGAAGACGAATCGTATCTCGCTGGGGTGACATTCTGTGTGTAACATGCGTGGGTTTTTCAATGTCTTCACGGACTCATCAATTTACATCATGGGGAGGAGGAAATAGTTATGGCGGCATTAGAGACGGGTAAGGAAATAAAAGAGTCTAAAGGTAGAGCTGCTACAATGCAGCAAATAGAATTCACATTCCATGCTCCGGAAGCCAAAAAAGCATATATCGCAGGAACATTCAATGACTGGAATATGAAATCAATGCCTATGAAAAAAGGTAAGGACGGAACCTGGAGAATCATGGTCAAACTTTCTCCCGGAAGGCACGAGTATAAGTATTTCGTAGACGGAACGTGGGCACAAGATATTTCTGGCGCAAAATTGGTCCCAAATCCTTTCGGCACCTATAATGGTGTAATTGTTGTCGTGTAAGGGTTGACGATAGTGTAAATGTCCGTTAGAAAAGATTATGAAAACAAAATGGCCTTTTATAGACGCGCGCAATACGGCAGTTTTTACAACGCGGGACATCATCGAAGAAGGTAAGCCTATCTTGCTTGTCACGCACGATCAGGACGATGGGGCGTGGCAGTTTCACACGAGGAAAACAGTTCCAGCCTCCGAAGCCAAGATCGTCGCACTGGATGAAATCATCTTCCGTGACCTAAGTATAGTCGAACTGGCTGACCTGCCACTCGGTTGGTCAGCCATTCGAGATTCAATTACTTCACACTGGAAACGGCAACCAATTTTATCAAGCGTTTAACATTGCGTTACTCCCCAGGCGAACCCGCTACGGGGAACCTTTAGGTTATACAAGTCTTTCTCTTTGCATTTACATATTCCCTATGCTATGTTTCCCCCATGGTTCGCCCCCTCCGCATCGAATACCCCGGCGCCGTATATCATGTGACATCACGCGGCAACGAGAAGAAACCCGTCTTCAAGAGGACCTATAGGGTCACCCATTTGAAGGCTCACTGTCAAATCGCAGTTGTTGACACCAAATGCTTGTGACCCCAAAGGCTTCTGGTGCGAGCAGGAAGCATCCGATCCTTCACTATCCTCGCAGTGGGCCCACGGGAGTTGAAACCCATGCAAACAACAGCCATTACTGCGCTGCTTATCGAAGACAATCCCGATGATGCAGTGCTGATCGAAAGAGATCTCAACATTTCCCGGAAGATCAAATACAATGTGATCCACGTCGAGAGGTTCGCTGACGGTCTGGAAAGCCTGAAACGCATTCTCTTTGACGTCATTCTGCTGGATCTTACACTTCCGGATGGACCGATGGGCATCAAGACCTTTGAAACGGTCTATGCTCAAGCATCCCATATCCCGATCATTGTCCTGACCGGGCACGACGATGATGATCTTGCCGTCGAGGCGGTCCACAAAGGCGCACAGGACTATCTCGTGAAAGGCTTGGTCACCGGCCCGGCGTTGGGACGCGCAATCCGTTACGCCATCGAGCGCAAGAAATTGCTGACCCAGCTCGAAGATTCTATGAAGGAGATCAAACTACTGAGAGGGTTTCTTCCCATCTGTATGAATTGCAAGAAGATCCGCGATGATCAGGGCTACTGGACGCAGGTGGAGGTATATATCAGAAAGTACTCGGGAGTGGAATTTTCCCATGGGATCTGTCCGGAATGCGCACAGAAAATGTATCCGGAGTTATATACCAAGGACGACAAATCGAAATAACCATCTTTTTAACTACCTTCTCAGAAAGACAGCCATCTTCTTGAAGTATGCAGGTACGTTGTCCTGAATCCCATTCGGGCAAAGAGGATCGAAAGACCTGAAGACTGGAAATGGTGAGATTTGGCCCCAAATGCTAATTAAGTTTCTTGTCTACAAATTCTTCGCAATGGACACTCGCTGGCAAGGAGAGCTATTCTCTATGAGTAGGAAAGCAGTGTATGCTCTTTTTCTTGTTGTTTTCACCCTGCTGTTTGCGTCTTTCTTTCTGTGTCCGCTTTCCGCAGCAGAGAAAGAAAAATGCCTGTCCTGTCACAAGAAACTGACTAAAGGGAAGTTCGTGCATCAGGCCATTCAGATGGGCTGTGACCTGCATGCCACTCGGCGATCTATTGCCAGGACCGTGCCGCACAAAAAAACGAACTCCCTGGCGCGAGGGCTCTTATCGGAACAGCCTGATCTCTGCTACGGCTGCCACGATCAGGGGATGTTTACCAAAAACAACGTTCATCCGGCAGTGAACATGGGTTGTACCGGCTGTCATGACCCCCACTCGTCGAAGAACGCAAAATTACTGAAGACTAAGCTCCCTGCGTTATGCTTTATCTGCCATGACAAGACCGGTTTCATCGGGAAGGTTGTTCATCCGCCTGTGGCTGCTGGCAATTGCATGACCTGTCATTCTCCCCACTCAACGGACGAGATGGCGCTGCTCCTGAAAAAGCCGGTCGCCCTGTGCCTTGAGTGCCATCCCGATACCACGCACGGGCAGCACTCACCATCTCGCCAGCCGCCCGTAAGCGAGCAGGCAAAGGGGAATACCGGGTGGCCGAACTTGCACGACCCCGCGAGACCGGACAAACCATTTTATTGCGGAAGCTGCCACAACCCGCACAGTGCTGACAATTCTTCTTTATTCAGATTTAACGCGAAATCTTTTAAGGAGCTTTGCCTCCACTGCCACAAATTCTTATAACTCATGCCAAGGATCTTTCAGCGGGCATCGGTCGTTCTCCTTTATTGGCATACGGTTTGCAATTATCGACTGATCAATACAAATTGGTGTATTTGAGCATCACAGTGAATAGATAAATCAATATGTTATCCCTCTATATCCATGTCCCTTTCTGTGTCAGAAAGTGCCGGTACTGTGGCTTTTATTCAACAGAGTACTCATCCGGCAGTGCTGATGCATTCATATCCGGTCTTAAACACGAGGCGGCACTCTACAGGAATGATTTCAGGAATCGGGCCTTTTCCAGCATTTATATCGGCGGAGGCACACCGACCGTTCTTTCTTCTGAGCAGTTTGGTCTGCTCGTGGGGACCATCAGGGAACATTTCACGATTGATGACGGCGTTGAATTTACAGTCGAGGCAAACCCGAACACGATCACGCACGAGAAACTATCGCTTATGCGGTCGCAGGGAGTGAACAGGCTCAGCCTTGGCGTGCAGTCTTTCTCCGATGAGGTACTGCAAATCCTTGGCAGGCTTCACACTGCTGAGCAGGCCGCTGATGCGTTCAGGGTTGCAAGAAGCGCTGGATTCGAAAATATCGGCGTGGACCTGATCTATGGAATACCGGGACAGACTGCGGACCACTGGGAAGAGACACTGGACGCGGCCATCGCGCTTAAACCCGAGCATGTTTCGGCCTACAGCCTCTCCCTTGACGCTGGTTCACAGTTCATGCGGGAGGCGGAGGCCGGCGAATTCGCGCTGCCTGATGAAGAGATCTGCGCCGCAATGTATGAGCGCGCGGTCATAAAGTTGAACAACGCGGGCTATGGACGTTACGAGATATCGAATTTTTCCCTTCCCGGATATGAGTGCCGGCATAATATGAACTATTGGGAACGTGGAGAATACCTTGGTCTTGGTCCAGGGGCGTGGTCGTTCATTTCAGGGAGGCGATATGCCAATATCGCCGATACAACGGAATACGTGCAAAGACTATCAAGCGGCCGGACAATAATTGATGACCAGGAGAA
Source organism: Nitrospirota bacterium (assembly GCA_963732675.1). GTDB lineage: Bacteria > Nitrospirota > UBA9217 > UBA9217 > UBA9217 > JALNZF01. Next base: position 44,186 of record CAVTAJ010000019.1, read on the forward strand.
TGTTGGTCCGCGGTCGTCAGCGAGGGAAACGGTCCTCCTCAGTCTCCGGACCACAAAGGGACTGGACCTTTCCCGGTTTGAACAGGAGTTCGGCCCCGACCGTCTGGGCCGGCTTGAGAGAAATGCGGTCTTGCTCAGGGATGCGGGACTTCTCCGCGTGAAGGATGGGCGCCTGACACTCACCGACCGCGGGATTCTCCTGTTGGATGAAGCCCTTGCAAGGCTATCCGTATAAATTTATGTTTACACACTCACCACTCCATGCTATATTATTTCGTTCTTATGGCGTCGAATGGAGGATGTTCTAATCGTGTATAAATACCTTGCGGCAATCGGGGTGTTGACGTTGTTGTTCCTGTCTGCTTTTGCGATTTCCAGTGCGGCGGATGATACGAAAGTGACCCTGATCCAGGTGCAGGGAAACAAGAGAATAGAGACGGCAACGATCCTCGCCAAGATAAAAACAAAAGAAGGGGATGTCTTTTCACCGTCCGTGGTGCGGGAAGATATCAAGGTGCTGTACCAGCTCGGTCATTTTGAGGACGTTCAGGTAAGGACCGAGGGTTTTGAAAACGGTCTCAAGGTCATTTTCTCCGTCAAGGAAAAGCCCCTTATCCGGGAAATTACCTTCGAGGGCAATGATGAATACTCGACGGAAAAGCTGAAAGAAGGCTTGACCCTGCTTCCACGGACCGCGTTCAACATGCAGCTCATCAATGACAATGCCGAGAAAATACGGCTCAAGTACCAGGATGACGGGTTCTACGACGCCGTCGTGGTGCCCGTCGTCACCGAACTTCGCAGCGGCGACCGGAACGTCGTGTTCTCTATTGAGGAGGGGAAGAAGGTCACGATTAGAGGACGTCATCATTACCGGCAATAAGGCCCTTTCGTCGAAGGAGATCAAGGACGCCCTCAAGAACCAGGAACGTAAATTCTATTACTTCTTCGGCCACAGCGGAACGCTGAGGACGGAGGAGCTCAAGGATGACCTGGAGACCATCAGAAACCTCTACTACAACAAAGGCTATATCCAGGTCATTGTCGATGAACCGGTCATCGAGCCGAAGATCGTTACGTTTCGTGAATGCTATTTCTGGGGCCCGCCCAAAACGTTCACCAGAAAGAGCGAACTCGTCATACGCATCAACGTCAAAGAAGGCGATCAGTTTCGGGTTGGTTCCCTGACAGTGAAAGGGAACGCGCTTCTCTCCGATGATGAACTGTCGAAAGAGATCAAGCTGAAAAAAGGCGACATCTTCAGCCGTGAGATGCTTCGTCAGGACGTGAACAGGATCATGGACCGCTACGACAGCATCGCGCGGCCTTTCGCAAACGTCATCCCGCAGTTCAACATCGACCAGGACAAGAAAACCGTTTCTATCCAGATCGAGATCCAGGAAGGCGGAGAAGTCCGGATCGGACGGATCGATGTCACGGGGAACAACAAGACGCGCGACAAGGTGGTACGTCGGGAGATGCGGCTTGAGGAGGGGGACCTCTACAGCAAAAAAGCGCTCAAAAGAAGCTATGAGCGGATCAACAATCTCAATTATTTTGAAACCGTAGAAGTCATCCCGGACCGCAGGCTGCAGGAGCCGATCATGGATTTGAATGTGAAGGTGAAGGAAAAACTCACCGGAACGTTCAGCATCGGCGGCGGTTACAGCTCCGTGGACAAGCTCATGGGCATTGCCGAAGTTTCCCAGGGCAACCTCGGCGGTCGCGGCCAACTTCTCAAATTCAAGACCCAATTGGGCTCAACGCGCCAGCTTTTCATGCTCAGTTTTATGGAACCCTATCTTTTCGACAAAGAGATATACGGCAAAGCAGACCTGTATAAACAGGAGCAGGAATATGACGGCTATAACCTCAAGACGAACGGCCTTTCGCTCGGCGTTGGAAAAAGTTTCGGTGAATACGTATCGACCTCGCTCAAATTCACCTACGACAACTCGTTGGTGACGGATATAACAACGACGGCGCCATTTGCCCTCCAGAAGCAGCTCAATAGCTATGGCGATCTGATCATCACGAATGCGCTCTCGTGGACCATAACCCGGGATTCGCGGGACTTCTTCCTCGATCCGAAGACCGGGTCCAGGAACAGCGTCTTTGTGGAATATGCCGGCGGACCGCTCGGCGGCGACCCGAATTTTATAAAGACCATCGGCGATTCGGCATGGTATTTCCCGATGTTCTGGGATACCGTCGTTATGTTCCGCGGCAGGTTCGGGTATGTCGGATCTCTTATCGACAAGCCCATACCCCTGGGAGAGCGCTTTTATGTCGGCGGCCCTTCCACCCTGCGCGGCTTTCGATACGGGTCCGCAGGCCCCATGGATGCGGATTTGAACCGTTTGGGCGGGAACAAGGAACTGATCTACAACATCGAATACACCTTCCCGATCGTTCCCGCCGCGCGGCTCAAGGGTGTGCTTTTCTATGACATCGGGAAGGCGTTCGACAACTACGAAACCGTGAAGTTCTCCGAACTGCGGCAGACCTGGGGATTCGGCTTCTGGTGGTTTTCTCCCATCGGGCCGCTCAGATTTGAATGGGGTAACATTGTGCACAAAAAACCCGATGACCAGGCAAGTAAGTTTGAATTTTCCATCGGCACGCTGTTTTAAGGATGCGCGAAGGCTGAAACGCCATTATCCAACACAACTATCACGAACAAAAAATACTTTTGGAGGAGGCCCCGGATGAAAAGAATTATCTTGTTATGCGTTTCAATAATGTTGCTTGCCACGACCGCCATGGCGGCAGGAGGGAAAATAGCCTATGTCGATTCCCAGGCGGTATTTGACAAGGCCAAGCTGGGCAAAAAATATCAAGTCGTAGTGCGGGAATACTATGAAAGCCGCAAAAAGATCCTCGACCAGGATGCCGATGAGATCCAGAAAATGCAGGAAGATTTCAAGAAACAGGCCAAAGTTCTGAGCGAAAAGGCGCAGAAGGAAAAAGAAGAGACCCTCAACCGCAAGATCAGTGAGTTTCAGAAGAGGCGTGATGACTTCAGCGGTGAGATCGGGAAGAAGAACGAGGAATTATCAAACGACTTCAATCAGCAGCTTGTCATCGTGCTCAAGGACATCGCCAAACGGGAAAAGTTCTCCCTCGTATTGAACAAGACCATTAATATCCTTTCGAAAGCCGAGGTCCCGGCGGTCCTGTACGCTGATGAGGACCTGGACCTGACCGAAAAGGTCATTGCTGAAATGGACAAGAAGGAAGAAGCCAAAAAGGAAGAAGTCAAAAAGTAATTACCGGCCATGAAACTGAAAGAACTGGCAAACATACTCGGTGCGGAACTGACCGAATGCCTTGATCTCGAGATCCATGGCGTCGCCGGCGTTCATGAAGCGGGAGAAGGACAAATTACCTTCATCACCGGGAAGAATTACCTCAAGGACCTGGAGCTCTCACGGGCTTCAGCCGCTCTTGTGCCGCTTGAGACACCCGCCATGCACCTGCCGCTTCTCCGGCTGAAAAATCCCCGGCTTGCATTCGCCAAGGCAATTGAGCTGTTCCATGTCAAACCCTATCGGGCGATCGGCATCAGCGAGAAGGCGTCAATAGGAGCGAATGTCGTCATTGGCGCCGATCCCTCCATTCATCCCTTTGCAGTTCTGGCAGATGGCTCGATGCTTGGGGACCGGGTAACGCTGCATCCGGGGGCATCGATCGGAAGCGGCTCTCGGTGTCGATGACGATTGCATCATTCACGCGAAGGTGAGCATCGGGGAACATGTCCGGATCGGCAAACGGGTGATCATCCATGCCGGGACCGTGCTCGGAAGCGACGGCTTCGGGTTCGTGACCGACGACGGACGGCACCATAAGATCCCCCAGGTCGGCGGTGTGGTCATCGAAGATGACGTCGAGATCGGCAGCAACTGCACGATCGACCGTGCCACGCTCGGGAACACGGTCATTAAGAAGGGCACGAAAATCGACAATCAGAGCCAGGTGGCGCATAACGTCACGATCGGGGAACACTGTCTGATTGCCGCTCAGGCCGGCATTGCGGGAAGCAGCACGCTCGGGAACTATGTGGTGTTCGGCGGGAGGGTGGGGGTGGCGGACCACATCTCGATCGGTGACCGCGTGATGGTCGGCGGTGGATCAGGAATAACCAGGGACGTGGAGGCTGGACAGATCATTGTCGGATATTATGCCATGCCGATCAGGGACTGGCTCAAGGTGCAGGCAATCCTGCCGAAATTGCCGGAGCTCAAAAAACGCATCATGGATCTTGAACAGCAGATCAAAGAACTGCACAACAGAAAATCAGAATAAATGAAAAGAGGAATATCATGCTGACCATCAACGAAGTTATGGATTTCCTTCCTCACCGGTATCCGTTTCTGATGATCGATCGTATCCTCGAATTTGAGGCGGATAAGCGAATCGTGGGACTGAAAAATGTGACGATCAACGAGCCGTTTTTTCAGGGGCACTTTCCCGGTCATCCCATTATGCCGGGCGTTCTGCTCCTGGAGGCAATGGCGCAGACGGGCGGCGTGATGGCACTCATGTCGTTGCCGGCGGAAGAGGTCAAGAAAAAGGTCCTCTATTTCATGAGCGTCGATAAGGCAAAATTCCGCAAGCCCGTGACGCCTGGAGACCAGGTGCGTTTTGAACTCACCATGCTCAGGGCGCGCGGCACCATCAAGAGCTTCAAGGCAGTGGCGACGGTGGACGGCGCAGTGGTTGCCGAGGCCGAGATGATGGCCATGATCGTGGATAAGTAGAAGATCGACAGGAGAGGCAGTGAACATTCATTCAACTGCAATTGTGCATCCGAAGGCACAGATCGCCGAGGGCGTTTCGATCGGCCCCTATTCGGTCATTGGCGAACAGGTAACGATAGGAAAGGATACGAAGATCGCATCCCATGTATTGATCGAGGGGTGGACCACGATCGGCGAACGGAACCAGATCCATTCCTTTTCGTGCATCGGGTCGCCTCCTCAGGATATTGGATATAAAAATGAAGAGACCTATCTGATCATCGGCAACGACAACGTTATCCGGGAGTTCGCAACCGTCCACCGTGCCACGACAAAGGCGGACCGGAAGACGGAGATCGGCAACAAGAACTTTCTTATGGCCTATATCCATGTGGCCCATGATTGCAAGCTGGGGAACAATATTATCATGGCCAACAACGCCGCCTTCGGCGGTCATGTTATCGTTGAGGATTTCGCCGTACTTGGTGCTTTTGTCGGCATCCACCAGTTCATCAGAATCGGCGCGTACTCCATGATCGGCGGCCAGTCCGCAATAGTGCTGGATGTACCGCCTTATGTCAACGCCACCGGCAACCGCGCGCAGCTCTATGGACTGAATCTCGTGGGTCTCAAGCGCAAAGGTTTCAGCGACCAGGTCATCAACGACCTGAAAAAGGCCTATAAGATCATTTTCCGGTCCGGACTCATGCAGGACGAGGCATTCAAAAAAGCGATCGAGGAGTTTCCCCATACCAGCGAAGTGCATTACCTGGTCGACTTCATGCGCAAATCAAAACGGGGAGTGACGCGGTAGTATGACGACAGAAGTCAGGAGCCGGAAATCAGAAGTAATGCAGGGTATGAATAAGATCGGTTTAATAGCGGGGAACGGCAATTTCCCCATCGCCTTCGCGCGGGCGGCAAAAGAAAAGGGGCTGCAGGTCATCGCCGTCGCGCACGAAGGCGAAACCCTGCCTGAACTGGCGCAGTTGGTTGACGAGATATTCTGGGTCAAGGTCGGACAGCTCGGCAAGATCATAACTATTTTCAAAGAGCAGGGTGTTGTTGACGTGCTCATGGCCGGTGGCATCAAGAAAACACGATTCTTCAGCGGTACCCTGCCTGATATGCGGGGTATGGCGCTGCTTGCCAAAATGGTCCATAAAAAAGACGACTCCTTGCTTCGTGCTGTTGCTGATGAACTGGAGTCCGAAGGAATTACCGTCCGCGAATCGACGCTCTACCTTGACAGCATCGTTGCGCAGCAGGGCATTTTGACGAAAAGAAAACCCTCGAAAGCGGAACGTCGGGACATCGAGTTCGGCTGGCAGATGGCAAAAGAGATCGGCCGATTGGACATCGGACAGACCGTCGTGGTAAAGGACCAGGTCATTCTTGCCGTGGAGGCCATTGAAGGCACTGATGAGGCCATTCGCCGCGGCGGCAAGCTGTGCGGCCAGGGAGCGGTCGTTGTCAAGGTCTGCAAACCCCATCAGGACCTCCGCTTCGACCTGCCGGCGATCGGGATCCAGACGATCAATTCCATGCTCGAGGTAAAAGCATCCTGTCTGGCCGTTGAAGCGGGAAAAACCATTGTCATCGAGCGTGAAACAGTGATCAGCGACGCCGATCGGGCCGGCATCACGATCATAGCAATGCAGGACCTGAAGGATCATCGCATGAACAAAGTGCGGGTGGGCGTTATCGGCGTCGGGTACCTGGGGCAGTTTCATGCGGAAAAATACGCAGGCATTCCCGAGGTTGAACTCGTCGGACTGGTGGACGCTGATTCACCCCGCGCATCTCAGCTCGCCGGGAAGCTGAAAACGCAGGCCTTTGCCGACCCCGCTCAATTGATCGGGAAGGTGGATGCGGTAAGTATCGTGGTGCCGACAGTCCTGCACCATCGCATTGCAAAGCAGTTCCTGGCGCAGGGGGCCCATGTGCTGCTCGAGAAGCCAATGACCGTGACCCTTGAGCAGGCTGATGAACTGATCGATCTTGCGGCCCGCCGGGGCGTGATCCTGCAGGTGGGACATATTGAACGGTTCAATCCCGCGCTCACGGCGATCAGGTCGTTGATCAGAACGCCGAGATATATCACGGCGGAACGGGCCGCACCGTTCACGGTAAGGTGCACGGATGTGAATGTGGTGCTCGACCTTATGATCCACGACCTCGATATCGTCATGGACCTTGCCGGATCAGCGCCGAAAGAGGTCAGCGCTGCCGGCGTTTCGATCATCACCCGGGAGATCGACATTGCGTCAGCGCGGATCATCTTTCAGGACGGATGTATCGCCGACGTCACGGCCAGCAGGGTCTCGGATGAAAAAAAACGACTGCTCCGGGTATTTGACGAACATGCGATCTATGCGTCCGATTACCAGACACAGAAGGCGACCGTATCCCGCAAACAACCTGGTCCGGTTCCCCAGCTGATCGCGCAGGACATTTCGAGCGACCGGCGGGATACGCTGGAAGATGAAATCCGGGCGTTTGTACAGAGCGTTCAGAACGGCGTCAGACCTCTCGTGTCAGGCATTGAAGGCAGACGGGCGCTGGCCCTTGCAAGTATCATTACCGAGAATATTGAAAAAGGGATGAACGGTTTTGTTCCCGTATGATACTGCATATCAAGAAAACGGGAAAGTTAATTACCACAGAGAACACAGAGATGAAATATCATAGAGGGCATGGAGACAATATTTTGCCATTAGTAAAGTGATTTGAGCATGTTCTCAGTTATACTCCGTGACCACTCGTGGCAAAGTCTTTTAACCATTTATGAATTAGAATTTTAAAGGAGTTCCTTAAAAAATATGACAGTACCCATGGTTGACCTCAAGACCCAGTACGAAGCGATCAAGGAAGAGATCAACAGCGCCGTTCTCGGCGTGATGCAGAGCGCCCATTTTATCCTCGGCCCGCAGGGCAAGGCGCTCGAAGAGGAGATCGCCGGCTATCACGGGGTGAAACATGCCGTGGCCGTGGCTTCCGGCACGGACGCCCTGCACCTTGCGCTGCTTGCCGCGGGGATAAAGCGGGGTGATGAAGTGATCACCACGCCGTTCACGTTCATTGCAACGGCAGAGGCCATATCCTATGTCGGCGCAATACCGGTGTTTGTGGACATCGATCCCGATTCGTTCAATATTGATATTGCCAAGATCGGTCCGGCCATCACCAAAAAAACAAAGGCCATCATCCCGGTGCATCTTTACGGACAGCCGGTAAACATGGATGGGCTTATGGAGATCGCAAAAAAACACAACCTCAGGGTGATCGAGGACTGCGCCCAGTCTTTTGGCGCCGAATATCACGGGAAAAAGACCGGAGCAATCGGTGATTTCGGCTGCTTCAGCTTTTTCCCGAGCAAGAACCTTGGCGGGTACGGCGATGGCGGCATGGTGATCACTGATGACGCAAAACAGGCGGAGCATCTGTTGAGCCTGAGGAACCACGGCAGCAAGGTGCGCTATTACCACGATGAAGTGGGGTTCAACAGCAGGCTGGATGAGATCCAGGCCGCGATCATCCGCATCAAGTTCAAGCATATCGAGGAATATAACGCAAAGCGCCGGAACAATGCCCGGTTATACTCACAATACCTTAATGCCCCAGGCATCCGGACACCATCGGAACAGAGCGGAACAAAGCATGTTTTCCACCAATACACGATCAGGGTCAAGAACCGGGATAAGGTGAAGCAGAAGCTTGACGCGGGGGGCATAACCTCATCCATGATCTATTATCCTGTTCCGCTGCATGTGCAGACAGCGTACAAGGACCTCGGCATGAAGCCTGGAAGTCTTCCCGTATCGGAGCAGGCCGCGCTCGAGGTGCTGTCGCTTCCCATGTATCCTGAACTAACGGAAGAACAGATCAAGAAAGTGGCTGAAGCGGTGAAGCAGGCGCTGTGAAAACAGATGTCGGAAGTCTGAAGACAGAAGCCGGAAGACCGATATGAAGAAGATCATGATCATGTCGGGGGAAGCGTCAGGCGATCTGCATGGCGCAAACCTCGCGCGGGAGATCTGGAAGCAGGACCCCGCGATAGCCATTTACGGCGTCGGCAGCAAGCAGATGCAGAGGGCCGGTGTCAGGATGCTTGCCGATGCAAAAGAGATCTCGGTCGTCGGGATCACGGAGGTGCTGACCCATCTCGGCGGGATCTACCGGGTCTATGCACACTTGAAGCGTTTTCTGAAGCACGAGCGGCCTGACCTCCTTGTCCTGATCGACTTCCCCGACTTTAATATCATGCTCGGCAAGGCAGCGCAGAGGCTTGGCATCCCGGTTTTGTATTACATAAGCCCCCAGGTATGGGTATGGAGAAAGGGCAGGATCAAGACGATCGCCCGGCTGGTAAAGGCAATGATCGTCGTATTCCCCTTCGAAGTAACGCTCTACGAGAAGGCGGGTGTTGATGTCCGGTTCGTGGGTCATCCGCTCACGGACGTTGTGCGATCGGACCTCACCAAGGAACAGGCAAAGAGCGCCTTTGACCTTGATGCGTCCCGGCGCACCATCGCCCTGCTGCCGGGCAGCAGAAAATCAGAGCTGACGCATCTCCTGCCTGACATGCTTGCTGCGGCGAAGATCCTCTCGACCCGGTTTCAGGACCTGCAGTTTATTCTTCCCGTTGCGCCGACACTGGAACATGAGCTTCGTTCACACATTTGTGGAACAGTGCGGAGTCTCCGTTCGAGTGGTCGAGGGGAGGGTGTACGATGTGCTGCGAGCATCGGATGCAGCCATCGTCACGTCAGGTACGGCCACGCTCGAAACAGGTCTTATGGCAATACCGATGGTGATCGTTTATCGTATATCGGCAATAACATACTACATCGTCAGCAGGCTGGTGCATGCCGGGTTGAAGCATGTAGGCCTCGTGAATATCGTAGCGGATGAACGGTTGGTTCCCGAGCTGATCCAGGAGGAATCGACGCCGCAGCACATGGCCGATGCCGTTGCCAGGATGCTGATCGATCCTGTCTATTATGATCGGATACGGGCGGGCCTCGACAGAGTGCGGAAGCGGCTCGGAGATGCCGGCGCATCAGCGAGGGCTGCCGCAGTCGTCAGGGAATTGCTTGCGACATGAACAACGATCTGAAAATCTACAAAAGGCTCTTCACCTATCTGAGGCCCTATAAAGCCAGGATCGGCTGGTCCGTTGTCTTTATGGGGCTCACCAGCGTGCTGATATCGGCGCAGGCCTATCTGGTAAAGCCCGTGCTGGACAAGGTAATCCTGGCAAAAGACATGGGCCTCGGCCTTTATCTGCCGCCCGCACTCGTCCTCGTAACCATCCTGAAGGGCGGTGCGGCCTATGCCCGGGACTACATGATGGGCTGGGTCGGACAGAGGATCGTAAATGACATCCGCGACGAACTCTACACGCACATCGAGTCACTGTCCTTTTCCTATTTCACCCGGACTCCGACCGGGGTCATCATCTCCCGCATCGTCAACGATGTGAACCTGGTGCAGGGCGCGCTCACCAGGGCGCCGTCAAGCCTGGTGCAGGGCATCTTCACCATGGTTGCGCTTACCGGATACATCCTCTATCTCAACTGGCGGCTCGCCATTTTTTCGATCATCGTTCTGCCCCTTGCCGGCTTCGCGCTCTCAAAATTCAGCAAACGATTCAGAACAGCGAGCACGCAGATGCAGGAGCAGATCGGCGTTCTCACGACGCACCTCCATGAGACCGTCGGAGGTATCCGGATCGTCAAGGCATTCGGCATGGAAAAATACGAGAGCAGGCGGTTCGCCGAAAAGAACAAGAACCTTTTCAACTCCCTTATGCGTGCGATCAAGACCGGCGCGATCTCTCACCCCGTAATGGAGGTGATATCCATCCTCGGGACTTCCCTCGTTATTCTCTTCGGCCTTTACTACATCGCCAACGGCAAAATGACGGTTGGTGATTTCTTTTCATTTATGGCGGCGCTCGTCTTCTTCTACCGCCCGCTGAGGGACCTGAACGGCGTGAACAACACGGTCCAGGACGGCGTTGCCGCTGCTCAAGCGCATCTTTGAGGTCCTCGACACACAGCCGGAGATCAAGAACCGTCAAGGCGCGCTTTCCGTATCCCGTGATTTCAGAACGATCGAATTCCGGAATCTTGCCTTCAAATATGAAGATGCGATGGTGCTGAAGGACATCAATCTGACCGTTCAAACAGGGGAGACGATCGCGATCGTGGGCAAGAGCGGCGGCGGCAAAACGACCTTGGTGAACCTCATCCCCCGATTTTACGATGTCACCGGCGGATCGATCCTGATCGACGGCAGGGACATTCGCGACCTGTCGATCGAGTCTCTCAGAACGCTGACCGCCATCGTTACGCAGCAGACATTCTTGTTTAACGACACGGTAAAGGACAACATTGCCTATGGGGATACGGGCAGACAATTTGAGGATATTGTCCGTGCAGCGCGATCGGCCTATGCCGAAGACTTTATCCGGGCACTTCCCCTGGGATACGACACCGTCATCGGTGAATCGGGCGTCAAGCTCTCAGGGGGTCAGCGCCAGCGTATCGCGATCGCCAGGGCATTGCTCAAAAACGCACCGATCCTCATCCTCGATGAGGCCACGTCGTCGCTCGATACGCAGTCCGAGAGGGAAGTGCAGAACGCCCTCGATACGCTCATGAAAGGCAGAACAAGCTTCGTGATCGCCCACCGCCTCTCGACCATCATGAACGCGGACCGGATCATCGTGCTCAAGGACGGCAGGATCGTGGAACAGGGCAGGCATGAGGACCTCCTTGCCCGGGGCGGGGAATACAAGAACCTTTACGAACAGCAGTTCCGGGACGAACCGCCGGCAAGGACCGCATAATGTTCAGGGCAAGGGTATTATCGTTCATCGGCTGGATCGTGCTTTCGTTGTGGAGCCGGACGGTACGGATCCAGTTTGTGAATAAAGCGGTCCCTGACCGGCTTGCATCGGAGGGCAAGAATGTTATTTATGCGTTCTGGCACGGCAGACAGTTTTTACTGTTCCACAGCCATCGCAATACCGGTATTGTCATTCCTGCCAGTGAAAGCCGTGACGGTGAGATCCAGGCCCGGATCCTGAAGTACTTTGGTTTCGACGTTGTCCGTGGTTCGAGCAAGCGGAAGGGGGACCGCGCACTCCTGGGACTGGTCGACAGGCTCCGAAAAGGCAAAAGTCTTGCGCTTGCGGTAGATGGCCCTCGCGGCCCCATCTATGAGGCAAAGCAGGGAGTGACGTATATGGCCGGCAAGCTGAATAAGCCGATCGTCCCTGTCATGACAGGCGCCGAAGCGCTTCTGGCTCCTCGAAAAGATCTGGGACAAGTATTTGCTCCCGAAGCCGTTCACCAGGGGGGTCATCATGTACGGAGAAGCGATCGTCGTGAACGGCATAAGCGAGGAAGAACTCGAGATGAAACGGAAGGAATTAGAGGCTGCGCTGAACAGACTCATGGCGCAGGCGGACGACTATTATAAAGCCCGTTAGAGCCGCGGCTGTTATCCATAGGTTCTGGATAAACCGATGCTTCGTTGTTGTATAGCGGCTCTAAGCGGGCTAAACCCCGAAGATGAGGTAGCTTCATGTACATTCTTTACAACCTGCTCCTGATCATAGCGACCGTGCTGTTATTTCCGGTGATCCTGTTCAAACTGATAACCGTGCCCAAGTATCGCGGAGGCATGACCCAAAAGCTCGGCCGCCTGCGTAAGGGTGTGCTGAAGGTGATCAAGGGGAGCCGCCCCATCTGGGTCCATGCCGTTTCCGTTGGTGAAGTGATGGCCGCGCACCCGCTCATCCGTGAGCTCAAAAAGAAGTACCCCCACCGGAAGCTGATCCTCTCGACCGTAACGGTCACCGGCAATTACACGGCCCGGCGGAGGGTACCTGAAGCGGATGCGGTCTTCTACTTCCCCTTCGATTTCCCCTGTATTGTACGCAGGGTCATACAGGGAATCAACCCCCAGATCGTTCTGGTGGCTGAAACCGAGTTATGGCCCAATTTCTTTCGCGAACTGAAGCGGGCCGGGATCCCCTCCGCGGTGATCAATGGACGGATCTCGCCTAATTCGCACAGAAACTACCGGAAGTTCAATAAATTTTTCAGCAAGGTCTTTGACAACGTGACCCTTTTCTGCATGCAGTCCGAGGCGGACGCCGTGAGGATAAAGGACATCGGCGCTGATCCGGAAAAGGTCATGGTAACGGGAAACCTCAAGTTCGACCAGAAACTGCCGGTGAACATGTCTGCTCCGGTCTCCATTGCATCCGGCAAAAAGGTCATCACCGCGGGAAGTACCCACCGGGGGGAAGAGGCCGCGCTTCTGGATGTCTTCATGCATCTCAGGCAGAAATATCCCGATCTACTGCTCATCATGGCCCCGCGCCATCCTGAACGGTTCGATGAAGTTGAAGGTCTCATCAACAAGGCCGGGTACGATTGCCAGCGAAGGACAAAGCTGCACGGCCCGGTTAAGGACGTGCTGCTTCTCGACACGATTGGAGAGCTCAGGTCGTTCTATTCACTCTGTGATATCGCATTTATCGGGGGCAGCCTCGTCAAGGTAGGAGGCCACAATCTCCTTGAGCCGGCGGCAATGAAAAAGCCCGTCATATTCAGCCGTTATATGTATAACTTTAAAGAGATTTCAGAGGCATTGCTGTCAGCTGGCGGGGGGATCATGGTCAAGGATAAAAAAGAACTTTATGTTCAGATCGATAAGCTTCTGTCCGATAAGGAACTTGCAAGAAGCATAGGGGAGCGGGCATTCAGCGTGATCGAGATGAATTCAGGCGCAGCGCGGAAAACCATTGATGCTGTCGGAAGGTTGATCGTTGCTCAGTAAGTCATACTTTGAAGATATCATGCAGGGGAAGAGGACATCGCCCTTCTGGGGTGCCCTCTTGTCCGGGCTTTCCGTGCTCTACGGGACGGCTATTTATCTCCGCCGGATATTCTTCGGCCTTCATATATTCAATCGAAAAAAAATATCCTGCCCCGTCATCTCAATCGGCAATATCACGCTCGGTGGAACCGGCAAAACTCCAACGGTCATTCAGATCGCTCAACTGTTGTCACGGAACAACAGGCGGGTGGTTGTCGTCAGCCGGGGATACGGACGAAAGGACGAGGCGGAGATCATCGTCGTATCCGATGGCCGTTCAGTCCTCGTGGATACCCAAACGGGCGGCGACGAACCGGTGCTGATCGCATCAAAGCTGCCTGGCATACCTGTTGTTGTCGGCAAAAAGCGCTATCAAGCGGCGCTGCTGGCTATACAGCGCTTCAGACCGGACGTCGTGGTCCTTGATGACGGGTTCCAGCATATCCGGTTAAAAAGGGACCTCGATATTGTGCTCGTGGACGCCGGGAATCCCCTGGGGAACGGAAAATTGTTTCCCGCCGGTATTTTACGCGAACCGATTGGCGCTCTCAAGCGGGCCCACGCCGTCCTGATCACCAAAATTGAGAGCACCGGTGATGTGAAAGCGCTGAAAGAGACCATTCAGCGGAACACTCGAGCCCGGATATTTACCTCACAACAGGTCCCGGTGGATTTGATCGATTACCGCAGCAATCAGATCAAGCCGCTTTCCGCTTTGCGCGGATCGAAGGTCCTTGCCATTTCCGGCATTGCGCGGCCGGATTCTTTCATCAAGCTGCTCACGTCGCTTGGTGCGGACATCGTGGCCGCATGTACCTACCCTGACCATTTTGACTATAAAAAAAAAGACCTGGCAGCTTTTTTTCAGAGGGCAGCGGATGAAAAGATCAGCATGATCGTCACTACGGAAAAGGACGCAATACGTTTAAAGAACCTGCACGCTGACGGCATCTGGGCGCTCAGAATAGATTTGTCCGTAGCAGAAAAGAATGAATGGGAAACGTTTCTCCTCGAGGGACTGCGAAATGCATAGGGCGGTGTTTCTCGATCGGGACGGTACGGTCAACGAAGAGGTCGGGTATTTGCGCGACCTTGCCGATCTCCGGCTGATCCCGGGAGCTGGTGCCGCGATCAAGCGGCTTAATGATGCCGGACTGAAAGTTGTCCTGGTAACGAACCAGTCCGGAGTAGCCCGGGGATATTTCCCCGAGTCGCTGGTCCAGGAAGCTCATGATCGTCTGGACCAGATGCTTCGCAGGGAAGGGGCCCGGATCGATGCGGTCTATTACTGCCCCCACCATCCGACGGCGGGAAATTCGATCTATACCATCGCATGCGATTGCAGAAAACCAGGCACCGGATTGATCGACCGCGCAGTTCGGGACCTCGGCATCGACGTGAAACTATCCTATGTGATCGGTGACAAGTGGAGCGATGTGGAACTCGGACAGCGGGCGGGCGCGCACTCGATCCTGGTGCGGTCAGGGTTCGCTCCAGACGATCCGGGGAATATCCGCCCCGCCCACATCAGCAACCCCGATTTTATAGCGCACACCATCACCGAGGCGGCTGACTGGATCATTCAGCGTACTTCCAAAGATACAGTATGAAATTGAAGGCCCGAAAAATACTCGTCATGAGGTACCGCTTTATCGGCGATACGGTCCTGACGGTGCCGTTTCTCAGGAACCTGCGCCAGGCCTATCCAGAGGCGCGCATCGACCTCATGCTCGAACCGTTCTCCGGACAGGTGCTCGACGGTTGTCCCTACGTGGACCGGACCATTCCCTTCGAGTTTAAAACGATCCACAAATACAGCGCTTCTTCTCAGCGGGGCAAGCTTGCCGGCTATGCCCATTACTGGAAATTATTACGACAGGAAGGATACGACGCGGCATTTGCGCTCAAAAGGTCGCTCTCAAGCGCGTTGCTTATCCAGGCTGCCGGAATTCCCAGACGCATCGGTTTTGCGACCGAGGGAAGAACGTTCCTGCTTACCGATCCGGTGCCCTATAGGCAGGACCAGCACGAGGTGCAGAATTTTCTGGATTGCCTCCGGGTCCTGGACATCCCGGTGCGGTCCGATGCCCTCGAACTCTGGCCTTCTCCGGAAAACGATGTACAGGCCGGCAAACTCTTTTGCCGATGCAGGCTGGAAGAAGGACGACCTCAAGATCATTATTCATGCCGCGGCGAGCCTTCCTGCCAAACAGTGGTCTCTTGACCGCTTTGCAGCGGTGATGAAGGTCTTGAAAGAACGATACGGCGCGCACTTTATCTATACCGGAGCACCAGCGGATGCGGCGTTGTACCATGAGATCGAACGCCTGGGCCCTTTCAATGGCATGGACCTCTGCGGGAAGACGGGTCTGCATGCCAATTTGTCCGTCTATCGCGCAGCGCACCTTTTTTTCGGCGTCGACTCGGGCCCCATGCACATGGCCGCGGCTGTGGGCGTTCCCGTGGTCGCGCTCTTCGGTCCTACTGATGAACGGAAGTGGGGGCCCTGGGGTAACGGTCATACTGTTATCACCAGGCGGCTCTCGTGTTATCCCTGCAAACCGCATAAATGTACCGATAATGACTGCATGAAGAGGATCAGTGTTGAGGAGGCCCTCGAAGCAGTAGAAAAGAAACTGAGTGCAATCATGCCGAAAATCCGCTATTATTAGTCCCGAATCGAAGATGCCGGTATCATTCGGGTTCTTCGATAGAACCGAGAGACGCGGCATGCTATTTCTCCTCAGAACTAGACATGCTCGCGTGAATGTTTGTCCTTGAATAGACCCCTCACCCCAGCCCTCTCCCGCAAGGGGCGAGGGAGATTTGCATCCTCTCCCCAACGAGGGAGAGGACCGAGGTGAGGGGGGATTGTTAGCTGCCAAAGCACACGCTATGGAAAAAGAAAAGAATAAAATATCCGTAACTATCAGAACATTCAACGAGGAGAAGAACATCCGCGAGTGCCTCGAAAGTACGAACTGGGCGGATGAGATCGTTGTTGTGGACTCGAACAGCACGGACAGTACCGTGGCCATAGCACGGGGATATACGAGCAACGTCATCACCCAGAAGTGGCTCGGTCACATCGGGCAGAGCCAATTCGCCACAGACCAGACGTCGAATATCTGGGTATTGCACATGGACGCTGATGAGAGCGTATCCCCGGAGCTGCGAGATGAGATCCTCGCACTTGATCTTGACAACAGTCCCTATGACGCTTACGAGATGCCGCGGAGGCATTTTTTCATGCAGAAGTGGATCAACCATTCGGCCTGGTACCCTGATTACAAGATCCGTCTTTTCCGAAAGGACCGGTGCAGATGGGGGGGGTATGCGCCTCATGATGAAGTAAAGGTAACGGGTCGCAAGAAGAAGCTGAAAAACGATATCCTGCACTACATCTATCAGGACATCGCACATTTCTCGGCAACAAAGAACAATTACTCGTCCCTGACCGCCGCAGACCATTATAAAAACGGGAAGAAGGCTCGCATCATCGACTTTACCTTGAGGCCGCTCTATGCTTTTCTGTATCGCTACCTCATCAGGTTAGGCATCGCCGACGGGGTCGCGGGCTTTACGATCTCGGTCATGGAGGCCCATGCCGTTTTTATGAAATATATAAAATTGTACGAGCTCCAGAACAAGCTCCGGCGGTTTCCGGGAGATGAACGAGAGCGGTGATGAAAATAGCATTCGCTCATATGTTCACCCTGCGCACGCCGCGGGGGATCGAGCGTTTTATCATTAATGTCTCGAATTCCCTGGCTCGGAAGGGGCACGAGATCACCATCATCACGGGCCGCTGTCCGGATTCCCCCACACGCGGATGGATCGATCCGCGGGTCCGGATCCATGAGATCAGGCATCATAACTGGCACAAGGCCTCTTTTATTCCCGGTTTCATGCACGATTTCCTGACCCATGATTACGATATCGTGAACCTCGCCATCGCGCGGGCGGAAGGATATGCCGCGGGCCTGGCATACAAACTGAAGAAGTTCCGTTTCAATATCGTGTTCCAGTATCCCTTCGAGAACCATGAGAAGCACTTTATTGCCTTCAAACGATTTGGCACTGCAAAGCATGCCGATGAGCTTATTTCCGCGAGTGCCTATATCGCCCAAGGGGTAGAGTCCTGTTTCGGCCGGCCTTCAAAGATGGTCCCCAACGGCGTGGATCCATCCTTGTTCAGGAGCGATCGTGTGCGCCGCAGCGATACTCGGAAGAAGCTCGGCATCCCGGAGGATGCTCCGGTCCTGATCACGGTTTCGGCCCTTCAGGGACGAAAGGGCATCGAAAAGGTGCTGGACGTGGTCGGGCACCTGAAACAGTCAATGCCGGATATCCGGTATATCCTGTGCGGCGACGGGAACAACAAGGACCGTGAGGCCTTCCATGCAAAGGTAGCTGCTCTCGGGATCGTACCGAACGTGCATTTTATGGGCAACCAGAAGGACGTATCAGGATTCTACAATGCTGCGGACCTTTTCGTGTTCCTGCCCGAGTTCGAAGGGTTCGGCATCGTCGCGCTGGAAGCCATGGCAAGCGGGCTTCCCCTCATCGTATCGCAGGGCAGCGCCTTCCCTGAGATCCTCGCTGAAGGCGGCGGCCTCATGGTAGATCCGGACGCTCCGGCAGAAATTGCCCGGACCATTCATGCACTCCTGCAGGACCGCGAACGAAGATCGCTGATGGGAGCAGCGGGACGCGCGGTGGTCGAGAAAAAATATTCCTGGGATGCTGTCGCCTCGCAGTTGGAAACATATTTTTAAGGACCAGCTGAGCAAGTAAAGAATAAATTTATACGCAAATTGGGGAAAATAATCTTACCGCGAAGGCGCGAAGATACGCGAAGGACGTCTAAAAACGGAAGGGTTTTGCTGTAATTCAAGACCTGCAAGATTATTCTTCGCGACCTTTGCGGCCTTCGAGGCGGTTCCAAGGTTTTGGTTCCGGCTTGTCCGGGTCAGGAAGTAGAGAACGATATCCATCATGCTAAAGATCACCGCAGCCATCATAACCTATAACGAAGAGAACAGGATCGAGCGCTGCCTGAAGAGCCTGGATTGGGTGGATGAGATCGTGATCATCGACTCGTTCAGCACCGACCGCACCGTCGATATCTGCAAGCGCTATACGCAGAAGGTCTTTCAGCATGCCTGGCCGAACAACTATGCTGAGCAGAAAACAAGGTCCCATGAGCATGCATCACATGACTGGATACTGTTCATCGACGCTGACGAGGTCGTGACCAGGGCGCTGCGGGACGAGATCATCGCTGCATTTAAGACCGGTCCAGCCGCCGACGCATTCGGCATCCCGCGCAGGGAGTATTTTGGCGGTAAATGGATCAAGGCGGGCGGCTGGTATCCGCAGTACAAGACCATCCTGTACCGGAAGTCCATGGGGGAATGGGTAAACCCGATCCACGAGAAATTCGTAACGAGGGGAACAACGGAATATCTGTTGAATCCCATCCTGCACGACGGCTACGGTAATTTCAAGACCTTCATGGACAAGTTCAATGTCTACAGTTCGCTGGAGGCTGAGAGGACGTTTCGTGAAGGCCGCAGAACAAAGTTCAGTTTACTGAAGGCCCTGTTCAAACCGCTTGAACGTTTTTACGGACGGTTCATCAGGCACCGGGGCTACAAAGACGGCATGCACGGATTCTATATGGCTGCAGTGATAGCCTTTAACTATTTTTTAGTAGAGTTAAAATATTACGAACGCTTGTACGAAAAACAGAACCGGGAGAACTGGGACGACGTATATCGCCGGGATGCCGTGGGATCGGACCGTGACAGCACCGGAACAAAATGAAAGTACTCTTTGTGAACAACTTCAGGTACCGCGGCGGGGGAGAGGAGTTCCTTATGGAGCTTTTGCCCGGCCTGGTCAGGAAGGGTGCAAGCGTCGGCATCGTCTGCCGCCCCAACACACCGCTTACAACCATGTTCAACGACTTTCCCGTGGAGGTTTTCCCTGTTGAAAAGTCCGGTCTGAGTGGTGTGGGTTCCTTTTTCAAGATCGCAAGGATCATCAAGGAGAACCGGTATGACATCATCTGCATCCAGCGGGGCCATGATATCGTACAGGCATGGATAGCAACCATCCTCTCCGGCCGGCACCCGCGCCTGGTGTATACCGTCCATGTGGCTGATTTCATCAATTCGCGCTTTCTCCTGAATCGCATGGACAATATTGTTACGATCTCCAGGCATATCATGCAAAAGATCATTTCCTTTCATCCGGCGTTGAACAAGAAGATTTCGATCATCCATCATGGAATTAATCTCGAAGCATTCAAAAACAATGGGAAGGCGAGAGGTTTCATAAGAAAGCGATTCGGGCTTTCGCCTGATGTACCCCTCATCAGCACCTCAGGCAGCATATGGAAAAATCAGATCGAGTTTCTGGATGCGCTCGTTGATATCAGAAAAGAGATCCCCACTATTCGCTACCTGCTCTTAACTCCGATGGCCGACATGCCCCAGATGCAGGCGTTTAAAGAACGTGCAATGGCGCTCGGCGTGTCTGACTCGCTCCTGTGGCTGGATACCCTGCCGAAGAAAGACATGCCGTCCTACTATGCGGACATCGATATCGCGGTCAGTACCTTCCGCAATGAAGGCTTCGGCATCTGGGTTGTGGAAGCTCTGGCCATGGGAACACCCGTTGTGGCTTTTGACGGAGGCGGTGTACGCGACGCGCTCGAAGGCTGTCAGGCCGGTGCCCTGATAAAAACCGGGGCGCAGGAAATGGCAGCTGAGATCGTGCATATTCTTAAGGACGCAGCCGTACATCAGCGCATGTCTGAAGCAGGCCCGCGATGGGTCGCTGAGCGATTCAGCCGTGAGCGGATGATCGATGAATATCATCTTTATTTTAAATCGATATTGATAAAACAGACTGAAGTGAAGAGGTAACGAAGCCCGTTTTGGCAACGTTTTCGTTATTCGTCATAATGGCGTAACCGTGAAACGTTTAAAGAAACCGGCGTTGTATCTGTAACAATTTTCATTAGGTTAAATGAATGCCGAAAGCCATCATCCTCATGTATCACAATATCGACAATCCTCCAAAAGATGCACGTATTCCCAATTTGTACGTTACGCCGAGGATGTTCCGATTCCAGATGTGGTACCTCAAAACAGCCGGATTTAGAGTATTAACAGTCCAGGACCTGGTAGCCGCTGTCGAGGCAGGGGATGCCCGTCACAACATGGCGGCCATTACCTTTGATGATGGTTACACTGATTTTTATAAAAATGCATATCCGATCCTCAAGCACTATGGCTATCCATCAACGGTATACGTTGTTTCGGGTCTTGTCGGGAAGTACAATGTATGGGATTCGAAGAGTGAAACTCATCAGAAGCAGATGATGGACTGGGATCAACATCGTTGAGGTCAGCGAAAACAAGGTCCAGATCGGTTCTCACACCAGATCACATCCGCGAACTGACCGTACTTTGTCAGATGCCATGCTCGATGAGGAGCTCACCGGATCAAAGAATGAAATTGAATCACGGGTGAATCAGTCCAGTAGTCCATTTCTGCTATCCCTATGGAGATTGCAATGACCGCGTACAAGGACGCAGTAAGAAAAGCCGGCTATCGCTACGCTGTCACCACGCAGCGGGGACATGTGGAAAAGGGAACTGATCCCAATGCGTTGCGCAGGATCCCGATCAAGCTTATCACGAATCCGTTTTCGTTTCTTTATAAGATCCACACAAAATCGGAAAAAAGAAAAGGGAAGCAGCTGTACAGCAGGGATCATGGCATGAATAAACCAGCGCAATATCTTCTCTATGCATTTGCAGTCGCTACGGTGCTCGCGATGTCCGCGACAACGATCGTGCTTGCGCTCCTGCTACTTTTATTCTATCAAGGATCTATTCCAGAAGACAATCCTAATGGAAGATTTTAAAAAGGATTCGTTGCTCTATGTCGCCCTTTTCTCTTGGAAGGCCTTTACCCGCGCTCTCGCCACTTCGGTCAGGGATATACCCAATATCAAGGGCGTGTGGGACCGAGTACCGTATATCGTCATCGGGTTTTATCAGAATCCACAAGGAAGCCGTCATCAAGATATTCCACATCCTGTTCATTGCGAACAGCCTTATCATTCTTTACGCCCTTGGCCAGCACTTCTTCGGGATTCCTGCGATTTATAAGCCTCTTTTTTTTATGAAGACAGCAGCCGTTTGAGCGGGTATTTCGGCCACCCCAACCAGTACGGCGGATGCATCTCGATCATTTTTATCATGAATATCTGTCTTGCTCTTTACCAAGATAAACGGTTCTTCTCTTACTCACCTTTTTTACTCGCCGGGCTCATATTTTCCGGCTCACGGAGCTATTTTCTCGGCGTCTTCGTCTGCTTCGTTATCCTTCTGGTGCTTACAAGATCTTTTAAGACGATCTTGAAATACTCGGTCATCCCTGGCCTCATTATCGCGGTTATCGCGCTCACCGTTCCCTGGTTTTCTCAGCGAATAGACAGATAGTTTTTCCCTCGAAAAGAATATTTATCGATTTGAATTTCTGGAAAATATCCTGGAACATCTTTCTTGAGCATCCGATTGTCGGGGTAGGGAGTGGCATGTTACCGGGTTATCTGGAGCCTTTTAAGGAGAAAGGGCTGATCGACAATACCGCCCATGCGCACAACCTCTATCTCCACGAACTTGCCGAGGATGGGATTCCTGGGTTTCATCCTTGTTATAGGTACGCACATATATTTCTTGATAAAGTACTTCAGGGCTTCATCGCAGGAGCATCGGAGCCGCTGCTTCAAGGCCTTCAGCCTTCGGGGTGGCGCTCGTCGTTTGTAAATCTTCTGGTGGCCGGCATCTTTGAGAACAACTTCGGTGCGGCGATCGTCGCGATGAACATAAACTTCCTGATGGGTGTTTTGGAAGGGTATCGATTGACAGAACCACCAGCTCTGAGCCCGTAGAGTCATTGCTCTTAGTTCATGTCTGATAGTCCGGGCTCTCAACTCCGAACGACGAACTTCGAATTTTCTTCTCCCGATCCTACGCGGTTTTTACAATGGAGCCTAGGTCATCATGCCGCGGTTTCCAGTTGAATTTCTGCTTGATCTTCGAACTGTCGGCGACGAGTGACGGGGGATCACCCGCGCGGCGGCTTGACTCCCTGACCGGGAAGTCAACCCAGGCTCTTCCCCAGGAGATCGACCCTCGATAGGGCTCTCTTCCGATATTTACGTCGTCACCAGTTTCCGTGTTACCATGTACACAAATGCCGTATTCTCAGCTCCCTCAGTACGCGCCTTCCTTTTTCAAGACGACGTTAAGGGTCTTAAACAAGATTACAATATCAAGCCATACGGACCAGTTGAGCACATACCATGCATCAAGCCGCACCCTGATATAGTAGTTCACGTCGTTTCTTCCACTCACTTGCCACAACCCGGTAATGCCGGGTCGCACCATGTGGTAGTAATCGGCGAATTCTTTGTAATATTTGGTGATTTCCTCTTTGAGCACTGGGCGCGGACCCACCAAGCTCATATCTCCCTGCAGCACGTTAAATATTTGCGGTAGTTCATCAAGAGAAGTTCTTCTCAGAAACTTTCCCATGCGTGTTATCCGGGGATCATTTTTTAATTTATAATAGGTCTCCCACTCCTGTTTCGAACGCGGATCCGTTCCGAGAATTTTACGCAATCGCTCCTTAGAGTCCATATACATGCTCCTAAACTTGAAGACGCCGAAAGACTTTCCATTGCGGCCTATTCTGGTATGTCGATAAAACACAGGTCCGGGAGTATCGAGCTTTACAAGCATCCCGAGTATTCCGATAACAACAAGAAGCAGTGGTAACATCAGGATTGACAGGACCATGTCGAACATTCTCTTGCTAAGCCTGTTGAAAGGTGACTTGAGGTTGTTGTTGATTTTCAGCAAAAAAAGCTGTTGCATGAACAGGTGATAAAGCTCGGTATTGGTGAGCGCAACTCCCTTCACATCAGGGATGAGCAGGATGTTCTTGGTATGTTTCTGGATATTGTTCGTCAGTTCCGCCAGTTTGTCGACAGAAAGGGACGGGATCGCGATGATGACCGTGGAGATGCGGAGGACTTTCAGAAATTTCCTGAAGTGCCTGACCTTGCCGAAAATGCGGTAGGCGGTACCGTCAATGCGGACTTCTTTGCCGATCGATGGGTCATCGTCCAGAAAACCGATCACACGATAGCCCAGATGGATATCCGAATTTATGCCCTTTGCGGTTTCGATACCTGCGGCGCCTGCGCCGATGATGATCACATTGTCCTTCCAGAGCCCTACGGCATCGAGGAGTTTCTTCCCGAATAAGCGGAAAATGGGGAATATGAACAGACCGGAACACCACAGGAAGATAATGGTCAAGCGGGAGATATTGCTCGCCATTTTCCCCAGGGTGATAATGGCGAGAATTGCGACCATTGAAGCGGTCGTCGCCTTGAGCAGTTCCTTGGTCTCATCCCAGAAGGGGAGCTTTTTGATATAGAGACGTTCGTACGCGATAAACGACAGAAAGATGGCAGGCAGCCACCAAATGCGCAGAAAATATCCGAGTGACAACTGCAGGGGCATCACAGTCGGAAAGACGTGGTCGACAATTTTTCGAAAAGAGAACGCAAGGAGTAAGGAAACGTAAAAAGCTGAAACATCCAAAAATAAAAGCGCGACAATTTTAACACTATTTTTCAAATTGCCGATCAAGAAGGGTCTCCCTGGTATGGCCAGCGTGATTTAGCAGTTCAGAAGGATACTCGCGAGAACGGCATACACGTGAACGTCCCTTACGCTGTTCTATTGCGAGATTGTCAAATGATATTATAATACACGGTAAAATGCAAGTAGGAAGTGTGAACGTGTCATCCCAAAATAGAAATGTCCGGATTTAAATTGCTTTAAATGAAGAGCGCAGGAATCGATTGTTTCGGCGTCCTGACGATTTATGGGTTGTCATCCGTTTGTGCGGTCTTATTGACTATGGTCTGGGCAGATCGCCGATGAAACTCGTTGCATAAAACGGCGTGCCGGTAACAAACATGAACAGAGCTGCACTGATGTGCTACAGCTGGAAAGTTTCATGCGGACGGAAGATTGTCGCTTCGCAGAAAAAGCAGTTTCTGTCCAAAAGTGATTAATTTTATTTACAATATTGAAAAAATGATGTATTGTACAGAGCTAAAGAATCATTTGAGGCAGAGAAACTTCTGTTTGTTTGAAGAAAGAAGTGCAGGATTATTCTACAAAAGACACAGAGACACCAAGGAAGCGATTATCTGGCCATATTATTACGGGACATCATTGCAAAATGCAGCTATTGTATGCATATATCCTGCGGATTTAGCCAGGATTCCATTCCAGTCGTATGACGTATGGGTTCGGTCGTATACGAAAGCGGGGAAAATCTTTCAACGTTTACGCAGGTCTGCAATACCTTGTTGCTGGTTTCTGTAGCCGGTTGCGCCAGCCGAAATGGCCTTGTCAGTCTGCGTGAACGACAGGGTCCTTTGCTGAAAATCGTACGTAATCCTCTGATTTCCTCACAACAATACTGATGGCTGTTTTATAAAAATATCCGGAATGAACAACAGGAAAAAAGCTCTTATAACGGGCATCGGGGGCCAAGACGGCTCGTATCTCGCGGAACTGCTGCTGTCAAAAAACTATGAAGTCCATGGTATCGTGAGGAGATTAGCCTTAGAGGATAAGACCCACAAATTACATAACATCATGGGCATCAATGACAAAATAAAGCTGCACGCGGCGTCACTTGACAACCATCTGTCTCTCTATAAAGTCATCCGTGAAGTACAGCCCAATGAATGCTATCATCTGGCCGCGTCCAGTTTCGTCAGTTATTCATTCGATGATGAATTTTCCATTGTTGTCAATAACTTTACCGGCACCCATTATTTGCTTGCCTCGATAAAGGAAGTGGTCCCGTCCTGCCGTTTCTATTTTGCCGGATCGAGCGAAATGTTCGGGCATGCGTCGGTTACTCCTCAGAACGAATCTACACCGTTCAAGCCACGTTCGATCTATGGGATAGCGAAGCTATCCAGTCATCATCTTGTCAGTAATTATCGGGAACGGTACGGCATGTTTGCCTGTACGGGCATTCTCTATAATCATGAGTCTCCACGCCGCGGATTTGAATTCGTTACCCGAAAAATTACGTCCACGGCCGCCCAAATCAAGCTTGGGCTTCAAAACAGGCTCTCCCTCGGCAACCTGGATGCGCTTCGTGACTGGGGATATGCTCCGGAATACGTACACGCCATGTGGCTGATGCTTCAGCAGCCCTCTCCCGATGATTACGTTATCGCCACGGGAGAAACGCATTCGGTCAGAGAGTTTGCCCAATATGCCTTTGAATGCGTCGCTCTTGATTATCGTGATTTCGTTACTATAGACAAGCGCCTGTTCAGAGAATCGGAAATGGTTCCTCTCTGCGGCGATTCATCAAAGGCGCAGTCGAAACTGCAATGGAGGCGGACCAAAGGCCTTAACGATATCATAGATGAAATGGTCCAATACGATCTGCAACTGTTGCAGAAAAAGGGCGAAGAACATTCAAAACTGTCATAATCGCAGGCCTCACCGCAACAACAATCGGTCAGAACGACAGAGAACAAATTTATTGGTTAATGGAGAACGAATGAAAAAAGCGCTGATTACCGGGATCACCGGTCAGGACGGATCATACCTCGCCGAACTCTTACTCTCGAAAGGATACGAAGTCCACGGGATGATCAGGCGTTCCTCCTCTTTCAACACGGAGAGAATTGATCATATTTACCGGGACCCTCACGAGTCCGGCGTCCGCATGTTTCTTCATTATGGCGATCTGAACGATGCAAGTTCGATCAACAAGGTGCTGCGCGATGTTCGGCCTGACGAAATCTACAACCTGGGCGCTCAGAGCCATGTGAGGGTCTCATTTGATATTCCTGAGTACACGGGCGAGGTTGATGCGCTCGGCGCCGTGAGGCTTCTTGAAGGCATCAGGGAAACAGAGCTGAACACGAAGTATTACCAGGCATCCTCATCTGAGCTCTTCGGCAAGGTCGCAGAGTCCCCACAGAAGGAAACCACACCGTTTTATCCGCGTTCTCCCTATGGATGCGCAAAGGCATACGCGTACTATATTACTGTGAACTATCGAGAAAGCTATGATCTCTATGCATGCAATGGCATCCTTTTCAACCATGAATCGCCGCGCAGAGGCGAGACTTTCGTTACGAGAAAGATCACACGCGCTGCGGCCCGCATCAAACTGGGACTGCAATCCTGCCTCTATCTCGGCAACCTGGATGCAAAGCGCGATTGGGGATATGCCGGTGATTATGTGGAAGCCATGTGGCTCATGCTCCAGCAATCAGCGCCGGAAGATTACGTCATTGCCACGGGTGAGACCCATTCCGTGAGAGAATTCGCGGAAAAGGTTTTCACTCACCTCGGCATGCCGCTCGAATGGAAGGGGACCGGCGTTCACGAGAAGGGTATCGATGCCGAGACAGGGAATATCGTCATCGAAATCGATCCTAAATATTTTCGTCCCACCGAGGTTGATCTTCTGCTGGGAGACCCTACAAAGGCCAGGCAGAAGTTACATTGGAGCCCCAAAGTAACCTTCGAAGGGCTTGTCAACATGATGGTTGACGCCGACCTGAAAGAAGCTGAAGCAGAGAAACGAGTTCATGGATAAGAAAGCAAAAATCTATATTGCCGGCCACCGCGGCCTCGTCGGTTCAGCACTTGAGCGAAAGCTTCGGCAGGAGGGCTTCACGAACCTTCTGCTCAGGACGAGCAAGGAGCTCGATCTTCGGCGTCAGCAAGACGTCGAGATTTTCTTCGAGCGGGAGCGCCCGGAATATGTCTTCCTCGCAGCCGCCAAGGTTGGCGGGATTCTGGCGAACAACACGTACAAGGCAGAGTTTATCTATGACAACATTGTGATCGCGTCGAACGTGATCCATGCTGCGTACAAATGCGGGGTCAAAAAGCTGCTGAATCTCGGATCATCATGCATTTATCCAAAATTCGCGCCTCAGCCGATGAAAGAAGAGTACCTGCTTACGGGAGTCGCTCGAACCGACGAACGAGCCCTACGCGATCGCGAAGATCGCCGCGATCAAGCTCTGTCGTTACTATAACGAGCAATACGGCACGGATTTCCTTTCTGTCATGCCGACGAATCTGTACGGGCCTAACGATAATTTCGATCTTGAAACTTCACATGTCCTTCCCGCACTCATCAGGAAGTTCCACGAAGCAAAGGTCAGCTGGACGCAGGAGAAGTGACAATCTGGGGAAGCGGCGAGCCGTATAGGGAGTTCCTTTATGTAGACGACCTCGCAGACGCTGTGTGTATTCTTCATGAAACAAGTATCACTATGCGGATGTCGGGGAGTTCGTCAATATTGGCATGGGGAAGGATATCAGCATCAAGGCACTTGCCCGATCAATACAGAACATCATCGGGTTTAAAGGTGAGATCAGACATGACCGATCAAAGCCCGACGGCACGTCTAAGAAACTGCTCGACATATCAAGGATGCGTGCATTGGGATGGGATCCGAAGACTGAGCTGGAAGTGGGGATCAGAAAAAGCTATCAATGGTACCTAGAGAACAGTGGGCGGTCATAAGCATATGTTTACCAAACTGTTCAATATTACCCGGTCCTTTCTGAGGGAATTATATGGCAAGAGAGACCTTATCCTGAATCTTGCAGTACGGGACTTTCGCAGCAGTTATTTCGGATCGGTGCTGGGAATCGTATGGGTTTTTATTGAACCGTGCATCTACATGTTCGTTATGTGGTTTTTTTTCACCAAGGCAGTAAAGTTCAGACCAGGTGTCGGCTACCCTTATGTTGTTTGGCTCATGACATCAATGATTCTGTGGATGTTCTTAAGTACCGCTTTTGCAACATCGGTCTTTACATTCAAGAACTACTCCTATCTTTTGCGCAGGCCAAATTTCAATATGTCGATCATGCCAGTAGTCAGCATCCTGTCGGCATTGATCGTTCACGGCGTTTTTTTTCTTCTTCTCATCATTTTGCTGTTTGCCAGCAGCATCCCAATGTCGATTTACTGGTTTCAGTCCCTTTATTATCTATTTGCGACTTGTGTCCTTCTCCTTGGCTTGTCCTGGATCACAGCATCCGTCAGTCTCTTTGTGAGGGATATGAGAAATGCGGTGAGTGTTATCTTGCAAATCGGGTTCTGGGTGTCTCCGATCTTCTGGGATCTCAAAACCTATCCTGAGGAATACAGATTCTTGCTAAAATTGAACCCAGCTACCTACCTGCTTGAAGGCTATAGAAAAAGCTTTCTCTATAACGAACCTTTTTGGGCAGATCGGACTGGCGGAGTCTATTTCTGGTCTTTTACGCTTATTGTGCTCGCAGCCGGCATGATTACGTATAAAAAACTTCGCCCTCATTTTGGAGACGTTATATAAATGTCGGATTTCGCTTTACAGGTAGAAAAGCTGGGCAAGGTATTCAGGATCTATGACAAACCGTCAGACCGCCTGAAAGAAACTTTTTCATTCGGCAGGAAGAATTACCATACAGATTTCCCGGCTCTGAGGAATATCTCCTTTCACGTGAAGAAGGGAGAGTTTCTCGGGATTGTGGGTAGGAACGGCGCCGGGAAATCGACCTTATTAAAGATACTTTCCGGAGAGTTGACGCCCTCCGAAGGCACCGTAACCATTGACGGGAATGTTTCTCTGCTCCAGTTGGGGGTCGGATTCGATCTGGAGTTGTCAGGGATAGAGAACGCACGCTTCGCGAGCAAGCTTCTCGGTTACTCAAACCGGGAAATCGATAGAATGCTGAAGGACATCATCGAATTTGCCGATATCGGTGATTTCATCTATCATCCGGTAAAAACATATTCAAGTGGTATGTATTCACGATTATCGTTTGCAGTAGGTGTTAATATCAATCCCGATATATTGATCGCTGATGAGGTTCTCGCGGTTGGAGATCTGCGTTTTGCGCAGAAGTGCCTCAGGAAAATGAGAGAATTTAAAGATAAGGGAAAGACAATCGTATTAGTTACTCATGACACCTCAACTGTTAATATTTTCTGCGATACTGCGATATGGTTAAAAGATGGAGAGCTCTTTCAATCTGGAGATGCGCAATCTGTAGCAAAGGACTATACGAATTACATGCTGTATGACAAGCTCCCTTATCAGCGCAATACTGGTCTTCCTCTTGTTACTTCCGATAAATCCGATTACGCCATAGATATAGACGCAGACAGCACGACGGCCGATAACTTGTCTGCTTTTGATGATGTTGAATGGGAAGATCTTTCAACATATCGCGGAATCGGTGATGGCCGAGTCGAGATATTGCGGATGGCATTCATTCTCGCGGGTTCTAAGAAACGAGTAACTGTAGTTAACGGCAATGAAACTGTTATATTGCTTTTAGACATCGTAACCAAAGACAGAATTGAGAATCCACATTTTGGATATGTTTTATACAACAGTCATGGCATAGTAGCGCTTCATTCGAATAATGTGATATGCGGGCACAAAATAGACCATCTGCCAAAAGACAAAAGAATTATCGGTCAATTCCGTTTTGACCTTCCGAATTTGTCAAATGGTAGTTACATCTTTGCCGTCGGCCTGCAGAGCAATGATGAAATGCCACAAAGAATTCACGATGTTCACGAATTTCGAGTCGTTCGAGACGATATCAAAGGATCACAGTGCGGCTATGTAATTGTTGAGAAAGAAAATTTTGACATGCACTATATGAAAAACTCATGACGACTAAAGATATTATCGACATCGTATTGCGACCGTTCATTCAGCGTGACGGGAAACATAAGACGTCTTGCAAGACAGCGATGGCTGGGGCACAAAAAACTTCGGACGGCGAAATTTTGTTAAATCGCTTCAATATAACACCACAGCAGTTGGAAAGACTTCTTATATTCCATTCAGCATTACCTGCTAAGAATTTTACGAATGATCCGGGCCTCGATTATAACAGCTATCTGAAACTGGGATTGAATATAAATACGCTCCTTTATGATCATGGCCAGGCGGGAACATTCAGTCTGAACAAACCAGTTGATGCCCATGGTGCTCCTATTCCATGGATCACCTATCCGGCCCTGGAGTTCCTTCTGCAGTTTGATTATTCCGATTCGTCAGTGTTTGAATATGGGTCAGGCAACTCAACATTATTCTGGTCCGGTAAAGCAAAAGATGTAATTTCAGTTGAAACGGATAAAGATTGGTTTGAATTTATCAGCAGAAGCAAACCCAATAATGCCTCCGTTTTATTGCATGACAATATCGACGACTTCATTAACTTGATACTAAAATTCGATCGTCTTTTTGACATTATTATAATAGACAGCATTAAGTACAGGTTCGCTGCCATTGATAATGCCCTGATCAAACTCAAGCCGGGCGGAATCATCATATTTGATAATTCCGACTGGTACCCGAATTCGTGTCAAAGGTTGCGAGATCATCGTTTCAACCAGATCGATTTCCATGGATTTGGTCCGGTCAATGGTTATACATGGACGACATCTCTATTTTTTCAGAACAACATCTCTCTACAAAGACTCAATAGTGAGTTGCGACCTGTTGGAGGTCAGATAGTACATACTGATGATGACATGCCGAGAGACAATAAGTAGCGGTTCGGCTTCACAGCATAATTTCCATACGTGGTCAGATAGGATATAAGCATACATGAAAGAAACTTTCAAGAAAGCCATCATCTTTTTTTTTAATAAAGTTGTTTAAGACGAAAATTGATTCTACTACGTTTCATTTTCTCAGAAATACTCAGATTCCGTCTACTGATCTCAATCGATTTATTGATTTTTATAATAACAAAAAGGATGATCTTGAGAACCTTTATGGGTTCTATCATGAATTCCACAACTCAACTTCTTCTCGACAAAAATCTCTGCTTGTGGAAAAAGGGTCATTAGCTTCATATCTCAATCTCATTCTTATATGTAAAGAAATCTATAATAAGTATCGATGACATAAATAATCTCAACGAAGGTAGGCTTGTATTTTCACAAGAGGGTGAAGACCTCGTCTTGTCCCGCATGTTCAATGGCCAGCAGAATGGGTTTTTCGTAGATGTTGGAGCGCACCATCCGAAACGCTTCTCTAATACCTATCTTCTTTATCGATCCGGGCTGGAGAGGGATCAATATTGAACCGAATCCCGGCGTGAAAAGGCTTTTCGATGATATCCGTCCTGAAGATATCAATATCGAAACGGCCATCGGGAACAATGAATCCGAAAGTACGTTTTATATGTTCCAGGAACCGGCACTCAATACATTCAGTAAAACACTTGCTGAGCAATATGAACGCGCCGGCCAAAAAATAATCGAAAAGAAAACAATAAAAACTAGAAAGTTGTCGTCTGTTCTAGATGAACATAGTAGGGGACGGAACATAGACATCTTGTCGATCGATGTGGAGGGTATGGAACTATCCGTACTGGAATCGAGTGACTGGAAACAATATCGACCCAAAATGCTGCTTATCGAAATATTGGACTTCGATATCAATCACCATGAAAAATATCCTGTCCACAATTTTGTCGTCAATAAAGGGTATGCTATGTGTGCAAAGACTTGCAATACTGTTTTTTATAAAGACACAACGAGAGATATTCATGTTTAAAATTAAGGCGATTATTAAATCATGTATCAACAGTGTCGGATATGACATCATCAGATATTCCAGAAAAGAGCAGTCATCTGACAATAGGAATAAGACTGAAATCAATCCTCTACCTTCTGACCATATGATAAAAATAGAAGACAATCCACTGTTTTTCTCAATAGAAAACTCCTAAAGTTGATAAAGTTCATTATGGGTGCGGGGGAAGCTTATTTTTACATTGGCTGAACGTTGATCTTCAATTACAGCCCAAGCAGGGATATTTTACAGAGAAGTAGACCTCGTCAAACGACATCCGTTTATGGACGATGTTTTTAAGTTCGGTTTTTCTGAAGACTTCATAGAACATCTTGACCAATCTGAGCAAATCATATTTTTATGTGAAGCGTATAAGAACTTTCCAACCAAATGGTGTCCTCCGATTTTCGTTCCCCGGCCTAGAGGGAGTACTGTCCAGACACTATAAAGATGCAAAATATAACACTGCTGAATTAGCGAAGAAGGAGGCCTACGATATGTGGGGCCACCGGCATTTTTTTAGCTTCGAGGAGCTTTCACTATTATGTAAACACATCGGATATAGATTTGTGAACAAGGTTGATTTTGGCCATTCTCAATTTCCTGAACTCAGAAAATTAGACACGCGAATCGAACAAAAGGACTTAAATACTTATGTCGAGGTAATTAAGTAATTTTATCCGCTATCGCGATAAGTGATAAAATTCGGTCGAGTTGACTATTTGTGAACAGTATAAAAATTACCAAACAACACAGTCTCACCTCTTGAGAGGGAAGAGCAATCTAAAAAGAGTCAGGGATTTGAATACAATGATCGCTCCACCTATGTTGAAACCAATTATCCATATATTTCTTCCGGTTCACAACCGCCGTGATACTACACTTCGGTTTTTAAGTTGTCTGAAGCATCAGTCATACGAACACTACCATTTGATCCTTATCGATGATGGCTCAAAGGATGAAACATCTGAAGCCGTGCGTGCGCAGATACCTGATGTAACGGTTATTCGTGGCAAAGGGAACTGGTGGTGGGCTGGTTCGCTCCAGCAGGGTCATGATTGGCTGATCAAACAGAAGATATCTGCTGATGACTACGTGCTCATCATGAACGATGATACGGAAATCCAGGAGGATTTCCTTGAGACAGGATTGTCTATTATGCAAAACCAGCGGCGTACATTGCTGACGGCAACAGGATACAACTTGACTACGGGTCAACCTCAGGACTCAGGAGGATATAAATTCTCCTGGAAAGATCTGGACTGTTATGAGACCAATGAGGTGAGCGAGATCAATTGTCTCTCTACGCGCGGCATGTTTGTCAAGGTTGGCGACTTCTTGAGCGTAGGCGGATTTTATCCAAGGCTGATCCCGCACTATTTGTCCGATTTGGAATTCACGATGCGCGCTCAAGAGCGCGGTATGAATCTAAAGATACACAAAGACTTTCGTATATATATCGATTTTGATAAATCAGGCTACCGTGATTTTTCGCAAGAGACCTATATCAACTTCGTCTTGAAGCTTTTTTCAAAACGTTCTGCCATGAATCCTATAGCATGGACGAATTTCATAGTCCTAAGGTGTCCGAGGAAGCAGAAACTGCAAACATTGGCCAGGTATGTTGAACGCGAGTTTTATCAGTTGTTCATTGCAAGAGCTGTTCCCGTGGTGAAGTCTTGGACAAAGTCGATATTGCCGATAGGGGTTTTGAAAAAATACTTGTCCTCGGGTGTAAGAAGCATTGTTCGATTATTACCAGATAATGTCATCCATTTCTTAAAAAAGTCATACCATCGTTTCTCAAGCAGAAGTTAAGAGAGTAACATAATTACGTTGGTTAATAGCATATGTGCGGAATTGCAGGAATCATAGTAAAGAGCAACATCGATCCGACCCATGAGCGTGCGGTCCACGGAATGCTGCATGCCATGACTCATCGCGGTCCAGATGGAAAGGGCGTGTATCGCGATCGCTCTCTGGTCATGGGCATGCGCCGTTTAAGCATCATCGACCTCCAAGGAGGATGGCAACCCCTGTACAATGAGGACAAAAGCCTGGTCCTCATCGCAAATGGAGAGATCTATAATTATATTGAGCTGACATCGGTTTTGCAGGCTCGCGGCCACCGGTTCTCCTCCCACAGCGACAGTGAAACAATATTGCATCTCTATGAAGACCATGGAGAAGAGTGTGTCCATCACCTTCGCGGCATGTTCGCCTTTGCCCTGTTCGACAAAAAGAACGGCAGTATCATGCTCGCGCGGGACCGGATGGGGGAGAAGCCCCTGTATATCCATGAAAACAAAGGTTTTCTCATCTTTGCTTCTGAAATGAAATCACTACTGAGCTCTGGATGCGTGCCCTTTAATCTGGACCCTGCCTCCGTGAACGATTTCTTTCACTATCAGTATGTTCCCGAACCCCGTACGCCGTTGAAAGGTGTTCGAAAGCTGCCAGCAGGCACTTGCCTTACCGTTGATATGGCGTCCTGGCGGTTGCAGGAGAAGGTTTATTGGCGAATGGAAGATGCACCCCCGGTTGAGGGCGACCCGATCTCGCTTGTCAGGGATGAGCTAGATTCGGTCAGCAAACTGATCATCAGGTCCGATGTCCCGGTCGGTATCGCATTGAGCGGCGGATTGGATTCAAGCGCAATTGCGGCACTCGCCGTCAAGAAGTATCCTGGTACTATGCACGCATTCAGTGTTGGATATCCGGGACGACCAGCGAATGATGAGCGAAACGATGCCAAAGCCCTTGCAAACTGGTTGCAAATGCCGATTCACGAGATTGAACTAACGACACAGACATTGGTGGATGTTTTTGAGAATATGAACTTTTGGAGAGACGACCCAATTGCTGATATTTCAGGATTCGGTTATTATGCGATCAGTAAAGAAGCAAAAAACCATGGTGTCCCTGTGCTATTGCAAGGGCAGGGGGGAGATGAATATTATTCGGGGATATTCATGGGTTAAAGATGCTGTTATAAAGACAGAAGCCATGCAGGGACGTTCGTTCATCGGGGAAATGCTTGAACATAGTAAAAGATTGCCCGCTTTACGCTTCAACAGTGTTCGGTCATACTTGGATTGGACAAGATCTTTGACAGATGCTATTTACGAAACAATCACCAGAGTTATTCATGCTTCTAACAAGTTTCGTCCGATCTTCCATGAGTTACATCCTGATTTTCAGCTGGCATTATCTAGTATGAATACTATTTATGATAATTCCTTTAAAAAAAGTTTGGATGGAGATTCGGCGTTTGATGTATATACCTACTCAAAGCCCTGGGAGTTCACAGATATCCGGCTCACAAGGTTGATATGTGAGACCTATTTGCTGGAGAACGGAATAGCTCAAGGCGACAGATTAAGCATGGCCAATTCAGTTGAATTACGGTTGCCATTTGTCGACTACAAACTTGTTGAACTCGTTATAGGTTTGAGAAAGACGCGACAAAACGATCCTGACTATAAGCAGTTTCCTAAGCCCTGGTTAAGAGGCGCCATGAAAAATCTCTTGCCAGATTGGGTCATAGACAGGCCGAAGCAGGGATTTGCCCCCCCTGTAAGGGAATGGCATGATGCGCTTTTCAATAAGTACGGGCACTATCTTATAGACGGTTATCTTGTTCAATCGAGAACTATTACAGCTGAAGCCGGGAAGATATTGGCCTCAGGCCCATATCCACCCGAGGCGTTCACACCGATCTCCTTCAAAGCGCTTGTCCTTGAGATGTGGTGCAGAAGCATGATAAAGCAGATATAAAACTATGAACCTGCTCTTAGTAGATCATACAGAACTGGCTCCGATAGCTCTATTTGTTTATAATAGACCGCTTCACACACGAAGAACACTGGAAAGTCTGCGTACGAACGAGCTTTCAGAAAAGTCAGAACTGTTCATTTTTTCGGATGGTCCAACAGAAGACGCGTCAAGCCAAACATTAAACGATATAAATCATGTTCAAGAGATAATCCGTGAGCAGGACTGGTGCAGTAAAGTAACCATCATAGAATCGCCTTCGAACAAAGGTTTAACAAAGTCTGTTATTGATGGTGTATCACATGTCCTAAATAAATATGAGAAAATCATTGTCTTAGAAGATGATTTGATTCTATCAAAACACTTTCTATCGTTCATGAATCGTGCGCTTGCCCTTTATGAAAAAGTATCAAATGTATATTCTGTGAACGGCTATATGTTCCCGATTCCTGACGATGAACCAAAAACTGTATTGATGCCATTATTCTTTACATGGGGCTGGGCAACGTGGAGAAAGAAATGGGAATGTTTTCGAATGGATCCTGAACAAAACAAGCTTTTGCTGTCGAACAATCATTTAAGAAATAGATTCAACTTAGCTGATTATGATTATTCCAGTATGCTGGAAACGGCAAAAAATTCCTGGGGGATACACTGGTATTTTTCAATTTTTCAAAGAAACGGTTTGGTTGTCTTTCCCACGACAACTCTCGTCAGGAATATAGGTTTTGACGGGTCTGGTGTTAATTGTGGCAATGTTTCTATAGCAACTGATTGCCATCATCACTTAGATGCCAAAGTACCTGTTGCATTGTCTGATAAAATCGATTTTAAGTTTTATGGCAAGTTGTTAGACTTTTTTTCTGATTCTAGTCAGCAGACTCTAGAAAATAATCCTGTCCAAGGTCGCTTAATGAAGCTTTTAGGTAAACTATTTTAGAGGTCCGATATGCTATACAGAATTAGAGGGAAGTTCAAAGGGTTACTCAAACATTCAGCCTTAGGCAAACGCAAAGCCTTAAGTCTTCCAAATGTTAAAATTGCTCAAACAGCACGTGCAGAAATGCAGAATATAGTTCTCAGAAACAACAATTTTGTCTCCATTGGTGATGGCACCATCCTTGAAGGACGTATTGTCTTCGATAGGGATGACGCGAGAGTAGAAATTGGGGCCAATTCATTTATTGGAGGATCGAATATAATTGCGGCTGAGTCCATCACGATTGGCAATGATGTTCTCATTGCGTGGGGCTGTGTTATCGTTGACCATAATTCTCATTCAATCTATTTTTCTGAAAGAGCAAATGATGTAAAAGACTGGTATGTTGGCAAAAAAGACTGGTCAAAAGTGCTACGAAAGTCCATAATCATCATGGACAAGGCGTGGATCGGGTTCAATTCAATTATCTTGAAAGGTGTGACAATTGGTGAGGGAGCAGTGGTCGCTGCAGGCAGCGTTGTGACAAGAGATGTCGCTCCTTACACTATTGTTGCTGGAAACCCTGCACAAGCCATTAGGGTTATTTCTGAAAATGAACGTCTCGAATAAAATATCTTGGGAAGAAGCTGTACTGTGGTACTGTAACCAACATGGCAACGCACAGGCAGTATTAGATAATTATTTTGATGAAAATGTTGTCGTTGCAGCGAAAAGATTTTCAAAATCAAAAGAGTTTATTGAGACGCTGAGTCTTCTGCCTACGAAGAGCAATAGCAAGTTGCTAGAGATTGGCGCAGGCAGAGGAATTGCTTCATTTGCGTTTTACGTCAACGGTTATTCTGTTACCGCAATGGAGCCGGACCCAAGCACGTTTGTCGGAGCCGGAGCTATTCGAAGCCTAAACCGAGAAACTGGTGCGAAGATAACAGTGATTGAAGACATCGGAGAGAAGCTGCCTTTCAAGGATGCTATTTTCGATGTTGTTTACGTACGTCAGGCACTGCATCATGCGCGTGATCTGCAGAAATTTTTAGCTGAAATTGCACGAGTTCTTGTAAAAGATGGATTGTTCCTTGCTACAAGAGAGCATGTCATTGATCAAGAAAGAGATCTGCAGGCGTTTCTCGATTCCCATCCACTGCATCATCTTTATGGTGGTGAGAACGCATACCCGTTGAAACAATACTTGAATGCGATCAATTCTGCTGGCTTAAAGATAATAAAAGTGCTCGCTCCTTTTGATTCTGATATTAATTTATTCCCAACATCGCGTCGCGAAATACTC
Source organism: Nitrospirota bacterium (assembly GCA_963732675.1). Lineage (GTDB taxonomy): Bacteria > Nitrospirota > UBA9217 > UBA9217 > UBA9217 > JALNZF01. The sequence goes on from CAVTAJ010000019.1 coordinate 82,579, forward strand.
AACAAGTTTTTTCAAAGACACGGGTTTAACTTACCCGGATTCCTTCAACAAATACTCTTTGAGTATTATAACAGAACGACACATGCGCCGGGAAGACTTTATTCTTTTCTTGCTTCAAAGAAATCGGTAGGAGTTATGCTCATGTCCCATTCTAATCATTAGTTGAAATGGATTACCTTGCCCCATCGTGCGGATTGTTTGTCTACCTTTACTCAAGGCTGATTTTATCTTAACTCATTAAATGAAATCTATCCTCATTACAGGCGTTGCTGGTTTCCTCGGCTATAATACCGCTAAGTATTTTAAAGCGAGCGGTTGCAATGTAACGGGCATTGATGTACTTGACATCGCCGGTCGGAAGAATCCTGTTGACAAGTTCATCAAAGATTATCTTAGCCTTGCGTCATTGGCCGATATCGGGAATGAATTTGATGTGATCGTCCATTGCGCAGGAAGCGGATCCGTGGCATATTCGAATGAATTACCTTTAGATGATTTTGAACGAAATGTTACATCGTTGCTTCTCGTTCTCGAATATATGAGACTTCACAATACACAGGCAAAACTCATTTATCCCTCAAGTGCCGCAGTATACGGTCAACGGGAGGATGTTCCTATAAGTGAGTCGGACCCCTGTTCACCGATATCTCCCTATGGTTTCCATAAAATGATAGGTGAAGTATTGTGTAAATCATATGGTTTTAACTTTCACTTAAATATATCGGTCATTCGATTTTTCTCTTTATACGGGGTCGGACTCAGAAAACAGCTGTTATGGGATGCATGCGATAAGTTCATGAAGAACGACAAAATCGTGTGTTTCTCCGGTAACGGCAAGGAGACCCGTGACTGGCTCAACGTAAATGATGCGGTTTCTTTGATCTACCGAGTTGCAGAAGCACGGGATAGGCATGAAACAGTCAATGGAGGATCTGGTGAGAAGTTTTCCATCAGCAATATTTTGAATACGATCTCTAGAGAAATGGGAAAACAACAGCAGGTAGTATTTGATGGTAAAATCAGGCCTGGCGACCCTCGGCACTACCATGCAAATATTTCGAAAGCTAGGAGTTATGGCTGGGAGCCTGTCACACCCATTGAAGCGGGTATCAAGGAATATGTTGCCTGGTACAGACAAAATCGGTAGCAGCTCAACACGCAACCGATGCTCGATGATACACGAAAACTAAAAAATGATATCAACGTTCCCGATAATAAGCAAGAAAGATCAGGCCGGCATTTCCGTTCACATGAAACATTCCTTCAGTAAACTAAGCATTCGAGAGATTTCTTTCGGCATACTTCGGAGTATGTCCAAAAAGTCCTCAGTGCAGCCGTTCTCCGCTTATACCAGCGTATTCGGGAGGATCGCCAAAAAGACATTCCGTTTCTTTTTGAAAGAAAATAAGTTAACCGTCTATATACCGACAATCAGCACAAATGAGTGGATGGGAGGGACGGTATATTACAATAATCTTCTCGCAGCGCTTAAAGAGCATGCGCCTTCTATTGATATCCTTCGGAGTATCGTTCAACTAACGCCCGAGCAGATCATCGAGCAAGATAAATTATATATCAGAAAGATTGTCAGAAAAATTATCAGGAAAATTGTCAGAACGATATCATCTCACAACGGGAAACAGCCCACGACATCTTATTTTGGCTATAGTATTCACGATCAGAAAAGCCCTGGTGAAATATTGCTGCCCTTGGACGCGATATTTTCGATCAACGGTCTGTATGTGGACGGTGTACCGATTGTGGCATGGATACCGGATTTTCAGCATGTACGACTTCCCGAAATGTTTTCTCAGGAAGAAATTGCCTCTAGAAATGCCTACTATCGAGAAACTGCCGAGAGATCGACACTCATCGTGTTTAGTAGTAAAGAAGCCCTCAGCGATTTTTCATGCTTTGCTCCAGAGCATCGAGAAAAAGGGCGTGTGATGTCTTTTTGCACCAGTATCGCAGAGGATATTTACAGCAAGGATTCTTCTGACACTGTAGCAAAATATCGACTTCCCGATAGGTTCTTTTATCTCCCGAATCAATTTTGGAAGCATAAAAATCATTCGGTCGTTATTGATGCTATTAATATTATGAAAGCAAAAGGATCGAGGCCAATCGTCGTATGTACTGGAAATACTGAAGATTACCGTCACCCTGAGTATTTCTCTGGATTATTAAGTAAAATCAAGGATCTTGGCCTTTCGGATCAATTCATATTTCTTGGCCTCATTCCTCGTGAAGATGTGTTTCAACTTATTCGGCAGAGCATGTGCATAATCAATCCATCATTGTTCGAAGGATGGAGCACATCCGTAGAAGAGGTGAAGTCAATCGGGAAAACGATTGTTCTTTCAGATATCGCCGTTCATCGTGAGCAGAACCCAAAATCTGCTGTTTATTTTGATCCTAATAACGCTTCATCTCTTTCGGAAATCTTGATGCACCAATGGAACGACGCTGTATCGGGCCCTTCAAAAGAGCTTGAAGCATATTCGAGAAGTAATCTGCCTATCCGCCTCAAGGCATTTGCCGATACGTTCGTTGCCATAATGCATGAGGCCCATAACAGGTATCGTCCAAAATAATAGTAGTGCAAGAAATTTACGGAAGAATGAAGTAACGCATCAATTATCCCATGCTGCAACGCCGCAGGCCGTATGGCAAGTTATTATGGTGGCCCTCTGGCAAGCTATGAGCCTAAAGTGAACATTGTCGCATAACTTTTATCTTGTGTCAGGGTTGCCGGGTGCGCTACAATCTTAGCCTGAGGCAAAGATTATTGAGGTACGAACCAAGCAAGTTTTTTGAACATAAAGAATTATAACTTTAATGGGATGATATCGAACGAGTGCGTTCTTTTTATCATCATCAGCTCAAATACTTTTAGCTGATTTTCTTATATCTCTAGCAGCTGGGATCTTATACGATGCATATTGATATTTGTATTTGTACTCACAACCCGCGCTTAGATATACTGCGCACGGTAATTACTTCTATTGCCAGCCAGGAGGCTGATCGAAAGCTGTTCAGTATCTTGCTGGTAGACAATGGGTCAAAACCATCTTTGGAAAATAATTTGCTCACTCCGCTGATAGGAAAGGGTATTGCATGTAGAGTTGTTCAAGAACCGAAACTGGGGCTCTCTCGGGCGCGAATCAGGGCAATCGAGGAAACAGATAACGAATGGATATTATTCGTAGACGATGATAATGAACTATACCCGGATTTTATAAAAAACGGGATTGAATTCATTCAGAATCATCCGGATGTGGGCTGCTTTGGCGGTCGTCTCCTGTTGCCAAAAAACCTAACGCCACCTGAATGGGTAAAGCCTTTCCTCCCGTTCCTTGGCATTAAGGATGCGGGTGACGAAACACTCATTGAATTCAGCAAGCAATGGGGGCCCTGGGAACCGCCGGGCGCCGGTGCATGGGTACATCGTAACGTGCTGAACGAATATTCTCGGCGCTCGAAAAAGGATGAGCTTTTGTATGAATTGGGGCGCACAGGGACAAAAAGTCTGGCAAGTTCTGACGATTCAATCATGATGCTTGGCGCTTATAACGTTGGCCTGAGAAATGCCTATGTGCCAAGCTTGCTGCTGAATCATCATTTGAATCCTGATCGGTTCAGATTTATTTACCTTATTCGATTGATGTATTGGTATGGAGTAAGTCACGTCATTCTGAATGTTCTCATTAATGGACCTCAACCGGTCCCTAAAGGCTATAAATCTAAAATCAGATTCTTGATAATAATATTAAAGAAGGTCTGGGCTGAGCGAAATAAGTCTATTCCTTTTTTAATCGGTGTGGTCGCCTATCAATCAGGTACGAGGCGCGAACATTTTAATCGGCACAAATGAACTACTCATGAACAAATCTATGCGCACTATTGAACCGCTGAAAATAACCGTTGTAATGGCATGCAGGAATGCAGAGAAGACGGTTGAACGGACTCTGCGGTCCATTGCAGAACAGGATTATTCTAATCTTGAGTTCATCGTTGTTGATGGGCTCAGCACGGACAGGACCGTGGAAATCGTCCGTCAATACAAGCATATTGTGTCCGAGATCATCTGCGAAAAAGATCGCAATGTCTGTGAAGCCATCAATAAGGGATTTAAACGCGCCACAGGAGATATCCACTGTTATCTTAATGCAGACGACTGTTTTTCACCTGGTACCCTTCGCCGAATTGCCGGAGAATTTCAAGCCGATCCTGAAACCGACCTAATAACCGGTGGTTGTAAGCGGGTATTTGCAGACGGTTCCGTTATTATCACTCAGGTGCCGGATAACTTCGAAAAAGTGATGGCATTACGCAACGTTATAGAGCAACCGAGCACCTTCTGGCGTGCGTCTATCCACCGTAAAGCCGGAGAACTTGACGAAAGCTACTCGCTCGCCTTTGACTGGGACTGGTGGAATCGGTTGCGAATATGCGGGGCGAGATTCAGAGTTATCAATGACGTACTATCGGTTTATTACTTTTCTAATGACAACCTCACGTCAAAAGCCGGGATACACGCTGTTGAAGAAAGTTATCGCATAACCAAGTCATATGGTCCAAACCGGGGCTTGTTGGCCGATGTTTATCGCATCCTGTTCCGGCTTTTTGACATGAACGGCTATTATGACCGACCATTCTCTGAACTCAATGCGATGCAGAGACTATATTTCGGTTCCGTGCTAAGCGTGTTGAACGCTCTTTTTGGCCGGGAATCCATCAACGCTTACAACTGGCAATGGGCATCTAAGCAGATTCGTGGAATACCATGGTACAAATAAAATGGTGACCTTCCAAAATAAATTACATTCATTTTGAATTTGTTTCCAAAAAAAGGACTTGAACTATTTCTTTCGAAAGTATGTAATCCATTTCTCAATAGCCGTATATTGTAGTTTGGACATCGAACCCGAGAAGAACAATCTCAAATCCGGGGGGACTTAGTTTGTTTAATTACATCAAAATAAATGTTTCCCGTATATCCAATACACGGAGGGACACGTGCGACGTCTAATTAAGCGTTTTATTGATAAATTGCCATATGTTCGAGGACTTCGTCATCGGGTAAACGAGTTGGAAGCATATATTATAGAGCATCATGGAACGATTGATTTTATTCCAGACCGTGATTTTGGAATGGGAGTAACCTTGACCGGTCTTAAGAAAAGGGGATATGTACCAAAAGTTATTTATGATATCGGCGCTGCGGAAGGTGCTTGGGCAAGACTTGCTTTGGAAGTTTTTCCTGATTCCAGCATAGTTTGTTTTGAACCACTCACGGAACGAACGAAATCTCTCGAACAACTTGTATCTGATAGCAGGGAGAAAGTTCGATTTTTCAATGTTGGCATAGGCGATGCTGATACTGAATTACATCTGGGCGTTACAGAGGACCTTTATAGCAGCAGTTTTGCTTATGGTTCGACCAAACGGGCTGTGACTGTACGGACATTGGAATCATTGCACCGCACTGATAACTTGGAACTCCCATCGTTTGTGAAAATTGATGTTCAAGGCTTTGAAGGGCGAGTCATTAACGGAGGACCGAGTGCTTTTGCACATGCTGATATGGTGCTAATGGAATGCACTTTTTTACCTTTTTGTGCAGATATGCACACGCTCGATCAGACAATCTCATTTATGTCATCTAAAGGATTTATTCCCTATGAATTCGTTGATTTCTTGCGTCGTCCCCTGGATGGTGCCATGGGACAGTGCGATATATTGTTCATCAAAAGAGACCATCAACTGGTCTCATGTCTGAGCTGGGGTTGATCTTCCATAGATGAACGTCACAAATATCTGTTCTCTCTATTTCTTTTATACGAGGCGGAGCGCAGGTTAGGGCTGTTAATTTAAAATGGTCGATGCACCCGATTGAGACTCACGTTCCTCCTGACGATATGTGCTATTGAAATAAAGAAAAGGAATATTATGAAACAAACGATAAAAAATAAAGACTTAGTTTATGATGTAGGTATGCATAAAGGAGAAGACACCGACTACTACCTGAAGAAAGGGTTCAACGTAATTGGCTTCGAGGCAGATCCGAATTTAGCAGCACATTGCAGGACGAGGTTTTCAAAAGAAATCAGCAATGGGAAGCTGACCATCGTTGAAGGAGCTATTCTGGAGATTCAACCTGGGGAAGCCGCTGAGAAAACAATCAAATTCTATAAAAATAAGGATAATAGCGTATGGGGTACTGTTGCAAGTGACTGGGCGCAGAGAAATGAGAATCTCGGAACATCAAATGAGATCATTGAGGTCCCTGTTATTAATTTTTCGGATTGCTTGGAACAATATGGCATTCCGCATTACTTGAAAATTGACATCGAAGGAATGGATGTGGTGTGCCTGAAGGCATTGTTGAATTTTGAGCAAAAACCTGATTATGTCTCGATTGAGTCCGAAAAAGTATCATTCGATAAATTAATCGAGGAATTGAATTTGTTTGTTCAACTTGGATATTCGCGATTTCAAGCTGTCCAACAAGAAGGCATTTCACGGCAGAGAGAACCTAATCCATCTCAAGAGTATAACTGCATTGGCTATCAGTTCCAAGAAGGGTCCAGCGGACTTTTTGGGGCGGATCTTCCGTACAAATGGAAAAATTACGAGCAAATTGTTTCTCGGTATAAAATTATTTTTCTCTTATATCAATTGTTCGGAGATAACGGAAAAGCGAACAATTATGCCATAGGCAGACTCATTAAATCAGTTTTGTCGAAGCGTTTCCGAATGCCAGTTCCTGGGTGGTACGATACGCATGCCAGACACAATTCTCTTGTCCCCTGACAGGGAGCGTGATGCCCAGCGAATAACCCGTGGCCTATTCTGAGACTGTGGATCAGCAGGCCCATCCGACCCAGATAGCATGGTTGAGAAAAAACTACTTGAGTCAATGCCTTGCTCAGCGAGGGAAAGGGATCTGAATTTAGTTTTTTGGATTTCATCTTAAATGGTCTTATCAATTTTATTGTGTCATAGGCATAGAGCATAGTCAGATGGATATTGATATCTGCATCTGCACTCATAATCCGCGTATAAACATACTTGCATGTGTTATGTCCAGCATCCGCCATCAGCAGATGCAGGAAGGGGATACATTTCGGGTGATAGTCGTGGACAATGCTTCAAATCCACCGCTAACTGAATCTGTATTTGAATCTCTGAAAGGCTCTGATATCTCTTTTGGGCTGATTCAGGAACCTTTACCCGGAATAGCACGCGCAAGAGCCGCAGCTGCAATGGCAAGTACTGCGGAATGGATTCTTTTTGTCGACGATGATAATGAGTTGGATTCTGATTATATTATAAACGGACTTAGGGTCATTCGTTGTTATCCTAAAGTAGGATGTTTCGGCGGTAAATTGCTGTTACCTGACAGCATTAAGCCGCCTCTATGGACACAATCATTTTTCAACTTCCTCGGCATAAGAGACTATGGAGACGAGCGGATAGAGCGAATGAGCGATCACTGGGGTCCCTGGGAACCGCCTACAGCTGGGGCGTTTGTCCACCGAGACGTATTACAGGAATATCTGCGAAAAGCAAGTTCATCGGATACTGTCTTCATACTGGGACGAACAGCAGAAAGGTTGCTCTCCTGCGAAGATTCTCTCATTATGCTTGGTGCAGCTAAAGTAGGTCGTAGCAATGCCTATGAACCTTCATTGATTCTGAGACACCATTTGGCTCAAGACCGATTCCGATTCAGTTACCTCATACGGTTAATGTATGGATATGGTATAAGCCGAGTAATTCTCGACACCCTTTCGGAAAGGCCACTGACTATTCCCGATTACTATATATCAAACTATAAGTTCTTCGCAGTAATTCTATATACACTATGGGCTGAACGGAAAAAGCCGATTCAGTATGTTATTGGCAAAATCGTCTATCGGTTAGGAATTAGGCACCAGCTTTTGTTGAAACAGCCGATCGGAAATAATAAATAATTATCAAATATGAATGATGTCCTAAAAATAAGCGTTGTGATCGCTTGCCTTAATGCTGAAAAAACCATTGAACGCACACTGCGGTCGATAGCAGAACAGCAGTACCGGAACCTTGAAGTGATCGTTGTAGACGGGCTCAGTACGGACGGAACCGTTAGGTATCGTCCATCAATACGATTATATGGTCTCGCAAATCATTTGCGAAAAGGATCGCAATGTTGCAGAAGCCATTAACAAGGGATTTAGACGTACGACAGGAGAAATCTACTGCTATTTGAATGCAGACGATTGTTTCACTCCTGGAGCCCTCCATCGCATTGCTGGAGAGTTTATGGCATTTCCGGATTTCGATGTACTTACCGGTGGCTGTCTGCGCGTATTTGCAGATGGGTCTAGTAAGACCACTCAAGTGCCAAAACACTTCGAGCGATTGATGGCTCTGCGCGATACCATTGAACAACCGAGCACTTTCTGGCGCTCATCTATTCACCACAAAGCTGGGGAACTTGACGAAACATACTCCTTCGCCTTTGATTGGGAGTGGTGGAATAGATTGCATAGTTGCGGAGCGAGATTCCGGGTCATCGAAGATGTGCTGTCTGTCTATTACTTCACTGAGAACAACCTCACCTCGAAAGCGGGGAAGAGTGTTATCGACGAAATGTATCGCATAACAAAGAAATATGGCCCTTATCGAGGTTATATTGCTGATGTTTATCGTATTTTATTCCTGCTTTTCGACAGGAAAGGTTATTATGACAAACCTTTCTCTCAACTTGGTATTTTAAAGAAAATATATTTCGGCGCTGCGCACATCTTGTTATCCATTATATTTGACTGGAAGTCCATCCGTGCATATAATTGGAACTGGGCATCGAAACAAATTCGTGGAATAACATGGTACAAATAGTTGAGGAGAGCATTTATCGATATCTCGAAGTGTTTATAAATGCTGGGACTCTCCTTTACCTTGTACTCCCTATTTCAATGCCGACCTACGCCAGCGGATTACCAGCAAATAGAATAAGGTTACAGTGTTTTAAAGCCGCAGGATTCACCAATGCCAATCCTATGCACATGCAGCAACACGTGCTTCTGTGATGTTCGTTTGCAGGAGCTAATCGTAGTACTGATGAGGTCTTACATATACTGAGTTTTGCTTAAGAGGGTCTCGATGAAATATGATACAAGATTAGCATTAGAATCGTTTAAACATAAACCACCTCAAGCAAACCGGAAGGAGGGCGGTACCCGCTTTCATACTTCCGGGGATATACGACTACGTTCAAACGGACCATTGGTGAGCATAATTACAGTGGTTTACAATGGAGAGCAACATATAGAAAAGACCTTTGCCAGTGTATTGAATCAAAAATATGACAATCTGGAATACATCGTTATTGACGGCGCATCAACTGATGGAACGCTGGACATTATTCGAAAATACGAGAAACAACTCGCCTATTGGTTGAGCGAGCCGGACCAGGGGATATATGACGCTATGAACAAAGGCATCGAACTTGCGACAGGGGAATGGATTAATTTTATGAATGCAGGCGATTCTTTCTATTCGCCCGATGTGATCGCATCGATCTTCGCAGACCGTGAAGAAAAGGCCGATGTAGTATATGGAGACCATCACGTCGTTTACAATGCGAACTACACAAAGATCGAGAAGGCAGGAGAAATAAAGGACCTCTGGAAAGGCATGACGTTATGCCACCAAAGCTTATTTATCAGAACGTCGCTTCTGAAGAGCCATAAGTTTGATGTCCGATATAAGATTGCAGCAGATTTCGAGGTCTTGTATTCCTTCGCTTTAAGCAACTATGTTTTTCGCAACACTGGATTGGTTATTGCGTCTGTCGCCGCCAATGGACTGTCCGGAATAAATACGTTTATGAATGTCAGAGAACAATGGCTAGTGGTTCGAAGACTTTCAAATAGTGCCTTTAAAAACGCATTTCATATTTATCGGATGATAAATAGATTGGTTAAGAATATCATAAAAATCATGCTTCCAGAAGCGGTCGTAAATCGGATCAGAGTTAAACTGAAATAGTCCGGGTTCCAGCTGTTATCTTAATGAATCCTTTTACAATGTGTTGTATGCGTGTATGGTGTAGCTCAGGTCTTACATAAACAACCGGAGAGAAATAGACCTCCGAACGGAATGTTCAGAGTTGGAGGCTTATTTATTGCGGCCTGCTGGGAGTCATATGTCTACTGTTGAGCATTTGAAGAAATTGAAGGTGGAGTTGGTAATCCCAAGCTTCAATCGCATTGACCTGCTTGTAGAGACCCTGAGTAAAGTAAGGACACTCTATCCGGATATCCGAATCTGCCTTGGTCTCCAGGGGACTGTGCCCGAGGATTTCTTGAAACAGACGGGGCAGGACCCTCGATTGCGTATCATTATGTTGTCCTCGCCCGGAACGACGCCGACGCTAAATCGCTGCATTTTCAGCTCTCAGGCAGACATCGTGCTTATTTTGGATGACGATGCGGTGCCCCATTTCGGATGGCTTGAATCGCATCTTGACGCATTCTCCCAGGATCCTGAGTTAACATATACCACGGGCCGAGAAGTCCGTATAGCAAAGGGAACAACTTCTTTTTCCGACTGGATCCGGATCATGGTTGAATGTTTTTTCGGCTTATTCGTAGCCCGGGATAAGAAACTGAATGGACGCATAGTTGCCTGGACGAACAAAATCGGGCTGATATTCGGCAATGTAGATCAGCCCGGTTTCTGTGTGATCAATTCGGCACGGGGTTGTAACATGGCTGTCAGGCGCTCATCCTTCACCGAGCTGGGTGGTTTTAATGACCGCTTTCGCGGAAATGCCTATTTATTCGAATCCGAGTTCGGTATTCGAATGGCGAAGAAAGGCAAATTCGGTCAATACCGGGGAGATGCCATCGTCATCCATCATGAAGTTTCATCCGGAGGCAGCCGGGCGGGAAAGTCCCAATGGTTCAAGGACTATTTGTTCAATCACCGGTTCATGATTGACCAACTTGGACCGCAGGCATGGTTGGGATCGCTTCCCCGGCTGATCAAGAAGCTTATTTTTAGTTAGATTCAGCTGGGCGTTGGTGTATGCAATGCCCTCGCACGTTGTGGCAGGAAACTTCATTTTATGAAAGCGAGCTCACTTTGAGCAACCTGAGAAGGGCGGGAAAAAACATATTCTATAAAGCAATAGCGGAGATCCTTTCTCGGTTCATATACCTGTTCTTTTTCATTTACATGGCCAGACATCTCGGGGCCTCCGATTTCGGGCTTTTTTCCTTTGCTTTTTCTTTTGCCGGGATATTCGTTCTTCTTGTTGATCCTGGTTTGAATATATTACTGACGAGAGATGTTGCAAGAGACAGGTCACTGGCCCCAAAATACAGCAACAATATCTTTACTGTCAAAATACTTCTCTCCATTATCACCTTGTTTCTTCTTTGGAACGCCCTACTACTTTTCGGATACGATCAACACACGATAACAGTTGTTCTGGTCATGGGCGTCTATTTGATACTTAACTGTTTTTTTGAATTTTTTATTGCTCTCTCAAATGCCTATGAGCGCATGGATATAGATGCGGCCATCAAAGTAACCAATAAAGTACTCGTGTCGTTGTTAGGCATGACTGCGCTTCTCGTCGGCGGCAGGATCATACCTATGATGAGTTGCATGATACTTGCTTCGTTCATAGCGGTTTTCATATCGTATTATTATATTAAAAAAGGAGTCATACACATCGAACTTGAACTGGATTGGAAGGCATTGAGATCAATGCTTTACAAGGCACTCCCCATGGCTTTAACATCTATTTTCGCTCTGGTTTACTTCAAGGTGGATGTGGTCATGCTGTCAATGTTCGGCAGCAGCAATGCTGATATCGGCATATATTCGGCAGCAATCAGGCTTATCGAGGTCTTGAATGTGATCCCGGCGATATTAGTCGGCGGACTGTTCCCCATCCTTGCGGACTTATCAAAAAATCGGAAAGTCGAGCTTGAGTCGACATTCAGGAAGTCATTCCAAGTTCTTCTTCTTATCGTGATATTCATTGTCGTTGTAACGGTCACCTCATCACAGGAAATCATTCAAATTATTTACGGCGCTGAATATTCAGACAGTACCGTTGCTTTGAACATCATTATTTGGACGTCTCTTTTTATATTCCCGAACGTCCTTTTTTTGAATTTAATCGTGATTGCGAACAAACAGATGTTAAATGCGATATTCGCTTTTTTCTGTTTGATATTGAACGTTGTATTGAATTTAATCTTCATACCCCGGTATGGATATATTGGAGCAAGCATAGCGACCGTAGTAACGGACATGATATTTTTTGCGATGACTGCCACCTTTGCGGTAAAATATTTTACAAATTCGCGTTTTTTGATCGACGGATTGAAGCCGCTCTTGTGCGGCGCGTTATTGGCTCTCGTATTGCTGGCAATCAAGGGCTCTGGACTTATAATTATTTTGCCGACAGCCGTTGCCTCATACGTGCTCCTCATCCTTGCGACAAAAATCCTTTCGATTCAGGATCTGAAGCAATTAAAGGAAGCCTTCATCCGGCCATGATGACGCAGGCATGCACGCAGACGCTCTTCATCCAGTTGGGCGCGCATTGAGGCTTTCTTCGCGACCTTTTCCACCAAAACTACGGTGCCCAGATTCATGTCTTTCTTAAGGAAAGGAATTTTTCATATGGTTGGAGGAGTGATCCATTCTCAGGCCGCTATCAAAAGGATTGCCGTTGTTCATGAGTGGCTGATTACATTCGCCGGATCAGAGAGCGTCGTTGAGCAGATTCTGACCCTTTATCCAGACGCAGATCTGTACAGTCTGGTCGATTTTTTACCGGACGCTGACCGGGGTGCGCTTCTCGGCAAAAGGGCCCATACCTCCTTCATCCAGTATCTTCCTTGCGCGAGGTCGAAATACCGCTCCTATCTTCCGTTCATGCCTTACGCCGTGGAACGCTTTGATCTGTCGAAGTATGACCTTATCCTGTCTTCATCTCACGCTGTTGCCAAAGGGGTCCGAAAACGGAGCGGACAACTCCATATCTGTTACTGTCACACTCCCATGCGGTACGCATGGGATTTGAAGGAACAGTATCTACGGGAAGCCCGACTTGACAAGGGGATACGAGGATACGCGGCGCGACGCATTCTGGATCGTCTCCAGGCGTGGGACGCCAGGACGGCTGAGGGCGTGGACTATTTTATCGCCAACTCCCGGTATATCGCCGATCGTATCAAACGGGCCTACAAGAGAGAATCCACGGTCATCTATCCTCCCGTCGATGTTGAGCGATTTGGCCTGTGCACTGAGAAGGATGATTACTATCTGGCAGCCTCTCGAATCGTCCCCTACAAAAGGATCAACCTGATCGTTGAGGCCTTTGCTCATATGCCCGACCGACAGCTTGTCGTAATAGGAGACGGTCCCGGTTTCAACGAGATTAAATCGAAGGCAAGTTCAAATATAGTATTGCTCGGGTATCAATCTCAGGACGTTCTTATCAAATATCTTCAAAGAGCGAAAGCTTTTATTTTTGCTGCTGAGGAAGATTTCGGCATTATGCCCGTCGAATCGCAGGCATGTGGAACGCCCGTTATCGCCTTCGGCAGGGGAGGCGCCTTGGAAACCGTTATTGAAGGTGAGACAGGCATCTTTTTCTTTGAACAGACGTCCGCGGATATTCAAACTGCTGTAGATAAATTTGAACAAATGGACAGGAAGTTTTCTCCGATGCTCTTGCGAAACAACGCAGAACGATTTGGAAGAAAACGCTTTCAGCGTGAATATAAAAGTTTTGTCGAAAGAGCCGTGGCAAATCATAATTTCCGCGATTAGTCGCTGGACGCCTGTCTTGCCGGTTCTGTGCGTTGAACGCTCAGTAAAAAGCAGGCTCCTAAATTCCCTGCCTCGGCATCATTTGCAAAATTAATCTTCGCGAAGTATCTTTGTATGTATTTTCACGAGGTTGACAATAATCTGCATATAGATTATTATGTAAACAATTGTTTTTAGCCATGCCTGATAAAAACATACCTTGATCCAAGGGAGCATTTTTTGAACAATCAGAAATATCGCATGTTTGCTGTTATTATGGCAGGTGGTTCCGGTACACGGTTCTGGCCGCTTTCGCGCGAGAAAATGCCGAAACAGTTGCTCAAGATCGGCGCCGAGGACACGCTCATTCAGGAGACGGTAAAACGTATCCTGCCGATAATCAAGCGGGAGGATATCTTCGTTGTAACAAATCATGGTTTGTCGGACGCTATAAACACTCAGCTTTCCGCTAAATTCGGCGATACCTGGAACATAAACTTCATCCTTGAGCCCGAGGCAAAGAACACCGCTCCAGCATTGGGACTCGCTGCGCTCCATTTGAACAGGATCGATCCCGACGGAATCATGGCCGTGTTTTCAGCAGATCATTTAATTCGCAAAACCGATGAATTCCTTGGTTTGCTCCGCATGTCAGGGGATGCGGCTGCTGACAACTATCTGGTCACTCTCGGGATAAAACCTGACCGCCCGGAGACGGGCTACGGATACATCAAGGCCGGTGTACCCTGTTCACCGGCAGATGATCACAGTGGTGTTTGCAAGGTGGAAGCCTTTGTTGAGAAACCGAATATTGATACGGCCAGAGAATACGTCAGGCAGGGTAACTATTACTGGAACAGCGGCATCTTCATCTGGAAAATACGCGCACTCCTTCAAGAGATCGAAAAGCACGCGCCCGCTCTCTATAAAGGGTTGATGGAGATCCAGAAGAACATAGGCACGGACAAGGAAACCGAAGTGATCACACAGGTCTTTAAACGACTTGAATCCATCTCCATCGATTACGCTGTTATGGAAAAGACCGATCGGGCCGCTATCATTCCAGCTGACATCGGTTGGTCGGACGTGGGTAGCTGGACTGCGTTGGACGATGTTTCGGACCATGATGCGTCAGGAAACGTCATTGCCGGAAATGTCATAGATATAGACAGCCACGACTCCATCATTTATGCAGAGAAACGGCTGGTCGCGACGATCGGCCTGAAGAATGTTGTTATCGTGGATACGCCGGACGCCACACTGGTCTGCAGCAAGGACCGGGCACAGGATGTGAAAAAAGTAGTAGAAGTACTCAAAAAACGTCAATCGGGCGAGCATCTGATCCACACCACGGTCTACCGGCCCTGGGGTTCCTATACCATCCTGGAAGAAGGCGACCGTTACAAGATCAAACGATTGGTAATTAATCCGGGTACGAAGCTGTCCCATCAGCTTCACAACCACCGGAGCGAGCACTGGGTCGTTGTCTCCGGGACTGCGAGAGTAACCAATGGCGATAATGTCTACGATGTGCACCCGAACGAAAGCACTTATATCCCCATGTCCACAAAGCACCGGCTCGAAAATCCAGGCAAGATACCGGTCCAGATAATCGAAGTCCAGAATGGCGAATATCTTGAAGAGGACGATATCGTCCGATTTGATGACGACTACAACCGGCACGAAAATAAAACAAGAAAATCCCTCCCATCTGTCATACAGAATAAATAATTACGAATAAAAGGATCTCGGCATTATTATGGTCAATACGGAAATATTCCGGGAATATGATATCCGCGGCATCGCGGATCGCGATCTTACCTCGTCGGTCATCGAGGAACTGGGACAGGCTTTTGCCGCTTACCTTAGACCCAAAGGGATCAGCACTGCGACCGTTGGCTACGATGCGCGAATAAGCTCTCCCCGTCTCTGTGACGACATCGTGCGAGGCCTTACCATGGCCGGTGTGGACGTTACAATACTCGGTCTCTGCCCGACGCCCGCGCTTTACTTTTCACTCTATCACCTGAAACAGGGCGCAGGGGTGATGATCACGGGGAGCCATAATCCATCGGAGTTCAACGGGTTCAAGCTCTGCGTGGGCAAGGAAACCATCTATGGCGAGGAGATCCAGAAGATCCGGCAGATCATGGAACGAGCGGAGAAACAGGCACCAGGGAGCAGGGGGCAGGATTCAGGAGAAAAGGAAGGTTCCGGAATAACCAGGAGAGGGACAGTCACTCATGTGCCGATCCTTCCTGATTATATACACTATATTGAAAACTTGTTCAATTCCAGTCGTGAGACCAGGCTCAAGATCGTCCTTGATTCAGGCAACGGCACCGCAGGGCTTGCCGCTCCCGATATCATCCGCAGCATGAACTGCGAGGTGATCGAGCTCTTCTCCGAGCCGGACGGCAAATTTCCCAACCACCATCCGGACCCGACAATCCCCGGTAATCTTGCCACTTTGATCGATACGGTCGGCGCCCAGAAGGCCGATGCGGGTATTGCGTTCGACGGAGATTCAGACAGGATAGGTGTAGTAGACGAGAAAGGGAACATTCTTTGGGGAGACCAGCTCATGGTCATCTTCTCCCGCGATATCCTGCGCGAACGACCGGGTGCCACGTTTGTGTCAGAGGTCAAATGCTCGCAGCTCATGTACGATGACATCCGGGCGCATGGCGGCAATGCCGTCATGTGGAAAACAGGGCATTCCCTGATCAAGGCCAAGATGAAAGAGCTCCACGCCGCCATGGCGGGTGAGATGAGCGGGCATCTGTTCTTCGCCGACCGGTATTACGGTTACGATGACGCCATCTATGCCGCCTGTCGCATCGTTGAAATACTCAAGAACCTCAAGTCTGCGAAGGGCAACAGTGCGTCACTCAGCATGTTGCTTGCCGACCTGCCCAAAACCTTTAACACCCCCGAGATCCGTTTTGACTGCCCCGATACCATAAAATTTAAGGTCGTAGAGAAGGCAAAGGAGGCATTTCAAAATGGGACAAATCTCCCGCAAAGGCCTCGCGAGGTAATAACCGTGGACGGGGTGCGCGCAATCTTTGAAAAGGGTTGGGGCCTCATCCGCGCCTCGAACACTCAGCCAGTGCTGGTCATGCGGTTTGAGGCAAACGATCCAGCCTCCCTGGAATCCATCAGATCAATGATGGAGCAGCAAGTGAATGCCATCGTCGCCAGTCTGAAATAACAACCATCGATCACTCACCCTTTCTTTATATCTCATACTGAACTTATTTCATATTCGATTTACTTTCCACCACATTGACCTCTCTGTCTTCGGACAGGCTTCTGCGTTAATAAGCTATCATTTTATCCACAGCGATATACCTGCATTTGTTAACCACATATACTTAAATTGGTTGACAATTGATGCGCATATCAGGTAAAAAGTTAACCATGAACCTAGCGATGAAACAACACATTTCCATTGCTCTCGATACTGTCTTGAATGGCACGAGTATTGACTATGACGCAGTCTGTGCGCTCGCGCAGGCCAAAGGCGCTGACCTCTGGGACCTGTTCGCTGCAGCAGGAAGGGTGCGCGGACGTTTTCGGGGCGAGACTGTGGATATTTGCTCAATTGTAAACGCGAAGTCCGGGGCCTGCAGTGAAAATTGCTCCTATTGCGCGCAATCGGTGCATCACTCCACCGGTGCGCCGGTCTATCCGCTCATTTCAGTTGATCGCATGTCAGAGGCAGCAATAAGCTCAAAAAGGAACGGCGCCAAACGATTTTGCATTGTCACGAGCGGACGCGGTATTGATTCACGTACAGACCTCGAGACCATTGCAGACGGAATTCGGAAGGTCCGCGATATCGGCCTGTCGCCCTGCGCAACGCTCGGCACGCTGACGAGAGACCAGCTGTCTTACCTGAAAAACGCCGGCCTTCAGCGGTACCACCATAATATAGAGACATCCCGTGAATATTTTTCGCAGATATGTACGACCCATGGATTCGATGAACGGCTTGAAGTGCTCCAAAATGCGCGTTCTCTTGGCCTCTCTGCCTGCAGCGGCGGCATCCTCGGCATGGGTGAAAGCATGGAGGACCGAATCAAGATGGCATTCACCCTTCGCGAGATCGACGTTGATTCGGTGCCGATCAATTTCCTGATGCCCATAATGGGTACACCGCTTGAGAGCGTGACTCCCATCACGCCGCTCGAGGCGCTTCATTCACTTGCCCTGTTCCGTCTGGTCCTGCCCAAAAAGGAGATCCGCGTTTGTGCGGGCAGGGGAACAACGCTTGGCCAGCTCCATCCGCTCATATTTGCAGCCGGCGCGGACGGATTTATGATCGGCAATTATCTTACAACCTCGGGGCTTGACCCGGAAGAAGATCTTAAGATGGTCCGGGATCTGGGGCTCACGATCTGATCACATGGACGAGTGCCTCTTCTACAGCATCCGCATGCGGGCAACCGCCGGAAACCAACACATCTCTGGCGCTGAACGGATCGTCTCACCTGAAAAGATAAATGATACCGTGCAATCGCTCGTTACCAGGGCCAGGGGAAAGAAGTTCACGCCTGAACAGATCGTAATAAAAATTGAGAATCTCGGGACCATCCCGATCCGGACGCTGACCGCACTTGATGTGGTTACCGTCAATACACCTGATATGACCACAGGGCGTGCTGGTGCTTCCAGGATATTACAGTCACTGGAAATATCGGAACAGGCTGCCATGGCAGCGATCAATCATCTTTGCAACGGCGCAGCGCCTTCAGGCCGGAACATGCGCGGCGCCATGATCATTGACGCGCAGAACGGCAAAAGGCTGGAACCCGATCAGGAGCGGGGCGTTCGAGCATCAAGATTCGACTGGACCGATGAAGCGCTTGATGCAATAACCAGGAAGCTGGCCGCGATCGGTCTTACACACTTCCGCACCCACGAGGCCCTGGCGCTTGCCACCAAGGTCGCGCATGCGCCCGGCATGGTTGCCGAGCTTTGCTGGTCCGATGAGCCTGACTATACCGCTGGATACGTGGCTTCCCGAAAGATCGGTTATGTTCGTTTCCCGATATTGAAATTGCACGGCGACTCGAGAGGTGGCAGGGCATTCTTTGTCAACAGGAACGATCTGGATATGTGCCAGATTCATCAACTATCTTCAAACTGAAGTTGTATTTATCGCTGACAGCGGTGAGTGCAGGCCTGCTATTGAACCTGGCTGATTATTTCAATGGCGCTCAATAGGTAGACTCATGTTTATCCGTGTTACAGATTAAGTCCACCGTGTTTTCTGCGATAACAAGGAATATCCATGTTTGAACACGAGCTGTCACAAATTAGATGAACGGAACCTTCTCCGGCGTCTCCGGGTCGTTGACTCTTATAACGGTTCCCGGATAACGATGAACCACAGGGAGATGTTGCTTCTGTGCTCGAACGACTACCTTGGCCTTGCCAATCATCCCGCGCTCCGTCAGGCCGCTTTGCAGGCAATGGAGCGTTACGGCTTTGGAGCCGGCGCGTCAAGACTCGTTTCAGGAACGAGCGCATTGCACCAGGCCCTTGAGAACAGGCTTGCTCTCTTCAAAGGCACGGAGGCCGCGCTTGTTTTCAACTCGGGGTATGCAGCCAATACCGGCATTATCCCCGCTATCGTTGGCATCGGGGACCTGATCCTGAGCGATAGCCTGAACCATGCGAGCATTGTTGACGGCTGCCGCCTGAGTAAGGCGCAGGTAAAGGTCTACCCCCACAAGGATTCAGTGCAGGTCGAGATGCTGTTGAAAAACAACCTGCAGGCCAGGCGAAAACTGATCGTCACCGATGGCGTCTTCAGTATGGATGGCGACATCGCACCTCTCCCGGACCTCGTTTATCTGTCCGAGAAATACGGCGCGATACTCATGGTTGATGATGCTCATGGCACCGGGGTGCTGGGACAAACAGGCAAAGGGACGGTCGAGCATTTCGGGCTATCCGGCCGCGTCCATATCCAGATGGGTACACTAGGAAAAGCGCTTGGATCATTTGGCGCTTATGCCGCCGGGAGCAAGGAACTCATCGACTTCCTGATCAATAGTTCAAGAAGTTTTATCTACAGCACCGCTCTGCCGTCATCGGTCTGCGCAGCATCTCTTGCGGCGATCGATGTCCTCGAACAGGAGCCGGAACGAAGGGAAAGGCTTTGGAATAACAGGAACCAATTTGAAAATGGTCTAAGATCGATCGGGATCAGTACAGGAGCTTCTGAAACGCCTATTATTCCCGTTATCATCGGCGATTCAGGACGGGCACTGAAGGTGGCAGAGAAACTGTTCGAATACGGTATTTACGCAACTGCGATCCGGCCGCCCACCGTGCCCGCAGATGCCGCACGGATAAGGACAACCGTGTCGGCGGCGCATTCGGACGCAGATATTGATTCTGCGCTCGATATTTTCAGCAGATTAAAAAAAGAAGGGTATATTTGAGATGCCCTGCTCTGATAAAAAGCGTGTTATCATCATTACCGGCGCTTCACGCGGCCTCGGCAGAGAGCTCGCCCTCCGTTTCGGCAGGGCAGGTGAACGGGTAGTGGTTAATTTCCTGTCAAATGAACTGGCAGCGCGGGCCGTAGCAGATGAAGTGATTCAGGCTGGTGGAGAGGCAATCCATTACGGCGCAAATGTCAAGAATACGGTCGAAGTTGAAGCGATGGTCAGCTACACACTTGAACGGTGGGGTTCTGTAGATGTACTGATAAACAATGCCGCTCTAACGAAAGACAGGATCATTCTGCGTATGAGCGAGGCAGAGTGGGACGATGTGTCCGATGCCAATCTCAGCGGACCATTCCACTGCATTCGGGCCGTATCTGACCACATGATAAAACAGCGAAGCGGCCATATTATCAACATCTCGTCAATTGTCGGGTTGCAGGGCAGGGAAGGGCAGGCAAACTATTCGGCTGCAAAGGCCGGCCTTATCGGGCTGACCAAAGCTGCCGCAAAGGAGCTTGGTTTATTTAATATCAAGGTCAATGCCGTGCTGCCTGGATATTTGCCGACAGAAATGGGTGCCACGATATCGCATGAGATGCATAATCGCATCTTGCGGGAAAACACGCTTGGCAGAGGCACCGATGCCGATGAAGTTGCCGAACTCATTTACCAACTCTCGTTAACGCACAATGTGTCGGGACAGGTGTTCAATCTGGACAGCAGGATACTGTAATGGACATTATGACCTCAGGGTTATTCGTTACCGGAACCGATACCGGCGTAGGGAAGACGTATGTGTCCGCGGGAATCGCGACAGCACTCAAACTCCGGGGCGTGAACGTAGGAGTAATGAAGCCCGCGGAAACCGGATGCCGTATACGCGCCGGTCGGCTGATGCCTAAGGACGCGCTCGTCCTGATGAAATCCGCGTGTGTGAAGGACCCGCTTTCACTCGTAAACCCTTATAGATTGAGAAAACCACTGGCTCCTTCAGTTGCCGCTGCGCGAGAAGGCAAAAAGATCGATCCTGACAAGATACTCAAAGCGTTTAATACCCTGCGTGAAAAACACGAATTCATGATCGTAGAAGGAGCAGGAGGAATTATGGTGCCGTTGTGCGGACAATATACCTATCTCGATCTTGCAGGTACCATGGGACTTCCCGTCCTGATCGTGGCCAGGCCAGGTCTGGGGACAATCAATCACACCTTGCTCTCTATCGCCGCGCTCAAGGGTCGTAACATAACGATTGCCGGTATTGTGATCAATTATGCGCTGGACTGGAAACCTGGAATGGCTGAAGAGACAAGTCCGGCTGTGATAGAAGAAATATCCGGTATACGGATAGTGGGAATCATACCCCATGCCTCCCGCAAATTCGACAGCGTGCTTGATGGTTGCATAAAATATAACACTATGTCAGAGCAGTGATGCCTATAATCCTATCTTTGGATTGACAAAGCAAATTCAGCCTGATATATTCATTTTGAATTAATTCAGATAATAGTGCATTCGACCGGGGGATAGATGCCCGCCATTATAACACTGACAACCGATTTCGGTGGAAAAGATGCCTTTGCAGCCAGCATGAAGGGTGTCATTCTTAAGACTCAATCCCCAAACGCAGATCATCGATATATCCAACGAGATCAATCCTCAGGATATCTGGGAGGCTGCGTATACGCTGAGGTCCGCCTACAGTCACTTCCCGAAGGGCACGGTGCACCTTGCGGTCGTGGATCCCGGTGTGGGCAGCGGCAGAAGGCCGATCATTGTCGTGACCGAAAGTTACTACTTCGTCGGCCCTGATAATGGCCTCTTTACCCTGATCTACCAGGAAGCGGAGCGTATCAGGGTGCATCATATCACCTCGACCCACTATTATCTCCCCAACCCGGGGCCGACGTTCCACGGAAGAGACATCTTTGCCCCGGTCGCGGGCTGGCTTTCAAAGGGCATCGCCTCAGCGAACTTTGGCGATGAAATAACGGACTATGTGAAGATGAACATCCCCGCACCAAAGATAACACCGAACAGCATCGAGGGGCATATCGTCCACATAGACCGGTTCGGCAATATCATTACGAATATCACCTATAAGGAGATCCAGTTGCTTTCTCCGGAAGGTGTGGACCTGGGCGCAACATCGGTCAGTTTCGCCGGCAAATCGATCAAGGGACTAAAGAAATTCTATGCCGAGGCCGCACCGGGAGAGCCGGGCGCCATCATCAATAGCTCAGGTGCGCTCGAAATATTCATGTACAAGCAAAACGCCAGAACATCACTGTCAGTCAAACGAGGAGAAATTGTCCGACTTATGGTTTCCCGCTAACGACCCGCTCCCGCGCATATTCAGATACCTCTTGTTTAACACTTACCGGCGTATTATAATGACCCCATGAGCATGAAATCGTTTCATATTATCACCTTTGGCTGCCAGATGAACGAGCACGATTCCGAACGCATGACGGGCATCCTCGAAGAACAGGGATGCACCTCCTCGTCACTTGCAGAGAATGCGGACATGGTCATCCTGAACACGTGCAGTATCCGCGAAAAAGCCGAACAGAAATTCTACAGCGAACTGGGGCGGCTGAAAAAGATCAAAGACGAGAGACCGGGCCTCAAGATCGCGGTAGCCGGTTGTATTGCGCAGCAGGAAGGGGCGAATATCCTTTCCCGTGCACCTTATGTGGACATGGTATTCGGCCCTTCGGACATCTCGCGACTGCCTGCAATGATCGAAAGAAAGCGTTCCTGGTCCCTTCCGGTAGTCGATGTTGCGGGAGACCCTGAATATCACCGAAAACACATTCCCACCACCCGGACAGACAGATTAAAAGCCTGGGTATCCATTATGTACGGGTGCGACAACTATTGTACCTATTGCGTAGTGCCATATCTGCGCGGCAGGGAACGCTCACGGCTGCCTTTAGAGATCGTTAGCGAAGTGCGCGAACTCGCACGGAAAGGCTACAAGGAAGTAACGCTGCTGGGCCAGAACGTGAACTCCTACGGCAAGGGACTGGAAGGGGATGCGAATTTCCCTTCTCTTCTGAGAATGGTCAACGATGTTCCTGATATCGAGCGGATACGGTTTGTTACATCCCATCCCCGGGATCTGTCGGACGACCTGATCACTGCACTCCGCGACCTTCCCAAGGTCTGCGAGTCCCTGCATCTGCCGGTCCAGAGCGGTTCTAATGACATCCTGCGTGCCATGAACAGACGCTATACCCGTGAAGAATATCTTGGAAAGATCAAGAGACTGCGGGAGGCTGTGCCTCATATCACACTTACCACGGACATCATCGTCGGGTTCCCGGGAGAACAAGAACGGGATTTTGAAATGACCATGGACCTCCTTGAAGAAGTGCAGTATGACGGCATCTTTGCGTTCAAGTACTCGAAACGGCCGGGTACGGCCGCGCTCAAGCATGACGGTCACTTGCCTGATGACATAAAGGAGAAGCGGCTTGCGCAGGTGCTGGACCTGCAGGGGGAAATAACATCGCGGAACAATGAAAAACTCGTCAATTCAGTTCAGGAGGTCCTCGTTGACGGGTTGAGCAAAAAAGGCGGAACGCTGAGTGGAAGGACCAGGGGGAACAAGGCAGTGAACTTCGACGCGCCCGCCGCCCTCATCGGATCACTCGCCATGGTCAGGATCACCGCGGCAGGCATGAATTCTCTAACCGGACAGTTATGCGAATAGCTTTTACGACCCTCGGATGTAAAATCAATCAGTTTGAGACAGACGTCATGCAACAGGACCTTCTCTCCCGAGGGAACACCGTCGTGCCCTTTGACGCCGAGGCTGATGTCTATGTCATCAATACCTGCACGGTGACCGCAAAAAGCGACTATGAGTGCAGACGGATGGTCCGTTCGGCAGTACGGCGCGGAAATGGGGCAAAAGTTGTGGTAACAGGCTGCTACGCCGAAACACGCCCGGACGAGATAAAAAAGATACCGGGGGTTGAACTGGTGATCGGGAACCGAGATAAGACCGTGATCTCTGATCATATTATGTCGATGGTTTCCGCTTCAGGCGCGGACAGACTGCCTGCTTCAAATGTGCCAATAAAGGCCCTGCACTCGAGAACACGGGGATTCCTGAAGATACAGGATGGTTGTGACAACCGATGCTCCTACTGCATTGTTCCATTCGCAAGAGGCAATTCCCGAAGCGCCGCGCCCAGCGATGTACTTCATGAATTCGAGCGTCTTGTAAGCAATGGATGTCCTGAGGTTGTACTGACCGGGGTTCATATAGGGACATACGGGTCTGATCTCGGGCATGGCATCAATCTCACGGAAATGCTCAAGACTCTTATCCTGTCACGGGACCGTACGCGGTTGCGCCTGAGTTCCATCGAACCGAATGAGATCACCGCAGGAGATGATCAACTATCTCGGCCAGGGGCTCTGCAGGCACTTGCACATCCCGCTTCAGAGCGGTGACGATGCAATTTTAGCATCCATGAAAAGGAGATATACTTCCCGTTTCTATCAGGAATTGCTTGAAAATATCGCGAAACAGGTTCCCGGCATTGCACTTGGAGCGGATATCATCGTAGGATACCCCGGAGAGGGTGAAAAAGAATTTCAGAATACTATGCGGCTCGTTGAACTGTCACCTTTGACGCACTTGCATGTTTTCAGTTACTCTCCTCGTCCTGGCACGCCTGCGGCTGAGATGAAGGACCAGGTCCCGGAACAGATCAAAAAGGAACGCAATGCTTCTCTCCGCACACTTGGGATGAAAAAAAATCTGTTGTTCAGAAAAGTGCACCTGGGATCAGAGCTCAAGGTTGTCGTCGAAGACAAGGTTGATCCTGATACAGGTCTATTGACAGGACTAACGGATAATTACATCCGGGTGAAGATTTATGGGGCAAAAACAGGGGATATCGGCAAAAAAATCAACATAAGGATCAACGAAGTAAAAGAACAAGGTAATTTTGGATCATTCTCATAAGTATTTATTTTATTTAAACTTTGCATGCCCATTTAATATGCAATTTGCATTTGCCGTGCTATGACAGCGTTCCAAAAAAAGATATTCACAGACTTAATAACAGGTTGTCCACATGTATTTGTGCAAAGGAAATGTAACTCGTTAGTTTAATAAAGTTTTTCTGTTTCACAGCAGATTTGATGCGATGTAACAAGCTATTCATAATTTTATTTTCATCGGCAAATGCTTCGCAAAAAATAATTAGGTTGCTATATATATTCCCTCTCACATCACAATTTTAGTCTTCTCTCTTCAGAATGTTGTATCTAGTATCACGCTGAGCAGGAGCATAGCCCGCGTCTTTTATGATATTTACGATCTCCTGTTTTGTCATTCTGAACGTAATTCCTGCCGCAGCAACAACATTTTCCTCGATCATCGTGCTGCCAAAATCATTTGCTCCGAACTCCAGTGCAACCTGCGCTATTTTCGCTCCTTGTGTTACCCATGAGGCTTGAATGTTGTCGAAATTGTCGAGCATAATGCGCGAGAGAGCGAGTACTTTGAGATATTCAACCGCAGTTGCCGATCGGCCTCCAAGCTCGGTGTTGCCGGGCTGATAGGTCCAGGGGATGAATGCGGTAAACCCTCCAGTCTCGTCCTGGATATCCCTGAGCCGGAGCAGGTGCTCCATGATCTCTTTATCTGTTTCGACACTGCCGAACATCATGGTGGCAGTCGTTGGCATGCCGAGTTTATGCGCTGCTCTCATAACATCCGCCCACTGACGCCATCTGATCTTGTTCGGGCTCACTTTTTTCCTGACGCGGTCAACAAGTATCTCTGCCCCTCCGCCTGGGATCGAATCGAGGCCCGCAGCTTTGAGGCGAGTAAGCGCATCTTTAATACTTAAGTCCGCCTTTTTTGCGACGTAACGATATCTCGGAAGGCGAGAGCGAATGGATCTGAATGGCATAGTATGCCTTGATTGACCGGAACAGATCCTCGAAATACTCTATTCCAAGATCTGGATGAACACCTCCCTGCATGAGGATCTGCGTACCGCCCTGTGCGAGCGTTTCTTCGATCTTTGTGAAAATTTCCTCTTTTGACAGAATGTAGGCATCAGGACTTTCAGCCTCACGGTAGAATGCGCAGAATTTGCATTTATTTACGCAGATATTGGTATAGTTGATATTCCGGTCAACAATGAAGGTCACAAGCCGTTCAGGATGAAGGCGTTTCCTCACACCATTTGCGAGTTCCCCGAGGGTCAGAAGGTCGGCGTGCTTGAACAGGGCAAGACCTTCATTCGCGTCAAGTCGTTTTGCTTTTGAGACTTTGTCAACTATTTTTTTTAAATCTGCGTTCATCTGTGAGTATCCGTTGTAAAAGGATTCATGGCTTTCATTCTGCAATCGGCATTCCGAAATCCGCAACAGAGGCAAATTACTTCCATACCTTCACGACATTATACACCGTATCCCGCTCCACCGGCGTACGTCCTGCCTGCTTTATGAGATGCACAATGTCGTCCCTCGTCATGCTCCCGTCCGTTGTTCCGCCCGCTGCTTTGGTGATCCGCTCTTCCACCACCGTGCCATCAAGATCATCGACGCCGAAATTGAGTGAAACCTGAGCGATCTTTTCTCCGAGCATGACCCAGTACGCCTTGACGTGGTCGAAGTTGTCCAGCATCATCCGCGAGATCGCAAGGGTCTTGAGATCGTCAAATCCCGTCGTGTAGGCGGTTTTTTTGATTTCCGTGTTCTGCGAATGGAAACTCAGGGGGATGAAGGCCTGGAATCCGCCTGTCCGGTCCTGAAGCTCTCTGAGCCTGATCAGATGGTCTATCCGGTGCTCATAGGTCTCGATATGTCCATAGAGCATGGTGGCGTTCGACTTGAGGCCGATCCTGTGGGCTGTTTCGATCACTTCAAGCCACCGGTCGCCGCTGATCTTCTCTGCGCACAGGGTGTTGCGTACAGCGGTGTTGAATATCTCGGCGCCACCGCCGGGGAGAGAACCGAGACCGGCATCGCGGAGCTGCTTTAACGTATCAACGATACTCAGACCGGATAGTTTCGCAAGATAATCGATCTCCACGGCAGTAAATGCTTTGAGGTGTAACTTCGGAAATGATTTTTTCAAGGCGCTGAGCATGTCAAGATACCAGGCAAAAGGCAGATCCGGGTGAAGGCCGGATACGATATGGAGCTCACGAACTCCTTTACCTGCGCTGCGCGCCTTGTTCAGAATATCGTCGATGCTCATCTCGTACGCGCCTGGCTCACCCTTGCTTCTGCTGAACGCGCAGAACTTGCATCGATTGATACAGATGTTCGTTGGATTGATGTGCATGTTCTGGACAAAATAGACCCGGTTGCCGTTCTTGCGCTGTGCGACATGGGTCGCCATGCGCCCAAGCGCGAGCAGGTCGTTCGATTTATATAGTTCGATCCCATCCCTGCGCGTAAGGCGGTGGTCGGAAAATACTTTTTCTTTAATAGTGTTGATGCTCATATTCCGTAGTGTCGAACGGGGAGGTTGGAGTTATCATGCTCGGTGCAGGATTTTCCCGTTGACCATGGTCATAGTACAGGATTTTGTTTCTCTGAGCAAGTCTGAATAGAGGTCTCCCGTATTTTTCACGGGAAGAGGAACAGCTATGATGTCCGCCTTTTTGCCCGGTTCAAGGGTGCCGATCTCTTTATCCAAACCGAGGGCCTTTGCACCGTTGATGGTCGCGAGTTTGAAGATGTTTTCAGTTGAAACGCCGTCCTGCCGGTGAATCCGGTATGCATAACGCATTTCATCCCACATGTTCAGGTTCGGCGAACTCGCGAGGCTGTCTGTACCGAGACCGACAATAACGCCGGCGTCAAGGAACAGCTTGAGCGGCATTTTCCCGACCCCGGTTTCCCTGTTGCTCCGAGGGCAGTGTGCAATAGATACGTTTGATTTATTAATTAACATAATGTCCTTGTCCGTAACCTGAACAGCATGCACTGCCAAAAGATTAGGAGAGAGAAAACCGATGCGATTGAGATATCGCACTGATGAATCGTCCCGAGGCGCCGAGTCAAGGTCCCATCCGGCAAGACGATAGAGATTTTCTAATCCACTTTTCTTTCCTTGGAGCAGTTTTATTTCGTCCTTTGATTCCGCAATATGCATGGCAAGGCGAATATTCTTCTTGCGAGAGAACCGGCTGAGAGCACGCAATAGCGGTTCTGAAACCGTATAGGGAGAATGGGGAGAGTAGCCGAATTGAATCAATTTCCCCATCCCCCTTTTGACAAAGGGGGGCGAAGGGGGATTTTCGGCATATTGGGACATCGTGATCGTTTCAAAAAAAACCATCGCCCGCAGCCCGCTTTTCCTGATAAGGGCAGGGCTTACACCATGAGTGCATATTTCGCCAACCGTGGTTGTGCCGGTTTGGATGAGCGTATTAATATTAATCCTAGTTGCACTTTGATAATCCTTGTTGCTCAGGTCTTTCTTTGCTCGAATGAGATTAATGATCCATTCAGGGAATGTTTTAGCACAAACACGTTCGAGCAGAGGCGGAAGTTCGAGGTGGGAATGAAGGTTGACCAGTCCCGGCATGAGAACTGTGTTCTGTAGCCGGATAATATGATGGCTGGAAAACCTTTTTTTTATGTTGTCTTCCGTGCCGACCGACAGAATGGCCCCCCTATTGACAACAATCGCGCCATTCTCTATGAATGGGACCCGGGGTATGCACGTGAACAATTTTGAACAGGTAAATATCATGGTGAGTACTGGCTGATGCTACCATCCATGATCTTTATTGTCAATAGTGCGTGCGCTGACATTTATTGTCACCAGACGTGACAAATGTGGTCAATATTTCAAGCATAAAACTATTCAACATATTGAATATATTAGTAATATATTATGGCATACAATCTGCAATAAATACATGTGAAATATGAAAGATAATGATTTGAGGTCCTGTGAAAGGGGGTGAGCTTCCATAAAGGGGCCTTAACCAAAAAGAGTCACACAATGCAGTTTAACAAAATAATTTTATGGGAGGTTTACAAATGAAGATTAATAACAACAAAGGCTTTACCCTAATCGAACTCTTGATCGTGGTGGCCATTATCGCCATCTTGGCGGCCATAGCTATCCCGCAGTTCTCTTCATATCGCATCAGGGGTTTCAATGCTGCTGCTACAGCGGATACGCGCAATGCAAGAACCGCTGAAGAGGCCTTCTTTTCTGATTGGCAGGTCTATGCATCGAGTGCCGGTGCTGCCAATCCTCCCGTTGCAGGTAGCGGTCCCGGTGCTGGGGGTACGATGCGCAGCGGCTTTGGGACAACAATCGCGGCCACCACAATCGGTGGTACGGCTCCTACTGCAGCAACGACCTTTTCAACGGGCGTTTCACAAGGTGTGGGACTTGTGGTTAATACCACGGCAGCTACAGCAAGCACGTTTGCGATCGTAGCGAAAAATGACAGCGGTGATAGATGCTTTGGTGCTGATTCTGATACCAATGCGATATACTGGGTAAACGGTGTGGTTGGCACCGCAATACCTGCTGCTGGTATCGTTCCTTTGGCGACAACGGCTCTTACGGATTTCCCCACTGTTGCTGGTGCGGCCCCATGCAATGGCAACCCGGCTACCGTTGGTCAGACTACATGGGTCTCTCTTTAAAGACATCAAAAAATTTCTCTCTTTCCAAAGGCTGGGGCAACCCAGCCTTTTCCTTGACACTATTTGAACATCCTCTATAATCCTACCGAGAATTCATAATCCAATAATAAAGAGGCACACGGATTTCACATCGGCTGTTGCGTAGTTCAATCAGACTAAGCTAATGATCAGTATCCAAGGCATATCAAAAGAATTCAGGGAAGGTATCACAGGGAAGCGTGTCAGGGCTCTTCAGAACCTTGATCTCGAAATCCCTCAAGGTGAGGTGTTCGGCTTTCTCGGGCCGAACGGCGCGGGGAAATCTACGACCATCAAGATCCTCATGAACCTTATTTATTCGGATACCGGGAAAGCGGAAATCGGCGGCAAAGATGTACGGAATCCCGAAGTCGCGAAAGATAGTTGGATATCTCCCGGAAAATCCCTATTTTTACGATTATCTGACGGCCGATGAACTTTTGTGGTTTGGAGGAAAGACTGCCGGTATGGCTTCAAAAGCAATTAGAGAGCGGTCTGACTTTCTTATCAATAAAGTTGACCTGCAAAATGCGAGAAAACGTCCGCTTAGGACATATTCAAAAGGCATGTTCCAGCGGGCTGGACTGGCATTAGCGTTGATTCATGATCCGGATGTTGTTATTCTTGACGAGCCGATGAGCGGACTCGACCCGATCGGCAGAAAGATGGTAGGAGATCTCATCATCGAGCTGAAAGGACAGGGGAAAACAGTTTTTTTCTCTTCTCATATTCTGAACGATATAGAACGATTCAGCGACCGTGCGGGAATTATCATCGGTGGTAAACTCAGACTTGTCGATACACTGAGCAATTTGCTGTCTGATGGTAATAAATCTGGAAGAAGTGTTCATGAGGGAAGTCGCGGCATCGGGAAAGGGGACTTCATCATGACTCTCTGGCCAGTAGCACTCATTACCTTCAAAGAAGGTATCAGAAACAAGGCCTTGTATGGAATTACTCTCATCGCGCTCATACTGTTTGGTGCAACGGCATTGATCGCAACCATGATCCCGAGAGAAGTCGGAAAAGTGTCCATCGACATGGCTCTGTCTACAATATCGTTTACCGGATTGCTCCTTGTCTTTTTTGTGGGGATCAACCTCATGGCAAAAGATCTTGATAAACGCACGATTTATACGGTTTTATCAAGGCCGATTTCACGTTCCCAATACATATTCGGCAAATTTCTCGGCATGGCCCTCCTTATCATTGTAACAATGAGCGCCTTGAGCTTAATGGCAATGTCAGCTATCGTTCTTTTAAAAGCCACACATGCCGAATATTTTGGGAGATTTTCATGGTCTCTTATTACGCTCGCCATTTTATTCAACATACTCATGCTGATCCTGCTGTCTGCCATCAGTTTCTTCTTTGCCTCTTTTACGACATCTTCGTTTGTCACGCTGGTCCTGACAATAATCACGTATATCATCGGCCAATCTATAAGCGGCGTCAAGGCACTTGTGGAATCCTCACCCCAGGAAATAGGCTTTACCGTTTCTCCCGTGACCTTGAAAATGGTCAAGGCAGCATATTATCTCTTTCCTAACCTTTCCCTCTTCGACATTAAACTTCAGGCGGCCCACGCCCTCACGGTAACCTCGTCTTTTGTTGTATGGACTGTTGTATATGGCTTTGTCTACATAGCGTTAGCGATCACCCTGGCAGCGCTCATTTTCAGGAAGAAGGAGTTCCCGTAATGCGCACGCTTGCCGCTGTTATTGTCTTAATCCTTGCCGGACTTCTTCATATTACCTCGCTCGGTAAAGCATCTGAATCATATAAAATGCTCCTTCAAGAAACAGACCAGTCAGTCGTTCTGCCTTCAGCATTGATAAAAATAGCTGCTCTTGAGTTCCGCGGTCTTGCGTCAGACGTTATATTTTCTTAATTCCATGGTCTTTATTGGTGCGACACAGCAAAGAAAGGAAATACCCCGGGTAAAAGAATGGGAATGGCAGTGGTTTTTGAAGATTCTCGATACCGCGACTGATTTAGACCCCTATTTTTTTGATCCCTATTATTATGCGAACGCCTTCCTGCCTTGGGATGCGGGCATGGTAAAAGAAACGAACCTTCTCTTGGCAAAGGGGAGCCGCTATCGGGACTGGGACTGGATGCTTCCGTTTTTCATCGGATTTAATAAATTCTA
Source organism: Nitrospirota bacterium (assembly GCA_963732675.1). Lineage (GTDB taxonomy): Bacteria > Nitrospirota > UBA9217 > UBA9217 > UBA9217 > JALNZF01. The sequence continues at coordinate 114,700 of CAVTAJ010000019.1, forward strand.
TTTTCTAGAGAATGACAGCGAATCTGCTGAATTTCTGATGGAAGCGTCGCGCAGGCCCGGTGGTGATCCCATGCTCGCAAGCATTGCCGCTCGACTTGCCTATAAAGAAAATCGCACAGAAACCGCAATTTATTTTTTAGAACAGACGGCTAAAAATACCGAAGATAGAAACATAAAGGATCGCTTTGAGACCCGCATCCAGGCGCTGAAGTCCATTCTATTTCTTGACAACGCGGTAGCAGAATTTAAAAAGAAATACGGAAAAATCCCAACAAATATTGAAGCGTTAGTGAACAAAAATATCATCAGCCAATTACCAAGGGATCCATATGGAGGGACGTATTATCTTGCTGAAGGTGGCAAGGTGAGAAGCACTGCCAGTTCAGAATTAGAACCCTATCTCTCACCGCTACAAAAAAAAATACGTAAGTGAGCCTATTTTCTCCTTTTCTCCTCATGCCTGATATCAAGCTGTTTTAACTCCTCAATGCTCTCATTGAGATGTTCATTCTGTTTTTTCAGCTCCTGGACGGTTCTGAGTACTGAAATCCAGGTCCGTGCCTCGTCCGCTCTTCTGTTATCAGGATAGCGTTTGAGGAATTCCGCAAACGTACGAATTGCCTGCGCATAGTCCCGTTGGGGGTTGTCATGGTGCGCGTTGATGAGGGCAACCTCGAATAGTGCGTCAGCGGCCAGTGCGGAGTCAGGGGACTCGGCCATGATTTTATTACAAGCCGCAGCAGCCTCTTTGAATCGTTTCTCTTTCACGGAGACGGCCGCATCTTGAAATTGCTTTTCCGGTCCGGTCACTAACGCTCGTTGTGGCACAGCCGGAAAGCAAGATTATTGCAAGCAGTACAATAATCTTCTTCACGCATTCCTCCTCTTGTCCACTACAAAAACACTTTTCGGTATCGATTTAGCGTAGTCTTTCAACTCGGCCGCGATCTCCGAAGCTTCCAGGTGATTGATGAGTTTCCGATGTTCATTCGTCACAATGGCAATGGAGATGCTCATGATGGGAAATTCCATCTCGATACCCTGCCTCGTTTTCCCGAGGATATAGCCCCGCTCTCGTTCTTCACTGTCGTAGAAATCGGGTATGCGACGGTCGAATTGGCTGATGATTTCGCTGGAGAGCTCACGCATAAATTCCGGCGTAGTGATGACGACGAAATCGTCACCTCCTACATGTCCGATAAAATCATCGGGCGAGCCTTTGGACTTTACCACGTTATCGATGATCTTTGCGGTTTCTTTAATGACCTCGCTGCCGTTTGCATAGCCGTACCGGTCATTGAATGCTTTAAAATTATCAAGGTCAAGGACACAGAAGGCGATCGGCAGTTTGGAGTCGATCCGTTTTTTAAGAACCGTCTCGATGGCAATTCCACCCGGCAGGCGGGTCAGGGGGCTGGCATCCAGATACATTTCCTCAAGTTTCCTGAGCCGTTTTCCCATGGCCAAAAAGGCCCCGGAAAGGCTTCCGATCTCATCTTCCGTTGTGATCTTCGGATCGTAATCAAAGTTTCCTTCAGCGACTCGCTCGGTCGCCTCCTTCAATTTATTGATCGATGACGAAATGTGATGGGTAACAACAAGCACGGCCAGAGCTCCTGCAATAATGCTGATCATGCAGAGCACCGCCGTTGTCTGAAAAGCAATGCCGCCGATATCGGATATCTGTTTCATTTTCGTGTCCTGGGATACCTTGGCAGTAGAGGACATGATTTTGAGCGTTTCGATGAGCTTATCGATAACGCTTCTCATTTCGTGGTTCGAGACAGCGTATGCCTGCTCGACCTTCTTTGACCGGATCAACTGGGTCTCCTTGGCAAAGAGGTCGGTGTATTTCCGGTAAAGACTCTCAAGTGTTTCCAAGGGAAGACCGGCGGTCGGGAAGTCCCTTGAGTCTGTTGAACCAGGAATCGAATTCCTTTCCCCGTTTCGCAAAGAGGTCCATCATGTCTTTGCTCTTGAGAATCAAAAAGCGCTTCTCGTACATGTCCTGGCCGAGCAAGGCATCAAGCATCTTGTCAGATGCTTCTTCCACCATAATATCAACTTTAACAATGCTTCTGTTCAAGGTATTGATTTGCTGCAGGCTGATGAGGGCATAGGCAACGACAATAACGGTGAGCACGACAAGCGTCATGTAACCCAAAAGCATTTTATTAGCGATGTTGAGCCGTGCAAAAAGCCTTGTCGGTACCAGCTTGTCCAGTATGTTAGGAGAGATCAGAATAGTCATGTTTGATAAGCGAATACGAACATTTTATTTAGATTAACAAATATTTATGGCAATGTCAATATTATTCTGGAATTATGTCATGTAAACTTCTCCCAGTGCCACAAGGTTAGACAGAGGACGAGGTATTGGTACTTCTAAGGAAAGAGGGGCGTTTGACCGCCCCTCGAAGAGGATGCAACAGAGGTGATTATTATTCCATTGAAATTGCTGTGACGGGACAGCTGTCTACGGCCTGCTGACAATCGCAGGTATCGCAGGCATTCGGATTTGTGACCCATGCCTTGTCGTCCCTGAGTTCGAAAACCTTGGGGCAGAGATCAGAGCAAAGTCCGCACCCGATACAAAGATCCATGTCAACTTTCGGAGTAGCCATAGGTTTATACATCCTTTCTTGAATAAAATAATATTTACAGTATCGAGCCAGGTTCGCATTCGGATTTATCGTGATGATCTCTCAGCTCAACCGATTAAATAGTACTCGCTCTTCCCGATGATTTCAAGTATATTTATAAACGATTCGCATTGAGACCGCTATGATTTGCCTCATACAGCTCGTGGTCTAGCACTCCGTGTCTACTGATTTCCAAAAATATCTTTACAAATTCAGGGCATTAACATATAATGTGTGGAAAATGGAAATGAAAAAAGTGCTTTTTTTCAAACCTGGAGCGATTGGAGACCTGCTGCATACGCTTCCGGCTCTGAAAGCATTACGAAAGAATTTTCCCTCAGCGCATGTCACCGTCGTGGTCTCTCCCGGATTAGAATCGCTCATTCAGGGAACGCCTGTCGCGGACCGTGTTCTGGTATTCGATAAAGCGAAGTTTAAAAGGCATTTGATGGACTTTATCGACTTCGGAGTGCGGATCAGAGACGAGCACTATGACCTTTTTATTGATATGCAACCGTCTATGCGCTCGATGGTGCTTCGATTGCTGTCCGGTGCACGACATATCCTTGTATATCGTAAACACAAGGGGTCCAAGGCGGGAGCTCGACGGCTTCATGCAGCAGAAAATTTCCTTGAAACGTTAAGCTCGCTAAGCATTGACGGTTCTGTTGATAATATCGAACTTCCCGTCACTCCTGCTGCGCTCAAGAATATTGAACAATTCCTCTCGGAGCGCAGAATTGACGACAACAGACCACTAATTGCTTTGAATTGCAGCGTGGGCGCGGCACGACCGGCACGCAACTGGTTTCCTGAGCGGTTTGCGGCACTGGCTGACCGGCTGATTGATGAACTCGGCGCACAGGTGATCTTTGTAGGTGGAAACGAGGATCGAGAACTGGTACGGAACGTTATGGCGGACATGAAAAAAAAGGCGGTTTCCGCCGCAGGTGATCTTTCTATTTCGGATTCTGCCGCATTACTGGCCCGATGCAACTGTCTGGTAAGCGCCGACACCGGTCCATTGCATCTCGCGACCGCGGTGCAAACACCTGTTGTGGGGCTTTTCGGTTCAACCGACCCCCGACGCACCGGACCAATAGGCAAGGGACACCAGGTCATTAGGAAGGGACTCGCCTGCGTTCCTTGCGAAGAAAAAAACTGTCCCATTGGCACCCGAGCATGCATGGCGGATATTTCGGTGGATGAGGTTTTCAAGGCTGTTGGACGGGTGCTGCAAAAATGCTCTTAAAGAACACGATATCCACCGGTCCATTCTGGCCATACGTACCGCGATAGAATATGGAAAATGACAAACCATGATCTCTAAAAAGGACAGCAAGCGTCTTACTGCATACGTTGATCGTTTTTCAGCTGCCCGGGTTCTCGTTGTCGGAGACATCGTCCTCGACCATTACATCTGGGGAAAGGTTTCACGCATATCGCCTGAGGCGCCGGTGCCCGTTGTGAACGTCACGCGGGAAAGTTTGCTCCTGGGCGGCGCAACGAATGTCGTGAACAACATCCACTCACTCGGCGGCCTCGTGAGCGTCTGCGGTGTGATCGGACAAGATGCAGCCGGCAAACAGCTTCTTCATCTGCTGCATGAACAAGGGATTCGCACTGAAGGCCTTATCGTTGATTCGGCACGGCCCACAACGATCAAGACACGCGTCATAGCGCATAGCCAGCAGGTTGTCAGGTTCGACCGCGAGACGAAGGAGCGGATCGGGCGGGACACCCATCGCCGGATATTTGATTACGTAGGAAAGCAGCTGAGCGAGGGACTTGATGCCATTGTACTCTCGGATTACTGCAAAGGCGTGGTCACCAGTGGCCTCGTGCGGGACATCGTGAGGCTAGCGAAAAAACACAGGGTAATTGTGACTGTGGACCCCAAAGTAAGCCACTTCGGCATGTACAGCGGTGTTACCATCCTTACCCCGAATATCACGGAAGCCTCCATCGGATCAAAAATAGAGATCGACAATGAACAATCCCTGCTCAAAGCAGGTAAGCTTCTGCTCAAGCGGCTGAAGTGTGATGCCGTACTGATCACCCGAGGGGAACAGGGGATGAGCCTCTTTGACCACATCGGCAGGGTGACCCACATTCCGACCGTTGCACGCGAGGTTTTCGATGTCACCGGCGCCGGAGATACGGTCATCAGTACGCTCACGCTCGCCATGGCATCAGGAGCAAGCATGGTGGATGCTGCCAGGATCTCAAACTATGCAGCGGGGATCGTGGTCGGAGTTGTAGGAACGTCCATTGTTAAACCTGAAGAATTGAAACAAAGAATATTACAAGGTACATAGGTACAGAGGACAAAGAGACCATGATCTACTTACCTCATGGGAACGGACATTCACTTTTCACATGAAACTCTGAACTTTGCACTTGAATACTTCATCCTTACCAGAGGAGCAGACCAATGAAAGGCATTATCTTGGCAGGCGGCAGCGGGACACGGCTCTATCCCCTCACCCGGGGTGTTTGTAAACAGCTTCTCCCGATCTACGATAAGCCCATGATCTATTATCCGCTTTCAGTGCTTATGCTTGCTGGGATACGGGACATTTTGATCATTTCGACACCCATTGACTTGCCGAGGTTTAAGGATATTTTTGGTGACGGCGCCGATCTGGGACTGCGCTTTTCGTACAAGGAACAGTTACAGCCGAATGGCCTTGCTGAGGCATTCATCATCGGTGAAGACTTTATCGGTAACGACACCGTTTGCCTCGTGCTGGGAGATAATATCTTTTTTGGACACGGTCTCACGGAAATGCTGGGCAAGGCAGTGAGTGACGTGAATTCGTCAGGCGGCGCTACGGTGTTCGGTTATTATGTAAAGGACCCCGAACGGTACGGCATCGTGGAGTTCGACAAGCAGGGGAAAGTACTTTCTGTTGAAGAGAAACCAAGACAGCCGAAATCGAAGTATGCAGTGACGGGCCTGTACTTCTTCGACAACAACGTGGTCCGGATCGCCAAGAGCGTCAAGCCATCATGGCGAGGAGAACTCGAGATTACTGATGTCATTAATACCTATCTCGAAAAGAACAAGCTCCGCGTTGAACTCATGGGAAGGGGATATGCGTGGCTTGATACAGGGACGCATGAAAGCCTGCTTGAGGCAGGTGAGTTCATTGCCACCATCGAAAAAAGGCAGGGACTCAAGATGTCCTGCATCGAGGAGATCGCATACAAGCTGGGATACATCGATAAGCAGGGACTGCTCAAGGCGGCCGAGTTCCACAAAAAGAACGCGTATGGTGATTATCTCACGATGGTAGCCGAACAAGAGGTGCCGAATGCCATTTGAGTTCACACTGCTTGAGATACCCGGCCTTGTGCTTGTCCAGCCACGGGTGTTCGGCGATAACCGGGGTTTTTTCTTTGAACTGTATAAGCACTCGGATTTTGTACGAGGTGGCATCAGGGAACACCTCGTACAGGACAACTATTCGAAATCAGCAAAAGGGGTGCTCAGGGGACTGCACTACCAGAAAGCCCCCATGGCGCAGGGCAAACTTGTCATGTGCATGCAGGGCAGGATCTGCGATATTGCCGTGGACATTCGCAAAGGTTCTCCCTATTACGGTAAATGGATCAGCGTGGAACTCACCGATGAGAACCGCCTGATGCTCTTTGTGCCGCCAGGGTTCGCCCACGGTTTTCAGGTCTTGAGCGACACCGCAGAAGTAATGTACAAGTGCACGGATGAATATTCGCCTGCCAACGACCGGGGGATCATCTGGAACGACCCGGACATCAATATTGCCTGGCCGCTCAAGGACCCCGTTCTGTCGGACAAGGACAAGATCCATCCGACCCTCCAGGACGCTGATAACAATTTTAATTACTTAAAGAATAAATTATCTAAACCGGCAGAATAAAAATAAACTTCTTTGACACTGATTTTCACTGATTACTATATGAAGCACCATGATTTTCTTAGATTTTATCCGACGTTATCCGTGTCAAAGACTTTGATTTGGCTTTTCTTGGTTCCGGCTTGTCCGGGTTAGGATATAAACGTTCCTCATGAAATATCTGATCACAGGAAAAAATGGACAGCTGGCCCAGGCGTTCATCAAGCGATTTAAGGAGCGGTCGTTAGACTTCAGCGCTCCTGATGAAGCACAGCTCGACATCACCGACCCAAAGGCCGTGGCCGATGCCGCAGTCGCACTATAAGCCGGATATTATCATCAATTGCGCTGCCTATAACCTCGTTGACAAGGCTGAACAGGACAAGGATAAGGCTTTCTCAGTAAACGCAACAGGCCCGAAAAATCTTGCGCAGGCCGCTGCAAAACAGAAGGCAATGCTCGTCCATTTCGGATCGGACTATGTTTTCGACGGGCTCAAGGAGACCGGCCTGTACAATGAGGGAGATCCGGTGAATCCGCTGAACGAATACGGTAAAAGCAAGCTCTCTGGAGAACAGTATGTTCTAAAAGAGCTGGACCGTTGCCTGGTACTGAGGCTGAGCTGGGTTTTCGGCGCCGGGAAACAGAATTTCATTTACAAACTTATTGAATGGGCGAAAAACAGCGAATACCTGAAGATCGCCTGCGATGAGTTCTCGGTACCGACCTATACTGATACGGTGGTCGATGTTACGCTCAAGGCGCTCGAACAGGGGTTGACCGGCCAGTATCATTTAACGAACAGCGGTTTCTGCTCCCGCTATGAATGGGCTAAGGTGATCTTGAGCGCGGTCGGAGTGAATAAATTCATCAGGCCCGTGACCATGGAAACGTTCAATCTCCCTGCAAAACGTCCGAAGTATTCGGCCATGAGCAATAGGAAGCTCGCAGATCGTTTAAATATTGATATCCCCTCCTGGGAAGAATCAGTAAAATTATTTTTACTGGAGAACACATCCTCTCATGAATAACGATTGCAATATAAAAGCGAAGGCATGTCTGCTTCCGGCATCAGCGAACATCCTGGTGACCGGCGGTGCAGGCTTCATCGGGTCCAATTTTATTCGATACGTTTTTGATAAAACGGAATTTAGCGGCACGATCGTCAATTATGACAAGCTGACCTATGCTGGAAACCTGCTTAATCTTGCCGAGATAGAAAAGAAGTTCAGCGGAGGGAAATATTACTTTGAGCGGGGCGATATCAGGGATGACGCGAAAGTTAAAGAGGTCGTAGAGAAGTTCAACATAAATATCATTGTCCATTTTGCGGCCGAAAGCCATGTTGACCGTTCAATCTTCGGACCCAAGGACTTCGTTGAGACGAACATCAACGGCACCTTCAGCCTCCTTGAGATCGCGCGCCACCTCTGGAAGGGGAGAACGGACGTACGGTTCCACCATATCAGCACCGACGAGGTTTACGGCTCACTGGGCGAAACGGGTTATTTCTTTGAAACAACGCCTTACGACCCGAGGAGTCCTTACTCCGCGTCCAAAGCGGCCTCGGACCATCTGGTGAGGGCGTATTATCACACCTATGGACTTCCGGTCACCATCTCGAACTGCTCGAACAATTACGGCTCCTATCATTTCCCCGAGAAACTGATACCGCTCATTATCCTGAACGCCATCGAGGGAAAACCGCTGCCGGTTTATGGAGACGGCAAGAACGTCCGCGACTGGCTCTATGTTGAGGACCACTGCGAGGCCATTTGGCTGATTTTGAATAGAGGGACAGCAGGGGAGACATATAATATAGGCGGCGAGTGCGAAAAACAAAATATCGAGATTGTAAAAAAGATCTGCGATGTGCTGGAGAATCTCTACCCCATAAAGGACAACCAGCTGGCGAAGAGAACATCCCGTTATAGTGATCTCATCACTTTCGTAGGCGACCGGCCGGGTCATGACCGTCGCTATGCGATCAACTGCGACAAGATCAAGCATGACCTAGGGTGGACACAACGGCATGATTTCGAAAACGGTTTGAACATCACGATCGCCTGGTACCTCAAGAACACCGCCTGGGTAAACAGTATCAGGAGTGGAGAGTACACGAAGTGGATCGATAAAAACTACACTATGAGAACAGATTGAAAGAAGGTGCGCTATGAAGATATCGGTAATTGGAACAGGTTATGTTGGTCTGGTAACCGGCACCTGTCTGGCTGAGAGCGGCAATGACGTTATCTGCATGGACATCGATGAGAAAAAAATCGCGGTGCTCAATTCGGCAATGGTGCCCATTTACGAACCGGGACTGGAAGAGCTTATCAAGCGGAACGTGGCCCACGGCCGATTGACCTTTACCACGGACATGTCCAGGGCAGTGAAAGGCTCCGACATCATCTTCATTGCCGTTGGTACGCCTCCGGGGGAAGATGGCTCTGCGGACCTTAACTATGTGCTCGGTGCCGCCCTGCAGATTGGCAAATACATGAACGGTTACAAGGTCATCATCAATAAAAGCACGGTACCGGTAGGAACGGCTTATAAGGTTAAAGCCGCAGTGTCAAGCAAGACGCGCTTCAAATTTGATGTGGTATCCAATCCAGAATTCCTCAAAGAAGGGGCCGCCATCGAAGACTTCATGAAGCCTGACCGGGTAGTGATCGGCGCAGAGAGCGCACGGGCCAGTGAAATCATGCAGGAGCTGTACGCCCCCTTTGTTCGTAAAGGAGACCGCACGCTTGTCATGGACATCAGGAGTGCGGAAATGACGAAGTACGCATCGAATGCCATGCTGGCGACCAAGATATCATTTATAAACGAAATGGCAAATATCTGCTCGAGCATGGGCGCCGACATCGACAACGTTCGCAAGGGTATGGGCTATGATCGCCGCATCGGCTTCGAGTTCCTGTTCCCTGGCGTAGGATACGGTGGATCATGCTTTCCCAAAGACGTGAAGGCCCTGGTCCAGACCGCGCAAGAGTACGGCGTGGATGCAAAGGTCCTGAAATCCGTAGAGGCGGTGAACGAACAGCAGAAAACAGTTCTCTCGAACATGATCATTGCGCATTTTGCTGAGAAGGGGACAAAAAAAGGGACAACGGCAAAGAAAACAAAGCCCCTGGCAGGCAAAACGATCGCTGTCTGGGGCCTTTCGTTCAAGCCGCGCACCGATGATATGCGCGAGGCGCCTTCCGTGGTCATCATCAATCGTCTTCTCCGTGCCGGTGCAACCGTAAAGGCGCATGACCCGGTGGCAATGAACGAGGCGCGCAAGATATTCAAGAACAGGGTCCACTTCAGTGAAAACGATTATGAAGTGCTCCGGGGTGCAGATGCGCTCGCGGTCGTGACCGAATGGAGCGAATTCCGGACCCCGGATTTCCAGAAAATAAAAAAGCTCTTGAAAAAACCGCTCATTTTCGACGGCAGGAACATCTACAATCAGGCAGAGCTCCGGAAAATGGGGTTCACCTATTACAGCATCGGAAGAACATAGGGCGTCAACGGCAATGGTGACGAAACCAGTATCAACTTGTTGTGTTACCGGTTCCGTCCTCTAAAGAACCATGAACACTGTTTCCGAAACGGGCCTTGTAATCATTGCCATCAGAAGAATTCTGTTTACAAACGTTAATCTATAGGGGTGTATTAATGAGAATACTGGTGACCGGCGGCGCGGGTTTTTTAGGATCACACCTGTGCGAACGACTGCTTGAAAGACGGGCATGAAGTGCTCTGCCTGGATAATTTTTTTACCGGCAGAAAAACAAATGTTGCTCAGTTCTTGCAAAATCCCGCTTTCGAGCTGGTGCGGCATGACATTGTGTTCCCCATTCTCCTTGAGGTGGACAGGATCTACCATCTGGCATGTCCGGCTTCGCCTATCCACTATCAGTACAATCCGGTCAAAACCATCAAGACTAATATCATCGGCACGCTTAACATGCTCGGCATGGCAAAGCGGGTCAATGCCAGAATGCTCCTGGCGTCTACATCGGAAGTGTACGGCGACCCCGCGGTGCACCCGCAAAAAGAAGACTACTGGGGTAATGTGAACCCGATCGGCATCAGAAGCTGCTACGATGAGGGCAAACGCGCTGCCGAGACCCTGATGATGGACTACCATCGCCAAAACCGCGTGGACATCAAGATCATGCGCATCTTCAACACGTATGGTCCCCGCATGCTGGCGGATGACGGCCGCGTGGTAAGCAACTTCATTGTCCAGGCACTCAAGGGCGAGGACATCACGGTTTACGGTGAAGGTTCCCAGACGCGCTCCTTTTGTTATGTGGATGACCTCATCGATGGAATGGTGCGACTGATGAACAGCGAGAACTTCACGGGCCCGGTGAACATAGGTAACCCCGAGGAGTACACGATCCTGGATCTTGCGAAGAAGATCATTGCCATGACCGGTTCGAAGTCAAAAATCACCAAAAAGCCCCTGCCATCCGATGATCCGACGCAACGTCAGCCTGATATCTCTCTTGCAAACGAAAAGCTCGGATGGAAGCCAAAGGTATCAGTGACTGATGGTCTATCCAGGACCATCGAACATTTCAGGAAGGAATTGGCTGTATCTCATAATAAATAACAAAAACATCCTATTCATCAAAATCCAAATTACAACCAGGTTGCAACGTCGGATTTCAATGACCAAACAGTTGAGTATTTGTCGTTTGTGATTTTGGAATTATTTAAGGTTTGAGCTTTTGGATAGTATTAGGTCAATAGATTTTTCACCTGAATCGATCATGAAAAATAAAAAGGATACTATTGTCGCCCTGATCCCCGCCCGTTACGGTTCAACCCGGTTCCCAGGCAAGGCACTTGTTGACATTAAAGGCAGACCCATGATCCAGTGGGTCTATGAACGCACCAAGCGTTCAGAACTGATCGACAGGGTCATTGTGGCAACAGATGATGAGCGAATCCTTTGTGCCGTGAAGTCCTTCGGCGGCGAGGCAATAATGACATCGTCGCGTCATGCCACTGGCACGGACCGCATCGCGGAAGTCGCGAAGTCGCTCGACTGCGGTATCGTGGTCAATGTGCAGGGAGACGAACCCCTGATCCAAGCCGCTATGATAGACGAAGCGATCGCACCGCTTATGCACGATGCTTCCATTCCCATGGGGACGCTCTGCAGAAGGATCGAGGACCGTGACGAGGCCTTTGACCCGAATGTCGTCAAGGTAGTTTTTGACAATAATAATTTTGCCCTCTATTTTTCCCGCGCGCCTATTCCCTGGGACCGCGATTCCTGGGCCGGCAACGGATCATGGAAGGATTTTTCTCTTGCAGGCCACCTGTACAAGCATATCGGTATCTACGTGTACCGCAGGGATTTTCTTCTGAACTACTCGCGCATGCCCCAGACTGCGCTCGAAGCAGTGGAAAAGCTCGAACAGCTTCGCGCGCTGGAGCATGGATTCCGGATCAAGACCGTTGTCACCGAGCACGAATCCTTTGGTGTTGACATCCCTGATGATTTGAGTAAAATAATAACGCGTATCGAAGAAAGTTGAGAACAGGAATGGACAAGAAAAAGACGGCGACAAAATATATCTTCGTTACCGGCGGTGTGGTTTCTTCACTGGGGAAGGGACTGGCTGCCGCATCGATCGGGGCCCTCCTCGAGGCGCGGGGGCTGAAGGTCACGTTTCTGAAGCTCGATCCCTACATCAACGTCGATCCGGGCACCATGAGCCCCTACCAGCACGGAGAGGTATACGTGACCGACGATGGCGCGGAGACCGACCTTGATCTCGGCCACTATGAGCGGTATACCAATGTCGTCATGGGCCAGAAGAACAACTTCACCTCTGGCAGGATCTATAATAATGTGATCACCAAGGAACGGCGCGGAGACTATCTTGGAGGCACGGTCCAGGTTGTGCCGCACATCACCGACGAGATCAAGCGCGCGGTCACCGACCTCGCCGATGACGAAGACGTGGTGATCGTTGAGATCGGCGGCACCATTGGCGATATCGAGAGTCTTCCGTTCCTCGAAGCGATCAGGCAGCTCCGCTTTAATCTCGGTCGTGAAAATGTCCTCTATATCCACCTGACCCTGGTGCCGTTCATTCAGGCTGCCGACGAGCTCAAGTCAAAGCCCACCCAGCACAGTGTCAAAGAACTGCGCGCTATCGGCATCCAGCCCAATATTCTCCTGTGCCGCAGCGATCGCCTCATCCCAATCGACATGAAGAAGAAGATCGCCCTGTTTTGTAACGTGGAGGAAAATTGCGTTATCACCGCGCAGGACGTACAGTCTATTTACGAGGTCCCGCTGAAATTGCATGCCGAGGGACTCGACGACCGGATCCTCGAAGCGCTGGAGCTCAAGGTCCCGAGCAACAACCTTACCACGTGGGAAACGATCGTCCGGAAGGCCAAGCAACCGACAAGAAGCGTCAACGATCGCCCTTGTCGGAAAATATATCGAACTCAAGGAAGCGTACAAGAGCCTGTGCGAAGCGCTCACCCATGGCGGTATTGCCAATGATGCGAAGGTCACTATTTCCTGGGTCGACTCTGAAGACATCGAAAGCAAGGGTGTACGGGAAGTGCTCAAGGGTATGGACGGCATCCTTGTTCCCGGCGGATTTGGCATACGCGGGGTGGAAGGGAAGATAGAAGCGGTAAAATATGCGCGGGAGGGGAACATACCCTACTTCGGCATTTGTCTTGGAATGCAGTGTGCCGTGATCGAGGTTGCTCGTGATCTTGCCGGCATCCGGGACGCCAACAGTTCCGAATTCGATCAAAAAACAAACCAACCGGTGATCTACCTGCTCGAACAGTGGTATGATTACCGCAGCAAGTCCATGCAGAAACGCGATGTCACGAGTGACAAGGGCGGCAGCATGCGGCTGGGTGCCTATCCCTGCAAGATAGAGCAGGGAACCTTGGCATACGCGGCCTACGGGACTGCTGATATCTTCGAGCGCCACCGCCACCGATATGAGTTTAATAATAACTATCGTGAGGTCTTGCAGGCCGCGGGACTCGTGATCAGCGGAATATCTCCTGACGGGGAACTGGTCGAGATCGTGGAACTGAAAGACCATCCCTGGTTCCTCGGATGTCAGTTCCATCCGGAGTTTAAATCTACCCCGCGCAAGCCTCACCCCCTCTTTACGTCCTTCATCGCCGCTGCCTTGAAACGGCGGGAGCAGGGGAAATAGCCGTGACACGCGAAATATCGATAAGGAACATCCGCATCGGCGGGCAAAATCCGTTCGTCCTGATCGCGGGGCCTTGTGTGATCGAGTCAGAGAGCTCTACCCTTGAAGCTGCCGCCCGGCTTAAACAGATCACCGCGGACCTCGGCATCCCTTTTGTCTTCAAATCATCCTTTGATAAGGCGAACCGCAGTTCGGCGAAATCCTTCCGGGGGCCTGGTATAAAGGAAGGGCTCCGGATACTCCGTCGCGTGGGCAGGGAACTGGACCTGCCGCTCCTCTCTGACGTCCACCGATTTGAGGAGATCGGTCCAGCCGCTGAGATACTGGACATCCTTCAGATACCCGCTTTCCTGTGCAGACAGACTGATTTCATAATTGACGTAGCAAAGACCGGCAGAGTCATAAACATTAAAAAGGGGCAATTTCTCGCACCCTGGGACATCAAGAACGCGGCTGAGAAGGCGGCATCCACAGGCAACGACAAGATCATCATAACCGAGCGTGGCGTATCATTCGGATACAATAACCTTGTTGCTGACATGCGTTCGCTGCCCATCATACGCGGTTTCGGTTATCCGGTAGTATTCGATGCAACCCATTCGGTGCAGCTGCCGGGAGCAGGCGGGGCCGTATCATCGGGAGACCGAATGTTCGTTCCCTATCTCACGAAGGCAGCAATTGCGGTCGGCGTCGACGCCCTGTTCATGGAAGTACATGCCTGCCCGGACAAGGCACTCTGCGACGGGCCGAACATGCTGAGCCTGGACGAGCTTCCCGCGCTGCTCAAAGTGGCCCAGGAGATCGATAGGATCGTAAAACAATGATAGAACGAGCAAAAAAAGTTCTAAAAATAGAAGCTGAGGCAATTGAGGCGCTTATTGTCCGCATTGACGAACGATTCGAACAGGCCGTAAAGATGATCCTGAACTGCGAAGGCCGTGTAGTCGTAACCGGCATGGGTAAGTCCGGCCTCATCGGCAAGAAAATCGCTGCTACGCTCGCTTCCACCGGCACGCCCGCGCTCTTCCTGCATCCGGCCGAGGGCATCCACGGAGACCTCGGCATGGTCATGAGAGGCGACACGGTGATAGCGCTCTCCAACAGCGGAGAAACCGATGAACTATCAAGGATGCTGCCGTCGCTCAAGCGGCTTGGGATCGGCATCATTGCGCTCACCGGAAATCCGGAGTCAACACTGGCCAAGAACAGCGATGTAGTTATCGACGTTGGTGTAAAGGAAGAGGCCTGTCCTCTTGGACTCGCACCGACGGCAAGTACCACAGCGACACTGGCGATGGGAGATGCCCTCGCCGTTGTGCTGTTGGACCAGCGCGGTTTCAAGGAAGAAGATTTTGCCTGTTTCCATCCCGGCGGCGCCCTTGGCAAGAAGCTTTTGCTCCGTGTACGCGACCTGATGCATACGGACGAGGCCGTCCCCATGGTCTCTGAGGGGACGCTGATCAAAGACGCGATCTATGAAATATCGTCAAAAAAGATGGGGGTTACCGCTGTCGTAGACGCATCCGGAAAACTGGTCGGTGTCATCTCCGACGGCGACCTCCGGCGCTGGATGGAAAAGACCGAAAAAACGGGTGAGAATCTTCTGATAAAAGAAGCAAAGGACATCATGACAAAAAACCCGAAGGTAGCCAATAAAGACTCTCTTGCGGCGGAGGCCGTGTCTATTATGGAGAAAAACTCCATTACCTGTCTTATCGTCGCAGACCGCAATGCCGTGCCTGAGGGAGTCATTCATCTTCATGACCTGCTCAAGGCAGGAGTGGTGTAGAAGGTCAATAGACAGTAATCAGGCGTCAGTACACGGAATACAAATGAGAAAAACTAAAACAAGCGTTCAGGCAAAAGCGAAAAAGATCAAGCTTCTCCTGCTTGATGTCGATGGCGTCTTGACCGACGGCAGGATCATCCTTGACAATCAGGGCAATGAGCTCAAAGCATTCCATGTGCGTGACGGACACGGGATCAAAATGGCCCAGCGTGCCGGCATTATCGTTGGAATTATCACCGGCAGAAAGGCAGAGGTCGTGAACATCCGTGCGCGGGAGCTCGGGATCCAGGAAGTTCATCAGGGCTCGCACAATAAAATAGCGGCGTACGATTCGATCCTTTCAAAGTACGGGTTGCGTGATGATGCTGTTGCGTACATGGGGGACGACGTCGTGGATCTGGACATTTTCAAACGCACGGGTTTTGCCGTGACCGTTGCCGATGCAGACCCAGCGGTAAAGCCGTATGTGGATTTGGTCACCAAAGCAGCGGGCGGTAGGGGTGCAGTGCGCGAATTCATCAACCTCATCCTGAAACACCAGGGCAGGCTGCACAGCTCATGAGCGGGTGGGTCCGTAAGACGAAAAAAGGAGTGACCCGCATCTCCTTGATATGGATCACCCGGTTCATCAAGCTGTTTTCCCTGATTGTTCCATACTGGTTGGGAGTATGGGCAGGGGGCGTGCTTGGGTTTGTTGCATACTACCTGCTTCCTCGGGAACGGACCAGGGCAATAGCGCACCTGACACAAGTGTTCTCTGAAAAAGGCCCTGCATGGATACACCGGACGGCGAGACGCTGCTTTATGCATCTCGGCAAGGGTCTGCTTGAGATCATGCTCATGACGCCTCGACGCCTTGAGAAGGTCATTGAATTTCGGGGAGAGGAGAACCTCCTCGCTGCAATCAGCATCGGTAAGGGCGTGATCTATGTTACCGGTCATATAGGCAACTGGGAGCTTATGGGGCATGCCGTAGCGGCCCGATACAACCTCAGTGTAATTGCAGCGCCCATCGAACCGGAACAGGTAAACAACATGATCGTGGACCTTCGCGCAGGAATGGGTGTGAAGACAATCCTTCGCGGCAGGCCGGGCGCTTCCAGGGAATTGGTCCGGGTATTCAAGGAAAACCGCATTATGGGGATACTCATCGACCAGGACACGGATGTGGAGAGCGCTTTCGTTGATTTCATGGGCCGGCCGGCCTGGACCCCCACGGCAGCGGCATCAATGGCGTTAAAATTCGGAGCACCGGTGATCTTCGGTTACGTCCATCGAAGCAAAAATAACCGGCATACGGTAATCATCGAAGGTCCTCTTAATCTGATCCAGACCGGCGACAGAGATAAGGATGTCATTGCAAATACCGCCATGCTGACGAAGATGATAGAAAACGCAATTCAAAAAAACCCGGAGCAATGGGTCTGGATGCACCGCAGATGGAGGAGACAGCCTTGATCATCTTCAACGTACCGAATCTGCTCTCACTCAGCAGGATTCTGTCGGTGCCCATTTTTATCGTGCTCATGCTCGACCCGAGCCCGGTACGAGCGCTCGCTGCGGGCATTGTGTTCTCGCTTGCCTCAGCCACGGACTGGCTCGACGGCTATTTAGCGCGAAAGTGGGGGCAGGTGACTAAAATGGGGAAGCTTCTCGACCCCATCGCGGACAAAATTTTAATCATGTCCGCACTGGTTATCTTAGTAGAATTACGCCCGGAAATTGTCCATTCCTGGATGGCTATACTGATCATCGGGAGGGAGTTTGCTGTTACCGGGCTCCGGGCAATAGCATCGAGCGACGGGATCATCATTCCGGCGGAAACCGTCGGCAAATACAAGGTAGGAGCCCAGATCACCGCTGTCCTTTCCCTTCTTCTTGATTATGCTTTTACCAAGGATTGGATGAGGGATCTCGGGTCGTACGCTCTCTGGATCGCATTGATTCTCTCCGTGTATTCAGCATTGCAGTACTTCAGAACCTACTGGAAAAAACTGAACTAACCGTTATGGACACTCTCTTCCAGATAATCGCGATCCTCTTATCCTATCTTCTCGGCGCCGTTCCCTTCGGACTCTTCTTCAGCAAGCTCTTTTCAGATGTTGATGTGCGGACTATCGGAAGCGGCAACATCGGGGCCACAAACGTGCTGCGGGCCGCTGGGAAAAAGGCCGCTGTCCTGACCCTTCTGACGGACACCATGAAAGGCCTGATTCCCGTGCTGATTGTGAAGTTCCTTTTTCAGGACGATGCTATAACTGTTTTATCAGGCGCAGCCGCCATTCTCGGACATAATTTCCCTGTTTATCTTAAATTCAGAGGCGGAAAAGGGGTTGCGACCAGTTATGGTGTGGTCGTTGCCGTTGCACCCTGGACAGGGTTACTCTGCCTCATCATTTGGGCCCTTGTCGCATACATCTGGCGCTACTCATCGCTCTCCGCGCTCGTTTCCTTTGCCTGCTACCCTGGATTGACTTTCTTTATAACCTCACCACAATCAAAACCCTATGGCTTACTTTCCCTCTTTATTTTCGGTATGAGCTACTATCGGCACAGGGAGAACATCAAGCGGCTACTCGCAGGCACAGAGCCGAAGATAGGCAAGAAGTGAGGATTAAATTGATATTATTGAAACTTCCCATATTCATCGTATTGTTTAATTTGTGTGCGTTGCCGTTTCTGTGGCCTTCTGTAGCAGTGGCGGAAGAACTGGAGATGGTGAATCGTCCGGTAAATACGTCCGGTCTCACCGGGCTTCTTATTACGACCTCGCCATTTACTCTTACGCCGGGGACCGTCGAAATAGGGGCGTCCATCCAGTCTGAGAACAGTATCAGGCCTGATTTTACCATCACCGAATATCCGTTAAGTGCAACCGTTGGAATTACGAATAGCTCAGAATTAGCTTTCAAAAGCTCTTACGTTACCATCTCGGAAGGTCCAACCGGTTCGAACGTGATCACGCGAAAAACCGGTGACATAGAGCTGTCTTATAAATGGACTTTCTTGCCTCAACCAGAAGCTTCAAAGCGTCCTGCCGTTGCGCTTATCGTTACCGGCATTATGCCGACGGAACATAACAGCGACATGAAAACAAATTCGGTTTCCCATTGGGGCATGCGTATAGGCATGTCTGTCGGCACCGAGATAAACTGGAAGGAGTATATGCTGGGTATCTACGCCGATGGTCAAATGGCGGGTCAGGACCTCACGAACAATAAACTGAAGGACCTGTATGGGATTATTAATGGGGGATTGCTATTCCCGATCAGTAAATACAAGAACCTCCAGATGTTAATTGAGTATTCCCTGATCACACAAAAAGACATGATGACCCTCAGTGGACGCGACTACACTGCACTAACCTATGGCCTGAGACTGGTAACAGAACAATTTAACTTGACGATTGGAACTCAATCTCTGCACAAACATATTGAGGGCTATGATAATTCAAGCCGCGTTATAGGATTAATGAGTGTCAAGTTTTAACCGCTATAAAAAAATGCAAACAATTCCAGTTTATATTTAAGCAATTAAATCATCGCATTATAGCAATAGTCTAATTAATTACTTTATATTTTAAATTGTCTGATAATGTATATTATGTTAACTATTAATATTTGGGTTTCTCTTGTGGTCTTTAAAGAATTGATTCCTGCACGTTCCCTGCTTCTTTTATCTCCTTTTTTCTCTTCATCTGGATCGTGGCAATCCCATTGATTCTGGGAATCCTCTCACGTGCCAGATAAAAAGATTCGAATACATGATCCATCGCATACGTGATCGTTTTCGACTCCCGACGAGAACAATATTCAATATACTGTACTCCAAAAGATTTTTAAAAACTGTTAGGAATCCCAAAACGTATAAGAAAAAACGGGCTTGCTGCGATAAATGATAGTTCTTATTAAAATATATATACTGAGATCGCCATGATTCAATGCGGGTCCGCGTATTAATGTGATCTGAACTCTTAGCGCCGTAATGGTAGATTTCCGCCTCAGGGATATATACGACTTGCCATCCCCCGCGCTTCATCCGATAGCACCAATCGGTTTCTTCATAGAAAAAAAAGTAATCTTCATCAAGCAAGCCGATGTCGTCCATTGTTTCATACCGCACCAGCATGCAGGCGCCATAAATAAAATCAACGACTGCGGGCGCAGTTCCGACGTCCTGACTTATTGCTGCCGTCCTTTTAAAATACCCGGGAAACAACAAACGTACGACCGTTTTGCTCAAGAACGCGTTCAGGATCGTGGGAAAAGTCCCAAAGGAAGCCTGTTTCGTACCGTCAGCATTCAGAAGTTGCGGCCCGCACATTCCGACATCAGGAGTGCGTTCCATGAAGTCGAGCATCAAATCAATCGCACCTTTCCTTAAGGTGGTATCGCTGTTCAATAGCAATGCATATTTTCCGCGCATCAATTTTAATGCGATATTATTCGCCTTGGCAAATCCATAATTCTGAGGATTCACGATCAGTCGTACTTCCGGATAATACTTCAAAACAGCTTCAACGCTGTCATCGCTGCTTCCATTGTCGACAACTATTAATTCAAAGGACCCCTTTCGCAAGACGCCGTAAACAGAGGCGATGCAGTCCAGAAGCAATCGCCGGGTATTCCAATTGACAATGATCACGGACACATCAATCAGGTGAGTTCGATCGCTAAGAGGCTTAGCATCTTCTTGATTAGAAGACGAGGTTTTCTTCAACGCCCTTCTCCCATGATTTTATTATATAAAGCAAGGGTTTGCTGTCCCATCGCCTGGATGCTGAAATATTTCTCGGCTGCCATTCTTCCTGCTATTCCAAGGGATTTTCTGAGGGCATGGTCTGATATGAGCAAGGAGACCGCATCCGCCATCTTCTCCGGGCCTCCGTCTACGAGTATCCCCCCCCCCTTTTTCGAGTATTTCCACCAGTCCGCCGGAGTTATAGGCAATGACCGGTGTATAAGAGGCAAGGGATTCAATGTGGACTATGCCGAACGCTTCACCCCGATGTGTCGTGATCGAGAGATCGAGATCAAAAAAAACATCACCGATGAGTTCCCGGTCGATCCTGCCGGTAAAAATGAAATTGTTCGTTAACCCGAACCGGTCAATTTTCTCTTGTAATGCGGCAATCTCGTCCTCGTTTCCTCTCCCTATGAATGCCATCGTAAAATTGGGAATCCTCTTCTTCAAATGATAGGCGACATCAATCAGTTCGGTTTGATTCTTCCTCATTTCTCCGACCATTCCGATAAGAGGAAAATGTTTCCCTTTTAATATCCGCCTCTCCCGGTCAATCCTGATTTTATCCTCAAGATCAACCTTGGGTAGGTTAATCCCATAATGGATAATCGTCGATTTACCTTCAGCGGACATGTTCTTCGGGATAAATCCATTCTTCATATACTGCGTGGCGAAAATAACGCCGTCGAGCTTTCCCAAAACAAAGAATCTTTTCCACCCTGAATTTTGCAGAAATGCAACGATTTTCGGTTTCTTCTTTAAAAAGATACTTATAAACTTCGCAATGCAATATACCCGGATGATGTCACGCTCCCTGTTGATGGAAATGATGTCCGGCGAAAAATCGCGAATCAATTTGCCTACCTGAAAGAAGGAAAGCGCTTTATTGATCCCCGTCCATGATAATGCATGCACGTTCGGCCTATCTTTAAGCAGTGTGCGATGAGCAAATGTGCCTTTTCGTATGGCCAATGCGGTTTCAACGCCGTTCGCTTCCATCCAATTCGAAATATCGATCAGATGATATTCCATACCGCCTATGCCGATAAAATTCGAGGCATTAAGAATATACAGCACTTTCATGATTTATTCCCTCTTACCTGCCGGTCATCTGGAGTATCCTGAAGGCGATTTAGCTGGCTGCCTTCCTGGGTGCTCATATGGCGATTTATAGATAGCTCTTATGATGTTGTTTGTGTGTGGGACTCAACCGGCGTACATATTTTTCTGACATGCTTAAGGGTGCACGACCAATAAAAAATACGGGATATCTTGCCAGCCACTGTTCCGTGTCTCTTCACTATCCCGCTCGATACGAGCTTCTGACCAGTGGCCCAGCTTCAACCTTGCGAAAACCCATGGATAATGCCACTGCACGAAGGTGTTCGAACTCATCGGGATGGTAGAATGCAACGACAGGCAGATATCGTTTCCCTGGCTGAAGGTATTGTCCGAGTGTCAGCACCGAACAACCAGCGGTTCTCAGATCACGCATGACCTCAATAACCTCATTAGTTCCCTCACCCAGACCGAGCATAAGTCCGGACTTAGTAACGAATCCGCGCTCAGATGCGAGGCCGAGCACTTGGAGAGACCGTTCATACGATGCCTGCGGTCTTACCGTACAGTACAAGGACGGGACAGTCTCAATGTTGTGACTTAACACGTCAGGCCCGGCATTCAGAAGTATCGATAATGCGGGAACAGACCCCTGAAAATCGGGAATGAGCGTTTCGATGGTAGAATGTGGTGAGCCCGAACGGATGGCATGGACCGTAGCGGCAAACGAACCTGCCCCACCGTCGCCAAGGTCATCGCGTGTAACCGATGTGACGACTACGTATTTGAGACCAAGGGCCGCCACGACCTGCGCAACCCGAACCGGCTCATCGTCATCGACCTGGGCCGGTACGCCCTTGGGCACATTACAGAATCGGCAGCCGCGTGTGCAGACATTGCCTAAGATCAGAACGGTCACCGTTCCGGCATTCCAGCAGGCAATCTGATTCGGACAGGCTGCGCTCTGGCAGGCCGTATGGAGCCTATTGCCTCTGATAAGGGTGCGCACCTGTGCCGCACGCTCATTCGTTACCAGTCGAATCTTGAACCACGATGGCAGTCTTTGCCTGGTGGCGATGTCATTCCCGGTGCGTTCTGATGCGTCGTCGCAGGCATCCCGCATTATGTTTTTTCCTTCAGCGCGTTCTTGATCACCTGATCGATGGTATCCACGAATATGAATTCCATTTCTTTGCGCAGGTCCTCGGGCACATCTTCGATGTCATGCTTGTTCTGCTGGGGAAGAATTACTGTCTTGATCCCCGCCCGCTTAGCAGCGAGCACTTTCTCCTTCACCCCCCCAATCGGCATGACCTTGCCGCGGAGTGTGATCTCGCCGGTCATGGCCAGGTCATTTTTTACCAACCTGCCCGTGAGCATGGAGACGATGGCCGTGGTCATGGTAACACCGGCGGACGGCCCGTCTTTGGGGATTGCGCCTGCAGGCACATGGATGTGAATATCGCTCTTCTCAAAAAAATCCTTGTTGATCCCAAAGGATTCCGCCTGCGAGCGCACATAGGAGAGCGCGGCCTGGGCGGATTCTTTCATCACGTCGCCAAGCTGGCCCGTGAGGGTCAGCTGCTTGCTTCCCGGCATCCGTGAAGCTTCGACAAACAGTATGTCACCTCCGCTGGGTGTCCAGGCAAGGCCCGTGACTACACCAGGCCGGTCGATCATGATGGAAGTCTCGGCGAAAAACTTCGGTCTTCCCAGATAGTCGTGCAGTTCATCCGCCTTGATCGTGACAGGCGTTGGTTTTTCCTCTGCCACGGCTTTCGCCACCTTGCGGCAGACGTTCGCTATCTCACGCTCCAGGTTCCTGACGCCGGCCTCGCGCGTATAATCCTTGATAATGGCGCGGAGCGCATCATCCTGGATCACGATCTCGTCGGGCCGGAGCGCATTTGCCTTGATCTCTTTTGGGATCAGGTATTTCTGAGCAATATTCATTTTCTCGTGCTCTGTATACCCAGGCAACTGGAGCACTTCCATGCGGTCCAGGAGCGGCGGCGGAATGGTTTCAAGCTGGTTCGCCGTGGTGATGAACATGACCTTTGACAGGTCGAACGGTACGTCGAGATAGTTGTCCCGAAAATCTTTGTTTTGCTCAGGATCAAGCACCTCCAGCAGCGCTGACGACGGATCTCCTCTCCAGTCAGAACCGATCTTATCGACCTCATCGAGCATGATCACCGGGTCCCTGGTCTCTACCCGTTTGAGTGCCTGGATGATCCTGCCCGGCATGGCTCCTATGTAGGTCCGGCGATGGCCGCGGATCTCGGCCTCATCATGTAAACCACCTAACGACTGGCGCATGAACTTTCTGCCCAGTGCGCGAGCGATGGACTGTCCGAGTGATGTCTTGCCCACACCCGGAGGGCCCACAAAGCACAGGATGGGTTCGCGCGTCCTGATCCCCTCATCGGCACTTCGTTCTTCCCCGAGTTTTTTTACGGATAAGTACTCCAAAATGCGGTTTTTGATCTTTTCGAGATCATAGTGGTCCTCGTCGAGTGTGACCTTGGCCTTGGCGATATCAATGGCCGTGGCCGAGGTCTTGTTCCAGGGGAGGCTGGTCATCCATTCGAGATAAGTACGAATGACGGAATATTCAGGTGATGCGGGCGAAAGCTTTTCCATGCGTCCGAGCTCCCGCTTGGCCTCTTTATCCGCCTCGGGAGGCAGTTTGGCCTGCTCGATCTTCTCTCGCAGGTTCTTCATCTCCGCGCCATCATCGCCCTCCTCGCCGAGTTCCTTGCGGATGGCCGCAAGCTGCTGCCGAAGAAGATACTCCCGCTCGGCCTTCTGCATCTGGTCCTTGGCCTGTCCCTGGATCTTCCTGCCGAGTTCAAGCACCTCGACTTCGCGGTTCAGGTGCTGCATGAGTTTGGTGAGCTTGTCCTGTACCGATTCGATTTCGAGTATCTCCTGCCGTTGCACCAGTTCCAGCCGGATGTTCGTTGCAATAAGGTAGGCGAGCTGGCGCGGATCTTCGATGTTGAGAACGGCGCCCGAAAGCTCCTCCGGCATGTTGGGCGTGAGCGATACCATCTTTCTGAAAGACCTCGGAGACCCCGCGCATAAGCGCCTCAAGCTCCACGGACTTTTCGGCCTTTTCCTGCAATGCTTTGATCCTGGCCTTAAAATACGGTTCGGTCTGGGATAACTCCGCAATGCTGATCCGCTCGATCCCCTGGACCAGGACCCGAAGCGTGCCATCGGGGACCTTGACCATCTGGAGTATCCTCGCCATCGTCCCGACCGTATAGATATCGGCAATGCCAGCAACCTCCATATCCACCTTTTTCTGGGCGGTCAAAGCGAGGATCTTGTCGCCGGCTGTGACCTCATTGATAAGCCTGATCGATTTTTCCTTACCGATCACCAGAGGGTAGACCGTGAGCGGATACACGATCGTGTCCTTCAGTGGCAGCAAGGGCAGTTCATCCGGTACGGGCGTTGTCTTTTC
Organism: Nitrospirota bacterium; assembly: GCA_963732675.1. Classification (GTDB taxonomy): domain Bacteria; phylum Nitrospirota; class UBA9217; order UBA9217; family UBA9217; genus JALNZF01. The sequence goes on from CAVTAJ010000019.1 coordinate 139,497, forward strand.
CTTCTCAGGTTCTACGATCTCCATGTTATTGCTCCTGGTCTGTTTGCTGAATAGGTCCTTTAAGCGTTTCTGAATATTCAAGATGCCGTCCTGAGCTGTTAATCGAGCTTCTGGAGCATGATCTTCAGCAGTCTGTTCATCTCGTCCACCTTCACATTGCCGCGGTCCACCGTGCATGAATAGGCAACGTACCGGTACAGCAGGTGACATGACCACTTTGCAGAAATCTAAGATGAATAATTATAACTGTTCCCAAGAAGAAAGAAAAGGAAAATTCCCGTAGTCTTTCTTATAGATACTGGTTCCGAAGATATTCCATGGTAAAACCCATTACCGTATCAAGGAGTAACCGTAATGCGATTTGCCTGTCTTTCTATGCGTTTCTGAACAGTGTCTATTTCGGTCATCAAAACGATGACGTTATAAACCAGCGTCAATCGAGCAACAATTAATTGCAGAAATGCAGAATTTACAATACTTTTTATTATTTCTCATGTATAATGCTCGCAGTGAATACATTTATTTCCCGGAACAGGAAGCCCTATTGATAAAAACAATATTTATTTACTTGATGTTCACCTTCTCGCTGCTTTTCTGCGGTGCAGCCTGTCTATTCTTTTTCACACAAGTCCATTGCGGCAAAGGCGTGGATCGTGATCGACGAGAATGATTCGGTCCTTTCCGCAAAATTCCCATCGGTCAAGCTTCCTCCAGCCAGCACGGTAAAACTCGTGACCGCCATGGTGGCCCTCGATAACCTGGATCCGGCAGCAAAGGTGATCGTGAGCAGCAGGGCGAGGGCGGCACGCTCAGGCAAACCCAGGCTCATGACGAACGACGAATTGACGGTTTCAGACCTTCTCCATCTGGCGCTCATGAGGTCCAACAACTCCGCGGCAGTGGCCCTGGCCGAAGCGGCGGGTGGTTCAGAGGATGCATTTGTTGCATTGATGAATCAGAAGGTAAAAGAGCTAGGAGCCAACGATACCCATTTTGTGACCGCCTCCGGTCTGCCTAAAGGGAGACAATATACAACGGCCCTCGATCTGACAATCATTCTGAAAAAGGCACTCACCTACCCGATTATCAGGGAGATCCTCGGGAAAAAAGAATGGATGGTCAAGACAGCGGCGGGCAGGGAATTATATCTGTCGAGTACGGATAATCTGCTTTGGTCCCGAAGCAATATGGTAGGCGGAAAGACCGGATTTACCTGCAATGCAAGGCACTGTTTCGTAGGCGCAATGGATACGGAAAAAGGTCTTATTTTTACGGCCGTTCTCGGGGCCCCCTCGCGTAGCCGTTTATGGAAAAGCGCGCTGACGCTTGCCGATATTGGAATGGATCGGAAGCTTGATCATTTATTACCCGCCTCCCACGAGCCCTTGGCCCGGTTCACCAGAAGAGATCCCCTTGCGGGGAAAGGTGACCGTACCATGTATCAAAGCCTCCCGGGCAGTGAACCAGTATTCATGACCAGCGTGCATATTCTGACCTTCCCTTCTGACGGCTCGTCTCTCACGTGCCATAGAAATGAAGGATTACATGTCTTCACAACCTCCATAACAAGCATCAAATCACAAATACATTCCCCCGACACGGTACCAGACTCCAACCCGTTGGAAAATAAATTGTTCTGAGTAGATAGATCCTCAATCAAATATTCCTATTTGAACATTCCGACAATAAAAAAAGGGTTTAAGATTTTCTTTAAACCCTAAACCCTTATGACGATCACGCGTTTACCTTCTTCCCCGTGCCATCTCATTCAGCCGCGCCACCCGTTCCGCGATCGGCGGATGGGTGCTGAACAGTTTCATCAGGCCGCCGCCTGTGAGCGGGTTCACGATGAACATGTGCGCCGTGGCCGGTTTTGCATCCGTCATGGGGACGAGCTGCGCGCCTTTTTCCAGTTTCAGGAGCGCGTTCGCCAGACCCGAGGAGCTGCCGGCGATCTGCGCGCCTCCTTTATCCGCTTCGAACTCGCGGGTGCGCGAGATGGCCATCTGTACAATCATTGCAGCAATTGGCGCCACAATCATCATGACCAGCGCCACGATCGGGCTTCCGCCTTCGTCATCATCTCTCCTGCCTCCAAAGATCATGGACCACTGCGCCATCTGGGCAAGCATGCTGATCGCGCCGGCGATCGTCGCCACGATCGTTCCTGTAAGCATATCGCGGTGCTTGATATGCGCCAGTTCGTGGGCGATCACACCTGACAGTTCCTCGCGGGAGAGTATTCTCATGATACCCTGAGTTACAGCAACAACCGCGTGCTCGGGGTTCCTGCCCGTTGCAAAGGCATTCGGCGTCTCGTCGGGGATAATGTAGACCTTGGGCATGGGCAAACCAGCCTTTTGGACCAACGTCCGCACAATGCCATGGAGTTCAGGAGCCTCGGCCTCGGTTACCGGTTGCGCCTTGTACATCCTGAGAACTATCTTGTCACTGAACCAGTACATGCCAACGTTCATTATTGCTGCCATGGCAAAAGCCATTACCATACCGCTCCTGCCGCCGAGCGCCGCTCCCACGAAGACCAGGAGCAGGGTCATAAATACCATCAACCCGAGTGTTTTTACCGTGTTCATGTGTTGTTTCTACCTCCCTGTAAACCGTTTTTCTTGGTATGACAAACTACCACAATCGACCCTCTCCGTCAAGAGCCGGGGCGCACAAAGCTTAAGGTTTATCCTAACATTCATGGACGACCCGCGGTACGACACTAAGATGCACAATACTGCACAACAGGCGACACCCCACAGCAGGTCATTTTTTTTTGCAGTTTCATAACATTTGCTATAATAGACGTACGCTTGATCTCAATTTTTGAAAGGAGGAATAACATGAGATTTGCAAAAGCTGTAGCAGTACTTTTCCTCGCAACGCTCCTGCTGACCGGGGTGACGGCAGCGCAGGAAAAGAAGGCGACGACCGTCGACGAGCTCGCCAAAATGTACGACGTGTCATCGTGCAAGCAGTGTCATGCCAAAGTGTTCGGAGAATGGGAGAAGTCCATCCATGCCCGCTCCCTCATCGGCACCGGCCGGACCATGGCCACGATCAAGACGGCCATCCAGGACGGTATGATGAAGGAATGGGCGAAATCGGGCATCAAGGAGGTGAAGGACATCAAAGTCGAGCATATGCTGCACTGCCTGAAGTGCCATCTTCCGCAGCTCAAGGACGCCACGGACGCAGTTGCTCAGCAGCTCGCGAAGGCGGTGATCGACAGCGATACGGCCACGCTGGAAAAGGTCAGCATCAACTGCATCATTTGCCATAACCGGAAGGCGCTGATCCATACGCTGGTGGACGGCGTGCCTGAGAAGAACGTGATCTATGGCAGCAAGGAAGGCTCCCACGGCGACAAGATGTTCACGGCGCTTAAAAAGAGTCCCATCATGAATGAATCCATCATCTGCGGTCAATGCCACGGTCTGGGTCCAAACTTCGACCTGGCGAATCCCACGCAGTGCGCCACGCTCTACGGGAGCTACCTGCATAACTACGTGCAGAGCACAAATGGCACACCAGAAACCTGCCAGGAATGCCACATGCTCAAAAGCAAGACAGGACATGTCATGCCCGGGTACCGCGATCCTGCGATCGCCAAGGCTGCGGTGGACGTCGATGTGGACGCCAAGGGCTACCAGGCCCTCTACAAGGCAGGCGAGCACATCCCGACGGCCGTCGTGGTCGTGAAGATGACCAGCAACGCGGGACACCGAATCCCCGATGGCTGACCATCCCCCAATCGAGCGGTCCTGGATGTGACCGCAAAAACGAAGGACGGAAAAGAGATATTCAACGACTCAAAGATCTATATGCCCCAGTCCCCTGCTTACGGACGGGGTGACAAGATGGTGTATGGGCCCTTCAGGAAGTCCGGCATGTTGCGCGACACGAGCCTCCAACCCGGCAAGACGAAGACCGAGAGCTTCGACATAAAGTTCCCCTATGAGGACGTGGAGAAGGACGGCAAGAAGGTCCGCGACATCAAGGCCAAGGAGATGGATGTTACCGTCAAGCTGTGGTATCTGCCTGCGGGCGGCGACCACCGCGATGACAAGGCCGTCGAAGTGAATAAGGGCAAGTACCTTTTCTTCGAGACCACCAAGACCGTGACCATTAAATAATGTAGGATAGAGGTATCAAGTGGCATGCTCAAGACGGGGATGAAATGTCCCCGTCTTTTTTCATACTCTCATCACAGAGAAGACACACGCTCAGTTCCCCCACCCCCCCTTGTTCGCTCGCGCTCATCGGCACATAAAAAAAGACCGGCTGAATAGCCAATCTTTTTATTGTGGTGCCGCTGACCGGGATCGAACCGGTACGACAGTTGCCCGTCGAGAGATTTTAAGTCTCTTGCGTCTGCCAATTCCGCCACAGCGGCATGAATCCAGTACGACTGAATAATAGTGAAATACCGTTTTTTGTCAAGAAAAATGTCGAGAACAGATCATGCTAGGCTTGACCGGTCTTCTTTAGCTGTTTTTGTTCGTACATACGCCTGTCGGCCTGCCTCAGAAGTTCATCTACGGAGCACGGCCTGTCATGATAATAAACAGCCATACCGATACTGAGCGAGAGGTTGAACATCCCTCCGGAATGGATGTTAAACGCATCAATGTTCTTCTGTAACCGGTTGAACACAATGGACATGTTCTTTTCAGGTGTATCAATAAGGAGCAATGCGAACTCGTCGCCGCTTATGCGGGCAATAAGATCAGATTCTCGGAAGGTCTGCTTTAAGATGTCCGCCATGGATACCAACGCCTCATCACCCTTTTGGTGTCCCCACTGGTCGTTAATTGACTTGAACTTGTCCATATCGGCAAACAGGAGCGCCACCTCCCCTTTTGCCCGGTTCGCCACTTTCAACTGCTGCTGCGCGATAGCATAGAAACCGCGTCTGTTGTACAGGCCGGTAAGCTCATCAGAGTTTGACATCTCCCGCAGCCTCTCTTGCAGATGAACATGCCGGATGCGGAGCATCATTTCATGCATGGTAAACGGTTTTTTGATGAAATCCGAAGCCCCGGCCTCGATTGCCTGGTCATAGGAAAAATCATCAATGAATCCCGTCATCACAATCACATTCGTATCCGGCCACGACTGTCTTACCTCCTTCGTGAGTTGCAGTCCTTTCATGCCAGGCATAACGATGTCGGTGATAAGGATATCGCATGGTTTATTGGCGATATGGTCCAGTGCGGACTCGGCACTGGAAAAAACTTCGCAGTCATGCCCTTGCATGGCGAGAAAGCGTTTTAGAACATCCAGCAGTGTCTCATCATCATCAACGACGATGAATTGGGTTTTATTTTCCATAGGAGTCATCTCGGGGATAAAATACGGCAACTCCATTTCAGCCGGTCAATGGCCTCTAAACAAAAGACGGCGCTCAGTTCCAGTAAAATCAGAGGGTGTAACGTCCTCGGGCGTCATGAGACGTCTTTTTTCTTTGCGAGGATCTCTTCGATCTCTACCGCGGTGTACAATCTGCCCCTGCCCGCACCGGGACACCAGGAAGATACTTCCTTCTCCCACACTAAGCTGTTCATGTTTTCCGGCCAGAAAGGCCAGGTACGGCACTGCCAGGGACGGGCTTCGTAAACCCGGCATCGGTTGTCCTGAAGAAAGGGGCAATCCTTGCCGGTATAGCGCAACTCATAGAGCCCGTCCACTTTGTTAGTGAACGCGGTGGTGAATTCCGTTGTGGACATCCTGAAATGGGCAGCCAGGCGACGCCTGTCGCTGAACGACAGATAGACATAGCCGTACCTGCCGCGCGATACACAGCACTTGCCTTCTCCCTGACATTCGAACCGAATGCCATCCTTATAAAAGTGTTTGCCCTTGATCATGGCTATTCCGGTTCGATGGTTGAGATGAGTGAAAATGAGACCAGTTGGTCCCGATGATGTTCTGCCTTTTCCAACGGCTCCACCGCACAAAGCGCTACGCCGTTCTGATGAGCCTCCATCATGATCCGCTCGCACATACTCAACTCGAATTTAAAAACCCCCATCAGTGCCTTTATCACGTGCTCCATGGAAGTATGATCGTCATTATGAAGCAACACCTTGTACAACGGGATGTGACATGCGCTCTGTTCAGCACTTGTTCCTGGTTGTGATAAAGGAAGTGTTTTTGTCATATTCTGCAAACAGATAAGGGGACTGAAGAATCGACCGTTCTTATAAGGGTTCCAGTTCAGTCGTGAGGGGATTATAACATAAAGATGTTGTGATATATAGTGAGAAAGGTGAGCAAGGCGCATCGGTGCATCCACTGACCTGATCGATAAGAATGGTTGTCTGCAAAGATGCGGAGAGGCCGCATGACTACGGCGCCATGCCCGTACGGAAAGCTTTCTCCTGCTCTCTGAATACCTTCCGGAAGTGGAACCCGTAGATCGCGAGAGTGATCGCGAGCGGGAAGAGCCTCGGCCTTCTGAACAGGGACCAGAAGAACAGCTTCCAGTACTGGTACCGCTCCTTGCCGATAATGCCGAGCCGTACTGCGGACTTGAACCCGGCCATGACATAATTAATCCGGAGACTCTTCCACGCGCCGGTGCAGGATGGTATCCCTTCAAAAATGTTTTTACTCGTGCGTAGTAGTGTTTCGGTGAATAGATCGTTTTCAGGATCGTGTTGTAGCCGGAGAGGAGCGCATCCATCTTCATTATTGGGATGAAGTTGATCGAGAAGTCCGTATTGTCGCCAGTTGCAGATTTCACAAGCCTCCCCTCCTGCTTCAGGCGATGATAGAGTTTGGTGCCGTGCGGTGCGTTTAATAAACCCACCATCGCGGTCACGATCCCGCTCTCCTGAATGAACTCGATCAACCGTTCGAAGATCATTGCCGGGTCTTTGTCAAACCCCACGATAAATCCCGCCTGGACTTCAAGTCCAGCCTGTTGGATCTTCTTGACACAGGCGATGAGGTCACGGTTACGGTTCTGGAGCTTGCTGCACTCGGCGAGGCTTTCGTCATTCGGCGATTCAATGCCTATAAAAACCTGATCAAATCCCGCCCTGACCATCAGCATCATCAGTTCCGCGTCATCCGCAAGGTTGATGGACACTTCAGTGTAGAGCGCAAAGGGATGCTTTCGCTTCTCCATCCAGGCGATGATGGCCGGAAGGACCTCCTTCTTGAGCTTTCCTTTGTTGCCGATGAAATTGTCGTCCACAATGAACACGCTTCCCCGCCATCCCCGGGAATAGAGGTCATCCAGCTCAGCAATGACCTGTGACGCGGTCTTGGTACGCGGCATACGGCCGTAGAGCACGGTGATGTTGCAGAAGTCGCAGTCAAAGGGACAACCCCGCGAATACTGGATGTTCATGGATGCATATCTTTTTTTGTCCAGGAGGTCGAACCGCGGTACCGGCGTGGTAGCAAGGTCCGCCCATAGGGGGGACGTATATATATGGCGCGCCCTCCCTTCCTTCATGTCCGCGAGGAAAAGCGGGAGCGTGATCTCCGCTTCGTTCAGAATGAGATGGTCAACATCGCCGAACTCTTCCGGCACAGACGTGAACAGAGGACCGCCGGCGATCATTTTGACGCCGAGTGACTTGCATCGGAGAATGATCCTCTCGGCGGACTCACGCTGGATGGACATGGCGCTTAAAAAAACATAATCGGCCCAGCGAAGGTCAGCGTCCGAAAGTGTCCTCACGTTCTTGTCAACAAGACGCACCTCCCATTCCGCGGGCAGCATGGCTGCAACGGTCAGCAGCCCCAATGGCGGAAGGCTCGCATTTTTTGAAATGAACTTCAAGGCATACTTAAAACTCCAGAACGTCACCGGGTATTGTGGATAAACGAGCAGGATTTTCATGATATCTCCTTACATTTCGCATAAAACAGCGCATAGGTAAGACAAAAGTATCCGAAAGTTCGCAGTGGTTGCAATGATTATTTTACAACATTATCCATCAGTTGTCATGACTATTCTATAGCGTAAATATTTCGAAGAGATGAATAAATTAGCTTCACTTTATCGAGTTTTTCTGTATAATAAAAAAATGCAAGACAATAGGCATTCACAAAGACAACCGCTCATGGTAAAGCGGGACTGTGCCATGGACGTTATCAAGTTCAAAGAGCTTGACCGGACAGATCATCATGGCCATATAGTGGACATAAGCAAGAGCGGCGTAGGCATCGAATCGAATACGCCTATGGAACCCGGCATTGTATTGTTCAGGGACCGAATCTGGGGTCAACACAGCGGTGTGCTGCTTTGGAGCAAACAAGTGGGGACTCAGTACCGGTCAGGCATTCGCTTTGTTCCCCTGCCCCATGATGCGGCAGTCGGTGCTGACAATCAGTCTGCACAATCAGGACCTCGGGAATCACTCAAGGACCTGGAAAAGATCGTCAAAATGATGATCGAATACATAAAAGAGGATACAAGCTTGGGGAGATGGATGATATGTACCCCGCGGTGAAGAAGGCGCAAAATCAGGGCGTCAAAAAAATAAACCTTGAAAGAGCGGCTTAGCTGCGGACGCGCGCAAGTGTAGGTTCCCTCCAGGTGTACTCATCGAGACATAGCAATACGTCGCAAAAGGTTCCCCGAGGTCAGGCTTTATTATTTGTTCCTGTCATATCTTGATATCAATTCCTTCAACTCTTCATCATACTGTAAATTTCTGAGTATCGCGCGGGTAAGGTCAGTCCGTTTAATGCGGGCGTTGTGCAGGTCCGCATTTGTCAGATCAGCGGCCGTGAGAGTCGCGTCAAGAATGTCCGCGTCCTTCAGATCAACTGAGGCGAGGATTGCGACACTCAGGTCCGTCCCATGAAGGTTCGCACCCTGCATGTTACATCCAGAAAGATCAGCCCCGATCATGCTTGAACTGCGTGCGTGGATCTTCACCAGTATCGCGCCCGCGCACCTGATCTTTCCGGCATCGGTCATCTGGAGATTTGCATTGGTGAGGTCGGCCTTTTCGAAGATTGCCGCGGAGAGCTTCGAGTTTGTGAAGTTGGCTCCCCTGAGACGCGCTTCAGAGAAATCAGCAGACACAAAGGTGGAAAATGTGAGATCGGCTTGTTCGAGATCCGCCCCGTTGAACGAGGCCCCGGTGAAGTTCGAGCTGCTCAGGTTGCACCCGGACAGGCCGCAGTTTTTAAAGCTCGACCCGCTCAGATTTGCACTGCTCAAGCTCGCGCCCTTGAAATTCGACCCATCGAAACGAAGTCCGAGGAGTTCCATGCCGTTCAGATTGATTCCTGAGAGGTCGCAGTTCGAAGCGTCCCCGGTTGACGAGGCCAGCATGAGGATATCTCTTTTGGTGAGTTTCTCCACGAGAAAAGGCCTTTCTCCCTAGTTCCTCCCTCTTGATGAGGTCGGTAAGCTCCGCTACCTATTCCCTGATTCCAGAAAAAAGAACAGCTGTTAAAAAGCACCTTGCCTTTCAACAGCCGATCGTTGATGTGTGTCTCACGGAAAGAGACTACGCCTGCCCTGCCGAGCCGAGCACATTCTTGTTCTTATGGATGATCATCTTGATCAACTCGTCTCGTGCCGGGCCGAGGTACTTTCTCGGATCGAACTCCGCGGGCTTTTCAGCCAGGGTCTTCCGGATCATCGCCGTCATCGCGAGGCGGCCGTCACTGTCAATGTTGACCTTGCACACGGCGCTCCGCGCCGCCTTCCGGAGCTGGTCCTCGGGGATTCCGACTGCGTCCTTCAGTGCCCCGCCGTTCTTGTTGATGATCTCGACGTACTCGGGGATCACTGACGACGCACCGTGCAGCACGATCGGAAAACCGGGGATACGCTTCTCGATCTCTTCGAGGATGTCGAACCTGAGCGGCGGCGGGACCAGTACCCCCCGCGAGTCGCGCGTGCACTGCGCTGGTTTGAACTTCATGGCGCCGTGGGATGTCCCGATCGAGATGGCCAGGGAATCGACGTTCGTCTTCTTCACAAAGTCCTCGACCTCCTCCGGTCTCGTATAGGTGGACTTCTCCGCGGAAACCGCGTCCTCAATGCCCGCAAGTTGGCCCAGTTCTCCTTCAACAACGACATTGTTGGCGTGGGCGTATTCGACCACCTGTCTGGTCAGCTTCACGTTGTCATCGTAGGAATGATGGGACCCGTCGATCATGACCGAGGAGAATCCCGTATCGATGCAGGACTTGCAGAGCTCGAAGGTGTCGCCATGGTCGAGGTGCAGGGAAAATTTTACCGGCGATCCGGCATCGTTGATCATCCCTACGGCGCCCATGGCCAGGAACCGCAGGAGGGTCTGGTTCGCGTACTTCCGTGCCCCGCTCGAGACCTGCAGGATGAAGGGTGATTTCGATTCCACGCATCCCATGACGATTGCCTGAAGCTGCTCCATGTTGTTAAAGTTATACGCGGGGATGGCGTACTTGCCTTTCATCGCTTTCGCAAACATCTCCGTTGTCGTGACGAGGCCGATATCCTTGTATGATACCTTTTCCATAATAATGTTTCCCTCCTGTTGATAGAATTCAAATGTGACGTTGTTCTATCATATCACAAGTTTTATGCAAACTTCAAGCGCCTATTGTGGTCCGCGGGAACATGTTATATCCCTGGTTCTTATAACCGCGTCCGATTGCAAAGGTCGGAGCACGGCAAGGAAAGCAATCAGTACAATAGATGAACACCTGTATTGCATGCTCAACGAAAAACCGGTATTTAGGAAACGGTCAGGTGGATGTAACGTTTCTTCTCGTGAGTTCCGGAAGACTGAGTTTTTAAAAATCCGGGAAAAGCTTAAGAGAAATCGTTTTCCCCTGCCCGAGCTGCGCTGTCGCGGAAAGAATCCCTCCTTCGATATATTCGAGCTTGAAATTATGATACCCTTTTTTAACAACGCTCTTAGCATCAGAAGGACAACCGGCCTCGCACCCTGCGATGCCCTTGACCATACGCGGCAACAGTCCGCGGACGTCCAGATTGTCCATTTTCACACCCTTGGGAGCGAGAAAATCATCGATTTTCCCTACAAGGGCATCCAGGTCAATGCGAAAAGGGTCTTCGATCGTGATCGAAAGTGATTCTTTCTCCATGCGTATATCTAGTTCCATGCGAGCACTATCCTCCTGTTAGATCATCCATGACAGAATGGTATACGGGATAAGGGTCGGTATCGTTGGATGCCGCTCTGATTATCTTAGGTACAGGTGTATCCTATGGAGATGGTGAACAGATCATCAGAGTCGCAATGCACAACGAAAAGAAAACGGCTGCTGCGGTTTGGTACACGGCTTGAGCTGTGACCGATGGATTTTGTCATTTGCCTTACCTCTGCGATGGTGTCTGTATCCGCCATTTATGAAGTTACTATAAAAGAGGCTAAAAGGCAAGAAATTAGATGGGCTTTCGGGGTTATATGTCAAGGTTAGTGGTGTCTGCTCCCTCATCTCTTCGATTATCGTTGGGGAATTAAGCACGCGCATTCGATTTCCCACTGACACAGACAGTACCTGGCTTGAAAGCCATAATCGCATCAGGTTCTGGCGTTCAGACAGATCGTTTCCTCCACTGGCATCGCGTTATTTAACAAACCCTTGACAATGGCCCTTTAATATCCGATAATAAGTCGCCATTAACATGTGATCAGTCCTTTTGCCGCGTCATCATGAGCGGCATATGTCTTTTTATAGTCTTTCAGTGAACGCCAAGGAGCAGGATTTGCCATCTGAATATCTCGAATTTGAAAAACCGATCGCTGACCTGGAAAAAAAGATCGAGGAACTGACGCTCTTCACGTCGAATGGGAATATCGACCTCGAAGAGGAGATCCTGAAGCTCCAGAAAAAATCCGACCAGCTGCTGGCTGAGATCTATTCACGTCTGTCGCCATGGCAGAAGGTTCAGATCTCGCGACACCTGAACCGCCCTTATACCCTTGACTACATCGAGGCCATGCTCACTGATTTCACGGAGATGCATGGCGACCGCGGCTTTGCCGACGACCCGGCCATCGTCTGCGGGATGGCAAAACTGGACGGGATGCCGGTCGTGATCATCGGCCACCAGAAAGGCAGGACCCTCAAGGAACGGGTGTACCGCAACTTCGGGCAGCCGAATCCCGAGGGCTACCGAAAGGCATTGCGCCTGATGCGATTCGCGGAGAAGTTCAAAAAGCCCATCATCACGTTCATCGATACCCAGGGCGCCTATCCGGGCATTGGTGCGGAAGAACGGGGTCAGGGTGAGTCCATTGCCCGGAACCTGTATGTCATGTCACAGCTCAAGGTCCCCATCGTTGCGGTTGTGATCGGCGAAGGCGGGAGCGGCGGCGCGCTCGCCCTGGGAGTTGCTGACCGCGTGCTCATGCTTGAACACGCTACCTACTCGGTCATTTCCCCCGAAGGGTGTGCCGCCATCCTCTGGAACAACGGCTCCAAGGCGAGCGAGGCCGCCGAACTGCTCAAGATCACGGCGCAGGACCTTTTCCATATGAACGTGATCGATGAAGTGGTGGAGGAACCGATCGGCGGGGCGCACCGTGACGCGCGAAGAGCGGCGGAATTGCTCAAAGAAGCCATTACGAGGAATCTGTCGGAGATAAAAAACACATCGTCGGACGATCTCGTGAAGCTCAGATATGAGAAGTTCAGAAAATTAGGGATATACGATCAGTTGTAGCAGAGTCTGCAGAAGGGTCACCCGATCTCTTTCTTCAACCGTTCGATGGTGTTCTTCACAGCGGTCATGGCGTCCTGGATATTGGCGTAGGCCGACAGCAGGAGCAGCAGACAATACTCATCCGCCACCGGAACCACCAGTTCATTCATCTGGTCCAGCGAGAACAGCACCGCGTGGACTTCTCCCAGCTTGAGTCGTTTACTGATATCCTTGATCCGGTCGAGCTCGATCTCCTTCCACGCGCCGATCAGCTGCACATCGCTGTCGTGGTCTCCTGACTGAGAAATGGTCTCCCCTTCACCATCCAGAAAGATCGCTGTCCGGGCCCCATTTACCGCAGCTACCACGTCGTTCAATATCTGTTTGATCAAACATACCTCCGGAGATACATAGTCTCGGGTGCCGACCTCTCGTTTCTGAAATGTTGTTGCTCCCGCCGATCAACCGAACATCCGGAAAAACAGAAAGGTCACCCCTGCACCGAGCAGTGCTCCGGCAATCACCTCGATGGGCCGATGAATACCCGACCACCACCTGCTCCAGCTCACCATGAGGGCAAGCAGGAATGTCACGAGAATGATCGGGACCGAGTTCGTCAGGTGTAATGCGGCAATCCATATGGAAAAGGACATCGCGGCGTGACCGCTCGGCATCCCGCCCCGGAGCGGCTCACCCTTGCCGAGAAAAGCCTTGAGGATGATGACCAGAATGATAACGACAGCAAGAGCAACGAAGGCCACAACGTCGATCGGCGTCTTTCGTATTTGCCAGTTCTCCGCCGTGACCGCTGCCTTGAGCGCAGGGTACAGAATAAGATATCCGAGCATCAGCGCCCCGATGGAGGCAATGAGCACAACACCGGCGGCGATGTCCTTGGCATTCCTTGCCAGAGGATGATATTCCTCAGAGATCATATCAACCGTCGTCTCGATGGCAGTGTTCAGCATCTCGGTTACGAGGACGAGCACGATCGACATACAAAGAAGGATAAATTCGATTCGGGATATGTTCAGGACGAGGCCAAGGATGAGAGCAGCCAGCGCTGCAAAGAGATGGTAGCGCATATGCCGCTGGGTCTTGACGGCATAAATGATCCCTTCGATTGCCACATTTGCGCGTTGCAGCCAGTTCTTTGGTTTCATGCGGCAAGCCTCTTCAGAAGCCGCTGCTCCATCCGCTTCATTTGACGCGCTTCCAAGAGGCCTCGCTCATGATCGAAGCCGAGCAAATGGACCAGCCCATGAACGAGCAGTCGTTCGATCTCAACGTTCAGAGGATGTCCAGCTTCATCCGCCTGGCGTGCGGCAACCGGAATGGAGATCACGATATCGCCGAGCATGTCTGGCTGGATATGGGGGAACTTCCCCTCACGCAGCGGGAACGACAGGACGTCCGTGGTACTGTCCTTGCTTCGCCAGGTGTGATTGAGGCTTCGCATGGCCCGGTCGCCGATGAACAGGATGCTCAATTCGGCATCAGGAAGACCGAGACTCCGCAGCAGCTTCGTGAGCCTTTTCAGGAGCGCCGTAGTTGGCAGCCTTCTTTTCCTGATGGTGTTTTTTATCCTGATGTTCACTGTGTTTCTTGTCTCCTTTGAAATCCATACCGGGATAGTCGATCCGATGGTGAAAGCTGCCGGTCAGGACGAGATTGAAGCTCTTGGATATGACCCTCAGGTCATTGAGCGTAAGGTCGCACATGCTCAGCTGGTCGTCGATAAAAAAGCGGGTGATGACGCTGCTCGTGAGCATCTGGATTCGATCGAGTGTCGGATTGTCGAGGGTCCGGGACGCAGCCTCGACGGAGTCGGACAGCATGACGATGGCGGCCACCTTCGTCCTTGGACGGGGTCCGGGATAGCGGTAGTCTTCCTCGGCGATGGGAGAGAACGGCTGGAGCTCTTTCGCTTTCTGGTAGAAATAGGTGATCAACGAGGTGCCGTGGTGCTGCTGAATGATGTCGATGATCTGGGTCGGAAGCCGGTGCGCGCGGGCGACCTCCACTCCTTCTTTGACGTGAGCCGCGATGATCAGGCTGCTCATCGACGGCATGAGTCGATCGTGCTTGTTCTCCGTGGGCCGCTGGTTCTCGATAAAATACTCGGGTTTGTGGATCTTCCCGATATCGTGGTAGTAGGACCCGACGCGTGCGAGGGTGGGGTTCTCGCCGATGGCCTCCGCGGCCGCCTCGGCCAGGTTTCCTATGAGAATACTGTGGTGGTAGGTCCCTGGACTCTTATACACCAGCTCTTTGAGCAGCGGTTGGTTGGGGTCAAGGAATTCCAGCAGCTTGATGTCCGTGGCAATGTCGAACACCGTTTCAAAGAACGGCAGTAACGCCGATACGATCGTTGACACGGCGATGGCGCCGAGCACGCCCGCGGTCAGGTCGTAGATCCCGCGGTTCAAGAGCTCCCCCCGGTACAGATCAATACCGATGATGGCCAGTACATTGACAAGTGCCGTCAACGCCCCAGCCTTCAACAGGGCTGTCCGTTTCTTGCACCGGATAACGCTGAGCGCAGCCGTGATGCTGCCCAGGAAGTAATAGGCCGGGATGAAGGGTTCACCCGGGAACAGGATGCCGAGCAGGATGCTTACGACGAAAGAGAAGCCCAGGGCGAGATGAAAATCGAGCAGCAGGCTTGTCAGCATGGCGCCCGCGGCCACGGGAAGCACAAAGCCGATCGTCATGATATCGAGATGCAGCTTATTTGCCACAAGCGACAATACGAATATCCCCGCGTGTGACAGTATGACCGTCACGAGCAGCAGAACAGACAATAACAAGATCTTTTTCCGGTCCGCAATGAGCGCAGGCCGGTACCGCTTGATGTCCCGGTAGAACAGGTAAAGGAATACAAGGATGAACATGCACAGGCCGAAATAGGCATCGAACTGCCTTCCAATGCCTTCCAACTGGGCGGTTTCCTGGAGGATCCGTTCCTCCCTTTCCGTTACCCGCTGCCCTGCTCCAACGATCAGTTCTCCCTTGTTCACCTTGAGCGAAATCGAAGTTTGGTCAGGCCCCTGGCCTTCGATATACAGGGTGTACGGCGCAGTGATATTGCGGATGGCTATCTCACCCTGTTCCAGCAGAGGGATCCGCGGGAGCAACACAAAGGCGAGAATGGCCGCAGTCACCAGGGCAACTGCGATATTAACGGTCCGGACCGAAGGAAAGCGGCTTTCAAGAACATCATCACTGTCGTGTTCCTGGCCCCGGGGCCTGGTCAGGAGTTTCGCCGCTGATTTATCGCTGCTATTCATCCGCTGCCTCATACTGTTCGTATGCCTTGATGATCTGCTGCACCAGTTTGTGGCGGACCACATCTTTGTTCGTAAAATAGACGAACCGTATGTCTTCAATGCCCTCGAGGATCTTCTGCGCCTCGATGAGACCGGAACTCTTGCCATGAGGGAGGTCGACCTGGGTGATATCGCCGGTGATAACGGTCTTCGAGTTGAACCCGAGCCGGGTGAGGAACATCTTCATCTGTTCCATCGTGGTGTTCTGCGCCTCATCCAGGATGATGAAGGAGTCGTTCAGCGTGCGCCCGCGCATGAACGCCAGCGGCGCGATCTCAATGTCCCCGCGCTCCACGAGCTTGTTCGCCTTTTCCGTCTCGATCATGTCGTAGAGTGCGTCATACAGCGGACGCAGATAGGGATTGATCTTCTCGTACAGGTCGCCGGGCAGGAACCCGAGTTTCTCACCCGCCTCCACGGCAGGGCGTACAAGGATGATCCTGCTCACCTCGCGCCGCAGGAGCGCGGACACCGCCGTGGCCATGGCAAGATAGGTCTTACCCGTGCCGGCCGGACCGATGCCGAACACAATATCGTATTGCCTGATCGCCTCTATGTATCCGCGCTGGGTTTCGTTCTTCGGCGTAACGGGACGCTTCCTGCTTGAGACGGGGATCGTTTTCTGAAAAATGTCTTTCAAGGTAGAGGATGAATTGGAGGAAAAGGCCTGGATGGCGTCTTTGACGTCGTCTTTCTGGACAATGATACCCTGCGCCAGCATATCGGCAAGCTGTCTGATGAGGTGCTCGACTTTCGAAACGGTTTTCTCGTCGCCCTCGATCTGGATCCTGTTCCCCCGGGCGTGCAGGATCACTCCATAGGTATTCTCGATCAGCCTGAGATTTTTGTCCATGTCGCCGTAGAGGCTTGGCAGAGACTGTTCGTTTTCTATGGTCAGATTAACGGAAAAGGTATTCATGAGGGTGCACTACACCGGGTTGGCAGACCTGGTATATTGTATTTATGTTAACATTTTGAAATTTCAAAGTCAATTTGACTTTTAGTAGTCTATGCCCTTCTGCGCGGCTATACCTGTAATGTAAGGGTGTTTTATATCACGCATTTCGGTGACCATGTCTGCCGCGGCAATAAGGTCAGGGTGCGCATCACGTCCGGTAAGGATCAAGTGAAGCTTGGGCGGTTTGCTCCGGATAAGGTCCAGGACATCCCTGATATCGATCAGTCCAAGGTGAACCGCATTATTGATCTCGTCGAGGACCACGATGTCCCAGGAGCCCGCGTATATGCGCTGTCGTGCCGCTGCCAGCGCTTCATGAGCCGCTTTTTTGTGTTCGTCCAATGGCTTGGTACTGCCGCAACAGTTTACAAAGCCCTTGCCCAGTGAAACGAATTCGATCTCAGGCGCAAGCCGTTCGGCCGCCCGCGCCTCTCCGGTAGCGGATGGGCTTTTGATAAACTGTACAACGGATACGTACATGTTATGACCGAAAGCGCGGAGCGTTATTCCCAACGCCGCGCTCGACTTCCCCTTGCCATCTCCGGTAAAAACGATCACGAGTCCTTTTTGCAAAATCCGCCCCTCTATTCATGCTCAATCATGATGAATCATAGCATCTTGACCTATAAAACTCAAGAAAAGAAGACGCAAAGGTTCTTACTCTTGAAGGGGCGGCCACAGGGGCCGTCCGTGAGATTTAATACCTTATCGGCTTTGCTTTTTTCCACCTCCGGAGTTATAATGCGCAGCATGCAAAAAAGCAGATCATTCCTTCTCTACCTGTTCCTGACGCTCTTCGCCGTGCTCATCGGCGGGGGTGCCGGATATATTATTTTCTCGCTCTGGGACCTGCCTGAGGTCAATATCCTCGAACAATTCAAACCGAGCATCACCTCCCGCGTCTATTCCGAAAACAATAAACTGCTTGCGGAGTTCTTCCTCCAGAACCGCACTCCCGTGGTTTTCACAGACGTACCCGATATGCTGATCAAGGCGCTTATTGCCACCGAGGACACCAGGTTCTACAGCCATCTCGGGCTCGATCTGCGCGGGATCGCCCGTGCAATGTACCGTAATATCAGGGCCCGGAAGGTGGTTGAGGGCGGCAGCACCCTGACGCAGCAGCTCGCCAAGGTGCTTTTTCTGAACCCCGAACGAAGTTATTCGCGCAAGTTCAAGGAAATGACCCTCGCGCTCAGGATCGAGCAGCGATACACCAAACAGGAGATCCTCTCGTTCTATCTGAACCAGATATATTTCGGCAGCGGCGCCTACGGCGTTGAAGCGGCGTCCCAGATCTACTTCGGGAAACACGCAAAAGATCTGAATATCGCCGAGTGCGCGCTCCTGGCCGGTCTTCCCCGGTCCCCGAAATACTACTCCCCCTTCAAATCACCACTGAGCGCCGCGGGAAGGCGCGCCTATGTCCTGAACCGGATGGCAGCCAACGGCGTCATTACCAGGGCACAGGCCGATGAGGCGAAAAAAGCCCCCCTGTCTTTCGAGTCCGCGGTCAAGACAGGCGGAGCGGCGCCTTATTTCATCGAATATGTGCGTCAAAAGGTTGAGGATCGGTTTGGATCGAGCATCCTCTATTCCGGCGGTCTGAACATCTATACGAGCATAAACGATGACCTCCAGAACTACGCGGAGCAGGCCGTGGCTGAGGGTATTTTGAAAATCGAGTCCCGGCATAAACTTCACGTCAGGTCTCCCCTCCAGGCAGCGCTTCTTGCAATCGAGCCGGCGACCGGCCGCATCCGGGCCATGGTCGGCGGACGGGACTTCAGGCAAAGTCAGTTCAATCGAACCTGGCAGGCCCTGCGGCAGCCCGGTTCGGCATTCAAACCGGTCATCTATGCAGCGGCCCTCGACCGCGGGTTCGGCGCTTCCGACATCCTTGACGACTCCCCCCTCACGATCAAGCTGGATCGGAATAAAAACTGGTCGCCTGAGAACTTTTCACGGACCTTTCAGGGGAGGGTGACTCTGAGGAATGCACTCATCCAGTCGTTGAATGTGCCGACGATCAGGCTGCTTGAAAAGATCGGCATTCACGATACCATCCAGTATGCAAGAAAACTCGGCATCAAAAGCACGCTCAACCCCTATTTGTCTTTGGCCCTCGGCAGTTCCGACATGACCCTTGCCGAACTGACCGCCGTGTACGCCGTGTTTGCCAATCACGGTATCAGTATGGGACCGGTATCAATCCTGTCGATCACCGACAACACGGGCCGTGTGCTGTATACGAACGATGCACTTCCCACCCAGTCCATCAAGCCTGAGACAGCGTACCTTACCACCGATCTGCTTAAAGGTGTGATCGAGCACGGAACGGGATGGAAGGCCCGTGAACTCGGAAGGCCCGCGGCAGGCAAAACGGGGACCACGAATGACTACCGTGATGCATGGTTCATCGGGTACACGCCCAACCTGGTGACCGGTGTCTGGGTCGGTTATGACGACCAAACGAGCATCGGATACCGGGAAACGGGAGCGCGCGCCGCGCTTCCGATCTGGCTTGCGTTCATGAAAAAAGCGACTGACGACCGTCCTCCCGAGGATTTTGTTCCTCCCGAGGGCATCCTATTCAAGCAGATTGATCCCCGGAACGGCCTGCTCAGCACGGAAAACTGCAGACAGTCCGTTCTCGAGGCGTTTCTGCCGGGAACGGAACCGAGGCAGTATTGCGATAAGACCAGCGTCCTCAGCGATGTATCGCCCATCCATGATGAAGCGCCCTAAATTGACAAACCATCCCTGTCTATAACGTTCTTTTCTATTGACAATGAAATACCACTTTGTTATATTTGCGAGGTCAAAAGGGCAGGAACATTTCCGGTTCTTGCGGGTGTAGCTCAGCTGGTAGAGCACAACCTTGCCAAGGTTGGGGTCACGAGTTCGAATCTCGCCACCCGCTCCAAATTTTCAAAGGGTTGACCTTCATCGGTCAGCCCTTTTTCCATTGGCTGTGCTAGTTTTGTGTCAGTTGGGACGCGGTACACTTCATCCATTACGAAAACTGCTTTCTGTAAGTGTGCCGGTGCAAGGTGGGCATACTTCATTGTCTGCTTCAAGCTCTTATTACTACTTTGTTTAGATTCATTCGTTAATTATTATGTGAGTGACACCTGTTTGCGTATCAATTACGCGAGGGCCATTGAGTTGATATCGGCCTTTTATAGCAGAGATGTAAAAAACAGAAAGAAATAAGACACCTAAAACTAACAAACCTATTTTGAATATTTTATCAAACATGGCTCTTTTAGTGACCTCCTGTGGTTTCTCCGAACTACTCAGAAACAGACTGGTGGCGTTCCGACGTTTTAGGTAATGGCTTTGCCATACTTCTCAACTCTGCCGTAGTTTTATCAGTAATCCAGCTCGCAAGAGCTTCCTCATCAAAAAGCAAGCTGATCCCCAAACTATCGTAATCCCATTGTTGGAATGACTTATCTCTTTTGCCGGAAAGAAAAGACCCGCCGAATCTGGACCATCTTGCAGAAATCGTATCATCTTTCTCTGTGAAAGTAACAACTCTTGTTTTATCTGGATCGCCCCATACATCAAGAAAAGCCTGCATATCTATTCCTTGCTTCAATACGCCGCTTCTCACAATAGGTGCATCACCATGCTCTCTATGAGCGCAACCGATAAACACAAACAAGACCATAACAACGGGAATAATCTTTTTCAATTTGTTTTCCTCCTTTGCATAGATATATCATTGTATCATATTTCATCTTTCCGATTAAAAGAAAAAGGCCCTAGGTTTCCCCAGGGGCCTATTATAATCGTCAGATGTGCAACCTCTAGGCTATCGAGTACACCTACAACTGTGCATCCCGGATGGATTAGAAATACTGTGAAATACCGATTGAAACATGCAGAACGACCAAGTTCCTCAGCCGCCGCATTCAGCGGTCGGCTGAAGTGGCTTGTTAGACTGCGGGTGCAGACTCACCCAGGCTTTGAGGCTTCATTGGCCAATACTCAAGTATCGCCGGGACGCCTTTGCTAAGCCAGGCTGCAGCATCTGCGATCTCGTCCTCAGGGACGTAACCATCGTGTACCAATTTACTTCGAACGCCGTAGGCTGTAACCATATTACGGCGTGCCTCCACAGTCGTCTCGCCAATGACGTTCGCATGCGCCGCAGCGAGTTTGCGAAGGTTTTCCGAAATGGACTCCTCCTTCAGACCGGCGAGGCGAGATCGCATCCTGTCTAACGCACGACGCCGCTCCCCATCTTCGGCTGAGCAATCGCGTGCCGAGTCAAACACTTCGAGCAACTTGTCGATTTGGTCCGAAGCAGTTTCGCTGACCCGTTCAGGTTTGATCAGTGCTTCCAGCGACGATGCTAGGCTAACAACTCGGGCACGTTGGCTCGTTTCCCAAAGAGACGCCGCATAGAGATCGATTGCAAGAGAAAGGCGTTCGTCTGCAGCGATCTTTTCCGGTTGCGGTAGGGCCAAACCCTCGGCAAGATGTTCAAGAAACGATGGCACGGGCATACTGATCGTAACGCTCAACGAACCGGTGCCGAATTCCATTATTCGCAAGTGTTCCGGGATCACAACGGCAGGAGAGTGATCTACGTAGCCGTCCAAGTGTGTCCAGCCCTTCTTCTCAAATATGTCCCCAAAGCTTTGATTCCCGCGAACGTCGACAGACGGCTCCTTAAGCTGCACCTTCTGCATGGCGCGGGTTGACCTTACACTCAACCTACTTCTGACAATTAGACGAAGCAACGCACCTCGGAGCCGCTGGAAAAACGCCTCTGCCTCTTCAGGTGTCTTGAAGCCAGTAATGCGAAGTAGCTGAATCCCCTGATTCTCAACTATCTCCAAATTGTGGTCGCCAAACGCAATTTCTTTGACATCTGCGGGCGTCAAGGCATGCGTCGGTCCAAGCTGGAAGGGCACCTGGAGTGTGTATCGCTCGGGAGGTGATCCCTCGGAGGCAATTCGGAACCAGAACAAGGGCATCTATTCACTCCTATCGATCTAATGCGGCGCTGAGCGGCCCGTCCCGTAAGGACAGTCCGTCTCGTGTGCCTGGTTCCCTCCGCGCTTTTCAGCGGAGATGGCACGGACGCTCAGCGCCGCATTCTCTCGGCGATTGCGAAGCGCGGAGAGAATGCCGCCGTTTCGGTTTATCGTCAGGATAATTGAAAGGATCATGAAGACTGCTATGACGGATATCGAGAAAATATGATAACACTCGCAGAAGGTGCCATGGTAATCGACGTGATGACCATTTAACATAAATGACAATGCGAATCATGAGGTATCTGTGAATGTTAGAAAGACATTAAAATCAGCATATTGCATCGTCACCTCTCATCAACTTCCTCAAGTTCATTCAATCGTTATAATTGGCGAAATCCCTTCCTTTGCGTGGATCGTCTTTTGGAGTTTTTCCGCCGCGGCCTTGTTCGGGAAACTACCGAGCCTTACACGATACCAGATGCCTTTGCCCGGCAGTTGGGATGAATGAAATGAACGCCGCGTATCCACGCTTTTTCAACCTCTTCACCTCATCCTCGGCCATCTCCTTTTCCTGATACGATGCAGTCTGCAAGGTATATCGAAGTTTTACGCCTGTGGATGCCTTGGCAGACTCTTTCTTCGCTGATGTCTGCGGTTGATTCGAAGACGCTTGTTTGGGTTTCACTGGCGAGGGCGCTTCTTTTTCAACTTTGATCTCAATCCGTTTTTCCTTTGGTGCGGCTTGCTGTTTCTCTGGTTTTATTCTCCTCATTCGCTGGTTTGGCCTTGAGATCGATCGAAACCGTCTTGTCGGTATTGTCGGTCAGGGTCTTATAAAAGGTAAATTCCTCCTTTTTTGTCCCCGTGCCCGAAGACACCTCAGGAAGTGGTTGTGCGATCTCTCCAGAGGTACTGGACTTGCTCTGATATTTTCCCACAAAGTAACCTAAAAAAAAGAACCCCACCATGAGGGCCACACCAACAGGGATAATGAAGATCTTGGATAGTATGCCGCCTTGTTGATTGTTGATCATGCTTTTCCCTTTCGTTACATTTCGTATGCCGGCAGAGAGCGTGGCGCATGGGGCATGGAGCATAACCCTTTGCCTTTGCGCACGGTTCTCTATCCTCTTCTCTTTGCCCTAAGCCCTCTGCTCTAGGCAATGATCATCGCATCTCCATAACTGTAAAAGCGGTACTTTTCGGCTATTGCCGTGCGATAGGCCGAGAGGGTCCGCTCCCTGCCGGCAAATGCAGACACCAGCATGAGGAGCGTGGACTTCGGCAGATGAAAATTGGTGATGATGCCGTCCGTTACCGTGAAACAATATCCGGGATAGATGAACAGCTCCGAGCTGCCATCTCCGGGCGCGACCCTGTTGCTGCCGGCCGCCGCGGTTTCGATCGTTCGCACGCTCGTGGTCCCCACGGCGATCACCCGCCTGCCTTCGGCTTTCGCGCGATTGATGCGCTGAGCGGAGTTCTCGGTTATCGAGTACCGCTCAGGCAGCATTCGATGTTCGCTGATCGTTTGCACACGGACAGGCTGGAACGTACCAGGACCCACATGGAGTGTGACCGTGGCAATCTCAATTCCCTTTGTCATCAGCCGTTGAAGCAGTTCCCCGGTGAAGTGCAGACCCGCTGTAGGCGCCGCAACCGCACCTTCATGAACCGCGTATACGGTCTGATAACGCTCCCGGTCAACGTTATCCGCTTCATGCTTTATGTAAGGTGGAAGCGGGGTCTTCCCGATCTCAGGAAGGATTGACCTGATGTCTTCGATACCGTGAAAGCGTACAGTTCTGACGCTGTCAACTCCCTCCCCGGTGATCTCAGCCTCCACGCCATCGGTGATGCGCAGCCTCTTCCCGGTAGTGCCGCAGCCTTTCACCAGCACTTCCCAGAGGTTCCGTCCTCGTTCATACAGGAGAAATATCTCAGCCCTGCCGCCACCAGGCTTTGTTGCCAGAAGCCTGCACGGGAAGACCTTCGTGTCATTTATTATCAACAGGTCTCCGGGAAGAAGATACTGATCAATGTCCGTAAAAATGCGATGCGCTATACTGCCGGTAGAGCGATTGAGGGCCAGAAGGCGTGAACGGTCCCTTTGCAAGGATGGTTCCTGCGCAATGAGAGACTTGGGAAGGTCAAAGTCGAAATCGGTAATGTTAAGGTGTTCTGCAACCGGCGAAGTCATGACGGGATAGTACCATATGATGGTGTCAAATTCCAAATTCATATCACGAAATTCCAGCCCGGACAAGCCGGAACCAAACATGCCGCAATGGCCAAAAGAGGGCCATGCTGATGCCCGAAGGCACGAAGAAATACATTCAGAGGTTTGTGATTTACTAAGTTCTTAATCTTACTGTTTTCTTTGTGTCTTAGAGCATTTGTTATTGAATCTTATTCCCTTGGATTCAGATATCGGTTTAGGGTTATCCCGCGTTTTATCTCCGCATCGAGATTACTCAAGCGATCTCTTCCACCCGCGCTCGAATTCTTCATAAGAAACCAGGATGCCGTTGCTCAGCGAACTATTGGTATCAACGCCCCTGGCAAGTTCGTCCAGTACTCCTTTGACACGGTACATGCCAAAGGAATCGATCATATAACTGACTGAGGAGAGACTGAACAAATAGGCGTACTGCGCCTGACTGCCGCCAAGTCCCATGAACGAGCCTTCCAAGTTCGCGAGCGAGGGAATCTTGCCCGCCTGCGCTATTTTCCTAAGAATCTCTCTTTGTCGCGAGTCGATCTGCCTCCCCTCGATATACTGGGCCAGTCCCTCGTTCAACCAGGTAGGGCAGCGCGGCGTTATGGCTCGCACAACCGCGTGTGTGTATTCATGGTACAGGAGCTTCCTGAGTCCCGGCGTCTCCTGCTCGATGCCGCCGATGGGGATGCGGATCTTCCCATCGTAAATGCCGCCGCTCCATCCCGGCGCATCGGTCACCTCCTGAAACTGCTGTCCCGAGTACAGGATCACCTGGATCTCCCTGTCAGGATAGTAGGACAAGGCGCGACCCAACTCGCCGTACGCGTCTTCGAGGATCCGGGAAACGATCCTGCCCGCTTCGATCTGTTCCCTCCCCTCAAATTTGACCAGAAAGTGGCTTGATACATCGCGGTTGAAGTTCTTCTCTGTCTTGTGTTCTCTGCGGATGCGGTCAAGCCTTGCGCGGATATCGGTTGCCGAGGGGTTCAATGCAACGGCTTTTTCCCAGTACATTGCCGCTGTTTCAAGATCGTCCTTGCGGTAATAGAGTTCGCCAAGGTACTGATAGGCCGCCGATGTCTTCGGATTGATCTCGGCAGCCTTCGATAATTCCCTTTCAGCGTATTTGTCATCCTGCAGGTTGAAGTACGCGATGCCAAGGCCAAGGTGTACGTCAAACGCGGAATCGTTGTACCTGAGCGCCTGCTCGAATGATGCTCGTGCAGCCTGGTAGTCTCCTGCCTTCATCTGTTCAGAGCCTGTTTTCATATAGCGAACATAGGTGTTCTGCTCGGCGGTCTGGGCAAAAACAGGGCAAAGACAGGTCATCAGCGCAGCATGGAGTGTAAAGGCAAATAGAATTATTTTTCATCAGCAATGTATCTCACCCATCATCACGAAACAGCTTCAAGCAGGAATTTGCAGCCGCCAGCGTTATCTCCTGACTCCTGATTGCTGTTTTCAATCCTTCATCACCTTCACCATCACCCTGCGGTCGCGGGGGCCGTCGAATTCGCAGAAAAATACCGCCTGCCAGGTGCCGAGCGCCAGCCGTCCTTCTTCCACGATCACGGCCTTCGACACGCCGATGATGCTCGATTTGATATGCGCCGCGGAATTTCCTTCACTATGCCCGTACTGGTCGTCAAAGGGGATGACCTTATTCAATTCCTTCAGGATGTCTCTCCCCACGTTCGGATCGGAGTTCTCATTGATCGTGATCCCCGAGGTCGTGTGAGGAACGAAGATATAGCACATGCCCGAACGGACACCGCTCTCCGCCACCAGACGCTGCACCCCCTGTGTAATGTCCACAAGCTCTGTCCTGGAATTCGTCTTCACCCTGAGCTGTCTGATCATGGTACCCCCTTTATACGATGACGATGGACGTTACCATGACGGACGATGGACGATCGTTCGCTTCGCTCTCTAGGACGATGGCGACGATTCATCCACAGAATGTATCGGCTTTTTTCTCCATCGTGCTTAGCATGGCAAAGATATGTTCGTACTGTTCGTCCAGCTTATTAAACGTTGCATCATCAATGTGCCGCACTTTAACGCAAATTCCAACCACGTTTGAGTTTCTGCTGCTTCCTGCCCAGAATCAGAAAGCTTATTTATGAACACTGCTTTATATTTCCTTTTCTCCAGCCCTCGGAAGATTAGCACACACACTACGGGATGATCTTCGAATCGATCTGTTAATGAATCTTTCATCGGACGGAAACCCCTTAGAGACAAGTATATCTCCATTGCAGCCTCAAAGGCCATTCTATAAACATCCAGATCCCTTACGCTATTAATCCTCTTCGCAGTTCTCTCGTCCATCATCCTTCGTCCCTCGTCTATCGTCCGTCGTCCCAAGCACGTCCCCCATCCCTAATGCTCCTCGATCCCCACTTCATCACGCACTCTGTTGCGTTTTTCATCAATGATCGGATAGATGATGTGCGTAATGAGCGAATTGATGCGCGCGAGGTTGCCAATGAGGTCAAGATGGATGTGGCTCGTCTCTATGGATTCCCGGAACCCCTTGCGGAGCCGATCGAGATGCGCCTGGACCAGCTCTCGCTCCATCATGCCGAGTTCTTCCTTGTTCCGGAGCACCTGGTCCGCAAGGACCCGGTCGTTGCCCGCGAATGCCGAGATCGCGGTATCGAAGTTCTCGATGACTTTCTTGTGAAAGAGGATGATCTCGTCCAATCCCTCCTGGGAGAACGTGATGCCCTTGCTGATCCGCTTCATCGCAAGCGGCATAATGTTCCGGTCGATGATGTCGCCGATGTTCTCCAGGTTGCGTGAAATCTCGAGCACGGCCATCGAGCGCCGGGACTGGGTCTCGGTTATGGGAGACGACGACAGCCGGGTGATGTAAAGCCGGATATGCCGGTCCAGGAGGTCTATCAGGTTGTCCTTGTTCTTTATGGCAGCTATGGAAGCAGGATCATCGCTCTGAAAAACAGGTATCGCATCGACCAGCATCTCTCGCACAATGTCAGAAACCCGGAGCGCCTCCCGGCTTGCCTGTCCCAGCGCAAGCGCGGGCGTACCGAGCACGTGTTCGTCAAGGTACCTGGGCCCGACCTTTTTCTCCTCCTCCTCTTCAGGCACCAGTTTCATGACCAGTTTCGAGAATGGCCCGATAAAAGGGAGGAAGACCACGGCCATGATGACGTTGAACAGCGTATTGGCATTTGCGATCTGCCGGGTAAGGTCCGGGGTAGTGGCAGTGACCAGATGCGCGAAGGGGATGAGGAGCGGCAGAAAAAGCAGGACGCCGAATACTTTAAAGAGCAGATGCGCCCAGGCCACGCGCCGCGCCTCAACAGGCGAGCGCAGGCTCGCGAAGAACGCAGTGGCGCAGGTGCCGATGTTGGCGCCGAGGATGATATAGATCGCGGCGGGAAGCGGTATGAGACCGCTCGTGGCAAGAACGAGTGCGATGCCCATGGTCGCCGCACTGCTATGGATGAGGGCCGTTATGCCGGCCGAAAGCACGATGGCGATAAGCGGTGTATCGGTGAGTGCGATGAAGACCTGACGGAACAACTCGTTCCCCTGGAGCGGCGTCATTGCCTCGATCATGATCTTGATCGAGAGGAACACAAAGCCAAAACCGAGCACGCCCTGGCCGATATTTTTGAAGAGCATCCTTTTGGCAAAGAGCGTGAAGGACAGACCTATCCCGACAAGGAGCACAGCATAATCGTAGATGTGAAAGGCGATGAGCTGCACCGTGAGCGTGGCGCCTATGTCGGCGCCGAGGATGACCGCGAGGGTCTGATGGAAACTCATGAGCCCGGCGCTCACGAAACCCACAAGCATGACCGACGTTGCGCTGCTCGATTGGATAAGGCCGGTGATGAACGCGCCTCCACCCACGGCGGCGAGCCGGTTGCTCGTGAGCGAACGGAGGAGCGAGCGGATCTTCGAGCCCGCGGCATTCTGGAGGCCGTCATTCAGGAGCTTGATACCGTAGAGCAGGAGAAGCATCCCGCCGAAGAGGCCGATGAATATCATGAAGGTACTATGCCTGCATTTTCCCTATTCGTCAACGGGAATTTTCGTTCCTCCCGCTCGTTCCCTTACAAAAGCCACCTCCTCCTCACGGCTTCTCACCCTTCCGTCCAGCTTCGCGTCCAGAAGTTCGGCAAGCAGCTTCTTATATCGCGGTCCGGGCGGTATTCCCATTTTTTTGAGGTCGTTTCCGCTCAGCTCCACCTTGATCGTGCGGAGCTGGGTAAGATACAGAGAAATGTACTTCTTGGCCTTGTCCTGTTTTGCCTTGGCCATCATCAACAGGAGCGATTCAGTATCAAGCGGTACGAGCAGTTCATAGATACGGCTGGGTGTGAGATTCTGCTCCTTATAGAACGCGGCGAGCACCTCGCGGTACCCCGCCCGTGAATGCCGAACCCGCTCCCTGTTCCTGACCGGGACCGAGAGCCGCTCGAGCGTCTCGTCCACTGCGGGGTCCTTCAGCCGATCGAGCAGTCCGAGAAAGAACACAAACCATTTTTCTACCGTAAGATCCAGATAGAGAAGCCTGAACCACGTGAGGGTCTCTCCGATCCCGGTAAAGAGACGCTCCGCTTCCACCGTGGCCTTCAGAGTGGGATGGATGAACTTCAGAAGATCAAGGTCTTTCATGCGCTTAAGGACCTTCAGCGGTTCGGCCTCCGAGAACAGCAGGATGAGTTCCGCATAGATCCGCTTGCCGGTCAACCGGTTGAAGAGCTTCATGTTCACGGCGCTCTTGATAAGGTTCTGGGTATGCTTACTGAGTTTAAAATCGAAGCGCTGCTCGAACCGTATGGCCCGCAGAACACGCGTAGGGTCTTCCACGAACGAGAGACTATGCAGAACGCGGAGGGCCTTCTCCTTGATATCACGCAGGCCGCCGAAGAAGTCGATGAGCTCTCCGTAGCGCTGCCTGTTCAGCCGCACCGCGAGCGTATTGATCGTGAAGTCACGACGATAGAGGTCTTTTTTTATTGAGGAAAGCTCCACGGTGGGCAGGGCGGCCGGTGATTCATAATATTCGAGCCGGGCCGTGGCAATATCGAGCTTGATCCCGTTCTGCAGCACGACGACGGCGGTCCCGAACTTTTGATGGGCTTTCATGCGTCCGCCGGCACGCTTCACAAGAATATCCGCGAAGACGATGCCGTCGCCCTCAACCACGATATCTATATCCAGGTTCATGACCCGCAGGAACAGATCGCGCACAATGCCGCCCACGAGGTAGACCGGGAACCCGGCCTCGTCGGCAACCTCACCGACCAATCTGAGCGCTTCGCGCACGTCCGGAGGAACACGCTCTTCGATCATTCTCTGCACATTCCTGGCGGACCGGAGCATGACCGCTTCGGACCCGGCCACCTCGGCCAAACGCTCTTCATGGAGTGATCGCAGGAGGTCGGTACGGGTGATCGCGCCCACGAGCCTGCCGTTCCTGTCGATGACCGGGATAAAACGCTGATGCTCCTCGATCATGATCTTTTCCACCAGTCCCATGGGCATGTCGGGTGACGCGACCGGGCCGCCCGTGGTCATGAACTCATTGACCTTCTGTTTGCCCAGGTTGTGGAAAAGAGCCTTCTGCACGACCTCACGGGTGATAGTGCCAAGATACTTTTCGTCGCGCAGGACCGGCAGAACGTTCACGCTGAACCTGGTCATGGCCTCGCCCGCTTCAGCGATCGTACTGCCTGACGGTATGGTTTTTACCGGCGAGGTCATGACCTCGCTCGCCACCTGTCCGGGTTTGATATGCTGCTTAAGAATATCGATCAGGCGCTCCGTGGTCTGTACGTGTGTCATGTCCTTGACCACCGCGGATGCCGCGGTGGCGTGGCCGCCACCGCCTAATTCCTCAAGAACCATGCCGACGTTCACCTGGGGGATCCTGCAGCGGGCAATCACATGCGTCTTGTCCCCCATCTGTACCACGAGGAAGAGCACGTCGAGGCTCTCCATATCTCTCATCTTGTGGGCCAGGATCGCGAGATCAGGGACAAAGTGTGGTATCGCCAGCGTTGCAATTACCACCGGCACACCATTAATGTCGTAGCTCTTGGCGGACTCGATCAGGTTGTTCAAAATGGCGATCTGATCAACAGTCAGCTCGCGAGAGATGAAATCCGAAACGATATTGAGCTGTGCCCCCTGGGAGAGGAGGTATGCGACAATCTGCACGTCCCTCTCAGTGGTGGACACGAAGGTGAGGGAGCCTGTCTCTTCATAAATGCCGAGGGCGAAAATGGTCGCCTCGATAGGAGTGATCGGGATGCCCTTCTGCTTGAGCAGTTCCACCATGATCGTGATCGTTGCGCCGACCTCTTCAACAATTTCAAGTTCACCGCGAATATCGCCGTCCGCTGCCGGGTGGTGATCGTAAATAGTCACCGTGACGCCGGGTCGCTTCAGCGCGCCCGCCAGTTTTCCCAGCCGCGCGGGGTTCCGGTTATCGACAATGATAAGTTTGGTTATGCTGTCCACATCGATATTTTTAAGACGATCGACCTCGAGCGCGTAGAACGCTGATTCGAGAAAAAAATCCCGCATGCTCTTCTCCTGCGACCCGGGAAACACAAGCCGGGCGTCGGGATGGAGCTTCTTTGCCGCGACCATGGAGGCCAGGGCATCGAAATCAGCGTTTGTATGACTGGTAATGATTTCCATGAGTAATGGACGGCATAGCGCAGAGCGCATGGAGCATGAGGATTAGAACCAGGTTCTGTGCCCTTACTCCTTTGCGCTATGCACTCTGCCCTTTGCATTCCTACCCCCTCGGATGATATTTCTCATGCACCTTTTTGAGCCGTTCGCGTGAAACCTGTGTATAAATCTGCGTCGTGGAAATATCCGAATGGCCAAGCATGGCCTGTACCGCCCGCAAGTCGGCGCCGTTATCAAGCAAATGCGTTGCAAAGGAATGGCGCAGTGTATGCGGTGAGATGTTTCTGCTGATACCGGCTTTTACCGCATAGTGCTTGATCCGTTTCCAGAACATCTGACGGGTTATACCCCTGCGCCTCGAACTGATGAACAGGGTGTCGGCATCACTGCCTTTCAAAAGGTCGGCACGCCCTGCACTGAGATACCGGGAGAGCGCAGCCATGGCAATCTCACCCATGGGCACGGCCCGCTCCTTCGATCCCTTCCCTATCACAATCAGATATCCCCGTTCGAGGTTGACATCGTTCAGTTTGAGACCGACCAGTTCGCTCACGCGAAGGCCGGTGGCATAGAGCAGTTCAAGCATGGCCTTGTCGCGAAGCCCGATAAGAGTGGCAGGGTCCGGTTGTCTGAGAAGCGCGTCCACATCGGCAAGAGAAAGGGTCTTGGGCAGGCGTTTCCATCCCCGGGGCGAATCGATATTCACGGTAGGATCGGCGCGTGCGTGTTCGTCGGTCATGAGATATTTGTGGAATCCTCTGACTGCGGCAAGGCATCGGGCGGCTGAGGGGGTGGAGATCCCCTCTGATGACAGATGTGCCATGAACGAGACCACATCGGACCGGGTGATCCCGCCGGGTTCCTTTGCCTTCATAAAGAAAAAGTACTTGTGCAGGTCCCGCTCATAGGATTCGATGGTATTCCTTGCAAGCCCCTTTTCCACGGCAAGATAATTGAGGAAGTTCTCGAGAAGTTCTTTTTTCATAACAGGCGCCTGCACAAAAATGATTCTCGAGAGGCTCTTATAACTGCCCCGTTTTGATAGCCACAGGCTTCAGCCTTCGTCCACATCGAAGTAAAAACAATAAAACACGCAAACTGAAGTTTGCGACAACCTGTTAAGACAAGGACTGTTTGCAAAAACCTCGATAATTTGATTCTATGATATTACCGCGGAAAAAGCAAGGACATCAGGGTGTGGTAAGAGTATGGGGCGTGTGTTCTGATCTCATACTTTATAAATCCGCAATCCCTTCTATTCGGGTCCGGGATGTTCCGTATCCAGCGTTTTTTTTATCAGCGCAGTGAGCTCTTCAAGGTTGAATGGTTTGCTGATATATTCGTAAGCTCCTAAATTCATGGTCTTGACCGCGGTCTCCTCCATATCGTATGCCGTGATCATAATGACCTTAAACCTTTGCTCCCGAACATGGAGTTTCTCAAGCAATTGAATACCTGTCATATCCGGCAAACAATTATCGAGAAGGAGCAGATCGGGTGCGTCTTCGGTGAGCAGTACCAGGCCTTTCTCAGCGGATTCTGCTGTCGCCACCTGGTATCCCTGCTTCACCAGATGTTGTTCGAGTGCCCACCTGATCAGTTTTTCATCATCAATGATCAGGATCTTATATGGCATTGATCAACGCTCCTTTTATTCTTTGGCGATCTGTGGATAGGGGAACGATAGGGTAAAGGTCGTTCCTTTTTCAGGAGAGCTCATGACATTGATTTCGCCGCCATGCTGCTCGATGATTCTCTGGGTGATAGACAAACCCAGGCCGGTGCCCTGCTGACGCGTCGTATAAAATGGATTGAATATCGTGCTCAGATTTTCCAGGGGAATACCCTTCCCCGTGTCCGAGCACAAGATCTCTATTGATCCGGAATTGTTCCCGTCCGGCTTGACTGACCGGGTTTCCACAATAAATTTTCCGCCCTCCGGCATGGCCTGGATCGCGTTCAGTGCGATATTGATCAGCGCTTGTTGCAACAGGTCCGGATCGAGCGTAAGCCAGGGAAGGCCTGTCGTCAGTTTCCGATCAACGGTGATTAAATTCCTGGCAAACTGCGGCGCGAGGAAGTTGAGCAGCCTGCTGATCAGTTCGTTGATATCAGCCAGAGTCATCTTCGGCTCCGGCGGCCGTGCAAAGGAGAGCAGGTTGCGCACCGCTTTATCCATGCGCTCGACCTGCACAAGCACTTCATCAAGAATGACCCGTTTCTGGTCGCCGACGGCATGCTCTTTCCTGAGCACCTGGATCACGCCCGCGATGCCGGCCAGGGGGTTCTTGATCTCATGGGCGATCCCTGCTGCCATCTCGCCGATCGATGCAAGACGGTCGGCCCGCGTCATTTGCTCATAATGATACTGCTCCACCCGCCGTTGGGCGCTCTCAAGCTTCGTTAAGAGCGAGTTGAACGCCTCGCCAAGTCGTCCGATATCATCAAAGCTTTTCACCTCCACCCGGACCTCAAGACCGCGCTCAGCACGCTCCATGGTGGCGATCAGTGTCTGGATAGGGTTGGAAACAAGGTGCGTCAAAACAAGTGACAAGGACACGGCAAGGATCGCGGTCACCCCGAAGGCCCAGAGGAACATGGTCTTGCTGAGTTCCCGCACCTTTTCCTGCGTCTGCGCCATGGAGATGTCCACGGCAAGCACCCCGTTCAGTTTTACCTGAGAACCGTGGCAGTGAAAACAACGTGCATCGTTCTCTATGGGGAACAGCACCGAAAATATGCCTTCTTCACGGCGCTTGATCGGCGTCTTGAACTTTTCAGCGAGAAACCATTTTTGCGTGATAGGATCGACCTGCCTGCCGATCATACCGCGGTTTGACGATTTCAGGACAACTCCGTTCGGGCTGAAGATCTTTACTTCATGGATGTTCTGATAGCTGCCAACAGCACTAAGGATGTGCTGCACCTCTTTGCTCTTTCCGTCGAGCATGGCGTTCTCAAGGCTGCGCTGAATGGTGTTCGAGATGATGAGCACATTGTCTTCGAGTGCATCTTCCATCTGCGACCGCTGATAGCCCGATGTTGATCCACGTACCCAGGCCGATGGTCAACGCCAGGATGGCGGAGACCGCGATGATGATCTTGCTCTTGAGGCTGGTTACGATCCTCACCCGACATTCACCTTTCCGATAAGGCTCTTTGATATCGCCGACGCCCTGCTCGCGCATGAGAACCTCGATCCCTTCGATCACGTCAAGCGTGGCCCGTGGATTGATGAAATTCGCTGTCCCGACCGCCACCGCTGACGCTCCTGCCAGAATGAATTCAAGCGCATCCTCGCCCGTAACAATGCCGCCCATGCCGATGATAGGGAGCGGAACCGCCTTCGCCACCTGCCATACCATGCGCACAGCCACGGGCCGGATGGCCGGACCGGACAGGCCGCCGGTAAAGTTTGCGAGCCGCGGCTTCCGGCAGCGCACGTCGATGGCCATGCCGAGGAGCGTATTGATGAGCGACAGGCCGTCGCATCCCGCCTCGCGTGCGATCCGGGCAAATTCAGTGATATCGGTCACGTTCGGTGAAAGCTTTGCGATGACCGGCAGTTTCGTTGCCTTCCGGACCGCGGAAAGGAGTTCGAAGGCCGCCTTGACGTTCGTGCCGAATACGATCCCGCCGGCTTTCACATTTGGGCACGAAATGTTCACTTCAATGCCGGATACGCCGGAAACATCGTCAAGCCGCTCCACAACGCCGACATACTCTTCAAGGCTGTATCCGAAGACGTTCACGATCACCGCGGTGTCGAACTGCCCGAGGTAGGGGAGTTTCTGGTTGATGAACACGTCAATGCCGGGGTTCTCAAGCCCGATGGCGTTCAGCATGCCCGCCGGCGTCTCCCAGATCCGAGGCGGCGGGTTGCCTTTGATCGGCTTAAGGGATACGCCTTTCACGATCACGCCGCCGAGTTTGTTCAGGTCCACGAAATCCGCGTACTCTTCACCGTATCCGAACGTGCCTGATGCGGTCAGCACCGGGTTCTTGAGCTTGATCCCGGCGAAGTCGATGGAAAGGTCGGGTTTTGTATTTATTTTGACTGGCATTTTGATGTCTCTTTTTAACTCCGAACTCTGAACTCCGAACTCCGCACTTTCACCATCACCTGCTCCCCCCACTCAATCTCCCGCGAATCAAACACCGGCCCCTCTTTGCAGGCGCGTTTGTAACCGCCGGCCTTCATCGGGACCGAGCAGCCCATGCATGCTCCAAGTCCGCAGGCCATGCGTTCCTCTGTCGAGACAAAACAGGTGATCGAATGCTCCGCAGCTATCCTGCTCACCGCGGCCAGCATGCCATGGGGACCACAGGCGTAGAGCACGAGATGGGTCTTCTGCTCTATCTGCGTCAGGAAGGAATTCAGGATGTCCGTGGACATCCCGTGTTGTCCCGAGCTCCCGTCCTCTGTCGCTACATGTACCTTTGCCGAGTGGTCCCTGAGGTTTTTCAGAACGCTGACCGGCGGCAGACAATCTTTGTTCCGTGCCCCGACGAAAAAATGCGCCCGCGCACCAGTGCGGAGAGACAAAAAATGGAGCGGAGGAAAACCGCTCCCTCCGGCAACCAGGACCGGCGTGAAGGCTTTATCCGGCATTGGGAACCCATTCCCAAGCGGCCCGAGCAGGGAAAGCGTCTGGCCGACCGACCTGCGAGTGAGCAGCGCTGTTCCACTACCCACGACGCGGTACAGAATCTCGATGGATGCTTTTGAAGGAATGGAAGATATGCCGAAGGGGCGAGCGAGAAGAGGGTCCATGTTCTCGGACACCCTGAGCATCACGAATTGGCCGGGGAGTGCGGCAGCGGCCACTTCAGGTGTATTGAGCACAAGGCGGTAGTATCCCCTGCCCGCAGGCTGGTGTGAACGTATCGTTGCCTTGTGCAGCTTAATCAAGGGTGATCTCTATCTCCTGTATCTCGTATTCAACGGTCTTTGTCGGCGTTTTGATCGAGACCACGTCACCCACTTTATGTCCGATCAGCGCCTTGCCGACAGGGGATTGTATCGATATCTTCCCCTTTTTAAAATCAGCCTCTTCCTGCCCCACCAGCATGTACTTTTTAGTGTCGCCGGAATCAGTGTCCGCGAGCGTGACCGTCGCGCCGAAAACCACCTTCTCGTTCGAAAGCTTCGAGACATCGATGATCTGGGCATGTGCAAGCTTGTGCTGCAGTTCACGCTTCTTGGCGTCAAGCATACCCTGCCGTTCCTTGGCTGCGTGGTACTCGGCATTCTCCGACAGGTCTCCGTGTCCCCGTGCTTCCTCGATATCCTTGATGTTCTTGGGACGCTCGACCTTGAGAATGCGGTCAAGCTCCTTTTTGAGCTTCTCGTAGCCCTCTTTGGTCATGGGGATCTTCTGTGTCATTTCGTATGATACTCCTGAATGGTCTTTACCTGCAAAGGTCTTGTCTTGATCGCTGAAATCCCCCGGACCGCGGCCTTTGCTGCAGATATCGTGGTGAAATAGGGGACCCCCTTCACGAGCGTCGTGCGCCGGATGGAGTAGGAGTCTTTTTGCGACTCCGCGCCTGATACCGTGTTGATCACCAGATCGATCTGCATGTCCGTGATGCGGTCAACAATATGCGGTCTGCCTTCTGCCACTTTGTTCACTGTTTCGACCGTGATGCCCTGCTTCCTCAGATACTCCGCCGTTCCTCTTGTCGCCACGATGGAGAACCCGGCATTCTGCAGTCCCTGCGCCGCCTCGAGCAGGCCGCCGGACTTGTCCTGGTCCTTTACGCTCAGGAACACACGGCCGGATACCGGCAGGGGGTTGCCCGCCGCCATCTGGGATTTGGCAAAGGACATGCCAAAGTCCGCGTCAATACCCATGACCTCGCCGGTGGACTTCATCTCAGGGCCGAGCAGCGTGTCCACGCCGGGGAACTTGGCAAAGGGGAACACCGCTTCCTTGACCGCGATGTGTTTGATCTGCACCTCTTTGGTGAATCCGAGTTCACCGAGGGTCTTGCCCGCCATGACCCTGGCGGCAAGTTTGGCAAGCGGCACGCCGATGGCCTTGCTCACGAACGGGATGGTCCGCGACGCCCGGGGGTTCACCTCGAGCACGTAGATCCTGCCTTCTTTCACCGCGAACTGTATGTTCATGAGGCCGACCACGCCGAGCTCAAGCGCAAGCACCCGGGCCTGACGGTCGATCTCACGGATGATGTCCGGCGGAAGCGAGAACGGCGGAAGCGAGCACGCGGAATCTCCGGAGTGTACGCCCGCCTCCTCGATATGTTCCATGATGCCCGCTACGACCACCGTGTTCCCGTCGGAGATCGCATCAACATCCATCTCGATAGCGTCTTCCAGATATTTGTCAACGAGCACCGGGCGGTCCGGGGACGCCTTCACGGCGCGGGACATGTAATTTCTGACGCTCTCCTCGTCGTAGACGATCTCCATGGCCCTGCCGCCGAGCACGTAGGACGGCCGCACCATGACGGGGTAGCCGATACGGTTAGCGGCATCCACCGCCTCATCGCAGGAGACGGCCGTGCCGCTCTCGGCCTGCAGAAGACCGAGCTTATCGATAAGCTCCTTGAACCGTTTGCGGTCCTCAGCCCGGTCAATGCTGTCGGGTGAGGTGCCGAGGATGCGCACGCCCTCTTTCTCGAGCGGCACCGCGAGCTTGAGCGGCGTCTGGCCCCCAAACTGCACGATCACCCCAACAGGCTTCTCGCGATGTATAATATGTAAAACATCTTCGAGTGTCAAGGGCTCAAAATAGAGCCGGTCCGCGGTATCGTAGTCCGTGCTCACGGTCTCGGGATTGCAGTTCACCATGATGGTCTCGAACTCGTCTTCCTTGAGCGCGAAGGCCGCGTGCACACAGCAGTAGTCGAACTCGATGCCCTGTCCGATCCTGTTCGGCCCCCCGCCGAGTATGACGATTTTTTTTCTGTCCGTCGGATTGGCCTCGCACTCGGCTTTCCCCTGACCCCTGCATCCCTGTCCCCTGCCCCCCGATGTTAAAGAACGGCTTCTCATACGTTGAATACAGATACGGCGTATGCGCCTCAAACTCTGCGGCGCAGGTGTCCACGGTCTTGAATACCGGGATAATGCCGAGCTCCATCCGCAACTTTCTCACGGCGCTTTCGGTGGTCGTAAGAAGTTTGGCAAGCCTGCGGTCTGAAAAACCGTATTCTTTAGCGCGCCTGAGAGGATGATCGATCGAAGGGTCCTTATCGCTAACGATGCGCGCTCCATTGTCCCGGATCTCCTTTTCCATATCGGTGATCTGCTTGATCTGATGCAGGAACCAGGGGTCGATCTTGGAAAGGCCGAACACTTCGTCCACGGTCATCCCGACGCGGAAGCCGTCTGCGATGTACCATATCCGCTCCCAGTTCGGCACGCTGATCTTCTGACGAATATCAGCGATCCCGTGTTCTTCCTCTCCGTCACGGTCACGGCGTGACTCGAGTCCGTAGCGGTCGATCTCGAGCGAGCGAAGCGCTTTTTGGAACGATTCCTTGAAGGTCCTGCCGATGGACATGGCCTCCCCCACGGACTTCATCTGCGTCGTGAGCGTCGCATCGGCCTGGGGGAACTTCTCAAAGGCAAAACGCGGGAACTTCACGACCACGTAGTCGATGGTCGGCTCGAACGATGCCGGCGTGGCCTTGGTGATGTCGTTCGTGATCTCATCAAGGGTATAGCCTACCGCGAGCCTTGCCGCGATCTTGGCGATGGCGAAGCCCGTGGCCTTTGACGCAAGCGCCGAGCTCCGTGAGACGCGCGGGTTCATCTCGATCACGACCATTCTGCCGTCCACGGGGTTGACCCCGAACTGGATGTTCGACCCGCCGGTGTCCACGCCGATCTCGCGGATGATCTTGAGCGACGCATCGCGCATGAGCTGATACTCTTTATCAGTGAGCGTCTGCGCCGGCGCCACCGTGATGCTGTCGCCGGTATGGATCCCCATGGGGTCCAGGTTCTCGATAGAACAGACGATCACCACATTGTCCTTGGTGTCGCGCATGACCTCGAGTTCGAACTCTTTCCACCCCATGACCGATTCTTCGACCAGCACCTGTTTGACCGGGCTCGCTTCGAGGCCGCGCGTGATCAGTTCGGTAAATTCCTCACGGTTATACGCAATGCCGCCGCCCGTGCCTCCGAGCGTGAACGCCGGCCGCAGGATGGCGGGAAATCCGACTTTTTCGAGGATCTCATAGGCCTGTTCCTTGCTCGTGGCGAAACCGCTCTTCGGCACCTCGAGACCGATATTTTCCATTGCCTTCTTGAACAGTTCGCGGTCTTCCGCTTTTTTGATGGCAGGCAGCTTTGCGCCGATAAGCTCGACGTGATATTTTTCAAGCACCCCTGATTCGGCCAGGGACACTGCCGTATTGAGCGCGGTCTGGCCGCCCATGGTCGGGAGCAGCGCGTCGGGCCGCTCGCGTTCAATGATCTTCGCGACCACCTCCGGCGTGATCGGCTCGATATAGGTGCGGTGGGCCATGTCAGGGTCTGTCATGATCGTTGCCGGGTTCGAGTTCACGAGCACGATCTCGTACCCTTCTTCCCTGAGCGCCTTGCAGGCCTGCACACCCGAGTAGTCGAACTCGCAGGCCTGGCCGATCACGATCGGCCCCGCACCGATGATAAGGATCTTTTTAATGTCTGTCCGTTTCGGCATGTAATCCCTTCACCTCGACAATCATTCGAACTCGTAATAAAACCTGTCAGGTCGCAAAGGGCAGAACTATGGCGGAAATGGCGGATAATGCATCAGATATTATGCTGCTATTCTCTCTCTTTCTCCCCTCTGTGTCTCCATTTCACCTAATCAGGTTCCTGCACCCAGCCGTTCTCCAGCCCATACTTCAGCATGATCTGGTAGGCCTTCTCATACTCTTCGGTCGTGATCCTTCGGTTGATCTCGTTGAACTCCCTGGCACGGTATGCCGGGAAATACTGGGACATGAGGCTGATAGAGACGTCCTTCGATATCTCCTCGGCAAGGAACTTCATCACCCCTTCGGTCCCCGCAATGTTGCCGGGCAGGACAAGATGCCGGATGATCAAACCCTGTTTCGCGATCCCTTGCTCATCAAGCACAAGGTTCCCGACCTGTCGGTACATCTCTTTTATCGCCGCGCGATTGATCTCCGGATAATCAGGGGCAATGGAATACTTCATTGCAGCGGCATTATCGGAGTACCGCATGTCAGGAAGATAAATGTCGACAATGCCGTCGAGCAGCCTGAGGGTTTCCATCGACTCGTACCCGCTCGTGTTATACACGATCGGCAGGTTGAAACCACGCTGCATTGCAATGCCGAGCGCCTTCAGGATCTGCGGCACAAAATGTGTCGGCGTCACCAGGTTCAGGTTATGGCATCCCTGCTCCTGGAGCCAGAGCATCTGACACGCGAGTTCGCCCGGTGTCCGCTCCTCGCCGTTCCCCATCTGGCTGATCGGGTAATTCTGGCAATACACGCACCTGAGGTTGCAGTTGGTGAAAAATACCGTGCCCGAACCTTTTGTGCCCGAGAGCGGAGGCTCCTCGCCGTGATGCGGGCTCACGCTCGAGATGATTGGATTCAACCCCGACCGGCAGAAACCGAGCTTGTCGTTCTTCAGCCGGTTCACCCCGCATTCGCGGGGGCAGACGCGGCAGGATTCGAGGAGCCCGTAGGCCGCCTCAATGCGCTTTTGTAATTCTGTATCTGAAATCATTGAAACCATTCAAACCAATATCTACCACGGAGGCTAGCCTGCTCTTGCGAAGACGCGGCCATGAACGGTAGACGCAGAGAAAAGCAAATGTTTTGACAGGACGAATAAAATATAAATCTGAGTTGATGTCACAAAGTAATTCCGTCAATCCTGTTATCCCGTCTAATACTATCTTTAGAATTTCTCTGCGCCTCGGCGTCTCTGCGGTGAAATCACTTAAGCCTATGCTCTTCCATCATATCAATGAACCGGCCGAACAAATACCTGCTGTCATGCGGTCCCGGCGACGCCTCGGGATGGTACTGTACTGAGAACGCAGGCAGTGTTTTATGCTGGATCCCCTCGCAGGTCTTGTCGTTCAGGTTCATGTGCGTCATGACGACCTTGTCTTTCACGGTCTCCAGGTCAACCGCAAAGCCATGGTTCTCCGCCGCGATCTCGACCTTGCGCGTGGAAAGGTCCATGATCGGCTGGTTGCCGCCATGATGCCCGAACTTGAGTTTGTAGGTCCTGCCGCCAAGGGCGAGACCGAAGAGCTGCTGTCCGAGGCAGATGCCGAAGATCGGCTTCCTGCCCAGTATCTTTTTGATGTTCTCGACAGCATAGCTGACCGGCTCCGGATCTCCGGGCCCGTTC
This sequence comes from Nitrospirota bacterium, assembly GCA_963732675.1. Lineage (GTDB taxonomy): Bacteria > Nitrospirota > UBA9217 > UBA9217 > UBA9217 > JALNZF01. The sequence goes on from CAVTAJ010000019.1 coordinate 180,686, forward strand.
GACAGGAACACGCCGTCCGGTTTCATGGCAAGCACCTCTTCCGCCGGCATGGTCGCGGGAACAACGGTCACATCGCATCCCGCTGCCGTGAGGAGCCGCAGGATATTCCGCTTAATGCCGTAATCATAGGCCACGACATGATAGCGTGAAGACCTCTTCCTGCTGTAACCGGTCTTGAGGTCCCAGTCACCTTCATCCCACGTATACGCTGTTTTGCACGTGACCTCTTTCACCAGATCAAGGCCGCTCATGTTCGGCAGCGCCTTTGCCCTGGCAACGATACTCTCGGGCTTCATGCCCGTTGTCGTGATGACCCCCGGCTGCGCGCCAAAATCGCGGAGGTGACGGGTCAGCGCACGGGTATCGATTCCCTGGATGCCGACGATGCCGCTTTCCTTGAGGTACTCGTGGAGGGACTTTTTTGACCGCCAGTTGCTCGGGATGTCGAGATACTCCTTCACGATGAAGCCTTCCACATACGGTTTTGCGGATTCCACGTCCTCGTCGTTCACCCCGTAGTTGCCGATCTGCGTGGAGGTCATGGTAACGATCTGGCCCTTGTACGACGGGTCGGTAAGAATTTCCTGGTATCCGGTCATGCTCGTGTTGAACACGACCTCGCCGGAAGCCTCACCTTCCGCGCCAAAAGAGTGTCCTTCGAACACCATGCCGTCTGCCAATGCAAGTATCGCTTTTTTCATACGTTGATAATCCTTCCTGCCGCAGAGATCGCCAAGCAATCAGACGATAATCTTCAATCTTGAATTTTAAATCTTGAATACGCCGCTTCTCTGCGACACTGCGTGGTGCGAAGTCTGCATTCAGAACTTATCTCTCACCTTCCCGTTGATATCCACGACTTCCCCGCTCACCTTGTCCCCGTCCACAGACACCTGAACAAAGTGATTAAACCCGCCATATTCTTCCTTATCATAGACCGGCGCTCCGCCTCCGCCGGTAATGATATAGAGGACATTGTCAACAGACCGTTTTTCATAATAATGTTCATGTCCCGCGAATACCGCGTCAACCTTGTACTTCACAAAGAGCGCCTCGAGCCTGTCCCTGCTTTCCGGATACTTGTCGAGGCTGTTCATGTGCGTGATGCCCCTTCCCCAGATCGGTATACAAGGGATGGTGCAGAAATACGAATTTATGTTTCTGCGTCGAATTCACGAGAACGGCTTCGAGCCATTTGAATTGCTCGCCTATGATCCTCTTTTCCTGGTTGTCCATACAAGAGTCGAGGACAATAAAGAGCGAATTTCCCGCGACAAAAGAATAATACAGCTCGTTCCCGGGGAGGTCCACTTCCTGCTTATATGTTTTCTCGCTCAACGGCACCTTCGGGTGCGCGTCGTGATTGCCCACGGTCAGAAAATAGGGTACGGCTATCGGCTTCGACATCTCCCAGAACTTGGCCCATTCCTGTTTGTTGCCGGGGGCCGCGATCATATCGCCCGTATTGACGACGAAATCGGGCTTCCGTTCCATCGCAATGGAAACAAGCTTCCTATAGATATCATCACCAGAGCGGTTATCGCCCATAACGATGAATGTGAACTTACCCTGAATGCCTTCGAGAAGGACCAGCTTTTGGGCTATCTGCTGGTTCTGGGCGGCAAATGATGGAGAAACGGCAAGTAGGATCAGAAGCAAAACAGGCAGTATCTTTTTACTCCACACTCCGGACTCCGTACTGCGCACTAAAGTTTCCCTCCCACGATCGTCTGCACTGCCCTTCCCGTGAGCTTCCATCCATTGAACGGCGTGTTCCTGGACTTTGATTTAAACTGTGCCGAATCAACGGTCCATGCAACGCTTTGGATCGATGATCGTGATGTCCCCATCCGAGCCAGGTGAGAGCGTGCCCGCGCCGATCTTGAGTATTGCCGATGGATTGACGCTCAGCTTTCTGATCGCTTCGGAAAACGATAGCACCCCTTCCTCCACCAGCTTGAGCGTAAGACCGACCGCAGTCTCGAGGCCGACGATCCCGAATGGGGCGTAATCGAACTCGCCCGATTTCTCGTCCATGCCGTGAGGCGCATGGTCCGTGGCGATCACATCGATGGTACCGTCCTTCAAACCTTGCTTGATCGCTGCTACATCCTCGGCAGTACGGAGCGGCGGATTCATCTTCGCCATGGTATTGTAACCACGGACCGCCTCATCGGTCAACGTAAAGTAATGGGGACAGGTCTCTGCCGTTACCCGTACGCCCCGCTTCTTCGCTTCACGGACCAGGCCCACCGAACCGGCAGTGCTCACGTGGGCTATGTGCAGCCTGCATCCCGTCAGCTCGGCGAGAGAGATGTCCCGGCTGGTCATCACGTCCTCGGCCGCGCAAGGGATCCCGCGAAGTCCGAGTTCGGTTGAAATCCTGCCTTCGTTCATCACCCCTTTGTCTGACAGCGTACTGTCCTCGCAGTGGGAAATGATGAGAATATCGAATATCTTCGAATACTCCATGGCACGGCGCATCAGCGCCGCATTCATAAGCGGCTTGCCATCGTCCGATACGGCAACGCAACCCGCCTGATGCAGTTCGCCCATTTCGGCCAGTTCCTCGCCCTTGGAACCCTTGGTGATAGCTCCGATGGGATAGACCCGTGCCGTACGCTTCTCTGGCCCGAGACAGGATAAACTCGGTGATCGAGCGGTTGTCATTCACCGGATTGGTGTTCGGCATGCAGCAGACCGAGGTGAACCCTCCCGCCTTTGCCGCTGCGGTACCTGTCGAGATCGTTTCCTTATACTCGAACCCCGGTTCCCGGAGATGCACATGCATGTCGATGAGGCCAGGGACGATGAGTTTGCCTGCGGCATCGATCACCTGCGAGCCATCAGCTGATAACGAGCCCGGCTTGCCGAGCTTCGCGATCTTGCCGTCCGACACGAGGATATCGAGTTTCTCGTCAACCTTGTTCGCGGGATCGATCACGCGGCCATTTTTTATCAAGATATTCATCATGAGCACCCGATTCAAAATCTCCTTAGGGGAAAGGGGGAAGTAACGGCGAAATGGGGGTTTAATCAAAGAAGTCTTTTTCACCCTTTCCCCCTCATTCTCCATTTCACCTGAAAAGAAGTTGCCTTTATTAAGCCTCCGCCTTTGCGCCGCCCGATAAGCAGGTACATCACCGCCATCCGTACCGCCACGCCGTTCGTTACCTGATCAAGGATGACCGGCGTCCCATCCGCGACCTCGGACGATATCTCCACTCCGCGGTTCATGGGGCCGGGGTGCATCACCAGTACGTGTTTTGCCGCCCGCTCAACGCGCGCCTGGTTCAAACCATAAAATCTCGCGTACTCGCGCACGCCCGGGAAAAGTCCGGCGGTCTGGCGCTCGAGTTGGAGTCTGATCATCATGACCACGTCCACACCTTCTACAGCAGTGTTCATGTCGTAATAGACCTGTGCCCCAAGGCTTTCAATGCCCGGCGGCATCATGGTCGGCGGCCCGCAGACCCTGACCTTCGCGCCCATGGTCGTGAGCCCGTATATGTTCGACCGTGCCACCCTGCTATGGGCAATGTCGCCCACGATCGCTATGGTAAGCCCTTCGAGCTTGCCGAGTTTTTCGCGTATCGTGTACATATCGAGCAGCGCCTGCGTAGGATGTTCATGGAAACCGTCGCCGGCGTTGATCACCGCGCTCTTCAGCCGTTTTGAAAGAAACTCCGGAGCGCCTGAACAGGAATGGCGCACGATGATCATGTCGCACTTCATGGCCTCGATGTTCCGGGCGGTATCGAGGAGCGTCTCGCCTTTGACCACGCTGCTGGTAGAGGTGGAGATGTTGATCACGTCGGCGGAAAGCCGCTTGCCCGCGAGTTCAAAGGAGGTCCTCGTCCTCGTGCTTGCCTCGTAGAAGAGGTTGATCACGGTCTTGCCGCGGAGCACCGGGACCTTCTTGATGTCGCGCTCGGACACGTCCTTGAACGTTGCAGCCGTATCCAGGATGAGCGTGATCTCGTCCGCGGTCATGCCTTTTATACCGAGCAGGTCTTTTGAGCTGAGTGCCATAATTAAACCTTTGAGGGTTAAGGGTCCGGGGTCCAGGGTTCAGGAATTCCATGACCCTTGCTACTTGACCCGTGATTATTCTCCCAATATCACTATCTTCTCTTCCACCCCGTCCTCTGCCAGCATCACTTCCACCTTCTCTTTTGCCGAGGTCGGGAGGTTCTTGCCCACATAGTCAGCGCGGATCGGAAGTTCCCGGTGTCCCCTGTCCACGAGCACCGCAAGCTGGATGCACCGCGGCCTGCCGTAGTCCATGATGCTGTTCAGCGCCGCGCGGATGGTCCTGCCCGTAAAGATCACATCATCCACGAGCACCATCACCTTGTCCTGAATATCAAAGGTAATGTCCGTGGCCTGGGGCACTGGCTGGGATTTGCGCGTTGACAGGTCATCGCGATACATGGTGATGTCCAGACTGCCCACCGGCACGTCTACCTTTTCTATCTCGTGTATCCGTGCCGACAGTCTCCTGGCAATGTGCACACCGCCGCGCTGGATGCCGACGAGCACAAGGTCCCTGGCTCCCTTGTTCTTTTCCAGGATCTCATGGGCCACCCGCGTAAGCGCCCGGTCGATGCCGGCCTTGTCGAGGATCAGGGCTTTTTCTTTTATACTCATGTATGACGCACCTTAATTCTGCCACGAAGTCGCTAGGGCACAAAGGGAGAGCTATTTGATCGCAGCTCTTCCTGGTGTCTTCGTGTCTTTGTGGCTGGCTTGATGTTTTAAAAGGGCACAAAAAAACCTTCTCTCCTGAATCAGGAAGAAGGTTGTCGTGTAAATGGCGCACATGACGGTGCTGGTATGTTTTTTCATCTTAAACCCTTCCTGGCCTCACAGGACCAGACTTAAAGAGAATTTCTGCGACGCCGTTACAATACCTCAACTGCTGCCGTTCTGTCAAGATATTTTTCATTCAGCACGGTCAGTTTAATCCATCATTGTCGTCGCGGCCGTTCCTTCGTCTCTTTCCGCTTTGCCTTCTGGATGGTCCTTGTTCGACCACTCGTCAATCATTTCCTTAAAAGAATGCAGTCTCGTCATTGTCCTGAGCTTAAAAAGGTGCCGGTTATAGCAAACAACTTATTTTTTGATAAATAGCTTATACACTATCATGCACGGGCCTTGTTTTTGCTTTCGCCCTCATAGGCTGAGATGTCTTAACGGCCTTTACTTACTGGGGATTCCTTTTGAATACTTCTTCATCACGATTTTTTCTGCTTCTAGCCAGTCCGCGAAATCATTCCCCGGGGCACATCCGCGTTTTTCATAAAGGTCATACGCGACGCACGATATCTCATCCAACATATTCTTGTCCTGTTTCATATCTTATACCTCCCATTCCTTAGAATTATATTCTAAACATAATAAACAGATAGAATTTAAAATAAAATAGAATCTATTTACAAGGATAATACTATTGGCCTACAGACGTTCAAGTTGATCCTTTTCTATTGTTCATTTCAGTATAGCAGAAATCAGATCGTCATGACCAAATCCGGTTGCTTCAAATAATTGATCCGTGGACGGCGTACACTATTAAGAATTTATCTTTTTCATCAGCCACGCCATGTTCTTGCCAAGGTTCTTCATGGTCTGCACGCCTTCAGTGTCGTTATTTACTTCTCCCGGCTGGCGTCCTATGCCGATATTCCAGTAGCTCGATCCGGGGATGATCATCTCATTGATCGTGAAAAAATGAATTGAGCGAGTTGAAAACGTGGATCGCGCCCGCGCGCCTGACCGCCACAACTGCTGCCCCTACTTTACGCTTGTACATATCGGTGTTGGCCCGCCCAACCATGCCGCACCGTTCGATCAGCGCCTTCATGCCAGCAGACACATCGGCAAAATAGGTGGGCGAACCGAGCAGTATCCCGTCGGCTTCATCCATCTTCTGGATGCACTCGTTGATAATGTCCTTCTCGACATTACATCGCCGGTTCTTTTTCTCGAAACACTTGAAGCAGGCTATGCAGCCCTGGATCGGCTTGCCTGCCAGCGAGTAGATCTCTGTATCGATGCCTTCCGCTTTGAGCTCATCGAGGACCAGATTCAAAAGGATCGACGTATTCCCGTCCTTCCGCACACTGCCGTTAAATGCTATGACCTTCATAAAGCACCTCCCTGGATAGAATTGAATTCTTCATGACGTACGTTGACCTGCTTCTTATAACACAAATTGCCTGTATTGTAAAAAATCAGTTTCGGGAATGGAACATCTCAGCGATCCAGATTTACCTTTACAACATGTTACCGAGCCGCTAAAATTGTTACAACGAGGTGACGCATGATCGAGCTGAAAGGTGTGACGCGGAGCTACAGGCACGGCACAAAAGATATCCAGGCCTTGAGCAATATCACGCTCAGCATACGCACCGGCGAGTTTCTTTCCGTCATGGGTCCCTCCGGCTCCGGCAAGAGCACGCTCCTGAACCTTATCGGCGGCCTGGACCAGCCGAGTTCCGGCGAGATATTCATCGATCGCAGGCCGCTCCACAACATCTCCGACGATGAACTCACCCTCATCAGGCGAAGACACGTAGGTTTTATTTTCCAGTTCTTCAACCTTCTGCCCATTCTGACTGCGGCAGAGAACGTAGGCCTTCCCCTGCTGCTTGAGGGCATCCCTTTCTCAAAGATCAAACCAAAAGCGGAAGCTCTTCTGCAGAAGGTCGGACTTGGCGAGCGGATCGAACACCGGCCCGAACAGCTGTCGGGCGGCGAGATGCAGCGCGTGGCCATTGCGCGTGCGCTCATCGCGAACCCTGCCGTGCTCCTGGCCGACGAACCCACGGGAAACCTCGATTCGCGCACCAGCGAGGACATCTTCCAACTGCTTGCCGGCCTCCACCGGGAGGGCCAGACCATCGTTATGGTGACCCATGATCTCAAAGCCGCGTCCCACGGCACGCGCGTCATAACGCTCAAGGACGGCGGCATCGCCGAAGACACGGCGATGAAGTGATGACGGACAAGCACTGATACTCGGATAAATCATTTTCGACGCAAAGCCGAACGGTCGCAGAGGACAGTCTCGAAGTCTTGATATTCAAAGCAATAATCCAGTTCTGTTATTGCGTTCTTTGCGGCCTGTCCGGCTGGCGAAACAGGCTTAAAATACGTCTTAAATAATCCAGGTTCATTAAGAATTGAATTCTTACGTTACTCCTGAATCCTTCAAACGGTTTTTCTTTTTTTTGAAGGATATGATGAATCTCCTGAACCTGCTCAAACACATCAGCATCAAACGCATCCGGCTCCAGAAGGTCCACACGCTCATGACCGTGGCGGGCATCAGCCTCGGCGTTGCCGCCATCGTTTCCATCGGGATCGTGAACAAGAGCGTGATGCGCTCCTTCGAAGACTCGATCAACCGCGTGACAGGACGTGCCGCCCTCCAGGTCACCGGAGCTGCTTCAGGCTTTCCCGAGGAACTCATCGAACGCGTTCAGAAGGTCCCCGGCGTTGAGTATGCCGTACCGGTGATCGATACGCAGGGTATCCTCGTCGGTGCAAAGGAAAGAACGCTCATGATCCTCGGCGTGGACGTGCTCCAGGACAGCAATATCCGGGATTACAAGCTCGCCGATGAAAGCGCCGATATCCCGGACCCGCTCCTGTTCCTTGCCCGTCCCGATTCCATCCTGCTCACCCGCGAGCTTGCGGAACGGGAAGGGATCAAGCTCGATCAGAAGATACAGATCCAGACCGTGCGCGGCATCCGGACCTTCCGCGTACGCGGCCTGCTCAATCCCGAAGGGCCGGCGAAAGATCATGTCCGGCAGCATTGCGATCATGGACTACCCGGCTGCGCAGATGGCCTTCGGCAAGGAAGGACGAATAGACAGGATCGACGTGAGCCTGCTGCGCGGAGAGGACCTGGATACCGTCCGCGACCGCATGATAAAGGCCCTCCCCGGCGGATACAGTGTCAGTACGCCGGAAGGCAGGACCAGGCAGGTCGAGGTCCTCATCTCCCACTTCCAGAAGAACATCAACCTCATCAGCTTCATCGCTGTCTTCGTAGGCATGTACCTGATCTATAATGCCGTCTCGATCTCCGTGGTCCAGCGCAGAAAAGAGATCGGGATCCTGCGCGCCCTCGGCACCACGCGGAGAGAGATCATTTCACTTTTCCTGGGAGAGACCTTTGTCATGGCCATTGTCGGCTCCGTGCTGGGTCTCGGCCTCGGCATTTTCTTTGCAAAATCAGCGATCGGTGCCGTGGGCCAGACCGTTTCCGAACTCTATATGAGGACTTCGATCGCCGAGATCGCCATCTCCTGGCCGAATCTCGCGGTCGGATTCGTCACTGGTCTCGTCGCCAGCCTTGCGGCGGCGCTGTTCCCCGCCCTGGCAAGCACCCGCATCACGCCGGTGTCGGCCATTCGATCGGCGCCCTACTCCGAAGAAGGCTTTCTCTCAGGGAAACGGTTGAAGATCGCGGCAATGTCCTTTGTCCTCTTCGCTGCAGCGCTCCTGCTCCTGTACAAGACCTTTCCGGAATCGCCGCTCTTTCACAACAGCGCTGCCATGTTCCTGGCTACGATCTTTTTCCTGCTCGGTATTTCGCTCGCAACACCGACCATACTCCAGGGATTTCTTGCCTTCTTTCGCAAGACCATCTCGCCGCGGGTGGGCGCCGCAGGCAGGCTCGCCGGCCTGAACCTCCAGAAGAACATCACCCGGAATGCCGTGGCAGCTGCCGCCATCTTCTACGGGATCTCTGTTTTTGTGAGCTCATCGGGGATCCTTTACAGCACCAAGCAGTCCGTCCTCGACTGGATCGACTCCTATGTGCGGGGCGACATCATCGTGACGTCGGGACACCCCATCGCGACCACCGGCGCGCAGAACATCCCCATGCCCGTCGAAATGTGGAAGGACATCGAAAAAGTGCCTGGCGTGCTCTCAGCGGACCCGTTCCGCAAGATCTACATCGACTATCACGGCAGACGCATCCTGCTCCTCACCCTGGATATCAAGCGAAGGATGGTATACAGCCCTTTCAAGTTGGCACAGGGTAAGCGCGAAGACATGGCGCGCCTTCTGCCGGACCGGAATTACATCGCCGTGAACGAAGCCGTCGCAGCGCAGGAACACCTCAAGCCCGGCGATACTATGGTGCTCCCGACACCTGAGGGGCCGATCGAGTTCAAGATCGCCGTCGTGAACGTGGACTACAGCTCGGACTCAGGATCGATCCTCATGGACATGCATACCTATCATAAATACTGGAAGGAGTACCTGGCGGACTCATTCTCGGTGCGGGTTACGCAGAAGGACCAGGTGGAATCGGTCAGGGATGAGATCGCTCGAAGGTTCGGGAGTGATCGCCAGCTCTTCGTGCTGCCGTCCAGGGAATTCAAAAATGAGATCCGGAAGGTCATCGACCAGGGCTTTGCCGTCAACCACGCGATCAACATCATCACGATGACCATCGCCTGCTTCGGGATCATCGTTACCCTGCTCGCGTCAGTACTGGAGCGCACGCGCGAGATCGGCATCCTGCGCTCCATCGGCATGCTCAGGAGCCAGGTGTCCCGCGTGGTCGTGATCGAATCCATGCTCCTCGGCATCATCGGCGGCACCCTCGGCGCCGGGGCCGGCATCATCATCGGCTGGACGAGCCTCGAGGGTTTTCTGAAAGGCGATTATGGCGCCAGCATGCAGTATCATGTCGATACGGCTTCACTCTTCTGGGCGATCGTTCTCTCGACCCTGCTCTCGGCCCTTGCCGGCGTTTACCCTGCGCAGCGGGCGGCAAAGACCAATATCGTGGAGGCGCTTTCGTATGAATAATCTTCAGAGTGCGGAGTGCGGAATGCGGAAGTGCGGAATTATCTTACTGCCCTGGCGCGGAGAGGTCCAAGGTAAAGGGAAATACTTATGAACTCCGCACTCCTTCACTCCTAACTTTGCCTGTGGACATTGCGGTTCCTGCTGTCAACCATCGCTCTCTTTGGAATGATGCATTCGGCGGTCGCTAATCGCAATGAGCGGCCGCGAAGTGTATGAAAAGGTCCACGAGCAACGCTCCAGGTCGCTCGACAGGAAGACCGAAGTGACCATGGTCCTCTTCGACAAGGGCGGCGGCAAGCGCACGCGCACGCTCACGGAGTATGGCAAGAAGTCCGACCCCGAGGCATATAAGGTCCTCATCGTATTCAAGTCGCCGCCGGACCTGAAGAACGTCGGGTTCCTGATCCACGCCCATACGTTCTCCGACCGCGACCTCTGGGCCTACTTCCCGGAGTACAAGCGCGTGCGGCGCATTGCCACAAGCTCTCAGGATGATTCGTTCTTCGGGTCTGATTTTTCGTACGATGACTTCGGCGGGCCGCCGAACCTGGATGACTACAAGTTCAGTATTCTGAAAGAAGAGATCATCGACGGCAAACCGTGCTATGTTGTTGAAGTGACGCCAAAGATCCATAGGAAATACACAAAGTACATTGCCTGGGTGGCGAAGGACCTCTGGGTCCATCTAAAGATCGATTACTATCAGGACAAGGATATTTATCGCACCGGAGTTTTCACGGATATCAGGACCATTGACGGGATTCCCACGCCGTTCAAAATGAACATGGAGAACAAAAAGACGAGTCACCGGACCGAGCTAACGATCGAGAGCATCAAGTATCATACACAATTCGCGGACGATCTTTTCTCGCAGAGGTCGTTGGAGCGAGCAGGAAAGTAATTTCTGATTATAATGTGCTATGGTTATGATATTCTATAACTGTGACGTTCTTCCTGTACTCAACGATTTCTGAATTGGTCTAACGGTTAACAGTACTTTTGAATTTATCGCATGCGTTTTGCTCGTTCGGGTCTTGTATGGGGAGCCAGACTGTTATAAGGGCCGCTTTATTTGATAAAGTCGGCCTTTATTGCTATAATTTGTGATAAAATTATTATGCGACTAATATATGTATCTCGGTAGGCGTCAACATCTCCCCTGATACGTTGCTTGTCGGATTATCAAATACAGTCTCGTCATGGACAAACAGAGAGCATTCAGGCCCTGATGTCCCTTCAAGAGTTTTCACGTTAAATGAGGCCAACCGTGGGCAATAAATATTCTATAACGAAGAAGCCCTTTAATCCATGGCATTTTATCTGGATTACTGTAGTTGTGTCTGAATTATTTACGGCCTTTTTGAACACTCTGCAGTACTTGCTCTATATAAAGACTAATTTGAAGCAACTTTTGCTGGCTGGCGCTATAGATGCATTATTTGTCCCTCTGATAGTTGCGCCTATTATTATTTATTTTATGAGAAAAAGAATTGAACTGGAAAAATTCAATAAACAGCTTCAACAAGAAATTGCGGAGCGGAGCATGTAGAGGCGGCGCTGCGTGAAAGCGAAGACAAGTTCCGGTCCATATTCGAACAGGCGACCGACGGGATCATGATCGCCGACGCGGAGACCAAGAAGCTTATTAAGGCAAATAAGGCCATGTGCATCATGCTCGGATATGCATGCGATGAGATCGTTGGCCTGAGCATTGATGATATTCACCCGAAAGAGGACCTGCCCGCCATCCGGGAGTCCTTTGAAAAACAGCTGCGCGGAGAGATCTCGCTTGCTCCTGAGGTTCCGGTATTAAGAAAGGATGGGTCGGTCTTTTATGCGGACATCAATGCCGCGCCTGTGACGTTGGGCGGAAGGCAGTGCCTCTGCTGGTATCTTCCGCGACATCACCGACAAGCAGAAACTCGAAGACCAGCTTCGCCAGGCTCAGAAGATGGAGTCGATCGGCACCCTTGCCGGCGGCATTGCACATGATTTCAACAATATCCTGACTGCTATTGTCGGCTACGGAAATATTGCTCTCATGAAAATGGCAAAGGACGATCCCCAGCGCGTGAACATCGAGCACATGCTCGAGGCAGGCGACCGGGCCGCGCGATTGACGAAAAGCCTCCTGCTGTTCAGCAGAAAACAAATCAGCGAACGAAAGCCCGTGGACCTGAATGAGATCATCCGGACAGTGGATAAATTCCTGAAGCGGGTCATTGGAGAGGATATTGAATGCAGAACATCGCTCTTTGAGGAAGCATTGCCAATTTTAGGCGATGCCCATCAGCTTGAGCAGGTCCTGATGAACCTGGCAACGAACGCTCGTGACGCAATGTCAACGGGAGGTATCTTCACCATTGCCACGGAGCAGGTGCGGCTGGATGAAGCGTTCATCACCCTCCACGGTTACGGCAAGCCTGGCATCTATGGATTGATCACCATATCAGACACCGGCAAGGGCATGGATGCGGTCACCCGGGAGCATATCTTCGAGCCCTTCTTCACAACCAAAGAGGTAGGAAAGGGCACCGGACTGGGGCTTGCGATTGCATACGGCATCATCAAACAGCACGAGGGTTTCATTAATGTCTACAGCGAACCGGGCCAAGGCACCAGCTTCAAGATCTATCTGCCGCTCATCTCGGCAGGTGTGGAAGAGGAGAAAAAACTGGTGGAAGAGCATCCCCGGGGAGGCACGGAAACTATTTTGCTTGCGGAAGATGACGAAACCGTCAGAACTATGACCAGGGCAATACTTGAAGATTTCGGTTACACCGTGATCGCTGCGGTCGATGGTCAGGACGTGGTAAATAAGTTTAAGGAGAACAAGGACAGGATCAAGTTGCTGCTGTTCGATATTATCATGCCAAAGAAGATCCGGGAAAGAGGCTTATGACGAGATCAGGGCGATCCAGCCCGATATCAAGATCCTGTTCCAGAGCGGTTACGCCCCTGACCTGGTCCGGCAGAAGTTGTTGCTTGAGGGCAAGATGCCGGTGGTCTTTAAGCCTGTTACACCGATGATGCTTTTGAAGCAGGTGCGGAGTGTGCTGGACCAGGTGAAGTAGTTGGTCAGAGCGCTGTATTCATCGATAGAATGTATCAACCAGATGTTGTTAATTATTTCTATAATCTAAGTGAAGAGTAGTAGTTGAAACAACCAACAGGACGATATTAACGCATTCAAAATATGCAGATGAAATCAACACATTCATTTATTTTCTGGCATAAATCAGCTTCCATCATCTATCTTATTCTTTTTATCGCTGCCCCTTCCATCGCCGAGGAATCTTACTCCACCTCCGGCCGTCTGGACCTGCGGGGTGTTGCGGCGCAGAACAGCGACAGCGGTGAAGGAAGAACCGGGCTTGACCGGAAGGATCAAGATCGACACGCCTCAGTCATCCTGGCGATTCCACTCCTGGCTCGAAGGAGGATGGGACGGGACCGTGACGCGTCCGGCGCAGGACAAGAAGCTTTTCAAGAACTACGATGAAGTATACCAGAGCAACACGCCCTATGTAGAGTTCAAGGAATTGTACCTCTCACACACAGCGGGTGACATTGATATACGGGCCGGCATCCAGCGCTTTGCCTGGGGCAGGCTTGACGAATACCCGTCGAACGACCTGCTGAATCCCTGGGACTACACGCAGTTCCTCGTAAAACCGCTCGAAGACCGGAAGATCGGCGTGCCGTCGGTCTCGGCGATCGTGAATAAAGGCGACTGGACCTTTGATACGGTCTGGGTCCCGGTCTTCGTCCCCTATCGCCTTCCCCTCCCGAATGAACGCTGGTCAGGCATATCAGGCGCATCGGCGCTTTCGCAGATCCCGAATGTCGAGATCGTCCCGGCTGAACCGGACCTGCCGTCACGGACCATCGGGAACGGCAGCATCGCCCTGCGCGCCCGGCATACCGGGGAGATAGAGTGGGCGCTCAATTTTTTCCATGGCTATGATCCGAAGCCGGTATTCAGAACCACAGCGCTCGTAATCGATCCCCAGCCGGGAGAGGTCCTGATCGATCCCGGGTATACACCTGATTTTCACAAGATCACATCATTCGGAGTTGATGCGGCAGCGGTAACCGGAGCCTGGAGTCTCCGGGCCGAGGCAGCATATATCCTTAACCGCTACTATAATATCCGTCGCGAGCTCTGGGGCTATCCGACTGTCCTCGCACCAGGCGTATACCCCCTGAATCCCATCGAATACAAGAGCGACGAACTCGACTACGGGATCGGCGCCGATTACCGGCTCTTTGAGGACGGTCTCCTGACTATGCAAGCCCAGCAGACGATCATCATCCATCGACCAGACACATTGTATGAACGCAAAGCGGAGACCATTCTGTGGGCAAACCTTAAAGCAGGCTGGATGAACCAGAAGGTGGAGACGAACCTGAGCGTGGCTTACAATCCCGAGCATGGTGCCACCATGGTCAAGGCAAATGTCTGGTATGTGTTCACGGATTCATGGAAGGCAGGGATCATTGCGATCGAACTGAACGGACCGCCGCAGTCCATTTTTGGAAGGTATGCGCAAAATGATCAGGTTGCAGCGGAACTGGTGTATTCCTGGTAAGGAGAGTCCAGCGGGAAGTCAGGAAGTAAGTGCCCTTAGCTCAAAACTCAATAACTACGAACTCGAAAACTAAGAACTCAAGAACTAATTCGTTCCCTTCACCGATTTATCATTTTGAGAAAAAGATCAACAACCATCGGATTAAAGGACGTGCCTTTCTCCTTTGGTCAGCACGGCTTCGATCTTTTCCAGGGGTATCGGTTCCTGATAGGACCGCCTGCTCCTCATGGCATCGAAGACGTCAGCAACGCTGATCAACTGGCTCACAATGTTCGGGGTCCAGCCGCCTTTGATGGACGGATATCCGTTCCCGTCGAACTTCTGGTGGTGCTCCAATGCCGCGAGGACCGCCAGCTTCGGGATTCCCTCAATACCCATGAGATAGCGTGCGCCTCTTACCGTATGGGTCTCAATGGTCCTCCGTTCTTCCGGTGTGAGCATTCCCGGCTTGCTCAGGATCTCGTCCGGGATGAATATCTTTCCGACGTCGTGCAACAGCGATGCGACGCCGATCTGATGCAGGTGCTCACCCTTGAAGCCCAGATTCTCCGCAAGGCTCATGGTCAGGATACAAACGTTCGTAACATGGGTAAACGTATATTCGTTCACGGACTTGAGTGACGCGAGAAGACTCAAGGGGTTGATCTCCTGTCGAAAACCCTGGATAAAACCCTTGACCATGTCATCCACACTGCGGACATCGATCTTCTTGTGCTGCTTGGCGCCAAGGTAAAGATCTTTCAGGTGATCGATTTCCTCTGCCGTCAGTGCAAGCAACTCCTGCGGCAGCTCCTGGGGGACATCGGGAGCGGATACGGCGACGGTATTCGACGAGGCCTCGGCCCCGGCAGGGGACCGCTGTTCATCTAGTGTCCTGACCCTGAGTTCCACCTTGCCGAGCTTAATGAACGAGGTGGACCGGATCGAGAGCGTATTGGAAGAGGCAAGCTCCTGAATAAGTCCCTGAAGTTCCTCTTTTGGAAGTCCCGCGACAAAGGTGATGCGCTCGATCGCCTGCTTTTTCAGGATCCGGATGAAGTTCGTTACATACGACGCGGACCCCGTTGCCCTAAGCTGCCGGTTTTCCACAATGAGGTCGTTGCCGATGAGGAGCAGCGTGATCTCCGGTTTGTGCTGAAGGATCTCCGCAAGAACGTCATGCGCTTTTTCGACATACTGCGCTACCTGGGGATGGGTCGGCGAATAGAGGCACGTATTCGTGACAGCGGCGGTGAGCTGCGCGATCACCCTCGATATTCCTTCATGAAAATTATAGTCGGCCATATTCCAATCCTGTCTGTATTACGGTGGACACCGTATACACTTGCCCGCCGGGAAGCTAAAGCCTCTCCATGAGCCGGCTGCACGTCCTGCGTATCGTTTCGCTGTTGAGCTTCTCGCCGATCCTGATGAGCCCGGCAAGCTTCTCCCGCGGATATCGCGCGAGCGACGAATAGATCGTTTCCTTCATGTGCATAAGACTATGCGGATAGAGCGACCATGTCGCGCGTGCAAGCTTCTCCAACTCGGGCAGCGCTCGTGGCGTCTCCGATATTCCCGAGCACCCTGATGATCTCCTCATTCTCGACATAGTCCGTCTCGAAAAGGATGACCCGTTTGATCTTCGACAGGACATCCCCGGTAACATCCGTTATTCGATATTGTCCCGCCAGAGCAACAGCCTGAAAGGCAAAGTCCGGATCTTTATCATGGATCGCTTTCCGAAGCGGATCTACCGCTCCCGGATCTTTGAATTTCAGAAGCGTGCTGAGCGCTTCCAGCTTCACCATCGGATCCTGATGCTGCAGCAGCGGTTTTACATGGGGGATCGACGCGGCGTTGCCCGCGCGTCCTATAAGAATGAGTAGATTCCGGACAGTGTACGCCCGCGGGTCCCCCAGTCTTTTCTGTGCTTCGCGCACCGCCGGATCCCCGAAGAGACACAACAAATTAAAGAGAATACGCCTTCCGCCCACCGATTCGTCCTTGCTGAAAATATCCATGAGACCCGGTATCGTATCCGGTCCAAGGGCCTGGATCAATCCGGAAGCCGCTTGTCCCTTTTCCCGCATCCAGCGGTCGAAAGCGCTCAGCGCCTTTGCAATAAATTCCGGATCGAAAAAGTACTTTCTCGATTCCTCGGCGATCTCCCGGATGCCTTGTTCCGGTTTGTCCGTCGAATGCCTGCGAAGCGTATCAAAAATATCCCAGAGCAGCTCGAAATTGCCGGTCTCAAGGAATTGGGGCATAATAGCAACGATTTTTTGGGCGAACTCCTTATAATCCTCCTCATCGATATTCTCTTCCAAAAAAGCGAGCAGCGCCCGGCCGATCTGAAAATCGAGGTGCTCGTCCTCAACCGACTCTAAATGCTCTTCCAGCGGGAACTGTTCAGCCGACGACCGGAGAGCCTTCCGACGAAATTCTTGAGCATCGTTTGATAGTCGTCGCTCACATACTCTTCGTACTTTTCACGGTCAAACAGCTTCTGCATGTGCTCTGGCTGGAAGGCAGGGGCCGCGGATCCCTTCTCCGGTTGCTTGCTTTTACCCTGCCGCTGTCCTGTCGAGGCATCGTTCTGCGCCTTGGCAAGCTTGCCTACGAGACCCGCAAGCGTCGGTGATATCTCCCGCCCCTCGGCGCTTGCCTGTCCCAGCATCTCGATCACCATATCGTCGGTGAACCCCCCGATCACCGCTTCCGCCTCAACGGGAGATCCTGTTCGTGTTGCTATGTTTTTGAACGCCACGGACAGAAACTGTTTCCTGAGCTCCGGGTGAAGATCTTTCACAAGAGCATTCATATTTCGCCAGTGTGTTCGATTGCTCCTGGGTCAGTTGTTTTTTTTCCGCCGTTCCGCGCACATATGTTGAGATGATCTGGTCATAACTTTCAACCGCCGATTTCGCATCCAGCTTGCGTTCATTGAGAAGCCGTGCAAGCTCGGCAGGGTCTATCTGCTCCGTATCCTTCACCAATACCCCCTGCCCCGGTCCGGCGAGGGTGCCTGCTGAAAGATGCGTTACAAAATCCTGCCACAATTCGCTGCCTGACTCCTCCCTTCCCCCAGCGTGCAGATGGGCTTTGAAAATCTCCTGTTCCTCGGTGACATGGAGGCTGTTGTAATCGATGGACTGGATCCTGATATGGGTGATACCGGCCTCGGCCATGACCTTGGTGATGCCTCCCGAAGCCCTGATCTCTTCCGGCCTGGTCGTAAGGATCCGATGAAACCGCACGAGTTCGTCCTTTTCCAGGCCGCTGAGAAACGTGACTGATCGCGATCTCCTGCTGGCTCATGGAAAGCGCAAAATCCCGGTACACGGGATTCTTTTGATCAAGGTAGTCCTGGCCGACCAGCAGGGTGTCCTTGGCCACTCCGAGGGTCATTTCCGTCCGGATCTCGAACAATTTCTGGAGGATTTGGTAAGCACGTTCAATGCTCTTCGTGATCTGGACATGGCCTGGCGGGTAGATGCCCACATTTTTTCGGGAAATATTGAGCTCGATAACAGCTTCGGACAAGAGACGCATATCGAGCGCGATTTCACGCTCTGCGCTCTGGGGCGGCAATGGCTGGGTGTCTTCTTTTTTTTCCTGCGGATCGCTCATATGCTATTCTTTATACATTATATACAGTTTAATTGTTTTTTTCATTAATTATGATGGAATCGCAAACAGTTCAAAACGGTCACCATAAGTACGGGCTAATGGAGAAACTCGAGTTTAAAAGCCCGCGGCAAATATACGATGAGCACTAGTTGAAAGCTGCTGCATAACTTTTATCTTGTGTCAAGGGTACTGGGTGCGCTACAAGGCAGCGCAGAAGCGATACGGATCGGGATATGAAATTGACGTTCAAACAATACAACGATAGAGTGACAACCGTCTTTTTTCTTGACAACATCATATCTGGATGTTAAATTAAGCACCTCGTTACGGTAGTTTTTTGGGGCTGTAGCTCAGCTGGGAGAGCACAAGGCTGGCAGTCTTGGGGTCAGGGGTTCGATCCCCCTCAGCTCCACCAAGAATAATACAAAGGGTTGACCGAAAGGTCAGCCCTTTTTTATTTTGGATGAGGGGGATCGAACCAAGGGAGTTTGAGGGAAAGGATTTCCCTCATGCTTCAGGGGAGTCACACGAGGGGGCCGGCCCCCTCGTGAAGCGAAGCGCAGTGAGATTCCCCCTCAGCTCCACCAAGAAATCAAAGGGTTGACCTTCATCGGTCAGCCCTTTTTCATTTGACTGTGCTAAATTTGTGCTAATTAATTTCGCCAGAGTCTTGTGCTCAGGGGTTTAATCAATTTTTCATAACAAGAATTACAAAGGGTTAGCCTTATGAGCTAACCCTTTTCGTTTTACTGTGCTAATTTTTCAGACCCGGATTCTTGTGCTCACCCCTCAGCATCTGAATAGTGATCGATGCCAGAAAACGGTGATTTAAATCGCGGTATTATGCGGCAACGAACTCGATCTTAACCTTCGTGCCGGTCGCCTCGGCGATCTTCTCCAGCGTCTTAAGAGTAAAACCTTCATACTACCACGCTTCCTTCATACATCGTCTTTGATGTTATGTCAAGCCGCTCTTTTTCTTGCGGGCTTAAGGAATTCACCGATATCGGTTGCGCCGGATATAAGAAACTTGAGTGTGCTGTTGATCAGACTCGACAACTTTGTCGTCGAGAGCTTCGACGAGTTAGCCGCAGAGGGTTGCTGTGCCGTGGAACAACTAGATGGAAGGCAAATTAATGCCGCAGTCATTACCGACGGCGTTCTAATATTTTCCATACCGCTCTTATTTTTTCGGCGGTGCCTCCACGGCCGAGAAGACCAGCACTGCGTCCGGCAGACGTTGACCCCGGATCTCGATAGCCCTGAACAGACGAATTCAGCTCGGCGAGTTCGGTGGGAGTAAATTGAACGGCAGCCGCGCCGCTGTTCTCGATCATATGCGCCATCTGCGTCGTGCCGGGGATCGGCACGATCCACGGCTTCTGCGCCATCAGCCACGCCAGCGCGATCTGCGCCGGGGTGGCGCTGCTTCTGCTCGGCCCATCGTCTTCACCAGAGCGACGAGCGGCAGGTTGTGCGGCAGGTTCTCTGGCGAGAAGCGGGACTCGACCGCCGCGGATGTCGCCGGGCGCGAACCGCGTATTCGCGTCGATGGCACCGGTCAGAAACCCCACGCCGAGCGGGCTCCACGGCACGAAGCCGATGCCCAGCTCCTCGCAGAGCGGCATGACCTCCTTCTCCGGACCGCGCCACAGCATCGAGTATTCGTTCTGAACGGCAGTGACGCGGCAGCGCGGCATGTGCGCGGCGCAGCGGTCTGCAGTCCCATCTCCGACAGGCCCCAGTGCAGGACCTTGCCTTGCGCCATCAGGTCCTTGATCGGCGCCGGCGACGTCCTCGATCGGCACCTGCGGATCGACCCGGTGCTGGTAGAGGAGATCGATGCGGTCGGTGCGAAGACGCTTGAGCATGCCCTCGACGGCGAGCTTGATGTGGTCCGGGCGGCTGTTGAGCCCGGGCGCCGCTCGCCGGTCTCCAGATCGATGTTCCAGCCGAACTTCGATGTGATCACGACCTTGTCCCGGAACGGCGCGATGCCTTCGCCGAGGATCCGCTCCACCTCATGAGGGCCATAGGCCTCGGCGGCGTCGAAGAAAGTGACGCCACGGTCGAAGGCTGTCCGGATGATGTTGATCATCTCGGGCCGGGTAGGGATCGTCGTCTGGTACGTGCGGCTCATGTTCTGCACGCCGAGACCGATGCTGAAACTTCCAGCGAGCCGAGCTTGCGGCGCGACAGGCTGGCCGGCCGTGAAGTTTTGGCAACGGATTGCGTCGCTTCTGCTCCCACTGTAATGCGAGGCAGCAACGAGGTCGCCGCCAATCCCAGACCCGCGACCAGGAATTTCCGGCGGTCCGGCATAGCGGGCCCGAGCTCTTCCTGCCGACCATTTGATGGATGTGAAATGCTTTTTTCGATGTCCATAGTTCTTCTCCTTGCCGATAAGTTAATCTGCCTCTAATGTTTTCCGCTTAAGCCCGCATTCATTCGCGATTTGAATTGTCACCCTCCGGACTGTTGTCGATTGAGAATGCGAATGTCTTTGTGGTGATGACTTCTGGATCAGGACCGCCGCGAAGGCCCGTATGCCCCTGACCGGGCGTTTCTCTCATCGGCGTTTTCAATCACTCATGTATTGTGCGGCTTTTGAACCTCTTTACCGCCGCAGAGCTCGTGAACGTGTCGCCGTAAAGACTTTGGCTCGTGTTCATGGCAGCAACCGCGTTCATATCTTCTTCACTCAGCTTGAAGTCCCAGATGCTGTAGTTTTCATTGATACGTTCCTTGTGTACGGATTTCGGGATCGCAACCACTCCGCGTTGAACATGCCAGCGCAATATCACCTGAGCGATCGTTTTCCCGTATTTGCGTCCGATCGAGGACAGGACTTCATTCTTGAAAATATCTCTCTGGCCTTCTGCAAGCGGCCCCCAGGCTTCCATCTGAACCTTATATTCGTCCATGGTCTTTTTGAGAATATTCTGCTGGCAAAACGGGTGAACCTCCACCTGGTTGATTGCCGGGACTACCTCGTTGAACTCGGCCAGATCAGCTAAGCGGACGTCTGAAAAATTGCACACGCCTATGGCCCGGATATGGCCCTCTTTGTAGAGGTCTTCCATTGCCCGCCAGGAACCATACACATCACCATAGGGTTGATGAATGAGGTACAGGTCCAGATAGTCCAGACCGAGCAGCTTCATCTGTTGCTCAAAAGAGGCTTTGGTTTTCTCATAGCCGGCGTCCTGTACCCACAGCTTTGTCGTAATGAACAGTTCCTTCCTGGGCACGCCGCTGCGCCTGACAGCGCGGCCAACTGCCTCCTCGTTCATGTAGGACGCCGCTGTGTCGAGCAGGCGGTAGCCGACCGTGATCGCATCATATACACTTTGCTCGCATTGGACCGCGTCGGGAACCTGAAATACGCCGAATCCCAGCATCGGCATCTGCACTCCGTTGTTCAGAATAGTAGTATCCATGAATCATTACCTCCTTCAATATGCCAATATGCTCCGCGTTGTCGATTAAAGTCCTGTCCTTTTTTCCAGCGCCTCGGGATATCGCTCCCCCTGGATCGTGATCTTCGAGGCAACGCTCTCGATCTCGCGCAGGTCATCGGATGTTAGTTGGATGTTAACTGCTCTGATATTAACTCCTTGCTGACGATTCAATATTAATCCTGAAAGGACAAAAGCGGGTAGACCAATTCTGCCTAGTTATTGCCTAATCCTCCGAAATCTTCTATAATTGGGTTGACAGGGCAATAAAGTCTTGTAGTATAAGAGCAGGGAGACATTAATGCGAAAACAGAGTACGAAACAGACACTCGAGAATAAAGATAGGGAAGCCGCGCTAGAAACGCTGGGAACAAGTCTTGCCCGATTAACCGGCAAAAGCGACCGGATTGTGACGGCGATCCCTGGATTGATACTTGCTCGGCTGGAAAAACCGAGTGAGCCGGTGAGCATCATGTTCGAACCGCGCGTCTGCATGATCGCGCAAGGGGCCAAGCGCGTGCAGCTCGGAGACGACGCGTATGTGTATGACCCGCACCATTTCCTGCTCACATCCGTGGACTTGCCCACGTTTGTGCAGGTTATCAAAGCGAGCCCGGAAAAGCCGTACCTGGGGCTCGTGTTGGACATCGATCAGCGCGAGATTTCACAGCTTATGGTGGACAGCGACTTGCCACCGCCGCGGCCGCAGCAATCGAGCCGTGGGATAGCGACCGGCGAAGTCACGCTGCCGCTGCTCGCCGCCTTTCAAAGGCTGATTGACCTGCTTGATGAGCCAAAAGATATCCCGATTCTCGCGCCAATCATTAAGCGGGAAATCTTCTACCGTTTGCTGGTAGGCGATCAGGGATCGCGTCTCCGACAGATTGCTGCGGCGGGAAGTCAGAGCAATCAGATAGCGCGGGCGATCGACTGGCTGAAGGGGAACTTCACAAAACCGCTTCGCATCGATGACCTCGCGGCGCAGGTCAGCATGAGCACATCAACTTTTCATCATCATTTCCGGCAAGTGACGGCGATGAGCCCGCTGCAGTATCAGAAATGGCTGCGCTTGAACGAGGCGCGGCGGTTAATGCTCGCCGAAAAACAGGATGCGACGACCGCGGCGTTCCAGGTCGGCTATGAGAGCCCATCCCAGTTCAGCCGCGAGTACGGCCGCATGTTCGGCGCCCCGCCGCTCCGCGATATCACGAACCTGCGGCAGGTGGCTACGGCAGATGCGGGTTAGTCTTAATGTTCATGCGATGGCAGGTAGGACGTAATCCGAAGCGCGCGAGATTTCCCCCTCCCTTCCGGACAAATCTATTTCGCCGGCAACACCGTGATGATTCCGCGGATAAGCTCGGGGATGAGCATCATTCCCTGCTTCGATGACCAACTCAAGGCTTTCATAAGGTATTCGCTATAAAATTTCCAGGGGAAATAGAACCGGACGGTGATGATGATCAGGATGATCAGGAAAAGGGCGAGAAGGAGCGTTCTCTTGATCTGCGGAAAAACGCCGCGGACCAATCCGTACGCGCGCCGGCGGTTGTTCGCTGCCTTGAGCCTCTCGAGGAACGGCTCCTTTTTGATCTCGTCCTGGCCCACTTTCCAGGCATCGAATACACCAAGAACCCAGAGGAACGGCATGACCAGCACGGAGAACAGGGACAGCAGGAGCACTCCTTCGACGATGAGGCGGGAATAGGAGTCCTCAAGGAAAGGCCAGGCCTGAAGGATTCCCGGGACTGAAATAAGGGAGAAGATGCTGAGCGCCCCGAAGACCGCGAACAGGGCACCCTTTATCGGCTGACCGTTCAGGAACTGGCCCCAGCCCGGAACGAGCAGGGAACAGAACACGGGCCATGCGCGGCTTGACACGCCGGGAAATGGTGTCCGTCTGCCCTTCATCGCGGTGTGGTAAGCGTCGCTTGCATTAAAGACCCAGAAGATCAGGAAGACGAAAAGCAGGAGCGCGGCAGCAAGCACTGCCTGGGCCGGGGAGATGCCGTAAAAAAAGAGATAGGACGGGATCTCCTGCTGAAACGTACAGAGAAGGAGTGCTAAGGCATTACAGTACAACGCGAGGCCTATATAGTTCAAGCCTTTGGCGCGCTGTCCATTGTACAACTGTCCCGAACCCCAGAATAAGAGCGAGAGCGTAAATGCCAGGGCGGGGTCTACTTCAGCGGGGGAAGGATCTTCTTTCGTAATCCTCGGCTTCCGGCGGGGTTTCAGGTATTCATCAGGATCTTTTATAACCCAGACTTTCTCCACTGTCCATCCCTAACAGTAACTGCGCTTGATAGAAACGGTTTTTGCTCGTTTCCTTCACAGTCTTGAATTCGAAGCTCCCTGCAGCAAGCTGCAGGAGAGCTTCAATATTCCGGACATTTATTCGGTGGACACAACGGCAAAGTCATCTCTTCTGTTCTTCTGCCAGCAGCTTTCGGTACTATCGGTACAACTCGACTTTTCCTTTCCGTAGCTGATAAGCAAAATACGCTGTCCGGAAATGCCCATATCGGTAAGATATTTTTTCGCGCTTGCCGCGCGGCGCTGGCCGAGGGTCTGGTTATACTCAATAGTCCCTCGTTCATCGCAATTACCCTCGATCCTGACCTTTATTTCCGGGTGAGCTTTGAGCCATTCCGCATTCGCCTTCATGATCTCGCCGGCTCCAGCCTCGATAAAAGCCTGGTTAAAATCGAAATACACAGGCCGAAGGCCGGCAGGAGCGGCGGCTGCCCGCTCCTTGGCTTCTACAGGCTTCGCTGCTTCCGCCTTCTGCTCGGGTTGAGCCGTCGCTGCTGCGGCCGGCGTCTCTTCCCGTGGTGTTTCAGGTACAGCCGAAATCTCTGCCTTTTTTGGGCACCCCCAGAGAGCCAGCATCCCAATACAGAATACAACCATTACATACCACGCCTTCTTCTTGCTCATCCCGCTCATATCGAATCCTCCTATGATTTTCGATGCATGCAATGCATCTTATTACTGCTTTAATTCAGTCTCCAGCCTCAGGCACTAGCCTCCGGGCAGGAAATCAATCGGATACAGAATGGTGGTCTTGGAAACCTTCTCCTTCGGTCCGAAGTTGAACTTCTTGACACGCTCCACAATCTGGGCCACCAACTCCGGCGAGGCCAGATCGCTCGACTGCACAGTACAGGCGGAGACTTCGCCACCCGGCTCGATGGTCATGCGCAGCATAATCTTGCCGCGCAGAGTCGGGTCCTTGCGTAATTCGGCATTGTACATCCGATAGAGGGTCGCCTTGTATTTATCAAAGACGATCTGTATCTCTTCGTCGGTTCGTGACGGTCCAGGTCCGGAACTCGAGCGGCCTCGCCCCTTCCGCCAGCCCCGCAACCGTACTTTCTACCCTTGTAAAGCCCACACCGCCAATACGATTGCCATTGCCACTGCCGATATTGCGGCTGACTCCGGCATTGCTGATACCGCCACTGGAACCGCCCGGCGACTGGCATAGAGATTATTGATCGGCTGGCCCGGGCCTGACCTGCCGCCGCGCCCGACTGGTTACGATTCGCCTCAACGCCGAGCCGCGCGACGGGAGTTTCGGCCATCAGATCTTTAAAGGCCTCCTTGAAGGCCAGAACCCCCGTGCTCTCCGCTTTTTTACGCGCAATCTCTGTATCTGCGGTGGTTGGTTTGGGCTGATCTTCCTTCGCTTTCTCTGGCGCATTTTCCTCTCGGGCTTCTTTTCTTCTTTGCGGCGTTCAGGCAGCGGCTCAGGCTTGGGCGGCAACTTTCTCAGCATGGAGACCAGGCGTTCCGGAACCACAGCCACGGCCGGGCGGACCAGCGGCGGCAGTTTCCATAGGAGAATCACAGCGCAAAAAACGATATAGAATAAGAAAGCGACACGCAAGGCCCGGCGGAAGCGTCTTTCGCTCTCAGCCTCTTTGGTCCATGGCATGATCATCGAGCGATAAGGAACGGACGAAATCTCCCGCTCTATGACGTACTCTTCCTCGCGCCGTTCTTCACGGGCGTAAGCATCACGTACTTCTTCGTAGAGGATGTCCAGTTCATCGAGACATCGGTTGATCTGCCCCTGGAGAGATGCTTGTTTTTCCAGAATCCCGCTTATCTCCCCCTCAAAGCGGGCAACCCGGCTCCTCGCCCGTTCCACGTGTCCGGCGACATTTTGGGCTTCCGCGACTCCTTCCCAAAAGAGTTCATCCGCTTTCAGTTCCTCCAGTTTGTCGAGCGCATTGCAGACGTCCCGCAATGCATCGAACCGCTGTCTATCGGCGGAAAACGTTTCCAGCTCTGCCTCTACAACGCGCAACTCACCTTCCAGCGCCTCGTGTTTTTGCCGGACTTGCTCGATCTGTGCGTTCAGTTGCGCCAATTCCTCTGCTAATATGGATGTATTCACGGCAACCCCGCTATTTTTTTGCCGCCTTCTGGATGACGGCAAGGGAAATCTTTCCGTATCCAGAAGCCGTGCAGGTCGACATTATTTTTTTAAGCACTTTGAACGGAATCGTTTTATCGGCAAGGAGAGTGATTTCCATGCTTTCGGCAGCGGTCTTGGTGCTTGTATCGATAATATTGCGTTCAAGCTGTTCCAGTCGCTCTCTTACTTCATAAACTATCCCAATGCTGTCATCGAGAAGTTTGGAGGTGCTGATCACGGCTTCGCCCTGAACCAGTACTACTTCGGGGCTGACCACGATCGCCACTGTTTCCCTTGGCTTGGTCTCGACAACGGAAGCGGGCAGCGCGATCTGCGCATCCGGCAGAGTACTGTTGAATGAGTGAAAGAGCAGAAAGAACACCAGAACGCAAAGAACATCCATCATCGGTATCAGGTTTATACCGAGACCTTTAATGTCACCTTTCCTGTTGTTACGCTCCATCCGTTTCATACGTCTGCTATCTTTCATGGCGCGTCTCCTATGGATATCTTTGGAAAGAGGCCGGTTTTCTTGACCTCTTCGCTTCCTTCCGCCCGCACTTCGGCTTCACGTACCGCATCCATGATCTGAATCAGATAGTCGTACTTGATATCCGGCTCCATCAAAACCGTCGCGTCCTCCTTCTCCGGGTACTGGGCCTTCAGGCGAAGGAGCATTTTGGACAGCAGCTCAATATCGTAGTTATCGTCTTTTTTCGGAATCGTAGCCTCCACGGACCTGCCCGTTGGCAATTTCCAGTCCTGCCTTGCGGACAATCACCTCGATGGCGAAATTCGGCTGGTTCGAAGCAGGTCCGCCGGCGGCGGTCGGGACACTCAATTCCTCGATCGTAACACTCATAAAGACGGCAGTGATGAGCAGAAAGACCACCAGAACGGTAAGAATATCCATCATCGGTGTCAGGTTGATGATTTGCATGATATCCGTATCGAAATCGGATGGTTCTCCCCGTCCCTTTTTGTTATAATGTCGTCTGGCCATGATCAGCTCCTGTCAAACTGGCGCCTGGTAAAATTGGAGATCTGTCAAATTGGTGCTTGGCAAAATTGGAGATAGTATTGAGCGCCTTTACCGATGCCATCTCCAGGCTGTTCACAATCTGACCCGTGGTTGTTGTCAGGCGGGCATGGAGCAGGAGAAGCGGGATCGCGGACATCAGACCAAAGGCAGTGCAGTTCATGGCCTCCGAAATGCTGGCCGCGAGCAGGGCGGCCTTCGCGGCGGGGCTCGCAGTGGCAACCGCGGCGAAGGCCATGATAAGACCCATGATGGTGCCGAGCAGTCCAAACAGGGTGGCGATATTTGAGAGCAGCGCCAGGTACGGCGTGCGCTTTTCCAATTGCGGAACTATCTCCATCATGCTCTCTTCCATGGCGATTTCTATGTCTTCCCGTCGCCTGACCGCCCCCTGGCGCGCTAATCCCATCCCCAGCATTTGCGCCATAGCGGATTTGTCCTTGTTGGCCATTTCCCGGGCTTTATCGAACTCTCCCTTGACCAGCGCCGGATACAGAGAGTCCCACATTTTTTTGTTTGCTTCCCGGACGCTTTTCAAGTGAACCCAGCGTTCAAACGCGATAGCCAGACCGACCAAAAGCGTAAGTAGAATAGGGAACATGAAGAACCCGCCACTCTGAAAAAACCTTACTATAAACATTTTATTCCTCCTTTTCGCTAACTAGACAACGAAGTTATTTTTTGGCACTGAGTTTGTAAAAATCCAATTGCCGCATGAACACATCTCGGTCCACGGGCACAGCACTTTCGGTTAACATCATGCTCAAACTTGTCTCCACACCGATTTCAGAGCTTTTCCAGGGCACTATATACAGGGCTTTTGGGGCCTCATCGTTACCGATGACGGACATGCCCGAAAGCTCTTTGGCCTCTGCCGGCTTCGCTTCATGTTTCTGCTGTGCCGCCTTTGCCGCATCTTTGGCCGCCGGTTCATTGTCCTCGGCCATGGCCGCGCCAACCGGCACCAGAAGCAGACACAGCCAAAGCAATACGTTCCGATACATATTCCCTCCTTCCTTTTCACCTGTCGCCGCTGTCGTGTGCGTCCTGCGCCGGTTCTCCGGCCTTTGCCGCTTCTTTGGTCTCTGCCGGCTTCGCTTCCTGCTTCGGCTTCTCCGCACGTCCGAGCCGCGTGCGCAGCTCGGCAATCCAGATCTTGACCTGCGCGTCCGCGGGCATCCCCTCGCTGTAAATCTCGAATTGTTTGATCGCGCATTCCGGGTCATTGAGATACAGATCACAGAGGATACCGAGATTTCTATGGACGGGAAGATACTCCGGAAAACTCGCGAGCGCCTTCTCATAGATCTCCCGGGCCTCCTTAAAACGGCCTCCCTTGCGAAGCAGCAAACCATATTCGTTACTGGCCACCGGGTGATTAGGAACCAGTCCCAGTGCGGTTTTGAGGTGCTGCTCGGCCGGCTCCAACTTTCCGGTCCGCATGTAGGCCACTGCAATGTTGATATATGGCGCCGTGACGCCCGGTGACCGCTCGACCACCTTTGTAAGAAGTTCGATGGCCTTGTCATTTTTCCCGTCGTTCATCATGGCGACGGCGCGCTCGAATTCGTCGCGCGACTGAGCATCCATGCCCGGGTTTTCCCGGATGACGAACCCTTGCCGACCATCTTCGAGCCGCGCCACGGATGGCCCTTGGTTTGCAGCGGGCTGCTGCGCGACCTTGAAGCTGGTTGCGCACCCGGAAAAAAGCGCGAGTACCATCACCAGGGCCAACTGCCCGGCCCGCCTTCGGACTTTCGACCACCATAACAGCTCTTCATTCTTGATCTGCATCGCTCAGCTCCCTATTTCGTTCACCTAAATCTTATTCCACCGCCGCATCATGCGGGGCGCCTTGGTCGCCGCTGTCGTTCGCTCCCGGCGCCGCTTTTGGTCGCGGCCGGTTTCGCCCTGCTTCGGCTGCGTGCCTTCACCGCTTTTTTGGTCGCGGCCGGTTTCGCATCCTGTTTCGGCTGCGTTGCTTCACCGCTTTTTTGGTCGCGGCCGGTTTCGCATCCTGTTTCGGCTCCGCCGCCTTCACCGCTTCTTGAGCTTCAGCAGGCTTCGCATCCTGCTTCGCTTCTCCGGCCTTCGCGCCGACGCTCCTTCAGCCTGGCCGCGCTCCGCGCCTGCGCGGGCGGCTTCGGACGTTCAATGGCGAACATATAATTATCCAACGAAGCGATGACGGGGCTCTCCTCTTCCGGCTTGGCGTAGCGGGCGGGAACGAACTTGGCCAGTTTCTGCAAGCTCTTGTCGATCCACTCGTTGTAGATACCGAGGGTCATCAGTTCAAGATTCTTTTTATGCATTTCGATGGCCTTATCCTCAAAGGGATAGGCCTGCTCTTCGATGGCCAACACGTACTGCTCCATTTCCGCGGGCGCCAAACCCTCCGGACGTTCGGATTCCAGCAAAGCTTTGCTGAAGTTGGCGTAGATCTCGGCGAGATAGAATGTCGACGCTGCCGTAACCTCGCCGACTTCATATTCCAGAAGTTTGGAGAATTCCTGTGTGGCTGTCTTCATCAGCTCTTTTTTCTTGCGCAGGTTGGCCTCGAATGGTACGACCAGTTTGACTCCAGCGAACTGGTCGAAGGTTTGCTCGGCCAGAACCAACGCGGCTTTGCCGGCAAAAAAGCGGGTCCGTGGCGTTCGCTCGCCACCGGCGCTCGCATCAATGGCCACGATCTGCTTAAGCTCGGCGAGATAGTTGTCCCGATCGTTTATCTTCTTCAAAACTTCCGCGATTTTGTTACGCGTTTCCAGGTTGGGTTCCACCGGATGCGGGAAATAATCCACATAGCGCCGATACATCACCAACATGCGGGCCTGGTTCCCGGCTTTCTCATGCAATTCCGCCGCGATCAACAGGGCCTCCCGCCTTACCTCATCATCCTGGGACTCTTTTTCTATGCGTTCATATTCATCGGCTGCCAAGGCGAGCTGACCATCCTCGCGATAGACGTAGGCGATCTTCTTGGTCACCTCAGGCTGCAATGCGTGTCCGGGGAACAGGCCCCTGAATCCCACCAGCACAGCCGCCGCCATCTTCCAGTCCTTAAGCTGCATCAGGGCGGCGGCCGCATCGTACTCCGCGTTCACCCTGATTTTGGAAGTCGGGGCCATACGCCCCACCCGCAAAAAATGCTCGGCCGCTGCCCGATAATCCGCCAGGGCATTCGCCTGTTCACCTTGCTTGTAAATCGCTGCCGCAAGATTTTCGATCAAGGCATCGCGACTTTTGTCCCCGGCAGGGAGCAGCGCCAGCACATTCACGTAAGCGGTTTCCGCTTCGCTGTAGCGAAGCAGCTCGTAGGTTGCGTGGCCGACCACCAGCCAGGCTGCGCGCACGACCTCCGCCTCGGCGCCGGGGAATGCCTCGATAAGCTTGCGTGCGGCGGCAGCCGCCGGTTCATAATCCCGCATGTCGTAGAGATCATCCGCAGCCGCCCCCAAAACAATCGCCGCCTTCTCATGCTCCGGATAGGTGTCGGCAAACTTCAGCGAGCTGCGTACGACCTCCCGCTTCACCTGATCTTTTGCCGCGGGCGCAACGCCGACGAGGTGTTGGCGATAGGCGTAAATTGCCGCGTAGCCGGCCTGCGAGGACTTTTCGTGGCGCGGGTATTCGTAGGCGGTCTTCTCGTATTCCACCGCCGCAAGATCAAAGGAGCGGTTTTCCAGAAACAGATCCGCCAACAGATAATTAATAGCCGGCGACTCCGGGTCCATCGGGAAGGAAGCGAGGAATTCCCGATACCAATGCAGCGCTTCTTCGAAGTTTGTCTTTTTTTCCTTGATCTGCTTCGGGCTCTGGTAAAGCGCGTGAAAATGCTTGGCCAGATCAGTGAGGTTCGTTTTAAGCCAGGCCAGAACTTCCGGACGGGCGCTCGGTTCGAAATGCTGCCAGTATTCGGCCTTCAGTCCGTAATTGGTGGCAAATTGCTTTTTCGCGTCAATGACCAGGCTGGGGAACGCCCCGGCAAGATGGATTTCGATCACCCGCATGGCGAATTGCGGCGACACCGTGTGGAACGGATTGCGGCTGACAAAGGCGTTGTAGGTTGCAGCCGCGTCGCTATAGCGGCGTTTGTCGAAGTAAAATTCCCCGAGGTTGCTGTAGACGCCGTCCTCGTAACTGCGCTTGCCGTGGCGGGTGAAGTACTCGACCACGGAGTTGGCGCCGCCGAGGTTGGAAAAACTCAGACTGATGATCCGGAAGGTGTCATCGATGCGCTTGCGTTCCGGCTCGTCCGCGGTCTGAGCAAAGTCGTAGCCCACCGACACCTTGTAATCCAGCAGGGCGATGAATCGGTCCAGAGCCTCATCATAGAGTTCCTGCTTGTAAAAGGTCCAGCCCAGCTTGTACAGGGCGAGCTGATAATAGGATGAAGAGACGCCGATGGTCACGATGCTGCCGTAGGCCTCCTCGGCATCAAGATAACGCCTGCGGGTGAAGAAATATTCGGCTCGCCGGAACTGCACTTCATCGATATAATGGGACCGTGGGTAGACGCGCACCAACCGGTCCATGGTTTCCATGGCCTCCTCGACCCGGCCCATTTCCTCATAGGTGCGGGACATCTGATACAGCACCTGATCGTTGCGTTCGTACGTTGGGTAATCGTTCAGCAGTTTCTTGTAGAGTTCGACGGCTTCAACGGCACCGACCCGTTTCAGGTCATCAGCACCTTCGACAAGTCCGTCTGCAGCCGCGGCCGTGCCGAGCGCCGGGCTCTGAGCCGCCCTTTTTTCAAAATCGGCCTGCGATTCACCTGGCACCGGGGCCTGCGTCAGTGCAGGAACAGAGGAGCGCGTGGGCGCAACCTCCGTACGCGCCGCGCGTTTCGGAGGAGGCAACGCGGTCGCGGAGACCCGCCGCTCTGCTACGGTATCGCCGGAAAGAAGGCCATATTCCCTTTCGACCTTCAGGTCTGCCAAGCGACGAATAGCCTCCGGCGACAGAGCCGAGTTCGGCGTTTCTTCCAGAAAGCGCCGATAACCCTCCATGGCCTTCTCGAGTCCGCCTTCGATCTTCTCTTCCTTGATTTCGATCTGCATGTTACGCAACTTGGCAATCGTATCCTTACCGCCGATCGAATGACAGGCGCTCAGGAGCAACGGCAGCGCGAGCACGCTCCAGAGGAGCCACCTCCGCCGGGAGCCGGAGGCTCCCTTTAATAACGCGACCTCCCGAGGACTACGAGCGAACCCCAGGCCAAAGCCGGGGGATTGCGAGTCGAGGGATCGAAGACAAATCGTTGTCCTCATTGCTCGGCCCCCTTCCGGTGTTGGGCCTTGCTGGCCCGATCGTAGCTGTCCGCCAGGGCGAAGCGAGCCTTGACCTGGAATTCTTCAAGACGGTCACGACGTTTGCTGAGTTCATTCACCGCCATAATCTCGAGCATCTGCCCCTGACGTGCCATCAGCCCCTTCGTTTTTTCCAGGGCAGTCTGGATCTGCAGACGCTGGCGGCGGATCAGCTCGTCATACCCTTCATAGCTCTGGGTGGCAGCCTGGCGTGTACGCACAAAGGAAGTGTACTGTTTGTGCAGCAAGTCGATGACGTGATTCAGATCTCGAAGATTTTTGTGCGCCACCGTAAGGCGCTGGTCATATTCCGTATATATCTTCCAGCCCAGCACCCCCCGCAAACGCCTGATGCGGTCGCCAATCTCGGGCGCGACTACGGCACTATGCGCGATCACCCGCTCCTCCAGATGCGCCAGCTGTTCACTGATGATACGCTCCTCGGCAGTGGCCAGATAATCGGGGCGCGGCGCTACCAGCATGGTCTGCAGCCGTTGTTCGATCCGGTCTCGCTGCTCCAGACGCAACCGAATCTGCGAGTCGAGCCGTCTGAATTCCCGGTCGATCGCGGGCAACAGCGGCTTGTAATACGCCAAACGCTGCTTGATGATATCCTCAAAGGCGATCAGGTCCCCTGACCAGACCTCCAGTTTTTTGCGCAGCTGCTCAAGGTCGAGATAATTTTTCAGTGATTCCTGAAAATCATGGGAGGCCATCAAATCGAGCAGGTAGAATGTCTCGGGCGTTTCCGGCAGCTCGCGCAGCTTGACAACCCAGTTGGCATCCTGTTTCAGCTCTTCCCGCACCAGGGCCTTGAGAAATTTGCCTTCGCGGATACAGGTGATCGAGGCGCCGAGCTTGTCAATCTCCTTGCTGAATGCCTCCAGGGCCTTGCCATACATCAGCGCCGCCTTGCCGTACACACCGAGCTTACCATAGGCATAGGGGACGGCGAGCATGGCTTCCTGCACCGCCGGGTCCGTGACCTCGCGATCAGCCAGGATGCTCCATGGCACCAAGGCATTTTCGAACCGTTCCCGGGAGGCGTCGGCCCAACCCGAACCGAGCAGCGCGCGGTTGGAAAACGGGCCGCTCAGGCGCACCCTGTCGAGCACCTCCTTGGCGCCCTCAAAATTATTTTCACTCATCAGCTTGTCGCCGAGGACGAGGTTCGATTTATCCTTGATCGCCAGCGTGGCCGGATTGTCGCTCTCGATCCGGCCGGTACGGTCGATATACTGGCGCCCTTCCCGGGCCTTCCCGCTCTTGAGCAGCGCGATCCCGAGGTTGTACGTGGTAAAACCTTCCAGGCTCTTGGCCCCTTGGAGTTCTTTCAGGATGCGGGCCGCATCATCGAAGCGGCCGTTGGCCATAAATATTTGCGCCCGCAGGAAAGCCAGATCATCGCGAATTCCCTCGGGAACGGCGCCCTTGATGCGTTCCACGGCCTGCAGGGCGTTCTGCGGCTGGTCTTTCTGGAAATATATCCGGGCCAGGCGGAAAATGGCCTCGTTGCGCACTGTCTCCTCGACATTGCCCTCGATCACCGCCTTGATGGCGCGCCCGGCGCGCTGGTGCATCCGGTAGAACAGCTCGAAATCACCCACGTTAAACTCGGCCTGATCAACATGGTAGTAAAGGGAATTGAGTGCGGGCTCATCGAGTCTGCGATACTGCGCAAGCTCACTGTCGAGCCGGGCAATGGCCTCGAACCACTCCCCCTGATAGGCGTAATACAGTGCCTCTCCGTAATAGAGGTCCTTCAAGTCTTTTGGCATGGCTGTGCTGGCCGCCAGTGCAGGCGCTACGAACAACAGGGAAGCCAGCAAGACAAGTAATCTGGACATAAGCTACCAATCCTTAAGGGTGATAGTTTTCGCATCGGAACCGGTCAGGTGAATTTCTGCCATCTTGGGTCCCACGTCCTTGCTCAACTTGAAACTTTCCGTCTGGCGGAGATCGGATCCGCCCGCGGTTTTGCCGGTCAGGAGTACCTGCAGGTCGTGCTCGCCGGATTTGATATTGCCGGTATAGATGCGCTGCACTCCACCCTTCTGCAGAGCTTCGAGTTCCTTGAAGGTATAGAGGTGATGAGTGACCGGCTTGCCGTCCAACTGAATCTCCATTGAATCGAGGCGATATTTCGCCCCGTTGTCCAACGACACAAAGACGGCAACCTGGGTATTGGATGGATACAGCAGCTTCTCTTCGAGCAAGCTCAGCTGCGCTGCGATACCGAGAACATCGGTCTTGATTTCCTGAACCTGCTCATCCAGCCCCTTGATCTGTTCCTTGGAGACTTCCTCGGCATAGGCAGGGAAGCTCAGCATCAGCATCGCAATGGATAGAATGAACCCTCTTAAAATATTGAACATGGCTGCCTCCTGTTGGAGTGTGTGGTTTAATAAATGCATTTACATTGTCCCGATGATATTGATGAACACCCCCTGGTGCCGATAGCCGAGGTCGGTCAGATCATCCGAAAACCTGCTGAAGTTGTAGCCGGCACCGACCTTGATGTGATTGCCCACATCGAGGTAAATACCCACCAGTACCCCGCTGAGGCTGTCCTCGGCGTCGGGCAGATCGAGCAGGCGACCCTCGATCAGGGCGTCCCATTGGTGGACGAAATGCCAGTCGGCGCGCACGATATACAGTGATGCCCGGCTGTCGAAGTACTCGGGATTGTCCCGGTCCAGGCTCACCTGTCCCAGCCGATAGGCGTACTTGCCGCCCACGGTCCAGCGTGAGGTCAGATCGTACATGACATCGAGCGCCACGATGTGAC
This sequence comes from Nitrospirota bacterium, assembly GCA_963732675.1. Lineage (GTDB taxonomy): Bacteria > Nitrospirota > UBA9217 > UBA9217 > UBA9217 > JALNZF01. The sequence goes on from CAVTAJ010000019.1 coordinate 215,750, forward strand.
TGCGCTCGATAACGTCGGCCTCCGTGCTGGTGCCGCTGGTCTGTTCTGCTGTCGGCATATTGTAGAAATACGTGTACTTGATCAGCGCATTCAAACGGTCATTATCGACGGGACGATAGGCGTAGCCCAGCACCGCTTCTGTATAGTTGCCGTCGTAGTACTGGCCCTGCGAACTTACGCTCCGGGCATAGTTTAATTTTCCGATGAGGCGCCAGTCCGGAGACAACTGATACTTGAGGCTGTTTTTCAGCAACCAGCTGGTGGTTTTGATGGTGCTGGTATCCTCCTGCTCCGCATCATCCACCCGATATTCAAAGGCGCTGCTTATCTTCAGCTTCTTGAATCCATAACCGGCGCTCAATCCGGCCGCCGTTCTCTTGGTCTTGGCCCCTGTCTCATTGTCCTGCAGGGTGCCGAAATCCAGTTTGGCCCCGAGATTAAGACGATCCGTGGGTACCAGATCGACACCGGTGGAATGCATCAGACCTGTGGGGACATCGCCATGGGTATAGCGCTCTTCCAGATAGACACTGGCGCTGTCCGAGTAGCGGGTGCGAAATCCCGATGCCATGTTCCCCTTTCTTTCCAGCAGGCCGTCGTCCGAACGCTCGTTCTCCAGGGTGTAATTGAGATAGAGAGTGGTCCGGTCGGTAATGCGATACTCGGTGCCGAGCTTGCCGGCCGCGCCGAGGTCCCCATCGGATACCTCGGCGTCCAACTTAAAGCGGTCGGTTACCCGATAACCGCCGCCAACGCCGAGCCGGCCATTGTCCTCGCGATTGCCACTGGTCTCTACCGACTCCTGCCCGAAACCGTAACCGCTCCATCGCGCCTTGGAATCATACAGCGCCTTGGCCACCACATCAGTGCGGTCGCCCTGTTCCTGGGTCAGAGGGACGTCCGGCGAATTATCCGTGCGGCTGTCCCTGCGCACGCCCGAACTCAACTTCCAGTGATCAGTCGCCTGATAATCGAGATCCACTTCATCGGCCTCTGTTTCCAGCCCCTGGTCCACGGTCCGCTTGTCGACCTTGAGATGCAGCCCCAGACGTGTGGTGATGGGAAGTTCCGCCGTACCGCCAAGTTGAGAGGTATTCTGATCGGTTTCCAGACCGGGCGCTGAATAGCCCGCCTCCGAGTTCCTGGTTGTATAAGGTGATCCGGCCCCGCCCATTTTCGAACAAGTCCTGGAGGCCGACGCTGACATCGACCCGGCGGGCCATGGCTTCGGCATCGGAATCATCAGAGGAGTCGTTGGTGCTGAAATTGTAACCGCCGTCCTGCGAACTCGTGGTGGAGAGACCCGACCCCTTGCTGCGCGCGACTTGGAGCTTGGCCCAGGTATTGGATGATTTGCGGATGGTCACATCCGCGCCATCCAGGCTGTTATCATTTCCCTCATCCTTGCCCCGGCTGGTGGTCACGCCGACCTTGACATGGTCGCCGAACCAGTAATGGGCCTGACCGCCAAATGCCGTCGCATTCAAGTCCTCAAGCCCGGCCGTGTATTCGTAACGGACCACCAGAAAGACGGGGTTGCCGCCGGTCGAGTCGCTGCTCACCAGCAGGGAGTCGTCCGCTGTCGAGGCCAGGGTCTCGGTCAGCAGCACGCGGCCCTGCAAATAGTCGATGGTGTAATCGACATCCGGTGACAGGTTCTTGGTGTCCAGCACCATGCCTGAATCCTTGTCGCGGACCTCGATGCGCACCTGTTCGGAACCTTCGAGGAGGTCCTGCCGGCGCAAGTAGTAAAGGGAGCCGCCGGTCCCCCGAAACTCATCGCGGCCCGCCACCGTACCCGGTTCGGCGGCAAAGCCGTCGAACACGAAGCGCTGCTCGCCGAAGCTGGTGACACCACGGGTCTGATAATGGAAGTTCCCGCCGTAAAGCCCGCGGTCCACGTGCGCCAGCTCGTTATCGGTATAGGCGATTTTGAAATTGCCCCAGAGGCCGTAGTTTTGATCCTTGCTCAGCTTGACGTAGAATTTCCCCATGGTCGGTGCATCTTCCACAACGGTGCTGTCATCGCCATAGGTCGGCATGTGGTAATCCTGGTCGATGCGTCGGAACAGCGACTCAGACGACTTGTCCAGGAAGTTGCTGAAGATCTCGTTCAACGGCCCTTCGCGGGTATCGGCGCTGGCCGTCAGCCCCCAGCCGTCGCCGAACTGACCTTTGGTGTAGAAGGCAAACCGTCCCCGGAGGTCAAAGTCGTGGCTGTATCGCGACTCGTCCGGGTTGAGCAGCTCGGCCGCGCCGCTGGTCTTGTTGCCCGACAGGGTCAGATCGGCGATGCCCACCGTGAACCAGTCGCTCTTCTTCAGCGCCAGATCGCGAAGAAAGAGTTCGCCGTTTCCGGACTTGTCAAGCACGGCCACCTCAACGGTATGCATGCCCGTCGGCAGGATTTCCTCGGCGATGAAACGGCCCTTGCTATCCACCGGCACCGGGTATCCGGCCAGCCAGACGTCGTGCTCGGCTGGGATCGCGCTGCCCTGGGCCTGGACGACCCCGCCGTTGAGCGGGATGTTCCGGCTGGCGATACGGCTTTCGCCGTAGCCGGCCAGCAATTCCGTACGCGGGTCGGACTCGGCAACGGCCAAATCGATCTGGTTGACCACCCACAGCGGCTTGGCCGTGGTCTCGTCGAAGTAACCTTTCGCATCGTAAACGCGCACCAGATATTTAAGTTCCCGGCCCGGCGCCGACACAGATTCGAAACTGGGCTGCCATTCCGCCATGCCTTCATCATTCATGGGGATGACGGCCACCGGCGTGTCGCGGACAGACTGGGCCTCATCGAAAATCCTGACCTCCGCCCTCTTGATAAAGGTGTGGTAGTTGGCGTAGAGGCGAAAGCGGACCAGGTTCTCGGCAAACTCGGTCTCCGCGAGGTCCTGATAGCGGATGCTGCGCGGCCATGCGGTCACGTTCAGCCGTGGCTCCGCCCTCAGGTTGTCGTATTTGAACTCGATGTGGGCATGATCAAGGGCCACGTCGGTACAGCGCTGCACGTCCGGAATGCTCTTGCCCGGATCGTCGATCGGCTTGCCGTCAACCGAAATGCGCATGAGATTGAGGCCAAAGGGATTCGTCGTGCTCACCTCGCGGGTCAAGCGGGTGATATCCACCCCCTCGTAGTCATCGAGGGCGACAAGTTCATCATAGATGACCTGCACCTCGACCCGCGAGGTATCCGACTCGATGAAGCCGACATTGACCACGTCCGCGGTCTGGACATAGCCCCGGCCTTCAAACTCCGCCTGCTTCCCGGTCAGTCCCATCTGCTGAGCAACAGCCTCCATTGTCCGGCGCGCCCGGGCCGTGGACCAGCCGATATCGTCGCCATAGACGGCAGCGGTGCGCCGATCGAGCCGCTCGTTGCTGGTATAGCCGACAAAGAGCAAGCGAACGTTGGCCTTGTCCTTGATCTCGTCCATGAGCTGCCGCAACCGTTCCGTATAACCGGCGGGCAAGACAGGGTCGCCATTTTCGAACAGGATCGGACCGATGCCGCCCGACGGCGGATCATAGACCTTGGTGACCGTTTCGGCGCCGGCATCTTCCGGACACAGCTGCGGCTCATCGGCCAGATCCTGGAGCGGATCGTCATGCCAGAACTCGACCTCGACGCGCCGGTTCATGGCCCTGCCCTGCGGCGTGTCGTTGGAGGCGGCCGGCTGCGACGCGCCCTTTCCATCGCTTTCGACCGCGACATTGGACTGCCTCAAAGTGTCATGGACTGCGAGGGCAACGCGCCGGGCCACCGCCTTCGACAGTCCCAGATGGTCGCCGTAGATACGCTCGTCGCGCCCTTCCAGCGGGGTATTGTCGGTATAGGCGGTGAACTTGACGGCAAGATTCTCCTTGTGCCGCAGATTGATCAGCGCCTGTCTGATCTGTTGCAGAAATTCTTCCGGCACGGTCACCATGCTCTTGTCGTAATGCATGGGCGCAATCAGGTTCTTGACGCGGGCGCGATGGGAGTGACCTTCCTTGTAACGCAATTTGCAGACCGTCTCGGTGCGGCAGATCTTGACGCGATTCACCTGCCGGGGGACGATCACTTCCTTTTCGACCATCTTTTCGCCGATATCGTCATACCAGACCTCAACCTCCACCCGCCGGTTGAGCGCCTTGCCTTGCTCGGTGGCGTTGCTCGCGAGCGGCCGGGATTCCCCCATGCCCTCATACGTAATCGACTCGGAAGGAAGATGGAGGGTCTTCTGAAAATACTCGGCCGTGACCCCCGCGCGCTCTTTCGATAAGGTGAGGTTATCGCCGTACTTTTGTTTCACTTCGCCGAACAGCTGCGCGTTGTCCGTGTGTCCCACGAAATGCAGCCGGACGTTGCTCCGTCCTTGCATGTTGTCGAGCACATCGCGCAGACGCTGGACATAGCCTACGGGGATCTCCGCTTCGCCAGATGCAAAGTGAATCGGCGGGACGAGGTTCTGCAATTTGATCGTCTTCACGTCCTTTTCCGCGACCCGACGTTTCTCCGTCCGGTCCCCCTGGTCCTCGGCAAAAACGGACGGATCAAGGAGCCATGGGGTGAAGGCCCTGTCCTTCGGCAGGTGCATTTCGGTTGTTTCGCCGATTGTAGCAGCCTCCCTTGTTCCCGGGCCGGCAGTGCCGGTCGCCGCAGATACGGCCTCCGCACAGACGGCGGTCTCCGCTCCGGCAAGGGACACAAGGAAGAAACATATAAGGGCGCTAAAAAGCTTCACCATTAATCCCCTCTGCATAAAGAGGCTAAGATCCATCCGCTGGGGCTTGCCCAATGCCTGCCCAAACATTTCATACCTAATCAATCGCATGGCTTACGCATCAGGGCGGCGAGCCCCGGCGCCAGAAGACCTCGGTTTCGATGGTGAGCCGAGAACCACCATCCCACTTGCCGGCGATCTCCTTCTTCAGCGCCTTGAGACGCTTCTTTACCAGGCCTTCGTTCTCGACGTCCGCCAGGTACGACAGCCGCAGCACCGAAGGCGCTTTCCGCAATTCCTTCAACAAAAGATCGATCCTCGGCTGCCACTGCATCCGCAGCTCCGTGCTCTTCGGTTCGAACGCCCCATCGGAGATATCCATGGACACTACATGATGGATCGTTGCGCCGAAGTTGAAGCGCAGCATTTTGCCGCGCGTGGCGTGCTGCACCCGCGGGTTTTCGGTGGTCACCCTATAGCCGGTGGGCAGGGTGCGATCGTCCAACTTCATGATGAAGTTGCTGCCGCGGATCTCGTCAGGAACCACCGCACAGATGACATTGAAGCGTCCGTGCTCGTCAGTGGTGGCAATCAGACCGCGTGCCGTTACCACGCGCACCCCTGGCAAACCCCGTCTCACCCGCGTCCTGCTGCCCGTTCAGGTTGCGATCGTCGAACACCTTGCCGATCACATCGGTGCAATCGAATGTCGGGTCCGGGATGACCCGCACGGTCGCCGTCGCTTCACCGGAGACACTCCCGCCGGTGGCGGAATGAAGCACCTGCGCCCGGTTGACGTACTCGCCTTCGGAGACGCCTGCGCCGACCACCAGGAGCAACCTGAGCGTATGGCTGTCGTTGAGCTGCAGTGCGAGGTTGTTCCACTTCAGTTCCCGGCCGGAGATGCTTGGTTCACTCGGGTTGTTGTCCAGGCGGGCAGAACCTTCCACGTATTTGAAGCCGGCCGGGAACCGATCCCTGATGATGAGGTCGGAGAGCGGTGCATTGGACACGTTTGTCACGGTAATCGTGTACGGTACCATCTGCCCCTTGGTCACGTTGGTTAGCGACGAAGTCTTGGTAATCGCGACGGCACCATCAAGCACAGGGTCGATCGGAATGTGGTTGTTGAACACCTGGCTTTGACCGGGCACGCGTCCGTTGCTCAGAGTGAGGTACAGGTGGTAGGTGGTGCCGTTCGTACGCGCCGAGATCGAAGAGGGCGGCACGGATGCCGAGGCCGTTACTTCGCAGTACTCGGCGGTGGTCGGTATCGCATCGACGGCACCGCCGGGACAGGCGGGGACGGAGAAGGGCACCGACGAGTCGTTGGGCGGAATGATCTGAGAGGGTGCGGCCGACGTACCCGCTGCTGGGCGACGTCACCTTGATCAGATAGGTGCCTCCTGCCGGACAGGACGCATCACTGAAATTCAGGTCGAACTTGTAAAAGCCGTCGGCAGCCGTGATTTGATTCTGCTGTGCCGGGGAATCGAAACACCCGCTCGGCAGCGGAGTATTGGTGGCCCCGTTCAACATCGCCAGTGTGGCGCCGGCAACCGCGGTGCGCTGGACCGAGTTGTAGACTGCGCCGTTGGGGGTGATCGGCAGATTCAGATTTTGCAGATTGGCGCCCGAGGAAGCGATAATGTCGCTGATCCGCTGGGGGCCGTTGGTGAACGGTGAATCGCCCTGACCCAGCGATGCCGTGTTCGAGCCGGCGCCCGGCGCCGTGAAACGCAGCTCGTACCGGCCGACGGTGGTCAGGGTGGGCTCGAGGCCGCTGAAGCTGTAGAGGCCATTGGCATCGGTGGTAACGCTGGTGATCAGCACATTGTTGCGGTAGACGCCAACGGTCCATCCCGCCAGATTCGTATCACCGGCATCATAGAGTTTGTTCAAGTTGGCGTCGTGCCACACCTGGCCGTTCAGCATGGCGCTGCCGGACACGCCGCCGATATCGATGGACACGCTGGCGGTCGCGGTCAGGGTCGGCGTATTCCACGCCATCTGCGCGGTATTGGTGAGCCGGGTGCCGGTCGCCAGGCCGTTGGCGATCAGCACTCGGAAACGCAGGGTTGCCGTCGTGCCCGGCAGCAGGTTGCCATAGGTGGTCGCGTAATTGGCGGTCAGGGTCGACGCGGCATAGCTCACCCCGGTCGTTGTGCCATTGAACGTTGCCGAGCCCGCCACATAGGTCGCCTTGCCGGCGAGCGACGTCAGGTTATCGGTGATCACCAGATTGGTGGCGGAAGTCGTTCCGGTGTTGGTGACTTTCACTGTGTATTCCAGCTCGCCGCCCGGAAGGGCCGCGCCGCCGCTGACCACGAACACCTCCTTGGTGATCATGACCTGCTGGGCGCTGCCCACCACGATGGTGGTCGGCTGGTAGCCGTTGGCTGCATTGCCGTCGGCGTCGGTCGGCACAGTGGGCAGCTGGTTGCTGCTCACGTAGCCCTGGTTGCTGATCACCGTACCCGTGGGCACGCCGGCGATGACCTGCACCCTGAAGGTGACGACGGCATTGGAGTGGGCGGCAATGGTGCCGCTGACGCTGCCTGCCGAGTTGATCGCTACGCCGGAAGCCAGTGGCGAAATGCCGCCGTCGGGCTGCCTCACCGGCAGACCGTTGAGCGTCACCGAGTTGGCCACATAGGTGGTGTTGGCCGGCACGTCGTCGATCAGCACCACGGCGGTGGCCGGGGCATCACCGAGGTTGTTGACGGTGATGGTGTAGAGCAGCACGTCACCCGGATCGACGAGACCATTCGAATTGTTGTCGACGGCGATGGAGACCGTCTTCTGGGCAACCAGGCCGAGGATCTGGATCACCACCCTGGTGGGATCAGCCGGATAACCGGGCAGGGCGATGCCGTTGACGTACGGGTCATCGCTATATGCGGTGATGCCAGTGGCGGTGAGGGTCGCCTGGTTGTCGACCGCGGTGCCGTTGGTAAGGGTCGATTTCAGGGTGATCTCGAACTCAATCACGAGCTCTCCGCCGACTGCGACGTTCAGAGGGGTAGTATAGCCACTGATTGTCAACAGGCCATTTGTGGAATTAAAATTGTATGTTGCTCCCGCAGGTGGAGGCGTAACCATGGCGAACGTGGTCAGATCGAAGCTGTTCGGGTTCAGCAGGTCGCTGATACTGATCCCATTGAACGTCTGGCTAACGTTATAGAGGCGCACCTGATAGCGCAACGTGTCGCCCGGCGCGGCCGTGGTGGCCGGGTTCGCGCCAGTGGTCAGATTCCCGGCGGTCTTCTCGAAAAAGTAGCCCGTGAGCGCCGTCGTCACGGTGTGCGCGTCCTCGTGGTCTGCCGTGCCCACCGTGCCGTTCGTCAACGTGCCTGTAGAGTCTGACGGCTGGGATTACCGAGGGGGCCGTTGAACCACTGGATGGCCCCGGCGATGTTCGTGAGCGCAACACCGCTCTGCGTGTTGGAGTCCAGTTGTGTGCGGTACCTGATGATCAGCCGCTCGTTCGGCCCGATCGATCCCGAGGCGGTCTGCGTGGTGATGTCGAGCCGGCAGTTGGGTGCGGCGCTGTAGCTCATCGTGTAGTCGACGTTCAACGCTGAGCGGGCCCTTGCCGGGACCGGGGTGACGCCGTCGGCCAGGAAGACCTGGGCGCTCACGATTTGCGGCGTCAAATCGCACATGCCGCCCGTCGCGCCGTCCGGAAGCAGGTCACGGAGGGACACGTCCCACGCCGTGCCGGTCCCTGTGTTCTGGACGTCGAGGGCGAAATCGCCGAACTGTCCCAGGTTCATCGTCGCCGGGCCCGACTTCGTCGACCGTGAGCGGTGGCGGCGGCGGCAGGACAAAATTCCCGTCCAGGCCCGAGCTGTTGATGGTGCCGCCTTCCCTCGTGATGAATTCGGTCACCGGATTGCCGTTGACGTTGAAGTTCAAATCCGAACGTGTAATCCACTCCGCCGACGTTGAACGTCGCGGGCTGGGCGGAGGAGACGATGGTCACCCGGTCCGTGCACCCCTCCCCGGGCGGTGTCGGATAGGGACAAGGCATCAGGTTGTTCGGGGTTTCCTCGTGGTTGAACGTAAACGTGAAGGTCAATGGACCGGTTTGGACGCCGTCCACGTTGAGCACAAGGACGACGTCGAGCTGAACTGACGTCAACGAAGGACTGTTGACCTAGAAGTTCCGATGCGTAAACGTCCCGAACGAAAAGGATGGGGCCGGGGAACGTGATCGGCGGCGGGAGCACTGCGGTGAAGTCATAGCCGCTTTGCGGAGTACCGGACGTCTGGCCCCAGCTGATACTCGAGGTCGGCGTGCCGTTCGTGATGACGGGATCGCCGGGCTGACTGCCGGGCAGATTGTCCACCGGGTCATGCCAGATTCCGCTGATGGACACGAAAGAAACCTGAGCCGCCGGCGCGGGGGATGCCGCTCCCATCACCAGGGCGAGGAGGAGCAGCAGCGGGATCCGAGCCTGGCAGCCGCGTGCCGCCAGGGCCATAAGGAAACTTCCCTGCTTCCAGGCTTTTCGGTTCGGACTCATCCGGAGTTTTTCCTCCTTTCTCATAGGCTGTGATCCGCAGGCGGGACTGCGCCTGTTGCTGCGGTTGTGGGATAACCTTAACAGAGGTCAATCGCCCCTGTCTCGGCTTTTTATGACATGCCCTCGGCTTTTTATGCTTTTTTCGGCAAAAAGATGACTTCGGGGGCAGGCTTCTGAAAGCGGAAGGCGTATGGCCGGTCAGCTTTTTGAAGATTCTGCCGAAGCCGGTTAGGTCGGCAAAACCGAGGGAGACGGCGATTTCGGTTACGCTCTGGGCGCTGGTGCGGAGAAGGTTCTTGGCCTTCGTGATTCTTCGGCTATTGAGATAATCCTGATAGGACAAGCCTATCACCTTCTTGAATATTCTGGAAAAGTGGGCGGGGGACATTCCGGCCTCCCGGGCGGAGGCGGCGAGGCGAATATCGGTTCGGTAGTTGTTGTTGATAAAACTAACGGCCTGCTGGATCTTGTGGTGCTGGCTGAGGGTGACGGCGGAAGACGGTGTTCCCGGCTGCGACCGGCCGCGGGCCCGGGAAGGATGTTCTTTCTGCGCGATGGCTTGAGGATATGCTGAATGGCTTCTTAAGGTAATCGCGGGCGCCGCTACTGAATGCCTCGACCGCCATCTCCTCGTCGCCATATTCCGTGACGATGATAACGAGAACGGAGGGCTCAACGTCCTTGATTTCTTTCATGACGTCGATCCGGACATGTCGGTCATCACGTCGTTCCGCTTCGAACGCATCCGGAGCTTTTCCTCTTCTCATGGGCCGTGTGATCCGCAGGCAGGACTCGAGTCTGTTGCTGTGGTTGGGGATAACCTTAGCAGAGATCATCGCTCCTGTCTCGGCTTTTTATGACATGCTCTCGGCTTTTTATGCTTTTTTGGCGGAAATTACTTCTGGGGCAGGCTTCTGAAAGCGGAAGGTGTATGGCCGGTCATGCTTCTTGAAAATTCTGCCGAAGCCGGATGGGTCGGCAAAACCGAGGGAGACGGCGATTTCGGTTACGCTCTGGGCGCTGGTGCGGAGAAGGTTCTTGGCCTTCGTGATTCTTCGGCTGTTGAGATAATCGTGATAGGACAAGCCCATCACCTTCTTGAATATTCTGGAAAAGTGGGCGGGGGACATTCTGGCCTCCCAGGCAACGGTGTCATGGCTGATATCGGTTCGGTAGTTATCGTTGATAAAACGAACGGCCTGCTGGATCTTATTGTACTGGCTGGGGGTGACGGCGGAATGTGGCATTCCCGGCCTGGCCGGCTTATCGGACCCGGGAAGGATGTTCTTTCTGCGCTGTTTATCCGCGTGCCTGAGGGCGAGATAGAAGTCGATCTTCGTGGAAAGCTCGGACATGCTGAAGGGCTTCTTAAGGTAATCGCGGGCGCCGCTCCTGAATGCCTCGACCGCCACCTCCTCGTCGCCGTATCCCGTGACGAGGAGAACGAGAATGGAGGGTTCAACGTCCTTTATCTCTTTCATGGCGTCGATGCCGGACATGTCGGACAGCTGATAATCCATGACAACGAGATCGATGTCGCTTCGCCGTTTCACCAGCTCGATCGCAACCCTGCCGCTCTCGGCCGTGACGACTCGATAGGCGTCGGAAAGACTCTCGACATAACACTCGAGGAGAGCGGTATCGTCGTCAACGATCAATATCTGAGAAGGTTCAGTGTTTCCCACGGCGGATGGACGCGCTTTGTTTCCGCCCTTCCGGCGATACTTCGTGTCATGGTTTCTCGATGGCTTGTCGATCATTGTGGTCATTCAGCTCACCCTTCTGTCCAGACTCCGGTACTGACTGACGGTCTCGGAGATATGTTCGGAGAACCCATTCGACGAGGTAACGCCTGAGGAAAGCAATTTTCCCCTCTGGTGTATAGTTGTGATGTTTCTTTCGCATGGGCTTTGCAATTTACACAAATCATGGTACCCCTTTGACCCCACAGTATAGGAATTAATTCACTCAAAGTAAATATATCATAAAACTCAGACCTTCAACAGCATTTCCATCAGTCTGCGAGTCCCCGATGGTTATTATTCCCCTCGACTAACAGGCAGCCGCTTTCAGCGCTGCGATAAATGTTTTTCATCTCGCTCTTCCGAACCGGGGAATATGCTCATGATCGCCGCCGAACTGGTTTAGCCGCCTGAGCAGGTCTCTCGGCTTCTGAACTCAATATGAAGATTGCCGTTCTTGTACCACTTGCAGCGGAAGTACGGAGTATCTGCTAATGGGGCGTTCTTTCGGATAGCCTCTCTGATAACCGTGACAAAGTCATCGGGATATTTTGGAGTCCCCTTCAGCTAAGAGCACCCGTCCCTCCTCGGGGGGGCCTTCACGAGCAATCAGGTCCCCCGATTGAAGGGAAAACATCCCGCGATGATACACACGGCTTTTACGAGTCGTCGCGAAGATTGAGTGCGAGCATGCGAGCGCGTAAGATTCCCCCTCAGCTCCCCACGTAATCAAAGGCTTAGCTCCTCGAGTTGACCCTTTTTCAATTTAAATGTGCTATATTTGTGCTAGATTCATTTCTAAGAATCTTGTTCTCTGCTAAGTCTGCACCTCTGCGACATGTTTTCTTTCCACTAAGGAGAGTATTCATTGAAGTTGAGCAAAAAAACCATTCTCAGGAACCTGCCCAATGTGCTGGTCCGCCTTCAGGGTAAAGACCTGGAAGCACAGTACGCCGTGTACGAGCCGCCTCTACGATCGGAATTGTTCAGCAGCGACCAGATGAAGCAGCATGGCAAGACCCTGGCGGGTATGCACACGCTCCGCCCGGGACACGCACGTGACCGGCTTCTGGCGCGGTTGGCTGAGAATGAAGCCATCCTGACCGGGACCCACAGCCTGCTGGTAGGGGCGGTCAAGACGGACCGCCGGATCACGCCGGCGGCTGAATGGCTGCTCGATAACTTCTATCTGATCGAAGAACAGATCCGCACGGCAAGGAGACACTTGCCAAAGGGTTACAGCCGGGAACTGCCCCGCTTGCTGGATGGACCCTCCGCCGGGCTTCCGCGCGTGTATGACATCGCCCTGGAGACGATCTCGCATGGCGACGGCCGGGTGGACCCGGAAAGTCTCAGCAGTTTCCTTGCGGCCTACCAGACAGTCGCCGTCCTGAAGCTGGGAGAATTGTGGGCAATCCCCATCATGCTGCGCCTGGCGTTGATCGAGAATCTCCGGCGCGTCGGGGCCCGGATCGCTGCCGACAGGATGGACCGAAACCTTGCCGGCTATTGGGCTGACCGGATTACCGAGGTTGCCGCGAAGGACCCAAAGAGTCTGATCCTGGTCATTGCGGACATGGCACGCTCAAACCCGCCGCTCAAGAGTGCTTTTGTTGCGGAATTTGCCCGCCGGCTTAAGGGGCAGGGCCCTGCCCTGGCAATGCCGCTCACCTGGATCGAGCAGCACCTCTCCGAGTTCAGCATGACGATCGATCAGTTGGTGCAGTCTGAGAACCAGCAGCTGGCGGCTGATCAGGTATCGATGAGCAACAGCATCGGCAGCCTCCGTTTCCTGGGCGCGATGGACTGGCGCGAGTTCGTCGAGACGATGAGCGTTGTCGAGCAGACCCTGCGTGAGGACCCCCGCGGTACATACGGCAAAATGGATTTTTCTACTCGTGACCGTTACCGTCACGTGGTGGAGAAGATTGCGAAGAGCGGCCGGCTGTCTGAAGAGGAGGTGGCGGCCAACGCGGTCCGGATTGCGCGCGAGAGCGCGGCCCGTAAGGACGACACTCAAGGCGGAGACGATCGCTCGGCTCATGTGGGCTACTACCTGATCGACAAGGGACTGGCGCAGCTAGAACACCTGGCAGGGGTCCGGTTATCTGTCACAGAGTCTCTTCGAAAGGCAGGCCGCCGGTTTCCTTTGTTCTTCTATATGGGCACGATCACACTGATGACGGCGATTTTCACAGGGTGCCTGTTGGCAAAGGCGCATGCAGGTGGGT
>CAVTAJ010000020.1:0-337083 GCA_963732675.1 Nitrospirota bacterium
CAGTAAAGATGCCGATAACGCTATAAAGGGTGGGACGGATTACCAATCAGGTCTCATGGTTTTACCAACCCCAAGTCAGGTTCACCGTCCCAGCCAGCCTATGATCATGTAAATATTCTTCTCCGGCATAAAGGACACTCCATCTCGCATAATGTAATACGCTGCTCGCGCCAGTTTGTGTGATAAGGGCTTGATGCGCTATCATGGCGTTGGTTTTTTGCATCTTGCGTTGGTAAAATGCCCGGGCCTCGGGTGTAATAGCGTCGGGCGATCTCGGCAGCTTCGGAAAAGGCCCACGCCAGATACTTGTTGCCGCTTTTCTTGTTCCCTTTGCCTTTTTTCTTATCGTTGCTGATCCATTTGGTCGAAACTTTCCGGCAGTAGGAACAATAGTTGCCGACTTGCGCAAAGCGGCTGATCGGGCCGGTCTCCAGCATGATCGTAAGTCCCAAAGTCTTACCTATCCCTGCAAGGTGAGGAGCTTTTTGTAAGGTTCGCGCAGCTCCATCCTTCTCTTCGATAACGTTTTCAACGGCTTTGATCTGGCGCGTCAGAAAATCGATAGATTCTTTGCTGATCTTGCCGGCCAATGCCAGGTCTTCGTTCTGCTCAAGAAACGGCGCAACGCGATCCGTATTCAATGCTTTGACGTCATTCGTCTTGAGCTCGAAACCCATTGTTACGGCAAATGATGTTCTGCAAACTGATGATGAGCGAGGTCCTGAGCTTTACGAGATGACTTCGTTTGCGTAACAAGTCGCGGATCGGCCGATCTTCTTTCGGGTAAATGTAGCCTTCGGGCAGAATCCCGAGCCGCAGCATCTCGGCCAGCCAGAAGGCATCGTGCTGATCGTCTGAATACTTGAGTCCCTTATATTGTTTAATCTCCGTAGGGTTGGCGAGATGCACCTTGTATCCTTCCGCCATGAGTATATCCACCAACCAGTACCAGTTGTAAGTGGACTCGATGACGATGCCGATAATTGTATCCTTGTATGGTGCGAGCGCGGAAAGAATTTGTTCCGGATCATTGGGTGACTTTCTTCTTAAATACGCGCTTACCATTTTCATCGATGATCGCCAGATAACTGTTACTTGAATGTAAATCAATTCCTGTGTACAATTGCATAAAGCACCTCCTGGGTTAAGATTGGCGTCTTTCCCTTGAGCATATCAGAGCCTAACCGTTCTGGTATGCTCTGGAGGTGCCCTTTATATGGTTATACAGGTCTATAATGTTTGACTTTCTCATTTTATGTTGATTTTCTTCTGCTAGAACCCGTCCCTTACGCATGGAATCTCCTGGAGCTGTCTACCATATAACCTCACGGGGCATTTGCAACTCCTGCGAACATCCTGGGGGCATATCTTTCACACGGCTTTATCGTGGGCGTGAGAAGGATAGCAGTGAGGTTGACGAGATTTGAGATGAGGTTCGAATCTAGAGATGAAAAAATCACGGCGCGCAGTGTCTAGGGTGAAATGGCTGACAGGGAAAACCATGCCATGCAGTCAAAAGGAAGCCTGTCAGTTGCCGCGACTCCCTGCTGTTTGAGCCGGTCGTAAAACGGGAGTTTCTCCGCCTCGAGGACCCTGACCTTCTCCACGATGGAGAGGGTGATGTTTCTGTTGAAACGACGGAACAGCTCTTTCAGCTCCGGATATATCGGCTCCTTATTGGCAAGGTTTTTTATGAACCCATTGACGTCCCCGTTTTTCGGCTTTCCCTTCCTCACGTCCCAATCAGGCGATTGATATGCGGCCAGCGCGAGGCGGAGCGGCAGTTCCTGCGAAGCCGGTTTTCCTTCAGCTTCCAGACCGCCCCAGAACAATGTCCGAAATGCCCGGGGATCCTTGTCAGGGCTGAAGATCACCGCGCAGATCTTCGACAGGAGAGAAAACTGCAGCGCCAGGGGGGCCGCGCACCGGGGCGAGTGCTTGATGACGCCCTGGTTGGGCCCGGTGCTGTAGGCAATCCATTGGATGGAACAGTCTCCGCGGGAAGCAGTGTAAACAGTCGTTTGATCCAGGGCGCTGTATTCAATAGTCACCGGAGGCATGTCGTCCGCCGGGTCCGGCGGTGAAAGGTCCTTACCTGGAATTGCAACAGCCACTTCTGCGCAGACGAGGAGGTAAATAAGCACGCTCAGTATCGCCGATGAGGCGGGAGAGCGACATATTTCATACAAAAAGTTTATGGAAGGGGCGGGAAGTTTCACGGTTGGGGGACCTTCCTCTGCATCATTATTCTGCGGCATATTTTTATATTTATGGTATTCTTTAAATGCATGGCAACCGGCGGCTAGTGTAACCATAAAGAATTCTTCGATTGAAGTCAATAGCTCATCGTCAATAGCGCGGATCATACCGATTGCTATCGGAGAGGACCCATGAATACAAAGACGTACCTGATCATCCTCGGCTCTTCATTTGCACTCTTTATCATCGGCGCCATCGCCTGCAATATTCTCGAATCCAACGGAACATTAAGCGATGAAAAGATCGGTCCCCGGGGAACCGCCGCGATCACCTTTGCGTACCTTGCATTGTTCTGCGTGATGGCTTTTGCATTCATACCGCTCGTCATCCGATTATTTATCGTCATGCAGCTGAAAATCGGCAATGGCGAGCTTGTTCTCATAAAATGGTTTCAGGCGCACGAGCAGGCTGTGGTCTATGGTTGCTGGAGCATGATGGCCATGGGAATTTGCATAATCTGTATCCTGTCCAAGGATGATATTCTGAAGAGTTTGAGGTAAGCTGATGGAATGCATACAGTGCAAAAGACCCTTTCTGGATGAAGAACGGGTCGCCGCCATCTCCGGCAGCATCATGGGAGATGAGCATACCGACGCCTATTTCCTCTGCCCGGTGTGCGGGGTGTACACGGTCGCAACCTGGTGGGATGACTTCACGGGGATTGAATCGGAGAGCCGGTCAGGCCCTAGATCAAAAGAGGAGGGAGACAAGACAATCGAACTCATCAGGCAGTGCTCTGAGCCGTGGGACAAGAAATGCCGCTGCGAGGCGCACAAAAAATATTTCAACGATACACTTGACTGACGGATGAAATTCCATGGACGGCGGGAAAAACTGAAATGACCCGGGAGGAGGAAAGCGATGAGTGTCTTAAAGGAAAAAGGTCTTGCAACCGGTTTTGTTCTGATGGCGCTGCTCCTGGCGAGCCTCTCCGTCTCGATCCGGACAGCGCATGCCGCGGAAGGCCCAAAAGCGAACGCCCAGTTGAATGCGGCCGTATCGCTGGCCGATAACCTGATTGCCCTGAAAGGGAAGACAGTAACGGTCTCTCTCTCGTCGGGCCAGGCCGTGACGGGCGTCGTGAAGGATGTGCAGAACAACCTCCTGCATCTGGAAAAGCTCAGCCAGAAGGAATTCTACGACGCCCTTGTCCGCGTGGACCTGATCGCTGCCATCGAGGTGCGCGCCAGGTAAAGGAGGCACATGGGCGATTCTCACTACTGGACAAGCCTGTGGGTGCTGGTACTGTTTATAGTGCTGTCCGTGGTCTGCTTTTCCCTGGGCGGGTCGCTTCTCGCCTTTCTCTCCGAGCGGATAGGCGCGTTTGAAATAGGGAAATCCCCGGTCTGGCTCAAACTGAAAACGCCGCTCATCGTCCTCGGCGTTATCGGTCTCGTCGCCGCCGTAATCGCCTTCATCCGCTACAATGACCGCAGGGAGATGAAGATAGCCCGGGATTACGCACAGGCCCAGGGGTGGGGCTTTTCCCGCGACGACACGGATGGCCTCACGGCGAAGGTCGCGGAGATACTCTCCGGTTATTATCTTAACCTGTATTACATCCGTACCGTTGAAACGGGGTGGCGCAACGTCACCCTGTTTGACTGCTCATACAAGAGCCGGGAGGCCTCGGGCAGACAGAACTATTCGTATGGAACCGCCTGTCTGGTGCAATCGAACCGGTTCCATTCCGTGGAAGTCCCCGTGGAGATCTCCACGCGGGACTGGACGGAGGTGATGCTTTCGGACAAGGTCGATATGGGCGAATCCCCCTTCGCGCGGACATTCGTTGTCCAATCCAGGGACCCCGTGTCCGCGAAAATGAGCGTCAACGGGTCCATGCAGGAGGTTCTCCTTGAGTACATGCTCAAACCTCTCTCCTATCCCGCCACGGTCATCATCGGGCCCCGGGGCGCGGTGATGTTGACCCGGCGCACGGCGGAACCCGAACGATTGCAGGAACTCGTGGAGCTTGCGCGCAGGCTGGAATCGGCAATGAAGTGACCGGAACGAACAAAGCTTCAGGGTGATCGGAGCAGTTTCGAGAGACCTTGGGGGAGCTATCGAAAGGGAAGAGAGACCAGCGCCGGTTTCCATTCACCGTCAGTCGCCAATTCACGCGAGCCGCGCCCCGTTGACTGCTCCCGGCATATTCCGCCCTTTGCAACCAGGAACGGGACCAGTCCGTTTTTCCTGATCTCCCTCGTCACCGATCCACTGATGAACCGCTGAATGAAACTCTTGCAGCTTTGCCCGATAATGATGAGGTCTACACGCTCCTCCCGGGCAACCTTCAGTATCTCTTCGGCCGGCGGGCCGTCTCTCATAACTGTCTTCACGGTCACGCCGTCGTTTCGGAGTTTGCCTGCGTAAAAAGCGAGAACATTTTCCGCCTTCTTGTCCAGCGCCTCCTTGTGCTCCGTGTCCTTCAGCGATTCGCGCAGTGTCTGCATCTCAGGCTCCCCCAGCATATCGATGACAAGCGAATCGCCCAAAAGCCGCTGGACGGTCACCAGGACCACGGTCCGTGGCTTCCTGATGAGGTTCTGGAAGGCGGATATCGTGGCTCTCGAACCCTGCGTTTCATCTACCGCAATGAGAACCTTTTCCATGGCTCATTATTCCCTTTCATTCAGGTCACTTATGGATCTTCCTTCTACATGCAACGAATGCGCCTGGCTTCTAATCGGCCGGAAGTCCTGAAGCCGGCTCTCGATGCCAAGCTCAGCACAAAAGAAGACAATCCCTATCTTTATTATAGCACGTCGTGAACATTGGGGTCTTTTAATTTGGCATTCTCAATCCGCACCACATGTTAGAAAGCCGTGGACAAGACCGAGGAGCGCTTCCGGATATGCTATCCTTGTAGTATGGCGATGGAACACGAGCCTGTGTAAGCGGAGTGAGGGGAAGAAGTCGATATGCGACAGCACGGGACAATTCCGGACAACAAGCCGTTGTATCGCCTCTATGACGGGGGAGGGAAGGAGATCGGGTACCAGGAAATGCTGGACAGCTGCGTCCGGGCCGATGTCATCCTGTTCGGCGAGATCCACGATCACCCGCTGGTTCACCGGCTGCAGCTGGAATTGACGCAAGACCTTGTTGAGATCAAGAAGGGCGATCTGGTGCTGGGCGCGGAAATGCTGGAGGCGGACAACCAGCTGATCGTGGATGAATATCTGGCGGGGCTCATCGAGCATGAGCACCTGGCGCGGGAGGCCAAGGTCTGGGATAATTACGACAGCGATTACCGTCCGCTCGTTGATGTTGCCAAAGAGCACGGACTTCGGTTCATCGCGACCAATATCCCAAGGCGCTATGCCGCCCTCGTGGCCCGGGAGGGAATGAAGGCGCTGGAACGTCTGTCCGATGAGGCAAAGAGATCGATCGCGCCGCTTCCCATTCCGCTTGACCTTTCAGCCCCGGGATACCGGAAGGTCATGGAGATCGGCATGGCACATGGAGCGCATCTGGACGCGCAGAACTTCGTCGCCGCACAGGCGGTCAAGGACGCCACCATGGCGTGGTTTATCCTGAAGAACCGCGGTCCGAAGGAGCTGTTCCTCCATTATAACGGTGATTATCATTCAAAGAACTACGGTGGGATCTGCTGGTATATCAAACGATATGATCCGGAGGTCCAGGTCCGGACCATCTCTTCGGTCAGCAGGGACACGCCAGGGTTTGACGATGCATGCAAAGGCCTTGCTGACATCGTTCTTGTCGTTCCGGCTGACCTGGAAGGAAGCTCTTCAGGAAACCCATAGGGTGCCTTCATATGATCATCAGATCTTTCATTTTGACATTGGCCTTTTTCACTGATGCCTTTGGCTCAACACTTCGCAGCGATCAGGTTGATCCGAAGATCGTTATCTCACGTGCTGAGTTTAAACTCTTCCTTAGTGAAAAAAACCGATAAAAAAGCGGCTTGCATGTTCTTGAAAAAAACAGTAAACTACACCCCGTCAAAATATTAGGTGCCGCTCATCTCATTCAGCTGATCGAGTGCTCCGGTACCTACAAACAAGGAGATTCATGATGAAAAGCTTTAAATTGGTAGTTGCAGTATGTGTTTTGTTTGTTGTCATCGCCAGCGGCTGTAAGTCAAACAAGAAAGAGGTCCCTGTCCCTGCAGCTGCGCCTCAGGCACAGCCCGCCGCAAACATGCCGCAGCCGCCTGCAATTTCTCTTTCCGGGAAAGTGGTGGAAACGATGAACTCCGGCGGCTATACCTATGTTTCCCTTGAGCATGACGGAAAGAAAACCTGGGTCGCCTTACCGGCTTCCGCGGTCAAGGTCGGGCAGGAAGTGGTGTGTCAGCCCGGCATGGAGATGAAGAATTTCACGAGCAAGACATTGAATCGTACGTTCGAGAGCATCATCTTCTCCGGCGGTATCCTCGCTGATACCGGAATACCCGGGACGTTAAAATCGAAGGCCGCTGAGTTTAACTCAGCGGCCTTTTTTTTACATCTCAATAATTGAGACTACATGGGTCACGCGGAGGCGCGGAGGGTGCAGAAAAAGAACAAGGATCATGGACTTCCTGGCAGGGGTTTGCTTTTGCTTTGTCACCTTTCTTGCGTGCCCAAGAAAGGTGACCCAAAGAAGGGCACCCGGCGAAAATTCTTGACGGCATGCTCAATCGTCCTCAGTACATTTCGGAAACTCTGGCCCTGTCGGGCTTCAGACATCCGAAATGCTTTACCCTCGGACTCAATCGCCTGCCTAAATTTTCGCATGGGGGGTTCAAAGAAGTAAAGACCCAAAGCCTTTGCCTTTCCAAAACCCCCTGCATCCCATGAACAGGTTCGCGCACAAGCATGCGATGCTCGATAAAGATAATTAACCCACAAGACCAGGCAGACGCGGCCGAGCATATGTTCACGGGCGAGGGGAAGCGCTGCGACAGCAGAAGAGGGTGATAACTGGTAACATCAGTGCATGCCTGCGCGGACCTGTGAACTGGGGTGCAGAAAAACAACAAGGATCGTGGACTTCCTGGCAGGGGCTTGCTTATGCTTTGTCACCTTTCTTGCGTGCCCAAGAAAGGTGACCCAAAGAAGGGCACCCGGCGAAAATTCTTTACGGCATGCTCAATCGTCCTCGGTACATTTCGGAAACTCGCCCTTCGGGCTCAGACATCCGAAATGCTTCACCCTCGGACTCAATCGCCTGCCTAAATTTTCGCATGGGGGTCAACGAAGCGTAATTGCTTTTTATTCCGGAAGCCCCTGCTTCCCAAACAGGTCCGCTCACAACTTATAGAAAACATAAACTATGATAAACTTTCATATACACTACTTATCCGGGTGCATAAAGGAGGCGTACGATGGGAGACAAGGGCGGCAAGAAAAACAAAGATAAGAGCCAGAAGCAGAAAACAATGAAGCATGAACATAACAAGAAGGACCAACAGACGACGCGCACGCTTGAAGTAAAAGGCGGCCTTTTAGGGTCACGTGTATCTTAAAGGTACTTATCGGGGTCAAATCATCGATGATGAAAAGTATGTAGCGAATGAAGGTCCGGCCCCGCAGTTCAACCACTTTTCCCTGCTTGCCCATAGCAGCCCGTCTAATCCGCAACCTTCAGCACGACCTTGCCCATGGTCTGCCGGCCTTCGAGCAGTCGATGCGCCTTCTCCGCTTCAGCGAGCGGCAGCACGCGGTCGATCCGCAGCTTCAGCCATCCTTCCCTGATAGCGTTCAGGACGTCCCCGGACCTGCGGCGCAGCTCCTCCCCCGCGGCCACGAAATTGCCCAGGCTTCCTCCGGACAGGGAGATCGACTTCGCCATGAGGCTGTTCGGAACAACGGGGTCAGCCGGGCCGCTGGCAGCGCCGAAGATCACCACGTGGCCGTGGACCGCGACAGCCTCCAGGTCGGCGGTAAACGTGCTCTTTCCCACGCCGTCGATAATGAGGTCCGCCCCGCGGCCGCCTGTCAGACGTTTCGTCTCAGCAACAAAATCCTGCCTGGTATAGATGATCACGTGATCGGCCCCTATGTCCCGTGCCGCGGCCGCCTTCTCGTCGGTCCCGACCGTTCCGATGACCTCTGCGCCGAGGTGCTTGGCCCACTGCACGAGCAGCCCGCCCACGCCGCCTGCCGCGGCGTGGACCAGGACAATATCTCCGGGCTTTACTCTGCGAAATTCGTGCAGGAGGTAGTGCGCCGTCATCCCCTGGAGGGGGAACGCGGCCCCTTCCTGGAACGAGAGGCTTTCGGGCAGCGGGATGAGCTTCGAGACCGCGATCGTTGTGTACTCGCTGTAGCTCCCGGCGTGCCCGGTATAGGCGACCCGGTCCCCCGGCTGGAACCCGGAGACCTTTTCTCCGATCGCTTCCACCACTCCCGCCGCCTCCAGACCGGGAATGAAGGGAAGCTTCAGGGGATAGGTTCCCCGCCGGTGGTAGATGTCCACGAAGTTCACGCCTGCCGCATGGATCTTCACGAGCGCCTCGCCCGCGCCGGGCTTCGGCACGGGCCCGGTGTCCGTCAGTTTCAGCACGTCCGCGTCGCCGTGGACCGTGACCATGATCGCTTTCATAGCGGATCCTCCTTCTTAAGTTGTATCATCCGGCTGGTCGATGCCGGACTTCCTTTATTAAGCATAGCAAATTTCAATAAAAGGGGATATCTCAGGTTATACAGGGCTGTATTATTAGGATTCCTGTGCGGACCTGTGAACTGGGGTGCAGAAAAAAACAAGGATCGTGGACTTCGGCAGGGCTTGCTTTTGCTTTGTCACCTTTCTTGCGTGCCCAAGAAAGGTGACCCAAAGAAGGGCACCCGGCGAAAATTCTTCACGGCATGCTCAATCGTCCTCAGTACATTTCGGTCCGAAATGCTTCACCCTCGGACTCAATCGCCTGCCTAAATTTTCGCATGGGGGGCTAAAAGGTAAAGACCCAAAGCTTTTGGTTTTCCAGAACCCCCTGCATCCCATGAACAGGTTCGCGCACAAGCATGCGATGCTCGATAAAGATAATTAACCCACAAAGCCAGGCAGACGCGGCCGAGCTATGTTCTACTGGCGAGGGGAAGCGCTGCGAAAGCAGAAGAGGGTGAGAACTGGTAACATCAGTGCATGCCTGCGCGGACCTGTGAACTGGGGTGCAGAAAAACAACAAGGATCGTGGACTTCCTGGCAGGGGCTTACTTTTGCTTTGTCACCTTTCTTGCGTGCCCAAGAAAGGTGACCCAAAGAAGGGCACCCGGCGAAAATTCTTCACGGCATGCTCAATCGTCCTCAGTACATTTCGGAAACATCCCCTGCATGGTTTCTGTCAGTCCGAAATTCTTCACCCTCGGACTCAATCGCCTGCCTAAATTTTCGCATGGGGGGCTTGAACGCAGTCCGGGAGCTGTCGAAACTTTCTGATTATCCATGGATCTCCTCGTCTTCTCAGAGATCAGGTTCTCGCAGATAGCTGCAGTGCTCTCGGAAAGGGGCCAGACACGCCTCTTCTCGTACTTTATTTTCTTTGACGGGGAAAGGAAGTACCCTTTCACCTCGACGGGGAACTTCTCCTTGTGCGCTGCCAGGAGCAATGCGGTCCGGTCCAGGCCGAGCTTGTCCGCTATCTTCTCGAGAATGGAATCCTTCGGGATGTGCCCCCGTTTGACCGTGAGCCTCAGAAGCTCCAGGCTTATGCCGAGCGTCTTCGCTGGAGCCCAGTTCCGGTAGCCCTTTTGCTCCAGGGCCTGCATGATCAATTCAGCCACTTTCAAGGTTGTTTTCTCTCTTTGTTGTTTCCCTGCACCATTTATTGTTCCGCTCAACGTACCCATGCCCGGCATGCTGCGCGTCTAAGCGATGAGCTGCCCAAAAAAATCGATGCACATCCGGGACAAGCGCCGACTTAGCTAACCTTCAGAAAACAGATCATTAATGAAGAATAAAGAGCGATACTTGTAATTAAGTGACCCGCATAAAAGTCAGATGACCCAATTATGATTCACCGTACATCAGTTTTCGCTCAAGGTCCTTCGAGTGAGAGGTGCGCTTTGCCTCCTCGAGAGTTATGAGGTCCGCTTTGCAGAGCTGAATGAGATGCTGGTCCATTGTCTGCATGCCGTATTCGTCGCGTCCCTTTTCGATATACTGCTCGATCTCGTCGAGGTGATTGTCCCTGATGCACGCCTTGATGGTGGAAGTTGCATACATCACTTCAAGGACAGGCAGAACAGTTTCGTTGTCTTTTCCTCTGACAAGCCTCAACGAGATAATTGCGATAAGGCTCTCCGCCAGTCTTTTTCTGGCATTCTCCTGCGCCTGGGCCGGGAAATAACCAATGATACGGTTGATGGACGAAGCCGTATTCTGGGTATGAAACGTGGTCAATACCAGATGCCCCGTCTCGGAGGCCTTCACACAGGCGTCTATGGTTTCGAGATCGCGCAGTTCTCCGACCATGATGACGTCCGGATTCATGCGCATTGCGGACCGCAACGCAACGCTGAAACTTTCCGTATCGATGCCCACTTCCCTCTGGATGATACAGCTTTTGTTCGAAGTGAACAGAAACTCGATCGGGTCCTCGATCGTAATGATATTGTAATCGAAATTATCATTGATAAACCGCATCATGGAAGCAAGCGTCGTTGATTTGCCGTTGCCGGTCGGCCCGGTGACGAGGATCAGGCCGTTCGGCGCCTGCGCGATCTTGCCGAGCACCGGCGGAAGATGCAACTCCTCGAACGTACCTATCTGGTGGGGGATAACGCGCATAACAACGCCGAGATTGCCGCGCTGACGGAAGATGCTCACCCGGAAGCGGCCGACATTCGCCAGAGTATAGGAAGTATCAAATTCCTTCAAGTCTTCGGGCAGATTCCGGTTGTGCTGCTCCATGACCGCGTTTGCGACGAACTCGGTATCTTTTTTTGTCAGGTTCCCGAGCTTGGAGCGAATAAGATGGCCGCGCGCCCGGAACATCGGCGGGTTGTCGACCTCAAAATGGATATCCGAGACCTTTTTTTCGAAGGCAATGTGAAGGATCTGGTTGAATATTGCATTGTCCATGGCGACCTTGTACCTCCGCGTTTTATCTGAGTCTAGAACACATATGAATATTTATGCTGATCTCACAAAAAGTCGGATTTACCGCAGAGACGTAGCTGCACGCGAAGCGAAGCCATAAACAGAACGCTGAGGAAACTCGATTAATCTTCAGGGTCTTTTTCTCTGCGTTTTTGCGTCGTCGGCGGTAGAATTCTATACTTATTTTCGATTGTATCACCTATGATTTTTGAGCCGCTTTCGTCACCTGTCTGCGGAAAAGCTCATATTCCAGAACAATGCCCGCTTGCTGAGCAAGGATCTCGAGCATATCGAGCCGCACGGGAGACGCCTCTTTCTGCCCGAAATCCCCGTAGATCACCGCTATGACCTTCCGATCGCTTATCAAGGGCAGCAGAACTATGGCGGGACTCAGCGGCATGCCTATTTCCGTAAAAAATTGCCTGAGCGTTTCATCGCCGCTCTCTCCGTAATAGACCCGCCCTTTTTCGACAACGTCCCGGAACACCGAAGGCTTTGAAAGCCGGATCTTCAGCCTGCCCGCCGGAGTCGGCCCCATGCTTTTTTCGGAACTGACGCCGATGGCCCGTTCGCCGATCAATTCCGAAGCACGGACGACAAGCGTGACCGCGCGTTCGAACATCTCGGAAACAGCCGTGAGAACCACGAGTGCCGCATCGGCAGGGTTGGTGAGCCCGCGAAGCGACTGTGATGCCGTCTTTCAGTTTCTTGAGATGGATATCAGCATCATCGTGTCCTGACTGAAAACGTTTGACATACGACTTGAACGCGTCGAGGAACTGTATCGTATCCTGGATGTACGTTTGTCTCCGGTCTTCTTTCGACGGCTTGGGGAGAACAGCCCTCACGCCGTCATGGTACGATTGAAGGATGAAATCACTATCCTGAGGAGAGGCGAATTGAAGCACGGGAACCGCGGGGTACGTTTCCCTCACCTGGTTCCTCAGGCCTGCGATCTTTTCCCGGGAAAACCCGCCCTCCGATTTCATGGGATTGTCGAAGACAACGACAGGCATTCTCGCGGAAAGGAGGCACTGCGATACCATCCGGTCGAGGTCCTTTTCGTCGTCTGTCGCAAATACGAGCACTCCCTCATCGTTACAGAGAGACATAACGGAATGACTGATCAGCGTATCATTGCTGAACATGACGATGGCCTTGCCGGCCTGTTTCGCCGCAGCGTCGGGCGCAGCCTTTCGGTCCGGGGATTTCCTCAGAAAAGAAACAAATGCCTCCTGCTCGTCGGAAGAAAAACCCGGGAGCAGTTCCTTTATTGTCCGGCGATGGATCGCGATTGGATCAAAGATCTCCATTTCAGAAACAGGCCGGGGTATCTTCTTCTCAAGCCGGTCGAGGTCGGCAAGCCCGAGATCATCCGCGGTAACCGTCGAACGTTCTCCTTTTGCTTCACCGGCGCTTTCCCCGGGAAGGACATCGGGATAGAGCTCCACAAAGGAAGGCACTTTTTTCCCCTCCCGGCGGTCGCGTTCCCGCTCGTCGGAGATGCGAAGTGCATCCATCAAAACCATCTGGGCATCGACACTCCAGATCCTGCATCTCCGTCGGAAGAAAGGACGACCGCGTCCGTGTCGAACGTAAACGTGCCTTTCGTCCAGCTCATCAGCTCAACGATCGTCAGCTCGACCAGCTTTTTCAATCCTCTCAGAGCGTCTTCCCGCTTCAGCTTGCCCATCTGTACCAGGGTGGCGAGAAGCGGCATGCGTTTTTATTCCGCGTTCTTCATGACGCCCATTGCCTGCTTGAGATCGTCGATCGTTATGGCGCCCGTCTTTACCAGGACGGTCCCGATGCGAACGCTGTTGTCGATATGATTTGCACCGACAATATCTCCGGCGCTGAAAACGATCCTGCTCTCCCCGTTGGCTCCCTTGACGGAAAAAATGCCGGACTGCCGCGTCGCGTGGATCAACTGGATAATGTCCACTATGTTCAGATGTTCTAGATCTCCGGTAAACGCCATGTTCTCTACGTATCACTCCTTGAGTGTTATCCCCTCAGGGGTATTGAACAATAAGCTTGGAACGCATATGTTTTATAAGATCAGGATGACTGTCGCTTATTGAATTCCCTGCATTATATAATGACAGGGGATAAGAATCAAGGGACTATTGAGGGTCAGGCAAAGGAGCCGCGGGATTTCGAATTGCCGTATGCGGATCGCGGAGCTTACTGCCGGCATCCTGCATGAGGCCACAAACTTCCAGGGGGAAGGTCTTTACTGTTGGATTTTTCGGATCCGCACTAAAGCTCCGCATCTTTCTTCTCCACTTCTGCTCTTGAAAAAAGAACAACCCCGCGGTATCATACCGCAGACAGATACGGCACTTTCAAGGACGGCATATGAACGAGGCATTGAAGGAAGAAGAGAGAAGACTGCGGATGTTGCGGTTCGTCGTGGACATCAACCATGCACTGCTCATGCAGCAGACGGACCTGACGCTTCGGGAATCGTTCGACATCCTGAAGAACACGCGGCAGGCCGCGCGGAACCTTTTCCCGGGCAAGGATGATGTTTTCGAGCTCATCTACACGCCGCGGTTCCTGAGGGTAATCCGGGAGCGGTTCCTGATCGCAGGAGGTTGTTCCGGAAAGGGACCGGCCAATACCGCGCCGGGAACTCTTCGGGTCGTGCGGTTCGACAATTCGATCGGTTGAAAGGTTATCTCCCCAAACATCATAGGGTACGGTCTTTTATTTTGACATTCTCCATTCACCAGTAGAGGGGACGTTGTTGCTGAAATTGCGTGACATGACGGATCCGGGACAACAGAGCGCACCATGAGAAAAACAGCCATCATCGACATAGACAATACCCTGTGGCAGTTCTGTGATGCATTTTATCTGGAATTGAAGAAGATCAATGCAAACGTTCCAACCCCCGATCAGTGGTCGCTCTTCAACTTCTACGAAGGCTATTGTTCTGACGAGGATTTTTTCGCCGCCATCAGCGCGGTCCATGTTAAACAGGACAGCGACCAATACCAGCCATACCCTGAAGCGAGGACATTTCTCTCGTCCCTGCGGGAACAGGGTTTCGACATCATCATCGCAAGCCACCGGAAGGAAGACACGAGGCAGCCGACGGAACGATGGCTCGCCCGCCACAGGCTGCCCTACGATGAGCTTCATCTTTCCTTTGACAAGACAACCCTCTTCGGGCGTGCCGACGTTATCGTGGACGATGCGCCCCAGACGCTCGAAAAGGCGATCAAGAGCGGGGTCCTGGCCGCAGGGCTGCTGTTCCCCTGGAACAGGGCCTACGCGGGCAACGGGTTCGGACTTTTTCAGGACCTGAACGGCGTGCTGGGCTATATTATGAAAAGGTTGGGATAGTATCGGTACGGTGAATGACTCAAACTCCATCGAACCCCCTGCATCCCATGAACAGGTTCGCGCACAAGCATGCGATGCTCGATAAAGATAATTAACCCACAAGACCAGGCAGACGGCGACAACAATACTTAGGGCGAAGGCATTGAAGTCGCGAGGGCTGACAGCATGAAGAGGGTGATAACTGGTAACATCAGTGCATGCCTGCGCGGACCTGTGAACTGGGGTGCAGGAAAATAACAAGGATCGTGGACTTCCTGGCAGGGGCTTGCTTCTTCTTTGTCACCTTTCTTGCGTGCCCAAGAAAGGTGACCCAAAGAAGGGCACCCGGCGAAAATTCTTCACGGCATGCTCAATCGTCCTCAGTACATTTCGGTCCGAAATGCTTTACCCTCGGACTCAATCGCCTGCCTAAATTTTCGCATGGGGAGGCAAAAGGACATGTGAACAGGGGTGCAGAAAAATAACAGGGATCATGGAATTCCTGGCAGGGGCTAAAGCCGAAGAGAATGAAAAAGAACAGTCTATCAAAGACCGAAAAACCCTCGAAGGCTGATCTCCAGGCAGCCTACGGAAAGACGGTCCCGGATATTATTGCTCCCCGACTGAAGGTCCTGTTCGTGGGCATCAATCCCGGCTTGTATTCCGGCGCTGTGGGGCATCATTTCGCCCGGCCGGGGAACCGCTTCTGGCCCGTTCTTTTCAAGGCGGGGTTCACTCGCAGGCAGCTTTTGCCGCGTGAAGAGCGGGAGCTGATACAATACGGATACGGCATTACGAACATCGTGAGCAGGGCGACCGCATCGGCAGCGGAGCTCGATCAGGAAGAGCTGCAGGCGGGCGGCCGGCTCCTTGCGGCAAAGATCAAGCGCTGTCGTCCCCATATTGTGGCGGTCCTCGGTCTTCAGGCATTTCGCACCGCGTTCGGGCAGCCGAAGGCCGGCTTCGGCCCCCGGGAGGAGCGCATCGGCACAGCGAAGCTCTGGGTCCTGCCGAACCCGAGCGGACTGAACGCGAGCTATCAGCTCCCCGCGCTCACGCGAATGTTTCGGCTGGTCCGCCTCGCAGCGGAATGACCACGGGGACCAGCAGGGAACCGGTAGGGTGACGGTCGCTTAAACACTCGTTTGCCAGTTTCATCCATGATCGCCGGATAACTGTTGCTTGAATGTAGATCAATTCCTGTGTACAATTGCATAAAGCACTCCTCGGGTTAAGAACTGATACTGGTCTGGCGCTGCCGAAGATGGAAATGCAACGAAAGAGACTAGATCTTGAAGAGGCTTCGTGATCTTCGTGTAAGAACGACTTTTAAAGATCGTATCAAGATTGATGGAATCGCAATAAGTCGAATTTAACCACGGAGGCACAGAGGACGCAGAGAAAATCCTTATTATTTCAGAGGTGCATTTCTCCGTGTCTCTGCGGTAGATAATGGCTTTTTTAAGAAAGCATCAGGATCGTATCAAGAATCAAATGCATTTGTAGTAAATGAGCTTTGACCCTCGAAAGGCCTGGGAAATGAGAAAAGAGAAAGAGGTTGGGATCATGAGGACAAGTCACGAAACCGGGTTCACCCGGATCCAGTCCCTGTTCGCGGAGCTATTCGGGCTCAGTCGCGCTGTATCGCTCAGCGTCATTTTGGTGTTCAGCCTGGGTGTTCTCTCGGCCGTTTTCTGGTTTTTTTACTCGGCCCCGCCTTCCACCATTACCATGACGACCGGTCCCGAGGACAGTGTTTCCCAGGTGAATGCCGAGAGGTATGCGAAGATACTGGCGCGCAACGGCGTGAAGCTGAAGATCCTTATGTCCCCGGGCTCGCTCGAAAACCTCAAGAGACTGATCGATCCCAAGTCCCGCGTCGACGTCGGATTTGTACAGGGCGGCTTGTCCGCAGGAATGAATATTGAAAAGCTCGCTTCTCTCGGCAGTGTTTACTATCAGCCGCTTCTGATCTTCTATCGAAGCGCGGCGCCCCTGGACCTGCTTTCCCGGTTGAACGGAAAGCGGCTCTCCATCGGTCCCGAGGGCAGTGGAACCCGCTCACTGGCGCTGGTCCTCCTCAAGGCCAACGGCATTGAACCCGGCGGCGCGACCCAATTGAGGGACCTGGACGCGGAAGATGCGGAAAAGGCGCTGCTGGATGGTACGCTTGACGCCGTGTTCATGATGGGAGACGCCTCGTCCACCCAGGTCATGCGCACACTCTTGCGGGCGCCGGGGATCCGGCTTTTTGATTTCACCCAGGCCGACGGCTATACGCGCCGCATCAGCTATTTGAACAAGCTGGAGCTGCCGAAAGGCTCCCTCGATCTGGGAAAGGACATACCCCGGCACGATGTCCAACTGATCGGCCCCACGGTCGAGCTTATTGCACGGGCCGATCTGCATCCCGCGTTGTCCGATCTGCTGATCGAGGCCGCGCAGGAAGTTCATGGAAAAGCGGGCCTGTTCAAACGCCGGGGTGAATTTCCGGCCCCGCTGGAGCATGAATTCCACTTGAGCGCCGATGCGCTGCGTTACTACAAATCGGGCAAGGGCTTTGCCTACCGGTACCTTCCGTTCCGGGCGGCAAGTCTGGTAAACCGTGTCCTCGTGGTCTTCGTGCCGGCGGTCATCGTGCTTTTCCCGGTGCTGCGGCTCATTCCCGCACTCTATCGATGGCGGATCCGCATGCGCATCTACCGGTGGTATCGAGAACTGCTGGCGCTCGAACGGGACATGATGGCGCGCCCGGCGCCCGACAAAAGGGAAGCATTGCTCGCGCGGATCGACCAGATCGAGACGGAGGTCAACAAGATGAAAGTGCCGGCGTCGTTCGCGGACCAATTCTATGTGCTCCGCGGACACATCATTTTCGTCCACGAACAGCTCAAGAGCGGCACGCACGCGCACTGAAAGGGTGAACGGCAAAGCGGGGGGAGGATCGCCGGCAAATTACCGCCAACGTCAAGCAGCAAATGAAAATCGAGATACGTACAGGATACAGGAGGGGAGATGAGAAAGTTATTATTTATAGCATTACTGAGTGCAACTTTACTTTCTGGAGCGGAAGCTCAAGGGGCTGATTGGAAATTTTATGGAGAAGGCGATCTGTCAAAGGGCGATGCCGTGATCGCATATTATGACGCTGAGAGCATCAAACGATTACCCGATGGCACGGTTAGAGCGTGGACACGATGTATCAGCCATTCGGAAGTGGAAAGGATAGTGAACCTGGAAGAAGTTGCTAAAAAAGCGGCGCGCAAGATCAAAGACAAGTATGTCCCTCCCTATTTTTTATCGAACCCCAAGCCTGAACCGGGTTATGATGTCAACATGCGAATAATAGGGTGGGAAGCAGCGGGTAATTACGACGTGATCAAACCAAAACTAAAAGTGTTTTATGAATTAGACTGCCAGGCAAAAAAGTTCCGAATTCTTTCAACGATCAATTATAAGAATGATGGCGGGACGGAGACCAGCTCGGATATTGAAAAATGGATCCACGTCAGTCCGGAATCAAATTCTGAATCACTCTATAAGATCCTCTGCAAGCAACGGGACGTGATCAAGTAAGGAACGGAAACAATCTCCAGGGCCAATGCTATTTCCATCGGGTACGGGTCGTTATCCGGGAATAAACCCGCCGTTTACCTCTTTCTCTTTTACTATCACAATATCATCCCTTCCCAATCTCTCCTGTGCAACTGCCGGAAGTATAACATGGTATAATGATCTCATGCACTTTATCCAGGTGCAAAAAGGAGACGCACAATGGGAGACAAGGGCGGCAGAAAGGGCAAGGAAAAGAGCCAGAAGCAGAAGACAGTGAAGCATGTGCATGAAGTGCAGCAGCAGAGGGACAAGCAGCAGAAGAGCTCGCTTGAGGTAAGAAGCAGAAGCGTATAGGGCCGACTGCCTGAAATTATCGAAAGGGACGCCTGCGGAGGACGCCGGATCCTGAACCGCGAGGGGAAGCTCTGCTTTTATGTTGCCCTTGACTTTGGCGGCAGTTCGCGCAAAAATGATAGTATGAGATCAAGAACGTTCATCCTGGCAGCCGTTCTTCTGGCCTTCGCTTTCACTATCCGCGTAAGCACCGGGGGCGAGATCCTGCGCGTACGCGACCGCGCCGTTATTTCTTTCGACCGCATGATCCAGGAGATCAGCAATGCCGACATCGTTTTCGTCGGGGAGGTGCACGATGAACCGGCGCACCATGACATGGAGCTCAGGATCATCAGGTCGTTTCACGAATCGGATTTGCCCATTTCCGTCGGCCTGGAGATGTTCAGGTCCGACAGTCAACAGGACCTCAATTCATGGGTAAGCGGTTCTTCGTCGCTGGAGCAATTCCTGCCGTCGTACTATGATAACTGGCGACAGCCGTGGCCCGCATACCGCGGCATCTTTCTCTTCGCGCGGGAGCATCAGATACCGCTCGTCGGGCTCAATATCCAGTCTGATATCACCAAAGCTGTCGCGCGGAGCGGCTTTCTCGCGTTGAACACGGAGCAGAAACAAAAACTGCCGCCGGGGATCAGCTGCAATATCGACCCGACGTACATGCAATTTATCAGACAGGCTTACGCGGGCCACCCGCGACAGGAAGACAAGCGGTTCCTGAACTTCTGCGAAGCGCAGATGGTATGGGACAAGAGCATGGCCTGGAAGCTGATCGAATATCAGAAGCAGTCCCCCGGCAAAACCACGATCGTGCTTACGGGTGTGGGCCATGCATGGAAGCGGGGCATTCCGGAGCAGGTTGCCCAAAAGTCATCCTTCACGTACAAAGTTGTCCTGCCTTTGATCCCCGGCCAGATCGAGCGGAAATCAGTTTCGCTCCACGACGCCGATTACGTGGTGCTGCAGTAAATATATGGATCACTAGACCCCTTGCAAGCATCGCCGCCCAATTTATCAACGTCAAAAGGTGGAGGACCATACATGGAATACGACCCGGAATTTTCTAAAAAGTCTAATGCTGAATTGAATGTTTGCCTGACCAAATACACTGAAGAACATGAATTTTACTCACGGGCATTATCAGAATTGTCCAAGAGAGAAAAATCAGCAGAAGATAAGATGTCGGCCCAATTTTCCAGGGCTATTTTTTGGAGCAGGGTTGCCGCATTGCTTGCGCTTCCCGGAGCGCTCTTTGTAGTCTGGCGGGTAGTGCTGTCCATCCCTTAGATCGCGGAGTGCACAACGGCTGCGTCCGTGAAATACTACGGAGAACGGGAAGAACGACTTATCCGGCATTGCGGAAACGTAGAGTTCTGTCCCCAGTCCGAAACGACGAAGTGGAATATCTCAGAGGTGGTATTTAGAAGACGGCACCGTTAAGCCGCAAGACCGACCCTTTGGTCAGGATCACAGCGTTTTCGGCCGGTTGATGATCGACAGGAATTCCTCTCTCGTCGCGGGGTTCGTGCGGAAGACCCCGAGCAGCGATGAGGTCACGAACATGGAATTCTGCTTCTCCACGCCCCGCATCATCATGCAGAGGTGGCGCGCCTCGATCATGACGCCGACGCCGTCGGCGTTGATCGAATCCTTTATGGCAAAGGCGATCTGCTCCGTGAGCCGCTCCTGGATCTGGAGCCTTCGGGCATACACGTCGACCAGGCGGGCAAGTTTGCTGATGCCGAAAACGCGTCCCCGGGGGATGTAGCCGATATGGCACCGGCCGTAGAACGGCAGCAGGTGATGTTCGCAGAGGCTGTACAGCTCGATGTCCTTTAGCACGATCATGCTGGTCGTTTGCTGCGCGAAGCACGCCTGGTTGATCAGCTTATCGACATCGGCCTGGTAGCCCGACGTGAGATAGGCCAGGGACGCGGCAACGCGCCTGGGCGTATCGACGAGGCCTTCACGCTGCGGGTCTTCACCGAGCTCGACCAGCAGTTCTTTGACCAGGCGCTCGATCGTTTCACTGTTTCCGCTCATGGAGGAACTCCTTTCGCAGGTGTTCTGTGTAGGCTGCAAGCGGCTTCATGGCGTTCGGAGACAGCGCCGCGGCCGCCTCCTGTATGCGAAGCCCCGATCCCGGCAGGACCAGGCCGGGCGCCAGTTCATGGAGCGGGATCGCAAGGAACGGCCGCTGCGGGATATCGGGGTCCGGGAGTGCAAGGTCCGATGTCGTCATCACGAGCTCATCATACAGGATCAGATCGAGGTCGATGGTGCGCGGCGCGAATTTGTCGCTGCTCCGGGTCCTGCCGAGTTCGCTTTCGATGCTGCGCAGCAGCCGGAATTTCAACTCCCGGGGGGCCAGGTCCGTTTCGATCTCCACCACACAGTTGTAGTACCACGGCTGGCCGGGCGGTCCGACGGCTTCCGTGCGATAGACCGTGGAGATCGCCATGACCCGCGCCGTCGACCCGAGCCGGTGGACGGCGTTCTTCACATTGGTTTCCGGGTCGATGTTCGATCCGATGCTTATGAAGGCCCGCGCCATGATCAGTCCGGCCGCCGCCTGACGATCTCCACCCCGACGCTCCTTGCGAACCTGAGCGCCCCGGGTTTTTCCACCCTCACCGAGGCTTCCTTTATTGACGGATTCCCGAGGCAGATATCGGCCACCGCCTGCGCCAGGGCTTCCACGAGATGGAACTGCGAGTGTTCCACCATGCTCAGGATCTGCTTGTTCAACGCCCGGTAGTCCACGGAATCTTCGAGCCGGTCGCTCGTGCCGGCCTTTCGGAGGTCCACCGAGAGCGACAGGTTGATCAGCACGTCCTGTTTGTCCCGCCGTTCCTCGTCATGAACGCCGATGACGCACCGCACGAGAAGGTCCTTAATCAGGATCCGGTCCATTGCCGACCTCCAGAAGGCGCCGGCCGCCGTCAACGTAGATGATCTGGCCGGTCACATAGTCGCTTTTCAGCAGATAGATCGCCGCATCCGCGATATCGGCGGGAGAGCCATGCCTCTTGAGCGGCACGCCCTGCGCGAGCTGTTCAAGGTAAGCGTCGTCCTTGCCAGCGGGAGGGAGAATGAGGCCTGGCGCCACTGCGTTCACCGTGACGCCGGGGGCGAATTCCAGCGCGCACATCCTGGTGAGTATCGACAGCATCTGCTTGCTCAGGATATATGCCACATGCTCCCGGTCATAGCCGGCGATCTTGGTGTCGAGGAGGTTGATGATCTTGCCGCTCCGCACGAGCCGTGCGAATTCCCGGCTCAGGACAAAGGGCGCCCACGCGTTTACGTGCATATGGCGCATCACGTCGCCGTACCCGACGTCCATGAGCGTGCCGGGGGAAAAGATGGAGGCATTGTTGATCAGGATGTCGAGGGAACCAGCGGTCTGGAGTGCCCGTGCGAGCAGCGTCTCGTAATCTTCCGGTTTGTCCAGGTCGGCCAGGACCTTCCAGGACTTCGCACCGCAGTCCTGCACTTCACCGCAGACCCTGGAGGTCTCGCTTTCCTGCGCCCTGCGGTCGTGCGCTATGATATTCACCCCTTCTTCCGCAAGCGCGATGGCGAGCGCGCGTCCTATCCGTTTGCTCGCCCCGGTGACCAGGGCGACCTTTCCCTTCAGGCGTTTTGGCGCGCTTTGTTCCGGGGGCCCCGGGAGATGGCCTGTCATGCGGCTTCCCCGATCCGCCGCTTTTCCGCCAACAGGTCGATCTTCGCCGCCACGATAAAGTCGTTCAGCGACAGGCCGTTGATCTTATGCGTCGACAGGGTCAACCGCACGTTGCTGTAGGATATGAAAATATCCGGATGATGGTCCTGCTCGTTCGCAAGCGCCGCCACCTCGTTCACGAACTCCATGGCCTCGCGAAAATTTCTGAAATGGAATTCTCTTTCGATGGCACCTGTGCCGAGAGTCCACAACGGGATTTCGCGCGCGAGCTCCTCCGCCTCTTTTTGCGAAAGAGGAACGGTCCCCTTTGCGATGGGTTTTGCCGTTTGTTCCGAGAGTTTCATAGTTACCTCCAATTGCCGTTGTTACCCGCGGTCATCTGTTTCCCGTGGTTCCGGGCTGTATTCATTTGATCATCCCCCGCAGGCTTTCTTTCGTGACCTGCGCGTTCCTGCGGATCAGGTCGCGCGCCGCCTCGACCTTGTCCCACACATTGCACATCATCGCCCCCCGGACCTTGTTGTCCTTGAGGTAGTAGATCACACCGGTATCGTTCTCTTTCTGCCAGTCCGCGAAGGTCTCGAGCCGGGCATCGACCTCTCCCACGGCCTCGTACCCGAACTCGAACAGGTCCGAGAAAAAATAAGGCATGTACGTGTAGGGCTCGCGCGCCCCGGCCATGTTCCTGCCCGCCCATTTGCCCTGGTTCAACGCATTGTCCCAGTGCTCGACGCGCGTCTGTTTCCCCAGGGCCTGGTAGGGGAAGAACGCGATGTCGCCCGCGGCGTAGATGTCGGGGAGCGATGCCTGAAGATATTCGTCGACAATGACCCCGTCGGCGGTTTGCAGTCCCGCGCGCCGCGGAAGATCGAGCGAAGGCGCGACGCCGATGCCCGCGATCACCATATCCGACTCGATGTTCATGCCGCTCTGCGTCCGCGTGATGAATTTGCCGCCCACGTTCGCAAAGGCCGACGGCGTCTCGTTGACAAGGACCTTTATGCCGCGCGCGAGGTATTGCTTCAAAAGCGCCCGCCCCAGGTATTCAGGAAAGACCCTGTTCACGAGATAGCTCTCGGGAAAGATCATGGTCACATCGATCTTATTCATGGCCAATGCGGCCGCGATCTCGGAGCCGATGAACCCGCCGCCGATGACGACCGCCTTTTTTCCCTCCGTGGATCCTTTCCGCAACTTCAGGTAATCGTCCAACGTACGGAAGTAGCAGATCCCCTCGAGGTTGCCGCCGGGGATGGGAAGTGTCCGCGGGACGCCGCCCGTGGCAAGGAGAAGTTTTTTATAGCGATACTGCTTTCCTGCGTTCGTCTGGACGGACTTTTGTTTCGGATCGAGCGACGTGACCGCGATGCCCGTTTCCACGGTCACCCTGTTCTGGTCATAGAATTTTTGGTCATGAAGAAAGATCTCTTCGACCTTCTTTTTGCCGGTCCAGAGCTTCTTCGTAAGAGGCGGGCGGTCGTAGGGCAGGTGCGTTTCAGCGCCGATGAGGAGAATTGCTCCCTTGTTGTCCTGTTCCCGTATTCCCTCCACAGCCGATGCTCCGGCCAGGCCGCCTCCGACAATGATATATGGATAGGTCTCTTCCTCCATGGATAACTACCTCCTTGAGATTAAAGTATAGCATAGAGGACCGATTGTATCGAATTCTTGGCCTGAAATAAAGCGGAGAGAAATGAAAAAAGACGCCCGCCGCCTCGGGGAGGGTCTTTCCGAATATCTCAAGCATCTCGGGTCCAGTCTTTCTCCCTGCTTTTAACCTTTCCACCATTTCAGGGTCAAAATAGACACAGGGGATGTCGATACTCAGATTGCGAAGCGATCGATGTTCTTGAGAAACGCACGTCCGGCAACAACGTCCCGAAGATGTTCTTTGCACGTATGCTGACGATGAAAGGAGGTGAAACAAAAATGAAGAAATTTTTCGTATTTGTCCTTGTCGTGGTTGTAACGTTCGCGATGGCGGTTTCCGCGTTCGCAGTCCCGGCCGGAAAGACCGTGGAGTTCACGCCGAAGGGCGCGGATAAGGTCGTCTTTGACGGCAAAATACATGCTGACAAAGGTCTCAAGTGTGCGGCTTGCCATCCGGCAGTCTTCAAGATGAAGAAGGGTGCTGATGCCATCACCATGAAGGACATGAATGATGGAAAGTTCTGCGGTACCTGCCATGACGGCACCAAGGCCTTCAGCACGAAGGACGCTGCAAATTGTGCAAAATGCCACACGAAGAAGTAAAATAAGGGAGAAGTCATTATAGACGGAGAAAACCCTCACAGATCCTTTTGTGAGGGTTTTTTATGCGGAACATCTTTGGCCCGGACTTTCATGCACGACTTCAGTAGTGTTCCCTGTGCGCGTGAAAAGGGAACGCTCATTTACGATGATTCTGGGGTAAAATAGAGGTATGATAATAATAACGGCTCATTGACCGTGATTGCGCCATGACCAACTATCTCACCTTCATATCCAGGTCGCTCGCAGTAAAGCTCATTGTCGCGATCGTTTTGCTCATTCTCGTCGGAGGGGGCATCTCCTGGTATGCCTTGATCCATGCGGGCAGGGAAAACCTCGTGAACGAAGCGGTCAAGGACGCTGCCGCGTACTCCGAGCTCATTCACAAGAGCATACGGTACAGTATGCTCACCTACAACAGGGATGCGATCCAGCGGACGATCGAAGAACTCACGTCCGTAAAGGATCTCAAAGGGATCAGGCTCTTCGACAGCAAAGGCCGGATCTATTATTCATCCAAACAGGAGGATATCGGGAAGCAGGTCGACCGGAGCGCTCCTGCCTGCGTCGGCTGCCATACTGATCCTGAAAACCCTTCGGGAACGCTGGCCAAAGAGATCCAATGGACGACCGCTGTCGGTAAAGAGGGATACAACATACTGTTCTTTGTCGATCCGATCTACAACGAACCATCCTGCTCGCGCGCCGCCTGCCATGTCCATTCCCCGTCCCAGCGGGTGCTCGGTATCCTGGAATCCGATTTTTCCCTTGCCGCCGTTGACCGGGAGATCCGCGAGCAAACGCTCCATACCACGGTCTATGCCATCTCCTTGATGTGCGTGGTCTCCGTCATTCTCTATGTCGTTCTCCGCAAATTCGTGCTGAAACCCGTAACAAGCCTCTCGGATGCCATGGGAGCCGTTGCGCAGGGAGACCTCGGCCGGACCGCGGTAGCGTCTTCGGATGACGAACTGGGCAGGCTCGTCCATACGTTCAACGACATGACCGAGGAGCTCAGGGGAACGAGAGAAAAAATGGAGGCGTGGACGGAGACCCTCGAGCGGGAAGTGGCAAGCAAGACGAAGGAGCTGAAGAGCTCCCGGGATAACCTTATCCAGGCGGAAAAACTCGCGGCGCTGGGAAGGCTTACCGCCGACGTGGCGCACGAAATACGGAACCCCCTCACGGCCATCGGAGGTTTTGCGCGCAGGCTCCAGAAGAGCGTCTCGGGAGAAAAGGAGCGGGAGCGCGCCGAGATCATCGTGACCGAGGTCGACCGGCTCGAAAAAATATTGAGAGATGTGCTGACCTTCTCACGGGACGCGCGGCTCCATCTGGAAAAGCACCTGGTCGGGGAATTCCTGTATGAGGTCGTGAACGCGCATGAAGCGATCTGCGCCGAGCTATCGATCGCCGTGGAGGTCATGATGGAAAAAGACCTTCCTCCGGTCCTGATCGACAGGAACCAGGTCAAACAGGCGCTCACCAATCTGATCACCAATGCGATCGACGCCATGCCCCGCGGCGGGACCCTGAAGATAACCGCGCGGACCGAGGAGCTTCACGACGTGCGCTATGTCGTTATGCAGGTATCCGACACGGGGCAGGGCATGAGCCGGGACGTCCTGCCGCTGATCTTCGAGCCGTTCTATTCGACCAAAACGATCAGCCACGGGACCAGCCTGGGGCTTTCCATAACGAGAAAGATCATCGAAGAGCACGGCGGTTTCGTCAAGGCGGAGAGCGAACAGGGAAAAGGTTCCCTCTTCAGTCTCTATTTTCCGCTTCAGAGCGAGGAGGCGTCGCCGGGAAATAAAATGCTGGGAGTATATGAAATGCGGCAGGGACAAGGACGCGACCGCGAAGTGCCCCGCCTATCCGAACTTCGGGAGGGGCTGCTGGGTCGTGGCAGGAACGTTCTGTGAGGGCAAGGTGCAGGGCACCTTTGCGCAGAAATACGAGGACTGCAGGAAGTGCGATTTTTTCCAAATGGCAAAAAAGCTGAAGGAAAGAACAGCTTAAGACAAATGCCGTTATCTTCGTTACTGCCTTGCCCCTCACCGTAGTCCTCTTCCCGGCGGGGAGAGGGTCGGAACAGGCAACGGGAGGTCGTTATGAAAAAACTGAATTGCTGGGAATTCATGCATTGTGAACGGCAGCCTGGCGGACAGAAGGAAAAGGAGCTTGGAACGTGCCCGGTGACCATCGAGGAGGAACTGGACGGCGCTCATGGCGGGATCGGTGCGGGGAGGGCATGCTGGGCAGTTGTGGGCTCATTCTGCGGCGGAAAGATCCAGGGAACGTACGCAGCGAAGCTGAAAGACTGCAGTAAATGCGACTTTATGGCCCTTGTAAAAAAGGAGGAGGCGTTGACTCCCCTGGGTTTCTCGATCATGCGGCATGATATTGAGAAAGGACGCAAGAAAAGCAAATGAGGGAACCTCTTAGAACATCTCAGGGTCACCCATTTATAGGGCACCGTCAAGCAAGATGAATGCGTTCTTAGTTCTTTAGTTTATAGTTGTTAGTTCAAACCAGACTTTTCTCGCCGGGCCTTTTCGCTTATCTTCATCCTTACCGATTGATGCAGTTTCATTCGGTTTCGGTGTCAGTCTCTACTGCACCGGTCACCCCTCAGGATTAAGGTCATTTTAGGATGTTCGTTTTTGGTTGACTGAATAGAGGGTAGAAAAATGCTGAAAAGTAACCATGGAAGGCCAATGTCAACAGTAAAGACTCTAAGCTGTGCTTCTCATCGCGGTTGTCGCGGCATGTTCGTATCCTATTGTTTATTGTCTATGGCTCCATTCCTGGCAACGATATGCAGCGCAAGAACCAACATCTCCAAAGACGTCGCTCGCGATAACCGCCTGCGCCGGCACTGATTCAGTAGCGCCATCGACCATCATGCGGTTTTTCCCTTGCTGCTTGCAATGATACATTGCCGTATCCGCCTTAGCCATGATCTCAGCGGCGGTCGTGCCGGATTCCGGATAAACAGCGATACCGATACTGGCGGTCACTTCCAACGTGCGGTCCGCAATGACAATCGATGCGCTGATCTCGCTTATTAATTTATGGGCGACAATATTCACTTTCTTTTGATTGGCGTTGTTGAGCAGCACCATGAACTCATCTCCGGCGAAACGGGCCACAAGATCGCTCTTGCGCACAAGCGCCAGCAACCGGCTTGCAATGGTTTTCAACACGACGTCGCCGGACAGGTGTCCATGCGTGTCGTTGATCTTTTTAAATCCGTCCAGATCGATAAATAAGACCGCCAATCTCTCATGACGCCTCTGCGCCATGGACAGCGCATGTTCCAGCGATTCCTGGAACAGAGCCCTGTTGGGTAAGCCGGTCAGTGAGTCATGCATCGCCATTATGTGGAGCTTGTCTGCGAGTATCGCCAGCTCCGCATTGGAGGCATTGAGTTTCTTAAGCATCGAATAAAAATACAGCGGCAATACGATCATACTGACAAGATATCCCGATGCCAAATAGATGTCGTTGCGCCAATAGGGAGTATTGGCCACCATGAGCAAATAAGAAACGACGCATAGAAGCATCGACTCAAAGAGGGAACGTTGACCGTAGCGCAGACCATTGCCCACGATGATCCATAAATAAATAAATATAAACACAAGACCCGTCTGTCCAAGAAAATGCAGCACTATCGATACTCCCGTAAAATCGAATATCATCCCAATGCTACGGCGTACCGGGGACGCTTCCGGATGTATGAAAATCATCATCAGGATAGCGCATGCAAGGACAAAAAAGCCGGTAATGAACCACACACCATGCAGTATCGAGATTTCCCGAACTCTTGCGTAGATAACTACCGAGTACCCGAGTGCCAGGCAGGTGATGATGACACGCAACAACGCCTGTTGGTGTTCGCTGTCTGGGCGGTTTTTGAGTCGTTTAAAGAGATCCACGCACGGTCCTCGTCTGGAATTCGATGAAACTTCCTAACTCAATGATCTGGCAAATTAATGCAACTCTCAGGCAGGCAGTTATTGAGTAATCGGGTATAGCCTATAAATAAGTTTCGATTCTATTAGAAATTCACCTGATTTCGGCATTTAATTATTGCTTCACACGACAATGCCAATTATTGGAACCACAGATAGTAATATTTTACCTAATTAATTTGGTATTGTCAAGTAATATTAGTATATTCGAAACGGTTTGATTTTTATAGGGAATAATCGAGAAAGACAGTGATCATCCAAAGGGTCGTTCAGCAAGCATTAACGGTGTCAGTGAACATGCTTTTTTCTTACACTGTCAGCATTCGCCTCTTTTCTTGTATCGCACATCTGATACTGATCGCCGCAGCGGCCCATTCGTTGCTGTTTGACTTTATCCCCATTCCTTGTTAATCTGTCCCTCAATAATCAGCGTTCCCCAGGAACAGGAAAGAGGCACACGCATGGATCAAGCTCGCATCGTATTTACCCGGTTCGACGGAGACGGCAAGGAGATGTACAACGACATTTATGCCATCGACCCGGACGGGAAGAACGAGACCCGGCTCACGATGAACCCGGGGGCCGACGGGGAATATATTGACAATGCAGCGCCCCGGTATAACAGGGACAGGTCCATGATCGCCTATCGTGAGCACGAAGAACAACGCCAGAAAATTGTACAACATATTCTTCATGGACCTTGCGACCCGCAAAACGGCCCAGATCACGACCGGAGACCTCAACATCAGCAGCGTGGACTGGGCGCCCGACGACAGCCGGCTTGTGTTCTCCGGCGTTGACGAAAGCGGGCTCCAGCAGGTGCACGTCGTCCATATGGACGGGACGGGATTCACCAGGCTTACCCAGGGGCCTTCGGAGCACGTGAACCCGATGTGGTCGCCCCGCGGAGATCTGATCGCGTTCGTCCAGTTCGCGCCGGGGGCCAAGTCCTCCCATGTCTGGGTCATGGACCCCGCAGGCGGGAACCAGAGACAACTCACGACGGACGACGCCCTGCATGCGAACCCTTCCTGGTCGCCGGACGGGTCGTGGCTCATTTACCGCTGCGACCTGGGTACGCCCCACCTCCGCAGGCTCAAT
Organism: Nitrospirota bacterium; assembly: GCA_963732675.1. Lineage (GTDB taxonomy): Bacteria > Nitrospirota > UBA9217 > UBA9217 > UBA9217 > JALNZF01. Next base: position 29,566 of record CAVTAJ010000020.1, read on the forward strand.
GTCGATACCGGGGAGATCGTTCCGTTCGAGCATCCCGCGCGGGGAACTGATTCGTCTCCCATCTGGTCCAACAGGGGGATCATCTTTTCCAGCAATTGCGACTGGGAAGACGCTGAATCGCTCTGTAATCTTTACCGGATGTCCGAAACAGGGGAGAATATACAGCGATTGACAACGACGCAGGCTTTCGAATATTGCGGGGACTGGTAGTCAAGCAAGATGAATCAGTTATTAGTTCTTAGTTTATAGTTTTTAGTTCAAACCAAACAATCTTTCTCAAAAAAATCTCCACTTCTGGTCTTTTATTTTTACATTCCCCTATTCAAGACCGATCAGGGCTACTTCTGAATGCAGGTAGCCTCGACTATTGCGTCTGCTTCCTGCCTGCTCATAGCGTCCGTCTGATAATAGATAAAGTCATCAACCATATCGCAAAGCTCTTCACGGGGAATATCCGGCATCAATTCGCGGACCTCCTCTTTAAATAGCTTCGCGGCATCGGTTGCTGTTTCTTTCCTCTCTATCCTGTTCATATTGCCTCCATTCTGGCCCGGAAACCTGCAATACAACACAGCCTCCTGCGGTACCACTTGCGAGTTTCCTGATGGAAAGAACCCTGTTCCTGTCTTAATTATAGCACCGTTCTTGTTCTCTTTTTCCTTTGCCTGATCGGGATTCAAGGGTATGCTTATAGCATGACTGATATTGGATCCGCAAAAAAACCTGCCCCCGGGATCTCGATCCGGCAGTATACTAGTAGTATGAGATCCAAGGACCAGGATCCATCAGGTTGTGCGGCTTGACATCTCTTCTTTTTGAAATCAGCCGTCTGGTGCGCGGCAAGGAGCGACGCCAAAATAAAGGACTAATTCGACTTAAAAGGATTTCCATATAACGAGGTGAGGTGAACAATGAAGATCAAGGCCATACTATTCGGAGCTACAGGCATGGTAGGGGCGGGGGTCCTCCACGTGATCCTGGATCATCCTGACGTGGAGTCGGTCCTGGTCATCGGCAGAAGGCCATGCGGGGTGAAACATCCAAAACTCACGGAACTGCTTCATAACGATTTCTTCAACTATTCGGCCATCGAAGAACAGCTCAGGGGATTCAATGCCTGCTATTTTTGCCTCGGCGTTTCCTCGGTGGGGATGTCTGAAAAAGATTACACGCGGATCAGCTACGACCTTACGATGAGCGCCGCGACTGTCCTGTCGCGATTGAATCCTGATATGACCTTCTGTTATGTGTCGGGAACGGGGACCGACAGCACTGAACAAGGCCGTATCATGTGGGCACGGGTAAAAGGGAGAACGGAAAATGCTCTGATGAAGCTCCCGTTCAAGGCAGCATATCTTTTCAGACCGGGTTTTATCAGACCCATCAAAGGCGTTGGAAACGCCCACGCAATATCCGGCGCGGTCGGGCTGCTGTATCCGGTCTGGAAATTCTTTTTTCCCCGATATGTCTGCACGCTGGAGGAGCTGGGTCTTGCGATGGTCCACGCTGCCGGGCAGGGCTATCCTGAACACATTCTGGAGAATAAGGATATCACTCACCTTGCAAAAGGGACATCTTAGGGCGACCGTCGCTTAAACACCCGGGTGCCCTATTCATCGATGATCGCCAGATAACTGTTGCTTGAATGTATATCAATTCCTGTGTGTTCTGCATGGATCTGCGAGTAAGACTTTTGTCTTATTTCTCCCGGGTGTTGCCTCTCATCAAGCCCTCCCAATTGTCGTTGCATACACCGGTTGCGGGCCGCGATATTTTCCTTTCCGCATCATTATTTCTGTCCGGAAGCGCCGCAATGATCCATTCTGGGGCCACCATATCCTTTTTCACTATGTGAAAGACGCAGATCATGATGAAAAGAGAGCACCTTTCTTGACATTATCTAACATCGAGATATAATTGAAAAAATGGATGTGTCGGAAGCGCGGCGTTTCGAGTAATCCGCGTAGCTTCAATCCGGGAACAACGACAACGAGATGAGGAAGGGAGAAACCCATGCGACCATTCACGTCAGAAGGGGCAGAACAGGTCATCAGCCTTCTCTGCTACAGCAGGACCAACGACAGGTATCATGACGGCCCGCGCGGGAAACCCGGTGAAAGCGTGGGGGCCTTCCGTCTTGCCGTAGCCGTGAATGAAGACGCTCCCCGGCTGGCGCTGTCCGACATCTATGATCCGGCCAGGTTTCGGACGATAACCGTCGCGGATGCGGTGCAGCAGGGCCTTCTCGGTCCGTCATGGGAAGACTTTGCCACAAAGCTCTATCTCAACGACCAGGACATTCTCTATATGTGCCTGATGACCCGCAAAGAGCCGGTTCCTTTACGGCTTAACGAGGTCGCGCGGGTTATTGCCTACCGGGATCAGCACAATGACAAGGCCAAGGCCGTCAAGTTCACCTATATGCCCCGTCTCCCTCGATCCAATGTTCATATGAGGTCCGTTCCCCGCCAAGCTGGAGGCGGACCCGGGAAACAGGACATGAGGGGTGTACACCTGCACAAGAGGGCCGAGGCTTTCTAGGGCCGCGCAGTTCAGGCTTGCTGCGGCCAGAGCATTGCCGGGCAAGTCTGGAACAACTTAGGGTCACCCATTGAAAGGGCATTGTCAAGCGAAGTCAATCCGACGTTTTGACGGGCTCGTGTCCGCCGATTTCGAAGCGGTCGATGACCATAACATTGGTAAGGCCGTTCCTCGAGAACTCCTCGATATAATGCTTACGGATGAGCCCTTCCGTTGCCTGGCGGTCGCTTTCGTTCAAAGCGTTGAGGCGGTCCATCCCTCCCACGGCCTGCGCCGCGTCCCGCACGGACAGCCGGGAGATCAACTCGTCCCAGAAGACGTGGTCAGCGAACTCATTGATCAGCACGTGCGACAGGGTGCTTTCCTCGAACTCCGGCGTGGGGACATGGACATTATCAGGTGCGTCATGGCGCATCAAACGGTCAAGGCCCTCGCCCTGCGCCAGGCCATAGACCTTCTGGATGAGCGCACGGTGCCGCTCGCTGCGCTTGTCCGGCTCCCTCCGGTGTCCGGACACGATCACATCGGCAATATGCAGGATATCCAACAGGTCGCGGTATTCGTTCGCTGTGATCTCGATGTTCATTGTTATGGACCTCTCGTTCCACCCGGGAATAGGGAATCAAGTACGTAGGATAGCAGACAATAAGGGCGGGATCAAAGATTATTGACCCGCCTTCGTGAGTTTCAAGATAGCTGAGGAAAAAACATTTACGTCTTATCCGGCCTGCCCTCGCTGTATTGCTTCTTCGTATCCCGCACCCATTCCGCCGTTTATCAGGGGATGTAATCTGTCATGCGTAAAGCACTCAACGCATCAACGTCCCGCAGGCGTCCCAGGATAATGTCGTTCTGACTACGTCACCATCTTGAAGGCATGCGCCCAGTCATTCCTGAGAAAACCGGGTATGCACCAGAGCATGCAAAGCGGCTCGATCGCCCGCGCCGCCTCCACTTTGCCCATGTCCGAGACCTCCCAGCCGAACTGTTCCACGATCCCGGCCACGGTCTTCTTCGCTGCGTCGTCGTTCCCGCAGATGAACATCGTGGGTTTGCCGCCCTTGAACTGCGGGTTCACCATGAACGCATTGCCCACGGAATTGAAGGCCTTGACGAACCGCACCTCAGGGAATTCCTTCTGCAGACGCTCCATCAGGGCCTCGTCCAGAGTCGTGAAGAACTTGATGACGCCGTTCACCGGGGGCGCGTCCGCGATGGGGTTGGTCACATCCATCACGGTCTTCCTTGCCAGGTTCGTTGGCCCGGCGGCCCGGACCGCCTCTAACGCCGCGGTCCCCTTGATCGCCAGGACCACCATGTCCCCGAATTGCGCCGCGTCTGCGAAACTGCCGGTCCTTGCCCGCGGGTTCTTTTGTGCCCAGTCCGCAAGTTTGCTCGTCGTGCGCGTTCCGAGCATCACCTCGTGGCCGGATTTCAGAAAACCTCCTGCCAGCGCCTTTGCCACATCGCCTGATCCAAGAATGCCGATCTTCATGGTGCCCTCCTTCTCTGCCCTTCCCGTTGTTCATTTGGGAACATGAATCCTGCCCAGGGATAAAACCGGACGCCGGCAGAACAAATAAAGTTGAGAACGGGAAGAGGCTCTGCCGTTGAATGAGAATCATGCAGGACATCGTCTCCGACGCCTGGACTTTCATCCGCATACATGATCTGCCTCACAACCGTACATGTCTCTATCCCTGATTCAAAGGTAGATCAATCGGGACGATCTGTCAAGGGACCATCCTTTCATTCACCTTCAGTCCTATCGCCCGCCTCGCCTGCCTCCGCCCACCTGCCGTCACACTGCGCGTTCTTCAGGCAATGACCAGGAACAGGGGAGGTCACGTCATGTCAATATTCTTTCCACAATTCTAGCGCGTTTCTCGCGGACCGGAATCCAAATGCCTTGAGCGCGCCGGCATAGGGGGTGCGATAAACGGGCTCTCCGTTGATTGTTTCTATGCTCACCTTCTGCATGGGTTTGAACTCCCGGCCCAGCAGATCTTTGAACAGGACCAGGTATTCAGGGAGCCGCGGATCTTCATTGCCCGTCAGGATGGTCAGGTCTCTGCCGAGGCGTCTGGCCACCATCACGAGACTGCTTCCGCAATACACCAGGTAGCTCGACGCAACCCGCGGCGGCAGGCCCTGGCGCGCTCCGAGACCCAGGCCGCAGAACGACGCGGGGTCCGCTGCATTGATCCAGAAAACAGCGTCGTCTCGGCAGCGGTTCCCGCAGCATGCGGAGGGCGTCATGCGTGATGAACTGCGGACCGGCGATGCCGTCGAAGAAATGACCGGACAGCACCTCACCCGAGAGTTCCATGAGCCGCAGCGAACGAAAGATCCCGCGCCACTGCAGCAACGGCAACTCGTTCGCCAGGAGATCGCGGAAGAGCACGCCGTAGCGCTTCAGCAGCAGCCGGATGCGGTCCTTGACGAGTTCCTCGTTTTCCAGGAGATCACGCTCGCGCGGCAGGGGATCGATCCGGAGCCAATGCCCTTCCAGGGGACGGGAAACCTTCCAACGGTTGAACCCGGACCTGCGCGAGGTGAGCCGTGCCTCATCCGTGAAAGCCTGCGCGGAGAACCCGGTCATGACGCCTTTTCTGAGCGTCCGGAACGAATCGCTCGTCACATTTCCTCTCCAGGCCTCCTTCCAGAGAAGCTCTGTTGCGTGCACCGTGTCCATATGGGACAGCTCGGTTATCTCCAGGAAACTGTATCTGCCCCGGCGTTCGGGGATCAGGCGGGCAAGATCATCATCCTGCTCCCGCGGTGCGTCAGGGCGGAAGAGCTCCAGGTCCTGGTTGAACGCAAGGCTGACGCGACGCACACCACACCCGAACCAGAGTAGGTCGCTCTGGTCCATGAGCGTGTCCAGCCATTCGCTCCGGTACTGTTGCATCCGGCCCGGCAGGATATATTCTTCCCAGGCCCCGGCAGGCGTGGGAAATCCGAAAAGCTGCTCAAGTCGCTGCTGGAGGTCGTTCAGGGACCCTCCCCGCGGGACGATCCCCTGATAGGCGGCAACGAACAGCGGGAGATCTTCAAGCGGAAGCGGTTCGAATGACGGCTGGCGGTATCGCCGCGCCATGCGAAGGAGGACTTCGAGATTGCCGCTGTCGCAGATCTCGAGCGCGCGGCTCTCCTCCCTGAAGCGGTCCATGACGAGGTCCTGCGACTCGATCAGCGGTTCGATCGCCTCATCGATCCTCTCCAGCGTGATGCCGAGCAGGTGGACCAGTTCGTCCTTCTCCAGCGGTCCGTAAAAGGACAGCCACTCCGCGAGGAAGTTCGCCAGATCATACTCCTCGGTTGCTTTTGCAGACTCGGGCGGCTCACGCAAGAAAGACAAGGACGCGCCGTGTGACACTGTCCGCTCGTTCATCAACGCTCACCGGGCGCACCACGAGAACGTCCGGGTGCAGGCGGAAGGCGACGACCACTTTCGGTAGTGTCTCGAGCGCGCACAAAAGCGCGTGTCTCACCCCGGGCCAGCTCACCCAGAAGAGCTTCTTTGCCTGGGATACGAGCCATGCCGCCGCGTCCTCGTCCAGGTCTCTCCTGATAGCGCTTGCCAGCTCGTTCCACTCTGTTTCCGGGACCAGCAAACGCTCCTTCACCCAGTCCAGAAGCTCCAGGGCCGAGACCGGAGCATAGCCGGGGGCAGTGCGCTTCAGCTTGTTGTCCAGGACCCGGATCACTTCGGCGGGTATCTTCGGACGGAGGTGGGACGAGAACAGAAGCTCTTTGATCAGATCAGGACGCAGGGCCGACTCTTTTGCCAGGAGCGGCGTATCGTCGTCGTACATGTACTTGTTCGTCTGTTTCCAGACGAGGCTTCCGGCAAAGGGAGAGGCGGTCCTGGTCACGGTCTCGCTCACGCGGACCATCCCGGTCCGAAGCTCTTCGATCACACTCCTGACGTGCGCGAGATCGAACTCGTCCTCAAGGCAGGTACGCCACGTTTCGAGCACGATCGGGAAATCCTCATAGGACGAGACAGCCGCGAGCAGCTCCTTGGACCTGAGCCGGATGAGCCAGAGCGGCATCCTGCGCTTGAAGCTCGATTTCGGGAGCAGGAGCGCGCGTTCGGCATTCTCACGGAACCGGGCCCCGAAAAACCCGGTCTGCTCCAGTCTCTTTCTGAGGAAGGACTCGACGTTCTCCGGCGAGAGGAGCGAAAAGAGGTCATGTGCCTGGAACTCCCACGGCAGCATGAGCAGGATGGCATCGTCGTTCGCGATGAACTGCAGCGGCTTTCGCTCCCTTTCTTCCCAGGCCTGGGCCAGGGCAAGGCTGAAAGGCCGGTTCACCCTGCCTCCCCAGAAGGTGTGCAGGATCACCTGCTTGAAGTCACCGCGTGCCCCGGGTTCTTCCACGTGCTCGATCAAGAGATGATGACGGTGGGGGAGCATGCTGCCGGTCGCCTCTTTCTGGAGTTTCAAAAACCCGATGAGCTCGTGAGCGGCAGCTTCATCCATGGCATAGCGATCCAAAAGCTCTTGCCGAAAATCAGGGGCATCGAGCCGGTCGTCCGCGTGTTCGAGAAAGAGCCCGATCTTTTCCGAAAAATGATAATCTCTGTCCTGCTGCTCCGCCTTCCAGAACGGGAAGATGCCGGTGGCGGACCGGACCGGCACGACCTCCACATCGTTGTGCGTGATCTTCTCGATCCTCCAGAGCTGGGTCCCGAGCGTAAAGGTCTCACCGATGGACCGCTCCCAGACGAATTCCTCGTCCAGTTCGCCGATCTTCGCATGCGTGTCCTTGAGCCGCAGATCGAAATAGCCGCGCTCGGGGATCGTCCCGCCTGATGTATAGATCAGGTAGGGAACTCCGCTGTGCGCCTGGATCGTGTTGTCCACCCGGTCGAGCGAAACGCGCGCCTTGAGTTCCCGCAAGCGGCTGTCCGCGTACCTGCCGGAAAGCATTTCGAGCACGAGGTCGAAAAGCCTCCGGGGCAAGGCACGATACGGGTAGCTGGTTTTAAGAAATGCATAGAGCTCGTCGATGTCCCACTTCTCCATGGCACACATCGAAAGAATGATCTGGGCCAGGAGATCGAGCGGCGCTTCGATGGGACGCACTTCTTCAATGTCCTGGTCCAGGCTCAGCCGTGCCATGACCGCGGCGTCGATGAAGTCCCGGCCGTGGGTCGGGAAGAGCAGCCCCCGGCTCTTTTCCCCCACGGAATGGCCCGACCGTCCGATGCGCTGCAGGGCGGACGAGACCGAACGCGGTGTCTGGATCAGGACGACCTGGTCAAGGCTCCCGATATCGATGCCCAGTTCGAGCGAGTTCGTGGCAACGATCGCCTTGAGCTCTCCGTTCTTCAATTTTTCTTCAATAGCAAGACGCAGTTCGCGCGAGAGCGACCCGTGGTGGGCATAGGCGAGCTCGGTCCCTTCCGCCTCGTTGATCAGGCGCGTTACCTTTTCCGTTGTCCTCCTGCTGTTCGCGAACAGGAGCGTCGAGCGTTGCTGATTGATGGTCTGCCTGAAGGCATCGACGAGCGCCGGCCACCAGGAGCCATCGACCATCTTCTCCCGCGCGTCAGGCGGGAAGGACACCGTGATGTCATATTCCTTCGCCTGCTTGGACTGAACAAGGGCGACAGGGCGTTTTTCGAACATGGCTGTCCTTGCCGATGCCGATCTTCCTGAACCCGCCCACGAACTCAGCGACCCGCTCAGCCGGATTGACCGTGGCCGAGAGGGCAATGCGCTGGAAATCTCCGCACAGCGGAACAAGCCGGTCCACCGCGGTTATGAGATGCGTGCCCCGCTTGGTCCCCACAACCGCGTGGATCTCATCGAGAATGACCGTTGCAATGCCCGTGAGCATGCCGCGGCCGCTGCGGGAGCTAAGCAGCAGGTTAAGCGACTCCGGGGTCGTGATCAGGATCTCGGGCGGCCTGCGGACCATTCTCCGGCGTTCCCCGCCCGGGGTGTCTCCGCTCCGGGTGAGAACGCTGATGGCCGGGAAAGCGGTCCCTGCGCGGTCGAACGTGTCCCGCAATTCCGCGAGCGGTTTCAGCAGGTTTCGCTGGACGTCGTTATTCAATGCTTTAAGCGGAGAGATATAGAGGACGCGGACCGTGCCACCGGACCAGGCTCCAGTGACCAGTTGATTCAAGGCCCACAAGAAAGCGGCGAGCGTCTTGCCGCAGCCCGTGGGCGCGGTAACGAGCACGTGACGGCCCCGGCTGATCTCGGGCCAGGCTTTCTCCTGAACGTCGGTAGGTCGGCCGACCTGTTCCGAGAACCATTGCTTGATGAGGGGATGAAATAGCGAAAGGCCTGATTCCGGCATGTGTTTTCCTTTAGTAAAACATAGACCCGGAGAGAGGAAAAAAGCAAGGGAGGCATTGGGAAAATCGGGATTATGAATGACGAGCCGTCACTACTTGTCTTGTTGAAGGGTTTGTGAATACTGGGCAGGGTGGACCGACGTGTGTATGTGTACCTGAAGGGTCTGGTGCGGGAATATCGGACAACAATAATCATAGAACTGCTGCTATTACCCGATGTGTTCATGTATACTTGAAGGTCTGGTGCGGGAATACATGACAACAATATCATAGACCTGCCGTTATTGCCCCGGTGTAACAACAATATCAGACCTGCCGTTATTGCCCCCTCCTCATCAGCCCGTTTCTGTTATAATCCGTAATAGACTCCCTCTGAAAGGGGGAAAACGGGAGGACTACCCCAATGGTGGAAGCTAAAGATTTTGCCACAGGTTGCCTGACGATAATCCTATGCGTAGTTTTGTTCCCCCTCTTTTTTCTGGTCTTCAAGTTGACCCTTGTTCTTGCTATCTTCCTCGCAATAGTTCTCGGCATTATCCTGGGGATAACTCTTTTAGGCAGGATCGTGAGACTCTTTATCACAGGGAAATAATCGCAGGACGTGAGACCGCAAGCGGGGCGTTCGAGGAGTATCCGTCATGGAAGACATGCCGCTTGATCAGGAACTGCATCACGAGATCTTCGGTTCGATCCTGGACAGGACCGAAATGACGCCCTTTCTGCTCCTGCCCGCACGGGACTATGCCACGGCCCTCAAACAGGCGACCAGGATGATGGCCAACCGCGGCTTCGACACGCTCGGCGGCGACGAACTGGGAGAGAGCGAACGCGAGCGTGCGTCGCACTACATCAGGCGCGCGTATGCCACTATTTTCGACGGGCTCTTCCCCTTTGTGATGAAGCAGCTGGAAGGGCTTGCCGCCCTGCAGTCTTCGAACGCAGGACTCTACCGCAACTGCCTGCGCGCTCTCACCAGGGCGCAAGCGGTGCTGCAGGACCCTGCGTTCCGGCGGATCGTGGACGAAGATCCCCGCCATCTCTTTCTCCTTGCCTCCTCGCGGAAATATCCCCGCGTCTTTTCCGGGTATCAGGGAAGATCGCTCGACGTGCCCGTGGCCTGGCAGCAGGCTGCCTGCTGCCTCCTCAAGACGGTGCATCTGATAAAATCCGTGGAGGGGGACAGCCAGGATATCAACGATTACGTCCAGCTGGGATTTTTTCTGGAACAGCAGGGGCAGCGCCTCGACGATCTCTACGAGTACGACTGGGAGCGACCTTCGCACATCCCCGATGATGAGCCTGCCCGGAGGGCCTTTGTAAAGCTTTCCGCGTTCTTTCACCGACTGCGGGAGTCACTGGTCTTTGACCGATCGAAAGGATGCCTTGTCTTCAACAGCGGTGACGGCGTGGACGTCGACATTTCCGAGATCAAGGCGCGGCTCAAGAGTCCGGAAAGCATGGTCATCAAGCTGGGCAAGAATGTGGAAGGGGAGGCCTACGATATCCGGGACATCCTCGCGATCACGTTTATCCTCACAAACATCGATGACACGCTGAAGCTGTTCCATGCTCTCCAGAAGAGGGGGGTGATCCTCCAGGAGAACACCGCTTCGGCCTCCATTACCCAGACGCTCTTTGACAGGCCGGAGGACATGAAAGAGGCGATACGCAGGCTCATGAACAGCCTGTCCCGGAGCGGGGGAGGCAATGCAATGCCCAAGGAAGAGGAACAGCTCCTTGCCCACGCGAAGACCTTCTACGAGGCGCTTGGCAAGAACGCGGAGCAAAACGTCCATTCCTCCCGGGAACACAGGAAGTTCCAGTGCAAGATCGCCTTTTCCCTGCCGATCCACCGCACCCTGGAAACAAACGAGATCATGATTCCCGGCACGCCGCTGTACGAAAAGAGGGACAAGGTCAAGCAAGAAGACCGAGCAGCACACCCTGGGGGTCGAGCTGCGCATCTCCGACGTGGAGAGCTGGCGGACCTCCGAGCGCACGGGTGATTCGCACCATGATGCCTACAAATTCCGCCAGCTGGTCTTTGTGATGAACCGGGTCTTCAAGAACGTGTTCCACTTTCCGGAAGAGAGTTTTCCTCAACTCCGAAAAGATCAGATCGCTCTCTTCCCTTGACACTGAGGATATTCAGGGCCGCTCGTGTGAAAGGCACTGATATTCATGGTTCCTTAGTCAGAACGATTGCCGGATATTCGGGAATCAGCTACCAGCACTCCTGTCAGTATTGATTTAGTGCTATTTTATATCAAGCCAAGTCAGGTCAGGTATGCGACGACAATCAGGCTACGTCTTTTTAACGAACCTGTTTCACGGGAAACACTATATTATTAATATAAACAATATATTATGTGCACTGGCACTCTGCTTGACAGAGTGCTAATGTGGTGATATGATATAAATATCAAGTAAAGAGACCGTTCCTGAGGAGGTGAAAGGCGGTCACGAAAGAGTGTGCTGTATGCATTAACTTAAGATCTCCACAGAATTAGGTATCGGGCATCAGATAGGATGCATGAGCCGCGGCCAGTAAAGAGATGTGAGACGAGGCCGGGAAAAGAAGATGCCCGATGTGGAGATCGAAAAAAAAGGAGGGATTTCTATGAAAAGCCTGACTCGTTGGGATCCTTTCCGGATGATGACGCGGTGGGATCCATTTGAAGAGCTCCGTTCGATGCAGCATGAGATGGACGGGTTGTTTGACCGCTTCCTCGGAGCGGATATACCGACTGAACGGAGGGCGCTGTGGATGCCTTCAGTAGAAAGCTATACAAAAGAAGGTCAGCTTGTATTCAGGGCGGAACTTCCCGGTATAGATGTCAAGGACGTGGATGTCAGTATCGCCGATCGGGAACTGGTCATTAAGGGTGCCCGGAAGGCGGAGAAAGCCACAAAGGAAGAGAATTACACCTACCGGGAGATCGACTATGGCTCATTTGAGCGGCGTTTTGTCCTGCCTGAGGGTGTCAAGACCGATGAACTGAAGGCGAAATTCACGAACGGTATCCTCGAGATCACGATGCCCGCGCCGGCAGTTACCAAGGCGAGGAAGGTCGAAATCGAGGCTCCGAAGGAAGAGAAAAAGCTGATCGAGACCGAAGCGAAGAAAGCTGCTTAAGGAGCGCTTGGAAAGCCTGTTTTACCTGCCCTGATCTTTAACAGGGCCATTGAATCCCGCAATGTATGCGGGATTTTTTTGCCGGTTTTGCGGCATGAAAAAGGGAGGAATCTGAACTGTTTCATATAACGAAGCAAAAAATAACCGCTTGACACAAAACAGGTCATGTGTTAAATTGTTAGCACTCTATCATGGCGAGTGCTAACAAGCGCTTGTTGAGATCATGAAAGGGAAGATTCTGTATGGAGTTGCATGAAAGAAATAAGAGGGTTTTGCAGGCTGTCATTGACAGTTATATTGCCAGCGGTGCGCCGATCGGCTCAACGGTGCTGGTCAAGAGATACGATTTCGGCGTCAGTTCCGCAACGCTCCGGAATATCATGGCAGAGCTTGAGGAGATGGGGTATCTGACCCATCCACACACCTCTGCCGGCAGGATCCCCACGGACCTCGGATACCGGTATTATATCGACAGCCTGATCAGTATTGAGAAGGATGCGGACGACTTCGGCGACCAATTCCGGCAGGCCCCGCCGCTGCACGGCGATGATCTCCATGAACTCATGGAGGAGGCGAGCCGGTTCCTGGCGTCGCTCTCGCAATGCGCCGGGGTGGTGGTTGCACCATCCGAGCCCGAGGCAAAGTACCGGCATATCGAGTTTGTGCGCTTGCGCGGAAGCCAGGTGCTCATCATCTTCGTGACCGAAACGGGGATCGTTCAGAACAAGCTGATCGAACTCGATGAAAGCATCCGGCAGCAGGACCTGAACCAGTTCAGCGCCTACCTCGTTGACGAGCTTGAGCGCTGGACGCTGACAGAGATCAGACAGCGGCTGATCGAGAAGATGCGGGAAGAGAAGCTCGTCTTTGTTCAGCTTATGGACGAGACCTGCAGGGCCAGCCAGGAGGTCCAGGACCGTGAGAACGAGAAGGTGTATATCGGAGGGGCGTCCTCGATGTTCGAGAACCCCGAGTTTGCGACCGTTGAAAAGATGAGGGCGCTGTTCAAGGCCTTTGAGGACAAATACAAGCTGCTCCGGGTCCTTGACCGGAGCGTGGCGGCGGACGGCATCAAGGTCTTCATCGGGTCCGAGAACTCTTACTTCGAGATGCAGGGCTGCAGCATGGTCGTGAGCAGCTACAAGGCGGGCGCGAACGTCGTGGGCACGCTCGGGGTGATCGGCCCCACGCGGATGCAGTATAAACAGGCTATTCAGGTGGTTGACTATACATCAAAGATGCTTTCGAAGCTTTTGGGAGAACGGTTTCAGAGGGGTATTGAACGATGACGAGCGAGTTTAACGACATACGGGAAGAGGACGTCGATGAGCAGGAAGCACAGCCTGCGGCGCCGGGCCCGCAGCTCGAGAAGCTTTCACGGGAACTCGAACAAAAGACCAGAGAGGCCGCGGAGGCGAATGAAAAGTACCTCCGGACATATGCCGATTTTGAGAATTATCGCAAGCGAATGCAGCGTGACGCGGCTGATTTCCGCAAGTACGCAAATGAGCAGTTTGCACTGGAGCTTCTGACCGTAGTCGATCATCTGGGGCTTGCGCTCAAGCATGCGGAAGAGTCGGGTGAGACCGCGCAGGGCATGCGCGAGGGTGTGGAGCTGGTGTACAAACAACTCCGCGAGGCGCTTGAAAAGTTCGGTGTCAAGCAGTTTGGCGCCGCGGGAGAGCCCTTCGATCCGGCACAGCACGACGCGATGATGCAGGTGGTTACCGACGAGGTCCCGGAGAACACGGTAGTGCAGGTGATGCAGGACGGGTATCTGTATCACGAGAAGGTGCTGCGCCATGCGAAGGTGGGAGTATCGAAGAAGCAGGATGGTGAGCATCGAGAAGAACGTATCGATGAATCATGAAGCAATGAACGAGTGACCGCGGAATCGGGGCATTGAAACAAGGGTGCATCTCCGATTTTGCGTTTTATCTTTTTCGACAGTGAAAATTCAAGGAGGTTATTATGGGAAAAGTTATAGGAATTGACCTGGGTACGACGAACTCATGTGTCGCGATCATGGAAGGCGGCGAGCCGGTCGTGATCCCGAACTCTGAAGGGAGCCGGACCACGCCGTCCGTGGTGGCCATTACCGAGAGCGGAGAGCGGCTCGTGGGCCAGATCGCAAAACGGCAATCGATCACGAACCCGGACAACACGATATATTCGATCAAGCGTCTTATCGGCAGAAAATACGATACGACGGAAGTCAGCGAGGCGAAGAAACACCTGCCCTACAAGATCGTGAAAGCGGACAACGGCGACGCTCACGTGGAGATCCGCGGCAAGGTCTACAGCCCGGCTGAGGTTTCGGCCATGATCCTGCAGAAGATGAGGCAGACCGCCGAGGATTACCTGGGCGAGAAGGTGACCGATGCGGTCATCACGGTACCCGCGTATTTTAATGACAGCCAGCGGCAGGCCACAAAGGATGCGGGACTGATCGCAGGGCTGAATGTGCTCCGGATCATCAACGAGCCTACGGCAGCTTCACTCGCCTATGGTCTCGATAAGAAGAAGGACGAGACCATTGCGGTGTACGACCTGGGCGGCGGCACCTTCGATATCTCGATCCTCGAGCTCGGTGAGGGCGTCTTCGAGGTGAAGTCCACGAACGGAGACACGTTCCTGGGCGGAGACGATTTCGATGACCGCATCATCAGGTGGCTGGCCGACGAGTTCAAGAAGGACCAGGGAATCGATCTCAGCAAGGACAAGATGGCGCTCCAGCGGCTCAAGGAGGCCGCGGAAAAGGCCAAGTGCGAGCTGTCCACGGTCATGGAGACGGAGATCAACCTGCCCTTCATCACTGCGGATGCAAGCGGGCCCAAGCACCTGCTCTTTAAGTTCTCACGCGCGAAATTCGAACAGATCGTCGACGATCTCATCACGAAGAGCATTGAGCCGTGCAAGAAGGCGCTTTCCGACGCAGGGAAGACGGTGGAACAGATCAATGAAGCGGTCCTGGTCGGCGGCCAGACACGCACGCCCAAGGTGATCGCAGCGGTAAAAGAATTCTTCAAGAAAGAGCCGCACCGCGGAGTGAATCCGGACGAGGTGGTCGCCATCGGCGCCGCGATCCAGGGCGCGGTCCTCACCGGCCAGGTGAAGGACGTCCTGCTCCTTGACGTAACGCCGCTGTCCCTGGGCATCGAAACCCTGGGCAGCGTGACCACCCGGCTCATCGAGCGCAACACCACGATCCCGACCAAGAAGAGCCAGGTGTTCTCCACGGCGTCGGACAACCAGACCGCGGTCTCGATCCACGTGCTTCAGGGCGAGCGCGAGATGGCGTCGGACAACAAGACCATGGGCCGCTTCGAACTCGTCGGCATCCCGCCGGCGCCGCGCGGCATCCCGCAGGTCGAGGTTACCTTCGATATCGACGCAAACGGCATTGTGCACGTCATGGCCAAGGACCTCGGCACGGGCAGGGAGCAGTCCATCAAGATCACGGCATCAAGCGGTCTGAGCAAGGACGAGATCGAGAAGGCGGTGAAGGAGGCGGAGGCCCATTCTGCTGAGGATAAGAAAAAGAGGGAAGTGGCCGAGGCGAAGAACGAGATTGACACGCTCATCTATTCGGTTGAAAAATCCGTGGCCGACTACGGCTCCAAGCTCACCGATGCGGAACGAGCCGAGATCCAGAAGGCGCTTGAGCAGGCCAAGAGCGTGAAGGATGGCACCGACGTCGAGGCCATCAAAAAGGCCGTGGCGGATCTTTCCAAAGCATCGCACAAGCTTGCCGAGGAGGTCTACTCCAAGATGGGCAAGGACCAGGCAGGCGCAGGCGCTGCCTCCGGAGAAGCTCCGGGCGGAGAGGCCAAGAAGCCGGACGAAAAGGTCGTTGATGCGGAGTTTGAGGAAGTAGATAAGGACAAGAAATAACAGATATCACTTTCAAGAGGATAGCGGGGGAGAAAAAATACCTGCTGTCCTCTTTTTTTGTGAAGAACGTATATTGCCGCTAGTTATTTCCTAGACAAAGGACGATATGGCCAAGGATTATTACGAACTGCTCGGGGTACACAGGAACGCGACCGATGCCGATCTCAAGCGCGCTTACCGGAAGCTTGCCCACGAGCATCACCCTGACAAAAACCCCGGGGACAAGGCCTCTGAAGAAAAGTTCAAGGAGGTCAGCGAGGCGTATTCGGTCTTGTCAGATGCCCAGAAGCGGGCGTACTATGACCAGTACGGCACGGCACCGGGTGCTCGGGGGCGGGCCCCGGCGGCTTCGGCGCCGGCGCCGGCATGGGCGACATCTTCGGAGATATCTTCGAGGAGTTTTTCGGCGGCGGCCGCGGCAGGTCCCGGGCGACGGCCGGTGACGACCTCCGGTACAATCTTAAGATCAGCTTCGAAGAAGCGGCCTTCGGCACGACGACCAAGATCCGGGTCCCGCGCTGGGAGCGCTGTCCTGATTGCGATGGACTGGGGACGAAATCCAAGGACGGCATCGTGACCTGTACGGTATGCCAGGGAGCGGGCCAGATCCGCATGCAGCAGGGGTTCTTCAGCGTCAGTCGTACCTGTTCCCGCTGTGGAGGCGAGGGCAAGACGATCACCGACCCCTGTCCCGTGTGCAAGGGCAGGAAACGTGTTGAACGGGACCGTACGTTGTCGGTCAAGATTCCGGCCGGCGTGGAGACAGGCAACACCATTCGTCTGACCGGCGAAGGCGAGATCGGTTCGTTTGGCGGACCGCCAGGCGACCTCTACGTCTATCTTATGGTGGAGGAGCATCCGCTGTTCAAGCGGGAAGGCCAGGATATCATCTGTGAAGTGCCGATCAGCATTGTCCAGGCGGCGCTCGGTACGGAGATCGAAGTGCCGACGCTCACCGGGAGTTCGAAGCTCAAGATTTCCGCCGGTACCCAGCCAGGCCATGTATTCAGGCTGCGCGGCAAGGGATTTCCGAATCTTCGGGGCTCCGGCAGCGGCGACCAGCTTTGCCGGCTCATCGTCGAGGTGCCGACCAAGCTTACGGCAAAACAGAAAGAACTGCTCCAGGAGTTCGACCGCCTGAGCGGCGAGAATGCAACTCCGATCACGAAAGGGTTTTTCGACAAGGTGAAGGAAGTGTTCGGGGACAAGGTGAAGACGTAACAGGCACATCGTCCGTTCCCCACAAACAGCATTATCCCTGTTCGCCCGGCAGATGTCCCGGGCGTGTAGTTCGTTACGCACCAGTTCAAGGAGGTTACCGCATGAGAGTATGTTTTCCCGTCCACCATGATGAGGGTATTGAAAGCAAAGTATATAACCATTTCGGGTCAGCGCCTGCGTTCGTCGTTGTGGATACGGAAACGAGCGTTGTTGGCATGATCAAGAACAGGGACCAGCATCATGCGCATGGATCGTGCAATCCCCTCCAGGCGCTTGACAACCAGAAGATCGACGCAGTGGTTGTTGGCGGGATTGGAGCGGGGGCCCTGGGCAAGTTGAACCAGAGCGGCATCAAGGTCTACCGTGCGCAGTCACAGACCATCAAAGAAAACATCGCGCTATTCGCATCACAGTCGCTCTCTGAATTTACGCTTCAAGGGTGCTGCGGCGGGCACAGCCACGGTGGTACCTGCGCTCACTAGCGCGGTTTTGAGCGAAGAGCTGCCCTCCTGGTCCCGGGTGCCGCGGTGTCTTTGCAGGTTTCGGGGAGGAGAGGGGAACCACGGCATTTTATTTTCTCCGACTCTCATCGTCGCACAGGAGTTATGCTATAATTACCGGCAGAAATGATTTATCCCAATAAAACTTCCGAAGGATGAAGGAGGCACCATGGATGCTCTTGAATTGGCAATGAAGATGGAGAAGGACGCAATAGCTTTTTACACCGAGGCGGCACGGAAGACAACATCTCCCGCCGGGAAAAAAATGTTTCAAACCATAACCGAGGACGAAAAGCGGCACCTGGAAATGGTATCGCAGATCATCAAGGGATTGAACATAACGCACAAAGACACGAGCCCGATGAAAAACGTGAAAACAGTATTTGAGTCCATGAAGGACGAGATGATGAAGAAGGTCGCGGCTACGGCGGACGATCTTGAGGCATTCAAGATAGCCATGAATATGGAGACAAGAGGGCTTGGAATTCTATAAGAAAACGCTGGCTGGATCAAAGAAGGAAAAGGAGCGGGCACTGCTCGAACAGCTTATTCATGAGGAACAGCAGCACTATGACATTTTCGCGAATACCTACCAGTTCCTTGCAAACACCGGGAACTGGTTCATGTGGGAAGAACGCAGTATTGTGGAAGGATGACCTCAATTCCGGAACTTGTCGTCTAAGCTGGAATGCCTTGCTCGTGCGGTGAGCAGCATCCTGGTAAAACATCAAACAGCCTGATAATAAAAAAGTTTCTACAACCGGGAAGGGCCTTCGCCCGAAGCGATCCACATCAGCAGCGAGGAAATAGCCTTATGCTGATCCCTTATTTACCCTCCCGTGCCGGTCAACTCATCCATCAAAGTTTTGACAGATATGATTTTGTCAACCCGTGAGGCGTTCGTGCCTACCGTGTACAGCGCTTCTTCCTCGTCCGAATTGTACCCGGCCGAGCTCAGGAGCCCGTTGCAGATGCAGAAATAGTTCTCGTTGTCCTCTTTTGCGGGGCAGACCGTATACTTCCCCTCGGCGTCCTTCATGAGTACATAACCCTTGTCACACTTGGGTGTCCGCTTCCGCTGAAGTGACGAGACATACATGGGGGATTGTTTGATCACGCGGAACGGCAGGCCGCAGGGAGATCCCGGACGGTGCGCCACGACGATGTCCTCTTCCCTTGCCGAAACGACCGCCTGTTTATAGGCTTCCGAGGCGCTGCTCTCCACGGTGGCAAGGAAGCGGGTTCCCATCTGGACCCCGTCCGCTCCCATGTCCATGAATTTCAGGATATCAGCATGGGTATAGATCCCGCCGGCGACGATGACGGGCATATCGCCGAATTTTCTTGCCATATCCTTGACCGACGGCAGCAGGTTTTCCAGCTTGTTGGAGTCAAGGTCTACCTGGTCGATCCGAAAGCCAAGATGTCCGCCCGCAAGGGGCCCTTCGAGTACTACCGCATCGGGTCGATATCCCAGTTTTTCCCATTTTTTGCAGATGATATCAAGCGCACGTGCGGACGAAACGATCGGGATCAGGGCCGTATCCTTCGGTGGCTGGATAGCCGGCAGATTGAGCGGCAGGCCGGCACCGGAGATGATGGCATCGGCACCGGCATCGAGGGCGCCTTTCACCGAAGCTGTGTAATCCCTGCCAAGGGCGGCCATAATATTTATCCCCGCGAAGCCGCCTTTGATTTTGGAGAGAGAAACCTCCTCATAGACGGCTTCATAGATGTTCTTTTTCTTGCCTGTTCTTTTAGTGACGATCCGGTCTACACAGGCGCTGGATATAATGCCGAGGCCACCTTCCTGCGCGACCGCCTTCGCAAGCGGATAAAGCGATACCCCGACCCCCATCCCGCCCTGAATGATGGGTACTCTGATCTGTTTTGCCCTTGATTGTGAGCGGCTTCAGCATTGAATGAGATTTCAAATCGCCCCCTCTGCTTGTTAAAAAAATATAGCCAGAAGAACAGAATGCGCAGTAAAATTTACTCCGCTCTTTTTATTGACAACAGCAAAAAAAGCAGCTTATTATACCATAGTAAAATACCAGATACAACCAGAAGTTATGCGGGCGCGGCCCGTGGCGAATGGGTCATCGCTCAGTGCGAAGGGCTGATATTGCAGCCGAATATTGTCAGCTATGAGCTAATCGCTGAATATCTCTGGTATAATCATACTCAGGAGAAGAGGGATGGTTACCGGAAATGACGGGTACACGGAGAAAGAACTCCTGCGCATGATCCGGCAGTGGGTCCCGCGCGAGCGCGTGCCGAAACGCGTGAGGATCAAGGACACCTCGGATTTCTTCCGCGTGGACTACGACGATGTGGTGGTGCTGGGCGGCATTCCCTATTTAGTACGGAACAACGAGCGCGAAGGCAGGTTCGGCATCGATGACGAGCAGAAGTTCTGGGTCAAGCGCGCCATCCAGCTCCTCACGGGCGACGTCAAGATATTGAAATGGGTCTTCAAGGAGCGGTTCCAGGCAAGGATCGGAGACCTGGTATTCGAATGCGTGCGCAGCCCCCAGAAGGAGGCGCGGATCCTCGAACTGGTGCGCGGCAGGCCGGAGTTCATGCAGGGTGAGACAGTGCTCGATTCAGCGGGGAACCAGCTCCGCATTCTGGACTATATCAGGGGCAAGACGCTGGGCCAGCACGCCCTTGAGATGGGGAAGGACCACGAGGACTTTTTCTTCAACTACTATCCCGCCCTGCTTGACGAATTCATTCAGATCATCGAGGCCATCCGGTTCCTGCACGAGAACGGGGAGAAGCACGGGGACATCAGGCGGGACCATATCATCAAAGACACGTCGACAGGCAGATATCGCTGGATCGACTTCGATTTCAACTACCAGCACGGCGAGAGCCGTTTCGGATATGATCTCTTCGGCCTCGGGAACGTCCTGCTGTTCATCACCGGGCGCGGCGATATCACCACGTACCGGCTGCTTCGGGAGGCCCCCGATGTGTTCGACCGCCTGACCGAGGATGATGTGAACATCGTGTTCCACAACCGGGTGAATAATCTCAAGAAGGCGTATCCCTACATCCCGGAAAAGCTGAACCGGGTGCTGATGCACTTTGCCCTGAGCGCTCCGCTCTATTATGAGGAGACGCGGGAACTGCTTGAGGACGTGGGAGAGGCGAGGGAGGAACTTATTGAAAAGGTCACCTGACAAAGCTCAAATGCCGGATCAAGGGGATGAATGTCAAAATGCCGATGAATAATTTTTTATTTCGAACATCACATTGGAATTCATTTGAATGTTAAGCTTTGACAGGTGAACTTGGTCCGTATCACCCGAAAGGAGTGCCGCATGCAGACCGAAAACGAGACCCCCATCAAGGACAAGCATCTTCTGGTTGCTGTTGACCAGACCGATAATTCAAAGCGGGCCGTGCTCTATGTAGCCGATTTTCTCGGCGGGTTCCCCGGGTTCCGGGTCACGCTTCTCTCCATTGTTCCGGAGCCGGAAGCGGACTTTTTCGATACCGAGGCGGAGAAGGACGCCTGGACCCTGCAAAAGATGGAAGAGGCGGACAAGATGCTCCGGAACTATCGGCAGATCCTGATCCAGTCCGGGTTCCCGGCGGACAAGGTGCAGGTCCGGTCGTGCGTGAACGAAAGAAAGGCCCTGTCCGAGGCCATTCTCCAGTCCCAGTGCGGGCTCAGCTGCTGCACCGTTGTCGTCGGCCGGCACCATAAATCGAAGTCCGAAGAGTTCCTCTTTGGCAGCACATCGAGCAAAATCATTCACGAGGCAAAGAACTGCGCGGTCTGGGTGGTGGAGTGATGCACATCATACGCCCATCCAGTGCACATGATGGCACAGGTTAAAGCGCCTCCCTGAAGCGGGAGCTGTTCCGGTGAATCAACGTGTTCTCCGTATACGCAAAGGACTTGACATGATCATGGCAGTACAGCTCCTCAGCATCGGGCTCCCGAAAAAAGAAATTTTTCACGGCAGGGAATTGACAACCGGTATCTGCAAAAAACCGGTTGCCGGCCCGCGCGTACTCAAGAGGCAGGGCTTTGAGGGTGATGGCGTGGGAGATCTCAAGCATCACGGCGGGAGCGACAAGGCCGTCTGCGTATACAGTATCGACCATTATCCCTGGTGGGAAAGGGTCCTCGGCATCACGATGCCGCCAGCCGCTTTTGGAGAAAACCTGTCTGTCACGGGCATGCGGGAAGAAGATGTCTGCATCGGCGACATTTACCGGATCGGCACAACCGAGGTGCAGGTGAGCCAGCCGCGCCAGCCCTGCATGACGCTGGCTGCACGGTACGGCAGGGAAGATTTTGTGAAGCTGGTAGTGGACTCCGGCCGAACGGGGTTGTACTTCAAAGTGATCAAAGAGGGCAGGATACAGGCAGGGGATGAGGTTACGCTGATCAAAGGGGACGCTCGCGGGGTGTCCATCGCTTTTGCCAATCAGATCTACCACCATGACCGAAAAAACCGCGAGGGGATCGAAAAAGTGCTGAGCGTGCCCGCTCTTTCCGCGTCATGGCAAACGTCGTTTCACGAATTACGGGACAAGGCCTGACAATCCGCGCCGGCTGGAACGATGATGCCCCGCAGGATTATGATCTCTTCTCTGCGTTCACATAAAAGAGCAGGGGACTGGCAACGTGTGAGCCGTCTGCGCTGCTACCACACGGTCTGAACGCCCTGTTGGATCCCTCCTTAGACCGGCTGCTGAGCTTTCAAAGCGTCTATTCCCCGCGAGTACGGAGCTGTCGAATGACAAATCTAAACAATGTTCCCACGCGTGCCCGAACCTGGGAGCTGCCGCCGCAAGTCAAGACGCTGCTGGTGAACGGCTACGAGATGGCCTATCTCGAGCGCGGCACCGGCGTACCGGTAATTCTGGTGCACGGATCAGTAAGCGACTATCGATACTGGATAACCCAGATCAGGCCGTTCAGTGACCGTTACCGGGCGATCTCGGTGAGCCTGCGGCATTGCTATCCCGAACCATGGGACGGCAGCGGGGATGACTTCTCGATCCACCAGCACCTGGAAGACCTGTCAGAATTCATCAGGGGCCTTCATGCCGGGCCGGTGCATCTGGTCGCGCATTCCTATGGAGCCGATGTCGCGCTGCTGCTGGCAACGGTCAATTCCGAACTCTTGCGCAGTATGGTCCTTGCGGAGCCCGCTCCCCTTGCTCATCTGCTGCCGGCTACGCCGGAGGCGGCCGAAGAAGTGGAACTCAATCGAATCATTTTCAGAAAAGCCCTGGAGAGTCTTCAGCGAGGCGACCTCGAAGGCGGCGTGAAGACATTCATGGACGGCATAACCGGCCCCGGCACATGGGA
The DNA here is from genome assembly GCA_963732675.1 of Nitrospirota bacterium. GTDB lineage: Bacteria > Nitrospirota > UBA9217 > UBA9217 > UBA9217 > JALNZF01. The sequence continues at coordinate 52,515 of CAVTAJ010000020.1, forward strand.
TGGCATCCCTGAGGGGAAAAGATATATCTTTCTCGATAATGCATGGTCGCTGAAGTGCCTGTTCGTGGATACCGAAGAACCGATTACGTGCGCCGATGTCGGCAAGATCGATCTGCCGGTCCTTCTTATCAACGGCGAAAAAAGCGTCCGTGTCTACAAGATGATGATGGAGGGTATCCAGCGATGCATCAAGCATTACGAAAGGGTCATTATCCCGGATGCAGCGCATGCAATGAACCATGCGAATCCGCAGGTGTTTAACGCAGCGGTGCTCGATTTTCTGGCGAAACATTAGTTTGTTGACCGAAAGCAGGCGTGCGGCGGTATTTTCTAAAAACTATTGACGGAGGCTTATACGAGAACGATGACACATCGCCTGCTCTATCTCATACTGATCACATCGCTCATCAGCGGCTGCGGAACCTTCGCGACGTACGATACGCGAGGACCAGCCTCTCATCATGCGCAGCGGAAATATGATGAAGCGGTCAGGAAGGGTACCGTGGTCCCGGCAGATAAGGGGAGCGAAGATGGAAAGTGATTCGGGCTCTTCTGACCGCCCTGGTTCAGGGCGGGAGCGATGCAGCCGGGAAACAGGATAACAGAGCAGGCGTTGTGATCTGCGAGATGCGCCATAGAATGCGGTATTTTCAAAATTGTGTGAGGACGATACAGAGGCTGTCGAAATGGAAGACCCCAACACAGTGCAAGCGTATGACATCACTCTTTCGGGACAGAGAATGCATTTCTGGAAGGGCGGAACAGGCCCCGGTCTTTTGCTGCTCCATGCAGCGTGGGGAGACGCTGAAATGTCCTGGAGCAGTGTCTGGGGCCGGCTCTCCCGGTCCTGCACCGTCATTGCGCCCGACCTCCCCGGGTTCGGGCAGACATCGCCAATACGTAACCCCTCGCTCCAGGCCATGGCAAAGCGGCTCAAGGAACTCTTCGACGCTTTGCATATGGACCGTGTGGTCGTTGTTGGAAATTCATTTGGCGCGGCAGTGGCCATCCAATTCGCAAACGACTACCCTGATGCGGTCTCTCACCTCGTTCTCGTGAATGGGGGATACATGCCGGTTATTCCGGGTCCTGTCAGGAAGTTCATAGCCTTGCCGATCGTGAACCAGGGATTCCGGCGGCTCATCCGGCGCCTTACTTTTTCCTTGCAGACCCTGAAACGGTCTTTTGCGGACCCTTCCAAACTACCTTCTGGGTTCTTCGATACAATACAAGGGAACGCACTCGCCTATTCAAAGATTTCTTTCGATACTGTTATGAACAGTACAGCGCCCCTGGCTAAACCATCTGTTCCGACGTTCCTGGTGTGGGGTGCCCAGGATGGTTTGGCGCCTCTGAAGCAGGCGCAGGCCCTGCAGAAGTGGTTGCCGGATTCAACGCTTATCACCATCAATGGCTCTGGCCATATGCCGCAGGTGGAAAGGCCGGAAGAGTTTGTAGCGGCGATACTGGGAATGACGAAACAGGTGAAGTGACGTCGTCGTCCTGTTATTTTTCCCGTGCACGTGGTGCACTATGTCCCCCTGCGGAGATCTTAAGGAGAGACAGGAGGCAGGTGTTTTTCCGGGTCTTCTGTCCCGGGATTCATTTATTTTAAAAAACCGCTGTTGCCGCAACGTGTGGCATACTGTATACTACTGGCATGTCTGAAAAACGGTGCAAGAAGGGGAAAATCATGCACTTCAGATTTTGTTCATGGGGGAAAAATCTCACTATTCTCGCTTTCTGTTTTTTTCTATTCCGCTCCGTTGGTGTTCATGCCGAGCCGTTGCTGAAGCTCGGCATCCATCCCTATCTGTCCTCAACGGAAATCGTCCGCAGGTTTACACCGCTCGCCGACTATCTGGGCCGTGAGCTCAAGAGGCCCGTGATCAATAGAGATCGCCAGCTCCTATGCAGTCCACATCCGTAACATCGGGACCGATAGTGTGGACATTGCCTTGCTGGGGCCGGCCTCCTATGTCCTCATGACAAGTGAGTACGGCAGGAGGCCCCTCCTCGCGGTCTTTGAATCGAACGGGACAAAGACCTTCCGGGGCGCTATTATCGCGAAAAAGGACAGCCCCATCACTTCACTCTCCCAGCTCAAGGGGAAAAAATTTGCCTTTGGGGACAAGGCATCGACCATGGGCCATCTCGTGCCCCGGTATATGCTGCTCAAAAAAGGCGTGGATGTCAGCGATCTCGCGGGGCATGCATTTCTCTCCAACCAGGAAAACGTCTGCCTCGGTGTTCTTGCGGGGGATTTTGATGCCGCCGCGGTCAAGGAGGAGGTATTCCGTGAGTATGAGCATAAAGGGCTGAAGGCGATCGCCTTCAGCCCTGAAATACAAGACCATGTCTTTGTTGCGAGTGCAAAGCTGCCGCAGGAGACCGTCCGATCCCTCCGGAAGGCGTTGATCGGCCTTAACAACCGGCCCGAAGGGAAGCAGATCCTTTCAACGATCCAAAAGAACCTCGGCGCCCTTGCTCCGGGCAAAGACAGCGAGTACGATAACCTGCGTGAGATCCTGAGGTGTTGAAAAAAGCCGGGGTCGAACCATGAGGAGATTCAGGCACCAAGGGGCACTGCTGTCCTTCATTGCCGTGCTGATCGTCTTCTTCCTTGTCGGAGGCATTGTGATAATCGCTGAGCAGCGAAACGCGCTCACGTCAATGGTCTTCAGCCACGAAGAGCGTGACCTCGAACTCATGGCCGATGCCTCCTATGAGGCACTCCTGAAGCATGACTACGTGACCATCACCTCCTTCGTAAACCGCTGGGGTGAAAAGCACCAGTCGTACACCCTGATCCGGGCGATTGCACCGAACGGTTTCGTTGTCGCAGAATTCACTCGCCCTGCCACTCCGGGCATTCCACTCTATTCGCTGAAAAAAACCGTTCACCAGGGAGACCGGGAACTACTGTCTTTCGAGATCACCGGTGATCACCGCAAGGTCATGGAAGTCGTGGGAATGCTCAGGAACCGGCTCATTTTCGGATCAATCCTCTTCTCACTGCTGCTCGGCGCTGCCCTCTGGTATGCGATGAAAAGAATGGCCCTGCTGCCCATGGAACAGGAGATCGAGCAGCGGAAAAGGGCCGAGGAAGAACTTGAGCGGAGGGTGGCGGAAAGGACCGTTGAGCTGAAGCAGGAACTGGTTGGAGCGGAGACGGATCGAGCAAGAGCTGCTGGACCGTGAAGGGCATATCCGGCTGCTGCTCAACTCCACTGCAGAGGCCATATACGGCGTCGATGCCCGCGGAGTCTGCACCTTCTGCAATCCGGCATGCCTCAAGATGCTCGGCTATGAAACGGAACAGGACCTTATCGGAAAGAACCTGCATGAGATGATCCATCATACCCGGACAGATGGAACGTGCTATCCGGAAGCGGAGTGCAGGATCAACAACGTTCCCGAAAACGGTCAAGGCTGCCACGTCGACGACGAGGTTTTCTGGCGGGCGGACGGCACCTTTCTGAACGTGGAGTACTGGTCCCATCCGATCGTCCGCGGTCAGGAGATAATCGGAGCGGTGATCACCTTTATTGACATCACCGAGCGCAAAAAGCTCGAGGCCCAACTCCTCCATGCCCAGAAGATGGAGGCAGTCGGAACGCTGGCGGGAGGGGTCGCACACGACTTCAATAATATTCTCACCGCGATCATCGGCTACGGGACAATACTCAGGATGAAGATCGGGGATGTCCCCTTTGCCGTCAACGCGGACCATTTGCTCGAAGCGGCGCAGCGGGCCGCCCAGCTGACCAAAAGCCTGCTTGCGTTCAGCCGGAAGCAGGAGATCGTAACCCGGCTGGTGGACCTCAATGAGATCGTTTCAAGGACCGGGAAGCTTATTATACGGTTGATCAGGCAGGACATCGTGTTCGAGACCGTGCTGACCGGTGGCGAGCTCGGCGTGATGGCAGACAGCGCCCATATCGAGCAGGTGTTGATGAACCTGGCGACAAATGCCGGGGACGCCATGCCCGATGGCGGACGACTTAGTATTCGCACGGAACGGGTCGCTCTGGATGCGGCCTATGTCAAAATGCATCAGTACGCGAAGCCCGGGGAATATGCCCTCATCACTGTTTCGGATACGGGCATGGGGATGGATGAAAATATCCGCAGCAAGATCTTCGAACCGTTCTTTACCACCAAGGAGGTGGGGAAGGGAACGGGACTCGGCCTCTCCATGGCCTACGGGGTCGTCAAGCAGCATAAAGGTTACATACATGTCTATAGTGAGATCGGCAAGGGAACGGTGTTCAAGATATACCTTCCGCTTGTCAGATCGACAGTCAACAGTGAGAGTAGAGCAGGCTGAGGCCGAAAAGCCGATCCCGCGGGGATCGGAGACGGTCCTGGTAGCCGAGGATGACCGGTCACTGCGACGCCTGGCAAAGACCCTTCTGGAGGAGCACGGCTACCGGGTCATCGAGGCAGAGGATGGCGAGGATGCCGTCAGGAAATTCAAAGAGAACCAGGAGCAGGTCAGGGCTCCTGTTGCTCGACATCATCATGCCCCGGTTGGACGGCAGAAAGGCCTATGAGGAGATCAAGAAGCTGCAGCCGAACATCAAGGTGCTGTTCGCGAGCGGGTATACCGAGGACCTCCTGAGCATCAAAGATATCCTCGATCAAGGCCTGGACTTTATCCAAAAACCCATGAGCCCCCACGACCTGCTTGTGAAAGTACGAACGGTCCTCGATCGCTGACCAATGCTCTGAGGTGACATGTATGAAGAAGATCTACATTATCTCCGATGCCACCGGCCAGAGCGGCCTGCATATTCTCAGGGCGGCCATCGTGCAGTTCGAACATGCACGCGCAAAAATGATGGTCTTCCACGATATCGATTCAAAGGCCAAACTCAAAAAGATCCTCGACCAGGCCAGGGTGGACAAGGCACTCATCGCTTTTACCTTTGTCAGGAAAGAGATGAGGGACTATGCAAGCAGATACTGTCTGAAGCACACTATTTACCAGCTCGACATCTTGGGCCCGCTCATTAACAATCTCTCCGCCTATCTGCGGCTTGAACCGCTCGAAACCCCGACCCTGCTCAGAAAGGTCGATGAACGGTATTTCAAGCGGATAGACGCGATCGAGTATACCCTCGGGCACGACGACGGAAGGGGCGCCGAGCGCCTGAAGGAATCTGATATCGTTCTCGTCGGTCTATCGCGGACATCCAAGACGCCGACCTCTTTCTACCTGGCCCAGGAGGGCTTCAAGGTCGCCAATGTCCCCATCGTTCCGGGCATTCCCCTGCCTGAAGAGCTCTTTGAAATCGACCAGCGCAAGATCGTTTGCCTCATGATAGACCCCGAGGTCCTCCAGAAGATCAGAAAGGTGCGTCAAAAAAATTCCAATCTCAAACCGAGTTACAGTGATATCAGGAAGGTCTTTGCCGAGGTCGAGTATGTCTGGGACCTCGTAAAAAAACACCGGGACTGGAAGGTCGTCGATACGACGAATAAATCCATTGAGGAGACCGCGTGGGAGGTCGTCCACCGTGTCGCCGGAGTGGAACACGATGAGTATAGCTAGTCGGACCTGACCCGGACATGCCTGAATCGCAAACTGCACATTGCACAGCCTTATTTCCAAAGACAACAGAGTAGTCTCCGTTTACGTGATTGTATGATCCTTGTCCACCGCATCCTCAGCGATGCAAGGTTTTGACACTCCGACGGGCTCACGAAAGGATGTCATGATGAATAAAAAAGTTTCGAAGAATGGGGTGCTCATCGCTGCTGCTGTTGCGGTGTTCATTCTCCTTGCAGGTGCGCGGGAGTTCTTCTCCTTCATGGTGGACTGGCAGTTCTTCCGGGAGGTCGGATATGAAGCGGTCTTCACGAAGACCTTCACGGCAAAGCTGCTGACCGGGCTCGCGTTCGGCCTGACCGCCTTCCTCATGGTCTTCAGCAATCTCCTCATCGCCGGAAAACACAAACTTCCGCTCGGCATGGCCAACCCGCTATGGGAAAGCGTGCCGCAATTGCAGCACCTTGACCTGAACCGGCTGATGAGCGGGATCTCGCTCCTGGTCGCGGTCCTTGCCTTCCTGCTCGCTTTCCCGATCGGCACGCAGTACTGGGAGCAGGTGCTCCTGTTCCTGAACAGCGTGCCTGCGGGCCTTGCTGATCCGCTCTTTGGCAGGGACCTCTCGTTCTTTCTTTTCCAGTATCCCGTTCTCGATGCGATGAACACACTGGTGCGCAGCCTGCTCGTGATCACTGCGGTCCTGACAACAGCGGTCTATTTTCTCCGGGGCGGGATCGTGTTCCCCGGGCAAGTCCATATCCGCGGATCCCTTTCTGAAACGACACCTGGGGGTCCTGGTGTCGCTGTTCCTCCTGAGCCTCGCGGTCAGCTTTGCCCTTGACCGCTTTGGCCTGCTCACTACCGAGCACGGCGTGCTGTACGGCGCGTCGTACACTGATGTGCATGTGCGCCTGGTAATGCTGTCTGTCATGGCCGTGCTCGCCGGCGTCACGGCGATCATTGTACCCCTCTTTGCCGCGAATCGCTCCCTCCTGGTACCGATCATCGCGCTCGCCGTGCTTGTTGGCGTGTACATACTGGGGCTGAAGGTCTATCCCTCGACGGTCCAGAGCTTCCAGGTCTCGCCGAACGAGAGCGTGCTCGAACTGCCCTATATCGCAAGCCATATCAAGTTCACCCGCTTTGGCTACGGCCTGGAGAACATGGAACTCCAGCCCTTTGCCGCGAACAAGCAGCTGACCTTCACGGATATCCGGAAGAACCTGTCCACGATCCAGAACATCCGGCTCTGGGACGAGGAGCCGCTGCTCAAGACCTACAGCCAGCTGCAGCAGATCCGGACCTACTACCACTTCAAGGATGTGGACAACGACCGCTACACCGTGAACGACAAGTACCTGCAGGTCATGCTGTCCCCGCGGGAGCTGTCCTACGCGGACCTGCCGAACAAGTCCTGGATCAACGAGCGGCTCGTCTTCACCCACGGCTTCGGCCTGGCCATGGGGCCCGTGAGCGGCATCACCAAGGAAGGCCTGCCGGAGTTCTACGATCAAGGACATCCCGCCGGTAACGAGCGCGGGTCCCGTTGTGACCCGTCCCGAGATCTACTACGGCGAGAGCCCGAACGACTACGTCATCGTGAACACGAAGACAAAGGAGTTCAGCTACCCCACGACCAAGGAGAACGTCTATACCGTCTACTCCGGCCGAGGCGGCGTCCGGCTCTCGTCAATCCTGTCGCGGCTGCTCTTTGCCGCCTACTTCGGGAACTTCAATATTTTCCTGTCGAGCGATGTAACGAACGAAAGCCGGATCCTCTATAACCGCATGATCATGAAGCGGGTGGAGGAGATCGCGCCGTTCCTGTCCTTTGATCCCGACCCTTACATGGTCATCGGTGACGACGGAAGATTATCGTGGATCATCGACGCCTACACGCATACCAGCAACCTTCCCTATTCGAAACCGCTCGCCGGAGGGACCAACTATATCCGCAACTCGATCAAGGTGGTCGTTGACGCCTATGACGGCAGCGTCGTGTTCTATATCATGGACCAGAAGGACATCCTGATAAAGACCTATGCCGCGATCTTCCCGACGCTCTTCAAGCCGATAAGCGAAATGCCGAACGACATCAAGAGGCACATGCGGTATCCCCGGGCGCTGCTCCAGATCCAGGCGCAGATGTTCAAGACCTTCCACATGACGGACCCCGCCGTGTTCTATAACAAGGAGGACCTCTGGGAGGTCCCGTCGTACCGCCAGAAGACCATGGACCCCTATTACCTCATCACGAAGCTCCCGGGGGGCAAGGCGGAAGAGTTCATCCTCCTGCTGCCCTTCACGCCGTCGAAGCGGGACAACCTGGCGGCCTGGATGGCGGCACGGTGCGACGGCGAGAACTACGGCAAGGTCATTGTCTATACCTTCCCCCGCGACCGTCTGGTCTTCGGGCCGCGCCAGATCGACGCCCGCATCGACCAGGACGCGTATATCTCGCAGCAGCTCACACTCTGGGGCCAGCACGGCTCCGACGTGATCCGCGGGAGCCTCCTGATCATCCCGATCGAGGACTCGCTCATCTATGTCCAGCCGCTCTACCTGGTGGCCACGGACAAAGGGGGCCTGCCGGAACTCCGCAGGGTCATCGTTGCCTATGGGAACGATGTGGTGATGGAAGAGACGCTCGAGGCCGCGATCCAGCGCCTGTTCTCCGGCACGCTGCCGAGCATGCGAATGGCCGAGAAAGGTCCAGCCGCGGTCATGCGGCAACCCAAGGAGCTGGGCTCCCGGGCACTGGAACAGCTGCGCAAGGCGCGTGAGGCGCTCCGGAAGGAGGACTGGACCGGGTACGGGAAGTACCTGAAGGAACTGGAAGACACCCTTCGGGAGATGTCGAAGTGAGGTCGTGCCTGAGGCACATATGCAGACTTCATTGCCCGAAAGAATCGAAGGGTCTTTAACAATTCTTGAAAAAGCTATTCCCTGGCAAGCACACTATGAACCAACTTGAAACGAAAAAATTCATTCTTCATTCCCTTGAATCGAATGACCTGGATGCAGTTGTCTCGTTCATCCAGGAAAACAGGAAGGCGCTGAGCCTGCTCATTCGCATGGCCTACGATAAGGAAACGCTTGTGGGATGGCGGGCGATCAAGGCGGTGGGCCGTGTTGCGAAAGCGCTTGGTACAGCCCATAACGAATTCCTGCGCATCACGATGAGGAAGCTCCTGTGGTCTCTTTCCGATGAATCCGGCGGCATCGGATGGGCCGCTCCCGAGCTTCTGGGCGAGATCGTGTGCTCTGATCCGGAAGGTTTTGCTGACATCGTCCCGCTGATCGCCGAGGTCTATGATATAGAAGAACATACCTTCAGGCCTGGCGTGGTGTATGCCCTGACGCGTGTTGCAGAGGTTTCCCCAGAGCTGGTTGCGAACTATCAAAAAGTGATCATCAGGTCGCTCATGGACAAGAACCCGCTGATAAAAATATATGCGCTTGATCTGGTCGGGCTGGTATGGACCACTGCCTGCAGAAAAAACCTGTGGAGTAAAGAGTATCAAGCTAAGATAAATGGTGTAGTAAATAGCATGAATAATGACAATGGAGTGGCATGGATATACCAAAATAATGCCTTTATTGATATCGAGGTGGGAGAAAAGGCCAGTTTATTATCAAAATTATTAAAATGATATTATAAATGCATACATATTTTTTTCTCACTATACTTGACAATGAGTCACTCATATTTTATAATATGAGAAATATAGATTTTTGAGGTGATCATGGGAGCTGCTACTAAAAGAGATTATTACGAGATACTGGGTGTCAAGAAGGGTGCATCTGAGGCAGAGTTGAAGAAGGCATTCAGGAAGCTGGCTAGAAAGTACCATCCTGATGTTAATCCCAGTGACAAGACAGCAGAGCATAAATTCAAGGAGATGAATGAGGCCTATGAGGTCCTTTCTGATCCAAAGAAAAGGCAGCAGTACGATCAGTTCGGACATGCGGCGTTTGATGCAGGCTTTGGTCAGGGCCCCGGGCCGAGTCAGGGGTTTGAGGGCTTCACTCAGGGTGCGGATTTTTTCAAAGGCGGCGGTGGAGCCGGGTTTGAGGACATTTTCGGCAATATATTTGGCAACAGAGCAAGGCCCCGGGGACCGACCAAGGGTGAAGACATAACCTATTCCGTTGAAGTCGATCTTGAGGACGCGATCTTCGGACGCACCATGCAGGTAGATCTGCAACGCGATGCGACGTGCTCAACGTGCAGCGGTTCAGGATCTCAGCCTGGCACCTCTCGCAGAACCTGCCCGACCTGTATGGGCTCCGGGAGCATTGCCCAAGGCAGGGGATTTATGCAGTCCGCCCAGATTTGCACCACCTGCCGCGGAGAAGGGACCATCAATCCGAGCCCCTGCCGGACCTGCGGGGGCAGAGGTGTTGTCCAAAAATCGGAACGCATCAATGTGAAGATACCGGCAGGTGTGGACAACGGTTCCAAGGTGCGCGTTGCAGGCATGGGCGAACCGGGCGAGCATAGCGGGCCCGCCGGAGATGTGTATATCATCACGAAGGTAAGGCCCCATGGCTATTTTGAGCGCAAGGGCGATAATCTGTATTCCGAGGCGAATGTAACGATGAAAGAGGCGGTCTTCGGAGACAAGATAGAGATCCCGACCGTGGACGGAATGGTCTGGCTCACCCTGCCGCCGGGCGTGCAGACCGGGCAGCAGCTCAAGCTGAAAGGGAAAGGCGTGCCTCACTTTGGCGGGGGCGGTGTGGGAGACCACTATGTGACTATCAAGGTGGTAACGCCGACAGGAGTTACACACCGAGGGAAGGAACTCCTTGACGAACTTGACAGATTGCATCCAGCCGATCCTCGGAAGGAGATAACGTTCAGGGGATTCAGGAAAAGGAGCTAATTGCGGATTTCGGAATTCGGAGTGCGGATTATGTGACCAAAAAACCGCACCGGGCAGCTTTCTTTTTCAATCCGCACTCCGCAATCTGCAATCCACAATGAGGTATACTATGGTTGTTCGTGAACACAGACTGTTTATGATCAGTGTGGTTTCGGAAATGCTCGGGATCCACCCGCAGACACTCCGGATCTATGAGCGTGAGGGATTCATCAAGCCCAAACGGAGCGGAGGGAACACGAGGCTCTATTCCGAGGAGGACGTGGAGAGGCTTGAGATGATCCTGAGGCTTACGCGCGAGCTTGGCGTGAACCTGGCCGGGGTCGAGGTGATCCTCTCGATGCGCGAGAAGATGGAACAGTTGCAGCGCGAGATGGAGGAGACGATCCAACTGCTGCGCGGTGAGCTTGAACTCGAGATCCGGCGCAGGGAAGAGATGAGAACAGCCATCGTACCGGTGAAAAGGATCGTGGTGAAGAGAACGAAATAAATAGCATAGTGCATGGAGCAGAGTGCATGGAGTGGTTTTTGTATTATACCCTCTGCGCGCTGCCCTATGCCCCATGCGTTTTTGCAGGAGGCATTCATGGCACGGTTCGACAAATTCACATTAAAATCCCAGGAAGCGGTGCAGACGGCGCAGGACCTTGCGGGAAAGCTCCATCATCAGCAGATCGAGAGCGAACACCTGCTGCTCGCCCTCATGGACCAGCCGGAGGGCGTGGTAGTCCCGATCTTGAAGAAGCTGGGCGCAGAACCCGGCAGGATCAAGGCCGAGATCGAAGCGTCGCTGAACAAACTGCCGAAGGTCGAGGGGCTGGTGCAGACCTATCTTTCGCCGCGGCTCAACAAACTGTTCGAACGCGCGGAGCAGGAAGCGGAGCGGCTCAAGGACGAGTATATCAGCACCGAGCACTTCCTGATAGCAGCGGCGGACGGTGACGGCGCAGGGCGGGACATCCTTTCGCGCCATGGCGTGACGAAGGACAAGATATTCACGGTCCTCGTCGACATCCGCGGTTCCCAGCGGGTAACGGACCAGAACCCCGAAGACAAGTATCAGGCACTTACGAAATATGGCAGGGACCTTACCGATATGGCGCGGCGCGGAAAGCTCGATCCCGTGATCGGCAGGGATGAAGAAATACGCCGCGTGGTACAGGTGCTGTCCCGGCGCACCAAGAACAATCCCGTGCTGATCGGAGAGCCCGGCGTGGGCAAGACCGCCATTGCCGAGGGGCTTGCGCAGCGCGTGGTAAGCGGTGACGTGCCCGAGGGGCTCAAAAACAAACGGGTGATCGCCCTTGACATGGGAGCGCTGATCGCCGGCGCAAAGTTCCGCGGCGAGTTCGAGGACCGGCTGAAGGCCGTGCTGAAGGAAGTGACCGAGGCGAGCGGCGAGGTGATCCTGTTCATCGATGAACTGCATACCGTGGTCGGGGCCGGCGCGGCTGAAGGCGCCATGGACGCGTCGAACATGCTCAAACCCGCCCTTGCGCGCGGCGAGCTCCGGTGCGTGGGCGCTACGACCTTGAACGAATACCGGAAGTACATAGAGAAGGACCCGGCGCTCGAGCGAAGGTTCCAGCCGGTGGTGGTTCGCGAACCGTCAGTGGAGGACACCATCTCGATCCTGCGCGGCCTCAAAGAGCGGTACGAGGTGCATCACGGGGTCAAGATCAAGGACTCTGCGCTCGTGAACGCGGCGGTCCTCTCGCACCGCTACATCGCCGACCGTTTTCTTCCTGACAAGGCGATTGATCTCATCGATGAAGCCGCATCGCGGCTCCGCATGGAGATCGACAGCATGCCCACGGAGCTTGATGAGGTGGAGCGCAGGATCAGGCAGCTCGAGATCGAACGCGAGGCAGTGAAGAAGGAGCAGGACCCGGCATCGCGCGAGCGGCTTGCGAAGATCGAAAAGGAGATTGCCGAGCTTTCGGAGAAACGGAGCGGCCAGCGGGCGCAGTGGCAGTCGGAAAAGGCCGGGATCCAGAAGATACGGACCATCAAGGAACAGATCGAGCAGGCCAGGATCGATGCGGACAAGGCTGAGCGCGAGGGCAACCTGGGTCGCGCTGCGGAGCTGCGCTACGGCAAGCTCCTGGAGCTCCAGAAGCAGCTCGAGACAGAATCCGGGAAACTGGCTGACGTCCAAGAGCATCAAAAGATCCTGAAGGAAGAGGTGGACGACGAAGACGTGGCGGAGATCGTGTCCAAGTGGACCGGAGTTCCGGTGACCAGGATGCTCGAGGGCGAGATGCAGAAGCTCCTTCACATGGAAGACCGGCTGCGCATGAGGGTTGTGGGACAGGACGAAGCGATCGTTGTCGTGTCCGACGCGGTGCGCAGGGCGCGGGCAGGCATTCAGGACCCGAACCGGCCGATCGGAAGCTTCATCTTCATGGGCCCCACGGGCGTTGGAAAGACCGAGCTTGCGCGGGCGCTTGCCGAGTTCCTCTTCGACGACGAGCAGGCCATGATCCGTATCGATATGTCCGAGTACCAGGAACGCCATACCGTCTCGCGTCTCATCGGCGCGCCTCCGGGATACGTGGGATATGACGAGGGCGGCCAATTGACCGAGGCGGTGCGCAGGAGGCCTTACTCGGTGATCCTGTTCGACGAGATCGAGAAGGCCCATCCCGAGGTCTTCAATGTGCTGTTGCAGTTGCTCGACGACGGCAGGCTTACGGATGGCCACGGCCGGACCGTTGATTTTAAAAATACCGTGGTGATCATGACCTCGAACATCGGAAGCCAGTATATCCAGGACCTCCAGAACGACGAAGAGGAGATGCGGCGCAGGGTGATGGATGCCATGCGTCAGCACTTCAGGCCCGAGTTCCTGAACCGCGTGGACGATACGGTCATCTTCCATCCCCTTGACGCGGAGGTGCTGAAAAAGATCGTCACGATCCAGGTCGGGCTGGTGCAGAAACGGCTGGCGGACAAAAAGATCGAGATCGAGCTTACCGAGGGCGCGAAGGAGCTGCTTGCCGAAGAGGGGTTCGACCTGGTCTACGGGGCGCGGCCGCTCAAGCGAGTGATCCAGCGGGACGTGCTGAACCCGCTCGCATCGAAAATCCTCTCCGGTGAAGTAAAGGAAGGGTCGAGGATCGTGGTCGACAGGAGCGACCGGAAGCTGGTGTTCAGGGCGGAAGCGCATACGGTCGGTGTGAAGTGACTACCCGGTCAGCCCTGATGGAAGCCCCTCTTGCTTTGATCGTAATGGGGTGAAAAGGTCAACTTATTTGACACTGATGTTGACTGTTTGAGTATGAAGCATCATGATCATTCATCGGTTTTAATCCCGTTAGAAATCTCGCAGAACAGTCAAGGAGGTAAATCTCACTGTGCAGCATGCTATCGGAAGATTTCTAAGGGGATGAATCCGCCCTTATCCGTGTCAAAGATGTTTGCCTTGACCGTATCCTGGTTTTGGATTGTCCAGGTCGGGATGAAGGCCCTGAGAGCATTTTTTTTACTGGTTTAATAATGAATAGTGTGGTATATTTTTCATCCAGATATACCAATCACTGTCCAGGGCAGGTTGGCGACGATGAAACGGAAAATGGTAAAAGAAAAAAAAGACGCGCGTACCGCCCCCGACCGCGACTATAAGACCCTTTTTTACCGAAAGCTCACCGAGACCCACCTGTTCTACGATGTTGGTAAGATCATCGCCTCCGAACTGGAACCTTCCGAACTTATCCAAAAGATCATGTCATCCATCGGCAAGGCGGTCACCTTTGAGAACGCCTCCGTCTATAAGGTAAAGAAGGACCTGACCAGCCTGGAGCCGATCTATTTTCATTCACCATCGCCGCAGGCCAAGATGCCGGAATCCATTTATTTTGACAATGGCGCGCCGGGAGAGATCGCGGCGAGCGGCGAGCCGATTTTTTTAGAGGATACCGCGCTGTTCGAGAGTTTTTTTCACCGCCCGGACGAAAAAAAGGAACTCGGGAGCTATATCGGCATTCCGCTCAAGAATGAGAACCGCATCGTCGGGGTCATGGGCTTCAGCCACAGCAAGCCGTCTGCCTTCAGGATAGAGGAATTCGACCTTCTGCGGACGCTTTCCCACCTGATTTCCGCCGGATTGGAGAAGGCGGAGCTATTTAAAAAGACGCTCGAGCTGGCGCGGGTGGATGAATTGACCGGCTTACTCAATTACCGCGTGCTGATCGAGAAGCTCGAAGAAGAGGTCCGCAGAAAGGTGCGCACCGGCAGGGAATTCTGCTTTATCATGATCGACGTCGATGATTTCAAGCGCATCAACGACCGCTATGGCCATCTTGAAGGCAGCAGGTTGATAGCCCAGATAGGGCCGCTGCTGAACGCGGCGTGCAGGACCGGGAGCACGGACACCTGTTTCCGCTACGGTGGGGAGGAATTCTCGATCCTGCTTGCCGAGACCAGCCTCGAGGAGGCCCTGACGGTCGCTGAGCGGGTGCGCAAGTCGATTGATGAATACCCCTTTTCGGTAAAGATCGCCCACCCCTTCGAAAAAGTTACGGTCAGTCTCGGCCTGGCGATCATGGACCAGAAGAGTGCAAAGAGCTATTCCGAATTGATCCATGATGCCGACGTTGCGCTCTATCGCTCAAAGGAGATGGGCAAGAACCGGGTGACCTGTTATAACGAGGCGCTGACCATGCCCGGTTTAAAATTAGACGCGGAACCCGGCATTCGTTAAGAAGTGAGTTGTTAAAAACACCCAAGCTGGCATGCCGCTATTTTGATTTTCAGCTCATTGCAGATTGCACCGATCTCCTGTAGCGAAATGTTCAGGTCTTGTGCCAGTTCGTGCGCCTTCTCGCAGCTGAGCCGGTTGTTCTCCGATGCCGTTTGGATTGCTTCAATGATCTTTTCCCGGGTCATGGTGTCCCTCCTCGTATCTTCTTGTATCCTACCCGAAGCCTGACATAATATGCAAGCAGTATACAGGCTAATCCTGTTTCCGGTGTTGACATGTCCTTGCTGCTCGGATAAAATAAAAACGTCACGCCATTGAGAGGAAGCCACTGATCCCTGTCGGGGGTGGGCATCTTCTGAAGGCTCCAGTCAATAGCTGGTAATCGTTCGGAATACGTGCTACTCGGCTGAGTTCATCAACATCAAGGAGGAATTATCTATGGCGCAGTTTTACGACGTTATCATTATCGGCTCAGGTCCAGCCGGCCTCACCGCCGCACTCTATCTCGGAAGGGCGGGCCAGAAGTGTGTCGTGCTTGAAAAGGATTTTGTCGGCGGCTATACCGCCAAGATAGCTCACATCGAGAACTATCCCGGGTATGAGACCATCAACGGCATGGACCTTACCCAGATCATGGCCAAACAGGCGGAGAAGTTCGGCGCAACCATCGTCTATCCCGTCGAAGTGGTCGACATGGAGCTGAAGGGAGAGGTCAAGCTTGTGCGCACCAGAGACGAGGTGTACGAGGCGCATGCGGTGATCATAGCCATCGGCGTGGCCAGAAAGAAGCTCGAAGTGCCGGGTGCAAAGGAATTCCTCGGCAAGGGCGTATCCTATTGCGCAACCTGCGACGGCAACTTTTTTAAGGGCAGGCAGGTGGCAGTGATCGGATCGGACAATGAGGCCGCGGATGAGGCCCTTCACCTCGCAGACCTTGCCGATAAGGTAACGATAGTCCCCCACAAGGAACCTGACTTCGTTTCGGCGGTGATGACCCGTCTCAAATCAAAGCCGAATGTGGAGATCCACCCGGTGGCGAAGATCCATTCCGTTGTCGGTGACGAACTGGTCACCGGACTCAAGATCATCCATGACGGCGCTGAGAAAATACTACCGCTCGAAGGAGTGTTCATCGCCCTGGGTTCCACGCCCATCTCGCAGCTCATCTTGAAAGCGGGCGGTATGACCGATGACCGCGGCTGCCTGATCGTGGACAAGCACCAGCGGATGAACCTCGACGGCGTGTTCGCCGCCGGAGACTGTACCTGCGGCGGGATGCAGATCGTGGCAGCGGCGGGCGAGGGCTCTGTCGCCGGCATGCGGGCAGCATCATACGTGCGGAAGATCAAGGCCAAGGCAGAAGGAAAAGTAGTAATGCAAAATGCAGAGAGCAGAGTGATAATTTTAGCAGGTGCCGTCCCGCCAGTTTGCATTCTTCATTTTGATTTTGTCAATGTTCAGTTCTCGCCGCAGGTGAGGTTGTCTTCATGACGGTCAAAGACATGCTCGGCCGCACTGGTGTGGTCTCCCGAGAAGACGCTCTCACCTTGCTTGATGAGCACTTCACCATTTCACTTCCCGCAGATAGAAAAGATTCATATCAGCCATTCCCTTGGCAGGGTACTGGCTGAGGAGATCCTCTCGCCTGAAAACCTCCCTGCATTCGACCGCTCCACCATGGATGGCTATGCGGTCAAGAGCGCCGACACCTTCAGTGCCGCCGAGTCGCGGCCTGCCTTGCTCACCGTTGTCGGCGACATTCTCATGGGCACGATGCCCGAGCGGGCCTTGTCGAAAAGCGAGGCCATGAAGATAGCGACCGGCGGCGCGCTGCCGCAGGGTGCGGACGCGGTGGTGATGTTCGAGCAGACCCAGTCTATTGATGCAACGAGCATTGAAGTGGTAAAACCTGTTGCACCGCTTGAAAACATGGTCCAGGCCGGTGATGATATTAAAAAAGGCGAGGTCATCCTGTCTCGCGGCCACCGCATGCGGCCTCAAGACATGTCCGCGCTCGCCAGCGTGGGAATTGTCCATATCAGCGTATTCGAAAAACCGAAGGTCGCGATCATCTCCACGGGGAACGAGATCGTTCCCGCAGATAGCACTCCCGCACCGGGCCGGATCCGGGACAGTAATTCCTACAATCTCGAAGGCCTGATCACCCAGGCAGGCGGTGTGCCGGTGAGACTGGGGATCATCCCTGATGAGTATGCCTGTTTGAGGGAAACGCTTGAAGCCGCGATCAAGGACTGCGCTCTTGTTCTCCTGACCGGCGGCAGCTCGGTCGGTATTGCGGACCTCACGGCAAAGGTGATCAATGATGCGGGAAGGCCGGGCGTGCTGGTGCACGGCGTTTCGATCAAACCCGGAAAACCGCTCATCGTCGGCCTGATCGCAACACCGGAGAAACAAGTGCCGGTATTCGGTCTGCCGGGGCATCCCGCTGCGGTCAGCATCTGTTTTGAACTCTTCGTAAAACCAGTTCTTGTTCGCATCTCCGGAGAGGTCCCCCACGCCGCGCTCGAGGGGGTGTCGTCCTATCGTGTCGTGAAGGCAAAACTGGAGCGCAGCATCTCATCAAGTCCCGGACGCGAGGACCATGTGCGCGTGACGCTTGAGAAGAAGGATGGGCAGCTTTGGGCGCGTCCCGTATTCGGCGCGTCAGGGCTCATCAGCACGCTCGTCAAAGCTGTCGGCACGGTGGTGGTGCCGATGAACAAGATCGGGATAGAAACCGGCGAGGAAGTGGAAGTGAGGTTGTTCTAACGAATGGGAATGCGGCATTAACCCCGCAGGAAAATTCACTGTAAAAGCGCGGAGCGAAACAAAACGCGATATTTCCGTAAATTCGTAACAAGGTCATGTATCTTTTATTCGAAGGATCGGCATGTACAAACAAAAAAAATATCTCGACAATCAGCCGCTTGCAGATGCGATCCAGAAATATAATGACGCATTAAAAACTGCGAACATCGGCGGGCCGCTCTGCGGGTGAACGCATTCCTGTGGGCGATGCGCTGGGCCGCGTCACGTCCGAGGCGGTGATCGCGAAGATATCGTCGCCATTCTATCATTCTGCGGCCATGGACGGTTATGCCGTCAGGTTCATCGACACCTTTGGCGCGTCGGAGACGAGACCCAGGCGTCTTAACGTCCCCTCGCAGGCCATCGCGATCGACACCGGCGACCCCATGCCCGATGGTTATGATGCGGTGATCATGATCGAGGACGTGGAAAAGATATCTGATACCGAGATCGAGATCCTGAAGCCGGCAACGCCATGGCAGCATGTGCGTCTGGTTGGAGAGGACATTGTTGCCACCGAGCTTATCATCTCCGAGAACCACGTCATCCGTCCGGTGGACATGGCTGCCATGCTCGCGAGCGGCCATTCTACGGTCATGGTGCGGCGCAGGCCCGTGGTCTCGATCATCCCCACCGGCACCGAGCTGGTGGAGCCGGGCAGCGAACTGAAAAGAGGCGATATCATTGATTTCAATTCGACCATGCTTGCGGCGATGGCCACGGAGTACGGCGCCCATGCAGTCCGAAAGCATATCGTAAAAGACGATGCGGACCTTCTCCGGCAGACCATTCTCGATGCGCTTGCTGACGCTGATCTGGTAGTGATCAACGCGGGATCATCGGCAGGCAGGGAAGATTTTACCGTTGACGTGATCGCTGAGCTCGGGGAGGTCCTTGTGCATGGCGTTTCCATCAAGCCCGGCAAGCCGGTGATCCTCGGGATCGTCAAAGGCAAACCCGTGATCGGCATCCCGGGGTATCCCGTATCAGCGGCGCTCACCTTCACTCTGTTTGTCAAGCCGCTGATCTACGCGCTGCTGGGGCTGAAAGCACCCGGTCCGGATACGATCACGGCGAAGCTCAGCAGGCAGGTGGCGTCATCACTCGGGCAGGAGGAGTTCATCCGCGTGAAGATCGGGAGCGTGTCGGGCAACCTGATCGCGACACCGGTGACCAGGGGTGCCGGGGCGCTCATGTCTCTGGTGCGCGCCGACGGCATCATCCGCGTTCCTGCTGAGAGCGAGGGAATCGCTGCTGGTCATGCAGTGACCGTAGAGCTTATGCGCTCCACCCGTGATATTGAGAATACCCTTGTCTGCATCGGGTCGCATGACAATGCCCTTGACGTACTCGGAAATTATCTCAAGAAAAAACACCCCGAGTATTCGCTCTCCTCGGCGCATGTCGGCAGCATGGGCGGCCTTCTCGCGCTCAAACGCGGGGAGGCGCATCTCGCGGGAACGCATCTGCTCGATGAAGAGACGGGTGAGTATAATGTAAGCTATATCAAGAAACTTCTTCCCGATACGAAGGTCGTGCTCGTGAACCTTGTGTACCGGACCCAGGGTTTCGTAGTGCCCAAAGGGAATCCGAAAGGCATCAAGGGATTTGAGGATCTTCGTCGCAAGGACGTGGTCTTCGTGAACCGCCAGGCGGGCGCGGGTACAAGGCTGTTGACGGACCTGCATCTCAAAAAATTGCGTATTGACCCGGCCGTTGTAAACGGGTATTATCATGAGGAATTTACGCACATGGCAGTTGCTGCGGCCGTGCTTTCAGGAGCGGCGGACACCGGGCTTGCGGTGCTTTCGGCAGCCGCAGGCGCTTGATCTCGATTTCGTCCCTGTGGCGCAAGAGCGGTATGATTTGGCCATACCCCGGGAGTTCTATGATACGCCGATGATGCAGGCGTTGCTCGGGATCATCCGCGGGGACCGGGAGTTCCGGGAGCGGATCGTAAGCATGGGCGGGTATGATGTGAGCGGAGATGGGGCAGGTCATCGGCGTTATTACTAACGAATCGAGATTGGAAATTCAAGATTGGAAATTGAAGATTTAACAATTTGAGGACCTTGATTTTGCAATTTGCAATTTCAATTTTCAATTATTTTTAATCGGAGGTAACAATGCTTGCAATCAGCGCGGTGTCCGGACTGGGCACGGGAGTGGTCGGTCTTTTCGGGGAGGTCAGTTGGTTCGGCAAGGTGATCGTGTTCATCCTGATGGGATTTTCCGTGGTCTCCTGGGCCATGATCCTGCTCAAGTATCAGTTCCTGAGGAGATCGGAGAAGGAATCTCACGCTTTCCTGATCGAGTTCCGGAAGACGAAGAACATCGATGAACTCTTCAGTCACGCGGACGCGAAGAAATACAGCCCCCTTGCCACGCTCTTCGTGGAAGGCTACCGGAAGGCCGAGTCCATCATCAGGACCCTGCCGGACGGCAAGGTGACCGAGGAGGAGCGGCCGCTTATTTCCCAGGAAATTGAGCGCTCGCTCAAGATCAACACGCAGGATGAGATCATGTATATGGAGCGCTACCTCGCGTTCCTCGGCACAACGGGTACGGTGGGGCCGCTCCTGGGCCTCTTGGCCACGGTCTGGGGCATCATGGAGGCCTTCTACGGCATCGGGCTCAAGGGAGCGGGCGATATCGGCGCGCTTGCGCCGGGGCTCGCGGCGGCGCTCATCAACACCTCCATGGGGTTGTTCGTGGCCATCCCGGCGGTGATCGCCTATAACTATTTTTCGGAGAAGATCAGGGGCATCGCCACCCGGATGGATTCCTTCTCCATGGAGTTCCTGAGCTTTATCGAGCGGAACCTTCTCCGGAGGAAACCATGAGCTTCGAGCGACGGGAACGGCATATTATGCGCGAGATCAACCTCGTGCCGCTCATCGACGTGCTGCTCGTGGTGCTCTTTTTTTACATGATCATCTCGCCCATGATGAGCCGGGGACTGGACGTGAACCTGCCCAAATCCGAGGCCAATACCGTGAAGCAGGAGGACCGGGTCGTGCTGACGGTCACCCGCTCGCAGGCGCTGTTCGTGGAGCAGGAGCGGGTGGATGTTTCGAAGCTTAAGGATGTGCTCGATTCCATCCGCAAATCCAAGCCGCTTGTCAACGTGTATCTTCGCGCCGACAAGGACGCGCCCTACGGCGCCGTGGTGCAGGTGATGGACGTTGTAAAGCGTGCGGGTATCGACCGGCTCGGCATGGTGACCGAACCCGCATCGGGGGGCGAACCCACCCGATGAAGCTGCCTTCCGGGAAGAGATTTGGGCAGTCGGAACATGAACTGGCGCTTGCGGTCTTCTTTTCCTTTTTTCTGCATGCCGCCGTTGTGTTTGTCGCGCTCTTTCTGCACTTCTCGGTGTTCCCCAAAACAGTTATTCCTCCGGCATATCAGGTGAAACTGGTGGGGCTGCCGAAGGAACTTGTCGGCGCCCGCGGCAGCGCCCCCGAAGAATGAACTTGTGCCAGCACCCGCTGCCCCGATCCCGAAGAAGGAAGCAATGCCGGCTGCGGCGAAGCCGGCTCCAACGCCGAAAAAGGCGGCAGTGGAACTCAAAAAGTCGGCTCCGAAAAAAGAAGCGTTGCCTGGTCTGGGCCATCTGAAACAGAAGCCGGCACCCTTGGCAACAGACGAAAGCGAATGAGACCGTTCCTAAGGAATCGCCAGCCGTGCCTTCTGCTCCTGCTGCTCCTGCCGCAGGATCTCCGGCAGCGGGGAAACAAAGCGAAGGTGTTGCCGTCACATCACAGCAAGACTTCAAATATTCCTGGTATCTTGACAACGTTCGCGAAAAAATAAGACAAAACTGGAATCCTCCGCTGGATATGAAAGATGCGAAGGCGACGGTCATATTCAAAGTCAACAGATCGGGCTGGGTTATAGCTGTCCAATTGGATGACGAACATTCGAACGGTTCTTTCACCTTCAAGCAGGCTGCGGTTCGTGCAATCCATGCGTCCAACCCATTTCCGCCTTTGCCGGAGGAGTTTTTTAAACAGTCATTAGAGTTCTCCGTGGATCTGATCCCGGAAAAATAATACGCACTGTCATGAGTGACTTCCAAGGGGGAAGAACTTGGCAAATCCCTGGTCTGTTCATCAGGCCGGAACCGGACGAAATTCATACTAAAATTATGAAACGAATCATACTGTTTATTATCATCTGTCTGCTCACCGCGGTTCCTGCGCCCGCGCAGTATTACCTTGGCGTGATCCGCGGCGAGGCAAAAAAAATTCCCATCGCCGTGCTTGATATCCCTGATGAAACGGGATCGCCTGCGCTTCGCTCCATGGCGCTCGAAGTGCTGCAAGCGGACCTGCGCCGCTCCCAGATATTCGAGGTCATGGACCCCAAAAAACTGGACCTCAAGTTCACGGGGAACATGGAGCCCGCGGAGGACGTGATCAAGCGCGGCGGGACCTTCGGCCTTGCCGGGGTGGTGTGGGCCAAAATCCAGAAAAAGGGCAGAGACCTCGTGCTGTCCGGCAAGCTTTACGATGCGGCATCGGGAATGCGGATCACGAACAAGGATTATTTCGGCAACGAAGAAACGTTCCGGCGCATGGTCCATACCTTTGCCGACGAGATCGTCTCCCGGTATACAGGAGAGAGGGGTATTGCGCGGACCCGCATCGCTTACGTCTCCGACAAGACCCGCTCCAAGGAGCTTTACGTTATGGATTACGACGGACAGAACGCGATGAAGATCACCGCGGACCGCTCCATCTGCCTGTCTCCTGCCTGGAGCCCTGACGGTAAAGTGCTCGCCTACGTTTCGTACAGGGACAAGAACCCCGATCTTTTCGGGCTGGACATGGAGACGGGCAAGCGGTGGAAGATAGCGGGGAACGATGGGCTGAACATTTCTCCGGCCTGGTCGCCGAACGGGAAACGTCTTGCCCTGGCCCTGAGCAAGGACGGCGGCGCCGAGATCTACACCATGAACAGTAACGGGAAAGACCTTGAGCGGCTTACCTACGGGACCTCCGATAATGTCTCTCCGGCCTGGTCGCCGAACGGACGGGAGATCGTGTTCACCTCGGGCAGGGCGGGGTCGCCGCAGCTCTACATCATGAGCGTCGATGGGACCGACGTGCGCCGGATCAGCTTTGCAGGATCATACAACGCTTCGCCCAACTGGTCTCCGCGGGGGGACCGGATCGTGTTCGCCTCTCAGGTCAAGGGGCTTTTCAAGATCGCGACAGTGAATCCGGACGGGTCTGATATGCGTCTTCTTACGAGCGGTCCGGGGAGCGATGAGAACCCCGCGTGGTCGCCCTCGGGCAGGCAGATCGTGTTCAGCTCGAACCGCGGGGGCAAGAGCAACCTGTACATCATGAATGCCGACGGCACAGACCTCGAACGGATCACGCCGAACGACGCGAACTACACGTCTCCGGCCTGGGCACCCTCGAATTGATCGCACCTGTTGCGCAGTGTTTTAGCATTGGATGAACACCCACATTGAGAAAGCGGGTGTCATCAGGAGACAGCTGGAACAATCGATGCAATGAGGTCAGACCGGGACTGCGAAAAGCCCCGGGGAAAGATCATGCAATCAACGAACTGAGCCGCGCTTCGGGGGCGTGCATGTCTATCTTGCGCGAAGAGGTGCTTTCTCTATGACCAGTCACCAACCGATGACCATCCTTTTAGTTGAAGACGACCCGGGCCATGCGGTCTTGATCGAGAGGAACCTGAGGCGGGCCGGCATTTCCTATGATATCGTGACGGTCAATGACGGCCAGAGCGCTGTGGATGTCCTTCTGAAAAGAGACGGCTCCCCGGGCGACGCGCATGCGGAGCCGCAGCTTGTTCTGCTCGACCTGAACCTGCCTGTCCTGGACGGGTACCAGGTGCTTAAGATCATCAAGCAGGATGAGCGCACGAAGCGGATCCCGGTCATAATACTTACGACTACGGACAACCCCAGTGAAGTGGCGAAGTGCTACGAACTGGGATGCAACGCGTATGTCACGAAGCCAGTTGAGTATGAGGCGTTCTGCAAGGCAATACAGAACCTCGGACAGCTCCTGTCTGTCATGAACGTGCCGAATAAAGTGTAAGAGAAGCCGGCTGCCGATGGCTGTTCATCTTCTCGTTCTGCAAGATGACACCGGCATGTCCCGGTATTGCTGCACAATAAGGCTCCAGCGTCGTGAGGGCGGCCCTTCCTTCAACGTTCCAGGCATAGCATGCCTTGCAGTTTGCATCTCCGGGATCCATCAGCGAAAGGGGTGGAGACACCCTGTTCGAGGGTAATCCGCGTAAGCGGGAGTTGAGTAAAAAAATGCATATTGTCTCCAAGATAACGATCATCCTCATCCTTGCCGGCACGCTCTTGCTCGCCGTTGCTGTGTACCTGGGGAACAAGGCGCGTCACGCTGTTCCCGAGGAGCTTCACAAGCGCTGGAACGTCATGATCATGCTTATGATGTTCTTTATTGTTGGATATGTAACTATTGTGGTGATCCTGGCCGGCGGCATACAGATACCTGCGGAGTTTGTCATCGGACCCGTGTTTTTTGGTGGAGCGCTGTTCGTCCTCATTGTCATCAATGTGAGCAGGGAGGCCATCGGCAACATGAAGAGGGCGCAAGAGGAGCTGCGCCGTGGTAAAGAATCGCTGGAGCAGCGGGTGGAAGATCGAACGCATGAACTGAAAGAGGCCCATGCATTCCTGCGGACCGTCATGGACAGCCTGAATGACGGCGTCAGCATTATCGATACCAGGGACTTCCGGATCGTCGGGGTGAATGCGGCATTCCTACGATCGGTGAAACGGACGGAAGAAGAGGTTATTGGCAGGACAGTGTTATGAAGTGACACACCTGCTGCAGGAGGTTTGTGCTCGCCGGACTGCATCTGTCCCTCCTGGAGAGCGTGAAGACAGGGAAGCACGCAGTGGAAGAACACATCCATTACGCGGGCGACGGGTCAAAATTCTATGTCGAGGTGTCCGCGTCCCCGGTGAGAGACAGGGACGGCAAAGTGGTCCAGGTCGTCATGTGGCAAAGGACATCACGGATCGGAAGCGTTCGGAAGAGCTGCTCCAGAGGTCGGCAACGGAGCTTCGGGCCGCCAATGAAGAATTGAAATCGTTCGTTTACAGCGTGTCTCACGACCTGCGCGCGCCCCTCGTGAACGTGAAGGGCTTTACGGCCGAGCTGGAACGGACGTTGAAGGAGGCCCTTGAGCTCATAGAGGCATTCGCTCACGGTCTCCCGGAGGAAAACAGGAAATGCTGAATCAACTTCTCCGGAAGGACGTCCCCGAGTCCGTCGCGTTCGTCAGTTCATCCATTGACCGGATGGACGGGCTCATCGGCGCGATGCTGAAGCTATCACGTTTCGGCGGCCGGGAGCTGAACCCAGAACCCATTGACCTGGGGGTTCTCATGCGGTTTCTCCTGGAAAGCTTTGCCCATCAGATCGAACAGAAGGGTGTGGCCGTGACGATCGGCAATCTGCCCACGATCGGTAGCGGACAAGACGGCAATGGAGCAGATCATGGGAAATCTCCTGGATAATGCCCTGAAATACCTTGACCCGGAGCGTTCGGGCGTGCTTGCGATCACCGCTGAACAGACCGACCAGGAAACGATCGTCCATGTGAAGGACAATGGACGGGGAGATCGCACTCGACGATATCCCGAAGATCTTTGAGATCTTCCGGCGTGTGGGGCGTCAGAATGTTCCCGGAGAGGGCATGGGGCTGGCGTATGTGAAGGCTTTAGTGCGCAGGCAGGGCGGCCGGATCTTCTGCGAATCGGAACCGGGAATGGGAACCACGATTCTTTGCCGATTGCAGCTACAATTTCGGTAGGATGTCGAATGCCATGGGTTTGATCGAGAGGACGAATGCATATAGGATGAATGGACGTCCATGGTATAGTGAGACGAGAAGCAAGCGAGAACGAGAAGACATGCATGTGACGATCTTAACGTGTCGATGGACGATGCGGAAGACCAATGAGGTGGACTGAAATGCATCCCGGTCATTGTTCTCACGATCACCGATGACCCTGATGAGGTTTCACGGTGCTATGAGCCTCGGGTGCAACCTCTATATCACAAAACCGATCGGGAATGATCACAACCCGGTCGAATTATGCACAATGTTCTCCACAACAATCCAGGTCCTTGGTCTTTTCCTTTCGATCGTTAAAACGTCGGGGAGGGTGTGACAGTAATGTCCGATTTCACTGAAACGCGAATTTTATACATGGAAGACGATCCCGCCCTTTCCGTCCTGCTGCAGAAAAGCCTCCAGCGTCAGGGTTTCATCGTGGATACCGCGGCAAACGGCGAAGAAGGGATCGCCATGGCCGCGGGCCGCACCCTACGATGTTTTGCTCGTGGACTACAATATGCCATTCCTCGGAGGGATTGATGTTCTCCGGACGCTTACGTGGAAAGACACATTTCCGCCGACCATCATAGTGACCGGAGAGGGCAACGTAGACGTTGCCGTCGAGGCGCTCAAGCTCGGGGCAGCGGACTATATCGTCAAGGACGTGGGGTTGAGAAGTATCTGAAGCTGCTTCCCATGGTCATCGACCGGGTCATCAACAAGCGGCAGTTGGCCAACGAACACAGACTTATGGAAGAAGCGATCCGCGAAAGCGAGGAGCGGTACCGGAAACTGGTCGAACTGTCGCCGGATGGTATTGCCATTCATGCCGGGGGAGTGTTTGTGTTCATGAATCCTGCGGGCATGCGGATCCTCGGTGCAGCATCGCCTGAACAATTGATCGGGGTCTCGCCGCTTACCATCGTGCATCCTGATTTTCATGAAAGCTTCACTGCACGGGTGCATGATCTGGAAAGCAATACAGATCGTGTGCTGGGATCGAGCAGAAGTATGTCCGCCTTGACGGCACCGTGATCGACGTCGAGGTATCGGGTGTTCGTTTTATCTACGGGGGAACGCCCGCGATCCAGACGATATTCCGGGACATCACCGAGCGGAAACAGGGGCAGCAGCGGCTCGAGCGCCTGGCGCTCTACGATACACTCACCGGGCTGCCGAACCGTGCGCTGTTCTACGACCGGATGAACCAGCTCCTGGCGCTCGCGAGACGCAACAACTATATCCTGGCGCTTCTGTTTATGGACCTGGACCATTTCAAGTACATCAATGATTCACACGGCCACGAAGTGGGAGACCAGTTGCTTGTCGAAGTATCGAAAAGGATGGCGTCGAGTACACGGAGTTCAGACACGGTCGCGCGTATGGGCGGCGATGAGTTCATCGGCATATGCGGACGGATCACTGCTCCCCGGGACGCGGCTGTTGTAGCCAAGAAGATCATCGCGGCACTGTCCGAGCCGTTCCGGATAAAAGGGCTTGAATTGACCATCGGCGTGAGTGTCGGGATCAGCATCTATCACCTTGACGGCGACGACGTGGAAACGCTGGTGAATAAGGCCGACGCCGCAATGTACCGCGTGAAGGAAAGCGGGAAAGGCGGATTCCGGTTTTTCAGTGACCTCGACAAGTTCTCTGCATCCTGTCCCGGACAAGCCGGAACCCAATAAATATAAGGCCAGGACAGGTGACACGGACAACGGCGGATTACCCCTTTTGAAACACCAGGATTCTTCAGCATTTAATCAATGTAAATCAATGTCAAAGAAGTTGTAATCCCCCCGTTCGAGAAGACCCATAATTTTTATTACACCTCAAACGTGGATGGTGTCGGTAATTTCTACTTAGATATTCGTACTTCAGGGAGGTATTCATGCCCCATGCAGGCTTGATGGATGAAGAGGCTCTCGGGCCGGTGGAGGGACCACGGCAGCGCGCGCGGCTCCACATCCGCGGCGGGAAGAGACGGCTGCGGCAGGGGAAGATATCCGCCGGCATCGTCACGCTCTATGATGCCCTCGAAGCGGCGATGCGCTCATATGTTGATGACCTGGAGAAAAAAGCGAAGCTCGATATCAAAGAAGGTGAGAACCTGAATGATGATAAAATATCGTATGCCGTGCTGGTAAGATCGGGAGTGCTCGACGGAACATTCGATTTCGGGGCATTCGACCGACTGACAGAGAAGGCGTTGAACGAGGAAATCCCCTGGTTCGATTACCGCGAGCTGCTTGCGGGGATCGAGTCGGTCATGACCCAATTGGGCGTGATGCCCTTTGACGAGGCATCGCTCCCGCCCGAGGACCCGAAGACATATTGAAATAGATGCCCGATCGCCACAGAGACACGGAGGCGCGGAGCTTTCAACAGGTAGTGCGGTCACGACAGTATTCGTTCGTGTTTTTACTCATGTTTATCTGCTCTCAAGTTATAATCGTCTTATTATTTACCGTGTCTCAGTGCCTCTGTGGCAGATTTTCTTTATTATGAACAGACTGGCGAACGAAAAATCAGCCTACCTCAAACACGCGGCGCATCAGAAGATCGACTGGTATGCCTGGTCCGACGAGGCGTTCGAACGTGCGAGACTGGAGGACAAACCGGTCTTTTTGAGCACCGGTGCGGTGTGGTGCCACTGGTGCCACGTCATGGCAAAGGAGTCTTTCGAGGACGATGAGACCGCCGGGCTTCTGAACGAGCTTTTCATCGCCATCAAGCTCGATCGGGACGAGCGGCCGGACATTGACCGCAGGTATCAGCAGGCGGTCGCTGCCATGGGCTCGGGGGGCGGGTGGCCGCTCTCGGTCTTTCTCACGCCCGAGAAGGAACCGTTCTTCGGCGGTACCTATTTCCCGCCCGAGGATGTTCACGGCAGACCGGGGTTCAAGAAGGTGCTCAAGGCCGTGAGTGATTTTTATAAGACAAAACGGGGGGACGCCGGGGAGTATGCCCGCAAGGTCATGGAGACGCTCAAGCCCGAGGCGCTCTCTGCGGGAGATATCAACGAAGCATTGCTGGCAGAAGCAGAGATCGCCATGCTCTCCCTTGTCGACCACGAGAACGGCGGGTTCGGTACAGCGCCCAAGTTTCCGATGCCGGGAGCGGTGGAGTTTTTCCTCCGACGGTCTGCAAAGAGCGCGGACCGATCGTCAGGTCAAGCTGCACACAGGATGCTCGCGGCCATGGCAGGGGGCGGTTTTCACGACCAACTTGGCGGCGGGTTCCATCGCTATTCCGTGGATGAGGCCTGGATCGTCCCGCACTTCGAAAAGATGGCCGACGACAATGCAGGACTTCTTAAAAACTATGTCGACGGCTACGCAGTGTTCGGCGATGAACAGTTTCGTGATATTGCTCTGGGCATCATCACCTTTACGAGGGAGGTGCTGTCCGATCCCGCGGGCGGATTCTATGCCAGCCAGGACGCGGACGTGACGCCCGATGACGAGGGCGGTTATTTCACCTGGACAGAAGAGGATTTCAGGAACGTGCTCGATCACGAGGAGTATGCAGCGCTCGCCGCGTCCCTGCTGCACGACAGGGGAAGCATGCACCATGCGCCTGAGAAGAAAGTGCTCTTCGCGCCACGATCGCAGAAAGAGATCGCCAAGAGTCTCGGGAAAAAGGTTGATGACCTGCAGCGGCTCATTCAGAGCGGCAAGAAAAAACTGCTCGCGGCCCGCACCCAGCGAGAGACCCCTTTCATAGACACGACACGTTACACGTCATTGAACGGAATGCTTATCAGCGCGTATTTTCATGCCTCTGCCGTGCTCGGCGACGAGAGCATCCGGGAGTTTGGGGTAAAGAGCCTCGAGCGCATCCTGCAGGAACGTCTTGTGAACGGTCGGCTGATGCATACGGAGGACGTGCCGGCCGTGCTCGATGATTATGTCAACCTCATTGACGCGCTGATATCGGCATACGAAGCCACGGCAGAGCAGCGGTATCTTCAGCAGGCAGATGAGCTTATGACCGTCTGTCTTCAAAAGTTTTACGATGCCGGCGAAGGCGGGTTCTTTGACACGGAAGAGGAGGTCCTGGGCACCCGGCTCAAGAGGATCGAGGACGTCCCTCATCCATCGGCCAATGCCGTTGCCATCATGGTTCTCCTGAGGCTCTTTCTTCTGACCGGGAAGGACGAGTACCGGCGTTCAGCAGAGCAGACCCTCAGGATCTTTGCCGGAGTAGCACGTGAAATGAACGTCCATGCAGGCTCCTATTTCTGCGCGCTGGAAGCATCGTTTCGCATGCTCAAGCTTGCCGTCGAGGCGGCGCCTGAGGGAGACCTCGCAAAGGCAGCACGCGCCCTTGCCGGGCGTACCTACACGGCGATCGCATACGGCGAGGACAAGGGAAGGGTCATCCCGTGTAAACAGGACGTGTGTCATGAGCCGCTCATGGATCCCGCCCTTCTCGGAGATATTTGCAGAGAACTTTAGCGTTCCCGCACACCCCAGCCGTCACTTTTCCGTATTCAAATCAGAAATTTCGGCTTGACAGCAGTGCGCAATCGGGTGTATTGTATCACGTCTCAGCTATCAATTGGCGCGCCAAAAGCCCCTAAAAAGGGGCTTTTTTTGACACTGCACAAATATTGGGCAGAATAAATATGGCACTCTTAGCATCCCGGGCGCTAAATCGAACATCTGAGTTTACGACAAAGCCCCGAACATATTTCAAGAGCCGGGTTCCTTATGTAGGGAACTGAGAATTAACGTTTGCTCGATATTTCGTATCGAGGATTTAACCGTTAGGTTTCATTCAGGAGTCAACCATGTGCCGTTTGAGCGCAATCACATCGAGCGAATATATTTCCCCCATGGAGAACATCTATGCGCTTGAGACCATGAAGGAAGGCCACGACGGTTCGGGCCTGGGACTCATGCTCAAGGACATGGCCGGTCCATTCTCGGACGTTAAAGAACTACCCCACGCTTTCCGCGATCTGTTCGGACAAGGGTCTTGCCATGCTCGATGAGTACATGAAAGCCCGCGGTTTCACGGAGAAGATGGTCTGGGAACCGCCGATCAAGAACGTTCCGGGCGTCGAACGCCGCGAGCACTATATTGCCAAGGTCTACGATTATCCCGCTGCGTATAAGGACAAGACCCAGCGGGAAAAGGAAGACCTGCTCCTGCGCACGAGGATCGCGCTCAGGCTGATGGGTGAACCCGACGGGTCGCTCTTCGTATTCTCCTTCTATCCCGACGTGCTCACCCTCAAGGAAGTGGGCGATCCGCTCCAGCTCGGCGAGTTCTTCGGCATCGAGAAGTCCGGCATCAAGTCGAAGATCGTCCTTGCCCAGGGGCGGCAGAACACGAACTATGCCATTTATCTCTATGCCTGCCATCCCTTCTTCATCCAGGGCTACGCCACCATGACGAACGGCGAGAACACGGCCTTTGTGCCGATCCGTGAATTTCTTATGGGTCGGGGCAACCCGGGGTACATGGGCTATAATTCAGACTCCGAGGTCTTCACCCACATCCTGCACTACACGAACCGGACCCTCGGGTATCCGCTCCATTACTACAAGGACATCATCACGCCGATGAAGGACGCGGAGATCGCGAAGCGTTCCGACGCGGAGCCGCTGCGTCTGCTCAAGAAGTCGCTCCGGCCGCTCTGCATCGACGGCCCGAACTGCGTGATCGGGTTCACGCCCGACGGCACCTGTTTCATGGTGCACGATTCCAAGAAGCTCAGGCCCGGCGCCGTTGGCGGCAAGCCCGGCAAGTACGCGCTCATGTCCGAGGTCTGCGGCGTGGACAGCGCGGTGCCGGACCGGGACAAGACAACAGACATCTTCCCCATGAAGTACGACACGGTGATCATCGCGCCCGGCGCGCGGGAGGTTAAGGTATGGAATCAGCTTCACGGCTAGATAGAAACTATCAGCTCTCGCTAATGGTGATCATTGCGCCCGGAGCACAGGAGGTGCAGGTATGGAATCAGCTGCACGGTTAGACCAGAACCATCAGCTCTCGTTAAAAGAGCTTCCCTATATCATCCAGTGGCGCGAGGACCGTTGCACCCGTTGCGGCCGCTGCACGGCCGTCTGCCCCATGAAGTCCATTGAGGCCACGGTCTACACCCAGCGGGTGGTGACCTCCGCGGGCGCGGGCCCCGAACCCAAGGTCACTCGCCGGCTGACCCAGGTGGTGCGCCAGGTCACGGAGATCGATCGGTACTGCATCGGCTGCGGCACCTGCACGCTCGTTTGCCCCACGGACGCGATCTTCCCGGAATACAACTTCCAGCACAAGCTCTACCACTTCAGGAACAAGGGCGGCATCCCCTTCATGCGCGGCGGACGGCGGAACGATCCGGCAACCTCGACGCTCGACAAACTCAAGTTCACCCGGATCTCGATGCTCACCGATCCGGCCCTCGATGCCGGACGTCATGAGTTTCGCATCAGGACGCTCCTGGGCAGGAACCTTCCCGCG
Source organism: Nitrospirota bacterium (assembly GCA_963732675.1). GTDB lineage: Bacteria > Nitrospirota > UBA9217 > UBA9217 > UBA9217 > JALNZF01. The sequence goes on from CAVTAJ010000020.1 coordinate 84,805, forward strand.
GAGCAGCTTCCGATCAAGGTTGAAGGCGATAAACTGACGATCAGCAGCCACACCTTCATTCCGCCGGTGCGCGAGATCTACCCCATCCGCATCGGCAGCATGTCCATCGGCGCCCTCTCACCGCACATGTGGGAAGGCCTTGCCATGGGCATCACCTATCTGAACGAAGTCGAAGGCCTGCCGGTGGTCATGTGCTCCGGCGAAGGCGGCATGCCGCCCAGCATCCTCAAGTCCCGCTACATGAAATACTTCATCCTCCAGATCGCGTCAGGGTATTTCGGCTGGGACGAGATCATCCGCGCTCTTCCCGACATGATCGAAGACCCTGCGGCCATCGAGATCAAGTACGGCCAGGGCGCAAAGCCCGGCGACGGCGGCCTGCTTCAGGCATATAAAGTGCTCGGGCTCATCGCGAAGATCCGCGGTGTACCCCAGTTCGTCGACCTTGCTTCGCCGCCAACGCACCAGACCAAGTACTCCATTGAAGAGGCGGTCGCGAAGATGATCCAGTCCATGTCCATGGCCTGGGGATTCCGTGTGCCGGTATATCCGAAAATTTCCGGGACCAAGACGGCCCGTGCCGTGCTGAACAACCTCGCCCGGAACCCCTATGCCGCGGCGCTCTGCATCGACGGCGAGGACGGCGGCACCGGCGCGGCCTACAATGTGTCCCTGGACAAGATGGGGCATCCCATCGCGTCGAACATCCGCGACTGCTACCTCGATCTCGTGAGACAGGGCAAGCAGAACGAGCTCCCGCTCATCGCCGCGGGCGGCGTGGGCAAGGGCGGCAACCTCGCGGCGAACGCGGCAGCGCTCATCATGCTCGGCGCGTCAGCCGTGGACATCGGCAAGTACATCATGCAGACCGCCGCAGGCTGCTTCGGCGACGAGTACAACCGCTGCAACGTCTGCAACCTCGGCAAGTGCCCGCGCGGCATCACGACCCAGGACCCGAAGCTGTATCGCAGGCTCGATCCCGACAAGGTGGCCGAGCGCGTGGTGGAAGTGTTCAAGGCGGCGGACGTGGAGCTCAAGAAGATATTCGCGCCGCTCGGCAGGAGCACCGAGCTTCCGATCGGCATGTCCGACGCCCTCGGCGTTGCGGACAAGGAGATCGCGGACCGGCTGCAGATCAGTTACGTATGTTAGAAATAGAACTTCGGAGAAACGGAGACGACAAAGGAGCACAGAGATACAGAGATCGCAAATGAATTTAAGACTAATTTCATTCAGTTCTCTCTGATTCCTCCTGCTGATCTCTGTGGTTAACAAAGGTTTGAGAGACAATGATCATCAAGGGCAATATCGACGGAAAACGGGTCTCTTCCAAGGACACTCGAAGAGCAGGTCCAGAAGGCCATCAAGGACGGCGCCAGGGACATCGACGTCATTGCTGAAGGCCAGCACGGCATTGGCGGCAGGATCTGGCCCCGCGAAGGAAAGATCAAGGTCACCATCGAGGGCACCTCGGGTCAGCGCGTCGGCAGCATGGGCATGGACGGCACCGAGATCCTGGTCAAGGGCTCAACCTCCGACGATACGGGCTGGCTCAACTGCGGCGCTACCATCACCGTCCTCGGCGACGTGGCGAACGGCGCGCACAACGCAGGCGCCCAGGGCAAGCTCTATGTCCAGGGCGGCGGCGGTGCGCGGTGCGACACGATGACCAAGAAGAACCCGCGTTTCCCGGACCTTCAGTCCTGGTACTTCCGCGGCGTGGGCGACTCCTTTGCCGAGTTCAAGGCAGGCGGCATTGCCGTTGTCTGCGGCGTGGATCCCCGCGATCCGGAGAACATCCTGGGCTACCGTCCCTGCGTGGGCATGGTCGGCGGCACGATCTATTTCCGCGGTCCCATCAAGGAATACAGCAAGGCAGATGTAAGCTCGTGGAGCTCACCCCCCAGGACTGGGAATGGCTCACCACGAACATGAAGCCCTATCTTCAGGCCATCGACCGCATGTCCCATTACGAAGAGCTCACGAAGGACATCACCGCCTGGAAGAAGCTCATCGCCTTTACGCCGGCGGAAAAGGCAAAGGCAAAGGGCAAGCTCAAGATGGGGCTCACCGAGTTCCGCATGAACGTGTGGGAGAAGGAAGTAGGCAAAGGGCGGCATGTTCGGCGCCTATCTTACCCACGACCGTTCCGTGCTGCCTTATATAACCACCGGCGAGGAACGCCGCTGGATGCCGGTCTGGAAGAACGACAAGTATCTTCCGCCCTGCGCCTACGCGTGCCCCTCGCGCATCCCGTCGCACAAGCGCGCGCAGCTCATCAGGCAGGGGAGGACCGCCGAGGCGCTGGCGCTCGTGCTCCAGTACAGCCCGCTTCCGGCAACGGTCTGCGGCACGGTCTGCCCGAACCTCTGCATGACCGATTGCACCCGCGGCAGGATCGACCAGCCGCTGAATATCAAGGCGTACGGTTCGGCTGCGCTGAATCTCAAGGCGCCAAAGAAGGCAAAGGCAACGGGCCAGAGCATCGCGATCATCGGCGGCGGACCGGGCGGTCTCTCCGCGGCATGGCAGCTTGGCCTCAAGGGCCATACCGTTGATCTGTATGAGGCATCAGACAAGATCGGCGGAAAGCTCGAGATGTGCATCCCGCGCGAGCGACTGCCCCAGAAGATCCTGGACAAAGAGCTTTCGCGCTTTGCAGAGATCGGCGTGAATGCCCACGTGAAGTCCCCCGTGGACAAAAAGAAGTTCGAGAAGATATACAAGGACCACGACGTGGTGGTCATCGCCGTGGGCGCGCATGAAGGCCGGGTGATCCCGTTCCCGGGTCACGAGGACGTGGTCGCGGGCATCGACTACCTCAAGGAAGTGAACTTCGGCAAGCCCCGGAACCTGACGGGCAAGAAGGTCGTCGTGATCGGCGCGGGCAATGTGGGTATGGACATCGCCTGCCAGGCGTATGACCACGGTGCTGAGAGTCGTGATCGCCGTCGACGTTCAGAAGCCCGCCAGTTTCGGCAAAGAACAGGAGATGGCCAAGGAAAAGGGCACGCAGATCCTGTTCCCGAAGATCACCGAGAAGTACGATGCCAGGGCAAAAAAGCTCTATTTCAAGGACGATACGAGCATCGATGCGGACATGGTCATCATCTCCATCGGCGAGAAGCCGGTGCTCGACTTCCTGCCCCCGTCGATCAACACCGAGCGCGGCTACATCACGGTGAACGACCTGAACCAGACCTCGGACGTGAAGGTCTTCGCCATCGGCGACGCGACCAAACCGGGACTGGTGACGCATGCCATCGGCCAGGGCAAGGTTGCCGCCGACGTGATCAACGCCCAGCTGATGAACACTGATTATGTGCCCGAAGAGCGGCGCGTGATCCCCTACGAGAAGATCAAGACCCAGTACTACGAGGTTTGCAGGATGGTCGGCAAGTTCTCGGCAAAGAAGGAAGCCGACCGCTGCATGAGCTGCGGCTCCTGCCGCGACTGCGGCATGTGCGAACAGTCGTGCTACTACGGCGCTATCTCGCGCAAGAAGCTGCCGAACAAGTCCTACGAGTATGTCGTGGACGAGAACCACTGCATCGGCTGCGGCTTCTGCGCCGGCATCTGCCCCTGCGGCGTCTGGGACATGGTGGAGAACGTGTAACTATACACTTCCTCCTGTATGCGGCGGATATCAACAGGTTGAGAAATCGGCCAATTCCTGGGAATTGAACGGAATGGAAACTTGTAGTATCTATAAAATCTAAAATTAGAATTTCACGCTGACAAACCTCCCCGAATATGGTACTATCAAAACCGTGCGTACTCCATGTAACTTTTTTTGATGGTATCCGCCTGAAACCGTACGTCGGGATAACCATTCCGCTTGATGTCCAGTCTATCAGGAACATGAATATCTTAAACGAGGATTAAGAGGGTCCAAAGCACCGTGAGGAGTTCAGGAATGACGAAGGAAATAATAGGTGTTCTCCTGCTTATGACCGTTGCAGTAACAGCATTCGCAGGTGAAGACAGAATTGAAGTCGCAAGGATAGAGAAGGATCATCCCCTATGGATAAAAAAAGTCTATACCTTACCGTCGGTGACTGAAAAATATGAATACTATGAGATCCGGGGGGACAGCGACAAAGAAATGCGGAGCCAGATGAGACAAAACGGCCCAGTGTGGAACGACGGCAGAAAGTACGATTCCGTCACCAGCTGGTACTGGACGTGGGATTACGGCAATGACCACTCCTCTCAGGACTGTTCCGTCGATTCCTTCAGGGTGACTCTCGAAATGACATTCCGTTATCCCAAATGGGTGCGGACCGACGACGCTCCTCAGCCGCTCGTGGATAAATGGGATGGCTACATGAAGAACCTCATCACTCATGAAAAGGGGCATCGCGACTTGGCGGTGGCGGCGGCAGCTGATTTTTACCGTGCCGTGGCCAAATTGCCACCTGTTCTCAGTTGTACCGATCTCAACCGGGAAGTGCGTGCCCTGAGCCGCGAGCGGATGGATCAATTAAATGCGGATGAGCAGGAGTACGATGCAACTACCATCCACGGCACGACGCAGGGCGCACACTTTCCGTAGCAATGATACTTGAGATTGAATTCTTCACTGTCAGAATCCCATACACGGGAGGAGCCTCGCGGAGAAGGCATTGTGAACAAAAAGCAGACCACATTTCGGTCTGCTTGATTATCGACCCAAGATTTGTTGAACCTCTCAAGACATCACGGCGTGAGAGAGAGAAGTCCCTTCAAGATACTCCTACTGACTCGGGTCAATGATGTGAATTAGACTATCCGGATCGTCACGAATAACTCCCACACCGGCTTTTCCCGTAACTCTTGTACCAGGCACATTACTCGGGTCAAGATAGTGAATCAAGCTGTCCGGATTCTCGCTCATGCCGCCCGCAGCTGATCCTCCTGCACCCGGTAATCCCTCTTCAGTTAATCCTAATAGCCCTCTGTGTAATGGAACTGTGGCGACAGGTGCATTGCTCGGATCGAGAAAGTTAATCAGACTATCGGGATCACCCATCGGCCCCCTGGTCTTCGTCATGCCCTCTTCTGCGAAGGATAATCCAAAGACAAGGACCAGACCAATTACCGATAAAAGCAACATGATCTTTTTCATAGATATCGCCTCCTTACTATTTTAAAATAGAGCTGCTTAGTAATTATTGTTGCATTCATCACCTCTTTTCTTTTTGAAATGTAGTAGCCTGCTTTAAGTATATCTCCTCCTATATGAATGTCAAGATAGCTGCTGGTCTGCTACTCGTATGCAACCTCGGTAGTACATTTTGACAGTAATAATTATTGTGACAAGTAAAAAACGATTGTTACGCCAATAAAACGCATCAAAGCGCAGCTCTCTGTCGAGCAGTAATCCTTTCTTATGTTTCATATAGCAAATCATTGCTCATCCAGAAAATAGCACAAGGGATATCGAATGCCCATCTCCTCGTAACAATTGCTTCTCCTTTAGTATTCTGCAGCTCTGATAGTATCAACCAGTGCCGAAGTCTGATCCGAGGTATCTGCCATACTATGATTCTCTCACGCAAATTGTCTCTGACTTTTGATATCGTATGACTATCTTTGTACCTAATGTTAATTTTCCTCATCGAGCAGGCCTTTGAGGTGGTGAAGTGGAACATATACAAGAGTAAACTCTTTTTTAAACCTGTCTCCCAGGGCGCTGGTCCTGAACGAATTCATGCCCGCGATGCGGAAAATGGTGGTCACCTATGGTATCCCTCCCTCGCATATGGTCTTCGAGTTCACCGAGCGCGATACGGTAAAGAACCTCGGCCTGGTTGAACGGACCGTCCACGACCTGAAGAAGGAGGGTTTCAGTTTGTCATCGAAGATTTCGGTCAGGTTACTTATCGTTACAGTATATCAAGCTGTCCAAAGTAGATTACCTGAAGATCGATGGCGAATTCATCGGCAACATGACTGACCACGGAGGTTGGAGCAGGCCATTATGAGGAATATCGCCGGCCTCGCCGGGTCTCTGGGGATCAAGACGATGGCGGAATACGTGAAAATCGGAAGCGATCCTCCACAACGTCAGATTTGCTGCTGGTGATTGCGCCCAGGGGCTTCATATCCGGCGTCCCATGCCTGACCTGATCCCATGACCGCGTCGCAGGGCGGACTTATTCCTCCTGGTATTCGTCCGCATACTCTCTCATACGGTACTGCCCCGTTGTTCATTGCCGCATGATCGACCAATAAACCAAAAAAGAGCATTTAGCAACGAAGCGTGCAGAGATTATCAAAAACAATCACGTGATCGGAAAAACCATTTCACCGGTATGGTGAAGTCTTCTATAGGCTGTCGTCTTTGATGTTCTTTGCGTCCTGCGGTTGTACGCGAGCGACTTCCGTTTTTAGGTCCCGCCAGTTTTTTTATAGATGAAAAGTACTCGAATGAGTATAATATCATCTCTGCGTAATGTCAGCACTGAATACGCCTGTCAAAAGCGACGATAGTGTGAAACGTTACATGAACATGAAGGAGAAAAAATGAAACCAAGACCTTATGATTAAGAAGGCAAGTCTTTCTGAAGGTATATTCAGTCTATCCGGGACCAAAATATATCAGAAGGAGAGCTGCGATGAATAACGTGATCAGACTCGATTTCAACGGTTAAGATATTTATATATGCATGGATGTCCATAAGAAGAGCTGGAGCATCAGCATGATTACAAATAGATTCGAACAAAAGACCTTTTCGCAACCTCCCTTGGTTGGGGTGCTGGTGAATTATCTCAAACGCAATTTTCCTGGTGCAGCCTATCGATCCATCTATGAGGCTGGATACTCCGGCTTCTGGATTCACGACAGTTTTCGGGAATAAGGCGTTGAAGGTATCGTGGTCAATCCGGCTGACGTCCCCACGAAGGATAAAGAGCGAGCAAGCAAGACCCAGCGCACTGAGAAAAAAGAGGAAGTAACGAGCTCTGTGTTCTCAAGCAGTTTTGGAAAAAGCGCAAGATGAATAGCTGAGAAACCTGAAGAGGACACAGAGGGGAGGTGAAGCAATACTCCCGAATTTACTAAGGTCAAATACAGTTCTCTGGGTTCTGGGGTGGATTTTTTACAATACGCATAAAAAAGAGGGAGATGTCATGGCGGGATTTTTCAGAAGTTTCAAGTTCAGGGCAATCGTGATCGGAATCGCGGTTTGTATCCTGGCGGTCTTGTACAGCTATTTCGTTGCAGACACTATCCAGACGACGATAACCGACGCCCAGATGACGAAGGTGGACGGACGGTTCATGATCGCCACGGAAAACCGTCCTTATGTCAATGAAGACGTCTGGTATCGGTTCAAGTTCAATTCCGGCACGGTACAGAACGATGCGATCCGGTTGAAGGGGAAACCGGTCAGGATAAAAAAATACGGATGGAGGATGCCGATGTTCTCACGGTATGAGAATGTCGTGAAGATCGAAGAGGTGAAGTAGACCGATCCCCGCGCTTCGTGTGCGGCAGGGTGCAGGACGCCGGACGAAGATCCCTTCGATTTTTCCGTGATGCCGGGTGTCGGGCATCCCGAGGGCCACGCAGCAGTATTGAGTGACAGAGCCGCAGATTGCTTGAATATGTTTTTTGACAGCGTATCGTTGTCCGGCTGCACCGTGCACACTCGACTGCAGAGCGCACAGCGGTCAATTCGCCCTGGAGGAACCGGCCTGTTCATCATTGCGGAGGAATTGTCATGGATGCTTTCAAGGCCCTGGAAGTGATCGAACAGCTGGAAGTGAACCTTGGTGACATGTACGCGAAACTGCAGGCGAAGTTCAGCGGCAACAAGGAGCTCGAAGGCCTTTTTTATCAGCTCCACCTGGAAGAGTTGAACCATGTCAACCTGGCGAGAATGCAAAAGAGGATCGTACGGGCCAAGCCGAGCGACTTTGAAGAAGTGCATCTCAACTTCACCGAGATCAACAAGGTGATGTACCAGGTGTCGATGATTCTTGCCATGCCTCGTGAAAAGATCAACGAGATCCTCGTCCAGTGCTATCTGATCGAATCCAGCCTTGTTGAACAGTATGTCGTGGTTGCGTTGAAGGACGCCAATAAGGAGATGAGGCAGCTGCTCGAGATGCTGGGCCAGGGGTTCCGCGACCATATGGCGATGCTGGCAGTTCACGTAAAGGACCTTGGTGTTGATATTACGAACCCTGAGTCAGCCCGGCTTTCTCCGCGGATTTCCTTTTCCGGCAGGGTGACGATCAATGAAAAGATCTACGCAAAAAGCGTTGATATCAGCGAAAGCGGTATGTTTCTCTTGACCGCGCAGACCTTTCCCGAAGGCACGAACATTACACTGTCATTCCCGATCGGGAATGGCGTGGTGGCCACTAAGGCGGTGGTGCGATATCCCGTGCCGAACGCCGGCATCGGGCTGTTGTACCAGGACCTTCCGGAAAAGGATCGGGCCCTGATCAGGGAATACGTTGATGATGCCCTTCAAAAGCTGTCGGACAACTCGCAGCAAAGGCTGAAAGATCACGATGAGGACGGGTCCGGGACAGCCTGAACAGTCATTCCGTACGCTGAGGGCGGAGGGCATAGTGAAAGTAGGCGCCTCCTGGCGCAGGGATTGACACGGATAATTAGACCTGAGGGCCGTTGCCCCCTGGGAAAATTACTACGGCAGTTTGCCGGCCATTGACAGCCGTTCTTCCCTATCTTCTCTCGAAGCAAAATCATCTTTGTCGTTAAAAGCAATTGACAACGAAGTTCAGGAAGGCGATCCAGGTCTTGATGCTTCGAGGGTTCTTTTCATCTGATGAAAGCGTTCATGTGCTGTACCTTCGAAGTTATCCGGTTTGATCCATACTTGTTCGTGCCAGGGGTTCGTGTTGGTGTTTGCCATGCAGCTTTCGTTATATCAGCTGGACAAGTCGTTGTGTTTTGGTCACGGCCTTGATGCGTTGAGATCATCGCCGGGTTCGGCGCAGTCCGGCGGCAGGCTCGGCGCCGAGAGGAAAAGTATAGTATACTTTAATAAACAAGGGGCTCATTGTCCAAGACGGCAGCGGGTGATGTCTTCTATAGACGGTAGCAGCCGATTTTCTTTGCGTTCGGAGCCTGCCCTCGATTGGCTCTATGGGGGGTGGCTTATCGTGGCTCTCTTCTTGGCCATTGCGTGATCAACTGCCCTTTTTAGGCTAAATGGTTTTTTTAGGATGAAAGGTCTTAGAACGGCATGCCATCTTTTCAGAACAAAAGGATCCTCGTTGTTGACGATTCACAGACGATGCGAATGTTCCTCTTCTTCCACCTGATCAAGCTGCTGCCGGGGGTGCAGCTCATTGAGGCGGTGAACGGGATGGATGCGATCGAGAAGCTGAACCGCCAGGATGTTGACCTTATCCTCACCGACATGAACATGCCGGAACTGGACGGGGCCGGGGTCATTCGCGCTGTTCGCCAGGTCTTTAAAAAGGGCACGCCGATCATTCTCATCACCACGAAGGGCGAGCATCAGGACCGCGAACGGGGTCTTGCCCTTGGCGCAAACGGGTACATAACCAAGCCGCTTAATATTCTCGAATTCCGCGAACAGATCCTGAAATACCTCGTCTGAACAGTGACGCCGATCGCGGGCGGTTCATTCACTTCCGGGCAGCATCAGCGTTTTCTTTTTGATGTCTTCGAATCAATGATCGAATACAGGTGAAAAGCGCAGTCCGGGCCGATGAGCTTCTTTGCAGACTCGAAAGAAAGCACGACCTTTCCCTCCAGTACAGCTTTCGGTACATGATAGCGAAGCCGGATCTCTTCGGAGTTATTGGTCATGACCTTGTCCCGTTCGTCATTCTGGCCCACACTTGAGAAGGCAGCGTTCCGCGGGAATCCTGAACAGTAAGGACGTTCGCCGGCATGCATCCCTGCGATCTCCGGCATTCCCGGAAAAGCACATGACGAGTGCATTCCTATTGTAAACCGCATACTACGGTTAAAGCAAGAACGCGATCATTCCCGATATTCCGGCAATCGCTCCATTACCCACGATATCCGAATAATACCTTATTGTTCGATATCCGTCATTTTCTTCCCGTTCCCTCCGGTAATTCTTCCCGCGGTTATTTATAGTCCTTTTTTCTTACTCGAGTGACCTGATGAAAACGCAGCGTATTTTTGATGCGACCTTTCCCTGTTAACAATGTGCTATAATATAATATAAGTATAAAGGATAGAATATATCCTGTCTAAGGGAAAAGGAGGCTACGAGATGAAAAGCAATAAATTCATAGTCACTACGCTGGCAGCGATTGCAGTGCTGATTTTGAGCGGCTGTTACCGGACTCCGGAGCAGCGGGCTGAGCACATGGTGAAGTACCTGGCGACGGAGCTAAAATTAGATGACAGCCAAAAGGCTCAGTTTGAGAAGATCAAGGACGAATTTCTGACCAAGCGGCCGGACATGATCAAAATGCGGGAAGAGACCGTAAGAGAAGCGAATGATATGATGAGGAGCGCGGAAATCGACAAAACGCGGCTGAACGCCCTGGTTGACAAGAACCAGACCCAGGCCAATGATATGATGCGGTTCGTCGCATCCAAATTTACGGAGATCCATGATATGCTCACACCGGAACAGAGAGAGAAGCTGGTGGTGATGATAGAAAAACACATGACTGATAAACGACCAGCGGAACGCAACAGGAGAAGGGACACTCAGGTTACTAAGCAGTCTGCGATGTTGCGGCGCCCGTTTCCGGACGGAGGGATGCTAAGTTTCCTCCGTCCTTTTTTATCGATAATTCTGTAGCGATCTTATATCCGGTGATTTACCGTTTGTGCGATGCTTTTTCGCGATACAGTTCAAGAGTTGAGAACCGGGAAGAACACAATTTACTATTGCCTCATTCGACTATCTGTTTCACCGAGTGTAAGGAGGTGTCTATGCCGAGAGTAGCGGTCATACTTAGCGGACGGTTTTGAGGAGGTGGAGGCCACGGCCATAATCGATGTTCTAAGACGTGCCGAGATCGACACGGTGGTCGCGGGCCTGCACGACGGGCATATCACAAGCGCCCGGAAGGTGAAGATCATTCCCGACACGACCATCGATACGGTGAGAGTCGATGATTTCGACATGATCGTGCTGCCGGGAGGCCAGCCGGGTACGGACAACCTGAACGCGGACCCGCGCGTAAAGGAGCTGATCAAAGGCTTCTCCCGGAAGGGGAAGCTGACGGGCGCTATCTGCGCTGCGCCCATTGTGCTCGCGAGCGCGGGCGTGCTCCAGGGCAAGCATGCTACTTCGTACCCATCCTACAAGGCAAGTCTCGGCGGGGCGCTTTATGAAGAAAAGTCCGTCGTGACGGACGGGAATGTGCTGACCAGCAGGGGGGCAGGCACGGCACTCACCTTCGGCCTCGCGATCGTCGAGCGGCTGGTGAGTAAAGAGAAGGCGCAGAAGATCAAGGAAGCGATGCTGATCCATTATGATTAGCAATGAAACGATCAATGTTCCCGTAAAAAATGGAAAGAAATAGATCAACCTGAGAACGGCTTTTGACACGGATTTACACTGATAATATTCGGATAACAGCGGATTTTTTCTCTGAGAGTGCTTCACCGTTGGGGGGTATATGAAAAAGAAGATCGGAAACCAGAATGTGCTCTATCCCACGCCGGTGACGATCGTGGGTGCGCTCGTGAACGGGAAGGTGAATTTTCTGAACGTCGCCCACGTCGGGATCCTGAACGCCGCAGCACCCCATCTCATCTCGATCGGCATGGGGAAGGTACACTACACCAATAGCGGCATCAGAGAGAACAAGACGTTCAGCGTGAACATCCTGTCGCAGGACAGGATGGTGGAGATGGATTATGTCGGTCTGGTATCGGGCAGCAAGACCGACAAGTCGGATGTCTTTGAGACGTTCTTCGGTGAATTGAAGACCGCGCCGCTTATTCAGGATTGTCCGCTCTCCATGGAATGCAGGCTCCATGATACCTATGAGACCAGGACCCACGACCTGTTCATCGGCGAGATCGTGGCCACCTATGCCGATGACGCGGTACTCACGGATGGCAAGGTAGACCTTGCAAAGGTCAAGCCGCTCTTGTTTGACAGGAGCAGCATGATGTACTGGTCCATTGGGCAGGCCGTGGGCAAATGCTGGAGTGAGGGAAAGCAGTACAAAAGATCTGAGTAACATTCTAAAATCAACAATTTCGGCTCACTTAATTTATTTATAGTAAGAGATGAAAATGGCGCAACTTTTCACGCTGAATCGTGTCTAATATATAATTGAACTACTTACGGGTTATCAACTCAGTCCATAATATGACGGATCTGGATAGCCTGGATATAATCTCATTTGTTACGAAAGCGCTTCATGAAGCAGAAACTAAAGCAGGTATCGACGATAATCCGGTGTTTACCAGCGACCCCAGGGTAGAGAGAGGAAGGAGCCGCGCTTATGAAGAGGACCTTTATAAAGGGCTTTCTGCTTGTCTGTATTGTTTGCCTTTCAGCTCTCCTGTCCATTCATGCCTGGGCGGAAGACACGGACCTGACATACTCAGTATCCTTCACGGACCAGGAGCTTGACGATCTTCTCGCCCCCATCGCGCTCTACCCGGATCCTCTGCTGGCCCAGATACTGCCGGCCTCGACGTATCCGGCAGAGGTTGCCGATGCGGATGCGTGGCTCAATAGCGGAGGGGATGTGTCACGTATTGACGAGCAGGTTTGGGCCGAGTCCGTCAGGGCAATTGCCCGCTATCCAGACATTCTTCAAATGATGGCCGAGAATATGGATTGGACAGCCAACCTGGGAGATGCCTTTCTCAACCAGCCGGAAGAGGTGACCAATTCGATCCAGCGGCTCAGGTGGCGGGCGAGGGCCGTCGGGAGTCTGGTCAGTAACGCTGAACAAAGCGTCATTGTCGAAGGAGACTACATCCTGATCGTTCCAGCTCAACCTCAATATTTATACGTCCCTCAGTATGACACTTCCGTTGTATATGTCCAAGCTTCGCCATTCGTTACCTTTGGCTTTGGCCTGGCGATCGGGGGCTGGTTGAGCATGGACTTTGACTGGGGTCATCACCACGTGATCTATCATGGCTGGAATCGCCCAGGCTGGGTCAATCATGCAAGGCCATATGTTCACATAACGAATGTTTATATCAACAGAAGCAGGCCTTCAATAAATCAGACATGGAGGCATGATAGATCACACGGTGACCCCGCCAGGTACCTGGCATCACGACCCAGCGGTCCGAACGCCGACAGGTATGCACGCGTGGGTGAAGCCAGGGGGAGCACTACGATACAGCCCAGGCCCGCCGGAGGGATATACGGCCACGGACGGGACACCCGCGTATACAGCAATCGCGGCCGGGAAAGCCGTGGAACAGTCAATCAGCAGCCGGCACCATTGACTCCAAGTATCAGCGAGCGACGAACAATGCCGACCCCGAATGTCAGTCAACGACCGACTATCCCGGCTCCAGGCAGCAGTCAGCAGCTGAGACCCGTTTCTCCACAGGTGGGCAGCAGCGGTTCGAATCAGCCCGGTTCTGCGCCAGCGAGCCAGCAGCCTGCAAGGACCCCCTCAGTTACCTTTGGCGGTTACCGCGGAGCCGGTGAAGCGAAGACGCAGGGCCTTCGTGGCCAGGCCAGCCGTCAAAGCAGCGAACAGGCACGGCCTTCCGCGCCCCCGGTACGTCGAGGCAGTGTTCCTGCACGCAAGGATGACTCCGGTGACAGGCAACGCCGGTAGTAACAACGGGGGTTTGCTTCAACTAATTTCTATCACACGGAATACATTGAATTAAGAAAGGAAGGAAACTATGGAGACAAGGCGACAGAAATCTCTCTTTCGTTCATCGCGGGGTATGGTTTTTATTGCTGCGCTTTTGGTCTGTGCAGCGTTTATCGTTGCCTGGAGCATGCCGATAATGGCGGCAGCATCGCAAAAACTATTTTTCCACTCCTGAGGATGCCTTGAAGGGACTCGTTGAGGCCGTCAAGATACACGATAAGGCCGCGCTCGATCAGATATTCGGGCCATCCTCAAAAGACCTTCTCTCCGGAGATGCGGTGCAGGACGCAGCAGAATCCGAAGAATTTGCCAGGCACGTAGCAGAAAAAACCAGCCTTGTGAAAGAGAATGATTCAAAGGTGATCATTTCCATAGGCAACGAGAACTGGCCTTTCCCGATCCCCCTGGTAAAAACGAATGGCCAATGGTTCTTTGATACCGAAGCGGGCAAAGAAGAGATCCTGAACCGCAGGATAGGCGAAGATGAGCTCACTGCCATACTGGTCTGCCGCACCTATGTCAAGGCTCAGCGCGAGTATGTGCTGCAGGACTGGGATGGTGACGGGATACTCGCTTATGCGCAGAAACTCCGGAGTGATCCCGGCAAGAAGAACGGCCTCTTCTGGCGACACGCGCCGGGTGAACCGGTAAGCCCTCTGGGTGAACTCGTGGCACAGGCGAGGATGGCGGGCTATAAGAAGGAAAAGTCTCTCTTCAAGGAACAGCCGATCCCGTTCCATGGCTACTATTTCAAGACACTGACACGACAGGGGAAAGAATGCGCCGGGGGGCAAATACAATTACATTATCAATGGCAACATGGTCGGAGGCTTTGCCCTGGTTGCATTTCCCTCAAACTGGGGCAAGTCGGGAGTAATGACCTTTATCGTCAATCAGCAAGGCAAGGTTTACCAGAAGAACCTCGGACCGGACACCCTGAAGATGGCCCAGGATGTGGACACGTACGATCCCGACAAGACGTGGACACCGGTCAAGGAATGACAAGTCCTTATCAGCGGTACGATAGTGAACCGGAAGGGGCATGAAAATAATCTTCCCATAGATTCGCGTTGTTGCATGGATATCCCGCCGGGAGATCCTGGCCCTCTTCCTGAAGTTGTTGAAGTTGCAGTTTTTTGAAACATATATAGGTAACATTCAGTATTTGTTGGATACGTGAAAATACCGCATCACTGTCGTTGGCATCTTTTTAAATCAGGCAGTCAATACCGTATCAGAAATTAAGCCGGATATATATGGTAAAATATATCAAGAAAGAGATCTGGTCAGCTCTTGGGCGAAAAATGAAAGGAGCAACAAACCATGAAAAGATTATTTATTATAGCGTCTGTGGCATGGTGTGTCCTGGTCTTAATGCCTGTAGGTATCCATGCGCAATCTGAGCAAGTGATAGGAGGAGAACAAGCTCCAATTGCTCAGCCATTGGTCAGGGAGGGAGATTTGGCAGTCAGACTTGTTGATGCGCTTAAACTGGGAAAAGCTACCAGCGAGGCTGAAGCAGAGAGCTTGCTCGGGAATGCCGGTGTCACGCCTCGGAACGGGTGGATTGCCGATTACCCGGTTACGCCTGACGTTGTCGGAGAGTTGACGCAGTCAATAAGCGTTGCGGCTGAATCCAAAAGCTTGAAAATGGGGAAAGGTGAAGCGTTGAAGGCATTTCAGGATGTTATGGCCGAGATTAACTTAGCCGTCAGGGAGGGTACTCCTGGACAGACAGCCCAGAATGCTCCAAGTAATATCACTGCTCCGGATAATGCCGTGATAAACAACTATTACTCAGACCAAGGCCCGCCGGCTGTGACCTACTACCCCCCTCCTCCGGATTACACCTATTTATATGTCTGGGTGCCCTATCCCTTCTGGGGATGGAATTTCTGGTTTCCTGGCTTCTACATCCTGGGTGATTTCCACAGGGTTGTCCATGTTCATAATAGGGTGGAGGTCATCTCCAATCATTTCGTGGATCACCGCACAAACAGGATTGTTCGTGTTGATCCCTTGAGGAGATTCAATGGACGGACCTTTGCAGGCATTGGTGCGCCACACGATGCAAGACGTTTCATTTCCCCCGGAGTTCGAGGAGGGAATAAAACAATATTTAGAGGCTCCCGTGAACGGGCAATGACAGGGGTAAGGAAAACATCTCCTCCGCCTTCCCGCGGCACCAGGAAAAGCAGTCAGCCTGCTGGTGGCGATAGAACACCGTCTGGGGTGAGAAGATAACACCCATAGAGGCACTCTTTAGTGGAGGGCGACCTGAGCAGTTACAAACAAGGGTAGTGTCAAACGTTCTATGAAAAAATGAAAGATATTTTGCCGCAGAGGTCGCAGAGAAATGCAGATCTTGAAATAAAAGCAGGATAAGTAAAAGAGAGCTGGTAAAAGTTAGTACATATTCAGGTTCAATGAACTTTAACAGACATTCGGCAAAGAATTTAGATTCAAAGAAAGGGATTTTAAGAAGTCGCGGAGGGGGAGGGAGCAGAGAAAGAGTTTGATGTCTTGTAGTTCGAGATTTTTTCAACGTCCTCCGCGTCCTCTGCAGTGAAAGATTTTGACAATACGATGAACAAAGACGGGAGGTAGCCATGAAAAGGACATTCCTGGCGGCAATAATGGTGTTCATAAGTCTAACACTGACAGGTTGTGGCCATCGCGATGGCCATCGTGATGGCGGTGGCAGAGCATCCGATCAAATTGTTGTCACCGATCCTCAGTGACTCCGCGTTTGACGGTGATATCGTGCGAGATTCCACCACGGGTCTTTTCACGGTAACACAGGGCATGAATCCGAGTGTACAGAGTGTGTTTGCCGGCATAAATCCTGACTCGAATGCGGAATACCGTGCGTTCCTGGACTTCCCCTTGACAGGCGCGGGTGGTGTCCCGGGTAACGCCGTTATTGTATCGGCAATCCTCGATATAGTAATAAACAGCATTTCTCCTCAACCGCTGACCGGCACGATTCCAATTCGTATCGAACTTGTTTCCTTTCAATCGCCAACGTTGGTAGAGACGGATTTTGACCGGACTCTCCAACCGGCGTTGGTCACCGCCACGATCACGCCTCCGATTTCCCAAGTCGACTTCGGTAAGCACGTTTCCCTTGATGTGACTTCGATGATGCAGGAGGCACAGCGTTTGCGTCTGGCCAACTTCCAGGTTCGTATATTGGAGGATTTAGGGGCAGTTTCCCCCGGGCTTATCGAAATCACCGACACCACGGGACCGAATCGAGGAGTGCTTGCACCTCTGTTGCAAGTCACCTATATTGTGACACGGCAGTTATACTCATCGGGTACAGACTTAAGATTTTAGAAAGCTATTCAGATTAAAGTATAACAGCGCGTTCTCGATTACCGCGTCGCGAAATCGCTCCTTGCAATGACGTATTGGTGTTTTTCACAGCCTGTCGAGAAGTGCCACAGGACCCTCTCTGTTATGGCGGACGGGAATGCCGCGAGAACCCGAAGACAGAGCCCTCGAACAATCCACCCATACGCTTGATTGCCCGTTCGTTCATGCAGCTGTCGTTTAATGCCGGTTCGAAGAAGGGACCTTTCTTTGAACCGGTTTTTGTTTGCAACGATTGTCATACTATGCGATGCTACCCTCTTGCTGATACCTCAATACGTCCCGGTGATCCTTTTACTGGAAAAAGCATGACACCTGAATTAAAACTCATACCTGTCGCAATCCGCGACTTTGCATTGCCGGTTCCCCGGACCGGGAGCATCGAGATCCATTCAGGGTTTGGACGGGCGGCTGTCGAGGGGCAGGAGATTCACCTCCGCGTGCAGCGAAAGCGGGCCAGGGCCGATCCGTCCTACGAGGCCGAGATCGCGATCAGCCGATCGTTCGAGAGGGAAGGATACAGGTTCCGTATCGACGGACGGATGGACGGGATCTTCAGGAACGATCCGCCCAGGATCGAGGAGATCAAGACCGGCTTCAATATCCGGGACCTTGCACGACGGCTCGTGGCCAATTCCCTGGACCATCCCTACTGCCTTCAACTCGCGACCTATGGCTACTTCTTCTGGCTCGAGCACAAGATGGTCCCCTTGTTGAGCTTCCATCTTGTCTCGACCCGCACCAGGGATGCCCTGGACATTGAACAGCCGCTGGATCTCCCTTCGTACGAAGCATGGCTGGACCTGCGGCTTG
Source organism: Nitrospirota bacterium (assembly GCA_963732675.1). GTDB lineage: Bacteria > Nitrospirota > UBA9217 > UBA9217 > UBA9217 > JALNZF01. Next base: position 102,778 of record CAVTAJ010000020.1, read on the forward strand.
ACGAACTTGTCGAGGAGGCGAAGAGTTCTGAAAAGCGCGCTCTTCGCCGCAAGAAGGTTGCCGCAGGGTTCTCATTCCCCTACGAGACCCCCCGGACCGGCCAGATCGAGCTCATGCAGACGGTCGAACAGGGGATGCAGAAGAAGAGCCCCATGCTCATTCAAGCCCCCACCGGGCTCGGCAAGACTGTCGGCGTTCTGTATCCCGTTCTCAAGGAAGCGCTCACCCGCGGCCAGCGGGTGGTCTATGTCACGCCGAAGAACAGCCAGCACCTGGTTGCCGAGGATGCGGTAGAACGTTTTCAAGACAGGGGTTCGAAGATCAAGTCGCTCACCATCACCGCCAAAAGCAAGATCTGCTTCCAGAACGAACCGCTCTGCGATCCCCAGTTCTGCGAATATGCCAAAGACTATTACGCCAAAGTCGCTGAACACGGGCTTCTCGAGGTTCTCTCAAAGAAGAGGAAGCTCAAAGCACGGACCTTCCGCGATCTGGGGAAAGAATACCGGGTCTGCCCCTTTGAGCTCCAGGTTGACGGGGCAGGGGAAGCCGACATTGTGATCTGCGATTATAATTACGTTTTCGCCCCGCGCTCGGCATTCGGCCGCATGGCCATGATCAACATCGATCAAACGGGAAAACCGAATCTCGTGATCGACGAGGCCCATAACCTTCCCTCACGCGCAATGGATTACTATTCCCCCTCGCTCTCCAGCCTTGCGCTTGAGCAAATGCGGGACGAGGTCCGCACGGTCCCTTCGCGTTTCCGCGCTGAGGCCGAGGAGCTTCTTGGCTCCTGCATTCAGGTTGTCGCCTCATGCAGGCATGAACACAACATGAAGCCGCGGAAGATCACTCCCCCCATTGATTCGTTCCTTGAGCAGGATTCGAAGCTCCGCGCGTTCCTTTCGCGCTACCTTGATTCCTCCATCGAACTCCAGCCCCGGGACGTGATCATGCGCCTTTGCTTTTACTGGTCCGCATTCGTCGAAGCTCTCGAGTATATTGCAGAGCCTGATACCGATGAATTCTTCGTTACCTTTCATCCCCATGCGAATGGAGGCATTGTGAAGATCACCTGCTGCGACGCCTCAGCCATGCTCAAGGATTGCTACGATGAATACGAACAAGTGGTCGGGTTCTCGGCCACGCTAAAGCCCTTTGATTACTATGCAAGATTATCCGGGCTCGATCCCGAAACCGTAAAGACGGCTGAATTTCAAAGCCCCTTCCCAAAGAAGCATCGCAAGCTCCTGATCATTCCGCAGATCTCGACGAAGTATTCCGACCGCGAGCGCAGCTATTCGAAGATAGCCGATGCCATAGAGCGGATAACAGCTTTGAAGCAGGGTAATTATTTCGCCTTCTTTCCGAGCTTCGAATTCCTCGAACGAGTGCTTGACTTGTTTCAACCGTCAAATGGTTTTATTGTCCTCAAGCAGGAGCGGGACATGAAAACAGCCCAGGTCGAGGCCGTTCTGGAGCAGCTTCGTGAAGGGTCACCTCCCAAGGTCCTTTTTGGCGTCCAGGGAGGCATGTTTTCCGAAGGAGTGGACTATCCGGGCGAGATGGCCATCGGAGCGTTCGTGATCGGGCCGCCCCTGCCGAATTTCGATCTCGAGCGTGAGCAGATGCGGAAATATTATCAGAAGCGATACAATTCGGGGTTCGACTATGCCTATGTGATCCCCGCAATGGCCAAGGCGATCCAGGCAGCAGGGAGGGTGATCCGCTCCGAGAAGGACCACGGCCTTATTGTTCTGATGGACAACCGTTTTGTACAATCAGGTTATTCCCGTTCCATGCCGGGCGACTGGTTCGAGTCCGATGTCAGCGAACTTGTTTCCGAGAGCATCTTGAAGGAAATTTCCGATTTTTGGGGAAAGGGCGCTGCCTAAAAGGCCGTCATTCCGGACGTGATAAGCCTGTCCCGGCAGGTGGTCAGCCGGGGGAATCCAGTGACTTTACGATACTACTGACATAAGCACGTTTGTGCACGTTTGACCTCCCTTCGACTATTGTACCAGTTGTAGTTTATGGTCATAACGACTGAAAATAAGTAAAGCCAGTATAATGACAGTAAAAAGTATAGTGAAATTGTTATACTCTGCCAGAAAGAAAACGTTTTTATGAATTGATTGCTACAAACTCAGATAGGAAGATACTCTATCAGATGATATAATTGATGAGCGAGAAGTACTTTCTGTACTCCACGTGAGTCACTTTCTGGAAATTGAGGACTTCACTTTTTGAAATAAATCGTATCAAATATTTCAATTCGAGTCCGGCATGGGGAGCCATGAACTGATTCCCTCAGTTTGGACAGCAAGTTAAACTAACAGGCAGGATCTTAAGCTAGAATAGGGGCGGATTAGTTGCGACAGTTTGTAGAGTTACTTCACGCAACGAGGTTGACTAGACAGGGCAGGGCTTTCGCTCAATTACAGTTTTTATTACGCAAGGAGACACAAAAAAAAAGGCAACTAACGTTGATCACTGGTTGCCTTTATTGCGGATGTATTGCAAACATAATTTATGGTGCTAAGCTTGGGAAAGCTATATGACAGGTATAGATACATGAATGAGCGGGTTCAGGTTACTGTATACTTCTTAGTTATAATAAGCATTTGGGAAGAGACGCGTACATTGCGTGAGTTAGTTTGCGTTCAGGAATGACTTGTTAAGGGTAAACGTCCACTGCAAATAAATAGTTCCTGCAGTGTAAGATTCAGGTGCAGTAAAGGTACACGTGTTTGTTGAGTTGCTTACAACAGAAGGAGTAGTTGTGCCAAAGCTCATGGTCATCTTATAGTTAGGTTCAATCGGCAGTACATTATTGAGAGTAACATTAAATATTGTCTTAGATATAACGTCATCGGCAACCGTCATATTAAGAATATCACTAAGGGGTCTCATTACAATTGTAGCACTATTTGATTGGCCAGCAGACAACGTCTACATTGGTCGTGTTGCCATATTTTAAGATGTTATGAGTAGTCGCAATACCTGATTCAAGCTTGCTGGTTATAACATCAAGGGTATAACCTGTTCCTGCAGGAATTCCAACTTGGACGGTACCATTTGAATCATACGCCACATCTTGAATATCCTTATAAACCTCAGTGTAGCTTGGTCCAGTGACAGTAATACACACAAACTTACAAAATCGTTCGTCATATTCACAAACCTGTGTACTTGTTGTTACCGTAGCAAAACTCCTGATTACAACCCTGACATCTGAAGCAACTGGCAGTGAGCCAAAAGTACTCGTTCTTGAAACTGATTTGTCGCTGTCAACAAGTTTCAATGTAAATGCAGTCGTAGAGTCCAGATTGAGACCCTCCTCCACTTCCTCCAGTATCTGAACTGGTATTGCTGCCATTCGATGATGCGGTTGGGCCCCCCTCTAAGCTGCAACCATAGAGCAAAAGACCTGACAACAAAATTGATAGTACTAGTGCTTGCCTCATATTCTCCATTCCTCCTTTTATTTGGTTCCTCAAGCAATGCCCGAGGTTATTAAGCAATAACATCTCAAGATTGGTGGATCAGCGCTGTCATTCATTCCGCAAAGAAGACGGCTTAACGCAAAACTCTGTGTCACTAGTTTCTTTCAGTTGCGAGACTCTTCGCTTCGCTCAAGGTAACGAAAAGTGCGTTTGTGCAACAGGATCCATCCGGAATAAGCTAAATATAGCATAAAAAATAGTTAATCAAATGATTTAAACAACTAAATGCCCGGTCCATTCTACAGTGGCTTTTCGAATAGAACAACGTCATATGATGCAATAGTAGTACCAATAAAAAACGTATTTGTATTAATATATTCATAGCGTTAGCAAGTTATGCTTCGATCCGCATCTAGTTAAATTACCAGGCCAACTGGTGAAACGGCCAATTCAAAAAAAGAAAAAGTTCTATCGCAAAAGAACTAAAAGAATGTGTATGTTGATGTCTCTGAGGAACGGAGAATGTGGGCGCGCATGACCCATGCAACCGGGAGGAGTCGGAAATATCACTATTACAGGTGTTCTACGCGGACCAATCAGATCGGGCGCAAGACCTGCCAGAGCGGCAATGTTCCCATGGAGAAGCTGGGAACCGCAAAGGGTCACCATTTAGTGGGCACCGTCAAGCGAAAAAAGGTCTCTTGCGGCAAGAAATGGAACGCTTCTTGCCGAGCCTTTTCGTTATATTCATCCTTACCATTGTCGCAGTTTCATTAGGTTTCGGTGTCAGTTTCTACTGCACCAATCACCCATCAGGATTAAGGTCATTGGTGACGCCCTTTGTTAACCAGCCCCAAGATAGGTCGCGATATGGGCAGTAAAGATGCTGATAACGCTATATAAAAGGTGTGACGGATTACCAATCATTTTCGTGGTTTTGCCAACCCTAAAGCAGGTTCACCGTACCAGCCAGCCTATGGTCTTTCACTGGTCTTTCATTATAGCTTCGAGGATCGTTTTAACGGATTCGGCTATGTCATGTTCTTGTTTGTGATCTGCGCATTTGTTGTGGCCACAATCGATGGCCATGGCTGGCCGATGTGCATCTTCTCTGGCCTATTTATGCTCACCGCTCTCGAACTCATATATCGCTTGTATGCACGCCATTAGCTATGCCGTCCGTCGAATCGGGAGGGGTGATTCCGGGTCTAACCAATCCACCACCGGTCGCGTGCTCTTTGTGCCAGTAATCTTCACGTTAAAGAATGATTATTTCCTTCCAGTGCCCTGCTTTATCATGTCCGGGGAGCCGCGCAAATTGAATGCTGGGCACCTTTTCATTTCAGGGGTGTAATTGCATAGCCATTGCTGAAATTGGAGTCTCTCTCCTATAGTTTCCATTTCTAAAGTAATATATTTTCAATAAACGCGAAGTGTGATATGCTTACAATAACATATTGAGAAAATCAGAATAAATAAGGTAGGCTTTACAAGGAGGAAATGAGTGGGCGTTAAGGAGAAAAACAGGAACGAAATCCTTTCCCGGATAGCCGCCGATCTCTATGTGAAATCGAAGGGAGGCGAAGAGCTGTCATCCAAAATCCATCGTCTCCGCGATGAAATAAAAAAAGTAATTGAAAGTGAGGATGCAATATTCGGAAAATTCCGCGAACTCGTGGAATCGCTTGAGGAAATCATTCCTGAGGAGAAGCAGCGTTATAATGCCGCTATCAAAGCGTTGTCGGCGACTTCGAAGCTAAGCCGGCAAGAGATCGTTAAGGCCGTCAACAATCAGCTTGAGGAGCTTAAAATACTCGAGAAGGGCTTAATGCCTGCCCTCCCCGGCTGGCGCGACGAGCGTAAGGTCATGGAAGCCAAATCGCGGGAGATGAGAGACGAGATAGCGAAACTGCGTGAAAAAATAGGGCGGCTTGAGAGCGAAGAAAAAGGGATCCTCATTGGTATGGCGGCACGGGAAAAGGAAATGGAACTTGTCGAGAAGGCAGTGGGGGAACTCTTCACGGATATCGGAGCGGAGATAACCTATATTAAAAATAGAATAGAGGAATTTACTGCTGAAAGTGCGGCCTCGCAGCCAATCCCGCCCAGGGAGTCTAATATAAGTTATACTGGCAGCGAGGAAAAGGGAGGCGGCGAGCAGAAAAGCGAAATCCGTGAGTCTTCTGCGCCGCAGGATACGGAATGGCAGAAAAAATGTCCTATGTGCGGGGGTCAAATGAACTTCCAAATTCAGGATGAAATGTGGATGTGTTATTCCTGCGCATACGAAGAATTAAAAGAGGATGAAGTTCAGGGTCAAAGCGAAGAGAAAAGTGAACATACGAAAGCACCCAAACCCACTTCGGCTTCGGAGCCGATTTTCGATCCAACTCAACCTCGTGCCGTCCCTTTGGCACCCCTGTTCCCCGACGAATACCGGAAATCAAAAAAGGGATCATCACCGTCCGATAACCAGCCGTCGGGCAAAAAAAAGGCTTGTCCGGTCTGCCGTAAGAAAATGGATTGGTACGAGATAGAGAAGACCTGGCGGTGCCCCTTCTGCGACTATGAGAGAAGTATTGAATAACCAAATTACAGGGTCTGGCTGTCCAGATAACCTCAAATTATTCGCACCGTTAAATACCATTTGATATTGTTGACACAAATGTAAAACAGACATATAGTTGCGACAAATTATAACAATGCACTTGCTGGTTTGAATAGCAATCATGTTCATCTGTCGGACTACCAGCAGATTTTCGGATTTATCGGGACAGGTTCCGTTCATCACATCACGCGTTCTCGCGGCTGGGAATGGTGCGATCGGCGTCATAACTTCTTAACACAGTGGGAGATTCTGTTTGCAATGAAGATACATAAACCGCGTAAGCCCTTCTCCATGATTCGAGAATTCCATCTTGCCGACTGGTTCACACTGGCAAACGCGGTCTGCGGCACGGGGGCATTGTTTTCCATGCTGACGTACCTGCAAACGACCGACATCATGCATGTCTACTTTGCGTGCGGGATGGTCTTTGCCGCTTTAGTCTTCGATGTCCTGGATGGACGGATTGCCCGGTGGCGACAGAAAACTTCTGGAATGGGTCGTGAGCTTGACTCTCTCGCTGATGTCATCTCCTTCGGTGTAGCCCCGGCCGTGATCGGGTACGGTTGCGGCATGCAGGGTTTATACGACCGTATCGTCTTGACCTATTTTGTTGCTTGCGGAGTCTCCCGCTTGGCGCGCTACAACATTACGGCCGAGGCGCTGTCCGAGGGCGGGGGCAAAGTGAAGTACTTCGAAGGAACTCCTATCCCAACGTCGCTGCTGCTGGTAATGTTGATGATCGGGGCCGCCTCACAGGGCGCATTACGCGAGTCCCTCTGGTTCGGACAGGTCATGATTGCCGGCTTCACGCTTCATCCGATTGTGCTGCTTTTCGCGGTATCCGGCTCACTAATGGTCAGTCGCATACGGTTCCCAAAGCTCTGAATTGCCCCCATGCCGGGGGTACACAAAGAAGTCGAACCAAGCCTGGTTGCGCTCAGTGGCTCACTCGCTCAATCCCTTGATTTCCTTGCCGGCACAAAAAAGCCCTCCTTTCCAAATCGAAATCTAATTACCAGTGGCTATCGTAATTGCTTATGTCTCAAAGTCATTGACATGTTCCATGTATCGCGGTAGAATCTGAAAAATGTAGAAAATGCTGAAAAGAGAATGTTAAGCATAAAAAAGATTAATGATGGTGGAAAAGAGAACAACCGTCCTAACAAATGTTACATAGTGATATAATCTTATTTGCAGCAGTTGAGACCGCAATCCCATATCGAGATGCTAGATATGCGCAATGGAGGTTTCTATGAGTAAGATTCTTTCCCTGATACTTCTTATTGTAGTTCTCCTTGCAACTGTTGTCACCGCTGCAGATGATTCTTCCGGAAGTCTGAGAAAGAAGATAGGAGACGTTCTCATTGAACGGTCCGGAAACATCGTAAAAGCTGAAGATGGCACTCCCGTATACCCAAATGATACCGTTAAAACAGGTGCGAATGCCTCGGTGGGAATCATTTTCAAGGACAACTCAAGAATAAGCCTTGGACCGAACTCTCGCCTGGATTTAAAGAAGTTCGTTTTTAAGCCGGCCCAGGGGCAATTCTCCATGGTTAATAAGCTGACAAAAGGGACTGCCTCATTTGTTTCAGGAAAGATGACAAAGCTATCGCCGGAGTCCGTCATCCTTGAGACCCCGACATCTACAATTGGTATCCGTGGCACTACATTCAATATTAAAGTTAATGAAGACTAACTACTCCCAATTCTTTATCGTACCAGTAAGAGTAGCATGCAATGAGATGCGGGGTAATCTTTTTGTTCTCCTGGTCTTGCTGATCATATCAGGTTGTGCAACCGTAAAGGACACGGTTGTTCTTGTTCAGGATGCCGATGGTAAGGTTGGACAACTAACAGTTACTACCAGGGGTGGGGCTAAGACGCTTACCGTTCCAAATACTATGGTAGAGGTCACCGGATTTGGGAAGAGCCCGTCTGATCCTAAAAAGATAGACCAAAGCCGAATTGATTCACTCTTCACTGATTCCATCAAAGCCCTTCCTCTGGAGCCGGTCAGATTTCTTTTATATTTTTTGAACAACTCAACGAAACTGACTGCCGAGTCAAAGCCTTTAATTCCTGAAATCCTGTCGTTAGTCGATAAAAGAGATTTTTATGAAATAAGTATTATTGGCCATACAGATACAACCGGGGACGATGAGTACGACATGAGATTGTCATCCGCCCGCTCTGAGGCTGTCCGGGACGTACTTCTTTCTCACGGCATTCGTTCTGGTCAGATGGAACTCAGATATTACGGAAAGCGGGATCCCGTTATACCAACGGGGGACAATGTGAGAGAACCACGTAATCGCAGAGTTGAAGTGGTTGTAAAATAGCCCGCCATAATGCACGCTTTACGACGACAATCTTTCCATGTCCGGTGGATCCAAAAGAGCAGGGAACACGCGCTCATTATTCTCTGCGGGATTGCGTTGACCTGCGTTGCAGCCTTCTTATATTTATTCCAGCCAGTCCTGCTTTCGACGCTCGACCTTAAAATTTACGACACCCTGCTCAAATCGCGTTCTGGACGCACCGCATCCGGCAGTATCGTTATTGTTGATATAGATACAAAAAGCCTTGCACAGTATGGACAATGGCCGTGGCCGCGATACCGGATAGCACAGTTGTTGGACAAATTGCGCGAAATGGGAGCCAAAAGTGTCGGAGTTGATATCCTGTTTGCCGAACCCGACAGAAGTTCGCTGCGCAATATACAAAAGAATATTTCGGCAGATTTCAACTACACGGTCAGCCTCTCAGGGGTCCCCCGACAATATATCGACAATGATGCGCTGCTGGCGGAGGCGCTCAGAAAAGGTCCTTTTGCGCTTGGATACCAGTTTTCATTTGGGGAGGATAGTGAAAAAAGATGCACACTTCATCCAGTCAATGTATTGCTCAGGAAGGAAGACGAGGTGCCGGATTCTGTGAACGGCCTTTTCAAACCGTCTTCTGTCGACTGCATATATCAGCCGCTCGCCGAGGCAACTCCAGCTTCAGGTTTTATCAACATAAAACCGGATCACGACGGAATTATTCGCAGAGTCCCTCTCTTAATGGAATACGATGGTCGATTCTATGCCCACCTCTCTTTAGCCGTGCTTCTTTCAGCTGCCAAGCCTGAACACATGGTATTGACTGTTGGCCAGGCAGGAACAGAAAGTCTCTCTCTTGAAAGCGTTGAGATCCCGCTTGAACACAAAGGATCCTTCCTGATTCCATTTCTCGGTCCACACGGAACATATCGCCACATCCCGGCTTCCGATATTCTGAACGGCACAACCGAAATTCGGGATATTGAAGGACACATCGTGATTATTGGAGCGGCAGCGCCCGGCTTGATGGATATCCGCGCTACGCCAACCGACCCGACAATGGCTGGGGCAGAGGTGCATGCGAACATCATCGACGCCATTTTGCAAGGTGATTTTCTTGTGCGGCCGAAGGCTGCTGTTATGTATGAATTTATTGCCGTTGTTTTTTTCGGGTTGCTTTCAACAATTCTTTTTGTTCGCTACAAGGCAGTTGCAAATCTGACTTTTTTATTTCTCTTTGCGTTGGTCGCGGTAACCCTGCCTGTTTTCCTCTTCCGAAACGGGATTTATCTTTCTCCGCTCTACCCCGTACTGGCCACTACTTCAAATTTTTCCTTATTATCGTTTCTCGATTTCTGGCATGAAGAGCGGCTGCTGAAGGAAAAGACCAGGCTACAACTGACGACGCAGGAAGCAATGATTGAAACTATTGCCAACATCACCGAAACGCGAGATCCGGAAACAGGCGGCCACATCAAACGAACCCGCAGCTATGTAAGGACTCTTGCCGAGCATATCAGAAACAAACCGGCATATGCAGACACTTTGAATGACGCCTATATTGAGCACCTTATTCAGTCCGCACCACTTCATGACTTAGGTAAGGTAGGCGTACTAGATCACATTCTGCTTAAGCCAGGGCGACTGACCACCGAAGAGTTCGAAGAGATAAAGAAGCACACGCAGTATGGCAAAAGAATCATCGACGCCGCACAGGTTAAACTTGGGGATACTTCTTTTTTAAGGGTCGCAGGAGAAATGGCGGTATCTCATCATGAACACTGGGATGGGAAAGGATACCCAAACGGACTCAAAGGTGAGGAGATTCCTTTGTCCGGGAGAATTATGGCGATAGCCGACGTGTATGATACTCTCATATCGGGCCGTCCATACGAAGAAGGCATTTCTCACGAAAAAGCCGTAGAAATCATTTTGGCCGGACGTGGTTCGAAATTCGATCCACAACTCATCGACGCTTTTGGGGAGATACACGCTACATTCCACGCAATTGCACGGCGATTTGCTGATGCAAGTGTTAATGAAACGCTTCATTCGACAACATAGAAAACGGTTCATCTATTATTCGTAATTAAGAATCTCTATTTCAAAGTTAAAGACGCCCCCTTTCTTCCCTGCTGCCAATATTGGATCAGCGGGAAGTAGCTGACTGTTGAATTGCGGCGGATAATCCATCGTATTCACAAGGCTAAAGGTGGGACAAGAACAATTTCCAACAAACGGGCGGAGATGGTCGGCGCGATGTACACTGCGCTCTACGTGAGCAGAAGTTTGCGCGAAAAAAAAGGTAAACAATATAGACATGCACCCAATAATTCCGTCTACTAAAAAACAGGAGGGACAATGCGATCAATCTTGATTCTCGCTATGTTCGGGATACTGCTGCTTCTGCCTGCTATAAGCTTTGCAGAGTCCATTGCGGAGTGTCAAACGAGATGTACCAGCGAAACAGCATCAAGGGCAGCAAACTGCCCAACTGGTGACGATACTGATCAGGCGCGTGCTCAGTGCTTGCAGGAAGGCCAGGAGGTCAACAAGAGTTGTTTATCTAGTTGCCAGCAAGCTGCACCCTCAGATCTGCCTGCAGATACGCCCATAGATGCGCCCAAAGATGTACCTGCAGATAAGCCCGCTGAATACTAGCATGCACCGCTGCCGCGGATGCAACATTATTTCCTGGACTCTGCAGCAGTTAACGGGCTGCCCCGAAAAGCGGAAAGCCTAGAGTCCATTTCGAGGAAAATTGTACCGGGAAGTCAGAATGGCTTAATAGAGAAAATCGTTGTATGACTACAACCTGTTCGACGGATCGTTCTTGTTAGAGCGGTCCTGTTGACGTTACCGATATGCTGGTCCCCTCCCCATTGCATGCTGTTTTTCCATGAAAAGAGCATCACTCAGCAGGAAAAGACAGTTTGCTTCTTTCAGCACGTTTTCGGCTATGGTCCGTAAAAAATGATGACCACGTATAAGTGCGCGTCTTGCAAATATGCACACAGGTCAGCACATCAACCGTGCATCCCGATCGGTTGGCGGGCAAACGGGAACAGCAGATTTCACCCGAGTCACGCTTCTTACCGGAGGATACTATGAAGGCGGTCGTGTTCAATACATACGGCGGAAATGATGTGCTCGAAGTACAGGAAGTAATTAAGCCTGCTATCAAGCCCGATGAGGTTTTGATCCGTGTCCATGCGGCAGGGGTGAACCCCGTTGACTGGAAGGTCCGGGAAGGGCAGGCGAAGATACTCACCGGCAGCAGGTTCCCGAAGGTCCTCGGCAGTGAATGCTCAGGCGAGATCGTGGAAATGGGAAGTCTCGTGAAGAAGTTTAGAGCAGGGGACGCTGTCATCGCCAATGCAGGTATGCGGCTCGGCGCATATGCGGAATATGTCACGGTCAGGGGAAAGGACCGTCTTTCTAAAACCAGAGTTGGTGGCTTTCGAGGACGCCGCAACTCTTCCCATTGCGGGTCTGACCGCGCTCCAGGCGATCCGGGACAAGGGACGCATCGCTCCGGGCAAGCAAGTGCTGATCAATGGTGCTTCAGGCGGAGTGGGGACCTTTGCGGTGCAGATCGCAAAGATTCTCGGCGCGGAAGTTACTGCTGTTTGCAGTGCGGCCAATGCCGGTCTGGTGAAAGGACTGGGTGCGGACCATGTCATTGATTATCGTCAACAGGATTTCACTAAAACCACGGAGAGATATGATTGTATCTTTGATGCCGTCTCATCGCGGTCCTTCGGGGAATGCAAAAGATCATTGACCGAACGCGGCGTCTATGTCAATACCCTGCCGACCCCTTCTATTTTTTGGAACATATTTATTACGACACTACTGCCGGGGAAAAAGGCCGCAACCATGATGGTGAGCCAGCGGGAGGCTGATATCGAGTGGATGTGCGAACAGCTCAAGACGGGGAGGCTCAAGGTCGTTATTGACAAGGTCTTCCCCCTGGACCAGATCAAAGACGCGCTGGCGTACAGCCAAACAGGTAGGGCACGGGGGAAGATCGTTTTGAAGGTACTATGAACAAGGTGGAATTCTGCGACCTTGAATGCAAATACGCGAGGTTTCCAAAGTCCGATGCCGTTGACGGATCACGCAGCTGCGGGACCTTTGTGGCGCCGCACTGCTTGCGCAGGAAAAAGCTGGTGCATAAGAACCTGCCGTGCAGGGACAAAGTCGGTAAAAAAATGACGGTTTGCATGATCGGGAACGAGCGTCCGATCATGACTTTTTATTCGTCTTGGCAAAAAATGCCGTAAATTTTTTTCCGACGTTGTCGCTCCCGCAATGGGGACAGGTGATCTTCGGTTTTGCCTCCATCTCTTTGAGCGAGAGAAAAATCAGGAAATCCTTCCCGCAGTCCCTGCATGCATAATCATATGACGGCATGATCTCCACCTCCGGTCCTTCTCACGTACGATGCATTCCTCAAATCAATAATATCACAACTTACCGCTGCCTGGATTTGCTACAATAGATTATCAGGGCAGGGTGACGAATTGCGTCCCCACAGGTGTTCCATGCGTATTGCCGTCATTGCAGATATCCACGCGAATCTCGAAGCGTTGCAGGCCGTGCTTGAGCGGATCCATGCGCTCAACGTCGACGAGATCGTCTGCCTCGGTGATATCGTGGGATACAACGCGAACCCGAACGAGTGTGTTGACATCTTGCGGAAAGAAAAGATCGTGAGCGTGCTCGGCAACCACGATGCCTGCGCATCGGGGCTGGAAGAGCCTGACCGATTCAATGAGCTCGCGCGGAGGGCGCTTTTCTGGACCCGTGAACACCTGACAGAAGAGAACAGGTCCTTTCTCCTGGATCTGCCGCGTGAAAAGAGGGTGCGCGACTATTTTCTCTTTCACGGTTCCATCCACAATACCAACCGATATATTCTGTCCCGCGATGACGTTGAGGACAACTTTCAGTCGCTTGCCGGGTTGCCCGGCGCCTTGAATCTCGGATTTTTCGGACATACACATGTAAGAACGGCGCTCTGCGATTATCAGGGGAGCGTATCGATGAGTAAATCGCTCGAGCTGGCGCTGTCACCCGACAACCGGTATCTCATCAACCCCGGGAGCGTGGGCCAGCCCAGGGACGGCGATCCCCGAGCAGCGTTCCTGGTCTACGATTCGACCGATCACTTCATCATCTTCCACCGCGTAGAGTACGATATTCGAAAATGCCAGGACAAGGTCATTCGTGCAGGACTGCCGCCACAGCTCGCTGAACGGCTGGGCCAAGGATGGTGACGGTATGCAGTGAACAGAGATGCTGAAAAACCATGAGAAGGGGTCACGTTAAGAGCGGAGCCTCGTTATTCACGAGCCTGGACCAGCAGAAGGGGTTTGTCGGGGGGATTCACCGGGGGACATGCGTCACCCCCACCCGCTGCCCGGCGTCACGAGCGCCTCTGCTCCCCTGCTCGGAAACATGAATCAAGCAATTTCACATGCGGCAAAACTTACTTCGCTCTGATGTTTTTCCCGGTCCTTTTGTCTTTTCCAGTTCTCCGCTCAGGACCTTTATAGTTTGGGTCCTTGGATTTTCTTCGCTCCGCAACTTTTCTTCGAGGACTCCTTACCCGGCGCTCTTTCGGCAGCATTTCGAAAATGTGGTTCAGATTCTCTTTTCTCTTTTCCAAAAGGAGGTGTTCGTGAGCCGTCTCGGTGTGAGCCGGTTTCACGTCCAGCTCGAAGTGATAATCTGAGATAAGTGAGACCAGTACCTGCTCGACAAGCGCGAAGAATCTGCCGAAATCTTCGAAGTCCTCGTTCTTATTGCCATCGATCTTCACCAGCAGAGCCTCGATTTCGAGGGCGCTCTTCATTGTATGGTCGTGGATGGCTTCGTATAATTTAGTCAGGGCGTAACTGTCCTCCCTGAGGAGGGTTGACACCTCACGGGAGAGCGCAGCGACGTCTTTTTTTGCGTTATCAAGGTCCTGCTTGGTGATCACGCCCTGGTGCAGCGCATTCTTGAGCTGCTCTTTAAAGTAGGCTTTGATGTCATCGATCAGCCGTCGCTCTTCTTGACCCTCCGTTTTGAGGTCTCTGAGAATAGAGATCGATGCTTCGCAGAGTTTTGCGATCTCGGAAAGATTGTCTCTGATATACCGCGCGAGGTGAGTTCAACTCATCGACTAACGTCGCTCGGCGTCGCATAAGTGCTTCGAGCGTCCGTTCCCGTTCGTCGACCATGTACTGAAGCCTGGCCAGCTTGGCCGCGTCAGCCCTTCTCTTCGGGTTTAACCGGCCCATCTCTTCTTTGGCGGTCTTGATGAACGCCGTCGGTTTCCTGAAATTGAGTGTTGTCAGCGCGTGCACGTAATATTTATATTGTTCCACAGCTGATTTGAGAGCGGTATTGGAAAAGCAGGAATGACTGAGCACTTCGTAGAACATTCTTTCCCGGAAGTCCTGGGGTCCCGCGTTCTGTCGCTGATAGAGTTTGAACGCCAAAAGGTCATCAAGCAACTCATTATACCTTGCCAGGTCGAGGCCATGCAGTTCCCGCCGTCCTTCCTTTTTCGGGCTCTCAAGAAAAACCCTGAGTTCCTCCGGTGTTGGCGAGAATTCCTCGTTTACGTCGAAGCGAAGGCCGAATATGGACTTATTTCTCATCATTGGAATGTCAGTAGTATGAACCCTGATTATCAGCACGTCCAGTATTTATTATATCATCTTATCCCCATCCGTATAAGCCAAATAAAAGACCTCTGGTTAAGATGATTGTATCACTTATGCTCTTTCCCGATTACGGGGTGCACAGCTCCTTTGTCCAAAGTATAGCACGGTTTGAATGCGCCAGAAAAAAGCGTTCCTTCGATACGGGCGCGAAAAAACCGTTCCTGCCGCTCCCTTGTCACGGTCTTATCCATCGACTCCCTGCCGTCTCTCATAACGGAAATGGATGCCGTGTCGCCGGCTTCTTCCCGGGGATGATGCCGATAGCATTTCTCATGGTTGCTTTTTTAACAGGATCCCCCCAATGTCCTCCCAGGACTGAAACCAGCTTTCCTCCTGATCATCGCGCGGCATTCTCAGGGCTCGACAGGAACCGGATGGTCTCCATCATACGGTCTATGGAAAACAGCCGTCAGAACGCTGCGAGCGGTTCCCGGGATGCAAGTTTGCCCAGAGGTGAGGCAACAACATTGCCTTCTTTGTTTGGAAGGTACACGGTCATGGGAGAATTGAGCACCGGCCACCGGCCCTTGGCAATGTTCGCGGGCTCCTGCCCCTCAAAGGCGAGATAACTGTACTTATGGTAATGCGGCAGTTTCCGGCCCAGGCCGGGCAAGGCTTCCGGGAGGTCGGAAGCGATGAACAGCAGGGCAAGTTCCCTCTTCTTCGGCATCCGCGCAGTAAGCACGATTGAATGGTCTTTGCGGGGCACCTCGGTCTGGTCGATCTGTACGGACTTTTTTGTAACAGCAACTCCATACAAGGAAGTCCTCGACACTATTTCCTCCAGGAAACGGTTCTCCCAGCCGAGGATCGCGATGGTGCGATCATCCGGCAGCTTACTGATCGCCGAATCAAGCTTCACCTCGACTTCATCAGGACCGGACGCTGCCAGAGACTTCGAGAATGCACGGTATGCCTGTAACAGTCCCTTGCCGGCACGCGAAGGGAGAATGACCAGCATTTTTTTTGCGCCGAGGGCCTGTGAGATGGCGGGCGGGATCTCCTCCCGATCGAGCCTGCGGAAGAGATCGAACTCGGGATCGATGTCGAGCCTGAGCGGTCGCGCGGGGACGGCGATCGTCATCTCCTGATCTTTTTCCGACATATCGACGAATGTCTGGAGCGCCTGGTCCTGTCCTTCCTGGGTCACCGCCAACGGGATGTGAAGACGGTAGGCTGCTCCGGGCTGGACCTGCTTGATCATGACGGTCACGAGGTACTGGTCCCCGCGTTTTTCTGCCGTCACGTCACCCAGCCGGAGCATTGGCGCCCCGGTGCGGGCGACCCATTGCTCGAACTCAGGCTGCAAGTCCCTTCCTGAAACAGTTTCAAAGCTGGTGCGGATGCTGGTGAAGGTAGCGGAACGAAATTTATACTGTTTGTAGAATTCCCTGAGCCCGCGCCGGAACGCATCATCACCGAGTTCGAGGCGCAGCATGTGAAAGAACATGAGCGACTTGCCATATCCGATGGCCTCGGTTGAAGAGCTGTGGCGCGAGCGGAATTTCGTGAGCGGGAAGTCCCTGCTGCCGAGCACGTAGTCCGCGTACTTCTGGAGCGTATCCAACCGGTACTCGGCCCCGTTGCCCTCCAGCTCTTTCATCAAATGGTCCGCGAGGTAGGCGGTGAGCCCTTCGGACCAGTTCCCTTTTTCATAGTCCGGGAACACGCTGTTGCCCCACCAGTTATGCAGGATCTCGTGGGGGTAGGACGTATTGATGATGAAGGGGAGGCGGATGACCGTGGGCCCGAGCAGCGTGAACGAGGGCATGCCGAACCCCGTTTCCCAGAAGTTCTCGACAAGGGCAAATTTCCCGTAGGGATAGGGGCCGATCAGGCTGCTGTACATATCAAGATAACGCATCGTGGCATCGAGGTATCTGTTTGCCATGGCCTCATCGGGCGTGCGCAGGAAGGCCATTGCCTGCGGGTGGTTTGCCGGACCGGTGTATTCGGTAAAATTTCCGGCAATGATGTATATCTCACTCTGAGGCTCCGGCGATCTCCAGGCAACTACGGCAGCACTTCCGCCCTGAACATGGACCGTGCGTTCTCCCTGGCTGACCGCGTCCCAGGCCGGCGGCAGCGTCACTGCAAGGTCGAAGGTCACCAGTCCTGGTCCGAAATCAGGATACCATGCTGAGGCTCCGGACAGGACCACACCCTCAGCGGAGATGATGCCCGGAGTCTCCTGAAACCCGCGCGCCTGTTCCTTGCCGTATTGCGCGATGGGATGGTGAATGATTCCGTTGTACGCGATTGCGAACGTTCGCAGGCCGGGAGGAAGGATGATGTTAAACGATGACAGCGGGACGGCTCCGCGCCTCTCCGCCAGTTTCATGATGCGCACACCGGGAGTGGGGGAAGTCGGTGTTAACCCGGAGTGGAGTGAGAAGGTGATCATGTTCGGAAATTCATTCGGCAGCGTGATCGAGTCGAGAACCTCAAGGCGATGTTCCGCCGGTGACACGATCAGCTTGAGGTCATGATGGAGGAAGGCGTCCTGGGCCTCCGAAAAGAGCGCGTATCCCGTGATTACGAAAAACAACGCGGAACTCAGCAGTATCCGCCCGGTGTCATTCCCGCCCCTCCTTTCATCGTCGCGGGGCAGGCCCCGGCAGGCCTGTATCAGTCCTTGTACATGGGTAAAGAATTTCCTGAAAAGACAGCGATGTACCATCAAGCCCTCGATAAATGCTTTCATAGTAGATCACTCCCGCACTGAACGACATGTCCTCTTGTTCTTGAATGGTTATAGTATAATCTTCTGTCCGCGGGATGTAAAGCACGGCAAAAAAAGGGCTTGGTGCGACGGCAACTGCTTTCATTTGAAGAGGATTTTCTCCAACGCTCCTCACCGTGTTGAGGAGGAAAGCCTATGCGGATGAAACCGTCAGGATGCAATTCATGGACGATCACTGCCGGATGATAAAATAGTTTTTGCGTCGTGAAATCAACTATGGTACACTAGTGCCACGAATCCCGCTGTTTGAGGCAAGACAAATACAGCCAAGAAAAGGGAATAATCATGAAAAAAATACTGGTCACCGACGACGTCGCTCGGATCATTTCGAAGGAAAAAAGCTTTCTGGACCGGGAGGGCGTCAACCTGTTAATGGTAGCAACAAACGACGATGTGCTGCCTGTCCACCGGGCTGAAAAGACCAATGTTATTATCACCACCCTCAAATCGCCCGGCATGAAGAGCGAAGAGCTTTGCTCCGCAATAAGGTCGGACGACGCGTTGCGCAAGGTATCGATAATCATGATCTGTCCGGACAATGCCGCGGACATCGAGAGATGCGCGCAGTGTAAGGCGAACGTGGTCCTTACGATGCCGGTGGATCCCGCTGTGCTCCTTGAGAAAGTGCGGCAGCTCCTGGAGATCTCCTGGCGGGAGTCGTACCGCGTTCTCGTGAGTGTGATGATCGAGGGGAGCAATAAGGACAGGCCATTCTTCGGCCGCTCGGGAAATATCAGCACAACGGGGATCCTTATCGAAAGCATAAAGGGTCCTTGAGAAAGGGGACCAGCTGGTGTGCTCGTTCTTCCTCCCCGGGTCGGCGCAGATAAAAACGAACGGAGAGATCGTCAGGGTCATGAAGCAGGCTGGAGAATCGAAGGTCTGCCAGTATGGCGTCAGATTCTCATCGCTTACCGCTGAGGCAAGGTCCGCTATCGAAGAGTTCGTCGAAAAGAAGTCCCAGGTCAGTACGTCCAGGAAGTGATCTCCCGCACGTGTCCGTGGTATGCTGTGGTGATCGCGCCGCTCTCAGGGTCCTCCGGTTACTCGATGGTGATGGCGCGATAGGGGCAGACAGTCGGCAGGTCTTTGTGCTCTGCGGGATGGAACTGCGTATAATCGATGATCCACGCCTTCTCATCCCTGATCTCGAAGAGCAGAGGATACACTTCAGCGCATGCCCCGCACCCGGCGCACAGGCCGTAATCGATATTCAAGGTCACGATGGAGCCTCCATTTCATCAATGAAACAATACCGGGGACGGCTCACCTTCCCCGGCTGTCCGGCGTCAGTTCTTTGAGATCTTTACCTTCCAGGTTTCCGGCCCCTCTTCCAGATACTCCCACCCGAAAAGCCCTTCCCGCTCGTGCAGGAATGAATAGTAGAGCGGCTTGGGATCATGGTCGTTGGTGAGAATAAACGCCGCGCCCTTCTCGAGTTCGTCAAAGGTCCTGAAGATCAGCGGATGCCGGTCCCGAGGAATGATTTTCGTAACATCCAGATCTTTTAACACCATAACACACCTCCCCTTGTTATCTCAATTACGATTGGTATGATAGTAATCTATGACAAACGCCGGCGGTTTGCTATGACCCATATCATAACCCTGACGCCCACGAAAAAGCTTTTCTCGGGCTGACCATTCACGAAACAATCCACCATCCACCCCCAGCTGCTATACTATTCTGTAAGAAGATGGAGATGGCAGGGGCGGCGGTCCGCTATCCTGATGATTACCCGCACTGTTGCGCGTTTATCTCCATAACACATTATATTACAATAAAAATGCCATTGCTGTAAATCGGAGAAATAATATGACCATCGGGAAGCGGGAAAACACGATACTACGATCGCACCGGAAAAATGAACATTAGATAGCCCTAACGCATTGATTTATCAGCACTGTAGCGATTTCCTTGTAATAAATAATTCTGCGTTTGAAATAGCATGCTACAATATGCATAGGTCCATTGCTTCTAATACTCGAAGCCGTCCCATGAGGCTCGACATGATAGTGGTGGAACAATAACAATCATGATGAATGATGAACAGGCGTGAATTCCTGATATCCATTGCGGCAGGGGCAGTCTCGGTCATGAGCGGGGAAGCCGGAGAGGGGGGCGGAGTGACAAGACCGGTTTACGCGGGAAGGCAGGGCAATAAGGCGAGAGTGTCTCTCATCAAGACCCGCGACAGGGCAGCGGGCATCGGGAGGGCCATCGACCTTCTGAAGATCAATCCGATCACGGGCAAGGATGTGATGCTTAAGCCGAACTTCAACACGGCGGACCCATTTCCGGGCTCGACGCACAACGACACCTTGTCCAGCCTGGTGCTCCATCTTCAAACGATGGGCGCAACGAGCATCACGCTCGGCGAACGGAGCGGGCCGCCTGACACCGCAGACGTGATGAAACAGAAGGGGGTATACGAGCTGTGCAGAAAACTCAACGTCCCGATCATTAATTTCGAGGACCTGCCGCGAACGGAATGGGTAAGGATCCAGCCGGAGGGGAGCCACTGGCGGAACGGTGTTCTCGTTGCCAGGCCGGTGGTCGAATCGCCCTGCGTGGTAACGACCTGTTGTCTCAAGACACACGGCTACGGAGGGGTCTTCACCATGTCGCTCAAGCTCTCCGTGGGCGTGACGCACAAGAAAAACATGACCGAGCTCCATTCATCCTTCCTTGCGATGCGCAAGATGATCGCGGAGATCAATACTGCCTACCATCCATCCCTCATCGTTCTCGACGGCATTGATGCCTTCGTGGACAAGGGCCCTTCGCACGGTCCTCTAAAACAGGGGAATGTCATCCTCGCGGGTACGGACCGGATCGCCATCGACGCGGTCGGGATCGCGGTCCTGAAAGAACTCGGCAGCAACAAGGCCATCATGGATAAAAAAATATTCGAGCAGGAACAGATCAGCCGCGCGGTCGAACTCGGCCTTGGCGTATCCCGGCCCGAGGACATCGAGATCGTGACGGATGACGAATCCGGCGGACAGTATGCGGAAAGATTGAGGGGCATATTATTGAAGGGATGACCTCTGGTGTAATCGATGCATGAACAGTTTTCAGAAGCACAGCCCGGGAAACGAGCCTGAACGCATCCATCCGGGTGATGACGGTTCATTCCCACGGATGAACGTGGACATCCATGCGGTATTCAGGTCAGGCAGCGCGACAGAAAAGGGATAGTCAAACATCATAGCTCCGGCCCGGCGATTTTCAGGAGAATGTCCGGTCATGAAGAACAGAAACAACCAATCAGAGAACGTCCCTGAACCGCGCCGGCGGATCAGTCCGTTGCTGAAAAGGCTTCACGAGACGAATGCCAGACTCGCTGCGATCGTCGAAGGTTCCGACGACGCGATCATCGGCAAAGATCTGAACGGTATCATCACTTCCTGGAACAAAGGCGCCGAACGGATCTACGGCTATACCGAAGCCGAGGCAATCGGCCGACCCGTGTCCATGCTCGCTCCCGAGGTACTCGCCGACGACAGTCAGCACATTCTGGGGAAAATACGGCAGGGCGAGACCATCGAAGATTTCGAAACAGTGCGGGTGCGGAAGGATGGCCGGCAGATCAACATGTCGCTTACCATATCCCCCATCAGGAACGCAACCGGGAAAATAGTCGGTTCATCAACAATCGGCCGAGATATTACACGACGGATCCAGGATACCGCGCTGATACGGAGGCAGGCGTTCATTTTGAACCAGATCCGCGATTCCGTCATCACAACGGATATGGAGGGCACGATCACCAGCTGGAACAAAGGTGCTGCAAGGATGTTTTCCTATACCGAGGAAGAGGTGCTGGGCAAACATATATCGCTCATCTTTCCTGTGCAGCAGGCGTCATTCCTTGAGCGCGAGGTTATCGGACCTCTCAAGGAAAAGGGGGAGCACGAATGCGAGGTGCTGCTGATAAGAAAATCCGGCGAAGAGTTCCATGCCCTCCTGCTCCTCACCTTGCTGAGGAGCGAAAATGGCGCCGTAATCGGGATGGTCGGCTCTTCCGTTGACATAAGCGCGCGTAAAAAGGCGGCGGAACGCGTCAAGCTTGCCAAGGAGGAATGGGAGCAGACGTTCGACGCCATTCCGGATATCGTTACAGTGATCGACAACCAGCATGTCATCAGACGGGCAAACAAGGCGTTGGCAGCACGGCTGGGGATCGATCGGGATGATCTTATCGGAAGGCGGTGCCATGACACCATCTGCGGCCTGGGCGAACCGCTTTCCACCTGCCCCGGCGCCTTGGCCATCGCCACGGGGAAAGAACAGGTAGAAGAGAGATTCGTGGAGAGATTGAAGGGGCACTATCTCACAAGCTGTACGCCGATCTTTGCATCCGATGGAAGAGTCGCGTCCTTAGCCGAAGTCTACCGGGACGTTTCCGTACGGAGGAAGCTGGAGAGAAAACTGCGGGAAGCGGCCACTACGGATGAGCTTACGGGGCTGCTGAACAGACGAGGGTTTTTCACCACGGCGGAGCACCAGTTGCGCGTGGCATATCGCGAAAAAAGACACCTGGCGCTTCTCTATCTGGACTTGAACAACATGAAGGAGATCAATGACAGGTTCAGCCATCAACAGGGCGATCTCGCTCTGAAAGACATGGCCTACCTGTTGAAGAAGACCTTTCGTGAATCCGACATCATCACGAGGCTGGGAGGTGATGAATTCGCCGTGCTGTTCGACAACCCGTCGGGAGCCGCCATTGAGCAGGTCGTCTTCTCGCACCTTCAAGAGAACGTGGCTGCTTATACTGCGAGCGGCGAACGCCCGTATCAGCTTTCATTCAGCACCGGTGTTGCCTATTACGATCCGGCGGAGCGTGGTTCGCTCCAAGACCTCATGGCGAAAGCGGACGCCCTCATGTACCGGCACAAGCAGCAGTTGAAGTATGGCCGGGAAGTCGATTCGTGGATAACCGGCGAACAGCGCAGCAAACGCTCGCACAATCGACTCGTGAGCGACGAGCGGTGGTGGGCCGAACTAGCGCATATCGGAAAATGCAGGATCATAAACATGAGCGCGAAGGGGGTCTGTGTGGAAACGTCCCAAAGCGTTGATGTCGGCAGCAGACACCGCATCACGATCCATTCTCCGCATTGGGACATCTGCCATGAAGTCGTGGTAATCTGGTGTCATCTCGTTGAACCGGTGAAAAAGAACGGCGCCCTTCATTATGCGGCCGGGATGCGCATTGTAAGTGCAGAGGAAGACAGGCCGCATCCGGCGAGCGCTTGAAGACCCGGAATACCGCAGTCCGTCATGCACCTATCCTCCTGTCACATCAGTCCGAAGCAGCTTGCCAGACAATTGAACTGAACCGAGTGAGCTGTCAGTGCGTGTCATTTGTTCCGGATTTCCGGTCCAGCACCTCTCTCACCTTTTTCAATAAATTCTGCGGCGATATGGGTTTGTAGACCAGTGGGACGTCATCATCGACCAACGCCTTCACACGAAGCATGTCCGGTGAATATCCGCTTGCAAAGAGGACCGGGATGTCGGGCATCATCTTCCTGATCTCTTCATAAGCCTCTCTGCCGCTCTTCTTCGGCATGATAATATCGAACAGAAGAAGCTGGATCCTGTCTTTGTTTTCCATAAATTTCGTCACTGCCTCTTCTCCGTCATTCGCAGTGATCACCGTATAACCCATTTGCTCAAGAACGAGCAGCAGTGAGTTTTCTCAGAGCTCGGATCATCCTCGGCTAACAAGGATCGTTTCTGTGCCGCCTTTCGGATAGCTCTACATCAATTACCTTCTGCCCCTCCATTGCCGTCGGTCTTGATCAGCGGAAGATAGATCCGGAAGGTCGTGCCTTTGCCCGGTTCACTGTACACGTTAATGAAGCCCTCATTCTGTTTGAGAATGCCGTACACCATGGCCAGCCCGAGCCCTGTTCCCTTGCCGATCTCCTTGGTCGTGAAGAACGGTTCGAATATCTTTATTCCTTGTTTCCTCGGTCATTCCCACACCGGTGTCGGTGACGGAGATCATGGCATAGGTTCCCGGCTTCCCATAGCCATGGGTCGCCACAAATCCGTTATCCAGCTCCATGATCGATGTTTCGATCATGAACGAACCGCCATTCGGCATTGCATCCCGCGCATTCGTTGCAAGGTTCATGAATACCTGCTCCAGTTGGCCCGCATCGGCGAAGATGGTCAATGTCACCCTCTGCCAGGACCAAATGGACCTCAACATCCTCGCCGATGACCCGCACCAGGAACTTTTCCACCTTGTTGAGTATCTTGTTCAGGTCAACAGGCTTCCGGTCAATGATCTGCTTGCGGCTGAAGGTAAGAAGACTCTGGGTGAGCGCGGCGGCCCGGTCCGCTGACTCCAGCATGTGTTCTATATTCATCCGTAACGGGTCGTTCTTCGGCATTTTCATGAGGGTAATATGCCCGTAGCCGATGATGGCGGACAGGATATTATTGAAATCGTGGGCTATGCCGCCGGCAAGGGTGCCGATGCTCTCCATCTTCTGGGCATGGCGGAGCTGTTCTTCGAGCTTTTGATACTCGGTGACGTCTCGGCCGATGCCCAGTACACCGAGGAGCTTGCCCTCGGCATCGAACATCGGTGTTTTGATGGTATTCAGAAAGCACACGATGGCCGTCGCTGGCAAAGGTGATCCATTCCATGTTGCTGCTGGGCTTGCCCGCCGCCATGGCCTTGCGGTCGTGATCGCGGAAGAAGTCGGCCAATTCCTTGTTTACAAAGTCGTAGTCTGTCTTGCCGACAATGTCGGGTTCCTTTGCTCCGAAGAATTGCTCGAACATCTTATTGCAGAACAGATAGACATCCGTCTGCGTCTTTCAGCCAGATCAGGTCGGGGATGGTTTCCACCAGGATGCGCAGGCGGGCTTCTTTCTCCGCCAGAGAACGCTCTGCCCGCTTGCGCTCGGTGATATCCCGGATAATGACGGAGAATCCGAGGCCCCTGCCGTGTTTGTCCTTCATCAGGCTGAACGATATCCCGACAGGAATGAGGTCGCCCTTTTTCGACCTTCTAACGGTCTCAAGCTGCCTTGTCTGTTTTTTCTCTTTCAACCCCATGATGATCGCATTCTGTTCTGAACGGAGCTCCTCAGGAACCAGCAGGGAGATGTGTTTCCCGAGCACCTCGTCAGACTCATAGCCAAAGATCTTTTCAGCAGCTTCATTCCATGAAGTTATCATGCCGGACTCATCGAGAATGAAAATAGCGTCGATAGCACAGAATATAAGGCTGCGGTATCGCTCCTCAGAGCGTTCTAGCTCGGCGATCTTGTCGCCCAGCTTTTTGATCAGGCGGGCTTGGTGTTCCTTCAGATATTCGGTCTCTTTTTCTATTGTCATAACTCCGGGTTTAAGCAGCCCTATTCCTTTTTCCATCAGCACTTCTTTTATGATGTTGATGAAATCGCCAGGGTCCGTGGGCTTAAGAATGAATCTGCTCGCGCCGAGGCTCAAGGCGAAATCCTTGTCCTTTTCAGTCGTATAGGTGGCTGTGTAAAAAATAAAGGGGATGCTTTTTAGAGCCTCGTCGGCCTTCACAGCGCGGCAAAGCTGAAATCCGTCCATCTTCGGCATAAGGATGTCGGAAATAATGAGAGTTGCAGGCTCATGCTTAAGCTTTTCCAATGCCTCCTGGCCGTTCACGGCAGTGGACACTTCGTAGCCATGACCCTTGAGCAGGGTCTCCAGCATGTAGACATTCACGGGGGTATCGTCAACAACAAGAACTTTCATAGGTTATGCTCCGTTTGGACCACATGGCAGATTATGCTTTCCCTGACAGATATTTCTCTATCTCTCCCATAATAGTCTCGGGATTGATCGGTTTTTCGATGTATCCGGTACAGCCCACGCTCATCACCTGTTCCCGGTCGCCCACCAGTGCATAGGACGTCAGGGCAATGATCGGGACATCGCCACCCTCCGTTGACGCCCTAATCCTTCGCGTGGCTTCGAGTCCGTTGATCCCCGGAAGCTGGATGTCCATAAGGATCAGGTCGGGCCGTTCTTTCAGCGCCAGCTCGACACCTTCCTCGCCTGTTTTTGCCACGATCACCTTGTGGCCCATCTTCTCCAGAATGAACGTGATCAAGTATAGGTTATTCTCGTTATCTTCTACAACTAGAATCTTTTTCACTGTCCGCCCCCTATTGTTTCATCGGCAGCGTAAAGAAAAATACACTCCCTTTGCCGAACTCGCTATCCACCCCGATCTCTCCGCCCAAAAGGGTGATCAGCCTCCTGGAAAGATACAACCCAAGGCCGGTGCCTTCATGTCTTGGGCTCTTCCGCGGTGGTGACCTGGCTGAACGACTTGAATAAGTTTGTCCTGGTCCTCGTGTTTTATCCCCAGACCTGTATCAACGACGGATACTTTGATGAAATCTCCATCTGGTTGTGCTGAGACCCTCACGCTGCCCTTATCCGTGAATTTTACGGCATTCCCCACAAGATTCACCAAGACCTGGCGTATCCTTCTTTTGTCGCTCACGAGCATGACACCGGGAGGAATGTCCGCGGACAACAAGAGCGCCTTGCGCGCGGCCGCGACCTGGAACGATTCGAGCACCTCGTTCACGACCTTGGAAAGATCGAACGGCTCCAGGGTGAGATCGATCTTGCGCGCCTCGATCTTGCTCAGATCGATGATGTCGGTGATAAGCGCCAGGAGGTGCTCCGAACTGCCCTTCACCATGCCGAGCTGCTTCCGCTGTTCCCCGGTCAGATCCCCGGCAAGTCCCTGCAGCAGGATCCCGGTAAAGCCGATGATGGAGTTGAGCGGCGTGCGCAGTTCATGGCTCATGGAAGCGATGAACATGGATTTCAAGCGGTCTAGCTCCTGCAGGCGCGCATTCGCCTCGGACAGCTCACGGGTCCGCTCTGCCACTTTCTGTTCAAGCTCGTCATGAGCAAGCCGGAGCGCGGCTTCCGCGCGTTTGCGTTCGGTGATGTCATGCGCCATCCCGATCAATTGCGTGCAGACGCCTTGTGCATCGAAGACAGGAGAGATCGCGACCTCCGCGGTCTTTTCTCCGGCGGGGTAGACGGTAACTTCCTCCCATTGAACCGACCGATTCTTCTGAACGGCTTCTTTGTATTTTTGCAGCACCAGCGCGGCGGACTGTTCAGGAATGACCTCGTTAATCTCCTTGCCGACTATCTGATGTTCCTGCAATCCCGTCGCTTCCAGGAATCTCCGGTTGACGGAGATGAACCGGAAGACATCATCAGGTTCCACGCGGACAACGAAAACGATATCGTAGACGCCGTCATAGATCAGCGAAAGCTGAGTTTCCCTTGCCCGCAGATCCTCTTCGGCCTTTCTGCGCTTCTTCTCCTCGGCAAAGATCAGCCAGGCCTTGGCGCTGATGACGGAAAACACGATCCCGCCGAGAAGGATCATGATGATGACCAGGATCAGCCTGTTCCTGAAGGAAGCAAAGGAGGCCAGGACCTCTTCCTCGGTGGACGCCACGACGATCGACCAGAAACTGTCCGCAATGCGGATCGGCATGTATACGGCATATTTCTTTACCGGAGCAACGGTCCTGTCGCCGATCTTATCAAAGGTATATGTGGCGATCCCCTCACGGCCCTGAAGCATTTCCTTTACCATGGGGAGCACCGAAGGAAAATCCTTGGCAGTATCGAAAACAGGTCTCCCGGTGAATCCGGGGACCGGGCTGTAGAGCGTGGTCCCGTCGCGGCTGACCACCCAAGCATAGCCTGTTTTGCCGATCTTGATCACTTCCAGATACCGCTTTGCTAGGTTTTCAAAGTCAACTACGACGGCGATCGTACCCTTGAACGTCTTTCCCTTGAACACGGGCATATGAAGCGCGATCGCCGAGAACCCCTGGACGGTTCTGAATACATCGCTCACAACGGGCACATGGTTCCTGAGGATCGCCTGCATATGTTTCTGATCCGATATGTCGCTTCCTATGGAACTGCTGAAGGGTACGGTATGCAGTATCCGGCCTCTTTCATCTACCCGGGTGATCGACCTGATCTGTTCATGATGAGCTTCATAAAACAGCGTCATATATCGTTTGCCATCGGCGTCATCACCGATTATCGCGTCCATTTTCGAGAACGAACTCAGGATGCCCGTCCACGTGGCGAAAAAATCCTCTATGCCGTGGGCCGCCTGTTTCGCGTGGATCTGCTGCTCCTCATTCAATTGCCTGATCGCGGTCTTCTCTGCCTCGCCATAAAAGACAATAAATAGATATGCGCACAAACCCACGAAGCAGGTTAAGAGAAATAAAAGGATTTTTTGTTTCACATAATCTCCTGTCACATCAGGCCGAAGAAGATTGCAACACAAATGAACTGTATCGCAGTGAGCTTTCAGGGCGTATCATTTGTTTTAGATTTCCGGTCAAGCACCTCCCTTACCTTTTTCAATAAATTCTGCGGCGATATGGGTTTGTAGACCAGTGCGGACATCATCATCGACCAACGCCTTCACACGAAGCATATCCGGTGAATATCCGCTTGCAAAGAGGACCGGGATGTCGGGCTTTATCTTTTTGATCTCTTCATAAGCCTCTCTGCCGTTCTTCTTCGGCATGATAATGTCGAACAGAAGCAGCTGTATCCTGTCTTTGTTTTCCATGAATTTCGTTACCGCCTCTTCGCCGTCGTTCGCAATGATCACCGTATAGCCCATTTGCTCAAGAACGAGCAGAGTGAGTTTCCTCACAGCCGGATCATCCTCGGCTAAAAGGATCGTTTCCGTGCCGCCTTTCGCAAGCTCTGCGGCAATTATTGGCTGCTCCTCCATTGCCTCGGTCTTGATCAGCGGAAGATAGATCCTGAAGGTCGTGCCCTTGCCCGGTTCACTGTATACGTTAATGAAGCCCTCATGTTGTTTGATGATGCCATACACCATGGCCAGCCCGAGCCCTGTTCCCTTGCCGACCTCCTTGGTCGTGAAGAACGGTTCGAAGATCTTTACCCTGGTTTGCTCGGTCATTCCCACACCCGTGTCGGTGGCGGAGATCAAGGCATAGGTCCCCGTTTTCCCGTAGCCATGGGCTGCCACGAAGCTGTTGTCCAGCTCCGTGATCGCCGACTCTATCGTGAACGACCCGCCATTCGGCATCGCATCCCGCGCATTCGTTGCAAGGTTCATAAATACCTGCTCCAGCTGGCCCGCGTCTGCAAAAAGGGTCAAGGTCGTCTTCTCCAGGGCCATATGGACCTCGACATCCTCTCCGATGACACGTACCAGGAATTTTTCCACCTTATTGAGTATCTTGTTCAGGTCAACAGGCTTCCGGTCAATGATCTGCTTTCGGCTGAAGGCAAGAAGACTCTGGGTGAGCGCGGCAGCGCGGTCCGCTGACTCCAGGATGTGCTCGATATTCATCCGCAACGGGTCGTCCTTCGGCATCTTCATGAGGGTCACATGCCCATAGCCGATGATGGCGGACAGGATATTGTTGAAATCATGGGCTATGCCTCCGGCAAGGGTGCCTATGCTCTCCATCTTCTGCGCATGGCGGAGCTGTTCTTCGAGCTTTTGATACTCAGTGATGTCCCGGCCGATGCACAGTACACCGAGGAGCTTGCCCTCGGCATCGAACATCGGTGTTTTGATCGTATTCAGCAAGCACACGATGGCCGTCGCTGGCGAAGGTGATCCAATCCATGGTGCTGGTGGGCTTGCCCGCTGCCATGGCCTTGTTGTCGTTAGCGCGAATGAAGTCAGCCAGTTCCTTAACTACAAAGTCGTAGTCTGTCTTGCCGACAATGTCAGGCTCCCTGGCCCCGTAGTATTGCTCGAACATCTTATTGCAGCTCAAATACCTCCCGTCAACGTCTTTCAGCCAGATCATATCAGGGATGGTTTCTACCAGGAGGCGCAGGCGGGCTTCATTCTCTGCCAGAGAACGCTCCGCCCGTTTGCGTTCGGTGATGTCCCGGGAGTTCACGATAGCTCCCGTGGCGCCCGATGGACTCATAAAGGACTTGCCGACGGACTCCAACGTCCTCCAGGTTCCGTCGTGGTGTTTGAATCGGTATACAATGGAATATATCGCGCCGGGGTCCGCCATTCCCTGTGATATAGCTGTTCGCGACAACCGCGATGTCGTCGGGGTGAATAAATTCAAATGCTTTTTTCCCATGAATGTCGCTCGGACGGTGCCCGAGTACGCGTTCGATGGACGGGCTTTCATACAGAATTGTTCCGTGCTCATCGATCTGGGAGATAATATCCGACCCGTTTTCGATGAGCGCGCGGAAATTCTCCTCACTTGTCCTCAAGGCCTCTTCCACCCGTTTGCGTTCGGTGATGACATCAAAGACAGCAACAAAAAATTCTTTTTCCGGGCTGTATACTGAGATCGAAAACCACATCTGCAGGGCCTGCACATATGTCTCAAATCTCTCTGGTTTGCCGGTCAGAGCGACTCTGCCGTAAGTTTCAATTAAGCCCGGGTCTGACTCTTGTATGCCGGGAATTACTTCAGATACTTTTTTACCGACCACATTCTTCAATCCGGTCAGGGTTTCGAATGCGGCATTGACGTGAAGATAGATGAAGTCTTCCGGTTTATTATTCGAAAAAAGCATCTTGCAATAAGCATAACCCTCAAGCATATTGTCGAAGAGAGACCGGTAGCGTGCCTCGCTTTTTCGAAGGGCGTCCTCCGCCGATTTCCGCTCGGTGATGTCCTCGACCATTTCAAGCGCGGCGATGACCTTGCCGGCGCTGTCGCGCACCGGACTTGAAACAACGCGGTAATTCCGTATTGCATCGCCAGTGGGAGTCTCGGTAATGGACTCGTGCACCATTCCATCCTGCAGGGTCTTGCACGTCGGACAATACGAGCAGGTGTCTTCCCGCGGCGGACTATTGAACGCCCGGTAGCACACCGGCTCCGTCGCGACATCGACGTTCGGAAACCAGTTCCTCATCTTCTTGTTCAATGCGATGATTTTCATTTCAGGGCTGATAAGCGAAACCCCGATCTCGACATTGTCTACCAGGCTCCTGTATTTTTCCTCACTCTGACGCAGGGCTGCCGCGGCCTGCTTGCGCTCGATGGCGTAACTGATGGCGCGGGTAATAATGCTTCCACTTATTTGCCCTTTGATGAGGTAATCCTGGGCGCCCTCCCTGACCGCAGTAACTGCAGCATGCTGGTCCGTGTTGCCCGTCAAAATTATTATCGGCACATCCGGCACTGCGGCTTGCAGTTTGATAAACGTATCCAAGCCCTTGCTGTCAGGCAAACCGAGATCAAGCAATACGAGATCGATTGAATTGCCTTTTAACCGGGACATCGCCTCGGACAGCCTCGGTACCGACTCTACGCTAAAGCTGATCGTCCCGGTTTCTGTCAGCATCTCCCGGATCAGGTCCACATCGCCCGGCATTGTCTTCAATAAGGAGAATTCTCAGCAAGTGTTCATTTTTTCGCTCCATTGGGAAGCACCACAATGCTCAGCCAGAACTCCTCGATGGACTGGACCACATGCAGAAACTGTTTCATGTCGATGGGTTTTGTGATGTAACAGTTCGCATGCAGATTATAGCTCTTGAGCACGTCCTCCTCAGCGCACGAGGTTGTAAGGATGACCACCGGAATGCGCTTAAGGTCCTCATCCGCTTTAATCTCTGCGAGCACCTGACGGCCGTCCTTTTTCGGCAGATTCAGGTCCAGAATAATAAGGTCCGGACGCGGCGATTTAACGTACTTCCCTGTCTTCCGGAGAAATTCCATCGCAGCAACGCCGTCCTGCACAACATGCAGCGCATTGTGCAGTTTGCCCATTCCCAAGTGCCTCCCGCGCCAGGTCTATATCACCCAGATTGTCCTCCACGAGAAGAATATCGATCGGCCGTATTGGTGCGCAAGTATCCATATAGTGCTACCTCCTTTGTTATTTCGGAATAGTAAAATAGAACGTCGATCCTTTTCCAAGCTCCGACTCAAACCAGATCCTTCCGCCATGGCGCTCAACTATTTTCTTGCAGATGGCAAGACCGATACCGCTGCCTGGATATTCCTCCTTCGTGTGGAGGCGCTGAAAAATGACGAATATCTTTGTCCGCATACTGCTGATCAATGCCGATACCGTTGTCCTTGACCGAGAACAGCCAATCCCGTCCTTCGTCCCTGACGGAAATGTGGATATGCGGTTTTTCCGTACCATGGAATTTCACTGCATTGCTGATCAGGTTCTGAAATAATAGTGCCAATTGAGAAGCATCAGCACGCACCTCGGGAAGCTCGTCATTGGTTATGATCACCTTCGCTTCATCGATGTTCATTTTTAGATTATTTATCGCTTCTCCCAGCGCAGTATGCGCGTCAACAAGCTCCAGCGGCTTACTTCTCGTTCCGATGCGGGAGTATGCCAAGAGATCGTTGATCAGCTGTTGCATGCGGACCGCGCCATCCACCGCGTAGTGGATAAACTTTTTCGCTTTGTCATCGAGCTGATTTTCGTAGCGTTCGGCAAGAAGCTGCGTATAGCTCGCAACCATGCGCAGCGGCTCCTGCAGATCGTGCGAGGCCACATAGGCGAACTGTTCCAGGTCCTTGTTAGAGCGCTGAAGATTTGCCAGGGTTTCCCGGAGTTCGTCTTCAATACGCTTGCGCTCGGAAATGTCACGGGTAATTTTCGAGAACCCTCGCAGCTGACCTTGTTCGTCCCTTAACGCCGATATGACCACGTTCGCCCAGAACCGCGATCCGTCTTTGCGCATCCTCCAACCCTCGTCCTCAAAACGGTCCGTCCTCGGCGGCCCGCTCCAATTCCCTGCTGAGGCTTGCCTTGCCGGACATCTTCCTCGATATAGAAGCGGGAAAAATGCCTGCCGATGATCTCGTCGTCCCGGTACCCTTTGATGCGCTCCGCGCCCTGGTTCCAACTCATCACGTTCCCCGCTGGATCGAGCATGATTATAGCGTAATCCTTTACGCCATCCACCAATATGCGGAACCGCTCTTCGCTCTCGCGCAGCGCTTCGGAAGCAATGTATCTCTCCCGGTAAAATTCGGTGCTCTGCCGCCTCCAGACCAGCCCTATGGCCCCGCCCCCGCCTGTGAGCAGGGCACCGACCAGTGCAACCATCATCCACAGCTTCTCCCTCATCGGCTCGTCAACTTCTGAAATGTCCATGCGGGAGACCAGAAACCATGGAGAATCAGGGACAGCGCGCACATCGGCGATTACCGGAACGCCCCGGTAGTCTTTGCCCTCCATGACGCCCTGCCGGCCCAGGACCGCCTGAGCGGCGGGCAAATCTTTTTGATCCAGCGATCTCCTCAGGTTGAGGACCGTGTCCTTCTGGAATTTGAGTTCATTCAGAAAAAGGACTTCATTTCCTTCCCGTCTGACGAGCAGGGTTTCTGATGTCTTGCTTGGCATCGGCCAGCGGTTGAGAAATGGATAGAGATACTGTTCGGGATCGATGCGCAATACGAGGGTCCCTACTGCGCGTCCGTTGTTCTGTTCGTCGAGGATGGGGATCAATACCGCCAGATAGACGCGCCCGTCAAATTCATTCCTGTAGAAATCCTCAAAGGCCACCTGTTTCGTGCGCAGGACCTCAGCGGCGCGAAGAATCAGACGCTGTGAGATCGGCCGCCGCGCTTCCGGAACCGACAGCCGCTCTCTGCCGCCGGCATCGATCAGGAAGACCCGGTCATATTGATAACCTTCCCGAATATGCAGCAGCCATGTTAGAAGCTTTTTGACCGTTTCTTTGTCCTCCGGCTTTTGAAGATAGTTTTTAACTCTTATTGAAAAATTGTCATTTTGATAAACGAGCGCGGCATCTCCCAAGCGCTCTTTTCGCCAATGAACAAGTTCGTCCACTTTCAGATCGGCAATGGCGGAAAGTTGGTTTTCCACCTCAATACGGTGGCGTTTTTCGTAGTTCCGGTAATACAGAAATCCCGCGGTCACAATGCCCGACGAGAGAAGAACGAAAACCAGGATGAACGTGTATGCGGCGCGTGTAGTGGATCCGACATTCGGACGGGACGGCCAGGCTTGGGGCGTCGCCAGAGCAAGCAGCGCGGTCCCAAGAACAATAAACGCCATGCTGGTCAGCGCAGCCGGAGGAATGAAGACGCTGCCGTACAGCATCGGCATTCCATAGAGATACGCCAGAGCGAGGATAGAGCCTGTCGCGATCAAGCTGCAGGCAAGCCACCAGGCGATGTTGGATGACCAGCGCCTGTTGCGTGACGACGGCAGAGACAACCAATACGAAAGGGACGAAAACAGAAAGCAGACCGCCGTAACCGGTGACATATGCCCCACAGGTGTTTCTCCCGGTCTGTTCACAATATTAAAGCCAAAATGCTCCACCTCTAGGTTGAATGCCCTGAACAGAGAAAATGAACAGGCACACAGAGATCAGCGCTCCCGCGGCATTGATGGACGCGCCGGTCCAATACGATATGCGGCTCTTTTGGAGAAGGGTGCGGAGAAAGATCGCGCCGGCATACATCACGAACATCACAGCGGTGCTCGGAGCTACCGGTATCTGACCCGAGCCAAGGCTGGCAAGAACAGGCAGTTCAAGCGCCCATCCGAGAAGAGAGACGAACCCGACAGCGGCGACAAACATCGCGCAGATACTGATCAGAGGCCGGAAAGGGTGTGGTCCCGGACCGTTTGGCAGCGAACCGGCCTGGTTTTGTGAGGATTCCATCATAAATAAAGCCTCTCAAAAACAAAACACCCATGTATCCTTGATATGAATACATGGGTCTTACAAATCTCCAATGGCGCAATGCTGCATTCCCGGCTGGAGCATACAGGAATAACGAATAAACTCATCTTCTGACTTACATTGCAGAAAGAGTATCACTAAGTTATGCTCCCAATATGTTACTTAAAGTAATGGCTAAAAGATTGAGAGGGGTTAGATAGTTGATAGTATAGCATAAATGGGCCACGGTGTCCGCTTCCCGATATAATTCAGAATTCGCTTGGGTAACAGTTATTGTGGGTCAATTCCATTTGTCAAAACTAGATATCTCGGGTCGCTCCTCTGCTATAATTCATCATGAGAAAGGAGCTGCCATGGCAGCTGAAGAGCTGAATAAAAAAATAGAAGGGATGCGCGCGCTCTATCCCGAAAAATTCCCCACTGAAGAGCGGATATTCAGCGTCATCCACCCCGGCAACCGGATCTTCATCGGCACGGGGTGCGGCGAGCCCCAGTATCTCGTCAAAGCGCTCATCAACTACGTGCGGTCCCACCCCAAGGCCTTCTTCGACGCCGAGCTCCTCCAGGTATGGACCCTGGGCGTCGCGCCCTACGCGGACGAGAAGTTCAAGGACAATTTCCGGCACAACTCGTTCTTCATCGGCAACAATACGCGCGAAGCCGTGAACCGCGGGCTCGCGGATTACACGCCCGTTTTTCTTTCCCAGGTGCCCGGCCTGTTCCAAAAAAAGCTTGTGCCCGTGGACGTGGCCCTTATCCAGACCTCGCTGCCGGACGAGCACGGGTTCATGAGCCTCGGCATCAGCGTGGACATCGTGAAGGCCGCGGCGGAAAACGCATCGCTCGTCATCGCCCAGGTGAACCCCCGCATGCCGCGGGTGCTGGGCGAGACGTTCATCAACATCAAGGACGTGGACTTCATCATCCCCTGCGACGAGCCGCTCCTCGAATATGAGGACACCGTGTCCGACGAGATCTCCCAGAAGGTCGGGACCTACGTCGCGCGCATCGTGCAGGACGGCGACACCATCCAGGTCGGCTACGGGAGCATTCCGAACGCGATCCTCGCCCATCTCAAGAACAAGGAGCACCTGGGCGTGCACACGGAGCTGTTGACCGACGGGATCGTGGAGCTCATGCGGCAGCGCGTCATCGACAACTCGCGCAAGGAGCTGAACCGCGGCAAGACCGTGGCCGCGTTCTGCATGGGCAAGCGCGATACCTACGAGTTCCTGCACGACAACCCGGCCATCGAGTTTCGGCCCGTGGACTATACGAACGATCCGACGGTCCTCGCGCGCCAGAAGAACATGACGGCCATCAACAGCGCGCTCGAGATCGACCTTTCGGGCCAGGCCACGGCCGAGTCGATCGGCAAGATGTTCTACAGCGGCATCGGCGGCCAGGCAGACTTCATGCGCGGCGCGATCCTGTCGCAAGGCGGCAAGACCATCCTGGCGCTCCAGTCCACGGCCGAGAACGAAGAGGTCTCGCGCATCGTTCCGTTCTTGAAGGAAGGCGCCGGCGTGACGCTTTCGCGCGGCGACATCCACTACGTGGTCACCGAATACGGCATCGCCTACCTCCACGGCAAGAACATCCGCGAGCGGGCCATGGACCTGATCGCGATCGCGCACCCGAAGTTCCGGGAATGGCTCATCGAGGAGGCGAAGGAACGCAGGCTCATCTACAAGGACCAGGCCTTCATTCCCGGCGCGCACGGCGAGTACCCCGAAAAGCTCGAAGCGTACAAGACCACGCGCACGGGGCTCAACCTCCTGCTCAGGCCGGTAAAAATGAACGATGAACATTTGTTAAAGGATTTTTTCTACTCCCTGTCGAATGATTCGATGTATCGGAGGTTCATCTCCTCGCGGCCCGACATGCACCACGAACGGCTCCAGCCTTTTGTCGTTATCGATTACACCAAAGAGATGGTGATCCTCGCCGTGGTCCAGCAGGAGGAGAAGGAAATGTTCGTGGGCATGGCGCAGTATCTGATCGATGAGAACACGCACACCGCCGAAGTTGCCTTTGTGGTGCGCGACGACTACCAGGGCAGGGGGATCGGCGCCGCGCTGCTCTCCTACGTAACGTATCTGGCCAGAAAAAGCGGCCTCCACGGCTTTACCGCGGCGGTGCTCATGGAAAACCGGCAGATGCTCCAGTTGTTCGATAACATGGGGTTCGTCATCGAAAAGCGCGCCGAAGGCGGGATGTATGAGCTCAAAATGTCGTTTAGGGAGTAACGCGGTTGGGAACCTAGTGGGGCAGGTCCTTTGTCATGGCATCAGCCCCTGTTCCTCACAAGGTTACTCACTGTCGAGGTATGAGGTCCCCAGGCGCCGGGCGATCCCGCTCTGGCGATATCCATGCTTCTCAAAAGCCTCGCCGATCTTCCGGTCCCGCTTTCGATCGTCCCTGCGTATACTCTCTTCAACTAGTTTATCAAGCGGCGGCCCGTTCGGGCAATATGGTTTTTTAACGATGAATTGTGTTAAAATTGTGCTATTATGATCGGGCACGTCGGTCCGGTCGTCGTCGCGCAGGGGCGGGAACTCGCCGAGTGAGGGAATTCTGGTGCGAAGAGATATCTGGATATTTTTGATCGTCATCGGCATCCTGTTCTTCAGCTGGCCCATCATGAGCATATTCAGGGACAGTCTGACAACCTACCTCTTCGTCATCTGGATCATTTTCATCGCGCTCATATTCGTGATCTCCCTATTTTCGGAACGAGAGGACGGAAACGGCTAATTGTTTTCTCCCTGGACCCTACTGTTCACTCTGCTTTCCTATCTCCTCCTGCTTTTTTCCGTCGCCTATTTTGCCGAGCGCAAGGAGCTGCAGGGGAAGAGCCTGGTTTCTAATCCCTATGTCTACTCGCTCTCCCTGGCCGTGTACTGCACCTCCTGGACGTTCTACGGCAGCGTGGGCAAGGCGGCGAACGCGGGCCTGAGCTTCCTCACGATCTATATCGGCCCGACGCTGATGGCGGCGCTCTGGTGGATCGTTCTGCGGAAAATCGTCCTTATCTCCAAGGAAAACCGGATCACCACGATCTCGGATTTCATCTCCTCGCGCTACGGCAAGTCGCTCGGCCTGTCGGCGCTCGTCACCATCGTGGCGGTCATCGGCATCACCCCCTATCTCGGGCTCCAGCTCAAGGCCATCATGACGACCTTCTCCCTGCTCTCGGGCAGGCCCGAAAGCAGCCACTTTGCGGGCTGGTTCATCTCGCTGCTCCTTGGCGTGTTTGCCGTGATCTTCGGCGCGCGAAGGCTCGATGCAAGTGAACGCCACGGCGGGCTGGTCTTCGCCGATCGCTTTTGAGTCGGCGATCAAGCTCGTCGCCTTCCTGAGCGTCGGCATTTTCGTGACCTACGGGCTTTTCAACGGCTTCGGCGACATTCTGGCGGAGATCAAGACCGGTCCCTTTGCCGGCTCTGACCAGGATCGGCAGCGACTCCGGGGTGAGCTTCCTCGAGTGGACGTCGCTGACGTTCCTGTCGATGATGGCCGTCATGTTCCTGCCCCGGCAGTTTCACGTGGCAGTAGTTGAAAATTATTCAGCCGGCCATATCAAAAAAGCCATGTGGCTCTTTCCTCTCTATCTTTTTCTGATCAACGTGTTCGTCCTCCCCATCGCCTACGGCGGGTTGCTTATCGGCGACATCGGGTCGAGCGCGGACTATTACGTCCTCAGCATTCCCCTGCATTACGGCCACCCGCTGCTGGCGCTCTTCGTATTCATCGGGGGGTTCTCCGCCGCCACGGCCATGATCATCGTGGAGTCCGTGGCGCTGTCCACGATGGTCATGAACAGCTTCGTCATGCCCACGTTCTGGGACTCTGCGGGCATTCAAGAACTTCTCACGCCGTGATGCTGAACATCAAGCGGCTCGTCATCCTGGGGTGCGTGTTCCTCGGGTACACCTTCGCCGTGTACTATCGGTGAATACTACAGCCTCGTGGACATCGGGCTCAAGTCCTTCGAGGCGGTCACCATCTTCGCCCCGTCCATCCTGCTCGGCCTTTACTGGAAGGGCGGCAACAAGAAGGGCGCTATCGCCGGGATCATCGCGGGGTTCAGCGTCTGGATCTACACGCTGCTCATCCCGGCGCTCATGCGCGCCGGGATCATCGAGCCGGGCGGCGTCATGGAGGCGGTCTTCAACTCGAGGCTCCTGAACCCCACGGCGCTCTTCGGCCTCGCAGGGCCTCGACCGCTGGAGCCACTCCCTGTTCTGGGGGCTGCTCCTGAACCTCGTCTTCTACGTGGGCGTGTCGCTCTTCACCCGGCAGTCCGACGCCGAGACCCGCCAGGCCATCATCTTCGTGGATTCCTACTCGCCGCTTCAGTTCTCGCTGCCCCACCGGCCCGTCAACCATACAGCGAAATCGAGGACATCCTCGGACAGTACATCGGCAAGCACGAGGCGCGCGAGGCGGTCGAACGGTTTTTTGAAAAAGAACCGACTGAGCCCGCGAATCGGTCTCCAACGAGTGGCTCCTGAAGCTGAGGCAGGAGGCGGAACGAATCCTCTCGGGCGCGCTCGGGCCGTCCATCAGCACCCTGGTGTTCCAGGACCGGACTGGTCCTGACGCACGAGGAGGCGCTCCGCGTCTCGAACTCCATCCAGCAGATATCCCGGAGCCTGCGGCTGTCGCGCCAGGAACTCGCCGAAGCGAACCGGCAGCTCGCCATGCTCAAGGAGTTCAGCGAGAACATCATCGAGAGCCTCCCGCTCGGCGTGGCCACCCTCGACGAGTCGCTGCGGGTGACCTACTGGAACAGCGGCATGGAGATGATCACGGGCGTGGAGAAGTCAGACGCGCTGAACAGCATGGCGACGGACCTGCTGACCTGCCTCGAGCCGCGGCTCTTCTACGCCTGATGTGCACGAGGGCGAGATCACCTGCAAGCGGAACTTCGATCCCCAGATCATCCTGAAGGGCTATGTGAGCAGGCTTACGGGCGCGCAGAAGGGATACGTTCTTGTGCTTGAGGACATCACCGAGAAGAAGAAGATCGAGGAGGAACTGTTTCGCGCGACCAAGCATGCCAGTGTGGGCAGGCTCGCCGCGGGTGTGGCCCACGAGATCGGCAACCCGCTTGCGTCCATCTCGTCCCTGGTGCAGGAGCTGTTGACCGAGGACCTGTCGTCTTTTGAGAAGGACTCTCTCGGCACCATCAATCAGCACGTGCACCGGATCGCGCGGATCGTGCGGAACCTCGGAGATTTTGCCCGGCTTTACCCGCGCCAGAAAATGCCGACGAGCCTTCGGGACATCCTTGAGAACACGCTGAACCTCGTTCGATACGACAAAAACTTCCGGAAGGTCGTGATCCACACGGAGGTGCAGGACACCCCGCTGCTCAAGATCGACCCCGACCAGATCCAGCAGGTGTTCCTGAACCTGATCCTGAACGCGCGTGACGCCATGCCCGACGGCGGGGACCTCGATATCTCGATTAAACGGTCGAACGGCCTGGTTGAGGTGCGCTTTGCCGACACGGGACACGGCATTGATCCCGAGGTCCGGGACAAGGTCTTCGATCCATTTTTCAGCACCAAGGGGCCGACCAAGGGCACGGGTCTGGGACTCAGCATCTGCTACAGCATCATCAAGGACCACGGCGGCACCATCGAGATCGATTCGGAAAAGGAACGGGGGACGCGGTTCACGATCAAGATCCCGGTGGAAGCGTGAATCCCTGTCCGCAGATTACGCAGATCTAAACATGGAAACGATTTCGCAGATGACGAAGCAGTACGAGTTTTCAATCGGCACGCGTAATCTGCGGATACATAATAATGAGGTTATGATGTCAAAAAATATTTTGATCGTGGAAGACGAGGAAACGCTGCGGGAGTCCATCAAGCGCATTTTCGCCAAAGAGGGATTCGTTGCGGACGGAGCGGAATCGGCGGAACAGGCGCTCTCCCTGCTCGAAACCGGCGTTTACGACGTGATCATTTCCGACATCATCCTGCCGGGCATGGACGGGATCGAACTGCTCATCAAGATCCGGGAACAGGCGCCGGACCAGATCTTCATCGTCGTCACGGCCTATGCGTCCCTGGACACCTCGGTCAAGGCGCTCAGGGCGGGCGCCTACGATTACATCATGAAGCCGATCATCCACGAGGAGATCAAGCAGATCGTGCGGAACGCGCTCCGGCAGAAGAGCCTTCAGGCCGAGAACGTGCTGCTGAAGCGGGTGGTCGACAAGGACCACGATTTCAGCAGCATCATCGGAGAGAGCGACGCGCTCAGGACGATCATCGCTGAAGTGAGGAAGATCGCCGACGCGAAGAGCACCGTGCTGCTCCTCGGAGAAACGGGGACGGGCAAGGAGCTTTTCGCGCGGGTCATCCATCACAACAGTTCGCGCCGCGACAAGCCCTTCGTGCCGATCAACTGTTCGGCCATTCCCGAAACCCTGCTGGAAACCGAGCTTTTTGGCCATGTGCGCGGCGCTTTTACCGGCGCCGTGGCGACCAAAAAGGGCATCCTCGAGGAGGCCGAAGGCGGCACGGTCTTTCTCGACGAGATCGGCGACATGAGCCTGTCCCTCCAGGCAAAACTGCTCCGGGTGATCGAGGACCAGGTGATCAGACCGGTGGGCAGCACCAAGGGCTCGAAGGTCGACATCCGGTTCATCACCGCGACGAACCGGGACCTGAACGCGGCCGTGCGGGAGGGGGCCTTCCGCGAAGACCTGTATTACCGGATCAACGTGATCTCCCTGCAGATCCCGCCGCTTCGGGAGCGAACGGAGGACATCGCTGCGCTCTCCCGTCATTACCTCGCCCGCTATGCGCGCGAAGTAGGAAAGCAGGTCAAGAACATCTCTCCCGAGGCCATGGACCTCATGCGGCAGTACCGGTGGTCCGGGAACGTGCGAGAGCTCCAGAATGTGATCGAGCGGGCCATTCTTATCTCCGACGGCGACAGCATTCTGCCGGAGCACCTGTCGGTCGGCGTGCGGTCCGAGACGACGTTCCAGCGCGATGTCTTTGAAAGGAAACTTACGATCGAGGATTACACCAAGGCGTTCATCCTGCGGTTTCAGACCGAGTACAACGAACAGCAGCTGGCCGATATGCTCGGGATCACCAGAAAATCACTCTGGGAGAAGAGAAAGAAGTGGGGGATGCCGAGGGAGCGGTAGGTGCGGCGCGTAACGCAATTGACGATCGAACAGAGCAGGGTGGGGGGCCGCTCTGCTGGATCCACAAGAGTCGGTAATAAATCGGGGAGGATATATATGGAGTCCATCAGCAAACTGCTGAACAAGATCTTAGGGCATTATGAAAAAAAGGAATATGACGCTGCCGAGAAGGCGGTGGATATGCTCCTTGTTTCTCATCCGGATTTTCACCGGGGGCAGTTCATGAAGGCAGTGATCCTCGAAGAGACGGGAAGAGGGGATGCCGCGGAACAGCATTACGCCCGATCGGGGAACCGGTACACCCTCTGGAGCCGGCTTGCCGTGCAGCTGCATGACATCGACCCCAACCGGGCGCTCATCTATTATGAGCGGGTGACCAAAGCGGACCCCCAGAACAATCTGTTGTGGTACGGTCTGGGAGAGCTGTATGAAAAAATGGGCAGGCCTGACGACGCGCGGGAATGTTACCGGAACCTGTCACCGGTCAAGGAGGTCCTTTCAAAAATATTCATTCCTCTCGGTTTCATGATCTTTTTGCTCAGCGGGGGCGCGATGATGATCCACCGGGGAGAACGAGGCCTCGCTGCAGTAGTGATCGCGTCGGCGATCTTCTGTGCGTTCTGGTTGAAGCGGGATGCGGGCAAAGCGATTCACATGATCGTGAAGAAGAGCAAGGCGAAAAAGTAGTTGTCACAGAAGCATACCCGGTCCGTGCGTCCGGTACGAAGATCCGGGACGACCTAGGGCGTTCAAAGAACCTTGAACTGTTCGTCTACCGGCATTCGGACGCCGGATGCACCCACGGAATCTGCCCGCGTGTGCGCAGAAATTGAATACGGAATAGTATGCACAAGGAAATAGTTAGGCGGGTTCGATTCAGAACATGGTCAGCTCGCTCATCATGGCACTGGAGCAGATGTCGTCGTTTGACAATTGCATCGCACGGGTTGGGTCGAACAATAGGATAAAACGGGGGGAAATCATTCCCCTGCCTGAGCGTCAGGATGACCGGTATTCGTAGCACTACCTCGAGACGGAGCGACTCGTTGCTGTGCTTCCTGATCTCACCACCAAGGTCTTGGTACTTTTCTATTAAACCTGCCCGGTTCTTTCCATACTCTGTGAAATTATTGGCCGCTATCTCATGGTTACTTTTCGTAGCTTGATTGCGCATTACAATGTCACTATTTGTTACGGATGAGATGGCTACTCTTCGG
This sequence comes from Nitrospirota bacterium, assembly GCA_963732675.1. GTDB lineage: Bacteria > Nitrospirota > UBA9217 > UBA9217 > UBA9217 > JALNZF01. The sequence goes on from CAVTAJ010000020.1 coordinate 145,754, forward strand.
TATATGACGATCTCTTATGAATTTGCGTTGACCATTTTTTTAAGTCCTTATTTATAAAGTGAAATCTTCTGCTAATTGCAATTATGCACCACAATGCAATTGGCTGCACTTTTTGGCACATACCACGAAGACCACGATAAAAACATATTGATTTTACGAAATTATTACATTCCCACCCAGCCCACCACAACAAAAGCAAAACTCTGCGTTTCCTCTACATTGTATAAGACCGTTGGCATGCATAATTCGAATTAAAAAAAATCGAGACTGATTTGCAAAATTCTTAAATATGGTCTTTGTTTTGCTAGTTATTTACCATGAACTCCACCATCGTGCCGAATCATGGCAGTAACATTATCCTTGAAGACGCGGTTGCCTTCCTGAAGAAGGTCCCGCCGTTCCAGTTCCTTAGTGAGACTGACCTCCAGGCTGTTGCCCGTAACCTGTCCATGGAGTTCTATCCCAAGGACATGGTGATCCAGCGGCAGGATGGGCCGCCGAGCGACGCACTCCGTATCATCAAAAAGGGCGGCGTGAAGCTCGTTCTTGTTTCGGATGACGGCGGCGAGGCGATCATGGATTACCGGGGAGACGGGGATACCTTTGGGTTCTTGTCCATGGTTGGCAAAGACCGGGTGCGAACCAACGTCGTGGCTGTCGAAGACACGATCTGTTACCTCCTGGGCAAAGAGATGGTTTTAAAGCTGCTCGATTCCAACCTGTCCTTCACTGAATTTTTCCTTAAATCCCATATCACGCGTTACATCGATAAAACCTACCGCGAGATGCAGGACAAGAGCATGTTCTACGGCGGGAGCGACCGCCTGCTGTTCACGACCCGGGTGGGAGACATGGCTGTCAAGGATGTCGTTTCCACGCACGAGGACACGACGATCCGGGAAGCGGCGCAGATCATGTCCGAGCATCGCATCAGTTCGATCGTGGTCAGGGACCGCAACAGCCTGCCGACGGGCATGGTGACCGACCGGGACTTTCGTGAAAAGGTCGTTGCAAAGGGCCGAAACGTCGATGAGCCGATCAAGAACATCATGAGCACATCGCTGATCCGCGTCGATGCGCGGGACTATTGCTTCGAGGCCGTGCTCAAGATGATCAAGTACAATATCCACCACATCCTCGTGATCAGGGACGGGAAGCTCACGGGGGTGATCACCAACCACGACATGATGATGCTCCAGGGCACCTCGCCGCTGTCGCTCACCAAGGACATCGAGAGTCAGCAGACCATCGAAGGGCTCATTCCCGTCTCGAAGAAGATCAACGGCATTGTCGGGCTTTTGCTCAAGGAAGGGGCCAAGGCGAGCAACATCACCATGATCATCACCGAGATCAATGACCGGCTCGTGCGCAAAGTCCTTGAATGCGCCGAGCGGAAGCATGGCAAGCCGCCGGTTGCCTACTGCTGGATCGGGTTTGGGAGCGAAGGCCGTAAGGAGCAGACCTTCAAGACCGATCAGGACAATGCCATCATCACTGCCGATCCGGCGAGCGAGGCCGAGGCGGAAGCCGCGAAAAAATATTTCTCCGCCTTTGCCGAGTTTGTAAGGGACAGCCTGCTCCTGTGCGGGTTCCCGCCCTGCCCGGCAAACTATATGGCGAGCAATCCCCAGTGGTGCCAGCCGCTCAAGGTATGGAAAAAATATTTCTCCACCTGGATCTCGACTCCTACGCCGGATGCCGTGCTCAATTCCGTGGCCTTCTTTGATTTTCGGCCGATGTACGGCGAGACCTCCCTGGCCGAAGCGCTCCGGGACCATCTGATCGCGCTCCTCAAGGACCAGAAGGTGTTCCTCGGGTATGTGGCGAACATGGCGATCAAGAACCAGCCGCCCATCGGGTTCTTCAAGTCATTTGTCGTGGACAAGGAAGGGGCGCACAAGGACGAACTGAACCTCAAGATCAAAGGCCTCGCGCCTCTCGTGGACATCCTTCGGCTATTTGCGCTCGAGAAAGGCATCCGCGAGACCTCCACCATGGAACGGATCGAGACGCTGAAGAGCAAACATACCATCGTCGAGGAATATGCCGACGACCTGGAGCAGGCCTTTGAGTTCATCACGCTCCTCCGTATCCATCATCAATACACCCAGGTCAGCTCGGGCCAGGCGCCCGATAACTTCATCAATCCGAACCGGTTGAGCAACCTCGAGAAGCGGTCGATCAAAGAGGCGTTCCAGCTTGTCGAGAAGATCCAGGCCCTGATCATAGAGCTGTACAAGTCGCTTATCTGGTGAGAGTTGGAATGCGGGATGCGGATGTCAGAAGGCGGAATGCCGGTCGCTGGCGTATGCCGGCGAGATCGGTGAACCTGATGGTCAACCTGTTCGGAAGGAACAAAAAGCCGGGGCTCGACAGTAAAACGCCGATCACCGAAGTACGCTACGTAGCGGTCGACACGGAACTCACCGGGCTCGACGAGAACAAGGATTCCATCGTTTCCGTCGGTGCCATGCGCATGACAGGAGGCAGGATCGACCTCGGTGAAACCTTCTACCGCCTCGTGAGCCCGCGGACGGAATTGACGGCCGCAAGCGTGGTCATCCACGAGATCATGCCGTCGGAGGTAGTCGCATCGCCGCGTGATCGAGCCGGTGCTGGCGGAGTTCCTCGAGTTTTGCGGCACCGATGTGCTCGTGGGCCATTTCATCTCTATCGACCTTGCGTTTCTGAACCGGGAGATGAAGCGGCTTCGCGGGCATGCACTTCCAAACGCCGTCATAGATACGTTCAGTATTTACGAATGGCTCCGGAAACGCCAGAAGTGCCGCGACTATGTTTGCAACGCCGGTCGGGGGGTGCCGGCTCTCACGAGATCAGCGAATGTTTCGGTATCCCGGTGTCCGGTGCGCACAATGCGATCATGGACGCTTTTGCCACGGCGCAGCTGTTCCAGAGGTTTCTCCCGCTGCTGATCGAGGCTGGAGCGAAGGACATTGGGGATCTGCTGAAAATAGGTACGCCATTCAAAGGGGGTGATCGGATCAGATTATCAGGGGAGTTCAGTGATTTTTAGGATCAAACACAAACCAAAGGAGGATGAAACATGAGCAAGTTAAAACACGAAGACATCTTGAATGACCCGGATTTCAAAGACCTGTCCAGACAGAAGTTCACCATCTCGATCATTCTGACGGTCCTGGAGCTGGTGCTCTATTTCGGGTTCATAGGCCTGATCGCATTCAACAAGCCGTTCCTGGCGCAGAAGCTCTCCGCCGGGCGTGGCAACCACGATCGGGATCCCCATTGCCGTCGGCACGATCTATCTTTCCTGGGTGTTTACCGGGATCTACATCTGGTGGGCGAACACCAAGTATGATGTGCTGGTCAACAAAGTCAAAGAAAAGGTGGGAGGATAACTATGCCGCAGACAATCATTGGACAGACAAACCCTGTTGCGATCATGTTCTTTGTCCTGTTCGTGCTCAGCACCCTCGGCATCACGTACTGGGCGGCAAAACGGACAAGGACCACAAAGGACTTCTACGCAGCAGGCAGAAGCATCACCGGTTTCCAGAACGGGCTCGCCCTTGCCGGCGACTACATGAGCGCCGCGTCGTTCCTCGGGATCGCGGGCCTCGTGTCGACCAAAGGCTATGACGGCCTGATCTACTCGGTGGGCTGGCTCGTGGGATGGCCCATCATCATGTTCCTGATCTCGGAACCGCTCAGGAACCTCGGGAAGTACACGTTTGCCGACGTGGTGGCCTACCGCCTGCAGCAGCGCCCCATCCGGGCAGCGGCAGCGACGGGTTCGCTCGTCGTCGTGATCACCTACCTCATCGCGCAGATGGTGGGCGCCGGCACGCTGATCAAGCTCATGTTCGGCCTTCCTTTTGAGCTGGCCATTGTCATCACCGGCACCCTGATGATCTCCTACGTGCTGTTCGGCGGCATGATCGCCACGACCTGGGTGCAGATCATCAAAGCGGGTCTCCTCCTGAGCGGCGCAACGCTCCTCGTGCTGATGACCCTGAACAAGTTCGGGTTCAGCTACGGCGAGCTCTTCGGCCAGGCGGAAAAACTCTACGGCTCGAAATTCCTCGAACCGGGCGGGCTTGTGACGAGCCCCATTGACGCGTTCTCGCTCGGCCTCGCCCTCATGTTCGGTACGGCGGGACTCCCGCACATTCTCATGCGGTTCTACACGGTGCCCGATGCCAAGCAGGCAAGGAAATCCGTGTTCGTGCGCGACCGGGTTCATCGGCTATTTCTACATCCTGACCGTGACCATCGGCTTCGGCGCTGCCGTGCTCGTGGGCCAGAAGGCCATCATGGCGATCGATAAGGGCGGCAACATGGCCGGCCCGATGCTCGCCGAGGCGCTCGGCGGAAACCTGTTCCTCGGGTTCCTTTCAGCGGTGGCTTTCGCCACGATCCTTGCCGTGGTCTCCGGCCTTACCCTCGCGGGCGCATCGGCGCTCTCCCATGACCTGTATGTGGGCGTGATCCGCCGCGGTGTTGCTGCTGAGAAGGAAGAGGTGAAGGTTGCGAAGATGTCCACCGTTGGGCTGGGTGTCATCGCGATCCTGCTCGGGATCTTCTTTAAAGGTCAGAACGTCGCTTTCCTGGTCGGACTGACCTTTGCGATCGCCGCGAGCGCGAACTTCCCGGCGCTGCTCCTGTCCATCACCTGGAAGAAACTCACCACCTACGGTGCTGTGTGGAGCATCTACACCGGCGTTATCGTGGCGACCGTGCTCATCATTCTGTCCCCGACGGTCTGGGTCGACATCGTGCACAAGGAAGCCAAGGTCAAAGTCGAGGCAATGGTCAAGGAAGCCGATACGGCAATGGTGGCCGCCGACACGCAGATCGCGGACCTGCAGAAGCAGATTATCCCTGCCGATGCGCTCGCCAAACTGAAGAAAAAAGAAAAAGTGGCCGCCGAGAACAAGAACAAGGCCACCGATGCCGCCATGGCTGCCAAGAAGCTGGAAAAGGACCAGCTGGCTGCGAAAAAGAAGGACGCGGCATCCCAGATGCCGCAGCCGATCTTCCCGCTCAAGAACCCCGGCATCTATTCAATGGCTGCTGCATTCCTGATGGCGTTCTTCATATCCATCATCAAGCCTGAGAAAGAAGCAGAGGACAAGTTCGCGGGCGTTAAGGTCCGGGAGTATCTCGGCATCGGAGCGGAATAGTCCGCACGGCACCAGAACGATTCGGAAGCACGGGTACGGCGTCTCACGGGCGCCGTACCCGTGCCTCGTAACGGTCGTATCTCAATCCTCTGATATAATAGGGGAGAGGGTAGTCACTTACCTCCAATGCTCCGGCAGTGGAGGTACTATTTTTCAACAGGGGAAGGAGGAATTCGCATGGCAGATGAAAGCATCCAAGTCCTATCGACGGAAAAACGGACGTTCCCTCCGTCAAAGGAATTCAGTCAAAAAGCGCACATCAAGAGCATGAAGGAGTACGAGCAGCTCTACAAGCGGTCGGTGGACGACCCCGAGAAGTTCTGGGCGGAGATGGCCGAGAAGAACCTCACGTGGTACAAGAAATGGGACAAGGTCCTGGACTACGATTTCCACAAGCCCTCCATCAAGTGGTTCGCGGGCGGAAAACTGAACGCCTCGGTGAACTGCCTTGACCGGTTCATCAACACCCCCACCCGGAACAAGGCCGCGATCATCTGGGAGGCGGACAGCGGGGTGTACAAGACCTTCACCTACCAGCAGCTGTACTACGAGGTGAACCGCTTCGCCAACGTCCTCAAGAAGAAGGGCGTCAAGAAGGGCGACCGGGTCACCATCTATCTTCCCATGATCCCCGAGCTGGCGATCTCCATGCTGGCCTGCGCGCGCATCGGCGCGATCCACAGCGTGGTGTTCGGCGGGTTTTCCGCGAAGGCAATGCGGGACCGCATCCAGGACTGCGAGTCGTCCATGGTCATCACCGCGGACGAAGGCCTGCGCGGCGGCCGGTTCATCCCCTTAAAGGCCAACGCCGACGAGGCGCTGCTCGAATGCCCGACCGTGAAGGACATGATCGTGGTCCAGCGGGCAGGCACGGGCAAGGTCAACATGGAACCGGGCAGGGACACGTGGTGGCATGAGGAGATGGCGGCAAAGGACATCACGAACTATTGCGAACCCGAGAAGATGGACGCGGAAGACCCGCTCTTCATCCTCTACACCTCGGGCTCCACGGGCAAGCCCAAGGGCGTGCTGCATACCACCGGCGGCTACCTGCTCTATACCAACATTTCGTTCCGGTGGATCTTCGACTACCACGAAGAAGACATCCACTTCTGCACCGCCGACATCGGATGGGTCACCGGCCACAGCTACATCCTGTACGGCCCGCTCTCGAACGGCGCCACCTCGCTCATGTTCGAAGGCATCCCGACCTATCCCGACCCGGGCAGGTTCTGGGACATCGTGGACAAGCACCAGGTCAACATCTTCTACACCGCGCCCACGGCCATCCGCGCGCTCATGAAGGAAGGCGACAGCTGGGTGACCAAGCACGACCTTTCCTCCCTCAAGGTCCTCGGAAGCGTGGGTGAGCCCATCAACCCCGAGGCGTGGATGTGGTACCACAAGCACGTGGGCCACGAAAAGCTCCCGATCGTGGACACGTGGTGGCAGACCGAGACCGGCGGCATCCTGATCACGCCGCTCCCCGGCGCCATCACGACCAAGCCGGGCTCGGCAACCCGTCCGTTCCCGGGCGTCGTTCCCAGTGTGGTGAAAGAGGACGGCTCGCCTGCCAAGGCGAACGAAGGCGGCTACCTGTGCATTGACAAACCCTGGCCCGGCATGCTTCGCGGCACCTACGGAGACCCCGCGAACAAGCGGATCAAAGAGGTCTACTTCACCCGGTTCCCGGGCAAGTACTTCACCGGCGACGGCGCGCGCGTGGACGAGGACGGCGATTACTGGCTCATGGGCCGCGTGGACGACGTGATCAACGTGTCCGGCCACCGGCTCGGCACTGCCGAGGTCGAGTCCGCGCTCGTCAGCCACGAGGCGGTAGCCGAAGCAGCGGTCGTCGGCTATCCGCACGACATCAAGGGCGAAGGCATCTACGTGTATGTGACGCTCAAGGACGGGTTCAAGCCGACCGACGATCTCAAGAAGGTCCTCACCGGCCATGTCCGCTCGGTCATCGGGCCGATCGCCACGCCGGACAAGCTCCAGTTCGCGCCCGGCCTGCCGAAGACGCGGAGCGGCAAGATCATGCGCCGCATCCTCCGGAAGATCGCCCACAACCAGGTGGAAGACCTGGGCGATACCTCGACCCTGGCCGATCCGACCGTGGTCGACAGTCTCGTGAAGAACCGGGTGCAGTAAGGACACGGCAAGCGGGTTTCGTAGCGGAACAAGTGACGGTACTTTTCATTCAGCGAACAAAATGGGGTCGCCCATTTAACGGTCACCCATTTAATGGGTGACCGTTAAATGAGGTTTTGAAATATCATTATTCAGTTGAAAGCGATTATTTCCGGCATGGACAAGAAGAGGCAGTGGACGTAGTGTCTCCGATACGAACCGACGAGTTTCGCTGAAATTCACGAGGGCTGATTAACCGTCTTTGATAATTATTCGTATTCGTCAAACTGCACGCTCGTACGGTATCAAACACTATCCTTCGTAATCATCTTCACCGGCCCTCCGCGGTGCCACACAAACGCTCCCCTTCTTCTCCCATCCTGCCTTACGATCCTCAACAGGCTACGACCAGATGTAAAATGGAAGTTGGATATCTGGAATCTCCTACTTATGTATGCCATTAAAACCCGCAATCCTTGACCCGGCCAATGATGTTGTGCTTAAATATAATTAAAATGATCATATCGTAATTTTCATGCCATAATTATGACATGGAGGTGATGCGTCCCATGGTTGTCATACTGAAAAACGTCATGTGGTTCTTTGTCTTTTTCATCCTCCAGCAAGCACTGACCTCTTTTGCTGCCGGGGATGCATATATGCAAAAGCGGCAGCAGATGGTCGAGCAGGATATCAGGGGCAGAGGGGTCAAGGACCCGGTGGTCTCCGGGCGATGGGCACAGTGCCGAGGCATCTGTTCGTGAATGCATCGCTCAGGGGCCAGGCATACGCAGACCATCCCTTGCCGATCGAAGAGGGCCAGACCATATCTCAGCCCTATGTGGTCGCGCTCATGACCGAGACCTTACAGCTCAAACGAGGCGACCGGGTCCTTGAGATCGGGACCGGATCGGGCTATCAGGCTGCGGTGCTGGCCGGGATCGTACAAGAGGTCTATACGATCGAAATCCGAAAGACACTTGCAGACAGGTCTGAAAAGACGCTCGCCGATCTCGGATACCGGAATGTAAAGGTGAAATTCGGCGATGGGTACTTCGGCTGGGAAGAGCACGCGCCTTTCGACGCGATCATTATCACCGCCGCGGCAAACCACATCCCCCCGCCGCTCATCAAGCAGCTCAAGGAGGGCGGCAGGCTCATCGTGCCGCTGGGGAGCACGGTCTATTACCAGATGCTCACGCTCGCGACAAAGAGAAAAGGCGAGCTGGACGTTGAGCAGCTGAGCCCGGTGGCCTTCGTGCCGATGACTGGTGAAATAGAGAAGAGGCGATGACGTATTGAGACGAAGATTTCACATTGAAACCTTGTATCACGAAGTTGGCTGCTTTTTTGTTTGTTCCATCTGCGAGTGTGCAGCCGCGATTGATCAATACAGATGCAGAAACGGGCATATTTTGCGTATCGTTGCCTGCCACTGGTTGATATATCCTGTCCGGCGATCAGGTGGTATTGTTGAGAATCGGGAATTGATCCCTTTGATGTCATGGTGCATGTGAAATCCGATAATGCACTGGTTCTTCCGTGCAAGTTTAATTAACATTTAGCAGCACCATCATGCTTAGCCTATTAACTCAATCAGCCTGCTGCTACTCAACAATGATTTTTAATGATGCGATGTGATCGATAATGATCCGGACCTCATCGTCAACTAACATCCATGTGTCCTCATTTATATCACGATGACATATTCTGTCTAATTCAAAATTGGCATTTGACTCTTTTGTCAACGGCTCACCCTGGAAGTTAAAAGATTTTGTATGTTTATCTCCATTGTCTAATGTGATAAGTATTTTATACATGTTTTGTGCTCCTTCAATAAAGTGTTGAGTAGATGATTTTTCATGCACGACTATATGCTTGATCTAAGAATATGTCAACGATTACGATTGGTCATGTTAAGGGTATTCGGCGAACACCGAATATAGCCTTGCTCTGTTTCAAAGAAATGCGACTTCAACGAGTTCAGGAAGTACTTCTTGCCAAACGAATATATCAGAGAATCAATAATTCATATCGCATTCTACTATTTTCAAATCATGGTTGGGTAGGTCCAGAGTTTAAGACTTATCAATGTTACTCTGCGTGGGTATTCCATTCCCGGTGAATTACCCAAAAAGCAAGCAGGTACATCGACGATCCGCAGAACAGCACGGACTGAAATCCCGCGGAAAGGGCAAGCATGATAGCGAGGATGGGCGCGAGCACCGAAAAGCAGCCGTTCACTGCCCATGCCCAGGGGATGAGCCGGGGCGCGGCCGTATGGAGGAGTGAGATCCCCAGGGGGAAGGGAATGCCCATCAGGATTCCGGCGGGCATGACGAGCACAGAGGAAAAAGCGATTTTCGCCACGAGGGGATACACGCTTATGGCTGACGTGATCCCGGGCATCAGGAGGCTGTAGGCGAAAACCAAACCCGCAAGGGCCAGCAGGATGCGCGGGTTGTTCAGCGCCCGGATGCGCCGGCTCAGGAGGCTGCCTATGCCTGAGCTGATCAGGACCGACGCAATGACCGTGCTTGCGGCCGAGGAGGGGTTCTCGAGCGTGAGGATCATTTTCTGGATGAATGCGATCTCGATGAACAGATAGCCGATGCCGAGCAGGGCGAAATACGAGAGTGCACGGAGAGGGTCGTGCAGGACTATCGCGTCTTCTTTATTCCTCATTCTGAGGAGCGGCAGGAGGATCAGGGCAATGCTCACGACGAGCACCTGAACAAAGAGGACCGGAAGGAGGTAGCCCTCTTCGATGAAATACTGCCACTTCTCTCCCATGAGCCGGTAGATTGCCTTGGTGTTCTTCAGGGTCAAATAATAATGGAAGAAGGGGCGCTCATCGGAGACCGGCCGGATGTCGAAGAGGTAATCGGCCATGAACCGGCTGCCGGTCTTCTTGTCCATCAGTCTCCGGAAGGCGTCGGCATATTCGTTCCCCGGCTGTTTGATATACACATTGCTCTCTTCGGGCTTGATGCCGGGATAGTACACAAGGTCAAACCTCTTCTCGCGCGCAAAGGCCTTGATCCGTCCGATGTCCTCGATCGTCAGTGCCGATTTCTTCATGACCAGGGTCAGGGTGTCCCAGCTCCGGATAGCGGCGACATGCCCGGAGATGTCCGTGATACCGGACGCTTCCGCGGACCTGACCAGGGTCGCGAGCAGGCGCAGTTCCGTTCTCGGCGGCGGGATGAGGTAGAGGTTGACCGACAGGAAGCCGCCGGGTTTCAGGCCAGCCACGTAGCGCTCGAAGGCCTCGATGGTGAAACGGTAGTCTTCTGCAAACCCGAAGGCCGCGGAAGGCAGTGGGCCCATGAGCGAAAGATCGATAAGGTCGAACTCCCGGTGTGATCCGGCAAGCCACGTCCGCGCCAGACCGGTCCACACCTGGTGCTCATAGACAGGTGATCCATGCGTCCGGCCGTATTCCCGCATCACGCGAAGGAAGAGAGGATTTGAGTCTATGGCAGAGATGTTCCTCGATCGGAACTGTCGGGCCAGGAGGAGGGAGAGACCGGCCCGTGGTTCGATGATGAGCGCGTCCTGATTTGGGCTCAACTGGTAGGCAAGGCTGGAGGGGAGGGACCCGAGGAAGGCGAGCCTGTCGCGGTCCGTTTCGTCGGTTATCGCATAAAGGTCGCCGGCATCGATGGCAATCCCTGTCTGCTCAGGGAGCGGCTCAAGATACGTAAAGCTCAGACCCGGCGCGAACCTGACGGCGGGGCTCTTGAACAGGTCGATGCGGGCGTAGGGGCTGTACGCTGTGTAGAGTCGCCTTGCGCCGGGGAACTGCAAGGCGAGCGCGAAGGGTTTGTAGGCCGATATCCTGGGCTGGATGCATTGTGGATTGATGAAGAGGACGGCCAGATTCGCGGCGATGAGGAGCAGGGAAAGGAACCGCATTTTCCGATCTCTTTGAGAGAGGAGTCCGGTGGCAAGAAGGGAAGAGATGATGAACACGCTCGTTTCGGGTCCACCCAGGGAGAGCAGCCAGACCATGGCGAGCGCTCCGATCCCGGCACCCACGAGGTCCGAGGCATAGATCGCGTTGACATCACGCGACATCGCGGTATAGGCAGCAGAGACGATCAGTCCAAAGCAGAAGAACGGAACGCAGAGGATGACGTAGTAAAGGCTTATGGCGAGTAGCTGCAGACGGTCCCAGGGAAGCCGCGCGGGATCGAAGGGCACGGTGTTGGCAAGGAGATAGGAGAGGGGGATGCTTATGGCCAGCAAGAGCCCGTACAGCGGGACCCTGCGAAGGTCCTTCAGGCCCGGAAATACCGAGAGCACAGTGCCGCTGGCGCCGATGCCGAGCATGGCGATGCTGATGACCATGAATGCGAAGTGATACCAGAGGGAAATGGAAAATATCCGGATGAGCGTCAGTTCGAAGGCAAGGCTCACAAGAGAGGCGATAAGAACGAGCCGCAGAACGGCGCGGCGGTCATGCCAGGATATCTCCATGTGCTGATTCACTCATAAACGGTCGTGATGAGGCGCTCATCACCGTGGCGAACCGATAGGCGCGGCCAGGCCTTTTCTTAATGCCCCGGCTTTTTCCGTTCCCGCCCGTTCCGGCCGGGAAACAGAACAATGTGTTCTATTTGATGATCGCCACGCGCGCCGCCTGCGGACCTTCCTTCCCCTGTTCCTCAATGAACGATACTTCAACCCCGAATTTCAGATTGCTGAAGTCATCATTGAGAACACTGTTGCGGTGAAAATAGATCTCACGCTGGTCGTCGTGTGTGATGATGAAGCCATACGCCTGGTCGGGAAAGATCCTGATGATGCGGCCAATTGGCGGTGTCTCATGGGTCTTCACCTCGCCCCGCCTCTGCCGGGCATGCTCTTCAAGCCGCCTTGCCGCAGTGTTGAAGGCATCACGGACCGCGACATAGGGATCTTCATTCTCTTCACGGGTCACCGCCATTTCCTTGCCCGGCACGGTGATGTCGATATGGACGCTGAACAGTTTGCCCTGATGCTGCCGGCGCTGCGATTCCTCGACCACGACACGGCAACTCATGATCCTGCTGAAATATTTATCCAACTTGGCCGCCTTTTCATTGATCTTCGCTTCAATGGCCTCGGATAGCGGCATGTTTCGAAAAGTGATCTGCAAGGGAATTTTCATAGTTGATCCTCCGGACTGCTGTATTTGATGCGTATACCCCTGATTTAAAAGTAGCACAAAGGATATCGACTGTCAAATGAAGGGGGAGCGGACAGTGGCTGACAAGAAAGTAAAATTACGTTATAGTTTACTTGATGTATGCTATATTTATATAACGATATTTCACCCTTCGACCCGCACCGAAGATGCGTCGGAGAAACTTGCAGCTTTTCCTTTGGGAAAACAAAAGTGTTCAATAGATGTTAGCGCGGGATAGGAGATGCCCTGATGGCAAAGGCGAACATTCTTTACATCGAAGACAGTGAAACACAGGGAACAGTTACAAAGAACGTTTCTTGAGAAAAGCGGATACGAGGTGACGTGGGTCCGCGATGGGATGTCCGTATTCCGCGTAGCGAAGACCCAGCCTATTGACGTTATTCTCCTCGACCGTGTGTTGCCTGATATGGACGGAAACAGGGTATGCGTCTGGCTCAAGCAAGATGAGCATACCAGGGCAATTCCGATCATTATGCTCACTTCCTTGAATGCCACTGCGCAGAAAGTCCAGGGATTAGAGGCCGGCGCCGACGATTATCTTACCAAACCATACGACGAAATAGAGCTGAACGCCCGGGTCTACGCCGCATTGAGGACAAAACACCTGAGAGACGAATTGAGCCGGAAGAACGACGAATTGCAAGTAATGCTCAGGAAAGTTGAGGCGCTGTCCATTACCGACCCGCTGACCGGGCTTTATAACAGGAGGCGCTTCGAGGAAGTACTGGATTCGGAATTTAAAAAATCCAGCAGATACAACTCCCCCCTCAGTTGCATGATGATGGACATTGATCACTTCAAGAATGTAAACGACACCTATGGCCATTCGGTCGGGGACACGGTCATCAAGGACATTGCGCTGATCATTAAACAAGGCATCAGGGACGTAGATACCCCGTCCCGCTGGGGAGGTGAGGAGTTCATCGTGCTGGCCCCCATGACGCCAAAGGCCGTTGCTTTGACTTCCTGCGCGCAGAATCTTACAGTCCGTGGCTGATCACGCCTTTACGGGTATGGGCGATAAAAAAGTGACCGTCAGTATAGGGATCGCCGACCTGTCCGGTCCCGGCATCGACTCAGCCGGCAAATTGGTCCAGGCGGCCGATAAAGCACTGTACGAAGCAAAGAAAAACGGGAGGAACAGGGTCGAAGTGGAGGGGTAAAAGCGGATTCAATGAGGATACGAAGCGAGCGGGGACCGGAGATCTGTGGCAATGAGAACGACCGGGACCAATACTAAGAACGTGATTCAATAGACTACTTCTGGTAACTGACCATTCAGCGGATAAAGTGCTGACTGAGCGAAGCCTGCTGAACAGAGACTGGCGCCCTGTTTACGCTGCCGGCTGACGCACTACTTTGTCACCACCACGATGCCCGACTCGGTGACGATGCATCCCCGCATACGGTCCTCTTCGTGGTCGAAGCCGATCTCCATCCCTTCCGGTATGTATATTCCTTCATCGATGATGGTTTTCTTGATCTTTGCGCGGCGCCCGATCTGCACATTCTCGAAGAGGATCGAGTCCTCGACCAGCGCGTAGCTGTGGACCTTGCAGGAGGGGCCGAGAATGGACCGCCGCACGGTCGCACCGCTGGTGATGCAGCCGCCGCATACGAGCGAATCGATGTTCAGGCCGCGCCGGTTCTCGTCGTCGAAGACCGTTTTTGCCGGAGGGAGGTTCCCCTGGTTGGTCAGGATGGGCCACGTATAGTTGTACAGGTTCAACTGCGGGCTGACATGGATGAGGTCCATGTTCGCCTCGTAGTATGATTCGAGGGTGCCCACGTCCTTCCAGTAGCCCCGCTCGCGCGGATCCATGCCGGGGATATTATTGTCGTAAAAGCTGTAGGCAAAGACCTTGTCTCCCTGCTCGATCATCATGGGGACCACATGCTGTCCGAAATCGAGGTCCTCGAATTTGCGTTTGCCTTTTTTCAGTAAATCGATGAGCTTGCTGACGGAGAAAATATAGTTGCCCATGGACGCGAAGCAGGAATTTTTTCCCGGGACCCGCGGAGGGTTTTGCGGCTTCTCCAGGAACGATGTGACGCGCAGATCTTCATCCACATGCAGGATGCCGAATCGCGTGGCCTCTTCTACGGAGACATCGAGCGCTGCAATGGTAAGGTCCGCTTTGTTCATGCGGTGATACGCCATCATCTGCGAGATGTCCATCTTGTAGATGTGATCGCCTCCGAAGATGACCGCATACTCGGCGCCTGACGACTCGATGAGGCGCAGGTTCTGGTAGATGGCGTCGGCCGTGCCCTTATACCACTGCTCGCCCATACTGGTCGTTTCGGGCGAGACCGTATCGTAAAACTCACCAAGGCCTACCCACTTGCCCCAGGAGTCCTTGATGTGTTTGCTGAGCGAGTAGGCATGATACTGGGTCAGGATGTAGACCTTACGAATGCCTGAGTTGAACATATTGCTCAGCACGAAATCGATGATCTTGTACTTCCCGCCAAAAGGGACCGAGGGCTTGGGCCTGCCGACCGTGATGGGGCTGAGCCGCTCTCCCTTGCCGCCGGCCAGGACCATGGCAATGGTGTTTCGGGTGATGTTTTCGCTTGCGTACATGCGTTCCGGTCCCTCCCCGCATTGTCCCTTGATTGTTCTCGCACAGTGTATATGATCAAGTATACTGTATTTTCAGTGAATGCGCAAACAATTGAATCGTTCACCACACCACGATAACATTCGATTGACAGTATTCTCCTGAGTGTGTTATTCATAACGTACTGCCGCATTATTCTGATGAGCGAAGGGGAACGATGACCTCTCTTATTTTCAAGAAGACCATACAGTTGCCTCTGCCGTCCGACGACGACCGAAGGGCCCATGATCAGCGGATCACCGATACTCTGGGGCTCGGTCCCCTTGTTCTTCCGCTTTCGGTTATGAGAAGGGTCCCTCCAGTTGTGAAGGAGCAGACAGCGTTCCCCTGCATTATCGGACGAATCGGGAACGGATACCGGCTGATCGATATCGGGAAGGAGCGTTCTTATTCCATCGCCCTTGACCTCGGGACCACGAACCTGGTCGCCCTGCTGTACGACAATATCGCGCAAAAGGATGTCCTGACGAAAAGCCTGGAGAACCCCCAGACCATATTTGGCAGCGACATCATGACCCGCATGCACCATACCATGTCGGGAAATGGCGAGGAGGTCTACCGGGTGCTCGTGAACGGGATCAACGGGCTGATCGTCGAGCTTTGCCGGGAAGCGCGGGTAACCGCGCAGGATATCCACGCCATGACCGTGGGCGGGAACACGGTGATGAGCCACTTCTTCCTGGGACTCGATATCAGCACGATCCCCGTGGACCCTTTTGTGCCCGTGGTCAGGAGCCCGGGGTTCTTCGCGGCGTCGGAGCTGCAGCTTGCCATGAACCCCGAAGCTGTCGTGTACGTGTTCCCGAACGCGGGGAGCTATGTGGGCGGTGACATCACCGCCGGCATTCTTGCCTCGGGCATGGCCCGATCGGAAAAGACCTCGATCCTGATCGACGTGGGTACGAATGCCGAGATCGTGATCGGGAACCGGGACTGGATGATCGTGGGGGCCGGCGCTGCCGGTCCGGCGCTCGAAGAGGGGATCTCTCGGATCGGGAAGCGGGCGAAAAAGGGGATTGTCTACGACATCGAGATCACAGGGCAGAACATCTCCTGCAAGACCTTTGACCAGGGCAAGCCCGAAGGGATCTGCGGGTCCGGCATGGTAAGTCTGATCTATGAGCTCTATAAGGCGGGGATGATCGATAAGAGCGGTGCACTTGTCGACGGCGAGCATGTCACGACCATTGACGGAGAGAAGGCTTTCTCGATCGATTGCGACTGCCATGATGCCCTGTATATAACCCAGAACGAGATCCAGAACTTCATGAAGTCAAAGGCGGCCATGTTCACGCTGCTGCTGGTGCTTACCCGGTCCGTGGGCATCTCGTTCAGGGACATCGAGACCGTGTTCGTGTCCGGCGCCCTCGGCACCGGCATCAATGCGGAGAAGGCCGTGGGCATCGGCATGCTTCCGGCGTGGCCGGCGGACATCGTGAAGCCCCTCGGCAACTCGTCCCTCGCGGGCGCGCGCATGCTGCTCATTGACGGCGACCTGGTGAACACGGTGAATGCCATAGCAGAGAAGATCACCTACAAACCCATGCAGGACGACCCGGAGTTCATGAAGGAGTACCTGGGTGCAGTGTTCATCCCCCATACCAATCCCGAGATGCTGAAGGTCGGGTGATTCTAACGCGGCTTTATTTCCAATCCGGCGGGCATGCGGGAATCCCTGCAGAAGATCCGAGATGTACCGGACTTCGTGATGCCTTTTCTTATTTTCCTCTCCCGGACGAGGGCATTGTTCGGACGTCATTCTTCAGGTAGTATGATAAGAAAAAAAGTTCAATCAACAAAAGGCGGCGGCATTTCCCGTCATCTTCATTTTTCGGAGGATGAAGAGGCTGTAATGCTGAAAGCAAAAATGCAGTGAAGACCTCCCACGAAACTCGAAAAGGCGACCTTTGCCGGCGGATGTTTCTGGTGTATGCAGCCTCCTTTTGACAGGCTTAAGGGTGTGGTTGCCACCCGTTGTAGGGTATACGGGCGGACACAAGAAGGACCCGACCTACGAGGAAGTCTCGTCGGGGACCACGGGACATGCCGAATCCATCGAGATCGTCTTTGACCCGGCACAGGTCACGTATTCGGAGTTGCTCGACCTGTTCTGGCGGAACGTGGACCCGACCACGCGCGATCGGCAGTTCGTGGACGTGGGAGACCAGTACCGGACGGCCATTTTTTTTCACAGCGAAGAGCAGCGGAAACAGGCTGTGGCCTCAAAGGAGAAGATGGAGAGGTCGGGCAAGTTCGGCAACAAACCCATCGTGACCGAGATCGTGCCGGCTTCAACGTTCTATCCGGCTGAGGAGTATCACCAGAAGTACTATCAGAAGAACAGCGTGCGATACAAGTTCTACCGGTTCAATTCGGGACAGGGACCAGTACCTGGAAAAGACCTGGGGCAAGCACGCGAAGGAGTAGCGAACGCCCGCCGGCAGATCTTGAAGACCGGTTCTTGTAAGCCAGCACGCAAAAGCGGGCACTGTCGGTTTATTACTACAACGCATTTGAACTTATTTTGGAAGGGCCCTACGTGCGTGCAGGGGCCCGCTTAGTCCTCTCACCACAGGGGAGAGGGCAGGGGGCGATGGAACTTGCCGCCAATAACACAATAAGTAATTCGTTTGTCTTCAAACTCGACCCTCGCTTCCCGGACATTCGCAAAGCCCCACCTGAGATAACAATAAAATATGGTAAATAATAAAAAATATTGACTTTTTTCGATGAATACGTTATAAAAAATATATAGAGAAGGGAACGCATTCAGCTGCTTAGGGATGCGCTACGGAGGTTACTGCTGTATGAGGCGTAAGATCATTCTCTCGCTGCTCATGGTGTTCCTGTTCTCCACCCTTGGGGGGGCGTTCGCTACCCTGTACATCAGGAACACGAATGAAACGCTCAGCCGCCATATCAACTTTCACCAGAGCGAGGACCTCCGGAAGCACCTGATCGTACCCATCCGGAAGGTCCAGTCCGATCTCTACACTACCCATACGAAGCTTGGCAACAAGAGCGATCTTATCGCAGAAGATGTCACACTCCTCGAGCAGGCCGCACAAAAATGCTCCATCTGTCATCATACTCCCGAGATCGCCGGAATGATCGATCGCGTCCGGTCTCTTATCGGCGACTACCGGAAGGCCCTGAGTCACGTGGTCACGTCGTCGTCGGATTCCCCGCAGATCAATCAGCTGAAGATCAATGCCGCAGACATCGGTAACGATATCCTGGTCAAGGCCGAGGACATGTCCGCGCAGGCGAGCAGCAAGCTCGAGTTCTTGACTCGGGATGCAACACAGAAGATCAATCGGGAGGGCGTGATCCTGGTGACGATCCTGACCTTTGTCCTTGCTGTTCTTATCGCCGTAAACCTGACCAGGTCAATAATCAAACCAATCAATACCCTGGTCAATGCAACGCGAATGATCTCCGGCGGAGACCTCGGGTTCACGATCACGGACAAGGACACGGCAGAATTCGGAGAGCTTGACTCGCATTTCAATGCCATGAGCCTGTCGCTGAAGACCGGCTACGCAAAGTTTGAGCAGGAGATCGTGGAGCACAAACAGACCGAGGAAGCTCTGAAGAAGTCGGAGGCATTTCTCAATACTATCTTCAACAGTATCCAGGACCCTTTCTGCATCATCGACCGCGACTACCGGATAGTCCGGGCGAACGAGGCCTACGCGCAGATGAGGCACAAGAAGCTCAGTGATCTGATCGGAAAAACTTGCTACGAAGCACTGCTGAAGAGGAGCAGTGTTTGCGATGAATGCGTTGTGCAGAAGACGTTCGTATCCGGCAGACCCTGCGCCAAGGAAAAATTGGCGTACTTATTTGACGGAGTAAAGACCTGGAGTGCGATCTATACCTATCCGATCATGGACAGCGAAGGGAAGGTATCCCACGTCATTGAGTATACGCATGACATCACGGAACGGAAACGGGCGGAGGAGGCGCTCCGCGAAAGCGAAGAGCGGTATGCCCTTGCTGCCCGCGGTGCGAACGACGGGCTGTGGGACTGGGACCTGCGGAGCAATAAAATATATTTATCATACCGGTGGAAATCGATGCTCGGGTACGGGGAGAAGGACATCAGCGACACGCCGGAAGAATGGTTCGGCCTGGTCCATCCTGACGACCGTGGTGAAGTCGAAGTCAAGATCGCTGCTCACCTCGACGGACGGGACCAGCATTTTGAAAGCGAGTACCGCATCATGCACAAGGACGGGGCGTACCGCTGGGTGCTCAATCGAGGGCTCGCGGTACGGGACCGGGATGGCCATGCGTATCGAATGGCCGGCTCCCAGACGGATATCATGTCGAGAAAATCGGCGGAAGAGCAGCTGGTCTATAATGCTTTTCACGATGCGCTGACCGGGCTGCCGAACCGGGCCCTCTTCATGGACCGCCTCCAGCACAGTATCACCGTGTCGTCGCGACGAGCCAACGAGCTCTACGCGGTTCTTTTCCTCGACATGGACCGGTTTAAGGTCGTCAATGACAGCCTCGGCCATACGGTGGGTGACCAGCTCCTTATCGCAATGGGTCAGCAGTTGTCGGAGTGCCTCCGTCCGGGGGATACGGTCGCGCGCCTTGGCGGAGACGAGTTCGCCGTGCTTCTGGACAATATCAGTGAATTGAAGGACGCCGTCGATGTCGCTGAACGTATCCATAAAAAGCTGTCGGTGCCGCTCCTGGTCAAGGGACAGGAGATGTTCGCATCCGTGAGTATCGGGATCGCCACAGGCTCCGAGCGCTACGAGCGGCCTGAACAGGTGCTGCGCGATGCGGACATCGCCATGTACCAGGCCAAGGCGAGGGGCAGCGCGTGCCACGAGATCTTCGATCCCAAGATGCATGCGAACATCCTCGACCGGCTGCAGCTCGAGGCGGACATGCGCGGGGCCCTGGACCACAAGGAGTTTATCGTCTTCTATCAACCAATTATCGACCTGACGACCCACCAACCAGTCGCTTTCGAGGCCCTCGTCCGGTGGAACCATCCCAAACGGGGCCTCATCTATCCCCTGGAATTCATTCCCATGGCTGAGGAGAACGGACTGATCAACGCCATCGGCGAGTGGATCCTCCGGGAGTCCTGCCGCGAGCTGCGCGTGCTCCAGGAACGGTATCCTATGCAGCCCCCGCTCAAGATGAGCGTCAATATTTCGGGCAAACAGTTCGCGCAGCGCGACCTCGCCAGCAAGGTGTCCGCCATCATCATGGATACGGGGGTCGATGCGCACACCCTTGCGCTCGAGATAACGGAGAGCATGATCATGGAAAACGTCGAGATGGCGGTGGAGACGATGAACCAGCTGAGGAGCCTGGGCGTCCAGATCCACATCGATGATTTCGGCACCGGCTATTCCTCGCTGAGCTATCTGCACCGCTTCCCGATCGACGCGATCAAGATCGACCGGACGTTCATCAAGAAGCTTTCGGCTGATGGAAAGAACAAAGAGATCATCCTGTCGATCCTCTCGCTGGCCACCAGCATGAACTTTGAAGTGATCGCCGAAGGCGTGGAAATGAACCACCAGTTATTGAATATGCAGAAAATGCATTGCCACTACGGACAGGGGTTCCTGTTCTCAGTGCCCATGCCACCGGGTGAGATCGACGGATGGGTGAAGGCTGAACAGCTCAAGATCTGAGCAGCAGGCGCAATGAGACATTGGCACCCTGAGAAAGCGGGTGTCATTGCGAATGGGGAAGCGATGAAGCAATCTATTGGCGAACACTGAGAGAGCAACGCTCTCGTTGTTCGTTCGTAAAAGACACGATTCTTTTTTGTTCCTGTGCCACGGGAGTTATTGCTGAGTTACGAATAAATTTCTACGAGGAATGGGTAGGAAAGAGTCAACTTCATTGATACGGATGTATACACTGATCGGATTATGAAGGGTCATTATTGTTCATAGGTTTCATCCGTCTTTTTCCGTGTCAAAGACTTTTGTTTGGTTTTTCTTGGTTCCGGCCTGTCCGGGTCAGGTTGTCTGAATACGTTCTCTGATCTTTTTGGTAAAATCACCCTTTCCGCTGCATCCATGGTACAGGTCCACGATGGCGTCTCTATGCGATCGGAAGCGCGCGTATCCGGCCTGCCGCGATAGTTCTATTGCTGACCAGTCCCCTTGCAGGCAAAATTCGTTATACGCTTGATGTATCTCCGGGTAAAGGACCCTCCGGTATCCCTCCATCAGCGCAATCGTGAGGCTGAGGGCGCCGCGGTCCCTCATGTCGATGATCCTCTTGTAAGGGCCGTGGTCCGAGGTGTCGGCTATCAGGTCTTTGATCGCGCGCAAATAATGCTCCGCCTTCCGGTCTCCGGCCTCGGACAGAAGGTCTTTCCATTCCGAAATGTCTTCACGTGATTCCGCGATCTCGTGGCGGAGCAGTACCTCCGCATAACACTCCGCCATCTTCTCGATCCGTTTTACGAATATCTCGTCGACGATCTGCCGGTGTTGAAAACCGTACTGCGCAAAGGCGTCTTCAAGCGCAGAGGCGTGCCTCGTATTCAACTCCGAAAACTTGTACAGGAGCAGCATTGTGAGCGGCTCAAGCCGCAGGAAGATGCTTTTTCCCTGGAGCATGCCGGCCGCGGTAAAAAGGTCTCTGACGAATTCGGTCCCCGAGGTGTACACGGTCAGACCGGAGACCTTATCGAGGGTGCGGAGTTCCGCAAGAAAGAAGGTGGGCTTCATGTACATGCCGTAGCCCGCGCCGTAGATGAGATGCCGGTCTTTCAGCGCATGATTTATCTCAACGAGATCGAAGGGGCTGTGTTTTATTCCACCTATCGTCAGGTCCCTTAAACCTTTCTCCTCCAGGTCCGGCCAGCGGGATTCCTTGTCTGAGATCCATGACAGGATCTCCTCGCGATTGATATCAGCCCAGGGCTTGAGGCCCTTCTCGGACCGGAAGAGGTCTCGATACCGCATCAGCAGGCCGCAGACCGAAAAATATCCCCAGTACTGCGCATCCGAAACGTCGCAATTGAATTTGATGTCGTTTATGAGATCGATGTCCATGGCTGACAACCAGGTTTTCATTATTCCTCAAAAAGGAATAAAAGTAAATAATGAAACATTCAGAGGGTCCCTGATCCAAAAAGTCCTTGCAACTGCTTAAAAAATAAACTATAATTCGCGAATCCGCATATCCCATTCAGACAGGTTTTATTAAACGCTTATGTCTAAACAGAAAATACAGGACCTTCGGAAGAAGATCGACGAGATCGATGAAAAACTGGTCGATCTGCTGAATGAGCGCGCCCGGATCGTCATCGAGATCGGGAACATCAAAAAAACCGAGAAGCTCGACTTCCATTCTCCATCACGGGAGCAGGAGATCCTTGAACGCCTCACTGACCGCAACAAGGGGCCGTTTCCCCAGGACACCCTGCGGGCAGTGTATCGCGAGATCCTTTCTTCTTCCCTTTCGCTCGAGCGTCCACTCAAAGTCGCGTATCTTGGACCACGCGCCACATTCACCCACATGGCCGGGATGCAGCAGTTCGGCCTGGCGGCCCAGTACGTGCCGGGGGAGAGCATCAGGGACGTGTTCAATGAGGTGGAGCGCGGCCGGGCGGACTACGGCGTAGTGCCCATTGAAAATTCCTCGTCAGGCGCCGTGATCTATACCCTCGACATGTTCATCGACTCAGACCTTAAGATATCAGCCGAGATCATGCTCGAGGTGTCGCAGCACCTCATGAACAAGTCGGGCAAACTCGAGGACATCAAAAAGATCTATACGATCGCCCCCGCCGCGGCGCAGTGCAGACAGTGGATCGAGAAGAACCTGCCCGGCGTGCCGGTCCTGGATGCGCCAAGTACGGCCAGGGCCGCGGAAATGGCTTCGGACGATCCAACGGTTGCGGCGATCGCCAGCGAGATGGCGGCGGTGCTGTATGGGCTCCAGATCGCGGGTAAAAAGATCGAGGACAGCACTAACAACATTACGCGGTTCCTCGTCATCGCCCCGAAATCTCCGGGCAGAACAGGCCGCGACAAGACCTCGATCATGTTCTCCATCAAGGACAAGGTGGGCGCGCTCTATACCATGCTCGCGCCCTTTGCCGAGAGCGGCATCAACCTGAACAGGCTGGATGCCCGGCCGTCGGGACGGAAGGTCTGGGATTATGTATTCTTCCTCGATATGGAAGGCCACATCGAGGATAAGAATGTTGCCGCGGCAATCGAACGCCTGCGGCAGGACTGCATGTTCCTGAAGGTGCTGGGGTCGTATCCGAAGAGCGGATAGGTTGAGTTCGGAGCAGATCAAATCCAAATGCTCAAAGTTCAAATGAATGTCAAAACGGCAACAGTTAAAGGTCTGCGTTTTAAACATTGGTTTTGATTTGCATTTGAACTTTGCATTTGAATTAATTACTATTCTGCGATACATTTCACCGAATGAGGTTTTCATCGTGATCCGTGTTTCAGAAAACATAAAAAACATCACCCCCTACGTTCCGGGCAAGCCGATCGAGGAGCTGGAGCGCGAGCTTGGCATCAGCGGCAGCATCAAGCTTGCCTCGAACGAGAACCCGCTCGGGCCTTCGCCAAAAGCCATCGCGGCGATCAAAAAGGCCGTTGAAGGTCTGAACCGGTATCCTGACGGCAGTGGATTTTATCTCTCTCAGGCGCTTGCCAAAAAGTACGGGGTGGCCCTCAACCAGATCATTCTGGGCAACGGATCGAATGAACTCATTGAGCTCGTGGTGCGCACTTTTGTCCAGCCCGGGGACGAGATCATCTCGGCGGATCCATCCTTTGTGGTGTACAGGATGATCACCGAGGCAGCGGGCGGAACGAATGTTATTGTTCCCTGCAGGGACATGCGGCACGACCTCGATGCCATGGCGGAGCGGATCACGCCGAAGACCAGGATCGTGTTCATTGCCAACCCGAACAACCCTACCGGCACCATGAATGCAAAAGCGGAGATGGACCGGTTCATGGACCGGGTGCCGGACCACCTGATCGTGGCTGTGGATGAAGCGTATTTTGAATATGTTACTCACGCTGACTATCCCGATTCTCTGGATTCTCTGAAGACGGGTAAGAACGTGCTGGCGCTGCGGACGTTCTCGAAGATCTACGGACTTGCCGGACTTCGCATCGGCTACGGCATCACGACCCCGGAGATCGCGGAGCTGATGAACAAGGTGCGGCAGCCGTTCAATACGAACTCGCTGGCCCAGGTCGGCGCCCTGGCGGCGCTTGCCGACCGGAAGCATGTCGAGAAGTCGATCGCGATCAATAACGAGGGGAAACAGTTCCTGTATCAAACCTTTCAGCGGCTCGGTGTATCGTATATCCCCACGGAGACCAATTTTATCATGTTCGAGACCCGGCTCGACGGCAGGGAGCTGTATACGACGCTCCTGAAGCAGGGTGTGATCATCCGGCCCATGGGCGGCAACAGGCTCCGCGTCACGATCGGGTTGCCTGAGGAGAACGCACGGTTCGTAAGCGAGTTGGAGAAGATCGTAACAGCATAGAGCAGAGAGCATAGCGCAGAGCGCAGAGGGCAAGGGTTTAAACGCCATGCCCATCACTATGCTCTATGCGCATTTAAAGACTATGATCCCTTTCAATAACGTAACCATAATCGGCGTCGGTCTGATCGGCGGTTCCCTGGCCAAGGTCCTGAAGGACAAGAACCTGGCGCACAAGATAACGGGCGCCGGAAGAAGCAGGGAGTCGCTCGAGCTGGCGCTCAAGCTTGGCGTGATCGATCGCATGGGACAGGCCTTGTCACAGGATGTCGAGGACGCGGACCTGGTGGTACTTGCTGCTCCTGTCGGCGCATTCGAGCGTATCGTCACCGAGATCGGTCCCCGGCTGAAAAAGGGGGCCATCCTTACCGATGTGGGCAGTGTCAAGGGAGCGCTGGTCAAGACGATCGAGGCAATACTTCCTGCCGGCGTCCACTATGTTCCGGGCCATCCGATCGCGGGCAAGGAAAAGCACGGTGTCGGAGAGGCGTCAGGGACCCTGTTCCTGGGCGCGAAATGCATCCTGACGCCGACGGCCAAGACAGACCCGCAGGCCCTTCAAGCAGTGAAGGCGATCTGGATTGCCGCCGGCGCGAACGTGGTGTTGATGGATGCCGATGCGCACGACCATATTTTCGCAGCTGTGAGCCATCTCCCCCATGCGGCGGCCTTCGCCATGGTCAGCACGGTCGCGGGATTCAACGCGGGGCCGGAGAATTACATCAATTTTTCAGGCGCCGGATTCCGTGATTTCACCAGGATCGCGGCAAGTTCACCGGAAATGTGGAGGGACGTCTGTCTGCTGAACGGAAAAAATATCATTGATATGATCGACCAGTACGAGGCAGAGCTCAAGAGGATAAAGAAGGCGATCAAGCACCAGGACGCCGCAACGCTTGAAAAACTGTTCCGATCGGCGAGTGAACTCAGAAGGGGTCTGGAATAGTCCATGGCTGATCTCCACATACAACCGTCGAGCGGACTCCGTGGTGAGATTTCCCTGCCCGGAGATAAATCGATTTCCCACCGATCAGTGATGTTTGCCGCCATCGCCGACGGTGATACTCACATCACCGGATTCCTGACCGGAGAAGACACTCAGAACACGGCGAAAGCAATGCAGGCAATGGGTATCGCAATCGAGGGTCTGGGGACAGCGCGCCTCGTCGTGCACGGCAAGGGTCTGGACGGCCTTTCGGAGCCCACAGGAGTGCTCGATCTCGGTAACTCGGGAACCGGGATGAGGCTCATCGCGGGTCTGCTTGCGGGACAGGATTTTTTCTCCGTACTCACCGGCGACCAGTATCTGAGAAAGCGTCCCATGGCAAGGATCGTTGAGCCGCTCCAGCGCATGGGTGCGAAGATCGACGGCCGCTCCCACGGTACGCTTGCGCCGCTCTCCATCAGGGGTGGGGGCAAAACCCTTCAGGCCATCGAGTATGCCAGTCCTGTTGCAAGCGCTCAGGTCAAGTCGGCGGTCCTTCTTGCCGGGTTGTATGCCAATGGCGAGACCACGGTGAACGAACCGTCAAAGTCCCGCGACCATACCGAGCGCATGTTCCGATTCTTCGGCGCCGAGGTCCGTGTGCAGGGGACCAGGGTGACGGTGCAAGGTCGGCAGAGGCTGCGCGCCAAGGGATCGCTTGATATTCCGTCCGACATATCGTCGGCCGCGTTCTTCATGGTTGCTGCTTCCATTGTGCCGGGCTCGGACCTGGTGATCAACAATATCGGAGTAAATCCTACGCGCACGGGTATCATCGATATTCTCACCGGGATGGGCGCCGATATCACGCTCGAGAACCAGCGTGAGCAGGCAGGCGAACCAGTGGCTGATATCCGGATCCGGTACAGAAAACTTCACGGCGTTCAGATCGGGGGGGAGATGATCCCCCGGGCCATTGACGAGATCCCCGTGCTGGCCGTGGCCGCGTCCTATGCAGAAGGGAAAACGGTCATCAAGGACGCCGCCGAACTCCGGGTGAAGGAGTCTGACCGGATAGCGACCATGGCTGCGGAGCTCCGCAAGATGGGCGCAGCAGTGACGGAGCTTCCTGACGGTATGGAGATCATCGGCAGAGCTGCGCTCAATGGCGCACTCTGTGACAGCCACGGCGATCATCGAATCGCCATGTCCGTGGCCGTGGCAGGGCTCGCCGCCAGAGGCGATACCGTTGTACGCGATACAGGCTGGATCGACACGTCATTCCCTGGTTTTGAGCGACTGCTGAGGCAGGCGGCGTATTCGTAAGTCAGAACTTAGGAGTCAGGAGTCAGGAGTCAGGAGTCAGGAGTATCAACCCATCTTGACAGCACACAGTATGAAGAAAAACGGATTAGTGATAGCAATCGACGGGCCATCGGGTGCAGGCAAGAGCACGGTTGCCAGAGTCCTTGCACAGCGCCTGGGTTATATTTATATCGATACCGGCGCAATGTACCGCTCTATCGGCTGGAAAACAATGAAAGAACAGCTCGATCCGTCTCATGAGCATGCACTTGCGGACCTGTGCGGGCGGACCGAGGTGACGATCAAGAAGGACAACAGAGATCCGCGGTTTTTCGTGGATGGCTATGATGTAACGGGTGAGATACGTACGCCTGAGATGGGTATGATGGCTTCTGCTGTATCGAAATCGCCCGCGGTCCGGGCCCGGCTGCTTACCCTGCAGCGGGAGCTTGGCAAAAACGGCGGTGTCGTAATGGACGGCAGGGACATCGGCACCGTTGTGTTCCCTGATGCGGAGCTGAAGTTTTTTCTGGAGGCGAGCGCGGAGGAACGGGGGAAGCGCCGGTATCTCGAACTGAAGGGAAAGGGCATGGACGTTGATCTGGCGCGGATCACCCGGGAGATCAAAGACCGTGACCATCAGGACAGCGGGCGTTCGATCGCGCCGCTCAGAAAGGCCGACGATGCGCTCCTGATCGATTCGAGTCTTCTGAGCATTGACCAGGTCGTCGACAGGATGCTGTCCGAACTGGCGAAGGTGAAGTGACGGGACATGGAAATATTTCTGGCTGACAAAGCAGGGTTCTGCTTCGGCGTGAAGCGGGCGATCAATACCGCGTTCAAGGCAGCGGGCACAGGCAAGGTGTATTGCCTCGGGCCGCTGATCCATAACCCCCAGGAAGTCGAACGGTTGCTTGAGGCAGGGGTGCGGACAGTCGAGGATTTTTCATCGCTCAACCCGGGGGACTATCTCATCATCCGCTCGCACGGGGTGCCGCCCCTGGTACTTGCCCAGGCCAGGGACAAAGGGCTCCAGATCATCGATCTCACCTGCCCCTTTGTAGGCAAGGCGCAGCGAGATGCCGAGCTGCTTCAGAAAGAAGGCTATCAGGTGGTCGTTATCGGCGAGAAGCAGCATCCCGAGGTGCAGAGTATTCTTGGCTATGCAGGCGACAACGCTGTTGTCGTGGAGACGGCGGAGGATGTGGAGGGCGTGAAGTTTCAATACAGGCTGGGCGTTGTTGCCCAGACCACTCAATCGTATAGCAATTTTTCGGAAATTGTGTTAAAATTGTTAAGCCTTTCCAAAGAATTAAAGGTCTTTAACACCATTTGCCATTCAACAAAAGAACGCCAGGACGCGGCGCGTGTCCTGGCCGGACAGGTTGATATCATGCTGGTAGTGGGCGGACGCAACAGCGCGAACACGACCAGGCTGGTCTCGGTATGCCGACAGGAAGGAAAACCGACCTACCATATCGAGGTGGCCGATGAGATCAGGCCGGAGTGGCTGAAGGGTGCAACCAAGGTAGGGGTCACCGCGGGAGCGTCCACACCCGACTGGGTTGTGGAGGGTGTGATAAAAAAATTAAAGAGCGGGAAGGTCGGTTGATCGTCGCAGGTACCGACCACACATTTTCGGGAGGTAAGGTATTTTAATGAACGAGAGTCAGGGAAATATCGAGCAGGATGAGAACGAGACGCCGGATGAAGCAAATCAGCAGAACGAGTTCGAGCAGCTCTACAGCCAGTCGTTGAAAAGCTTCAAGTCGGGGACCGTGGTGCGGGGCAGGATATTGCAGGTCCGGTCCGGTTTCGTGATGCTGGACCTCGGATACAAATCCGACGGCATCATTCCCGTGGAGCAGTTTACTCCGGAGGAACTGAAGGCCCTCAAACCCGGCGATGAGCTTGAGGTGCTGCTTGAGGCCGCGGAAGACGCGAACGGCAACCTGATGCTCTCGCGGGAAAAGGCGAAAAAACTGCAGGTCTGGGACGATCTGAACCGGGCGCATCAGACCGGCACACCGGTGAAAGGACGGGTCGTCTCGGTGATCAAGGGTGGGTTGACCGTCGATATCGGGGGGGTGGAGGCGTTCCTGCCGGGCTCACAGATCGATACCAAGCCTGTGCACCAGATGAACCGGATGATCGGCCAGGTGCTGGATCTGAAGATCCTCAAAATGAATTCGGGTCGGGGCAATATCGTGCTCTCCCGCAGGGCCATCCTCGAGCAGCACCTGAACGTGAAAAAGGAAGAAACGCTCTCCTCGCTCGTCGAGGGGCAGGTGGTGACCGGCACGATCAAGAATGTCACGGAGTATGGCGCCTTTGTGGACCTTGGCGGCATCGACGGTCTGCTGCACATTACCGACATGTCCTGGGGCAGGATCAGCCATCCGTCCGAGATCTTGAAAGTGGGCGACAAGATAGAAGTGGTTGTGCTGAAGTATGACAGGGAGAAGCAAAAGGTCTCGCTCGGCATCAAGCAGAAGACAGAGGACCCCTGGCTTGCGGCCTCCCAGAAATATGCGGTCGGCAGCAGGGTCAGCGGCAAGGTGGTGAGCCTCACGGACTACGGGGCCTTCATCGAACTGGAGCGTGGCGTTGAAGGTTTGATCCATGTTTCCGAGATGTCCTGGACGCAAAGGGTGAAACATCCTTCGAAGGTCGTCTCAGTCGGTGATATGGTCGAAGCACAGGTCCTGGCAGTGGACCCGGCCGGCAAGAGGATCTCGCTCGGCATGAAGCAGATCGCACCCAATCCCTGGCACAGCATCGGCGATCGCTATCCCGTTGGGTCCGAGGTGGAGGGGAAGGTCAAGACCATCACTGATTTCGGGGCCTTCATCGGCCTGGAGGAGGGCATCGACGGGCTCATCCACATCTCCGACCTGTCGTGGACCAAGCACGTCAAGAACCCGTCCGAGGTGCTCAAAAAAGGTCAGAAGATCAGGGCCGTGGTTCTTTCCATCGATGCGCAAAAGGAGCGCATCTCGCTGGGGCTCAAGCAGCTGACGCCGGACCCCTGGGACAAGGCGATCCCCGAGCGATACAAGGTCGGTCAGGATGAAACCGTCAAGGTGACGAAAATCGCCGACTTCGGTGCGTTTGTTGAACTCGAGCATGGTATTGAAGGTCTGATCCCTGCCTCGGAGATGGTGAAGGACTCCCCAGCGTTCAAAGAAGGCGATGAGGTGACCGCCCGCGTGATCAAGGTCGACAAGGGTGATCGAAAGATCGCACTCTCGGTCAAGGCGCAGATCAAGGGCAATGATCGGTCGACCCTGAAAGATTACATGAGCCAGCAGGAAAAACCCGATACCAGCATCGGCGCTCTGTTGAAGGAACGGACAGATCCATCATGAAAAAAAATCCCGTCCTGATCGTGGTAGTGACCGCAGTCGTGCTGGGAGCGCTTTTTTTCGGTATTGTGTTCCTGGCGTCGCTGCTGTCCGGGAACAAGCGGACATCGACGACCCTGCAGATGGTGGGAGCGGACAAAGTTGCGCTCGTCAAGCTTGAGGGGCTGTTGATCACCGCGGAACCGGTGGTCGAAGAACTGAACGATTATGCCGAGGATTCCTCTGTCAAGGCGATCGTGTTGCGGATCGACAGTCCCGGAGGGGGCGTGGTCGTTTCCCAGGAAATCTATAATGCGGTCAAGAACGCGAGGAAAGAGGGGAAAAAGGTCGTTGCCTCCATGGGGACAGTTGCCGCTTCGGGTGGTTATTATGTGGCCGCGGCGGCGGACAGGATCGTGGCCAACCCCGGCACCCTTACCGGAAGCATCGGCGTGAAGATGGAGTTTGCCAACATCGAAAAGCTCCTCGAGAAGATCGGGGTGAGGGGGATGGTGGTGAAAGCAGGTGAGTACAAGGATGTGGGGTCTCCCTTCCGCGAGATGTCCGCGCAGGAGAAAAAAATTCTTCAGGACGTGATCGACGATGTCCACAGCCAGTTCATCAAGGCCGTTGCCGAGGGACGGAACATGCAGGAGGCGGAAGTGCGGGCCATCGCGGATGGCCGCATCTTCACCGGCAGGCAGGCCCTCGATCTCAAGCTTGTGGACCAGCTGGGAGATCTGGCGGACAGTATCAAGATTGCAGGCGAACTGGTGGGGATCCACGGAAAGCCGAGAGTGATCGAAAAAAGAAAAAAGATCCCTTTCTTTGATTATTTGAAGGAAGAATCCGCGGCTTGGATCGCGGACGTTATTATCCGAGGCGTCAGCAGGAGTTCCGTAACATTACAGTATCTGTGATCCGGATCGGTAAGAATCAAGGAGTGAGGAGGAGAGTGCATGACAAAGGCGGAGCTGGTAGATAAAATTGCAGAGAAGAAGCCGGGGTTGACCAGGAAGCAGGTGGAAGTGATCGTCAACACCGTACTCGACGGCATCAAGGACGCCTTGTCCCGCGAAGACAAGGTCGAGATCCGGGGCTTCGGTAGTTTCCGGATCCGCCACCGCCGCGCCAAGGAAGGCAGGAACCCGAAGACCGGCGAGACCGTCTCAGTACCGCCGAAGAAAGTCCCATTCTTCAAGGCCGGCAAGGAAATGCGGGAGATGGTCGACGGAAAGGCCTAAATTCCTCCTGTGACCCCGTCTATTTTAATAATTCCTTTTTGGATCGCAAATTTGATCAGGCCTGCGCGGGTGTGGATTTCGAGCTTTTCGCTAATGTTCGTTTGATGGGCGATGACGGTCTTGACGCTGATTCCCAGCATGTCGGCCGCTTCCTTGTGCGTGTGTCCCTCTGCGACGAGCTTCAGCACCTGCTTTTCGCGGTCGCTCAGCTTATCGTAGGGGCTCTCGACATCGACCCGCTTCTCTCCATGCAGATAGCCGGCCACGACTTCCGACGCGATCGAAGAGTACAGGTATAATTCTCCGCGAATGATGGTCTTGAGCGCGGTGATGAGATCGCTTCCGACCGCCTTCTTGAGCAGATAGCCCGATACACCGGCCTTGAGAAATCGTGAAATATACTCCCGGTCCTCGTACTGTGTGAGTACCAGCACCTTGATATCGGGATACAGCTTCTTGATCTCGACGGTGGCCTCGAGCCCGCCGAGCTTCGGCATATTGATGTCCATGATGATGATGTCAGGCCGCAGCTTTTTTGTTTTCTCAATAGCCTCGAGCCCGTCCGAGGCTTCCCCCACAACCTCGATGTCGTCACAGAGCTTCAGAAAGGCGACGATCCCTTCCCGCACCAGGGCGTGGTCATCGGCGATGAGGACCTTTTTCTTAGGCATGTTCACCACCTTCCGGCGGCACCAGGGGTATCCTGATGTCCACCCGCGTTCCGAGTCCCGGCATTGAGAACACCTCCATTTTCCCTCCCATCAGGAAGACCCGTTCTTTCATCCCCAGAAGGCCCAGCCCGCGGCGGTCTTTTATATCACGGTTACTCTGCTCAAAGAGGGAATCGAGGTTGAATCCTTCTCCGTCGTCTTCAATATCGATATGGAGGGAATCACCCACGACCTTGAGGAGGACAAAGACATTCTCGGCCTTCGCATGACGGGCGATGTTTACAATAGCCTCCTGGATGATGCGGAAGAGCGTTATCTCCATCTCCGGACGGAAACGCCGTTCCTTCACGCTCTCGGCATTCATGAAATAGTTGATCCCATTCTCGCCGAGGTACATATCGAGGAGCGACTGTATGGCAGCGGAGAGGCCGAGGTCATCGAGGAGGGTGGGCCGCAGGTTCTGGATGATGCCGATGATGCCATCGAATGTTTTTCCGAGGATATCGCGGATCTTGGTGACCTTTTCCGTCGTTATCTGCTCGGGGTGGAGTTTGCACATGTCGACCCTCATGAGGGCCGCTGATAGTTCCTGGAGCGTATCATCATGCAGTTCGCGCGCTATCCGCTTGCGCTCATCCTCCTGGGTCGATATGATCTTCTTGAGCAGCCCTGCCACCCGCTGCTGGCCCTCATTGATCTGCCGCGTTCTTTCATGAACCCGTGTTTCGAGTTCCTCGGCGTGTTTGGTAATGCGCTCCATGGACTCGACGAGCTTGATTCGCATGGTCTCGAAGCTCTGGCTCAGGACGCCGATCTCATCGTTCCCGTGAGGCTGGATCGGCTTCGACAGATCGCCCTTGGCGATCCGGTTGGTTCCCCGGATGAGATCGTTCAGCGGATCCACAATGCTGCGACTGATGCCGACGGTCAGAATGAATGCGGTCCCGATAAAGATTACGGCAAGTAAGATGAATATCTGCCTCAGGTTTGAGGCCGGCGTGAATACGTCTTCCTCGGGTTCCTGGATGGAGATCCCCCAGGGGGCCATCTCGAGCGGGACAAAAGCCAGGATCATGTTCTTCTTTTCGTTCTGGGAGCCGGAAAAATGGCAGCTGTGACAGGTCGTCACGCGTTCCTTCTTGTCGCTGATGATGGTGGCGAAGAATTTTTTGCGGTCGCACTGCGTCAGTATGCGGGTGGGGTCCGAGGATGAGATGATCATGCCGTTCGAGTCGACAATGTCGATGAAGATGTGCTTGCCCTTGTGGAGCAGACCGAACATGCGGGTCAAGGCGGGATTCGTGGGATCGATCTCGCCGCCCGCCACGCCCGCGGGATTTCCATATTTGTCCTTCATCGGGACGAGGACGAATAAGACTTTTCTACCTATCGGTTCAAGGGTATAGATGTTCGAAACCATAGGCCTGTTGTCCGCAATGATCCTGCTGATCGGCTCGATGCTTAACAGGTTGATCGCCGAATCCCGGATCTTTTCGGGATAATTCAGAATGATGTTCCCTCCGGTGTCCAGCAGAAAGACGCCGTCCGTGAAGATCGAGTACCGGTAGGCGGTTTTGAGTGCGTCCCGTTCAGGGCCGAAGTCATTGTCGTGCAGATCTATTTTCCCCGAGATCGATATGTCGTACAACCGGTTGATATTGTCTTTAATGATGTTGTCGATATTGTTCTTGATAAGGCGTGCGAATGACAGCTTCTCGTTCTGGGAATCTTCGATGTTTTTCTGAATAATGTAGTGACTGGCGATGCTGAATGTCAGCAAAATGATCGAAATGCCCGTTAAGATGGTCAGGGTTATGCGTTTACGCAGGCTTCCGCTGTGCTCGATCATAGACAAAGTATATAATAAGTGGATGGAAAAAGATAGAGGGGGGAATCAGGCCGCAGGACGATCACGGTCCCCCCTGCCAGGCTAGTCATCCACTGGCGCCGGTTCCTGATCATGGGCCTCGTCATGATGCACCCGTATTTCCTCAGGCGTTGTCCCTTCGATGCTCGCCAGTTCGAGGATGTGTTCATAGATCATCCGTTCCCTTGAAATCCTGCCGGTAAAGATGCTCGTGTTCAGAGGGAACACTTCGGGGCTGAATATGGCGTTGTAGATATGCCAGAGAACGATGATGATGAAAACGACCATTGCCTCATTCGTGTGCAGCACCTTTGCGGCAGGAATGATCTCTCCGCTTATGAACCGGGTGAAGAACAGTGGTTTCCAGAGCACCGCCCCGGTGACGATCATCAAAAGGCCGCCGGTCAGAATGCCCCAGTACTCGAATTTTTGCGTATAGCTGTATTTACCCCCCGGCGCGGGATACTGTTCATTCCCCAGGTAATACCGGATGTTGTGTACCGCGCTCCGGAAGTCGTTCTTCGTGATCACCATGGAAGGCTGCCATCGTTTGACGACCAGCCCGAAGGCCGCGATCACGATATGCATAACCACGGCCAACGAGAACAGGACACCCACGCCGCGATGAATGAGCCGTACGCTGTCGATGCCGCCCATTTGCAGGATAAACCATCGGGAGATTTCGAAGGTGTATAACTTTTGAGACAATCCGGTGACGACCAGGATGATGACGGCCATCATGTGTATCCAGTGCTCTGTTATGCGCATGGCGCTGAATCGTCTATATGTTGTTTGCATGGTCACCTCCCCGGTGAATCACTCTGCCTATCGGCGATCCGGAGGTGTGAGCTCCGGCATGGGACCGCATCATCTGTTGACCGCATAGCGCCAGATATGCAGAAGGACCTGGAGCACGAACCCGACGAGCAATATGGGAATAAATATTTTATATACCAGGCCGGCAAGGAAGACCAGCGGCGCCCGTGTGAGGCTCGGCTCATAGTGTGAGAGCCAGGCATCCGGAAAATTCCCTGTGGCATCGGTGTGGCACTTCTGGCAGCGCTTGAGCATATTGGTCTTGATGTTGGTCGCCTCGGCACCCCGGGTTGTCTTGATATTGTGCCTGCCGTGGCAATCAGTACAGACCGCAATGGTTTTATGCGGTTTATCGGCTTCCCCCTTCTGCATCTTATACAAGTTCAGGGTCACGCCATGAAAGTCGGAGAGGTAGGTCTTCACAACGTCCGGTGAAAGCCCGTATTTCCCGATGATTTCCTTGTTCCCATGGCAGTTGCTGCACATCTCGGGGATACGCTCGCGGTAGTCCATGGAAAGCGGGTCCTCGATGGTATGCGCCGTGTGGCAGTCCACGCATACGGGAACATCCTGGTTTTGTTCATTGATCAGCGCATTGCCATGAACGCTCTTGGCATAGACGTCATATTCCTGAGCATGGCACTGCTGGCACCGTTTTGCGCTTTCCGTTCGCACCTTGCTGACGCGGTAGATCTCGTGCGACCCGTGGCAATCAGTGCAGACCGGTGCATTCAGTTTCCCCTGGCTGAGAACGGTGTAGTGAATGCTCTCGAGGGCCTTGGTATATTTATCGAAGTGGCAGCGCCTGCAGCTCTCCGACGAGGCAAGGGTGAAGTCCCTTCGGGTCCTGAAATTCCGCTGCGGGTGCTCTTCGGACGAGAAGCCGAAGTGGCAGTCAGAACAGCTCAGTTTGCCATGGACCGAGGTTTTCAGCCGGAGGGTGTCCACCTTGAGCGGGAGGGTCTCATTGTTCTTAAAGTGCAGAGTTGAGGCATGTTCATGGCATTTCATGCAGTATTGTTCTTCACTGGTAAAGGAACTCTTCCCCGACAGCCGGGTGACCGTATGGGAACCGTGACAATTGGTGCACACGGGCGGCTTCCCGCTTTTTTCTTCCTGCAGCAACCCGCGATGGACGGAACGCCGCTTGATCTGTTCATCGGTATGACACCGCCGGCATACCAGCGAAGACCGTATCAGATACTGTGCCTTGGTTTTATATACGCGATTGTGCGGTCCGGTAGTAAGGCCGGGATGACAACTGGAGCAGACCAGGGAATTATGCACGGATGCCTGAAATTTGTCGGCGTCTACGTAAGAGATCAGTGATTCATTGTTCTGGAAGAACTTGATGATGCCGGGCTTGGCATGGCAGTCCAGACATCTCCGCGTTTCATCGGAGAGGGGGACCTGGTCCGCTCCGGCACGGCCGACAACCAGTGTCAGAACGAAGATCAGGACCAACCCCCACAGGTTTCGCGGTGTTCCCTTCATGTCGGACCCCCTTACAATACGGGGATGTGCGCCGTGGCGGGTGATGTCAGTGTTGTGCATGTGCGGGAGCTTATGGTTGTGCTCGATCCGCAGCACCGAGACATCTCCGTCGCGCCGGACATCCCCGGGAATACTATTCATATGGCCGTCGTTCAGTGCGACGCAGTATAGTCCGGGTGTTCCCGGAGTACGGGCATCCGGTTCAGGATCCACCGGAAAATGAGCACGTGCAGGGTAAAGATCGTAAAGACGACCATCGCCTCTTTCCACACCGGAATAATATGTTGCAAATGGTGCGGCAAGTCCCAGTTCAGGGCGATCATGGAGACATTGATCCTGTTCACGATGATTCCGAACACTGCAAGGAATGCGCCGACCCGTACGATACCTGCGCGCATTGTTTTCGCTCCGATGGACAGAATAAGCCCCGGCAGCAGTACGAAGCCGAATATCTCAACGAGGAACCAGCGCCCGTAGGGCGTGTTCAGCAGGTCCCAGTGGTCGTCATGGGTTACGCCGATCAGCTTCAAGATGAAATAGACGTAGATGCCCACCGCTGCGCCCTTCCCGAGGCCGACGGTCAGCGGATCCAGGGTGCTGAGAAAATTGTGGTCGGCCTTGTCCCGCAGGAACTTCGCTGCGAGGGTGCTCACGACGATGACCATAGCGAGCGCCGCGTAGATGCTCGAGCTGAGGAAGAACACCGGCAGGTATGACGAATACCAGAGCGGGTGCAGTTTGCCGGGCGCGAGCAGGTACATGGCGCCAAGAGCGGACTGGTGAAGTGTCGAAAGAATGATGCCGGCAATGGTCATGCCGATCGTAATCGTCATCGCCCACTTCCTGACCCTCTGCGATTTAAGCCACTCGAGGATGGCAGGGCTGAATTCAATGAGCTGGACCGTCAGGTAGGTGGCTACATGCCATGCCACAAGGAACAGGACCGATGCTGTTCCAAAGCTGACTCCCATAGGATAGTAGATGCGCCAGGGTCTGCCGAGGTCGGTCAGGAGGTAGATAACTGCGAACAGATAGCCGAGGAACCCCGTGAGCACGCCCAACCGCACCAGCGAATGGTAGCGTTTAAAGCCGAAGATATAATAGGCTGTGGCCATGACGAACCCCGTGGCCGACAGCGGAACACCGGAGAAAAGCCCCCAGCCGAGAAAAAGGCCCCAGGGGTAGTCGTTCGAGGCATCGGTCACGAAAGCCAGGCCGTAGAAGAAACGCAGCACGATGAGCGGCAGTCCGATGCTCAGAATGATCGCGGCGAAGATGTTGAAGGGTGTCATGAGCGATCTGAAGTACTCCGGCCAGGACATCCCCATCAGCAGTTTATCCATGAACCAGGACTGAAATTTATCCTGCTTGGCAATAGTGTTGTCGCTCATTTGCTTCCCTCCTTCTTATGTGATGCGATTTTCTCCTCGCAAATCTCATCTTGGTGGCGAACCGCGGCATAGCACATACCGAAGAGGGCCGGCCAGATCGTAAACACGAGCGGGACGGACGAGAGGAAGCCTTTGGTCAGCTCGATAGGCGGCTTATTGGGGACGTTTTTCGCGAAACCAAGCTGTTCAAACGGTACCCCCGAAATATATATCCAATTCGTTCCCCCTGCTTCATGCTCCCCGTAGATGTGGTTGACGTATTTGTCCGGGTTCTTCTCGATCCTGTGACGGGCGATCTTGATCAATTCATCCCGCTTGCCGAAGGTGATGGCCCCGGCCGGACAGGCCTCTGCGCAGGCCGTGATCTTGCCGTTCTTCACCCGTGTGTCGTAGCACATGGTGCACTTGACGATCTTGGGCTCGAGCGCGCTCGCATAATCAAAGGCGGGCACGTAGAAGGGGCAGGCAGTCATGCAGTACCGGCATCCGAAGCAGAGGTCCACGTTATACCGGACCGCACCTTCGGGCGTTTTGCTGTAGGCATGGATCGGACAGGCCGTGGCGCAAGCCGGCTCCTTACAGTGGTTGCACTGGATCTTCCGATAGATCGGAACGTTTTTGTCCTTCGGGTTCTCGTACCGGTTGACCACGGTGTAGGCATGGGCGTCCGGTCTCCGTGTCTCGTTGAAGACCGAGACATCGTCAAAGGGTGTATTCGGTTTCGGCAGGCCGTTCTCCTTGTTGCAAGCGGCTTCGCAGCTGCGGCAACCAACGCACAGCGTGAGGTCGGTCAGGAGGCCATAGCTGTTCGGGTAGCCGGAAAAGTCCTCGGCTGCGTGCGCCGCGCCGTGTGTTCCGACCAACGTTACTCCTCCGATCGTTGCAACGGTCCCCAGGAAGGCCCTTCTGTTCATTCCGCTGTTTTTCCCCTGTTCGGAACTATCTACGCCTGCCTTCTCGCCGGAGCTTTCGTCCTTGATGACGGGTTCATTCGGATTTTTATTCATAGCCTTCTCTCCTTTGAAGTATTTTCTTCTTTCTCCCCGAGTCCCTTGCTATTTGCTTTTGCTCATACCGACCTTGTCCGCCCGCTTGGCATGGCAGATCTCTGTGCAGCCTTTGGGGTCCGTCCCGATGTTGCCCATGCCCCGGTGACATTTAAAACACTGCTTGTGGTATGCCGTCTTGAGGCCGGGCATGGCGGCGTTGTCGCGGTCAGCGGTGGTGTGGCAGCTCTTGCACGCCATGAAGCTGTGGCTGACCGAGTTTTTAAAATTCTGCGGGGTGAGCGCATGACATTGCTTGCACGGCAGCCCGTCCGCGATGCCGTGCTCGTGATGACACGCGGAACAGTTGCCGGCGATGGAGACATGTTTGGGGTGATCAAATTTCACCGGGGTGTAGGTGTCCTTGAGGCTGTCAAGGACGCTCACCCCGGGTGCACTTGCCGCAGTGCTCAGATACGCTCCAGCGAGAAGACAAAGGCTTAAAACCACGGTGATGCCGAGTATTTTTCTCATAAGATCCGTCCCTTTCGTAGAATTTAGCTGCGGTGGACCTACTTCTTTGCGTCTTTGCCGGCCTCAGCCTGTTTCCGTTTCTTGCCGGTAAAATAAGCTTCCACAGGATTCCAATCAAAGGACATATCTCTGCCCATAAGGGTGGATACGCCTTTTACGCTCAGGTTCACGACTTCGGCCAGCACCATGAAGAAGAACCCCACGGGCAGCATAACGACGTACATCAATCCGATGAACGGGGCGGCCGCTATCTTGCCGGCGTACTTCATGATCCCCCCGGTCTTCTGGAGATACTGCCAGTCCTCCCTGCCGGAGTTGATGGCCCTGGCGAACGGTTTGGGTTTCAGGACCTCCCAGAATACCATAAATACGGCGATGGAAGCGACGGATACGAGGTATTCAATTCCCTTTACATGTGTCATGAAATCAAAAAGTGTATACATAGCGTTTCCTCCTTAAGTTCCAGCGGATGTTCATCCGCATGATTTTGAAAATCCCCTCACCCCAGGTACGCGGGTATCTATGCTATTTTGGCTCCTTCTTGCCCTTCTTCTTGTTCTTGCCGGCCAGGTACGCTTCCCTGGGCCGCCATTCGAACGACAGGCTCGTGCCGACCAGGCTCAACAGACCGTTGACGATCTTTCCCGCTGCGAGAGATGCGATTGTTGCGATACCGATGAACGGGAGGGCTATCACGTAGAACAGGCCGATGACCGGTCCGGCGATCAGCATGACGCCCGTGGGGATGCGGAAATAGGTCGATGACTCCGCTCCGCTCAAAATAGCTTCCTGTTCAACATCGATCCTTTGTCCGTTCGACAAATCCCAGTAAGTCCCTTTTCCAACCCTGGTTCCCGTCTTATAGCCTAGCTTGGTCTTCATCTCCGTTTCTCCTTTCTCATTTTATTTGTTGATTAATAAATATCAGGAAGCAGGGTACTTGTATATTGGAAGAAGTTCTTATTTGCGGGAGCAAATTATCCCAGTCGTCATAATGCATAAATGGTAGTACTAAGGTAGCAGAAGCGCTCTTGTCGCGTCCTGAATGCTGTGGAGCATTCAACAAGGTTGCATATTTGGCCTTTCTGCTTGTTTTTATTGAGTTCTTGGCAGCTTTGCGCGACAACTGCCGTTATAGGATCAATGATCGATTGATGAGGGAAATGATGTCTGTGAACGGAGAGACTCTCAACGGATCATACTGTCAACTATCTTCGTCAGTTCAAAGGGCGCTGACTTCATGAGCACGGTCATCGTGTATTTGCTTTCGATCCATGTTATCCCGCTGCAGGGCTCGTCATTTTTGCATGATCCGACAGTGAGCACGGCGTCCCTTCCCTTTATCGTGAAGCGCACCTTCTCGGTGACCACGACGATCTCGATCGGATTTTCCACGTTCAGGGCAGTGCCTTCGGACTGCGATATGATAAGCGCAATATTCCTTTTGTCCGCACGGGTAAATTCCATCACGATCGCACGAAAGGGTTTGCTCTGCGCCAGGATCGCGGACGGCGGCCAGATTATCTGCTGGGGGAAATAGGACGGCACGTAAATGTCTTTCATGTTCAAGGCGCGCTGGACCTCCTCTATGCTGCCATAGCGTCTAGCGGTATCTTTTTGCAAAATGAG
Source organism: Nitrospirota bacterium (assembly GCA_963732675.1). GTDB lineage: Bacteria > Nitrospirota > UBA9217 > UBA9217 > UBA9217 > JALNZF01. Next base: position 186,599 of record CAVTAJ010000020.1, read on the forward strand.
CGGGAGCCAGTTCACGATCTTGAGGGCGATAATGAGCAGGCCGATCATGAGGGCAAACGAGAAAAAGGCGGTTATTTTTTTGTTCATGGTTCACCTCGCTGCTTTATACGATAAAATAATTGAGCACCACTACGGCGAGAAGCGTAAGCATGAAGGGAACGCCCCAGCCTTCCCTCGTGTTGATCGATCCCGACTCCAGCCGTGTTATCCTGCTCTCCAGGTGCAGGTTATGGCTGTGTTCTTCGAGAGAGACGTTTGACGTGGAGAGCTTTCGGATACTTGGTTCAGGGGCCTCGTCTTTTTTATGCAAAAATTTTTTGAGCGCTTCGGCGAGCGCCGCAGGGTTATGGGTCAACGAAACCGCGATATCGTCGCATATTTTTTCTTCGTCCTTGACCGCCATCCTGAATTTGACCAGGACGACGGGATTGAAGAACATGATGATCCTGAGGAGGAACACGGCGATCAGCAGGGGACGCCTGCTCCGGGCAATGTGCGCGATCTCATGCGCCAGCGCAGCTTGCATCTGTTCCTTGGTAAGTGCCCGCGAGAGACCCGTTGAGGTGAAGATCACGGGGTCCTTCCCCGTGGAGGAGAACAGGAGCGGTTCGTCATCGTCGATAAGGATAACGTCCGGTATCTTGATGGACAGCAATTGCGAGGCTTCTGCGATGAACGGGTCTGCGTCCATATGTGTGCCTTCGTGCTCCACCTGTTTCGATTCCAGCGAATGCATGAGTACCGGGAACATCTCCTGAAAAAAGAAGACCAGTGAGGTCAACACAAAAATGAGCAGGAAAAGCAGGCTGAGGGGAATGACCCCCCAGATCTCCAGGGAAATCCATTGATTGATGTCAAAGAGTGATTCGAGCCTGAACAGGGCCGAGCTCCTGGCGGGATTAATTGCCTGGTAGAGGGGGAACGAAACGATCGGAAAAAAGATGACTATGAGGCGGAACCGCTGCCGGACCAGTGGATTGGCGATATTCCAGGCCTTCAGAGCACGGTCCGTGATCATTGCCGCGATCACCGAGTGGCAAAAAGACTGGGCCACGTACATGCCAGCAAAGGAGTTGAAAAAGGTTGATATGTTCATAACCCATGGGTCAGTCGGCAGCGTCTCATTCAGCGGCAAATTCATGCGTGCGCCGAATGCTGCTACCATTATACAGAAATCAATCGATGGTTGCCAGAGAAGATTTGCCTGCCGGGAATTATAATGAAAAGTATTTCGATTTAATTTATAATTACCCCGCACGTTATTGAATCGATACCGATCACCGGAGGGGCTTACGGAAACATTCGATATATTGGACTGTACGGGAAGGAAGACCGGGGAAGTCATCGCCAGGGATGAGGCTCACCGGACCGGCGTATGGCACGGGGCCTTTCACTGCCTCATCATCTCTTCGCGGGACGGGAGGGGACAAGCGCTCTTTCAGAAGCGGGCAGCACAGAAAAAGATCGCGCCGAATAAGTTTGATGTAAGCGTTGGCGGACACTACGCAACAGGCGAGGATGCGGCGGTCGCCGGGCCGCGGGAGATCCGAGAGGAATTGGGCCTTGATGTCCGATTCACAGACCTCCTGCCCCTCGGACGAAGGGTATTTGTGTATTGTTTTACTCCCGGGGTGATCGAGTACGAATTCCAGGACGTGTTTTTGCTTGTTCGTGATATTCCGGCCTGACGCCTTTGTACTTCAGAAGGAAGAAGTGGACGGGGTTCTGGAGATGGACCTTGCGCAGGGGGTCGGGCTTTTCTCCGGAGAAGTCCGCAGCATCGACTGCAGCCTGTACAGGAACAGTACCGCGGCTGAACGGGTCGCGGTCTCCGCGGAGGAGTTCGTCCCGTGCCTCGACAACTATTATCTGAAACTGCTCCTCCTCGCGCAACGATATTTGCAGGGTGAGCGAAAGCTCTTTTTCATTTGACGGCAATTATTGACTATTCCTGCCGTTACGATGAAAAGAAAAGCAGGTTGCCTGACGAACAGATTGTAAAGTCCTTTGCTTCAACTGATAGGACAACCATCAGTTGATCGTTGAGCGCGTCACAATCTTCCGGGTAAATCAATGGTGATAGCCTTCCTTGCCCACCTTGCCCCTGAAAACCGTGTATCTGTAGATGGTATATCCCAACACAACCGGCAGGATTATCGCCGCTCCCCAGAGCGTGAACGCAAGCGTTTCCCGTTGTGCTGCTGCATCATAAAAGGTGATGCCGGGAGGAACTGCATAGGGGTAGATCGAGGCAAAGAGACCCAGATACCCGGCAAAAAAGAAAACAACACTGAATACAAAGGGCATGATCTCACGCCTCGCTCTCAGGCTTTTGATGATCCCGGTGAAAGCCAGTAGTCCCAGCGCGGGGAAGATCCAGATGAAATAGACCCTGGGCGAACCAAGCCAATGGGCCAGGACCCTGGGGTCGTGAAAGGGCGTCCAAGTGATCATTACGATCTGGAAGAACAGTACGACCACTGATGATCGAAAGGCCTTGTTGTAAGCGCGCTCTTGTATTATCCCTGTTGTCTTGATGATCAGATAGGTGGATGCAAGAAGGATATAGCCGGCGATCAATCCAACAGCCGTCGCTAGTGAGTAGGGATTTAACCAGTCGAAAGAACCGCCCGCGAAATGACTCCCCGCTATTTTTGTTCCGGTAAGGACGCCGCCCAGGATCAAACCCTGTGCTGCCACTGCAGCAAGACCTCCAAGGAAGAACGCTCTGTCCCAGATATATTTTCGTGTGGCATTCATCCGGAACTCAAAGGACACGCCGCGGAAGATCAGGCCATAGAGAAGCGTAAAGAGAGGGATATACAGGGCGCTGAACAGCACTCCATATACCAGAGGAAAGGCTACAAGCAGGATGCCGCCGCCGAAGACGAGCCAGGTCTGATTCGCGTCCCAGACGGGTGCAATGCTGTTCATCAGCGTGTCACGCTCTTCCTCATTATGCGTGAAGGGGAACAGGAGCGCTATCCCGAGTCCGAAGCCGTCCAGGATCACGTAGAGGATCACCGTCAGACCAAGAAGAGCGATCCAGATGTCGACAATGTTCATAAATTACTCCGAGACTTCAATTACCATTCACCGAGTCGTTGTGGCGAAAATTCTCCGTTCAGCTTCCTGCTAAGCCTTTGTCGTTCCCTCCTGATCTTGTAAAGGCCGCATCCCTGCCGGAAGCTGAACCGCAGGGATCGGGCTCGAAACGTCCGGTCCTCGTTTGATCATATTCAGGATGTAAAATAAGTAGATTAAGCCGATCGACGCAAAGATGATGAGAAAGAGACTGAGCGACCAGATCACATTGCCCGGTGGAATGGGTGAAAGACCCTCGGCCGTTCTCATAAGACCATAGACGAGCCAGGGCTGGCGGCCCGCTTCGGTCGTTATCCATCCGGTCTCGACAGCAAGAAAACCGAGGGGGTGGATGATCAACAGCGTCCAGAGAAATGGCCGGTGTTCGAAGAGCCTCCCTTTCCTCCAGAGAAGGAATCCCCAGACCATTACCAGGACCAAAAGCGTCCCAATCCCTATCATGATGCGGAATGCCAGGAATAGAAGGGGAACACTCGGACGGTCCTCTCGCGCGAATTCTTTCAGCCCTGAAACCCGGCCATGAAGAGAGTGAGTGGCCAGGAGACTGAGGCCGTTCGGCAGGGAGATCTCGAACGCATTCTTTTCCTCCTTCACATCCGGAAAAGCAAGAACGACAAAGGGTGCGCCTCCATCCCTGTTCGTCTCCCAATGGGCTTCCGTTGCGGCCAGCTTGGCAGGCTGATGACGAAAAACCATTCTGCCGCTCAGATCACCGATGATCATCTGGAGCGGAGCGAACAGCGCGGCCATGATCAGTGCGATCGTGAGAGAACGTCGAAAAAGGACGCTCGTGCCGCCCTTCAGGAGAAAGTATGCGCTGACCCCGGCAACGACAAAAGCAGTGGTCTCGAGCGCGGCCGTGCTCATATGAAGCATGCGCACGACGGTGGAAGGATTAAAGATCGCGGCGTGGAAATCAGTGACCATGAACTTTCCATCGATCAGACGGTAACCGGCCGGGGTCTGCATCCACGAATTAGCTGCAATGATCCAGAAGGAAGAGAGAATGGTCCCGACTGCCACGAGAGAGGTAGCGAGAAAATGCATGTGACGGCTTACCCTGTTCCATCCGAACAGCATGATGCCGAGGAAGCCGGACTCGAGAAAGAAGGCGGTCATGACCTCGAAGGCCATGAGAGGGGCGATGACATTGCTGGCCGCTTGAGAAAAGCGGGAGAAATTAGTGCCGAATTCAAATTCCAGTACGATCCCGGTGACGACTCCGACACTGAAATTGACGGCAAAGAACTTCACCCAAAAACGATACATGCGGTAATACAGTTCTTCCTTTGTCCTGAGCCACAGGAGCTCGACGACTACAAGAAAGACGGAGAGGCCTATGGTCAACGTGGGAAAGAGGATGTGGAAAAGGGTCGTGACGGCAAACTGAACTCGTGAAAGCAGAACGGTATCCATAAGAATGCCTCGATCCCGGAAAAGCCCCCGTTCATAAGACAACGATCTTCGACACTGATGATCATGAAGAAGCTATGAATTACTGTGGTAATCTATTGGATCTTTTCGCATCAGGTGAAAACGCCAGAGCTTTCATTTGCGTGTCCGCAGGAAGTTGGTTAGGCCCCATCGTTCCTCAGGCTTGAGCTTGTCCTTAAAGGAGGGCATGCGGCCGAAGCCGAAGGTGATGGCCTTGAAGATCGTGGAGTCGCTCAGGCCCTTCACCTGGTCTGGGCCGAGGCCGGGCGGAGGCGGATTGAGTTTTTTACCGACCTGACCGCGCTCCGCCGAGGTCTGGCCGTGGCACATGGCGCAGTTGATATCGAAGAGCGCCTTCCCCTGTGACAGGGATGCTTCGGTCGGGGCTATGGGATTTCTCAGCTCAGCCTGTTGCGAGACGATCTCATTTCCTGAAACCGGCACGGCGCCTGCGGGCGGGGACAGTACCGGCGCTTTATACGGTTTGTAGGATTGCTGATCATCCATCCAGATAGCTGCCATCAACAAGGGTATGGCCATGAGGATGACCAGTTTCGAAATGCGCATCATAGCGTCTCCTCTGAAGTCGTGCGCAGGGCCCCCGCTTCTTTCATGACAGACTCGGCCCGGTTTTTCCGCTCTGTTGATGGGACGAACACGCTGATGCCGATATATCCCTCGGCGATGGCGGGGTCATAGGGACGCGCCCTCCACGGGGGAAGCCTCATTTCCAGGAACATCCCGCCTATGGTGCCGAGTATGGCGAAGAGCATGGCGAGTTCATAGGTAATGATCCCGGTCGGGTAAAGCGCTATGATCGGTTTGTCGCCGGTCTGCACCGGGTAGAGCCAGGCAGTGCCCGCTGCCAGGAGAAAGCCTGCAGCAGCGCCGACCATGCCGCCTGCCACGGCCAGCCAGCGGAACCAGGTGCGTTGATCGGTCTTCACCAGTACGCCGTCGGGATAGGGGACCGAGGTCAATGAAGTGATGTGTTTTTCGGAGAACCCCGCTTTGACCAGACTATCCACTCCCCTGGCCGCGGTCTCTACATCCCTGAAAATCCCAAGGGTTTCCATGCAGCTACTCCTTTCCCGCGATCGACGGCAGCTCGGCGCGGCCGAGCGGCACGCGGGCTTGACGTACTTCAAGCTCCCGCACATCGGTCACCGCCATGATCGGGAAATACTTTGCAAAGAACGTGTAGAGCAAGGCGAAGCCGGCAACTGCAGCTATATTGACCGAAATCTCCACCCACGAAGGGGAGTAGTTGTGCCAGATGAACGGCATGTTCTTGCGGGAGAGCGACGGGACGATGATCAGGAAGCGCTCGATGAACATGCACACGTTGATCAGCAGGGAGACCGCCAGCATGGCGCCGATGGAGCGGCGCAGCTTCTTGAAGCAGAGCACCGTGATCGGCAGCACCGCGTTGCCGAAGAGCATCAAGAGCAACAGGGGCGCGTACTTGTCCGCCATGAAGCTGAAGACCTCCCACTCGATCGGTTCATGGGCGTACCAGGTGATGTTGACCTCGACGAAATAGGCGTAGGCCCAGAGCAGGGAGATGACCAGGAGAAGCTTCCCCATGTTGTCGAAGTGCATCGGGGTCAGGTAGTCCTCCAGGTGGAAGACCTTGCGGACGACGATCATCAGCGTGATCACGGCGGCCACGCCGGAGAGGATGGCGCCGATGACGAAATACGGGGGAAAGATGGTGCTGTGCCATCCGGGCACCACGGTGACGGCAAAATCCCACGCCACAATGGAGTGTACCGAGACGGCCACCGGGATGATCAAGGCCGCCATCAGGGTCGAAGCCTTATGGTAGACCACCCACTCGCGCGCGGTGCCGCGCCATCCCATGGCCAGCACTTCGTAGAGTTTCCGTCGCCAGCCGCTTGCCCGGTCGCGGACAACAGCCAGGTCGGGGATCATCCCGAGGTAGAGAAAGAGACTGCTCCCGATGAGGTAGGCCGTGATCGCCGTTATGTCCCACAGAAGGGGCGAACGGAAATTCGGCCATAGGCCCCGCTGATTCGGCAAGGGAAGAAAATAGGTGACGACCCAATTGCGGCCCAGGTGAATGAACGGAAACAGGGCCGCTACGGTGATGGTGAAAACGGTCATGGCCTCGGCAGCGCGAAGGATCGGCCGGCGCCAATTGGCCTGGGAGAGACGCAGGATCGCAGAGACCATGGTCCCGGAGTGCGAGAGGCCGACCCAAAACACGAACCCGGTGATATAGAAGCCCCACATGACCGGACGGTTCTTTCCGGTCACGCTCATGCCGGTCATCACCTGGTAGATGAATGCGTACATGCCCCACGCCACAACTGCCCCGAGGACGAAGGCGAGCAGATACCATCGTAAGGTCGGGGGCCGCATCGAGGAGAGCATCTCATCATTCAATTGCTTGGCGCTTTTGGCGCCTCCCTCATCCCAGCCCTCTCCCACTGAGGGGAGAGGGTGTAGCCCCTCCCCTTGTGGGAGGGGTTGGGGAGGGGAATTTTTCGGAGGAATAACATATTCAGACATGTTCCCGTCCCCCTCCCTTTAAGTAATAGATCGAAGGATGCGTACCCAGGTGCTCCAGGAGCCGGAAGCGCCGTGGGCTTCGGGACAGCCGTGAAACACGGCTCGCCGGGTCTGCCGTGTTGCCGAAGACCAGGGCTTCCGCAGGACAGGTCTGGGCGCAGGCCGGCTGCACCTCTCCGTCCTTGATCAGCCTCTGTTCGGCCTTGGCCTCTTCTTTGGCACGGCGGATGCGCTGAATGCAAAAGGAGCACTTTTCCATCACCCCGCGGCTCCGCACGGTGATATCGGGGCTTAACTGGTTGTTCAGCGGCGGAGGCCAGGAGTGCTCATGGTCGTAGAAGTTGAAGACCCGCACGGCATAGGGGCAGTTGTTGCCGCAGTAACGGGTGCCGACGCAGCGGTTGTAGACCTGGCCGTTCAAACCGTCGGGGTTGTGATAGCTGGCATAGACCGGGCAGACCGGCTCGCACGGGGCATCGTGGCAATGCTGGCAGAGCACGGGCAGGAAGCGCACGCGAACGTCCGGGTATTCGCCCACCCAGAAGCGCTCGATCCTGAGCCAGTGCATGTTGCGGCCTTCGGCGATCTCCTTCTTCTCGCAGATGGCCACGTTATTCTCCGCCTGGCACGCGACCACGCACGCGCCGCATCCGGTGCAGCGGTCGAGGTCGACGACCATTCCCCATTTGTACGGGCTCGTCAATTTTTCCATTATCTCTGCACAATCCTCATGGCGCAAGAGCGCTAAGGAAATCTGAACTTTTAGCTTGAGAAAACTTAAAGCCTTCTTAGGACCTTCGCGACTTCGCGGTTCCAACTCTAGTCTTCGACTTGGAATGTTAACTCGTTATATTTCTATCAGATCGCTTCTGTAGCTCCCTTCCGGATGACCGGCAGTCACCAATTCCCCCTTGTCCGAAATCCGCGTTATCCGCACCCGTGTGGCATTCCAGGCCGGTTGGGGTTTTGTTCCTTCAGTTGTCAGCGCCAAAAGCTGCAGCGGGTTCGCTCCCCTTCCCTTGGCATAGCGTCCCATCTCACGGTGCCCCTGCCCCAGGGGGATCGCCACCATGTCCGGCCGGATGCCGGGATAGATCACCGCCGGCACGCGCAACGATCCTTGAGGGGAAGTTACCTCGACGAGATCGCCGAAGCTGATCCCCAGTTCAGCAGCGGTCTTGGGGTTGATCTCGACCCAACTGTCCCAGACCACGGTGGTCATCGGGTCCGGGAGTTGCTGCAGCCAGGGAAGTGAAGCGCCACGGCCATCATAAAAAGCCGTGGAGGGATATATCTGAAAGATGCAGCGGGAATTCCTTTTCATTTCCGGCGAACCGGGGTTTTGCCGGTTCGGGGAACGCTCGCGCCTGCTGCCCAGCGATAACTCTTGCCCTGGTTGCTGTTCGTTTTGAAAAGTCCGCCCTGTCTGAGCAGATCAACCCACGTCGCTTCAAAATCTTTCCTACTCGCAAGACCAACATGCTTTCTCATCTCAGCCTTCAGCATATCCAGGTAAGACTCATAGGGGAATGCCGCCTTCATCTCCCCGCCAAGTTCATGGGCCGCAGTCATCAACACCTCGGGGAACTGGCGCGTGTCGAACACGGGCGTCACCACCGGCTGCATCAATCCGATCACCCCATCTCGCGTGCCTGCCAGCGGGATTACGTCTCCCCAGCTTTCCAGAGCAGCGTGGTCCGGCAGGATCAGGTCGGCCTGCATTGCAGTGTCGTCCATGAGCGAAGAGAAACTGACGATGAACGGCACCTTGGTCAGTGCCTCCTGGAAGCCCGTAGTTGAGGGAATGGTGTGGACCGGGTCGCCGTGGATCAGGGCCACGCGGATTTCGTCGCCGCTCATTTTCTTAACAAAAGAGAGGAGGTCGTCAAAAGAGGTTGTTGGGCCGTCCGTTGCCCCCCCGTCCGGGTAGACCCCGCCGGGCCGGTTCAGGTTCCCCATCAGCACGTTCAGCAATAGGACAGCGCGGGCCGATTCCTGACCGTTGTTCTGGAAGGCGATCGTCTCGCCGGCCATGGCCAGCGAGGGATGGGTCGTAGCAAACTCCCGGGCCACCTCGGCAATGGACTTTTGCGCCAGACCGGTCTCTTCCGCCACGCGGGGAAGATCGTAAGCCTTCAATCGGCCGCAGCAGCTTTTCCGCCTGAGCCCGTTCGCGGCAAGGGCGGCTTTGTCGTATAGGGACTCAGCCAGGATCAGCCGGGCCATGCCGAGGGCCAGTGCCCCTTCGCTTCCGGGCCGAGCCGGCATCCAGCGATCGGCCGAGGCAGCGGTCAACGACAGTCGGCCGCCGACGTAGGTGAAATGACCGCGGACCGTGTCCCGTGCCCTGGCGCATCCGGCCGAAGGCGTGGCCGTAATGGACAGGAGACAAATGGCTTTCCACAAAATCGGCGCCGAAGCTGAGCAGATAGCGGGTCTCAGCCACGTCATAATAGGGAAGGCTTGTCTGTCCGAAGCTTTGTCGGTTGGCAGCGCGGAGCCAGTCAGTGCCGAGCAGCTCGTAACGAATGTGATGGGGAGAACCGAAGGAGCGCATGAAACCGGCTGTCAGTTTCGCCAGTGTGCCTCGAAGCTCCGGCGTCAGCAGGGCCAGACGGTCGGTCGCCTTTTCCTGCTTCAAGGTCTTGAGCTTGCCGACGAGGAGGTCCAGCCCTTCTTCCCAGGAAATCTTCGTGAATTCTCCCGAGCCGCGGGGCCCGCTGCGCTTGAGCGGCTGCGGTACCCGGTCGGGATGGTAAAGCTCCTGGAGAGCGGCTTGTCCCCGGCCGCATAGTTTTCCCCTGTTGACCGGGTGCTCGGGGTTCCCCTCGATTTTTTTTGCCCGCCCTTCCGACACCCGGACCAGGATGCCGCAGCCGGCAGGACAGGACCTGCAGGCGCTGGCATAATAGTTGGCTATTCCCGGCGTTACTCCCTCGTCAGGCGGGATCAGGTAGGGGATCAGTTTTTCATTAGCCGACTTGCAGCCCGCAAGCATGGCGCCGGCAGCCGACAGCCCGCTCAGTTGCAGAAAGGTCCTTCGATCCATTCAGGCTCCTTCAAATACGATCTATTGCACAAACATTTCTTCACAAAGACACAGAGAATCGCGGACAAAAACGAATTAAAGAATAATCCTTCCATTTGCTGTCCTTCCGTGGCTTCGTGTGAAATTTATACTTTGTATTACGAATTCCGTATTATTTATGGCATGTCCAGCAATCGATACTGGCCTTATGCTGTTTATGACAGCCCAGGCACCAGCCCATTTCTATTTTGATTGATCGGGTGATCCGCTTCATTGCGGCCACCTCGCCGTGGCAGGTGGTGCAGGCGAGTCCGGCACGGATATGCATCATGTGAGGGAAATAGACGTGGTCCGGTACGTGGTAGACCCTGACCCAGGGGACCGGCTCTTTTTTATCCCAGTAATCCATCAGCTTTTTTATTTCCGGAGCGTTTTGGGCGATGAACAGATGGCAGGCCCGGCAGTCCGCCACTGCAGGGATGCCGGCGACCGTCGACTTCGGAGCATAGCGGTGACAGAAGAGGCAAGGGATGCCGTTGTCGCCGGCATGCACCTTATGACTGAAGGCGAGCGGCTGGATCGGAGAGCGGTCCCGAAGATCCAGCGGCAGATTGTACATCAACGCCAGGCCGGCGACAAGAGCGCATGCCGCGACGATCAGCCCGCCAATTAAGCCACGATATTTTCATGCTGTTTACCAGGGAGAGACCAGGGAAAATGACGATCAGAATGATGCTCGATCCAGTGAAATTATAATAGCAGACAATTTCCCGGCTGTCAAACCGGCGCGGTTATAGGGGGTTGGTCAAATTATTATAAGTTCCCGATCCGGGCAAAACGCGACGCCCCTGGGGTTTCATACGAAATTACCCTTTGCATCACGAGCAAATTCCTTATATAATCTGGAAAAGAGCAGTTAATCTCGGATGAACATGCCCTGCTGTTGCCAGATGCGCGCAGATGGTTATAGGTCTTAAGACAAAAACAGTGAGCGCCAATTTGGTGAGGTTCTTGTTCGGAGTAAGCGATTGATTTAAGGTCTGACCGGTGTTTATCATACGTATACGACCTACACTTCGGTTCCAACTGCAGCGTATAGGTTAATCAACAGATCCAAACTGATTTCTGGGGTCTATCCGAATGACCGCATACGACAAACCGGAAAAATCTTTATTGATCGTCGGCATCGGCGCCTCGGCTGGCGGCCTTGACGCCCTCCAGCGCTTCCTCGCCGTCCTCCCAAAGGACTTCGACTTCGCGCTGGTCTTCATTCAGCACCTTTCCGCAAAACACAAGAGCCTCCTGCCGGAACTCTTGAGCGCCCGGCGTCCCTCTCGTTATCCAGGAAATAACCGACGGCTTGAAGATCGAGGCCGGACGCCTTTACCTCGCACCTCGGGCAGGGAGGTCCGCCTGCGAAACAGCTTCTTTCAGACGACCGTACACACCGAAGGTCTCATCCATCTGGCGATCGATAAATTTCTCTCCTCTCTCGCAGAGGCCGCGGGCGAGCGTTCCATTGCCGTGATCTTATCCGGCGCGGGCACGGATGGCGCCCGCGGCTGCCAGGCGGTCCGGTCCGTTGGCGGGACTGTGTTCGTCCAGGACCCCGAGACCGCGGAATTCAATAGCATGCCGCTCGCGGCCATCGCGACCGGCCTGGCGGACGCCGTGCTTTCTCCCGAGAAGATCGCCGGCGAGCTCCTGAAACTCCAGCGGCTCGGCGAAGCTGAAGCAAACCGGGAGGGTGTCATCTCCGCCGAAGAGTACGACAGCTTCTTCCGGCTTCTCCAGGAGAAGACCGGCGGCAGGTTCAATCATTACAAAAAGAGCGTGGTCACCCGAAGGATCAGAAGACGCATGTACCTTCAAGGGCTCTCGGCGGTCAAAGATTACCTGGGCATCATCTCAACCAATGACTCAGAGTCCGCCCTTCTCGCCTCCGACCTCATGATCGGCGTTACCTCCTTCTTCCGCGATCGGATTGCATGGAAGGCGCTGAACCTGGAGGCGGTCCGGAAGATCGCGGCCGAGAACACCGGCCTTCCCGTCCGCGTCTGGACCCCGGCGAGCTCGACGGGCGAGGAGGCCTACTCCATCGCCATGATGTTTCTGCATGAGCTTGCTCTTGCCGGAGAAAAGCGGGACGTCCACGTCTTTGCCACGGACGTGAACGAGCGGGCGCTGGAGCGGGCACGCGAGGGCAAGTATCCCGCAAGCATCGCCGCGGATGTGCCGCAGGAGTACGGTGAAAAAATACTTCACGCCGACCGAGGACGGCAACTTTCTCGTCATCAACAAAGAAGTCCGGGAAACCGTGGTTTTCGCCCGGCAGGACCTGTTGACCGACCCGCCCTTCTCCAGGGTTGACCTCATCATCTGCCGCAACTTCATGATCTACCTGGAGCCCGAGGCCCAGGAAAAATGAATCACCCTCTTTCATTACGCGCTCAAAGAGGGGGGCTTTCTCTTCCTCGGGAACGCGGAAACCGTGGGCAAAAAAAGCAGGCTTTTCAAATCGATCGGACACAAGCAGTGCCGCGTCTACCGGAAGCTGGGACAAAACCCGCATCGCGCCTGCCCATCTCGGTCCCGTATGCGGCTGAACGTCCGGCGCAACAAGCCTCGAAACAGGCGCAGCTCGCAGAGCAGAGACGGTCATTAACGGAAATCGTCCAGGAAAAACTGCTCGAAGAATACGCGCCCGCTTCCGTGGCCATAGATCAGAATTACGAGATCATCTACCACAACGGTCCCACGAATAAATATCTCCTCCAGCCCCGGGGCGTGCCGACGCAGAACCTGCTCGAACTTCTGCCCGAGAATCTCCGAAGCAGGATTCGCGGAGCGTTCTACCGGTCTGGCCGCGAAGAAAGACCCGCGGCCATCAGAACGAGCGTGGCCGGAGACGACAACAAAAGAAGACAGATCTTGCTCCGGATCACGAAAGCGGCAGAGAACCTATTCATCGTCGTTTTTCAGGAGAAGGGCTCACCCCCAAAGGATGATGTCGCGGAGCGGCTGGATTCCGCTGTCATCGAGGAGACCGCGATCCATCAGCTCGAAGGCGAACTCTCGGCCACGCGCCAGGACCTTCAGAGCCACATCGAGCAGCTCAAGAGCCTGAACGAGGAGCTCCAGTCATCGAACGAGGAATTGCAGGCCGCGAACGAGGAGCTTGAGACTTCCCGTGAAGAACTCCAGTCGTTGAACGAAGAACTGATCACCGTAAACTCGCAGCTCCAGGGAAAGATCGAGGAACAGGACGCAACGAACAACGACCTGAACAATTTCCTCGCGAGCACGAATATTCCCACGATCTTTCTTGACCAGCAGTTCAAAGTCAAGCGCTTCACACCCGCGATGCTCAAGCTCATCAAACTCCTGCCCTCGGACGTGGGGCGTCCCATCGCCGACATGGCGCAGGAAAACCTCGGTCCCGACCTCACCTCCGACGCTCGGGCGGTCATAGAAGTCTCGTGCCCGCGCGTCAGGAGCTTGAACTGGGCGGCGCATGGTATGTCCGCACGACCCTGCCCTACCGCACCGCGGACAACCGCATCGAGGGCGTCGTCGTCACGTATAACGATGTCACCGAACTCAAGAAGTCCGAGGAGCGCACGCGGCACCTTGCCTCTTTCCCGGAGCTAAACCCGAATCCCATTTGCGAAGTGCATTCCTCGGGTAAAATCAACTTCTGTAATCCGGCCACGGCAAAAGTTCTGGCAAACCTGGGGATGGATACGGAGGATTTGACCGTATTTATGCCCGAGGACATGGACGATATTTTACGCGATCTGGAGAAGAAAGAAGAAGTGTCTCTCTATCGCGAGAAAGAAATCAGGGGCCTCGTTTTCGGCATGACCGTCCATCTCGCGCCTCAATTCAATGTCGTGCGCATTTACACCTTCAACATTACGGAACGCAAGCGGGCCGAGGAGGCGCTGCGGGAGAGCGAGGAGCAGTTCCGCACTCTGGCTGATTCCATCCCCAACCTTGCGTGGTGGGCCAACGCGGACGGTTACATCACATGGTACAATCGGCGCTGGTACGAGTATACCGGCACGACACCCGAACAGATGGAAGGCTGGGGCTGGCAAACAGTCCATGACCCGGAGGTGCTGCCGAAGGTCCTGGAGCGGTGGAAGGCGTCGATCGCCACCGGCGAGCCGTTTGACATGGAATTCCCGTTGCGCGGGGCCGACGGAGTATTTCGCTCCTTCCTGACGCGTGTGATGCCATTGAAGGATTCGGCCGGTAAGGTCCTCCGGTGGTTCGGCACAAATACCGACATCTCTGCGCTGAAGCGGGCCGAGGAGGCGTTGCGGGAGAGCGAGGCGCGCTTCCGGACGCTGTTCGAGACGATGACCGAGGGCTTCTCGCTCGATGAGATCATCTTGGATGACGCGGGGAGACCCGTCGATCTTCGCTATTTGTCGGTCAACCCTGCGTTCGAGCAGACATACGGGATTGAAGGCCGAGGACATCGTGGGCCGCACCGTTCGCGGGTTGTTCCCCGAGGCCGAACCCGTTTGGTTCAAACGGTACGGAAAGGTGGTTCTCACGGGAGAGCCTGCGCATTTCGAGGAGCGCTTCGGCCCCCTCAATAAGTGGTTCGAGGTCAGCGTCTACCGGACCGAGCCCGGCCGCTTCGCTGTGGTGTTTTTCGACATCTCCGAGCGCAAGCAGTCGGAAGCGGACGTCTTGAAACTCTCCGAAGACATGGCGACCAGGAACCTGGATCTTCGAGACGTTGAACAAAGAACTCGAGGCCTTTATCTACTCCGTATCGCACGACTTGCGAGCGCCTCTTCGTTCCATGACCGGCTTTGCAAAAATCATGCAGGAGGATTATGCTGATAAGCTGGACGACCAGGCAAAGGATTATCTGACACGCATATTCAACGGTTCAACAAAGATGACGCAGCTTATCAATGACCTCCTGCACCTTTCGAAGCTATCGCGCCAGGAAGTCGACCGTATTGATATCGATCTGAGCAAATTGGTCGAAGCCGCAATCCATAACCTGCGAGAGGCGGAGCACGGCAGAAATGTTGAGGTCCTGATAGAGCAGGGCATCAGGGCCGCTGTCGACCCGAACCTCATGAGGGTCGTCCTGATAAACCTGCTCGACAACGCATGGAAATTCACCTCGAAAACGGAGAACGCCAAGATCGAATTCGGCGCCTTCGAATGCGGATTGCGGAATGCGGAATGCGGAATGAAAGGCGAATCAAAAGAGAAAGCATCCGACCTGGCCGCTAAATCCGAAATCCCCAATCCGAAATCCGAAATGGTGTACTTCGTGCGGGACAACGGCGCGGGGTTCGATCCGGCCTTCTCGGACAAGATGTTCGGTCCCTTTCAACGGCTGCATTTGGAAAATGAGTTTGCCGGTACGGGCATAGGCCTCGCCATCGTCGACCGGATCATCCGAAGGCACGGTGGAAGAGTCTCGGCCGAGGGGGAAGTCGGTAAGGGCGCGACGGTGTTTTTCACGCTGGGATGATGCGATTTCGGATTTTGGAACATTCAATTTCGGATTGCGGAATAAAAACCGGAAAAAATGAATAAGGAAGATCTGAAAAAAGGACGAAGAAATTCGCATTGGAAGTGATACGATTCGTAGAATCGCTCCCAAAAGGGAAAACGGCTGATATCCTTGGAAGACAGTTACTTCGATCAGGCACATCTGTTGGAGCAAATTATCGGGCGGCATGCAGGGCGCGTTCTTCAGCCGATTTTATTGCAAAAATGGGTATTGTAGAAGAAGAGGCCGATGAGTCTATTTATTGGATGGAGCTATTGGTGGATTCCGGCATTGTAACAGCCCAGGTCGCAGAGCAACTCATGGGAGAAGCTGCCGAGATTCTTGCGATAACCGTTTCATCGATCAGAACGGCGAGAGGGCGTGAACAAACTGCAAAAATGAAATAATGACCGATCGAAAAAACTCAGCAATCCGCAATCAGCAATCCGAAATGGATCCTTGTGATCGACGACAGCGAGGACGATATTCTGCTGACGAAAATGGTCCTGGCGAAAATAAGCCGGGAACTCCACACAGAATCCGCTTTGAGCGGCGAAGCGGGCCTGGCGGTCCTCCGGGATGGAAGCGCGCTGCCTGCGTTGATCCTGCTTGACTTAAAAATGCCGGGCATGGATGGCCTCGACGTTCTTCGCGAACTCCGGCTCGATGGACGCCTCCGCCGTATACCTGTGATCATTGTTACGCACTCGGACCTCGAATCGGACAAGGAAGCGTCCTTGAAAAACGGGGCGAACAGCTTTCTGAACAAGTCCGTGGATCTGGATCAATTCACGAAGCATATACGGAATGAACTGGAAAAATGGCTTTAGTCTCAGAGCTCATGTTTAAAGTCTCAAGTTACGAACAAAGACTTGAAACTCGAACCTGAGACTTGAGACCTGAGACCCATATTGTAAAGGATTTAAATCATGTCTCTTAAATCAAAACTCATCCTTCTGTTCTTCGCCTTCACGCTCATCCCGCTGGTGTTGTTCGGCGCGATCGTCTTTTCGCACGCGAGGAATATTTTGCAGACGGTCCGTATGTCCCAGTTGGACACCATTGCCGACTTAAAGAAAGACAAGATCGAAACGTTTTTTCAAGGAACGGGAGGCCGAGTCAGATCGGCCCAGGATTTCCGGAACATCAGGACGAACCTCCCTGTCCTGAGCGCAGGCACGCGGACGACCGGACCACACCGGCATACCTACGGCCAAAAAAGCGCTGGATGATCAGATCAAGACGTTTCAGCAGTCATACGGCTACCTGGATGTGATGCTCCTGGACTCGGCGAGGAAAGGTCGTATACGTCAGCAATGACGAGCACTCCGCCTTTCAACTGGGCAATCCTTTGAACAACAGGAAGTTCTTTGAGGAAGGCAAAAAAGGAATTTACTTTACCGATATCTTTTTCGGCACGGAAGGGGACCGGCGCGTTGAAATGATCGGGATCGCGCCGATACGCGATCTGCAAGGCGTATTCGTCGGCGCGGTTGCCCTTGAAATTGATATGGCCCCCATTTCAAATTTATCCAGGACAGCACCGGTCTGGGAACAACCGGTGAAGCGTTGATCGCCAGAAAGGAAGGGAATAAGACGTTATTCATGAGCCCCCTGCAGCATGACCCGAACGCGGCATTAATGAAGGTTGTTTCTTTGCAGGAGAAGATAGCGGTCCCGGCAATAAGAGCGGCCGGGGGAGAAAACGGTTCCGGCATTACGTACGATTACCACGGCGAGGAGGTGCTTGCCGCATGGCGCTATATTCCCTTTTTGCGATGGGGGCTGGTGACGAAGATCGATGCATCGGAAGTGTTCGCCCCTGTCCGGAAACTGCTGGTCCTCGTGATCTCCATCGGTATCTTCATAGTGCTTATCGGTGCGCTTGCGGCGCTGGCGATCGCCAGAGCGGCAACCGGACCGATACTATCTTTGCAAAGAGGCGCGGAAGCCATTGCCGCCGGAGACCTGAGCCACCGGGTCGGTACCCTCTCCCAGGACGAAGTCGGCCGGCTTTCCCGGGCCTTCGACTCGATGACGGACGCGATAGACCGGCGGGTCCGGGAGCGGACGATCGAACTGGAACATGCCGTAGCCGAGCGTAAACGGGCGGAAAACATCCTGAAACTGGCGAATGCCTACAACCGGAGCCTGATCGAGGCCAGTCTCGACCCGCTGGTGACCATCTCTGCCGATGGCAAGATCACCGACGTGAACGTTGCCACGGAAACCGTGACGGGCCGGTCCCGCGAAGAACTGATCGGCACCGATTTCTCCGACTATTTCACGGACCCGGAAAAAGCGCGCGCGGGGTATCAGCAGGTGTTCCGTGAAAGCTCGGTCAAGGACTACGACCTCGAGATCCGGCACAAGGACGGACATCTTACCCCGTGCTGTACAACGCCGCGGTTTACCGCGATGAGGCGGGGAATGTCATCGGCGTGTTCGCCGCCGCCCGCGACATCACCGAGCGCAGGAAGGCGGAAGACATCGCGAGGCTGGACGAGGCGCGCACCAAAAGTATTTTAAGGATTTCGCAATATCCCGCGGCATCGATGCGGGAGCTGCTGGATTTTGCGCTTGACGAGGCGATCGCTCTTTCCGGCAGCAAGTTCGGCTATCTCTATTTCTACCGTGAAGATACTCAGGATTTTATCCTTCACGCATGGTCAAAGGACGTTATGGCTGAATGCACGATCGCCAACCCGCAGACAGATTACAAGCTCGAAAAAACCGGCATCTGGGGCGAAGTGGTCAGGCAGCGCAAGCCCATCATCGTAAATGATTTTGCCGCTCCGCATCCCTTGAAGAAGGGCTATCCGGAAGGCCACGCGCCATTGCTTCGCTTCTTCAGCGTCCCCGTTTTCAGCGAAGGCCGCATCGTTGCGGTTGTAGGCTTTGCCAACAGGTCCGCGGAGTACACGGACAGCGACTCCAACCAAATGACGCTCTTGATGGATTCGGTCTGGAAAATCGTCGAGCGCAAGCAGGCCGAAGAGGAAATCCAAAAGCTCAACCAGGAGCTCGAGGCGCGCGTGATCGAACGCACGACCGAGCTTGAGAGCATGAACAAGGAACTCGAAGCCTTCGCGTACTCAGTGTCCCACGACCTCCGCTCCCCGCTCCGGAGCATCGAGGGTTTCAGCCTTGCCCTTCTCGAAGACTATGTGGACAGACTGGACGACACGGGCAAAAGCTACCTTGACCGCGTCCGGAATGCCACCGTGCGGATGGGGCACCTCATTGACGATCTCCTCAAACTTTCCCGCGTCAGCCGAAGCGAAATGAACCGCGAACGTGTCGACCTGAGCGTCATCGCGAAGGAGGTTGCGGGAAGGCTGGCGGAAAGTCACCCCGAACGGTCCGCGGAATTCGTCATTGCCGACGGCCTTACCGCATACGGTGACGCCCGCCTCCTGACCGTGGCGCTTGAGAACCTGTTATCCAATGCGTGGAAATTTAGTGAAAAAGCCGCCCGGAGTGTGATAGAATTCGGCGTCGCCCACAGGGAGAATACCAGAAGCATTCTATGTAAAGGACAACGGCGTGGGGTTCGACATGGCCTATGCGGGCAAGCTGTTCAGCCCCTTCCAGCGGCTGCACGGGATCGAGGAATTTCCCGGCACAGGCATCGGCCTTGCCACGGTCAAGCGCATTATCAACCGCCACGGCGGCCGGGTATGGATCGAAAGCGAAGTGGACAAGGGAACGACGGTGTATTTTACCCTGGGGTAAAGAGTTTCAAGTTTCAGGTAGTCTCAAGTTTCAAGTCTTAGGAGGTTAAAGTTTCAAGTTAGAGGAGATGACATGGCGACATTTCAGCGATTTGAGGATATAAACGCCTGGCAAGAAATCACGTGAATTGACGCAAGATATTTATCGAATTACCAAGCAAGGGTCCTTTCTCAAAAGATTTCGGGCTTCGCGATCAGATACGCAATGCAAGTTCGTCAGTTATGTCGAATATCGCAGAGGGTTTTGAACGATGCGGAAACGGTGAATTCGGACAGTTTCTGTCAATAGCAAAAGGTTCAGTCGGCGAGGTGAAGTCTCAACTTTATATAGCCGTGGATCAAGAATATCTGGATAAAGAGACTTTCGAAAGATTATTTCGCAACCGCGTCTGAAATCAGTAAAATGATCAATGGATTAATGAATCATATCCGGGATTCTTCAATCAAGGGAATCAAATATAAAAAGTGACACTACAACTGTCTTCAAGAAGAAACTTGAGACTTGAAACCTGAAACTTAAAACTATTCACGGAGGCCTCATGAAGACAAAAGTCATTCTCTTAGCCGAGGACAATCCCGACGACGTGCAGCTCACGCTCCGGGCCCTCAAGAAAAGCAAGATCATGAATGAGGTGGTGGTCGCCCAGGATGGAGTAGAGGCACTGGAATACCTGTTTGGGACCGGCAAGTACGCGGGCCGCGATACAAAGGTCCTTCCCCAGGTAGTGCTGCTGGACCTCAAGATGCCCAGGATGGACGGACTGGAGGCGCTTCAGCGCATCCGCAAGGACGAGAGGACGAAGCTTTTGCCTGTCGTGGTTCTGACCACCTCGAGTGAGGACCGGGACCGCGTCGAAAGCTACAATTTTGGCGCGAACAGCTACGTCAGAAAACCCGTGGACTTCAACTCGTTCGCCGAAGCCGTAAACCAGCTTGGGCTGTACTGGCTGGTATTGAATGAATCACCGTAAAAAAAAACAGTTTCAAGTTTCATTTAAAAACAGTCTCAAGTTTCAAGTTAACGGCAAAACAAGAATGCGAGACTTGAGACTGACCTTGAAACCTTGAAACCTTGAAACCTTGAACCTTGAACCTTGAAACCTTGAAACTTGAAACTTGAAACTTCTCAAACATGTCTAAGCCCTTAAACATACTGATCGTAGAGGATTACGAGGAAGACTGTCTGCTCCTGCTGCGGGAACTGCGGCGCGCCGGCTATGATCCGGTCCATGAACGCGTGGAGACGCCTGAAGCCATGCGCTCCGCGCTCGTGGACCGGCAATGGGACATCGTCATCTCGGATTACGTCCTTCCCAAGTTCAGCGGACTCGACGCCCTGACCGTTCTCAAGGACAGCGGACTCGACCTGCCGTTCATCATCGTGTCGGGCAATATCGGCGAGGACATCGCCGTGGAGGCGATGAAGGCAGGCGCCCACGATTATATCATCAAAGGCAATCTATCCAGGCTCGTCCCCGCGGTGGAACGGGAACTGCGCGAAGCCGGCATGCGCCGTGCGCGCAGGAAGGCCGAGGAAGAGCTGCGGGCGAGCGAGGAACAATACCATCGGCTGTTTGAATCAAGTCTTGATGCTCTTGTCCTCATGAAACCCGATGGGACCATTGTGTCGGCGAACCCCGCTGCCTGTCAGCTCCTGGATATGACCGAGGATGAGATCTGCCGGGCGGGCAGATCAGCCATTGTCAATCAGGCGGATCCTTACGTCGCATCTCTGATCACCGAGCGTGAGCGAACCGGAAGGACCCGCGGCGAGGTTGATGTTATCAGAAAGGATGGAACGACGGTCCCTTGTGAAATTTCCTCTGTCCTGTTTCGGGACAGGGAAGGCAACCCCATGCTCAGCATCATCGCGCGCGACATCACTGAGCGCAGGGACACCCAAAAGCGCACGGAAGTCATGAACGCGCTCCTCAAGCTGTTTACCGTTAAGATCACGCGCAAGGAATATCTGGAGGCCGTCTGCGGTCTGCTTCGTGACTGGAGCGGCTGCCGGAATGTCGGGGTGCGGCTCGCACTTTCGGGCGATAAGGCGCCGTTCGAGGCGTGTGATGGATATGACGAGGCATTTCTGAAGCAGGAGACCGAGCTGTCGCTGGCAGGGGACCATTGCATCTGTACGCGGGTCGTAGCGGGAAAACCGGAGTCATCGGACGTTCCCTCCATGACAGCGAACGGTTCGTTCTATTCCAATAATTCGCTTCAGTTCGTTGACAATCTGCCCGATGATGAGAAGAGGCACTACCGCGGCACGTGCATGAAGTACGGCTTCAAATCCCTGACCGTCATCCCCATCCTATACCGGGGCCGGCCGCTGGGGGCGATCCATCTTGCCGATCAGCGGGAAGGCCTGGCGCCGCTTAAAAACGTGGAATTTCTTGAACATCTGGGGCATATCATCGGCGAGGCGGTCTACCGGTTCAGCATTGAGGAAGAACGAGTGCGGCTGGCTTCCGCCGTGGAATCCACGCCCGAGGGGGTTGTCATCACCGAGCCCTCGTCGGGCCTGATCCAGTATGTGAACCCGGCATTCGAGCAATTAACGGGGTATACGAAGGATGAGTTGCTTGGCCACAAGCTTCACGTGCTGGATAGCGGCAAGCAAAGCATTCAGTTCTACCAGGAACTCAGGGAAACGATGCTGCGTGACGGAGTCTGGCGGGGACAGATGGTCAGTAAGAAGAAGGACGGGACCCTGTACTACGAAGATTGCACGATATCTCCGGTGAAGGGCCCTTCGGGAGAGATCCTGAATTATGTCTCCCTGAAAAGGGACATCACCGAGAAGCTCCGGCTCGAGGCCATTGCCGAGTCGGTCTCTACCATGGACAGCATCGGCTATATTTTTTCCAGTGTGCGGCACGAGATCGGGAACCCCATCAACGCCGTCAACATGATACTGGGCATCCTGAGCTACAAACTGCCGGACTTGTCCAAGGATGCGATCAGGGACTATCTCGACCGGATCGCGGGCCAGATCGGGCGGGTGGAATTTCTTTTGAGCTCGCTCAAGAGCTTCAACATGTACGAGACCCAGGAACCGCAGACTCTCATGATGGCATCATTCATGGAACAGTTCCTGCCGCTCGTGAAAGACGGCTTCCAGACAAAGGACATCGCGTTCGAAGTCAAGATGGACCCGAAGGCGGACCGGTTGTATGCCGATCCGCGGGCGCTGCAACAGGTGCTGCTGAACCTTATCACCAATGCCACCGATGCTGTTCGAGAACGTGACCATCCGAAGATCGCCATGCGCGTCTCCCGGCTGGACGACATGGTCCTCATCGAGGTGGAAGACAATGGATGCGGGATCCCGGAGGACAAGGTGAAGGACCTGTTCAAACCCTTTTACACGACCAAGGTGACCGGGACGGGCCTCGGGCTCGTGATCGTCAAGAAAATGATCACCAGGATGAACGGCACCATTGAAATAGAAAGCAAGAAGGACATCGGGACCGTCGTGACTGTTACGCTTCCGCAGGGATCTTATGAGGGGCGTTAAAACAAGGAAGACATTCCTGATCATCGACGACGACAGGGTGTTCTCGAACTCGGTCGGGGAATATCTGTCGGGCGACAACGTGGAAGTCCTGATCGCGAACACGGCGGCGGAGGGGATCAATCTCTGTCGTCAAAAGATGATCGATGTCGTTCTCCTCGACCAGCATCTCCCCGATGCCGAGGGCCATACTCTCTGCCCCGCCATTCTGCTGTGCAACGACCAGACAAAGATCATCTTTTCGACCGCATTCCCGAGCTTCGAGAACGCCATCAAGGCGATCCGCTCCGGCGCATCCGATTACCTCTCGAAGCCCTTCGATCTGGCAGAGCTGTCCCTGTCGGTGCAGCAGGCGTTCCGCACCCTTGAGTTGGAGAATGTGGAGCAGATCCAGGATTACCATTCGACCCAGGAGAGCGAGGACGCCGTCCTTATCGGAGGGGAGGGGCTTTCGGAGACCAGGAAGCTGGTGGGCCTTGCCGCTACTTCTGACTCGCCGGTGCTCATAACCGGTGAGACCGGAACCGGAAAGACCCTCGTGGCAAAGGCCATTCATTACCGGGGCCCCTCGCCCAAGGCCCCTTTTATCAGCATCAACTGTGCGTCACTGCCCGAGAGCCTCATCGAGGCTGAACTGTTCGGATACGAAAAGGGGGCCTTTACCGGCGCGGTTGCATCGCGAAAGGGTCTCTTTGAAATGGCCGACGGCGGCACCCTGTTCCTCGACGAGATCGGTGAGATGCCCGTGCATTTGCAGGCAAAGCTCCTGAGCGTGCTCGAGGAAAAAAAGCTGAGAAGACTGGGCAGCGCATCGGTCCGGACCATCACGGTCCGCATTATTGCCGCGACAGGAATTAAGCTCGAGGATGTTCTGGGCCAGACCTTCCGAAAGGACCTCTACTATCGTTTGAGCGTGATCCGAATGCACATTCCACCGCTCAGGGAGCGGCTCTCAGACATCCCGCTGCTCTGCAGCCATCTGATGACAACGATCGCCGGCGGACATGAGGTGCCTTTGTCGGAAGCGGAGAACGCCAGTCTGTGCCTGTATGACTGGCCGGGGAATGTCCGGGAATTAAAAAATATTCTTGAACGAGCCTACCTGCTCCAGAAAGGCCGGGAGTTCAGGCCGGCTGGGTTGCTCGGCAAAACGCAGCAGCCAAACTGCGTTCACGGAGTCCGGGGGCGATGCGCCGCTGCTGTCGATGGAGGAGGTGGAGATGCGCCACATCCGCCATGCGCTCGGCCGGCTGTCCGGTAATTATGCCCAGGCTGCCAGGGCGATCGGTATATCCCTGTCTACGCTCAAAAGAAAGTTGAAAAGGTACGACTAAAGAAGCATTCCTTGCAAGCTCCGACCATATCCGCTTCCGATCAATGTGATCGGATCTATCCAAAATGAACCGTTCAAAATGAAGATCCTTCTGCTTTCCACAGTCTGCTCTTGTTGCTATCCCCTTTATTCTCCGCACTTTCAGACCTGGTATCAGTCTTGCTAAACAGTTACTAACGCCATTCATTTTATTTCGTTCATGGGAACTCATGGTGTGGGCTGTGTCCGCAAGCGCTCAAAGAATGAAAAAGACAAAAACCATTCTTGTCGTGGATGACGATTCGGAGAATGTCAGAAATTACATGTGAAATACTGATAGACCTGGATTACCAGGTCATAGCCCGCGGGGATGTAGATGCCGCCCTGTCACTGATCCGGAACAATACCGCGGTCGATCTGGTCATAACCGATTATCGAATGCCCGGCAAGTCCGGACTCGATTTCCTTGTTGCGCTGAGGCAATTGCGTCCGAATCTGCCGGTGATCATGATCACTGCGCATGCGAACATCGAGACCTATTTGCATTCGATCAGCCTTGGCGCCTTCGAGTTTGTCAACAAACCTATAAAAAAAATTGAGTTGGAACAGATCGTGCGTCATGCGTTTGCCAATAACCATAACGGGATGAACCCGCCGGGAAAGGACAACTATGAACAACCTTCTTCTCATTGATGACAACATTCTAATTCTGGAGGCGCTGGCCGCTGTGATCAACGAACAGTTGAAGGACTGTAATGTTCTTACCGCGAGAAACGGGAGGGAAGGTATAGCAATGATGGATTCCATGCCGGTCGCGTTTATCCTGACGGACCTGGAGATGCCTGTCATGGACGGCTACGGGGTGATCAACCACAGGAATAAGGTCTGTCCACAGGTCCCCCTGTTTGTCATGAGCGGTCGCTGCTTACAGGACGAAAGGGAGAAGCTTGGTGAGTTGGGCGTATCAGAATGCATCGAAAAACCCTTTTTCTTTGAGCAGATCAAAGACAAAATGGAGTGCGCCCTGAACGTTGAAGCAATCGATACTGTTAAGAGCAACCGCCCACTGTTGCAACCATCC
Source organism: Nitrospirota bacterium (assembly GCA_963732675.1). Taxonomy (GTDB): domain Bacteria; phylum Nitrospirota; class UBA9217; order UBA9217; family UBA9217; genus JALNZF01. Next base: position 211,875 of record CAVTAJ010000020.1, read on the forward strand.
GCGGAAACGGCATGATCGTGTGAGCGTACAGCGGCGGGATCGATTATCGGCAAGCAGACCATTCATCCCGGCGTCCTCTTTCAAGAATGAGGCAGCCTTTTGTGAAAAGGGGATTACTTAAACCGGCGGCTTGAGCAGTGCAGGGTGTCATCATGAGCGTTATTACGCAAGGAGAAAACAAATGAGCGCAATTCATCAGGCTATTGAAAGCAAAGCGGATATTGATTTTTCATATGATATGTATGATGGAAAGAGTTCGACAGATGAAGCCGCTGATGTTCGCCTTGGCCGCGCAGAGAAAGAATCTCCGTCGAAGGCCTCCGATGTTATCTCGTTCTATTTAAAGGAAATGAGGAAGATGCCGCTTCTTACGTTCGAGCAGGAGCAGGAGCTTGCAAAGAGGGTCTCAGAGGGCGACCTGGAAGCTCGCAGTAAGATGATCGAAGCCAACCTGCGGCTTGTGGTGTCCATCGGAAAGCGATTCATCAACAGGGGGCTGCCCTTTTCCGACATCATCGAAGAAGGAAATATCGGGTTGATCCGGGCAGTTGAAAAATTCGAGTATAAACGCGGTTTCCGGTTCAGCACTTATGCTACGTGGTGGATCAGGCAGGCGATCGAGCGGGCCATCGTGAATAAGGTCAGGACCATCCGTCTGCCCGTGCATGTTTCCGAAGAAGTATACCGGTATTCGCTCACAGAAAAAAAATTGCAGCAGCAGCTGAGACGGAATCCGTATCCTGAAGAGATCGCTGAGGCCATGCACCTCAGCATCGAGAAGGTCCGGATGTACTCACAGGTCTCGCGGGATACTCATTCGCTTGATGTCATCGTCATGGATGACGGGGATGAGACGCTCGGGGACTATATCGCAGACGACCTTGTCCCGTCTCCGGAGAGCAAGTGTGATGCCATGAGCAGGCGTAAGCAGATCGACAAATGGATTTCCGAACTCAACGACGCGGAGCGCAGGGTCGTCGAGCTGCGTTACGGTCTCCATGACGATTCCCCGTGGACCCTGAACAGTATCGGTAAACGGCTTGGTCTCACGCGGGAACGCGTCAGACAGATCGAGGAGAAGGCAATCGACAAAATCAGGAAACAAACAAAGATGAGTAATATGGCATTGTCAGACATGCTGTAAGCCGGCCGTTGGTGATGGGTCTGCGGAAGCACCGAGTGTTTTATTGAACTGTCTCGTGTAAAATGTCATTTGGTCGTCTTCCCCATTTTTATTCTCCCTGACTCTTCTCGGGTCCGTGAGAAAATGGATTTTAGTATCATCCGGAAGCGAATGTACTATGAATGCAGAGACCGAAAATGGTCTTTTACAAAACTCAGAAAATAGTATTGTTCTGTCATTTCGTAACCATCGTCGGCAAAGGCACTGGGAATATCTCTTTCAACACTCAAGCGAAAGCTGAAGACTCTGGTCAAAAAAGACATGAGACATTAAAATAGACCACCCAAAATGGGCTAGTTCCTCAATCGCTGCTTCAGAACTTGATGTTAACTCACTGATATTCCAGAACTCATTTTATGGCCTCTACGTGGCATTGGTCTTGCTATATTAGTACTACGTGGTCGTCATTGTTGATTTGTTATTTTTGGCTTGAGAATAAGTTTACTGATGCTCTTGATGGTAAAAGTTTGACGATGCCAATCACTGCTCCAGAAGTATATTATGAAAAATATTCTCATATTAGACGACAATAGGGATATCCTGGATGCTCTGTCGGTTAGGTCTGTGCAGGGTCTTGAAGGATTGCACCATCCTGACGTCCTTAAACTGGAGCAAAGGGAGAGGACATCTTAAAAACCACGCCGATAGACTTGATACTGACCGATCTCTCGATGCCGATCATAAACGGATACAGGTTTATCGAGCATGTGAAAAAGAACTATCCATTTGTCCCCGTGTGCGTGATGACCGGCAAGTGCTCGCCTGATGTCATTGAGCGGCTTCAGTCCATGGGCGTCGGCAGATGGATCGAGAAGCCGTTTCAGTTCGAGCAACTCGCCCAGATGATCTCCGAGGAACTGAAGCTGGAACGCCGGCCTTCAAGCGGAGAACAGTCTGGTATGCTATACTGACCGGAGGAAACAAAAGCTGATTGCGAAAATTCATGGCAGGTCATGGATGAGAAAATTCCAATGCTTATGTTTTTTAAATCATAATTTTACGGACGAGATTTCTGTTGCGATAGTTTTACGAAATCAAGGACCTCAAAACAAGCTCAAAAAAAGGGGGATCGTATGAGTAAGAAGACGTGCTCATCACCATTCAATATATTAAAGCGATGCATCATAGTCCTTGGTTTCCTGTCCGGTGTTTTTCTGGGGACAAACGCCCAGTCGTTTACCCTGAACGTGGTCGACGACAACGGCAATCCCGTTCCAGACTACAAGTGGACAGTGCAGGAGGACAATACCTACGATGCTGTTGCCAACGTGGGGATACACAACATATATGATACCCTCTCGACATCCATTCATAAAAGCCACGCCAAAATACTCGCCACGGGTTCAGGTCCAACGGTCAATGTGCCGGCGACGGGGCGCTACTTTGTCTCGGTGCGCGGGTGGGGAACTGTGCAGGTGCCCGACGGATATACTCTGAGCGGCGCGATGGTCAGTGCGGGCCAGTCGAGCGTTACGGTTGTACTTCACGCCAACCCGATCCCCATGGCCCAGGTGAGCATACTGGTATTCGAAGACAACGCTCCGATCAACGGGGCCCCCGATATTCCGGGTGAAAGGGCCCTTTCGAACTTTAAGATCTTTATCTATGACCAGTTCGGCCAGATGACGACAGACGGTTTCGGGAACCCCATCGGAACTACGTATGACCTCACGACCGGAGCTACCGTAACGATGGGCGCAGGCTACGTTCTTACGACAGCAGGCGGAGACGACACGACCGGCAATGCCATGATCCCGAACCTCGCTCCGGGCAAGTACGGGATACGCGCGGTGCCGAATGACGGAAAACCCTGGGTCCAGACCTCCACCATCGAAGGCACACCCGGCATCGATGTCTGGGTCATGGCCGGAGAGCCGCCCTATTTGACCGAGGCGGGTTTCTTCGGCGTTCACGCCTTCATCGGCTTTGTATTGCCTACTTCGTATTATCAGTCTATCGGCGATACCACGACAAATCAATTCCGGGCCTTGCTGCCCGGTGAAACCGCAGGCACGATAACCGGGCAACAGGTGATCAACCGGCAGAACCGCCCGCCGTCGCAGCTGGGAATGGTTCCCGGAGACCCCGTACCGGAGGCATATGTCGGTTTGAGCGATGTAGGCAACGCAAACACGCAGGTCTATGTCGCAAAATGCGATGCAAATGCGAACTTCAATATCACCGGCGTTCCTCCCGGGACCTATACCCTGACGATGTGGGATTTTCCTTTGGACAATGTCATCGACTCCCGTACCATCGTCATTCCGCCGACCGGCGGGACCATCTGCTATGGGCCAGATCCCGGTATTCCGGTGGTTCGGTTTCTACGATGGGAGCATCTTCAACGATGTCAATCAGAACGGGGTCCGTGACCCCGGTGAAACGGGAATCCCCAGCCTGTTGGTCGATTACCGGTTCCGGGACGGGTCCATCTACCAGGCTACGGTGACAGATTCGAGCGGCGAATTCGTGTTCAGCGAGGTGTTCCCGTTCTTTAAATGGATCGTGGCCGAGAGCGATTACTCCCGGTTCAAGCCGACGGGTGCAACCGTGTACGTCGACAAGGGTGGTCCTGCTCGTGAACGGGACCTTTCCTCTCCTGGAGACCCGCACCGACACCGGGCCCTTCCCATTCCTGCTGGAGGGTATGATCCTGTATAACGGAAATAACGCCAAGATCGACTGGGGCAGGGTTCCTTACGCTCCGGGAGAGAACGGCGGTATCGTAGGCGTCGTTTACTATGCTGTTACGCGGGCACAGGCCGACCCGAGGCTTGCCGCTGCCGAGACCTGGGAACCGGGCATCCCCGATGTGACTATCAATCTCTATAAAGTAACCGGATACGACAACAATGGAAAGCCGATCACCCAGGGACCGATCAATACCTACCTGACGGACAGCTGGGACAAGAGTCTGCCGACGGGCTGCAAAGCCGCCATGCAGGCAGCGGGATTGTCCCTCAATCCGCAGGGGATCCCCATGGACAAATACATCGACTGCGCCGAGACCATTCCCTTCTGGAACCAGACGAAGCCTGCTGTTTTTGACGGCGGTTACGCCTTCGTTTCCGATGCCCAGGGGAACCCTCTACCTGCCGGTGAATACGTCGTCGAGGTGATCCTCCCTGCCGGGTATGAACTCGTAAAGGAAGAGGACGTGAACGCCATCGTAGCCGGGGATACCTACACCCCATCGATCCCGCAGCCCGCTCTGCTTCCGCCGGTTTGCATAGGTGCGGACCACCTCGTTCCTCCTACACACAGTTTCGACGGCAGCTTGATCGATGAAGGCAGTCCCGTGTTTCCTTTTGTCGGACAGACAAGGCCGCTTTGCGATAAAAAGCTGGTCCGTTTGTCCGATGGCCAGAATGCGGCAGCCGATTTCCATCTCTGGACATTCGTGCCGCCCGCAGGCCGCATTGTCGGGCTTGTGACCGACGATGTGACGCTTGAGTACCGTAGTGGAAGCCCGAGGCTGAGCGACAAGATCGGGGTGCCTTCCTGCCCGTATCCATCCAGGATTTCAAGGGTCATGAGCTGGTGCGCACCTACTCCGACGAATGGGGCCAGTACAACGCCCTGGTCCCGTCGAGCTACTCGGTCAATGTTCCGCTGCCGACGGGTGTAAGCCCGAACATAGTCCAGATATTCCTGAACCATCCGGGATTCGATCCGGCCCATCCTGATCCCTACTACAATTCCGGTTACCCGGTGATCTCGGTCAATATGGACGTTTGGCCGGGGAAAACGACCTATGCCGACACTCCTATCGTACCGATCAGGCCGAACTCCGGGAACCTTGACTGCGATCTTCCTGACAAGACGCCTATCATATCCGAGGTGAACGGGCCTGCGGGTGGGCCGTGGGTCGAGACAACGCCGGGAACGGTCACGATCACTTCAGTGGGAGTGAAAGCGTTAAGCAATTCGAGCACCAGAGACTACGGTTTCGGGAGTTCCGCGGGAAATGTATTTGCTACTCCTGTTGGCGACCTCGTGGACGGCATGACGACCATGAAGATGCAGATCCAGAGCTGGAGCGATGGAACAATCATCTTGACCGGGAAACTCGAAGATGGTGTGACACCGCTCCAGAACAACGACTATCAGCTGACGGTCAGGCGCGATGACAGCCGCAGGATGAGCGTCGCCGGCGTAACGCTCCATGTCGGCGTTCCTGCGAGCAAGGTCAAGCATGTCAGTCCCGGTTCCGGTTCGATCCAGGCGGCGATAGACAGCGCCAACACCGGCGACCTGCTCCTGATCGCTCCCGGCCTCTATCCGGAAAATATCATCATGTACAAGAACGTAAAGCTGCAAGGGTATGGCGCTGCATCCACGATCATCAATGCGGGCTATTTTACGCCCGACAAGCAGACCGCCTGGCTCGCGCTGCTCAACAGGATCACGAGCGCCCAGACCAGCACATTTTACATCATTCCCGGCGAACAACCTGACTTTTTCCTGGAGCAGGGCTCGGGCATCCTGGTGCTCGCGAAAGAGGGTGATTTCACGGCTGTCGATCCCGCGAGGATAGATGGGCTCCAGATCACCGGCGCGAACCTCGGCGGCGGCATCTTCGTGAACGGGTTCGGCCACTATCTCCAGATCACGAACAACAACGTGACCGGGAACCAGGGGACTGTGGGCGGCGGCATCCGCGTCGGCAACCCCAGCGTGGTGAATCCTGGCGCGGCGGGCACGCAATTCTACCAGAGCTCCTTCAACGACCACATTACGATCAGCCACAACCAGATCGTGACCAACGGGGCCAACGGCCAGACGATCGCAAGCGGCGCCGGGATCGGCTTGTTCACCGGTTCCGACAATTACGTGGTGAGCGATTGCTGGATCTGCGGCAATTACTCCACCCTTGCAGGAGCCGGTATCGGGCACCAGGGGTTGAGCGACAAGGCCTGATCAGGAACAATACGATCATCTTCAACGAGTCCTTTGACGAAGGCGGCGGGAATTTTCCTTTCCGGCGAAACCCCGCTGACCGGCCTCGTCGGGCCCGAAGGCGAGGCCCCTCCTGCGGTCGCCCCGCTCCTCACGCCCGGAGCGGGAAATGTCCTCGATCAAGGACAACTTGATCCAGGGCAACAAGGGCGGCAACATCGGCGGCGGCATTACTCTGTTCCACTATAACGGCCTGGACGTGCGTTTAATCCGGACAACAATCCGGCCGATCCGGAGGGAGACCCATGGTACCGGGCCGAGATCTACAACAACATGATCGTCAACAACCTGTCCGGCGCGTTCGGCGCGGGCATTGCGATCGTTGATGCGCTCGACACGGTTATTGTGAACAATACGATCTCGAACAATGACAGCACGGCTACGAGCGAGTTCGCCTTCGGCAGCGTACCGAATCTGGAAGGCACGGAAGGATTTGTCCTGTCGCCTACTGCCCTTACGACACCCATGCCATCAGGTATCGGGATCCAGCTCTTCAGCTCCGATCTGGTCACGTCGATGTCTTCCTCGCTCAGGGCCGGCTACGGAGACTTCGGCGGCGCGATCACGCCGGTACTGGTCAACAATATCGTCACCAATAACTTCGCCTACTACTGGAACGGGTACGATCCCCTGAACAGCCTGGCAGCTCTTACCCTCGCCGGTGTATATGACATGGGCGTGTTCGGCGTGCCCGGGGCGAGGCCGAACCCGCACTACTCGTTGCTGACGAATACGACGAATTACGCAGATACGACGACGAACATCATCGGGGATCCGAAGTTCATCCTGACCTATAGGAACAACATCAGCGCCACCCAGGGAGGGGCGACCCTGGGCAACTTCGTGAGCTTCACCTATACCCCCCATGACGCTGTCCGGCAACTATCACATTCAGCGGTCCTCACCGGCTCTGGATTCGGGTGATATAACCGCTCTCAGCACCTATGGCTTGTATTCGCTTGGCTCCTACCTGGATTATGACATTGATACGGAAAAACGGCCCATGGGTTATACAAATCCGGCGAAACCGGACATGGGGGCCGATGAATATAACTCGAAAGGGGACGTGAACTGCGACGCGAACGTGACCGCGCAGGACGCACTGCTGACGCTGCGATATGTCGTGGACAATACGCAAACGCTGGCTTGTCCTCTGAACGGTGACGTGTTTACAATTACGCCGACCGGCAAGCCGATCGGAAACGGGACCGTTGACTTGCTCGATGTCCTCGGGATACTGCAGCGGGCAACGGGTATGGTCATATGGTAGGCCCGACGTTCAGTGCATCCCCCGGCGGTCGCTATCCGCCGGGACAATCAGAGGGAGGATTTCCATGGTAATAAAATCTCGGATCATTTACATAGGCCTTGTCCTGCTGCTTCTGACCGTCGCCATCCCCGCGTGGCCGGCATCGGTCCAGGTGCAGTTCCCCTACGATATCGACAATCCGGCCGACAGGAAATTTTCCCGGTCCTGAGGACGTCGACTGGAACATGGATGGCGTCTTCAGCGCGCCCACCCCTACTGTCAAATACATGAGGCTCGGGGCAACGGACGGCTACTCGAGAATGGCCGACGGGCTGGACCTGTATACCTTCGGATTCATCGATCTGACCGGCGTGCCGGAGACGATAAGCCTCCCGTCGATCACCACGGACATCATGCAGGAGGGTTTCAATCATGCAAATTTCCCGGCGCCTACGATCGTCATGAACGAGGGTGATGAGTTCTACCTGAATGTGAGCAACATCGGCATGAAGCTGCGGCCCGACCTGTTCGATCCCCATACCGTCCATTTTCACGGATTCCCGAACGCCGCGTCGGTCTTCGACGGAGAACCCATGGCAAGCTTCGGGATAAGGATGAATGACACGTTCACCTATTATTATCGTCCCGTGGACCCGGGCACCTACATGTACCATTGCCATGTCGAGGCAACGGAACACATGGAGATGGGCATGCTCGGCAATCTCGTTGTGAGGCCAAGGCAGAACGGGACGACCTACAACTACAACGGAAGAAACTACACCCAATTCGCGTATAACGACGGCGACGGCAGCTCCGGGTATGACGTTGAAGCGATGATCAAGATCGCGGATTTCGACCCTATTTTTCATCAACGCGATGAGATATTCCAGCCGCCGCGCTTTGCCGAGTACGAGGCCCGTTATTTCATGCTGAACGGCAGGGGGTATCCCGATACGATCAATCCAGCGGAGATCACGAACGCGACCAATAATTACGCGTCGCAGAAAATACATTCCCGGATCGCGGTCACCAGACCGGGCCAGAGGACGATCCTCCTCCGGCTCATCAATCTTTCGATCCAGAACTTTACAAACATCGAGATCCCGGGTCTGCCGATAAAAGTGGCCGGAAGATGCGCGAAACTTCTGCGCGGTCCCAATCCCACGCTCGGCACCGGCCCGGGGACGGGCAACGACACCAGCTATTACGTCAGCTCAATGCTCGTGGGCCCCGGTGAATCGGTCGATCTCATCATCGATACGCAAGGCGTTGCCGCGGGAACGTACTATCTCTTCTCGCGCAACCTGGAGCAACTGAACAACGATATGATGGACCGCGGCGGGGTCATGACGGAGATCGTCATCAATTAAACCTGCGCATCGATCGAACGGAGGAAATCATGTTTTTGAAAAAGAATATCCTGAAGGTTTCGCTGCTGGTCGTCAGTCTGTCGATTTTTACTCTGTCGCACGCCGACGCAAAGATAGATGGCATCAGCGGGACATCTCCGACTCCTGCATTCAACTTTATTGCCGCCGCGGCTCACATCAGTACACCTGACGGCGGCAGTCTCCTGTTCTGGGGTTTCGGCGACGCGTCGGCAGGCAAGCCCCAGTATCCGGGGCCGACCTTGATCGTGAACGAAGGTGATACCGTCACTATTAACCTGACCAATGACCTGGCGGAGCCTGTTTCCATGACGTTCCCCGGACTTGATGTCACCTCGCACGAGGCGCCTCTCTTTCCCCTGGGTGACCGGACGCAGCTCAATTCCGTGGTCTCCGAGGCAGGGCCGAACGGCGGTACCCAGAGCTATACATTCGTAGCAAGCAGACCCGGCACTTTTTACTATCAGAGCGGCTCCAACCAGCCGATCCAGCTGCGCATGGGCCTGTTCGGCGCCATCATTGTACGGCCCAGCCAGAATGGAACATCGAAGATTATCAACGATACTGATTATCGCTTTCTCCGGGGGCTTTATACCCTGGCCACGGGTACTACAGGGACCGGCATCACAAAGACGTTCACCCAGTTCGCCTACAATGACGGTGACGGCTCGACCGGGTATGACCGGGAATTTCTTATCCTGACGAGCGAGATGGACCCGGCGTTTCACAGCTGGATGGAGTTTGGCGGCACGTACGACATCAGCAAGTGGAAGGCCAATTACTGGTTCATCAACGGCCGCTGCGGACCGGATACGATGGACATGCCGAACGTTATGAACCTTCCGTACCAGCCCTATAACGCCATGCCGCTCATGCACCCCGGTGAAGTCGTTCTGGTCAGGTATGTCGGAATGGGCAGGGACCTGCATCCCTTCCACACCCACGGCAACCATGTGCGGGTGGTCGCAACGGATGGGAGGCTGCTGAGCACGAGCACAGCAAGTCCGAGCGCTGCGGGAACTGACCTGTCCTGGGAAACCTTCACCCTCACCCAGTTCCCGGGCAAGACCTTTGACGGCACCTTTACCTGGACCGGCAGGGAACTCTACTGGGACCTTTATGGCCACAAGGCCGGTGACCCGTTGGAACCCTATGAATATCTTGCCGATCACGGCAAGGCATTCACGCCGAACCTGCCTCCCATCGACGGCGTAGCCCAGGGACTTGCGCCCGCCCAGGCAGTACCGGTTCTCATGCCGTCGATCGAAACCACGATCGGGGGAATGTTCTGGAGCGGCAGCCCCTATCTGGGCCAGAATGCACCGATACCGCCGGGCGAGGGTGGGTTCAATCCTTATAACGCTTTCTTCTTCATGTGGCACAGCCATGCTGAGCGGGAAATCACGAGCAACGACACGTTCCCGGGCGGTATGCTGACCATGTTGGGGGTGGTGCCCTGGTCAGCACCCATTGTCGAATAACGGAGGTCATGAAACAATGAAAATTTATAATGTAAGAGTAGTCTGTCTGACCTTCCTGCTTGCGGCATGTTTGACTGCCCTGGCGGATGTATCGTCGGCCGCGACCTATACTCTCCGGGCCGATAGAGTGAATCTCACTATGCCCGATGGTGTGGTGGTCCCTGCCTGGGGGTTTGCTGATGACGTCGCAGGATCGGGCACCGGCACCGTAATGGTCCCCGGGCCCCAGTTGATCGTGCCGCCAGGAGACACCATTCTTACCATCAACCTGACAAACAACCTGCCGGTTCCCGTATCGATGAATATCCCGGGTCAGCCCTATCCGAGCGGCGCAGCCCCGACCTATGTGAACGATGGGAAAGGCAATCGTGTGATGTCCTTTGTGAATCAGGTCGCAGCAAACGGTGGTTCGGCAACGATCACCTACACGAACATCAGGCCTGGCACCTTTCTGTATGAGAGCGGCACCAATCCGGCCATGGAAATTCCCATGGGTCTCTACGGAGCCCTCGTGGTGAGGCCGACGACCACGGGTCAGGCATACGAGCTCAATCCTCCCTACAATAGTGATTCGACCTTTGCCAACGAAGCGGTCGTTCTCCTGAGCGAGATCGACCCTCGATTCAACGACTATGTCGATGTCAATGGCACAACAATCGACGCAGTGAATACTATCAATTATTCGTTAAGCTATGCTCCGATGTATTTTCTTATCAACGGGAAGGCGTATCCGCAGACAGCGGACCTATCGTCCCCGGTTGGCCAGCGGACGCTCCTGCGCCTGTTGAACGCCAGTGCGCGGAACACCATGCCGACATTGCAGGGGAACGCGATCACGGTCATTGCGGAAGACGGCTATTTGCTGAATTACCCGAGGCACGAATTTGCGCCATCATTGACAGCGGGAAAGACCCTGGATGTTATAACAGCCCCGACCACGACGGGGTACCGTGCTTTCTATGACCGGCGTCTGGGGATGTCCAATGCCGGGGCCTATCCCGGTGGCATGCTCACCTTTATGGGTGATTTGAACTGCAGTCCTTTGAAAGGCGATGTGAATGGAGACGGCAAAATAACGGCTACCGATGTTTTAACTGTCCTTCGTTCATTTGTCGCGGGAACCACGGGTTCGCTCCCCGTGAACGCATATGGACCTGTGGCTGATGTCTCGCTGGAGCCCGTCTCGGGTCTGCCGTGCGGGAACGGCGTGATCGATCTTGATGACGTTTTGAAACTTCTCCAAAAGGCAACGGGAATCAACCCCTATTGATCGGGGGAATGCGGCGATGCGTATGCGGATTCGGGAGCAAATGAAGTATTCAGGCGATCCGGCGAAGTACGCAGCAAAGAGAATATTGATCGCGGTCTCCGGGCTCATGGCAATCGTCAGTCTCGTCATGCTGGAGGGTTGCGCAAGCGTAAAACCGGTTAAACAAACAGATGCTCAACACACCACGGCAGCTGAAGCGGCAGGGATCAAAATCGAGCGGATACATCCTTCTGCAGGAGGACAGATGCTCGATATGCGTTATCGCGTCGTGGACCGGGAAAAGGCCATAGGTGCTATCAAACGCGGGGCTCAGATCTATCTTATCGATCAGTCGAGCGGAACAAACCTGCCTGTTCCGGATATGGCGAAGGTCGGGAAACTGCTGCAGCGTCCTGACGAGGGAGCGAACGACAAGTTGTACTGGATATTCTTCAGCAATCCGGGCGCCATGGTGAAACCGGGCGACAAGGTCACTCTGGTGATCGATGAGATTCGTATTAAGGATATTCTTGTTCAGTAAAAGATATGCCTTGATCCGCCGGCTGATCGTCGTGATCATGTGCATGGCGATCTTCTTCTCGGTCCGGACCGTTGCATGGTCTGGAGAAATTGCTCCGGAATTGCTCAAGGAACTTGAAACCGGCGGTATCGCTAATGAACATGCGGTCATTATCAAACTGAGGGACACCGTGGACTATCAGTTGCTCAAAGCAGCCGCCGAACACATGGGTCGCCAGGAGCGCATGAAAAAAGTGGTCCAGGAAGTCAAGGCTGCGAACGAACGATCCCAGCAGGCCCTGCGGTCGCATCTCGTTGCTCAGGAAACGCTCGGTAAGGTAAGGAACATGAAGCAATTCTGGATATTCAACGGAATAGCCGTAACAGCAACAGCGGAAGCCATAAAAGAGCTGGCTTCGCGGGCTGATGTAGCGGAAGTCGTGCAGGACGTAATCATGGGTCTCGGAGTTCCGGTCGCTGCCTCCAGCGCGGCGCCCGCAGGCTGGAACCTGGACAGGATCGGAGTTCGGCCCCTCTGGAACGCCGGATACACGGGACAGGGCGTTGTTGTTGCGAACCTGGACACGGGAGTGGATGTCAATCATCCTGATCTCGGTCCGAAATGGCGGGGGGGGACGAACAGCTGGTTCGATCCCAACGGAGAACACGCAACCCCCGTTGATGTAAGCGGCCACGGAACGCAGACCATGGGGATCATTACTGCGGGCAATGCGGTGGACCATCTCATCGGCGTTGCGCCCGATGCAACATGGATAGCGGCCAAGATATTCAATGACGCGGGTGAAGCAACTTTCAGTATCACTCACCAGGCATTTGAATGGCTGTTTGACCCCGACAGAGACCCGGATACGAATGATTCTCCAGATATTGTGAACTGCTCCTGGGACCTGAACAGCAGCGGGACCGGGACCGTTAACCTGGAGTTCCAGCCCGACATTCAGGCACTTCGGGCAGCAGGTATCGCGGTGGTCTTTTCAGCGGGCAATGGCGGTCCTGTTGCCGACACGTCGGTCAGTCCGGCAAATTATCCGGAATCGTTTTCGGTGGGCATGACGGACAGTACGGATACGATAGACCCGCGAAGCAGCAGAGGCCCATCCGCATCGGACGGGACATCGATCTATCCAACAGTGGTTGCTCCCGGCGCAGGTGTTACGACGACCGACCTCTGGTTCGGCTCAGCGGCCCTGAGCACCGTAACCGTGAATGGTACATCGTTCTCAGCGCCCCATGTTGCCGGGGCCATGGCGCTGCTGCTGTCAAGCAACCCGACCCTGACTTCCGGGCAGATGGAGGACGCGATCAAGCAGACTGCCTGGGACCTCGGAACTGCAGGACCGGACAACAGTTATGGGAACGGATTTTTAGACGTAGAGCGGGCGGCGAGACAATTGAACGTCCTGCCGCCGGCGCCTGCCGGCGACGTGGACGGCAACGGAATGCTGGATCTGAATGACGTTTTAATTGAGTTAAGGGCGGCGATCGGGTTCCCGACAAGCATTGTAGAGATGGACCGGGTCGTGGCCGCGGGGGATGTTTTTCCTCTTGTCGTCCCCGACGGCGTGATCACCCCCGGGGATGCTTTGACGCTGCTGCGTATGTACGTAGCAGTGCAATGATGACTTGCCCGGAGGAAAATCAGGATTTTGCCGCAGAGACTACGGAGAAAGTGGGGAACACAGGACAAGAGAGCATCTTAGAATGATCGGTGTAAATCAGTGTGATAAACAAGTTCTCGGTTTGTTGATGTTATGATGCGTCTATGGGTTTAATCGATTTTTCAAGTAAAATATGAAAAAGTTAAAAATATCGTATTGTGATAAGGAGGAAACTAACATGAATAAGAAATTAGGTGCTTATGTTGTATTGGTTGCGGTCATTTCGCTTCTGTTCGCGGGCTGCGGCGGCGATAACGGGGATGATGTCGACCTGAACGCCGCGGCATCCGTGACCGTGAGTGCGGACAAGGATATCGCGCTGGCGAACGGTAGTGAAGATATTACTCTGACTGCGGTAGTAAAAAACGTAGAAGGGACTCTCCTGTCGGGAAAAGCGATATCATTCGTGGTAACAGCGGGGGCAGGTTCTCTCCACTCCGCAGATGCCGCAACGAATGCTTCCGGTATTGCAACGGCGAAGCTCAACAGGGGCCCCATTTCCCCTCCGAACACGAGCGAAAATGTTACGGTGACCGTGACTGCAGACGCCACCTCGGGGACCAAGACCGTGACGTTCATCAACCTGTTAGTTTCCTTGACATCGGACAAAGCGATCGCCCTGGCGAACGGTAACGACCCGGTCAGCCCGGAACAAATTACCCTTACTGCTCATGTAACAAACGCGGTTGGATCGGCCTTCGCAAATAAAACGATATCTTTTACGGTCACTTCGGGAACGGGCTCACTTGTCAATGCAGATGCCGCGACGAATGCATCCGGTATTGCTACGGTGAAGCTCCAAAGAGACCCCATTTCCGCTCCGAACACGAGAGAAGATATAACGGTGACAGCTACGGTCGACAGTGCCTCGGGAAGCAAGACTGTCAGGTTCATCAACCTGCCGGCTAGCGCAGCAATAGAAGTCGCGCTCAACAGGGTAGTCACGGACCTGGCAATTCTGACGTTCGACCTGGTGAGCGCACCTACGCAATCAGCGCCGCTGCTCCTGGAAGTAAAGCCCATAGGCGCGGCAATCACGCCCCCGTTCATCGGTCCTCTCGGCCCCGGCACACAAAATACCTATGCAGCGTTGTTGGGCGGTCCCAACAATACTACGTATTCGCTCATTACATCGGTGATCCCGGGCATCACTACGACCGTGAATGGCGCCTTAGTTGGATTCACCTATAGCATTGATGCGACTATCACATCGCTTCCGACCTTCACCGTAACGACACTGTCAACGTATTTCCCGGCCATGACGTCGGGTGGAGTTCCCGTGCTTCCCGAAGTGACGCAGACGGATTTCGTTGCTGTGACGATTTTTGACACGGATAAATAGTGATTCATTCGTAAAAAAGTCGAGGAACACCTAAGTTGTCACGCTGAGCGTCGCGAAGAATATCGCCTTTTCAATACGATGAGAGGCCCTTCACGTCGTTCAGTGTGACACGTTCTTTTTTTACAAGGTCATGAATACTGACAGTGGGGTATCTCTTCGCGGTTGTGCCATTCGGTGGTTTGTGCTGGCATCGGCTTTGATAATGTGTTAATACCATATGAGTGGAGGTAGTTTCGTGAACATGAAGTTGCAGTACTTGCCTTTTTGCTTCTTGTTGTTTTTGTCGTGCTGGCTGACTCCGAAGGCGTTCGCGGAGCCGAGTGTGACGATTGGCCCCGCGTCCGACAGCGTTTATGAGGTCCAGGGTAACGATTTTTCCGACGCTTCGGGTATCGATATCACCATTCGCTATGATCCCGCAGCACTTGCCAGTCCCCAGGTGGCGCAAGGGGGGCTTGTCGGCGGGGCACTCATGGCTGTCAATTCTTCAACATCGGGAAAGATTCGGCTGGCACTCGTCCGTGTTACGGCGATCAATGGGTCTGGAACGATCGCAACGATAACCTTTACCCGTGTGAAGAGCACCGGTGCGGACATCCAGTCGGTCGTGTCCTCGGTTATCAGCAGTTCCGGGCGGAACATCCCGGTTACTTCGCAGGTGGTGAATTCCGTGAAGACGGCGGACAGTGGTGTATCAACGGAGCAGCAAACCGAGCAGCCGACAGGCGGGGCTTCTTCGTCGCCAGTCCCGAGTACTCCGGTTACAACAGCGACGGCGCAGGTCTCCGGCACTCCTGTTGCAACATCGACGTCGCCGCTCTCCAGTACTACGGTTGCATCAGCAACAGCACCAACGGTAATAGTAGGTGTGGTGGTTCCATCAGCGGGTGCATCCTCATCCGACATCAAGAGTGCAACTTCTGCAACGGACCAGACCGCTCCCGATACGAAGCAGCCGGAAGACGAAAAAACTGTTGCACAGGAACCGGCTAAGGTCGCACTGGCGGAAAAGCCGGTCGTACAGGCCCCTGGACCGGGAAAAAAGAAGGTCATGGCCTATCAGAGCGTTCTGGAAAAGTTCAAGGAATATAACGGATTGAAAACACCTGAGGCCCTCATGGCCCTCTTCAGCCCTCAGGTCGGTCAGTCCAAGCAGGAGCCCCGCATCGTCCTCGCGGACGGCAAAACCACCGTGAAAGTCGTTCTCGAGCTGGACCCAAAAGGGGAGAATAATAATTTCCTGCTTGATGGCGCAAGCCTGGTTTCTTTAAATAACAAGGATAAGAATTTCTGGATCGCGGAACTCCTGCCGGACAAGAGGGCCTATGAAGCGACGATCAGCATACCCCGGAACAATCAGTGGTACGTTATTCCGTTGACGATAGCACCGCCCATGGATGTCAATATCGACCGGTCCGCGAACAGATTGACGGACGCAGATTTCCGTCTTTACTTAAAGAATACAGGTACGGCCAAAGCGCCTCGCTTTGACCTGAACGGCGACGGTGTGCGAAATTATATCGACGACTATATTTTTACCGCGAACTACCTGACCCAACGCCCAGCAACACCAACGAAGCCATCGTCTCGGTGAACGTATAGTCTTGTGTACCGGGAAAGCCGGTAAAAAAGGATGCCATCGCCGATATGCAGTGACCCTAACATATTCCAGGGAGATGCTGAAGAAAAGGTTGCTGAATAAGCTCACAGATGATATGCTGAGCTTACAATGGCGGCTGGATATGATGTGCTTTAACAGGTAACGCTAAGCTTCGAACTCGTGTGCTATGCCTTCCTCCTACGACGTCATCATCATCGGTACCGGGCCCGCAGGCATCTTCGCGGCGCTTGAACTTGTCAAGAACTCCAGCCTCAAGGTCCTTCTTATTGAAAAGGGCGGCGATATTCAGCAGCGTTCCTGCCCTATGATCGAATCAGATATTCCCTGCGTCCAGTGCAGCCTTTGCAGCATCCTGTGCGGCTGGGGCGGGGCGGGTGCGTACAGCGACGGCAAGCTTACCCTCACTCCTGAATTCGGCGGATGGCTGAAGGATTACCTCTCTGCAGCGGAACTATCAACCTATATTGACTACGTGGACGCGATCTATCTGTCCTTTGGCGCCGGAGGCGCGGTGCATGGCGAGGACAATGCGGCACTTGCCCGTCTCAAGAAAAAGGCCGCAGGCTACAATCTCGAACTGATCCCTGCGCGCATCCGGCATATCGGTACGGACCTCTGCAAGGAGGTCCTGAGAAAGATCAGAGAACATCTCACCGGAAAGGTGGACATCATTTTTGATGTACCGGTGGAACAGATCAGGGCGGCGAACGGGGAAGTGGCCGGCGTCATCACTGAGGACGGGAATTCATTTGAGGCACACTACGTCATAACGGCAGCCGGCAGGGAAGGTTCGACCTGGCTCTCGGGAGAGGCAAAGCGCCTGGGGCTGTCGGTCCATAAAAACCCGGTGGATATCGGCGTGCGGGTAGAGCTCCCGGCGCATATCATGAAGGACATAACGGATATTGCGTACGAGGGGAAGTTCATTTATTACTCAAAAAGATTTCGCGACCGGGTGCGGACGTTCTGCATGAATCCCTATGGCGAGGTGGTGAAGGAATACAGCGAGGGAGTATTCAGCGTGAACGGCCACAGTTACAGGAGCAGGACAACGGACAATACGAACTTTGCCCTGCTCGTGAGCACGGATTTCACCAGTCCTTTTGATGAGCCGATCGCTTATGGCAGATACATCGCCGGCCTTGCAAACCTGATTGGCAATGGCGTGATCCTGCAACGGCTCGGGGACCTCAAGATGGGAAGGCGTTCAACGCCGGAGCGCATTGCCGAGGGTTCGGTGCGGCCCACGCTCGAAGACGCAACACCCGGCGACCTGAGCTTTGTCCTGCCGTACCGCCATCTTCATAATATCACCGAGATGCTCGAAGCTCTTGACAATGTGGCCCCTGGAGTGAACTCCGGCGATACCCTGCTCTATGGCGTTGAGGTGAAGTTCTATTCCATGAAGCTCAAGCTGACGCAGGGTCTTGAGACGGAGGTGAAAAACCTTTTTGCGATCGGCGACGGTGCAGGGGTGACGCGAGGGCTGATACAGGCTTCGATCTCAGGTGTGGTTGCGGCGAGGGAGGTGTTGAAGCGGGAGAAGGGGCAACGTGAATAGAAGGCCGGCAACCGTATGTATATCGAAAGCGCGAAAATGCAAGGATTGCTATGGAATAGCATAAAAAAACGGCCTTCAGACTTACTCGATTACGTCTGAAGGCCGGATGCAAATACGAGGGTGAGCTTACAAACAACCTGTTCGCCTCCACGTAAATCTGTTACGACCCGATCCAGGCGGGAATCCCGATTCGCTGCCATTGGATGTAAAGAGAGGCCTTGCCGTTATCACGATCACGGTGGTCACGGCAATGGCGGCGGTGGCGGCAGCGGGACAACTTGACGCGGCCCTGGTCCTGGTCTTGGCCCTGGTCCTGGCACTGGTCCCGGTACCAGAACCGGAAAGCATGCTGAAAGAACAAGCACGAACGCAAGCATAAGCAATAAGAACAGCCATCCTTTTTTCATGACAAACCTCCTTTCTGAAAATAAGCCAAGAGAATAAAAATATTATACCAGATTTGCGAAATCTTTGCACCTGGCCGGTAATGTGATGCAGGGAGATTCACTCTTGCCATTAACTCAATCGCGTTACCGTGACCAGGCGAGCCTGTAGACCGTTGCGATTATCCTGCATTAAAAAATATGACTGAGGAAGAATTTCGATGTTTCATACGATCGTTTAATGGAAAAAAGGAAGCCTGAAGATCAAGAAATAGCCATTCAGCATAAAGAGCGTGCCAAGCGCTGCACTGCCGATGGAGAAAGTGAAAAGCCGAAGTGAGACAGAAAGGATAGAGACCGATGCCGTGACGATGGATAGTTGCAAGAGGAACTCGGCATAATCGAAGTAGGGACCTTTGGCGCGGTTCCTGTCCCGTTTTGCTTCAAGACTTATTGCCTCTGCTTCGCTCTTCTTTTTTCCCTCCCGGTAGCGCATCTCCTCAGCCTTCAGATCTTTCAGCATGGCCCCATACAATATCCTGATATTCGGCCTCATTGCCGGGCCCCGTTCGAGGAGGTCCGCCTCCATGCGAAGGCCGTTCGTCTTGTACAGATTCTCACCGATGACCTGTGACTGGTAGGACGCCCGCTGGTCCGCTGCCAATTGCTGGGTGAGCAGCATTTCTTTCGTGGCGTTGTTTTCGCCAAGGGACGTGATGGCAAGCAGCATGGCGAAGATCATTGTAGCGAGCGCAACGCGCGTCGTGAAGGTCGATCCGCTCATTTCTGCGGGTTCTTTCGGATGGGGAAGTTCCATTTTGGTCATGGGATAATCTCCTCCTCGAGTGCGTGCATGTTATCTGCGGGCACGCACAACATGATATACGAAGAAGTGATGATTGTCTTTCGCAGAGAGACCGGAGCGTATCAAACCCGCCTGTGTCCACCCTGGGCAACGAAGGGGCAGATAACGCGTTTTTTATACGAACCGCTGCTACTCTTTTTTCGTACATAGTCAGCAGAACATGAAACACCTCACCTACGCATCCAGGATTTCCCGCACTTTATTCAGCAGGGCCGATGGCGTGACAGGTTTCTGGACAAAGTTGATGCCCTGTTCCAGAAGGCCTTCCCTGCTGATAATGTCTTCAGTATATCCGCTTACAAAGATTGCCTTGATAGAAGGGTTGATGGCCCGAATCTCCTCGTAGGCCTCTTTCCCGTTCTTCCTCGGCATGATGCCGTCGAGGAGGAGCAACTTCACCTGGTCCCTGTTCTCGCAGAATTTGATGACTGCATCTTCCCCATCCACCGCCTTGATCACGCGGTATCCATGATGCTGCAATATCGTTGAGAACAGTTCTCTGATGTTCTCATTGTCTTCTGCGATCAGTATTGTTTCTGAACCTCCCTTTGCCGGGAGGTCTTCCGTCTCATTCGTTCCTCCGCGGCAACTCCTTCCAGAAGCGGCAGGTAGATCTCGAATGTGGTGCCCCTGCCTGGTTCACTGTCGACATCGATGTATCCATTATTCTGCTTGACAATGCCATACACCATTGAAAGCCCGAGGCCGGTGCCCTTTCCCTGCTCCTTGGTTGTAAAGAAGGGTTCGAAAATTTTACTCTTCGTCTCCGAGTCGATCCCTTCCCCGCTGTCTGAAACCGTAAGGAGCGCGTAGCGGCCTGCCTTTCCGTAACCGCGTTCCTCGATGTACTGCTTGTCAATATGCGCGGACCGCGTTTGGATCGTGATCGTCCCGCCCTTCGGCATGGCGTCCCGTGCGTTCGTAACGAGGTTCATGAGCAGTTGTTCGATCTGTCCGCGGTCGGCAAAGATCGTAAGGTCGCCGCCGGCACAGGTGGTGATGATCTTGATGTCTTCCCTGATCAGCCTTGTCAGGAACTCTTCAAACCGAAGCACGATATCGTTGAGGCCGGTGGGCTTCGGGTTGATGACCTGTTTCCTGCTGAACGAGAGAAGGCTCTGGACCAGGGTCGCTGCCCGTTCCGATGACTGGAGGATCGCTTTCAGGTTCCCCTTGAGCGGATCGTTTGCAGGCATTTTCGAAAGCGTCAAATGAGAATAGCCGACGATCGCCGAAAGGATGTTGTTGAAATCATGGGCAACCCCGCCCGCGAGGATGCCGATCGCCTCCATCTTCTGTGACTGCAGAAGCTGTTTTTCCAGCCGCTTGCCTTCCGTGAAGTCCTGGAGCGTTTCGATCGCGGCGATCAGCTCCCCGGTACTGCTGTAGATCGGCGACGCTTCAGAGACGATGTATCTGTCCTTGCCTCCAAGGTTCTTGTACCATCCCTCGACCTTGATCCCCTGCGGGTTCAGCGCCGACTGCGAATAATTCTCGTAGAGCTCCGGAAGACGGCCAAGGTCGTTGTCGATAATGACATCTGCGACCGTGGGCCGCTTGTAGCCGTAAAAAGGTTTCCATTGATCAGTCGGTGCCGATCATCTCGGACTCACGGCAGCCGGTGAGCTCTTCGCATGCCTTGTTCCAGAGCATGATCCGGTGCGACCTGTCCAGAACAAAGGCGGCGGTAGCGGAGTAGCGGATCAGGTCTGCGCTAAACTGCTGTGATTCGAGCAATGCGGCCTCTGCCTGTTTGCGCTCGGTGATGTCATTTAACATGAGAAGCAGGTGCGGTTCTCCTGCCGAACGGAAGGGAGTGCATACCGCATATGCCCATTTGTCAGCATGAAAGGTCGTGATGATATGGATCTCTGATGAGACCGATCGATCTGTTTTCAGAGCCTCCATCGCAACAGCGTAGAGCCCTGATCGCTTCCATGATTCTATCTTGTGGAAATTCTGCGAAAGCAGCGAGTTCACCGTGGTGCCGACGATCTGAGCAGCAGACTCGTTGGCAGATACACAGGGGCCGGATGCCCGGTACGTGAAAATCCCGATAGGCGAGGTCGAGACGATAGCCTGGTTGAATTGAAGCGATTCGGCGATCAATTGTTCCGCCTGCTTACGCTCTGTGATGTCCCGGAGGATGACAAGAGTATAGATCTCACCATCCACCGGATAGGTTGATACGTGGATGTCGAGGTCAAATTCCGTGCCGTCCTTCCTCAACCCCCGCGTTTCATAGACAATGGGGGCATCTTCTTTTCTTGCCCGTTTTCTGGTGTATTCCATGATCCTTTCGCGTTCTGCGGGCGCGACGAGCTTCTGGATTGACGTACCGACCAGCTCGGCGCTGCTGGTGTATCCAAACAGGGAAACATATGCCGGGTTCACGAAGAGAGGGACCCCGTCCTTTGTCACGCCTATGGCATCGAGGGAATTTTCAAAGATCGCTCTGAACTTGACCTCGTTTTCACGCAGCTCTTTTTCGGCCCGCTTGAGCCCGGTGATGTCCGTGGCGATATGGAGGATCTTGTCCAGATTGCCCTGTTCATCAAAAATCGGCGTGCACGTAATATGGAAAAAACCTCCGTGAAATTCGATCTCTATTTCGGATGTTTCCAGACGGCCCGACGCAAGCATCTTTTTCATCGCACAACACTCGGGAGGAGTGTCGGCGCCTGGTCCATGGAAAAGCTCAAAGCATTTCTTGCCGATTATATCTTTATGAGACTTGCCCGTTAACCGGATGCTCGCGCTGTTCGCAGCGATCACGTTATGTTCAGGATCGAGAAGAAGGGCAGGGTGCCCGATCGCCTGAAAGATCGTATCCCATCCCATGGGTGCCTCGTTGCGCTTCATACGGTTCCTCTCATTGTTATCCGTTGCTTCACGGGGAGCATTTTTTTAAAAAAATACACTCTTTCTATATATATTGCAATCAGAATAACGCGCGGGAGTAGTGTGTATTACACAGTCAGGTGTTCAGTGAGATGACTAAAGTACCAGTGGGATATGCCGGCGACCCTGATGTACCATGAGATCTCGCACAACGATCTCAGCCGTTCTCTTTTTGGTACAATAATATTGACCTTTGCAAACAAATATGTTACCTACAAGAACCTCATATAACTTACCGTGAAATCAATACAGCATAACCTCTGCTAACTGTGAATTGAGGTGTTGCTCGTCCAATCGAGTTTCGCGAAACCGGGGATCCAGCCGCTGATCGCGTCGGTGGGACGGGCAATAATAAGCCGACAGGCAGAGCCGTCATATCAGGGAGGACGCCATGGTACCGAGCAGGGACATTGAGAAAATATCGTTGTTCGCGGGGTTGACCGAAGAAGAGCTCATGATCATGGCGACCGCCATGACCGGCGATACCTTTCCCGAAGGTCACGTGGTGTACCGCGAGAACGAAGCAGGCTGCGCCTGCGTCTATATCATTCGCAAGGGCAAGGTGGATGTGATCAAGACGAGCATCTGATGGCGACCCCATGACGCTCACCGTGCTTAGAGCAGGCGACTTCTTCGGTGAATTTTCCTTCTTCGACAGCAAACCGCACTCGGCCTCGACGATCGTCGCGGAGGACGGCACGGTTGTACTGTCGCTCCAGCGTCCCGATTTCGACCGCGTCCTGGAGTCCTATCCCCGCATCGGGAACAAGGTCCTGATCAATGTCATCCATGAGATCAGCACGGTGATCCGGAGGATGAACGCGAGCCATGTTGATATGGCCGGCTATATGTTCGGCAGGACAAGACGGTAGTCATGCTGAGCCCCGATGCCATAGCGCGGATCCACGAGAAGCGCCGGCACTATCCCGACGCCCGTGCAGCTGTGCTGCCCGCTCTGCGCATCGTGCAGGAAGAGATCGGCCACCTTTCCGCTGACGCGATGCGGTCCATCGCGGACCTGCTGAACGTGCCTGAATCGGATGTGTACGGCACCGCCACCTTCTACGCGCTCCTGCGATGGAAGCCCTCCGGAAGACACGTGATCTCCGTCTGCCACAACCTCCCGTGTTCGCTCCTCGGCGCTGAAACGATCCTCGACCATCTCAGCCGCACACTCGGTGTCGGCGAAGGGCAGGTCACCATTGACGGACGGTTCTCCTTCCAGCGGATCGAGTGCATCGGCAGATGCGACGGCGCTCCCGCCATGCTGGTCGATGATGACTATCACGGCAATTTGACGCCGGAGAAGATAGACGGGATCCTGAAACAGTACGAGTGATGATCCTGAATAAAAGCATATCAACCGCGGAGACGCTGAGACGCGGAGAACAAGAACGCAAGATCCTTGCACCGTGAATCTACATCGTAGTCCGATCCACGACTAGAGCTAGTGCATTATCTTGATCGGGTCAGTATATTTCAGCGTCAGAGAAACTGTGTTTAGCATTTTCTCCGCGCCTCGGCGTCTCCGCGGTGGATTTTATTGGTTGCGCACCTGTCATGATTGGATGACCTGATGGAAGCAATGCTGCTCAAAAGGACCACATATCCCGAACGCAACGGACATTGATGTGGCCATGGCGCATGGGGCCTACGCATCCGTCACGAAGGCGTACGCCATGCGGCCCGTGGATGTGATCGATGAGGTAAGGCGTTCCGGGTTGCGCGGAAGGGGAGGCGCGGGTTTTCCCACGGGCACAAAATGGTCGTTTGCGGCCATGGACTGGAAAACGCCGAAGTACCTTATCTGCAATGCCGACGAAGGCGAGCCGGGTACGTTCAAGGACCGCTTCATCCTTGAACAGGACCCGCATCTCCTGATCGAAGGCATGATCATCGCCGGCTACGCCATCGGTGCTGAGCAGGGGTACATTTACGTGCGGGGCGAGTACCCCGCTGCCGCCGGTATTCTCGAACGCGCGATCGACCAGGCAGCTGCGAAAGGGTTTCTCGGGAAGCAGCTCGGGAAAAAAAATGTTTCCTTCGGTCTCACGGTCCATTGCGGTGCAGGCGCGTACATTTGCGGCGAGGAGACCTCGCTTATCGAATCTCTTGAGGGCAGGCGCGGCCAGCCCCGCGTGCGGCCGCCGTTTCCGGTGAATGCGGGGGCCTGGGGCAAGCCCACGGTCGTGAACAACGTAGAGACGCTTGCCAATGTGCCCTTTGTCATCGGGCTCGGGTCCGATGCCTTCGCCGGGATCGGTGTGGAAGGTTCGACGGGAACGAAGATCTTCAGCGTCAGCGGCGCGGTGAACAGACCGGGCGGTTACGAACTCCCCATGGGCACGACGCTCCGGGAGATCATTTATACCCATGCCGGCGGCATCAGGGAAGGCAGGGACCTCAAGGCGATCATTCCCGGCGGGGTATCGACGCCGATGCTTACGGCCGGGCATCTCGACGTCAGGATGGACTTCAACTCGCTCGCTGCGACCGGGTCCATGCTCGGCTCGGGCGCCGTGATCGTTATGGACGACAGGACCTGCATGGTGAAGGCGACGTCGGTCATCGTCCGCTTCTTCGAGCACGAATCGTGCGGCAAGTGCACTCCCTGCCGGGAAGGCACGGGCTGGTTCTCCCAGATCTACCATCGCATGATGCGGGGCGAGGGCAGGGAGAATGATATCGATGTCCTGCTCTCCATCTGCGGCAAGATGAAAGGCAAATGCTTCTGCCCCCTCGGCGAAGGGGCGCTTCAGCCGGTGATGTCGAGCATCAGGCATTTCCGTGGTGATTACGAACGCTGTATCCGCAGGGAAGGCTGCGATGAAAGGTCGTGCCGGGCGAAGGCAAGCACCAAGGTCTGACCCGGACCAGCCCCGGAACCAAAAGGCAACGTCTAAAAGGCGTCTCGCGCAAAGCACGCAAAGGACGCCAACAAGATCTAAGTCTGACCTTTAAAAAAATGTAACTATTCACGTCCCCATGTCCGTCATCCCCGAATGATCCTATCGGGGATCCAGCGGCCTTAAAAATCTCTGGATTCCCGATTAAAGCGTTCGGGAATGACGAAACTGGTTGTTATCGCAGAACTGAACGGGTTGTTATTCTCAATAATTGCGAGCAAGCTGAATAGTTACAAAAAAACATAATGTAGCCTTTCTTTGCGAGCTTTGCGCCTTTGCGAGAAATATTCTTGCCGTTTTGAGTAGAATTTAATTACTTAGTTACTAACCCGGACGAGACTAGCCGGATGCACTTTTATTGTTTTGTGATTTGGAATTGTACATTATGCCTACCCTGACCATTGACGACAAGACCGTGACCATCCCCCCCGGCTCCACCCTCCTCGACGCGGCGAACGCGGCAGGAGCGCGGGTGCCGACGCTGTGCAATGACGACCGGCTCCATCCCTACGGCGCGTGCCGGATCTGCATGGTCGAGGTGATGGGCACTCCGCGCAGGATGGTGGCCTCCTGCGTCACGCCGGCAGCGGAGGGCATGGTGATCCGGACAATGTCCCCGGCGATCCTCGAGGCCCGGAAGTCCATTCTTGAATTCCTGCTCATCAACCATCCCCTCGACTGTCCGGTCTGCGACAAGGCGGGCGACTGCCGGCTCCAGGACCTCGTGCATGAGCATGGGCTGGACCAGGGCGCGTTCGCGGAGGCAAAAAGGAAGCTGCCGCCCGATTTCTCATCGGCCATCATCGAGCGCAATACGGACCGCTGCATCCTGTGCGGCAAGTGCGTCCGTATCTGCAAAGAACAGAACGCGGTGAGTGAACTTGCGTTCACACGGCGCGGCGGCAAGTCGCGCATCAGTACTTCGTGCGACCGGCCGCTCGATTGCGAGTTCTGCGGGGAGTGCGTGGAGATCTGTCCGGTCGGGGCACTGACGACCAGACAGTTCAAGTACAAGGCGAGGACGTGGAGCCTTGAAGAAACCGGATCGACGTGCCTGTACTGCGGCAACGGCTGCCCGATAAAACTGCAGACCCACAAGGGCCGGGTGGTGCGGGTCAGTCCGGCACAAAACAATTTCCTTTGCGCACGGGGCCGCTTCGGATGGGACGCCGTGCACCACGAAGAGCGGCTGACCCAGCCGAAGATGCGGGTGGGCGGTGAGTTGATCGACTGCACCTGGGACGAGGCATTGACCCGTGTTGCCGATGCGCTGCAAACGATCAAGGGCACGCATGGCGCAAAGAGCATCGGGGGCCTGGGTTCCATCAGGACAACGAACGAGGACAATTATCTGTTCCAGAAGTTCATGCGCATGGTGGTCGGCACGAACAACATCGACCTGCTGGCGCGGCTCAAGATGCCGGTGGGTATGAATACGGCATACTTCTCACCCGAGCTTGTGTCCATTGGCGAGAGCGACGCGGTCCTTGTTCTGGAGCGTGACGTGGGCGAGATCAATCCATTGACGGGCATCGAGATCGTGCGCGCGGTGAACCAAAAGGGGAAAAAGCTGATCCTGCTGAACGGCACGGTCAACAAGTTCGACAGGCTCGCGTCGGTCCTGTTGACTGCAAAGGACGCGGAGGAGGCGCTCATCGACCTGATCGCAGCGGTCGGTGGAGATACCCGCCAGAAAGGTAAGGGCATTGCCGAAGCAGTCAGCCTGCTCATGACGGCGAGACGCGTTTCGATCATCCTGCCGGCTGAACCGCCGCCCGCGGTACTGTACCGCGCACGGTATCTCGCTCTTTTGCTGGGACAGACGACCCTTGTTCCGCTCGTCCGGCGCGGCAATCTCCAGGGCGCGCTCGATATGGGGATCTTGCCGGATTATTATCCCGGCTATCAATCGATCAGCCCGGTCGCCGCTGCCACAATATAAAACAACGGGGAGCATTGTATTGCCGGAGACGCCGGGCCTGAACGCCATCGAGATGCTGAACAGCATTGCATCGGGAACGCTTGCCGCCCTCTATATCATGGGAGATGACCCGGTCGGCAATTCCCCTGAGATCGCATCCGTGCTCAGGAAACTGGACTTTCTGGTTGTACAGGACATCTTCCTGACCGAGACAGCGAAAATAGCCGACGTGGTGTTTCCCGCGGCAAGTTTTGTTGAGAAGACCGGGACGGTCACGAATCTCGAACGGCGGTTGGGGCGTATTGGCAAGGCAGAGGAGCCGATAGGGGAATCGAGGCCGGACTGGCAGATCATACAGGCGCTGGCCCAAAAGATGGGCGCATCAATGAACTATGGTTCAAGTTCCTCTATCATGAAAGAGATCAAGGCCGTCGTTCCCGCTTACCGGGACCTCGTTGTGGGCGCTTGCTGGGCAAAGGAACTGTCGCCCCTTCATGGAACAGACACAGACCTTTCGCTCTCATCCGATTCGATCCTGAAGCGGGAGGTGATCACCGCGGGCAGGCTGCTCTTCTCGTCAGGGACCATGATCTCCCGGTCAAAGGAGATCGGGAGTATTCCCCGCGTTGGAAATCGAGAGCTGTAGCCAGCGTCCGTCACGGTGTGACAAGAAAAAACACGCGAAACTGAAGTTTGCGGTATCTTACATAACGACTGTTGCAATTGCCTCAATACTGAGAACGTATCAGGATCGAGGCCCAAACCTTTCGGAACGCATACTATTTCCTTTCCCTGAAGATCAGCAAACCTCTGCTAACGTTCATACACCAGCCGATAATCCGGACAGTGCATCCGTCCTGTTTATTCGCTGCTCTTGCTGCAATCGATCGACAGGTTGTTACACGGTACGGCGATGAATCAGGGTTTTATTCGTAGAACGACGGCTCGTTGTTCGGCCGGGTCTTGAAGCGGCGGTAGGACCACATGTACTGGTCCGGCATTTCGCGGACCCACTGCTCGATCTGCTCGTTCATGTACCGCGCATCGGCAACAGGGTCATCTGTCGGGAAGTTCTCGAAGGGCGGGTGCAGCCGCACCTCGTACCCGCGGCCGTGCGGCAGGATGCGGGTGAGGCAGGGGATGACCACGGCGTTCGTGGTCTCTGCAATGCGGCTGAGGACGGTCACCGTTGCCGTCGGTATGCCGAAGAAGGGAACGAACACGCTTGCGCGCTCTCCCATGTCCTGGTCGGGCAGATAGTAAAAAATCCGCCCTTCCCGGATAGCGCGGATGATCAGTCTTCAGGCTTGCCATGCGTTCCACGAGAATAGAGCCGAACCTGCTGCGCCGCGAAAAAAGATACTCGAGCAAAGGGTCCCTGGATTTGCGGTACATGCTGACGAACTTCCTGTCCCTGATCGCAGCCAGACGGGCACCTCCCATGTCCAGGCTGATGAAATGTGGTGCGAACAGGATGACCTTTTTCCCGCTTGCCAGGGCCTCGTCCAGCAGATGCTGATCGAGCAGGGTGATAAATCGTTCGACTCTCCATCGTGGCGCAAACCAGGCTACACTGAGGCTCATCATGGCAAAACCGGTCAAGCGAAAATGCTGTTTCACGAGATGATTACGATCCTGTGGGCCCATTTCCGGAAAGCAGAGCTCGATATTGCGCTCGGCAAAGCGGCGGTTGGAGGTAGGGAACCAGGACACGAACGACCCGAGTCCGCTGCCCAGGACCCAGAGCACGCGTGAAGGCATCCAGCTCATGACGAGCATGAGCGCCAGGACCGGCCAAGCATACCAGTACCGGGGGTGGAGGAATGTTTTGAGGGAGACGGAATCCATAGAGGGCCGATTTATTATGGCAAGGCAGTTTTACACAAAAAAGCCTGAGAGTCAAGTGACTCTCAGGCTTGCAAGTGTCTGATCCGCGCACGGCGGATCGGTCAGGATCCTCAGCCGCCGCCCCAGGAATGTCCCCCGGTGCTGCAGACCGCGCCGCTGCCGCTGGACGAGAACTTGGAAAGAAGCTTCCTGGCTTTTTTCTCGTTACAATAGGGGCAGACCGTATCTTCAGCTTTTGCGGTCATGGACTGCAAAAGCACGAACTCTTTTTTGCAACCTTCGCATACGTATTCATAAAACGGCATGGTGCATACTCCTTTCAACAATTGTTCCAATTAAACTGGCATTTGCAACGCTCGCGCGCGCCTGCCAGATACAACATAATACTCATCGGGCAGAAGCCTGTCAAGGCGAAAATGGCGAGCATGGCGCCCATGAGGCCGCTGAAAAGGGATCAATTCGGGTGCACGAAGTGCCCGAGGAGCGTGCTCCCGAGCACGAACATCCCCGCGAAAAGCCTGATCAGTCTTTCGAGGTACCACGTCTTTGTGTCTGCGAGGTACATTTGCATTTCTCCTTTTTCATTGCGATATGCCGTCGAAACCATCCTCTGTGCCGGTTGCGGCGGGGTCACGCGCAGGCGCACAGATCTTTCTGGTCGCTGAACGAAAAGGCGTTATAATCCGGCGACACACAGGCATCCATGATCGAATGCCTGCTTACCATACCGACATACTTGTTTTTGTTCACGATGGGGATGAAGGTAAAATTATTCATGAGCATCATCTGTATGAGGTCTTCGGACGAGGTGTCGATATCCGCGGTCGTAGGCTCCGTTGTCATTATTCTCGCGGCCGGGATTGTATTGAGCTTCATGCCTTCCCGTATGGCGCCCAGCACGTTATATTCCGTTATCACTCCTACGACTTCCATGTTGTCGTTCACGACGGGAAGTCCCGGCTGTCCGTATGACATCATTTTGCGAGCCGCCTCCTTTACTGTCGTGTCCGGTCCCACTGAAATTCTCTCACTCATGATCTGTTTTGCGCGTAATGCCATTGTTGTTTCCTCCTTTGAGATTCGGGTTCCGGGTCAGGTGATTCCTGATCCGCAGCTCCGTTTAGTTACAATCGTTCCCACTGGTCCGTGTCCGGATTGAACGCTTCGCTGAAAGCGGTCACTTCCTCCTTCAAACCGATATCGTAGCCTTCGTTCAAACCGTAATTCACGAGCATCTTGATGGCGCGGAGCGAACTCAGGCTGTTGCCGCCTATCTTTACTGCCAGCCGCTCCGCCTCCTCATCCAGTGCGTCCGCGGGGACCACGGCATTCACCAGGCCGATCCGAAGCGCCTCTTCCGCGTCCACGGTCCGTCCGGTAAAAAGCAGCTCCTTGGCGCGGCCTACACCAACGGTCTTGTACAGACGTTGCGACGAACCGAAGATCGGCGGCACGCCGAACTGCGCCTCGGGAAACGAGAAGACCGCGTCCGATGATGCGATCCGGATGTCCGCCGCGAGCGCCAGGCCCAGGCCCGCGCCCGTGGTCTCGCCCTTGACCGCGGCGATCACCGGGACGGGCAGGTTCTCGATGTGCTTCAGCAGGTTGTATCCCACCTCGGCAAAGTGGCCCGCCTCCTCCTTGGTCATTTTCACGAACCTGGCGTAATCGATGCCTGCTGAGAAGTTTTTCCCTTTTGCCGTGAGCAGCACCACGCGAAGGTCGGTCCTGGATGAGATCATCTCGCTGACGGTCTTGTTCAACTCTGACAGGACATCCTTGTCCAGAAAGTTATCCGGCGGATTATCGATCGTCACGGTGCTGATCCAGTCCTTGCATTCCACGGTGACGCATGTGTTTGACATATTACATTCCTCCGATTTCGGATTGCAGCTTTAGGATCGCCCCTCACCCATCCTCTCCCCGCAGGGGAGAGGAGCTGTTTGAATCCGCATTCCGCACTCCGCAATCCGCACTAGTTTACGCATTCTCCCAGTTCTTCTTCTCAACCATATAGTAGAAGACCGGGATCACCACCAGGGTGAGTGCCGTGGACGCCAGCATTCCGAAAATGAGCGCCAGGGCCAGGCCGGACCACACCGGGTCGGTCACGATCACGGCCGAGCCGAGGATGGCCGCCGCTGCCGTGAGCACGATCGGCCGGGTCCGGATGGCCCCTGCCTCGATCAGCGCCTGCGCGAGCGGCAGTCCCTCGTGCTTTTTGTCGAGGATGAACTCCAGGAGCACGATGGAGTTCCGGACCACGATGCCCGCCAGGGCGATCACGCCGATCATCGACGTTGCGCTGAAGTACACACCGGTCATGGCGAAGCCCGGCATGATGCCGATCATCGAGAGCGGGATCGCCGCCATGATGACCACCGGGATCGTGAAGGACCGGAACCTGCCCACGAGCAGGAGATAGATGGCGATGAGCGCCACGCCCATGGCCGCTCCCAGATCGCGGAACACATCAAGGGTCAGCTTCATCTCGCCGTCCCACTTGATCGTATACCCCGCAGGGAGCGGATTCCTGTGGAGATGTTTCATCATATCGATCACTGCATAGACCTGGCTCCGGGCCCCCATTTCTCCATATACATACGTCACCGGTTCGAGGTTCTTGTGATAGATGGCCTTGTCCATTTCCGACGGGACCGCTTTCACGAGCGACGAGAGCGCCACCTGGCTGCCCTGCGGACTCGACAACGTACACCTTGTCCATATCCGACATCCTTGCGCGGTCTTCCTTGGGAAGCCGAAGGAAGATGGCGATCGGGTTCTTTGCGTCAGGCTTGTGCAGGGTCGAGATCGCCATGCCCGCCACGGACATGCGCAGGGTCTGGACGATCTGCTCCGTTGAAATGCCCGCGAGCGCCGCCTTTTCCTTGTCCACGATGAGCTGGTACTTGTCCTGTTTCTCCTTCACACTGTCGTCGATATCCACGACCTGGTCCGTTTTCGCGAAGAGCGCCTTGATGTCCCGGGCGATCTCGCGCTGTTTGTCGTAGTCCGGTCCGGTAGATCTCGGCCACGACGGTCGCGCGCACGGGAGGTCCCGGGGGGTCCTCCACCAGCTTGATGTTCGCGTTGTATTCCTGCGCAATTTTGGTGATGTCGGGCCGTATCTTGAGCACCAGTTTCTCGCTCGAAATCGAACGCTCTTCCTTGTCGACGAGGTTCACGCGCACGTCGGCGAAGTGGCTCGCCTCGCGGAACGCGCTGCCCCTGAGCAGGCCGTTGAAGTCCATCACCGAGCCGGTGCCCACAAAGGTCTCGTAGTCCTTCACTTCGGGGATGCGGCGGAGATACTCGCCTACAGCCCTGGCTACGCGGTCCGTGTTCTCGAGCGCCGTGCCCGCGGGCATGTCGATCGAGACCAGGAACGTGTTCTTGTTCGCCTTGGGCAGCATGCGGAACTTCACCCACTGCACGAGCGGAAAGGTCATGGTGATCAGGAACAGGCCGATGATGATGCTCATGAACAGTTTGCGCTTGCCGGGGTTCTCGAGCAGCGGCCCCAGTATCTTCTTATAGCCCTTATAGAGCTTCGTTTCCTCCAGCGGCAGCGGCTGCTCCCCCTGATGGTCGGTCTTCATGATCCGGTAGCTCGCCCAGGGCGTCACGATAAAGGCGACGAAGAGAGACGTGACCATTGCCACGGGCACATTAAAGGGGATCGGCTTCATGTAGGAGCCCATCATGCCCGTGACGAACGCCATGGGGATGAACGCCAGCACCACGGTTATGGTCGCGAGGATCGTCGGCATGCCGATCTCGTTCACCGCCATGATCGCGCCCTGCAGTCTCGAATGCTGCTGAAGCTTGTAGTGGCGGTGGATGTTCTCGACCACCACGATGGCATCGTCGACCAGAAGGCCCAGGGAAAGGATGAGCGCGAAGAGCGTTATCCGGTTGATGGTCTGGCCCGCCAGCATGCCTATGGCAAGGGTGATGAAGAGCGTGAGCGGGATGGCGAGCGCCACGATGGCGGCCTCGCGCCAACCGAGGGTCAAGAACAGCAGGATGATCACAACGATGATCGAGACCGCGAGGTGGAAGACCAGCTCGTTCACCGCGTTGTTGGCCGTCTTGCCGTCGTTCCGGGTAACGGTCACGTTGATCCCCGGCGGGATGCTGGTTTTTTTCAATTCATCGAGCTTTGCCAGGATCTGGTCCGAGATCTGAACAGCGTTCAGCTTCTGCCGTTTGGCCAGGGCCAGGGTCACGGCGGGATGCTCGCCTGCCGCACCCTCGTTGCTCTCCTTGATGTCCGCATGCGTGGAATGATGACTGTTGAAAGCGATGCGCGTGAGCTTCACGGTCTCCTCGAACCCGTCCGTAACCTCGGCAACATCGCCGAGATAGACAGGCTTGTTGTTCGCAACGCCGACCACGGCGTTCCGTACATCGCTTGCCCGGGTAAAGAAGCCGCCGGTCTCGAGGGTGATCTTCCTGCTGCCCTGCTCAAGCTCGCCGGAAAGAAGATTGGCGTTCGACTGGGTGATGGCCCCGGCGATCTGGAGCGGCGACAGGCCGTAGCCTGCGATGCGGAGCGGGTCGAGGACCACGCGCACCTGGCGGCTGCGTCCGCCGATGACCGTTGTGTTGCCGACGCCGGGGACCTTTCTGAGCTCGTCGAGCACGTTGTCGGCCACGAGCCTGAGCTGCGCATCGTCATAGGCGCTTCCGGTTTCCGGAGAGAGCGTGATGGCAACGATCGGCACATCGTCCACGTCAATGGGCTTCACCAGCGGCTGGGACGCTCCGGGAGGCGCAAAGTCCATATGGGACATGATCTTGTCGTAGAGCTTCACCATGGACCGCTCTTTGTCCTGTCCCACGAAGAACTTCACGGTCACCACGGCCATGGAGTTCATCGAAACGGAGTACACGTCCTCGACGCCGGGGATCTCCCAGAGAATGGACTCGAGCCGCTTGGACACGAGCTCTTCCACTTCTTTGGCGGAGGCGCCCGGCATCATCACCATCACGTTCGCCGCGGGGACAACGATCTGGGGGTTTTCCTCACGGGGAGTGTAGATGAGGGCGAAGAGCCCGAGTAGCGCCGTTGCCGCCATGAGCAGCACGGTGAGCTGGGAATTGATGAAGTATTGGGTTATCTTGCCGCTGATATTGAGTTTCATGATTAATCCTATTATAGCTCGATACCACGGCATGCGCTCGCGAAGGACACGGCGCAAAGCGAGTAAATCGAACTAATGCTGTCTACATCTGTGCGCTCTCGCGTCTCTGCGGCTATGCTGATAATTCATTCTATTATTTCTGCGCCACCACGACCTTTTTCCCATCCATTCTGCCGAGGTGCTTGTCGCTGATCACCCGGTCGCCTTTTTTGAGGCCCGTGATCACTTCCACGAAATTTCCGCGCTCCTCGCCGACCTGGATCATCTGGAACACGGCGCCCCGGTCGGCGGAGACGATGTACACGCCCGAGATGCCGGACATTTCAACCACGGCGCTCTTCGGGACCAGGATGGCCTCGCGCTTGCCGATGGTGAAGAAGGCCTTGCCGTACATGCCGGTAATGAGCCCCTTGCGCGCCGGGATGTCGATCTTCACGATGAACGAATGGGTCCGCACATCCGAGGCCTGGACCACCTGTGACACGGTGCCGCTGATCTCCATGCCGGGCATGGCATCGATCTGGACCTTGACCGGTTTGCCGGGCTGAATGGAGAGGATGTCCAGATCCTTCACGGTCACCTCGAGCCGCAGGTTCCTGTTGTCCTCGATCTTGATGAGGGGCTGGCCGGGGAGCGCCATCTCACCCAGGTTGATACGCTTCTCCACGATCTGGCCCGAGATGGGCGCGGTAATGAGGGTATAGCTTTCCATGGCCTTTGCCGCCTGCAGACCGGCCTGCGCGTTCTCCAGTCCGAGGGTCGCCTGGTCCATCTCCATCTGGGTCGATGCCTTCGCGTCATAGAGGCTCTTGATCCGGTCGTACTGGAGCCTGGCGTTGTTGTATGCTGCCTGGGCCTGGATCGCCTGGGCCGTGATCTCGCCGCTGTCGATCTTCATCAGCAGTTTGCCTGCGGCAACCTGGTCGCCTTCCTGCACGCTGAGGCGGACCACCCTGCCCATGATCTTGCTCGAAAGCACCGAGGTGTTCTTGGAACTCAAGGCCCCTGCCGCTGTTACCACGGAGTCAATGGTCTGCGGTTCCACAATGACGGCGGCCACGGACACCGGCGCTTCGGCCTTTGGCGCTTCGGCATAGCTGTTTTCTTCTCTGAAGAACAGGTACCCGGCGCCGAGCACTGCAATTGCGGCTGTAATGGAAATGATGTAGATCCATGGCTTCTTTATTTTATTCATATTCATATCTCCCGTTCATGTATTGTGGGTATTCAGGATAGGGTCAGTTAGCTTAAAGAATGGTCACCTTACTGTTTTCCATCTGACGTAAACCTTGTACTCTTCCTGCACCCTGCACTCCTGACCCCTGACCCTGACCCTTACAACGTTCCCACTGCGAGCTTCAACTCCGCCTGCGCGATATTGTTATCGTACAGCGCCTGGAGCACATTCGTGCGCGCCCGTATGAGCGAGTTCTCCGCGCCAAGCACGTCGACGAAGGTGGTCATCCCGACTTCATACCGTTTCTGCACGATCCTGAGGCCTTCCTCCGCCTCCTGGACCGATGACGATGTTGCCGCGATCCGGTCGAGGGATGCGGTGAGATTGTAGTAGGCCTGCCTGACCTGGAGCTGCACTGCCGACCGGGTCTGTTCTTCCAGCGATCTCATCCTGCTGCTTGTCGCGAGCGCTTCCTTCACCTTCGATCTGGTCACCAGCCCATCGAAGAGGTTCCACTGGAGCACTGCCATCACTGCCCAGCTCTTTGCCTCATCGCCGGCAAGCTTGTCGCTGTTCCAGTCCATCTGGCCCATAAGGTTCAGGCTCGGGAGGTAATCAGAGCGCGCCATCGTCACCGACTTCTCCGTATTGCGGCGGTTCAGTTCCATGGACATAAGGTCCGGCCGTTTCGAAGCGGCCTCCTCAAGCATGGCATCCATCCCGGTTTTCATATCCTGTGTTGAAAGCGCTCCGGAGACTTCATGCTCCGTACCTTGCGGCACGCCCATGGCGAAGTTGAGCGCCGCATTCGCGAGCTTTACGCTGTTCTGGGAGCGCGTTGCCATCTCCTGGACCTCGGCAAGCTGCACAGTGGCCCGGAGCAGGTCCGACTGGAGGACCGCCCCTGCTTTGTACCGAGCTTCAGCTAATTTGACGGTTGCCGCCGTTGTTTCGAGCGACTGGACAGCTACCTTGTAGTACTCTTTGGCAAGCAGTACACCGTAGTATGCCTTGATCACATTGAACACCGTCTCCTGACGCGCACGCTCGCGGTCCTGGATCGATGCTTCCTTGGCGAGTGTTGCCTGTTTTCTTCCGACATATTCTTTCCCGCCGTTCCAGACCGGCTGCATGACCGCAAGCCTCGTGTTGTAATTCGAGATAGGGTCAGGGTGGTTCATGACCGCGGGATCAAAATCCGCGGGTGTCACGATCTCCTGGTTCAACTTGGTGCCGAGCGCCATGAGCGGGCTGTCGGTCCTGCTCCAGGTCTCTGACACCGTCACCTTGGGCAGAAACCCGGACGCGGACCTGAGCACGCCTGCATCGGCGGCTTCTACCTGCGCGTCAGCGGCCTTCAGCCCCGGGTTGTTCCTGAGCGCCATGTCGATCGCCTGATCGAGGGTCAATGTCTCGGCAGCGTAGCTGTAGGCTGCTACTATCAAGGTCAACAGTGTGGTCAGGATCAGATATGTTGCGAACAGTGTGATCCTGCACATGCTGCTTTTCATTATGACGCCCTGGTCATCGAAACATGTTCGGTCATATTCCATGTCATGATCCCGCCTTCAAGATTTTTTACGTTGTATCCCATGCGCGAAAGATACGAGCAGGCATAGGCGCTTCTGTTCCCGACCCTGCAGTAGACCACGATCTCTTTATTTTTCGGCAGCTCATCGATCCGGCTGCCGAGCTCCTGGAGCGGGAGCAGGTAAGATCCCGTGATGGCCTGCGCAGCGTGTTCCTGGGGGGTCCGCACGTCGAGCAGGAGAAAGTCCTCACCCGCCTCTCTTTTTTCGATCAGATCTTCTGGTCCTATGTTCTGACATCCATTGGTATTGAATAACATTGTTTTCTCCTTCACGCTTCCGGTCATTCGATTTCAGTCTGGCTACTTGGTAAAGAAGCAGAACAATGGACGCTGCCAGGGGTTATCCTCCGGTCTGGGAGGAAAAAAGGGGGGGATGACAGCGCCCATCGTTCATGCTCTGGTTCCTTCTATTACAACATGCATGCCAAACACATAACATGCTGGTTTTATTTAGGTTTATTGTTTTCAGGAGATTTAACGGGCAAGGGACCGGAAATTTTTGTCGAATGATTTTCCGGCCTTTATTAATTAACTGGTTGATTTTGCTATTCTTCATGGCTTCGACAATTTTGTACGTTCATACAACTAATGTCCGCCATGAGATTAATCATCGCATGATAACGAGATACATGTGAGTATGCAGTTCAATTATTTTCAGATTTACTTAAAAAGTATGATCCAGCACAAAGCATTTGGACGCTCAAAGTGCAGAATTCAAATGTCAAAGCAAATTCAAAATCAATTATCAAATAACGTTGTTTTAGTCTTTGATCAGTGAATCGATCTATTCGGCTTTATCATGTCAAAGCGTCTTGCGTCATTTTCTCAACGTCTTCTCGCTCAGTCTGTTTTCAACATATGTTAAGAATTGCCGAATATCTTCGTTTCTCATCAAGGCAAATCCGTGGTAAAATAACCCCGCCATGACCCTTGAAGAAAAACTCCAGAATCTCCCGGATTCGCCCGGCGTCTACCTCATGAAGGACGCAAAGGGGCACGTGATCTACATCGGCAAGGCCCTGTCCCTCTGGAACCGGGTGCGCTCGTACTTCCAGAAGGGCGCCAAGGGCGAAAAGACCGAGATGCTGGTGCGCCAGATCGCCGACCTTGAGACCATCATGACCCACACCGAGCTCGAGGCGTTGATCCTGGAGGCCAACCTCATCAAGAAACACCACCCGCGCTACAACATCATCCTCCGGGACGACAAGAATTATCCCTACCTCCGGTTCGACCTGAAGGCCGAGTATCCCCGCCTCGACGTGGTCCGGGGACTGAAAAAGGACGGTGCGCTCTACTACGGCCCCTATGTCCCCGCAGGCGGCATGTGGGAGCTGCTCTCGCTGGTCCGGCGTACGTTCCCGCTCGCAACGTGCAAAAAGGAATTCAAAAAGGACAGACCCGAGCGGCCCTGCGTGCAGCACCAGATCGGCAGGTGCATGGCGCCGTGCTCGGGTGAGGTTGATAAGGAAGCGTATCTGGACATGGTCGGCCAGGTGCGGTTGTTCCTCGAAGGGAAGAACCGCGACCTGCTCGATCTGCTGAAGCAGCGCATGGCAGAGGCGTCGGAAAAGATGGAGTACGAGCGCGCGGCAGAGCTCCGCGACCGGATCGCGAAGATCGAAGGGGCCTTCGAGAAGCAGAAGATCATCTCCCCGGGGTTCGAGAACCAGGACGT
This sequence comes from Nitrospirota bacterium, assembly GCA_963732675.1. GTDB lineage: Bacteria > Nitrospirota > UBA9217 > UBA9217 > UBA9217 > JALNZF01. The sequence continues at coordinate 250,523 of CAVTAJ010000020.1, forward strand.
GATCGGCATGGCCTCGGAGGGCGGCCACGCGGACATTCAGGCGCTCTTTATCCGGAACGGCATGCTGCTCGGCAGAAAGGATTTCACCATTCCCGACGTGCACGGCATGACGGACGAGGAAGTGCTTACCGACTTCCTGCGCCAGTTCTATGCAAAGGAGATGATCGTGCCTGCCGAGGTGCTCCTGCCTTTTGATGTACCGGACCGGGGACTGTTCGAGGTGTGGCTCACGGAGAAGCGCGGAGCGAAGGTGGAGGTCCTCGTGCCGCAGCGGGGCAGGAAGCGGGAACTGGTCCAGATGGCATCGGACAATGCGAGACAGTCGCTTCGCGAGCACCTGCTCTCGCGCAAGAGCAAGGAACGGGTCCTGCTGCGGCTCCAGGAAGAGCTGGGGCTCAGGAACCTTCCGCGCAGGATCGAGGCCTTCGACATCTCGAACATCCAGGGCACCGAAGCGGTCGCGAGCATGGTGTCCTTCGAGAACAACCTGCCTGACAAACGGAACTACAAGCGGTTCAAGATCAAGAGCGTGAGCGGCCAGGACGACTTCGCGAGCATGGCAGAGGTGATCAGACGGCGCTATACAAAGGCAAAGGAAGAGGGTATACTGCCAGACCTGATCCTGATCGACGGCGGCAAAGGCCAGCTGAACGCAGGGCTTGAGGTGCTGCGCGAGCTCGGGATCGACGGGCCCGACGTGATCGGCCTTGCCAAGGCGCGGAGCGGGGAAGAGGGTTCGGATCGGGAGTTCGAACGGGTCTTCCTGCCCGGCGTGGACGAGCCGGTCATCCTCGAGCCCACGAGCCAGACCACGCACCTGGTCGCGCGCGCGAGAGACGAAGCGCACCGCTTCGCGATCGCCTATCACCGGAAGCTGCGCGAGAAGCGCGCCATCAAGTCCGAGCTTGACGATATCCCCGGCATCGGTGAGGTGCGAAAAAAGGCGCTGCTGCGGCATTTCGGGAGCCTGGAGAAGATCAAGCAGGCGACGGTGGAGGACATATCCAAGGTCAAGGGGATGTCGAAGAAGGCTGCGAAGGAAATCGCAAGGTTTTATCATGGCGGAGAAATAAGGGACAAGTAGCAGGTAGCAAGTAGCAAGGGTTTGCATCCCTTGCCCCTTGCTGACTTGACCCTTGACCCTATCTTTTAAGGAGCTTTCATGACAAACGATCAATGGTTGGAACTCTTCAAAGGCATCGGCAAGAAAATGCGCGACGGACTGTCCGTCATCCTCGCCAAGGAGGGCGGCACGGTCCCGCTCGGCAAGGGCGCCGCCGGAGACAAGACCTTTCCCGTGGACAAGTGGGCCGAGGACATCATTCTTGCCGCGCTCGAAAAGGCGCACCAGCAGGGCGAGTCCTTTACGCTCATCTCCGAGGAGCTCGGCATCAGGAAGTTCGGCGAGGGTAAGAAGATAGTGTTGGTTGATCCTATCGACGGGAGCAACAATGCCAAGAGCGGGATCCCGTTCTTTTCCACGTCGCTGGCGCTCTTGAACGACGAAACGCTCTCCACCCTCGCCGTGGGGTACGTCATCAACCTCGCCGTGGGCGACGAGTTCTGGGCCGTGCGCGCCCAGGGCGCGTACAAGAACGGCAAGCGGATCAGGACCGCGGCCACGCAGGGCATCACGATCGTGGCCTACGAGGCATCGTCGCCCAAGACGGACCTGCCGCGCATCATGCCGCTCCTCGGGGAGGCGAAGCGTACGAGGTGCTTCGGATCCACGGCCCTTGACCTCTCGTACCTCGCGTCGGGCGCCATCAGCGTGTTCGCCACGGCCACGGCCTCGCGCGCCTTTGATTACGCGGCCGGAATGCTGATCCTTGAAGAAGCGGACGGCGTGATCACCGATCTCGAAGGGACATCGCTCGACCACCTTGTCGTCGGACTCGGCAGGACCGTGCCGCTGCTCGCGAGCAAGAACGACGCGACGCACGTGCTGGCGCTGAACATCCTCACGTCCCGACAGCGCTGATACCCCGGACCAAAAAAACTTGTTGATTTTTCAAAGAAAGGCCTCTATACTTTTGCTGTTTTTTCTCCCATGACGCTGTTCACAATGACCCTGACGGGGGTGTACGCGCATGAACCTTACCAAGTTTCTCCCACCCAAGCCCGCCCATGTCCTTGATCGTGAACGGCTCACGAGCAAGCTCCTGGCGTGGGAGGACAAAAAACTTGTGGTCATCCATGCGCAGGCAGGCCAGGGGAAGAGCACGCTGGCGGCAGGATATGTCCAGGCGCTCACCGCTCCCTCGGTGTGGTACACCATGGACCAGGAGGACGTAAACCCCGACGGTTTTCCTGTCAGCGCTGGGCACGGCGATCCAGCGCGCCTGGCCCGAGAGTGTTCCCACGGTCCCATCCATTCCGCTGAACCGCTATGGCATCAACGGCATCCGCCAGGACATCGGCACCTGGATCGAACAGGTGTTCAGGAACATCCCGAAGCCTGGTTTGCTCGTGTTCGACGATTACCTCGGGACCTCGTCCTCGCCTGTCCTGCAGCACCTCATGAAACAGTTGATCGACGGCACCCCGCCCCATGTCCGGTTCATGATCATTTCACGGTTGCGGCCTGAACTGGACATCGCGAAACTTCGCGCAACACAGTCCGTGGGAGAACTCACCGGCGAGGACCTCAGGTTCACCGATGGCGAGGTCCAGGACCTGTTCAGCATCGTCTTCAGCATGCACATCTCCTTGAACGAAGCGGTGCTTATCAACAGCACGGCGGAAGGCTGGCCGGCCGGTCTTGTGCTGATGCACGAATATCTTTCCACCCTTGCACCGGGCGCACGGGCGCTGGCGCTCATCGACAAACGCGCTGCCGGGTTCCGGACCAACGTCTTCGATTATCTTGCGCAGGAAGTATTCGCGCACCTTCCGCAGGCAATGCAGCGCTTCCTGCTTCAGACCGCGATCGTGGACTTCATTCCCGTTGCGCTCATCGAACTGCTGACCGGCCTGCCGGGCACCGCGCCATCAGGCAAAGCGTCCATTTCCTCGATGGTGAAGGAACTCCGGGACAGGAACCTCTTTGTGACCGCACTGGACGATGATGCCCTCGTGATCCGCTACCACGCGCTGTTCCGCGAGTTCCTCCGAAAAAAACTGATCGCCCAGACCAGGCCCGCGGACGTGAAAAAGCTCTATACGACCGCTGCTGCCTATTTCAAGAAAACCGGAGACCCGGTACGGAGCATCGACCTCTCCATCGTCTCGGGGCAATTCGACCAGGCCATCAAGCAGATAGAGTCCCGCGGCGAGGAGATGATCGCGCGCGGACAGACGGGGACGCTTATCCGATGGGCCGAATCGCTTCCACTCGAATACGGGAACCGGCCGTGGTTCCTGTTCTACCGTGCCGTGGCATGCCGGTTCACCGACCCCCGCACGGCCCTCACGTTCTTCGATCTCGCGTTCAAGGGTTTCCGCGCCGGCAAGACCGCTTTCAACCGGACCTCGGGGCTGATGTATTCTCTCTGCGGCGTCATCGAGGCGTGTTTTCACACCGGCGGCGACTTCACGCGCATGGGGCGCGACGCGGCACTGGCGCAGGCGCTCCTCAAGCAAAGCCGGCGCGCATCGCCCGGGGCGCGGGCCAGGCTGCTGCTTGCCATGGGCATGGCCTGGTTCTTCATCGGCAGGCTCCAGCAGGCCTCGGAGGCGCTCAGGCAGGCGCTTGAGCTGTTCCGGAAGCAGGGCGACCCATTTTATCAGATCACCACTGCCATCTATCTGACGCCATGCGCGCTCTACCAGGGCGATTTCCGACTCGCCCGGGACGCGGTGCGAAAAGGCGTCGAGGCGCACACTGCCATCCCCGATGAGGCCGGAGGCCGCGCGGCGCTCTTCCTGGTGGCAGCCATGACCGCATTGTTCGAGGGGGACTTTGCAGGAGGCGCAGCAACAGCTTGACCAGTGCCGGGAACTCGCGGCAAGCCACGCGCTCGAGTCGATGGTGTTCCTGTCCCTTGACATCGGCGGGTGGCTCAAGATCGCGCAGGGAGATTACGCCGGCGCCATGCTCCTGCTCACGGAGTGCAAACGCAAAGGAGAAGAAACAGCGGAACGAATTTTTCAGCGCCTCCGCCGCCCATCTTCTCGCGATCGCCTGTTTGTTCCAGGGCAAGCTTGCGCAGGCAAAGAAAGAGTCGGACTATGCCCTGGCAATCCGGACGCAATCAGGAAGCAAGCTGTTCCATGCGATCTACCTTATCGCGAGCGGCGCGATCCACCTGAAGCTCGCAAAGCACCGTCAGGCGGAAACAGAGCTGCTCACCGCCCTCAAGATGCTTCAGCAGATCAAGGCCGCCCAGCAGGAGGCGAACGCCCACCTCGTGCTGGCACGGCTCTACGGGAAGATGAAAAAAACGGACATCGCCCGCAAGCACCTGCGGGAAGGTTTTTCCATCGGCCGGGAGCGGGGGTTCACATACTATGCCCTGTTCAATGCCGCGGAACTGGCCGAGCTGGCGAATGCGGCGCTCGCGCACGGCATCTGCAGCTGACTACTGCTCCACGCTGATCGATAACCAGACCCGTTCGAACAAAAAGCCTTTTCTTATGATCAAGTGTCTTGGGGGGTTCAGGGCAATTCGGCAAATGGTCCCGGTGCGGGACTCCGAGTGGAAAAGCAAACGGGCAAAGACATTTGTCAAACTGCTTGTTGCCCAGGACGGACATACCCTGTCGCGCGACAGCGCCATGGAGAAGCTTTGGCCTGACAAGGACCCTGACACGCTCGCGTCAGACATTCAACAGCATGCTCCACCGAGTACGGAAGGTGCTGGAGCCGGAGGACGTTCCCGGCGTGAACCGATTCCTGCATTATTCACAAAGACGGATTCATCATGCTGAACAAGGACCTCGTCTGGACAGATGTCGGGCAGTTGCTTTCCCATCTGGACACGACGGACCGCATGAAGTCAAGCGGGAAACCTGAAAACATCGTAGGAGAATATGAGAAGGCGTTCGATCTGTATGCGGGAGATTTTTTGCCTGAAGACATCTACAGCGACTGGGCCGCACCGGTGCGGGACCACTTGCGCATCCGCTATCTGCGGGCGCTCGAGGACGCGGCCGGCATCGCGGAGTCATCAGGTGACCGCGACCGGGCGCTCCGGTTCTACGAGAAAATGTTCATCGCGGACCCCTGCAACGAGAAGGCCTGCTGCTGGCTCATGATGCGGTACCAATCGGACGACCGGCGCAGGGAGGCGGTACGGACCTATGAACGGTGTGAACGCGCCTTGAGCAGGGATGTTGATCTCGAACCGGACGAGCAGACGAAAAAGCTGTATCGGAGGATCCTGGAAGGGTAGGGAAAGACAAATTCTTTGACAGGATAACAGGATTGACTGGATTCTTTATAAAACATTTACTACGGCTGATCAGTGAAATTTGAGGCAAGTTTTTTAATCGCCTTAAGCAAACGTGGTAAAGTAGATCTGATGCTCAACCGTATTTTGTCCCTATCACTGTGCTGTTGTAAATATTGGCTTAAAATGATAGGCATTGCAATCAGTCATATTAAGATGTGCTAGATGCATGACGAGTTAAGAGAGTTTACCTGAGAATATCGAAATCGAGAGCAGAACAGAACAGATGCTTGATTGCCGAAGATTTTGGGATAGCATCTCTTCGGATGAATCTTGCCGTTATCGTACGACGCGAGAGTCATAAGGCGAACTGGCCAAACGGCTCGAACGGTATCAATCTGCGCACTGGCACGCTCGTGTCTCATTGATGACCTCCGAGCGAAAATAGAAAAGCGAAAATGACATACACTCTTTGTTTTCTACCTGAAGTCGAAGATGATGCTATCAGCGGCTATCCGCGGTATGAAACGAATCAGTCGGGCCTTCGGCTAAGAGTTTCGCAGATGACTCGTACTTGCAGCATATTCTCCACAATCGCCTCCTTTAGTAAGTTCACAACGAGTAGACGTTCGCTCGGTTCCTTACGCGGATTATTTCATGATCAGCGATGACCAGATTATCGTGACCGCCTTTTCCATGTGCGGGCTGATCCCCCGCTGTTGAATCAAAGTTGCGCAATAGAAAAGACATGAGTCACTAACGGATGATCGTAGCCTTGCCGGATAACGGCATTCGCGTGACATCACAGCGCCACCTTTCCTTATTCTCTCCCTCAATGTATCCGTCCACAGTCACGTCTGAGATACTTGTGTAAACTTATCTCTTACGTATTGGAGAGGGACTTCAGTTCCCCCAACCTTATCAGTGCCCCGCCTCACTGCCCCACAGTTCCTTGAGCCGTTTGTCACGACCGCAGGTGGTACGGTAGTATTTGTAGCGGATGGGGTTCTTCTTGTAATAGTGCTGGTGATAATCCTCGGCCGGGTAGAACTCGGTGGCCTGCACGATCTCGGTCACGACCGGTTCTTTGAAGGGCTTGCTTTTTTCCAACTGCGCTTTGGACTGCAGCGCCAGCCGGTGCTGTTCCTCATTATGATAAAAGATGGCGCTTCGATACTGATGCCCTCCATCACAAAACTGCCTGTCCTGGACGGTCGGGTCGATGTTATGCCAGAAGACGTTCAGAAGCTTCTCGTACGTCACTTTTGCCGGGTCATAGACGACCTGGATCGACTCGGCGTGCCCGGTTCCTCCTGCGGAAACCTCTTCGTAGGTGGGATTTTTTTTCTGTCCGCCGGTATAGCCGGAGGTGACCGAAACAACGCCGGGGATCTCGTCGAACGGGTGTTCCATACACCAGAAACAGCCGCCGGCAAAGGTCGCTTTCTCAAGATTCGTTGCAGCCATGACCGTGGTGGCTGCAATGAGCGACACCGACAGTCCCATCATCGAGATAATAAACTCTTTCATATGGGTCTCCTCTCTGATAAACCTAATGAAAAAATTAACCACAGAGACACGGAAAAATCGGATTTCAGCAAATGATGCAAAAGACGGCCATGAAAATAAGAGTCAATATTCGTTATAGCCTCTCACCCTACGGGTGAACTGCTTGATCTTGAGAAATAATCCGATCTTGTCTCGCCTCTTATCCGCATTAATCCGTGGCAAATGCCGTTTCTATGATAATTGGATTATTTCTTCCTCACCAGAAAATACAACTCCCCCTCATGCTGCAGATACCCCGCGGTGAGTTCCGCTTCGGCGCCGTAGCCGAAGAACACATCCGCCCTTCCCGCTCCCTTGATCGCCCCGCCCGTGTCCTGGTTCAGCACGAACCGGGTGAAGGGCACCCATTCCTTGATCACATTGTTCTCGATCACCGGCTTCTGCGCTGCAATAAAAGCCAGCGCACCCTTGGGGAACAACTTGCTGTCCGTGGCAATGGACCGGCCCGGCGTGAGCGGCACACCGATGCTGCCGATCGAGGGGCCCGTGTCGAGTCGGAAGAAGACATAGCTGGGGTTCTGGTTCAGGACCGTGGTGAGCTGGTCCGGATGGGTCCGCAGATACTCCCGTATCGACTGCATGGACATGTTCTCTTTGGTCATGGCCCCGGTATCGATCAAGTATCTGCCGATACCCTTGTACGGCCAGCCGTTTGCTCCGTCGTACAATACGCTCATGATGTTCCCGTCTCCCAGGTCAACCCTGCCGGATCCCTGCACCTGAAGGAAATGGATGTCAACGATGTCGGAGCACCACAGGATCTCAAGGTCTTTGCCGGCGAGCGCCTTCTTCTTGTCGATCTCTTCGCGGGAGTAATAGGGGACGACCTTTTTGTTGGCAAGCCTGCCGAAGAGCTTGCTCTTGGGGAACCCATTCCCAAACAGCGTCAGGTCGACCTCGATGATATCATCGGGCCTTCGGTACAACGGAAAACGGAAGGTTGCATCACCCGTAATGCGGCAAGACAGCATTGGTTCATAGTAGCCGGTGAAGAGCACCTTGCCGCTTCCATCCGACCCGACGGAGCGGTAGAGCGTGAAATCGTTTTTGATGCGCTCCACCTTCTGATCATAAGTGAATGAATCATTCTCGACGATCAGGAGAAAGTTCTGGAGTGTCACGGCCATGTCGCGTGCGCTTACTTTGTCAGGCCCCAGGAAGAACACGGTGTCCTGCGGAAGCTTCTTGTAATACTCCAGGCTCTGGCGCGCCGCAGCGGCGATATCTTTGAATTCCCGGTCGTCACGGGGCGCGACCGACTTCCATGACGAGAGATGCGTCAAAGAATCTTCCGGTCTCGTCACCGTCACCGGCGGCCTGGCGCAGGCGAAAAGGGAGAAAAGGGCAATGATTGCTATTATCGTTTTATTCATGATCAATTATTCGATTACCGATCGCAAAACGCGGAGAAGCCAAATATGACGAAGTCGCAAAAAGTCTTGCACTCACACAGCCGCTGAGGCCACGCTGAGCCACGGAGCCACGGAGGAATGCATATTGAAACTAATAAGGCATTTTCTCAGTGTCTCTGCGTCTCGGCGGTAAAATTCGACTTATTACGAGATCATCAAATATGATTACTGTTCATTATTTGTTCGGCTGACTGAATTTCTCAAAAAGAGTTTTTTCCTCTATACGGATCCTGTCTTTCAGGGTCATATACAGTAATGTTACGTCTCCCGCAAAATCCGCCTCATCCCCGCCCTGGGAATATTTATCAAATAAACACATCGCCTTTTTGCTGACATCTTCCATATCCTTGACAAAGTAATCCAGCATTATCATGAGGTCTTTATTGTTTTCCGCAGCCCGTTTCAATGCGGGATAATATTGTTCATCCTCCTTTTTCATATGAGCGATCAGGAGGTCTTTTGCTGAGAGCAGTTTCTCCTGCCCCGATGGTGATGAAATTCCGAATGTCTTCACCTCGTCGAGAATTTTAAGAATGATCTTGTGTTCGTTCTTTAATTCTTCAATCAGATCGGGCATGATTCGGTTTTCCTTGACGTTGCCATGCTGATTTTACATTAGGCAGCATGGCTCTCCGACAGAAGTTGCAATAAGTCATCTGTAATCGGTCACGGGTCTGGTGCAGAGCTGCTTATCAACATTAATGTAGGACTTTCCCTTAAACTTGTCAATTGCGATTTCGCTTCGAAAAGGCATCTAACCCGGACAAGCTGGAACTATAAATAAATTCATAATTACCACGGATGCACACTGATGAGCACGGAAAAAGAATTCAAGATTTGGTGTTTAGTATTTATCAATCAGTGTAAATCCGTGTTAATCCGTGGTAAAATATTTTTAGATTTTCTTGCCGTTTTGAGTAGAATTTGATTTGTAACTGACTAATGGGCACACGCAACAGGGTGAGATAAGGATAATAAGCGTATTCATGGACCGGAAAGACCGCTTCACTTTTTAAATAATTTCGTGTAGTATAGCGGTCACTAACATTTCACAAGGCTGCTTCCGAGGTATTGCCATGAAACGATTACAACGTGCCCTCATTCTTTCCCTATCCCTCTTATTTCCGCTCACGGCCCATGCCCTCTCGCTTGAAGAAGGCCTGAAGATCGTCACCGAGACGGGAAGGGACATCATGATCGCCCGGTCCGATGAGGACGTGGCACGGGGGGCCGTATCGCTCGCGCGCTCCCCCTGGCGCCCCTGGGTGGACCTCTACGGCCGCGAGACCTGGCTCCAGTACCAGCCAGAGGCAAAGACGCCCTTTGGGGCTTTTCCTACCTCACAGGACCAGTTTGCGACTTACGGCATACGCGCAACGCAACTGCTCTATGACTTCGGCAAGACCTCTTCCTCGATCGATGCCGCGCAATACGGATTAAAGGCCCGCGAGATCATGACCAGCCAGTCGAAGAACCAGGCGGCACTGGACTTCATCATCGCCTACCTGGACCTCCTGGAAGCGGAGAAACTGCTCACCGTGTCCCAGGAAGAAATAAAGCAGTATGAGGCGCACAAAAAGGACACGGAAACACGGTATCGAGCAGGCGTCATCACGAAGAACGAAGTGCTCCAGGTGAACGTCACGCTCGCCGACTCTCAACAGCGGCTCCTGACCTCGGAGAACCTGTGCTCTCTCAGGGAATCGAAGATCAACAGTCTGCTCTTGAAACCGCTGAACGATGCCGTACAGCCTGAGGAGATCAGGGCAAGCCCGACAGCGGGTCTGACGCTCGATGAGGCATGGGCCGGCGCTGAGGCTTCACGGTCCCTGCTCAAGGAAATGGATGCGGCCATCGCGGCGAAGGAACAGAGCGTTCAGTCCACGCAGGCGGAATACATGCCGACTTTCTACGTTTCCGGCGGGTATGAATATTTTGAGAACAAATACCTGGTGCACCAGGACAACTGGTCCGCCATTGTCGGAGTGAACATCAATCTCTTTTCCGGCGGGGCAAGCAATTCGAAGATCGGTATGGCAAGGGCGGAACTGCGGTCGCTCAAGTTGTCGCGGGAAAAGCTGCTTGACACTATCCGGCTCGAGGTAAAGAGCGCTTATCTCGACGTCCAGAGCTCGACTAAAAAAATGGAGGTCACGAAGGCCGCGGTTGAACAGGCCGAGGAGAACCTGAGGCTCCAGCATCTCCGGTATAAGGAAGGCGTGGGCACGGCAACCGAAGTGCTCGATGCAGTGTCGCTTTTGACCACGGCTGAATCGAATTCCTGGAAATCGCTTTACGGCGTCAAGCGTGCGGAGGCCGTCCTTCTCAATGCAGCAGGCAGGGACCTGGTCGGAGCGTACGGGAAGTGAGGAGCAGAGCGCAGAGGGCTGAGGGCAGAGAGCAGAGGGCATAGGGTAAAGCATTTATACTTTTCTGCTCCATGCACCATGCTCTAAGCACTATGCGGTTTTCATCAAGGAGATTCATCATGGCAGAAGAACAGACGGGCAACGGACAGAAAAAGAAAAAAGCCTTCATGATCGTCGGGGTGGTCGTGGTCATCGGACTCACCCTCGGTTATTTCTACAGCGCCTATCGCAAGACCCATGTTTCGACCGACGATGCTTTCATTGACGGCAACATCCACACCATCTCAGCGCGGGTCAGCGGTAATGTGAAGGCAGTCCTGGTCACCGACAATCAGCGGGTGAAGAAGGGCGATCTCCTGGTCGAGATCGATCCCGCGGATTACCGGTCGAAGGCCGAGGCCGCCAAAGCGAACCGGGAACTCCAGCGCGCCACGCTGCGCCTCGCTGAAAGCGACCGAAAGCGCGCCAAAGCCTTGTACGAACAGGATGCGAGTTCGACCGAGCGCTACGATAGGGCCGTCTCAACATACGAGATCTCCCTGGCGCAGGTGAAACTCGCCGAGGAGCAGCTTCGGCAATCGGAGCTCAATCTGGGCTACACTACGGTCGTGGCGCCTGCCGACGGGTATGTCACAAGAAAGTCCGTCCAAACGGGTAATCAGGTGCAGACCGGCCAGCCCTTGATGGCAATTGTCGACCTGGACAACCTGTACGTCGTCGCCAACTACAAGGAAACCGAGATGGAGCGCATCCGCCCGGGCCAGGAGGTCAAGATGACGGTCGACTCTTTTCCCGGGAAGGAGTTCAAGGGAAAGGTTGACAGCATCATGGCAGGGACCGGCGTGTCCTTCTCTCTCTTCCCTGCGGAGAACGCCACGGGCAACTACGTTAAGGTGGTCCAGCGGATCCCGGTCAAGATCGTGTTCCAGGAAGGAACGGACAAAGAGCATCTTTTGAGGATCGGCATGTCCGTTGAGCCGGTGGTATTGGCAAAATGAGCATGAGCAGCAGGAGCAGGGGATTAATTGCATTCACGGTGATGCTCCCTACCCTGATCGAGATCATCGATACCTCCATTGTGAACGTATCGCTCGATCACATCAGGGGTTCGCTCTCCGCCGGATACGACGAAGCAACGTGGACCATCACCGCCTACCTCGTGTCGAACGCCATCGTGATCCCCATGGCGGGCTGGCTCGCCAAGCTTATCGGCAGAAAAAACTACCAGATCGCCTCCATCGCGTTGTTCACCTTCAGTTCCTTCATGTGCGGCTCGGCGTGGAGCCTGAACAGCCTCATATTCTTCCGGGTCCTCCAGGGCATCGGCGGCGGCGGTCTCGTCCCGATCAGCCAGTCCATCCTGCTCGAATCCTTCCCCCGGGAAAAACACGGTCAGGCCATGGCCATTTTCGGACTGGGCGCCATGGTGGGCCCGATCGTGGGCCCGCTCCTGGGCGGATGGATCACCGACACGCTCTCCTGGCGCTGGATCTTCTATATCAACATCCCGATCGGCATCCTGTCGATCATCATGAACGTCATCGTGATCGAGGACCCGCCGTACATGAAGCGCCAGAAGATGAAGATCGACTACTGGGGGCTCGTGTTCCTTGCTGTCGGGCTCGGCGCGCTCCAGTTCATGCTCGACAAGGGTGAGAGCGAGGACTGGTTCGCCTCCAGCAAGATCATGGCCTTCGGCATCATTGCGGCCGTATCCCTCACGCTTCTTGCGATCAACGAATATTATTCAGAGACCCCCATCGTCAACCTGAAGCTGTTCAAGGACCGGACGTTCACGAGCGGTTCCCTGGTGATGTTCTTCGTCTTTCTGAACCTCTTCGGCAGCATCGTGCTGCTGCCGATCTACCTCCAGATGATGATGGGCTATACATCGTTCTACGCCGGGCTCGTGCTCGGCCCCGGAGGCATCGCCACCCTGTTCGCCATGCCGATCGCCGGGAAGTTCATCGGCAGGGTGAACCCGAAACGGTTCCTCGTCTTCGGCATGTCGGTCTGCGCGATCAGCACGTACATGATGTCCAGGTTCAATCTTACAACGGACTTCTGGACCTTTGTCTGGCCGCGGATGACGCTGGGTTTCGGCATGGGCATGACGTTCATCCCGCTCACGACCCTGACGCTCTCGCATATCCCGAAAGAGCGGATGACCGAGGCTACCTCGGTATACAACCTTCTGCGGAACCTGGGAGGGAGTGTGGGCATTGCCATGACAACGACCATTCTCTCGCGCAGGGCGCAGTTCCACCAGACGCGGCTGGTGGAACATCTATCGCCGCTGGATCCGGGCTACGTCATGGCACATGAAAAGATAACGGGGGCCTTAAGCCTGAAGGGACTGCCGCCCGCCGGCGCCGACGGCCTGATGTACCGGGAACTGATCAGGCAATCAACGACCCTCGCATTCACGGACGCGTTTCTCGTGATCTGCCTCCTTATTATCTGCGTTATCCCCCTGGTGTTCATTATGAAGTGGGCAAAGGCGCCGGCCGCGGGCGGACCACCTGCAGCGCATTGATCCAATTCCTGCCCGCCCTAACTCGGACAAGACGGAACCGAAACCTGGAAGCGAAGGCGTCACTCGCAAGAGCACGCGGAGGACGCAAAGTTAAATCTCAACCTTTACGTCTTTGGTTTATAACCGCAGAAATTACTCATTATTGAGCTTTTCTTCTGCGAACTCTGCGCCTCTGCGAGTAAATTTATTTCATTGCCGTCTGTGGTGAATTTGATCATGATCTCGCCCTGGTTCTCTGATCCAGGGTGATCACAGCCTGTTCAGTTCCCTCGTCATCCGGTGCAGTTCCTTCCACTGACGGTATCTTCTTGCCAGGCCTGGATTCGGCTCCCCATGTACGGTCTCGCCTTGCGGCGTCATCATCCGCGTTATGTCTTCAGCCGTCCATGTGCCTTGCTGCATGCCGGCAAGAAGTGCCGCGCCCAATGCCGAGGCCTCCCTTGCCGCGCTTATGCTGATGTCCTTGCTGAGAATATCGGCCTGGATCTGGACCAGGTAGCTGAGCGACGACAGGCCTCCGGACAGGATGAACGAAACGGGTTCGACCCCTGCCGTGAGCATAGCGTCTGCAATGTCCTTCATGAAAAAGGCGACACCCTCCACCACGGCCCTGACCAGGTCGGCAGAAGTGCTTTCCGATTCCAGGCCATGGAACGCGCTTGCCATCTCCGCTTCCCAATGCGGCGCCCCGATCCCGTTCAGTCCGATAAAGGCGGTCACGTGCGTTGCCGCTTTCCAGCAGAGGTCGTCCACCTCGCTGTATTCCTTGAACAGGCCGAGACGGCTCCGGACCCATTCCAGCGCATCGCCCACCGCGTTCACACTCCCTTCGAGCAAATACCGCTGTTCCCGGTCATTGGAATAATACACGGATGCCATGAGGCCCGGGGCAGGGACCAGTGCTTTGCCCGTGTTCACCATCAGAAACCCGCCGGTGCCGTAGTTGATCCCTGCGGCGCCCCTGGCCAGCACGCCGAGGCCGAGCATGGCTGCCTGCTGGTCACCCAGGGAGGCGAGGAGCGGGATCGCCCCTGCGGCGGTTTGCACCTTTCCATATCCATGGGCCGTTGGCCGGATCCCGGGAAGCCGGATCCCCGTAAGCCCGAAGGCCTCGAGCAATTCACTGTCCCACGTGAGCGTATGAATGCTCATAAGCTGTGTCCGGGCCGCGTTGGTGTGGTCGATCAATGCCTGCTTGCTGTTGGTGAGCTGCTGCACCAGAAAGCTGCTGAGCGTGCCAAACACGATGTCGGCCGGTTTTCCGGCAGCAAGGTTATCGCGCAACCAGCGGAACTTCGATGCTGAATAGTAGGGGGTGAGCGGAAGCCCTGATTGCCTGAAGATCATGGGTCCTTGCTGAGCGAGCCGGCGGACGATGTCCATGCCGCGCGTGTCGCGCCAGCTGAGAAGCGGTGACTGAGGTTCGCCCGTTGATTCGTCCCATACAAGGCAGGACGACCGCTGGCACGAAAGACCGATGCCGATAATGGAGACGCCCGAACCCTGGACCTGTCGGATACTTTCATCCAACACCTCCCGGACGGAGGTCAGGAGCTGCCGGGGGTCCTGCTCGATGCGGAGGCCGTCACGGAAGGGCGGGGGAAGGTCCTGCCGGGTGTTGAACAGGACCTGACCGGCAGCGCTCAGCACGACGGCCTTGGTTGCGCTGCTTCCCTGGTCTATGCCGATAAAACATTCCTGCGACATGATCCGGCCTTTCCTGGAGCCTCGGACGTGACTAAATCGAATAGTTCAGACTGGGCCTTCAAGGTTGTTGAACAACAATAGCAAGAAAAAATGTCTGATGTCAAGGGGCACGCCCTTGGTGATAAATTTTCTTGCAAAGCTTGAATTATAATGATAGCCTGAAATTATTGTAAAGAAAGGGAGGAACTATGAAACAGGCATTGAGAAGTCTGTCGTTGGCATCGTTGTTCGTTGTCTTCTTGTTGAATATGGCCAGTGCTGATGAAGCGCTCCTGAAGCCCTTTGTTCTCGGGTCCCGGGGTCCTGGTACGGTGGCGGAAAAAACCACTGTCGTCAAGTCCGCCCTTATCGCGCAGGGCTTCACCATTGCCGGAGAGTACGCGCCCTATCCTGAGGCCATGGTCATTGTTGCAACGAATGACGAGCTGAAGAGCACTGCGGCGAAATCCGAACGCGGCGGGTTCGGGGCGGCGGTCCGCGTCTCGGTCACCAAGATCAAGGACGAAGTGCAGGTGGCCTACGTGAATCACCGTCTACATGGCGAATGCCTACCGGATGCAGGGCGATCTGGCAGATGTTGCTGCCAAGCTAGCTGCTGCGCTGGGCAAACAGGAGGAATTCGGCGCAAAGGGTTTGAAGGCCAAGAAGCTCCGCTCCTATCACTATATGATGGGCATGGAATATTTTAATGAGCCCAGCGTGCTGGCCGAATACGGCAGCTTTGAAGAAGCTGCGGCGGCTGTTGAGTCGGGCCTTGCCGCGGGCAGGGGCGGCGTGACGAGGGTCTACCGGATCGACGTCCCCGAAAAGAAAGAGGCAGTGTTCGGCGTGGCCATGAAGGGTGCGACAGAGGCGGACAAGTATATGGACGACAGGTTCATTATGAGCGAGATCGATTTCAAGGACATTCGGTCCACGGCCCACCTTCCCTATGAGATACTGGTTTCCGGCAACAAGGTATACGCCTTGTATGCGCGGTTCCGCATCGCGACCAGTTTCCCGGACCTGTCAATGATGGGGAGCAACAGCTTCATGAATATTATGAAAAGCCCGGAGGCGATCCGGAAGGCGCTGACACATGCAGCAGGGGGGAAAATATAGGGTCATTTGCAGAAGCAGCTGTGAAGGATATGATCAATAAACACGGCTATCGTTATTAGTCGTCTGCAATGTTGCTTAACACTGGATGAAGGGAAAGCCGGTTCGGTAGTCGAGCCGGCTTTTCTCTGCTCCGGTACTAAGTCGTCTAAATCAAGGCTTAAGGCACAAAAGAAAAAAATCTTAATAAAAATTGTCCTTTTCTGTCATCGCCTTACAGTTCGGAATATCCGCCTTTTCAACAAACAGACGAATGAACCGCAATGAATGCTCTTGATATCGCATCCCGCATCCGGCATAATATCCCATGCTCCTCATCTTTCCTCCTGTTGCAAAACCCTGCGAACCGCCTGCGGGCATAGCGAAACTTGCAGGCGCGCTGAACGCGCATGGCGTTTCCTGCGCGATCCTGGACGCGAATCTCGAGGGACTTCTGTATCTTCTGCAGCAGCCGCAGACCGCGTCCGATACCTGGACCCGGCGGGCCGTTAAAAACATTTCATCCAATCTTTCGGCACTCCGTGACCCGCAAACCTATCGATCCCCTGACCACTATAGCAGGGCTGTAAAAGACGTGAACCGTGTGCTTATGGCCGCCGCCAAAGCGGATCATGCGGTCCTGGGTCTGGCGGACTATCATCATCAACAGCTTTCTCCTCTGCGAAGCGCTGACCTGATCACCGCTGCCGAGCATCCGGAGCAGGACCCCTTTTATCCCTGGTTCAGCAGGCGATTGCCGGAGATCCTTGAAGAAACTGTTTTCACCGCGGAGACGCAGAGACGCAGGATATCGTACGAATTAAATGGCTTTTCTCCGCGCTCAGGCCAGTAATGGCGCATCACGATGCCAGGTTCGTCGGCTTTTCATTAAATTATCTGAGCCAGGCGCTCTGCGCCTTTGCCATGATCGGCTATATCAGACAGGAGTTTCCTGGCGTGAAGATCGTCCTCGGCGGCGGCCTGGTGACGTCCTGGATGAAAGGTCCGGCGTGGAAGGACCCGTTCGGAGGTTTTGTTGATCACCTTATCGCGGGCCCGGGGGAGGGGCCGCTGCTCGAACTGCTGGGCGTCAACGGGAGACAGCAAACCAGTGTTACGCCGGACTACTCGTCCATGCCCCTTCATGAGTATCTCTCGCCGGGCCCCATTCTCCCGTACAGCGGCTCGAGCGGGTGCTACTGGAATAAATGCTCCTTCTGTCCGGAAACAGCCGAGGACAATCCCTATGTCCCTGTTCCCGTGGAACGGGCCATGGCCGAGCTTACCGCACTAGTGGAAGAAACGAAACCCGTCCTGATCCATCTGCTCGACAACTCGATCAGTCCCGCGCTCATGGGAGCGCTTGCGGACAAACCTCCTGGTGTCCCGTGGTATGGTTTTGCAAGGATCAGCAAGGAACTCATGGACCTCGAATTCTGTCGTGCGCTCAAACGTTCAGGATGCAGGATGCTCAAACTCGGCCTTGAATCAGGCGATCAGGGAGTGCTCGACAGGATGCGGAAAGGGATCGATCTCGCGACAGCGTCGCTGGTGTTGAAAAATCTTCATGCGGCCGGGATCGCCGCCTATGTGTATCTCCTCTTCGGCACCCCGGCTGAGACGATCAGGGAGGCGCGAAAGACACTTGCATTCGTTGCCGCCCATAGCGATGCGATCACGTTCCTGAACCTTGCGGTGTTCAATATGCCGGTGTGCGGACAGGAGGCAGGGGAGTATGAGGACGGACAGTTCTATGAGGGAGACCTTTCACTCTATACGGCCTTCAGGCATCCCCAGGGATGGGACCGGAAAGCGGTGCGTCGGTTCCTTGATGCTGAATTCAAAAAACACCCGGCTGTCTCGGCGATCCTGAAAAAGGACCCCCCGATATTTACCTCAAACCATGCAGCGTTTTTCGCGTAACCATGACCACCCCCGCATTCCTTCGTAAAAGAGAAATAGCTCGGTACATTTATTCATATATACGATGACATTTTTGTCTCGGCAGCCGCAGGCTTTAGCCTGCGTTTATCATGCATTGAAAACTACGCAAACTGAAGTTTGCGGCTACCTGTATGATTTAGACTTTTGCAAAACCTCCCATGAATACGTTGCCGAATTTAAGAACTGAAATATTGGCATTCGTATGAGTCACATTCTGTCCACATTGGGAATAAAAAAAGTCAACATCTTTGACACGGATAACAGCGGCTGATACCTATGAAAAAGCATGATTTTTCATAATCAAATCCGTGTCAAAAAAGTTGACCGGGCTTTTCTTGTTGTAATAAGCGGCATTTTGTAATAAATTATCCCGTATGATGGATTCCGATGTTCCTCACAAAATAAAGGCCCTGGCGCTGACGGTCCTTCTGGTCGTTGTCTGGCTCCTTCTGGTCATGGTGTACACAGAACGGTTCATCCCCCCCCTGAACCCGCTTGAGCTGCGACTGATGCCGTGGAAGGGACTGGTCCCTCCCGATGCCGGCATCGACCAGCGTCTTACAATCATGCAGGGGCAGCTCGATGATTCCAACAGGGTCTCTCATTACGCCTTTATGGTCATGGTCGTTTCTTTTGCCGCCTTCAGCATGTACCTGTCCGTTGTCTACCAGCAAAAACAACGGAGGGCCCGTGAAAACATGCTGCTTGTCCTGAAAAATCAGGAGATCGCGCGTCGGAACGAATTTATTCGCTATATCTCGGCGACGATCGGGCATGAATTCAAAAATAACCTCGGACGGATAAAGCGAAGGATCGACCTGCTTCCCGGTCTGCCGCCGGATGCTCAAGAGCGCATCGACGATAACCTGGACAAGCTGTTTGCCGATATCGATATCTTCAAAAAGATCTCCGATAAACGCGAAGCGGGTCTGGTCGATTTCAAAAATATCGACATCAAGGCAATGCTCGGGGATCTCACCACGCATTACAGCGACCTCGTTGATATCACGGTCCGCGAACACTCAGCAGTACCCATGATCTATGCAGCCCCGCCGCTGCTGAAGACGGTGTTCGAGAATTTGATCGACAACTCCATCAAGTATAAGAAACCGGAGCAGCCCCGGGCACGGATCGAGCTCTCCTGCTCAACGGACAAGGACGGCACCAGGCGCTACGTGACGGTCTCGTTCCGGGACGAGGGGCTCGGTATGGATGAGCAGCAGGCTGACCAGTGTTTTTACAAGGGCAGGACTACCGGAGAGGGGTGGGGACAGGGGCTCTATTATGCCAAGTACGTCATTGGCCTCCATGCCGGGAAGATCAAGATCGGCAAGGGATATACGGCCCCGGGGGTCGGCACGGAAGTGATCATTAATTTACCCTTTGTCGAGGAGACTCCCGATGTTTAAGGTGCTGATCGCCGACGACGACTTCGAGGACCGGGAACTGCTGAAGCTCGAAATTCAACGTGCGCTCAAGGACGAGGCCCCCGACCTCCGGTTTTACGAGGCTGTCAGCGTACGGGAGGCCCTCCGGATGCTGACGACGCAGGTCATCGACCTCATGACGCTCGATATCGAGTTCGACCGGATGGACGAGGGCATCGATATCCTGCCGGAGCTCTTCGAGACCCATCCGACGCTGAACATCATCGTCATCAGCGGCAAGCTCGACAAACGTGAGGTTTCGGAGCGCCTCTTCCGCTTTACGAAGGACAATGTGCTGAAAGGCAAGCGGTGGGCCAGGCATTTCGATGTGCTTGACAAGAAGGACGACAAGGCCGAGGCCATCCGACGCGCCTATGAATTTGCGGTCAAACAGCGGGAGGGTGTTGACGGCATCCGGGAGCTCTTTCTCCTTGCTGAATCGTATCTCGAAAAGAACATGCTCGATAAGTGCCTGGAGGTCTACCAGAAGATACAGCTTCTGGCGCCCGGCGAGATCGAGTCAAAGGAAAACATCCGTATCGTCAAGGGAGGCCTGTCGGTCGAGCAGGCATTGGAATATTACCGGACCGGCGAGCAGGTCGTTGCCGCCCTCCTGCTGGGATATCATCTGGAGAAGCGTCTGATGTCCTATACATCCGCGGTGATCGGGCGGACCTTCCCGATCCTTTCCGACTGCCTGAAAGAGATGGACCAGGGCCGCCGCATCAGCCACCTGAAGAAAGAACTGTTCAGCGACCTTCTGGGATTGCGGAACAAGGCCATTCACAATCCGGCAAATATCTCTGAAGCGGACTTCAAGACCGCGATAAAAAAACTGGACCGACTGGAGGAAACGGTGCCATGAAGATCAAGTCCTTCTGGAAATACGTGCCGTCGGTCGGACCGGTCCTCAGCCTCTTGCTGATCGGCCTGGTGCTTCTGAGCGCCCTGCTCTACTATCGGGCAGTCAAGATCCAGCGGTTCCTGGAGCCGGCCCTCGCCATTTCCCAGCCCCGAAACGAGTTCTCCAAGAACATCAAATTGATATTTCAGCAAGAATTCGGAGCGGAATCGCTCAAGGGCATCAGGATAAAGGCGAGCTCCGTTCTCATCGAGAGGTCGTTCCTGTTCGCGGGGGACGGCGCCCTGAAGGCCTCGGCACAGGCCGATTTAAAGAAGCTTGCCCGTATTTTTTTATTGCTCATGGAGGATGACCAGACAAGGTCTGATATCAGCCTTGTCCTGATCATCGGACGGTTCCCTTCAAGCGGTACCTGGGAGACGTATGCCGCGGAGAGGATGAAAGTGCAGCGCATGGTCGGGTTCCTTCAGGATGCGCTGTTCTTTGCAGAGCCCCAGCTTGGAATAAGACACGGGACCTATTTTGTGGCCGCTGCCCAACCGACCAACCCGAATGATGGAAACCGTGAACTGATAGAGCTCCGCATCATTCCTTCGGAACTTCTCCATATCAAGGTGCTGGAGAAACTGCAGAAGTACGCTTTTTAGACAGGTATGAATAAAATTTTTCTCAACAGGGACAGAATAAATCCGCCACAGAGATCACAGAGCACACAGAGAAAGGCTATTAGTAATTTCATAGAAAAAGATTTATCGTTCATTCTCCCTCTGTGACCTCGATGTACTCTGTGGCAAAAAAGGTTTTGGTTCCGGCTTGCCCCGCTTTAGAGGCATTCGCCTCTAACGGGGCTGTGTCCGGGTCCGGGAGGATTGGTATGGGTACGATGATTCAGGGCGATCTGGTGCATCACGAGCGCTTCGGCATCGGTCGCGTCGAGGAGACGTTGGGCGTGGGGGACGATCAGCAGTGCACAGTCCATTTTTCCCGTACGGACAAAAGGACCGTGGTGGCGGCGGAGGAGCTTCTGGTGCTGACCGACGCCGAGATGGCGGCCTACGATATGATGAAGCTCGCGGTGTTCGAGGTCAGCCGGGAAGATCTGCCGCAGATGGAATTGGGCGCCCGCTGGAAGGGAGGAGAGATGCTCCTCAAGCCCGGAGACCCGAAACTTGCGTCAAAGAGCATGCCCATCGAGACGTTCTTTCACAAGATCGTGATGGTGCGCGACCGTCTGCGGGTCATGGAAGCCCAGATCAACGGCCACAAGGTCCTCACGGACAATGAAAAGGTGGAGCTGCAGCAGTACATCACCCGCATATACGGCTCGCTCACGACGTTCAACATCCTCTTTCAGGCAAAGAGCGATCACTTCATCGGGCAAAAGGGCGAGGCCTGATGACGGATGGGTGTCATGAAAACAGATCAGTGAGGTCTCTGGAGCGAACGATGTCAGATGATTCAGCCATTATCCGGTGCGATACCTGCCGTCAACTGAACCGGGTCCCGTTGGAAAAGCGGAAACTCGAGAGCAAGCCTCTCTGCGGAACGTGCAAGTCGGGTCTCGATATCCCGCAGGAACCCGTATGGGCAAAACGGGGGACCTTCGACCGCGTGGTTGCAACCTGGGCGGAAACGCTCCTTATCGAATTTACCGCATCGATGTGTGTCTATTGCAAGATAATCGATCCCGTGGTGACCGGGCTTGCCCGTGAAAAAGCGGGAAAGCTCAAGGTCCTGAAGATCGATACTGATACGGATGAATATCTGACGCAGCGCTTTAAGGTCGAGAAAACGCCGACCTTTATCCTGTATAAGAATGGCGTGGAGCTCTATCGGGTCGATGGCGCACCGAAGGAAAAAACCGACCTCGTGAAGTGGGTCCATAATATCATCGATTTTAAAAGCCACTGATCCCGAGAGACCACTCCTGAATCGACCTGCAGTACGGACTTCGTGGATAGTGCAGGTGATCTGACCGGGGACTACATGGCCGCAGGAGTGCCGGCCTCGGAGAACGTTGCGTCTTCCGATCTCCACGGGCCATCGGCGCCGGGTCATTTAATGTCAAGAAACCGGTCGGTGAAAGCGACTGCAGGACGATACCGCTTCCCTTCATCAAAATAACCTATCAAGACAGGGCCTATTGGAGCCTCGGCGGCAGCATGTGCGGCTGCTCCGGTCCGGAGATCATTCCACAATGACAACATCGAATTATCGTTGCGTCCTTTGCGACCAGGTGAGAACAATTGCAGCTGTAAGTTAGTGATAGAGGAACTATGAAGAAAAAAATGCCGGTGCTCTTTATCGGGCATGGATCGCCGCTGAACATCATTCTGGACAACAGCTTTACGCGAAGCTTGGCTGCTTTGGGGAAACGTCTGCCGAAGCCAAAGGCGATCATGGTCATCTCCGCGCACTGGCTCACGAAGGGCACGTTTGTGGGGTGCATGGAGAAACCGGAGACCATTTATGATTTTTACGGATTTGCCGAAGAGCTGTATGACGTGGTTTACCCCTGCCGTGGCGCTTCTGGAGAGGCGGCGTTTGTAACAGAAACGCTAAAGCAAGCGGCGGTAACGTGCGATCATAGCCGGGGGTTGGACCACGGGGCCTGGGCAATTCTGAGACACCTGTATCCTCGTGCCGATATTCCGGTGTTCCAGCTGAGCCTTGATTATACCTTTAATGAATGGGACCCGAAACCGCTCCAGTATCACTATGATCTTGCGGCCGGGCTTGCTGAATTACGAAGCCGGGGTGTACTGATCATCGGGAGCGGAAACATCGTGCATAATCTCGGGTTGTTCGATTTCACGAACATCGATGCGAAGCCGTTTGACTGGGCCGTTGAGTTCGATGAACGGGTGAAAGAGAATTTGATCCGTGAAGACCACCATAGCTTGATCAACTATCCGACCCTGGGAAAGGCAGCGGCCCTTGCCGTGCCGACCCTGGATCATTATCTCCCCATGATCTATGCCATTGCCCTGCGGGAAAAGAATGAACCTCTTACATTCACCTACGAAGGGTTTCAATACGGCTCGATCTCCATGAGGTGCTTTCAGATAGGGTAAGGAATCCGATCGGGCAGTGCTTCTTTGTCCGGTTGGCAGCGAGGGTTCTGATGGTAACAAGCACTGTCGCATCTTCATCCGCTTTTCGATCTATACTCTAATGCGTATTCTGGATTCCACATCGCAATTATTTCCATCTCCCCGTTCTCTTCTATGCCTTTCGCCCGAAATACATTTCAAATCTGAACAGGATCCCGGGAATGCCGTCGAAGTTTCCGGACCGGGGGAACCGTAACTGGGGGGCCACCTCGAAGAAGAACCAGTCCCTCCAGAGGTTTTGGCGGTATCGGATACTGAAGAGGATTTCCGCCAGTTCGTAGACCGGTCTTGTTTGATAGCTGTTGATCCACGCGTAGTCCAGGGCATGCTTCGGATCGATCAGCTGGCGCAGCGAGAAACTGAGGCTGTAGAAATATCCATTGGTGCCGTCTATCCAACTCCCGCCGGCGCTCGTGCGAAAAAAAAGCCCGTACGGGAGCTGCCGCTCGAGGTCGAAGAGCGTGTCCACCTGCCACTTGGTGTCTGTCTTCCAAACAGCCTCCTGGGTGAACCGGAAGTCCCACGTGGTAAGCGGGATAAAATGCCGGTACCGGGGTGCGATGAACAGTACGGGCGACCCATGGCTGAACTGCGCGCCGGTCCTCACAATGGTGCTCTCCTCCTCAGTGGCCCGGAGAATGTAATTGAGCGAGGTGGTAACATTCCGCTCATCGGTTGGCGAGATCCGGTTGCTGCTGCTGGTACCCGCCGGAGCAGGGGTGGTTGTGGCAGGTTCGGGCGACTCGGCCGAGACGACGAGGTGCACTTTCTTCTCTAATTGAGGTAGCGACAGGCGTACGTTGAAGGTTGGCTTGTATGTTGCCCTGGCCCTCTCTTCCTGAAAGACATCATAACGGGCCCGTATGTACGAACGGTTTTCCTCTTTCACCACACGTTCGTCCTCGAAAAACGAGTCAAGCCAGACTGCGGTCGTTAGAAGTCTCTGGGAAATTTCATGATGCAGCTTATCCACCAAACCCAATTCCTGGCCGTCTGCTTGAGGGATCGACGATGTATCCGTTGGCGATGATTGTATCTTTTCGATAAGCGGCGCCGGAGATTGCTGGTTCACTCCTTCCGAAGGTTGTTCCCGCACCGGCTGCGACCCATTTTGCTGAGGGGGCGTCGAGGGAGGGGACGTATCTCCACTTGCCGCCCAGGCAACCGGGGACTGGTGAAGGGCGATCAAGATGACAATCGCGGGTATGTGTTTGATGATCGGCATCGTTATCGGATTGCTTCACAGAGAATAGGCAAAGAAACGCTGAATGTCAAGAGACACGGGGGAAAAAGTACGCGGTGCAACGTTCAAGGGATTTTGAGCGCGGGAAGGAGGAGATGCGATCTATTGGGTATGTTGCGGGAAGGGAGGCACCCTATTTGGCCTGCTTGTTGTACTGAACACTAACCTCATAGGCGATGCTCGCATGACCGTGTCGGACGTCCTCATTTTTCCCGCTGCAAACGATCTTTCCTGATACAGATTTCTTGTTGTGTTTAACCAGCCCTGCAACCACCGGCGCCAGATCAAAACCGCCGTCAGTGCATTCTTCCCGCATGCATTCCAGGTGAAAACAGGCGTAATTACCGGGATTGAAGCTTATGGTGCGAGTCATCAGGATCGGGTCCGCTGTCTTCTGATAATAGGTCATACGAAACATGATATTTGAAACCGCGGGAAAGCGTTCGGAAATCAGGCCGGCAGCGATCATGGCGGTTTTTTTCAGTTCCAATTTTTCCTTGTAATTTTGCTTGAGCGACATGATGTCCCTTTCCGAAGGCTCGAATTTCAACCAATGGAAAAGCCGCTAAGACGCCTGTCTTTGCGGCCTTCCTCATTAATCCAGTGAGAATTATTAGTTATATTATTGCATTTTTTTTTAATAAAAGCAACCTTTGTTTGGGCTTTTGGGCCTCATGCAAATATATCGTTAATAGCCGAAAACTGTTACCCTGATTAAGTAACACATTGAAAACAAAGGAATAAGATGTCTTGATATTTGCGATTACCTGGAAAAATAAGTACTTTTACAAGGGCCTCCTTTGTCTGGGCATTTTGACCTTATCCGCCCATGTTCTTACCGCTCTCAGAAGAGATTCTCGTTTCTTTAATGAGCTGTTCTGCGACAATGTTCACTTCCCACTGGTTTCCCCCACCTTACCCCATCTCTCTTATGTCTCATGTGGTACTATATATGTATATCCACCTAGCATTCCGAAAGTAAGGCCGGTATCAGCCGTAAAATCCTTCCGGAACGGAAACGATGCGGGCTTCTCGGTAGGATTGGATTTGAACGGAGGTTTACTATGAAAAAAACCAGAAAGATACAGAAAGTCATCAACAGCAGGCCGACACTCGAAGGCGCCGGAGTGCATCTCAAGCGGGTCTTCGGCAACAGTGAGGTCCCGCTGTTCGATCCATTCTTACTGCTCGATGATTTTCGTTCGGACAACCCGGAACACTATCTCAAGGGCTTTCCGTGGCACCCCCATCGCGGGATCGAGACGATCACCTATATGCTCCGCGGCGATGTTGAGCATGGCGACAGCATGGGGAACAAGGGCGTCATCTCGTCGGGCGACACGCAATGGATGACCGCGGGAAGCGGCGTCGTCCACCAGGAAATGCCGAAAGGCGGTCCAGACGGACGCATGGAAGGGTTTCAGCTCTGGGCCAATCTCCCGAGGTCCCATAAGATGATGGAGCCGAGGTATCGGGACATAAAGAGCCGAGAGGTGCCGGAAGTCACGATGGAGAACGGCGCCAGGATCAAGGTCATCTGCGGCAGCGTGAGAGATAAACAGGGACCGGTGAAGGACATTGTCATCGATCCGGAGTATCTCGACATCACGGTGCCTGCGAAAACGGAGTTCATCCACGCCACGAAACAAGGACATACGGTGTTCGTGTATGTCATTGAAGGCAAGGGCCATTTTGACAAGCAGAAAGAGGCATTCATCGGGAACGGGACGCTCTGTCTCTTTGCTGATGGAGATCACGTCATGGTCTCAACGGAGGGCGACGCTGTGCGCTTCCTGCTCATATCGGGCAGGCCGATCAAGGAACCGGTGGCGTGGTACGGTCCGATCGTGATGAATACGAATGAAGAGCTGGAAGTTGCTTTTGAAGAGTACCGGAATGGGACGTTCATAAAACATAAATAAAAAAGGTCCTTCAGGGGCAAGGCACGGCTGACGCGGAAGAGAGGATTTCAGTGTCCAAATTCTTTGTTCAGGATGAATCTTCACGGGTAAATCACCACGGTAGTTGTCAATGTCCTCGGCCACGTCATCATCCCAATCCATAAATGTCCTGCATCTCTTCCGTATAGCCGCCACTCTTTTCATGAACGATCAGCGGAGGCAGGATATCGAGACCAACCCCTTTGGTTTTTATTGCTTCGATCAGCACGAGTGAGGCAGGTTTGTTCTGAAAGGGGTGCACAGATCGAAGGCGTTTTGGTTCCAGTCCTCTTGCCCGCAATAAAGACATCAATTCCGCCGAGCGACTTGCGGGAAAGACGAGGAAGTATCTACCCTTGTTCTTTAACAAGGTCTGGAGGTCGAGCCAGCAAGGCAGAGATGCGGTCTGGTCCTGACGCGCGCTTTGTCGTTCAGGGAAAGGGCTTTTTTTGCCGGTCCCTCTTTTGGTATAGGGCGGGTTGGCGATGAGGACATCGAAGGAGTCCGGCGCGATCGATCGGCCCAGAGATTGTATGTCCCGGTCTAGAGGTGTGATAGTTTCAACAAGCCGATTTTGTTCGATATTTTGGCAGAGGAGGGTGAATGCCTGTGATTCGACTTCATCGGCAACGAACCGTGCTCCCGGGAATTTTCGCGCAAGTAAAATAGAGATGATCCCGGTTCCCGCGCCCGGTTCGAGTACACGATCGCGAGGTTTAATGCGGCAAAAATCCGCGAGGAGGAGGCTGTCCAGCGTAAAGCGGAAGCCTTTTTTTGGCTGGACGATGCTCACGATGCCGGCGTTTCGGAGCGAGATGCTGTCAAGGGTTACGGAAGTCATGGCAAGTAATTTTTTTCGCAACACCTGCAAAGGAGAGGAGGATGCTTTGGTCTGACAACTTCGCGTCCTTTGCGTATCAGTATGGCCCTCTTCTTGGTCATTGCGAGAGACAACATCACTGCATTTTTTCCACATACTCTTCAGGCAGGCGCTTGGGTCTGCCATTGGGGTCTACGTAGACAAGCTTGGCCATGCACTCAACGAAAACCCTGCCCGATGTTTTTTCCTTCATGGTGTGATGAAAGATCATGGTGACGCGGGAGACATCCGACACCCAGGTTTCGATCTCGATCGTATCCCCGTACCGTGCCGGAGATCTGTAGTCGATCTCGACGCGGAGCACCATGAAGATCGTGCCCTCGTCCATCAGCTTTTTTACCCCGTAGCCCCTGGACGCCAGGTACTCGGTCCGCGCCCGTTCCATGTAGCGAAGATAGTTGGCGTAGTATACCACTCCGCCGCAATCCGTGTCCTCGTAATAGATCTTAACGTCCATGGCATGGTTCATACCCGATCTCCTTATGAAGAAGCAGTTAAATTATTTTTACTATTTTGTCGAGAGGAAGAGTGTGCGCGATAGAGAAGTTTTTATATCTGGGGCGGGATGACTGCAGGGGACACTATGAGAAATAAAAAAGGCGTTGCCCGTGGACCGTTACTGATATTCCGTTGAGCCGGGGAGTCTCTGCGGTGATTCCAATGGTTGCTTCTATGGCTCTGCTCAGCAGACCCTGTGAAGCTCATTGTACCTTTCTTCCCGCCATCTCCTTCGGCTTCGGGGCTTTCGGCTCTTCCGCACTTTACGGTAGCCTTTGAAACAGCCAGTGAATGACCGCTCAACTTGCAGCCTTCCTTCTGGTCTCGGCTATCCATCCAGCACGGTGCTTGATTCCCCTCAAAACGGGTTATCATCTCTACACCTAGTCGGTGATGGTCCGGCAACGCCCAATGTACCTTTATTTAGAAAGACCAATAATCCTTTATTCGATTATAGTATACCACTTTCTGCGTTACTGTGCGGAATTTTTTTCGAGAATTATCTTGACCCGCGTCAGAATTGCCTTTAGAATTTCCCCACCTTTCCATGGATACGATCAAGCCCTCAAAAAACGAATTCCTCGACGCCCTTCAATCCGGGAAGATAACGCCCCTTTCCGCCGAGATCGACCTGCCGGGGCTCACGCCGCTTGCGGCGCTTGAGGCGCTCAGAGGGGAAGGTTATCCCGTGCTTCTCGAAAGCGCCCGGAAGAACGACAGGATCGGGCGGTATTCGTTTGTTACGGCGGACCCCTACCTTATATTCAGGTCCCGCGGGGATGTCGTGGAACTCAGCCTGCCGGCCACGCCTGTTGGCAAATACGGCAGACGCGCGTCCATGAACCGGAAACCGCTTGTGAAACTGCGTGAGCTTCTCTCCAATTACCGGACAGCACGGGTCGAGGGTCTGCCGCCTTTCACCGGAGGGGCTGTGGGGTTCTTTTCCTACGATTTTGCACACCAGATCGAGAAACTTCCGCGCCAAGCGCTGGTCGATATCGATATCCCCGAGGCGTATTTCGTGTTCGTGGATATGGTTATTGCCTTTGATCATATCCTGGACAAGGCGTGGGTTATCGTCAATCCGGGCGCCCGGGAGCAAGAGATGGGTTTCCGGAGACCGGAGCCGGACCAGTGGGGCAGGCTCTATGATGAGGCCGCGGACAGGCTTTTGGCCCTGAGCTCGAAGCTCGCGGCAAAGGACACCACGAGCGACGTACTGTTCTCTGAAAAAAGCGCTCAGCAGCGTATCAGCCTCACACCGAACATGACGAAAGACGAGTTCGAGTCCATGGTCGTGAAATGCAAGGAATATATCGCGGCAGGGGACATCTATCAGGCGAACCTGTCCCAGCGGCTCTCGGCATCGATGAACAATGCGGACCCGCTTCGTTTATATAAGATCCTGCGAACCATCAATCCGTCGCCCTTTGCTGCGTACCTTGATTTCGGTGACCTGCAGCTCGTGAGTTCTTCCCCCGAGCGTCTGGTTCGCCTCCACAGGAGTATCGCGGATACGAGGCCGATAGCGGGCACCCGCAGGAGGGGAAGGGATGGCGCGGAAACGAGCGCACTTTCCACGGAACTACTGATGAACGAAAAGGAGCGGGCGGAACACATCATGCTGCTCGATCTGGAGCGGAACGACCTCGGCAGGGTGTGCGAGTACGGCACGGTCCGGGTCGACGAAATGATGGTAGTGGAGGATTACTCCCACGTTATTCATATCGTCTCGAATGTCCGGGGTGCGCTGGCGCCGGGGCGGGACGCCTTCGACCTGGTTCGTGCCGTTTTCCCGGGAGGGACGATCACCGGCGTGCCCAAGGTCCGGTGCATGGAGATCATCGACGAGCTTGAACCCGTGGCTCGCGGACCCTATACCGGTTCCATCGGATACCTGTCGAACGCCGGCGACATGGACCTGAACATCATCATCAGGACGTTCGTGGTAAAGGACGGGATTGCGCACATTCAGGTAGGGGCCGGGATCGTCGCGGATTCCGTTCCCGAGCAGGAATACTTCGAGACCCTCCAGAAGGCCGAGGCGCTCAAGAAGGCGCTGGAGATGCTGTGATGGAGAAGTTTTCCCTGTTGCAACTTTAGTCCACTTGCGTTATAGTACGAAATTAATTGAGGAAAGGGGCTTTTATTCATGTTCCTGGTGGAGCTTGTTCTACAGGGTGTACGCGGGATCCGGGAACTTGCCCGTCTGCGATTCAAGGGCGGGTTAAACTTCGTTGTTGCGGGCAATGAATCGGGCAAGACCACGGCGGCAGACGCCATACAGCGTCTTCTTTTTCCAAGAAATCAGACAGAACTTCTTGAAACTCTGATATCAAAACAGGCGCCCGGTGCATCGCGTGCGGCACTTGTGATATCTTCCGATGAAGGAGCCTACTACCGCATCATCCAGGATTTCTCAAAACGCGCTGTGAACCTTTCCAAATACAACGTGACGAGCAGGGACTTCGACCTTCTGCACAAGGACTGGGACAGCGCGGTGAAGTTTATGTCTGGAATGACCGCCGGTATAACCGAAGAGGACTTTGCCAGAATTTTTATATTTCAGCGGGAGCATCATGCGGTCCGAACGGGAGTATCCGCTTCGGCCGCAGCGCCGCGGCCGGAGCCGAGTACGCCTGGTCAGCCTGCAGGGGTGAAGTCCTCCGCAGACAGTGAGCGGCTTGCCGAACTCCGTGAGGCCCTTCGCAAGGCGGAAGAGGCCGCGGACGCCGATTACAAGTATCAGTCAGCCAAACTCACTCTGGAAGAGATCGAAAAAAAAATTGGTTCCCTTGAAGAGATCGAGAGGAAGAAGGCCGAGATAGGGTCTACGCTTGAGTCGCTCAAGGGTTACGATGGGATGCCCGAGGACCTTGCGGGGCTTATCGATGACTATGAGCGGCGTCAGGGCCAGAAGCTGGTCGATGCCGATGAACTCAACAAGCAGATCGAAGGGGTGAAGATGCAGCTTGCGGCGATACCGACCCGGGAATTCGTCGCCGACAAGTTGTTCATCGCCGGAGTTGCGGTGGGGGTCCTCTCGATCCTGGCCGGTGTGTTCGTGCTCACGGAGGACCAGAAACTCCTCTTTCCCTTAGGCGTTCTCCTTTCGCTTATGCTGATGGCCGTAGCGTGGTACAACGATTCCCGGAAGAATGCGCGACGCAAAAACTTGTTACGGGAAGAGGCAGACCTGAAGAAAGCGCTTGCTGAACTTGAAAAACGTTTTCAGCAGGAAGGGGCAACCATCACAGCAGCACTGCACTCGACAGGCGCTTCATCACCGGCTGAGCTCAAAGAAAAGTCGGAGAATTACCGCTATTTTCTCTCCCTCGGGACCGATCTTGAAGAGCAGCGTCAGCGAAGCCTTGGAGACCTGACCCTGGAAATGCTGCAGCAGCAGCATGAGCAACGGCAGCAAGAGGCAGCGGAACTGGAAAAAGCCGCGCGGGCGGTCGCCCAGTATAACATCGACACGTACAGTATCCGTCAGGATATCGAACGGCTGGACTCCGAAGCATCCGCTGCGTCCGCCGGGGTGTCGTGGGATTTCGGCGCCGAGCCGCAGGAACTGCCGGCTTTTTTCCCGGACTCCATTGCGGGCGGCGGAAGGGGCGGATTCCTTGAGGAGATCGGCATCGCGAGCAGGATCGGAGGTATCGAGATGGAGACGCTGGTCCCGGCGGTTGAGGCTGCGGCCCAGAGGAACCTGGCTGCAATTACCGCGGGCAAGTATGTAAGGCTAGAGGCCGGACATGAAGGAGATCCCGTCGTGCATGCCAAAGACGACTCGGCGGTGGACTACTCGGGACTGAGCCACGGTACCAGGAGCTTGATCACCTTTTGTCTCAGGACCGGCCTGGTCGAGGCGCTTGCCGGCAAACGACGCCTTCCGTTCATATTGGACGACCCCCTCGCGGACCTGGATCCAGCGAGGCAGAAGGCCGCATGCCAGGTCCTTCGTGCCCTTGGTACGAAGACCCAGGTCATCCTGTTCACCTCCAACCCTGCGCTCAGCGCAGAGGGTGATACTGCCGTGGAGCTTAAATAAATGACGGGAACGTTCATTACCTTCGAGGGCATCGAAGGTTCCGGCAAGTCCACCCAGATCGCGCTGCTCGCGAACTATCTTTCTGCCAGAGGAATACGAAACGTGCTCACCCGGGAGCCGGGAGGGACGTTGATCGGCGACCAGGTAAGGAAGATCCTGCTTGACCCGGCGAACCGGTCGCTTGATCCCACAGCGGAACTTCTCCTGTACGCCGCGAGCAGGGCCCAGCACCTGCGCGAGATCATCCTGCCCGCGCTTGCAAACGGCATGACAGTCCTGTGCGACCGCTTCTCGGACGCCACGCTTGCCTACCAGGGATACGGGAGGCGGCTGGACATTGAAATGATCCGCTCCCTCGACCGGATCGTCACCACAGGGATGCGCCCCGACCTGACAATTCTGTTTGATATCGAAGCCACCATGGGGATTGAGCGCGCGCGAGGGAGGAATAACAGCCTCGGACTTGAAGCAGAGGCACGGTTCGAGAACGAGGAGCTTGTTTTTCACGATCGGGTAAGACAGGGATATCTGAAGCTGGTTGCGCAGGAACCGGACCGCATCAGGATTGTGGACGCGTCGGGAACCTCCGAGGCGGTACAGGAACAGGTCAGGAAGATCGTTGACGAGAGGCTGCGAACCGGAAAATGAACGTTCTTGAAGCAAGGTATTCCTAACCCGGACAAGCCCCGTTAGAGGCGAATGCCTCTAAAGCGGGGCAAGCCGGAACAAAGCAAATCATTTTCTCGCAATGGCCAAGAAGAGGGCCACACTGAGACGCAAAGGCCGCAAAGAACGGCAAGAACAAAAAGGTTTATGGTTTAAATTCAGGACGTACAGGCATTTCTTTGCGGCTTTGTTTATGGCCGCGCTTTCGCAAGAGCAGGCTACGTTTTTGCGAGAGACGAGTTTAAGGTTTTTGTCTAACATTCTGTCGCAGTACTTCTGTGGCAGATCGTAAGCGCGCTTGAGTTTATCAATTATGAAGTTTTCGACGATAGAAGGACACGAAAAGTCCATTCGAATATTGCAACGGGCGATCGCGAACAATACCCTTGCCCATGCCTACCTGTTCTCGGGCCAGGCGGGGATCGGCAAAAAGAAGACTGCCTTTGCCCTTGCCGCCGCGGTGAACTGTCTGGATGCGCGACCGGAGGGGGGGTGCGGCGAGTGCCCATCATGCCGCAAGGTTGACACGCTCGGCCATCCGGATGTGCGTGTCCTGGTCCCGGACGGCGATGAGATAAAGATAGACCAGATCAGGCAGGTGCAGTCCGACCTCTCGCTCAAGCCGTTCGAGGGAACGAAAAAGGTCCTGATCGTTGATAATGCCGAGAGCATGAACGCAGCTTCGTCGAACGCGTTCCTGAAGACACTCGAGGAACCGCCCGGCGACGCTCTGATCATTCTGATAACCGCGATGCCGCAGAGCCTTCTTCCTACCATCCGCTCGCGGTGCCAGGAAATCATGTTCCATCCGCTTCCTCGCAACGTGCTTGCCCGGGCACTCATGCACCAGCGTGGACTGTCCGAAGAAGACGCATGGTTTATCGCGGCGCTTGCGCAGGGAAGCATGGGCCGCGGTCTTGAGATGGACCTTGAACAGGAAAAGGCGGCCCGGGAGGAGGTTGCGACGCTCTGGGCCGGGTTGGCACAGATGGGTCCCGGTGCGGCGCTTGCGCTGGCGGAAACGCTTGCGAAGGACCGCGAGCGGCTCGAACGCCTGATCGAGATCGGCGTCGAATGGCTCCGTGACGCGCTGGTATACCGTGAGACCGGGGAAGAGCGCCTGCTCGTTCATGCACGGGCACAGCAGCACTACCGTCAGTTGACCGACGGGTATTCACTTCCCAGGCTTCTCGCGGACATGGAACTTTTCGTGACGAGCCGCAACCTGCTGGACCGGAGGGTGAGCGCCCAGCTCGTGGCAGAGAACCTGCTTCTGAAGTGCGGGAGAGGATGAGAAAATAAGGAGTCAGAAGCCAGAAGACAGGACAGAGAAAACCAATGACAGATACTATGATAAAAATAGCCGGTGTACGTTTTCATGCTAATTGGAAAGTGTACGACTTCGATGCAACGGACATTGATGTTGCCGTGGGTGACAAGGTGCTCATCGACTCCGAACGTGGCCTGGATGTAGCTCGGGTGGTCCGCCTGCGGAGGTCGCAGGAGCCGCCCACGGTGGAATCGTCGCCGCGAGAAGGGTTGGAAGGAGAATTGTCGATGGGCGGCGAGGAAAACACTGCGCCGTCTGGAGCCTCTCCTCCATCAGCATCCAAGCCGTCTCGAGGGATTCGAAAGATCTTTCGCAAGGCCACGGAAGACGATCTTTCTCGAGATGAAAAAAACCGTGCGCGCGAGGCCGAGGCGTTCAGCGTTGCCCAGGCCATGATCGCCGAGCGTGAACTGCCGATGAGGCTTATCCGCGCGGAATATTCCTTTGATGCATCGCGCGTCACTTTTTTCTTTTTCTCCGAGACCAGGGTGGACTTCAGGGAGTTGGTCAAGGACCTGGCGCATAAGCTCAAGAGCAGGATCGAGATGCGCCAAGTGGGTGTCCGGGACGTTGCGCGCATGATCGGCGGGTTCGGCCCCTGCGGCCGGGAGCTCTGTTGTTCGTCGTTTCTGAAGAACTTCGAACCGGTCTCGATCCGGATGGCCAAAAAACAGGAAATGGTATTGAATCCGTCCAAGATCTCCGGGGTCTGCGGCAGATTGCTCTGCTGTCTTTCCTATGAGTTCGAGATGTACGATGAGAACAAGAAGGACCTCGCGGCTATGCGCGAAGCCGCTTTGAAAGACAAGAAGGCCGAAGAGGAGCTGCGGATCACCGAGGAACGGAATGCGGCAGACGAAAGCCGGGCTGCCGAGGATAAAAGACGCCAGGAGGACCGCAAGCAGCAGGACCAGCGGCGCGACAAGCAGAGCGTAGGCAACCAGAAGGGCGGTGGCAGGCCCGAAAAGAAGAAAGACCAGCAACAGCAGGAGAAGAAAGCGCAGCAGCCAAGGCCGGAACAGCCCAGAGAACGTCAGCAACCTAAGCTGGATAAGCAGCAGCCACGGCTGGAGCAGCCCAGAGAACCTCAGCAACCGAAGCCCGATAATCAGCAGCCGATGGCACAGGAACAGAAGGCGGAGCAGCAGGATGGGGAAGTGTCCGCAAGGAAGAAAAAGCGCAAGTTCTGGCGCAGAAAAAAGAAAGGTCAGCAGCAGGGCGAGAATAAACCACAGGGTCCGGGGAGCGCTTGAGGCGGGGAGAAGAACTTTATATCGCGCAAAGCCGTAGCCTGCTCTTGCGAAAGCGCGGCCATAAACAAAGTCCGCAAAGAACGGCAAAAACAAAAGGGATAATCGTTTTAATTCAAGACTTACAGATCTTTCCTTTGCGCCTTTGCGGCTTTGCGTGGCTTTGCGAGTTGGCGCATTGCGCGAAAATGACTTTGTCCGGTTCCGGCTTGTCCGGATTATGAAGTAGAAGCAGGGAGTAGGAAGAAAAGATAAGAGCACAGCGAGACCATGCCGAAGAAATTCTACATCACCACCCCCATCTACTATGTGAACGACGTGCCGCATATCGGGCACGCCTACACGACGATCGCGGCGGACGTGCTTGCGCGTTACCATCGGCTCAGGGGAGATGCCGTGTTCTTTCTCACGGGCACGGACGAGCATGGCCAGAAGGTGGAAAAGGCCGCGCAGGAGCGCGGGCTCACGCCCAAGGCGCATGCGGACAGCATGACCGTGAACTTCCAGCAACTCTGGGAAAAGCTTGCGATCACCAACGATGCCTTCATCCGCACGACCGACAAAGAACATGTCGCCGTGGTGCAGGAATTGCTCCAGAAGCTCTTTGACAAGGGTGAGATCGAGCAGCGGACGTATGAAGGCTGGTACTGCACGCCTGATGAGCGGTTCTGGACCGAGAAGGAGATCGTGGAAGGCAAATGCCCGGATTGCGGCAGGCCGGTGGAGCGTATCTCGGAAAGCAACTATTTTTTCCTGATGAGCAAATACCAGGAACGCCTTATCGCGCATATCGAACAGAACCCGGACTACATCCGGCCCGAGTCCAGACGCAATGAAGTGCTCGGGTTCTTGAAATCGCAGATCCTGGGCGACCTGTGCATCTCGCGGCCCAAGGCGCGGCTCTCCTGGGGAATTGAACTGCCCTTCGATCATGATTTTGTCACCTATGTCTGGTTCGACGCCCTCGTGAACTACTTTTCAGCCACGCGCTATCTGAGTCCTCCCGTGCAGGGCTCGACGGACCCGTCTGCGAAGGAAAAATTCTGGTGGCCTGCGGACCACCACCTGGTGGGCAAGGACATTCTTACGACACACAGCGTGTACTGGTCCACGATGCTGATGGGACTTGGACTGCCGCTGCCCGGGAATATCTTCGCCCACGGCTGGTGGACACAGGACGGCAAGAAGATGTCGAAGTCGCTCGGGAACGTGATCGACCCGCACGAAGTCATCGATGCCTACGGCGCCGATGCGTTCCGTTATTTCGTGCTGCGGGAAGTGCCCTTTGGCCTGGACGGCGATTTTTCCAGGGAGACCTTTGTCACGCGCTTCAACACCGAGCTTGCGAACGATCTGGGGAACCTGCTCTCGCGTGTTTTGACGATGATCGGGAACTATTTCAACGGCAAGATACCAGCAGCGGGCCCGGAACAGCCTCTCGATGGGGAACTGCGGGTGACCGCGGTGTCGGTCTTGTCCAGGATCGATGAGAACCTGGCAGCGCTCGCGTTCACCAAGTATTTGCACGAGGTGTGGTCACTCGTGACGCGCGCGAACCGGTATGTGGAAGAGAATGCTCCCTGGACGCTCGCAAAGAACAAGGACCTGGGGCGTCTCGGGAGCGTGCTCTATAACCTTTCAGAGTCGCTCAGGATGATCGGTTTGTATCTTTACCCCGTAATGCCGTCGACCTCGCAGAAGATGTGGAACGCTCTCGGCTTGGGGAAGCAGATCGACGCGTGCCGTTTGAACGAAGAACAGCAATGGGGGAAGTTGGCGCCCGGCACTGCCATTCAGCCCGGCGCGCAATTATTCCCCAGGATGGACCAGAAAAAGAACACGGAGAAGAAAATGGAAAAAACAGAAGAGATTCAGAAACCAGCTCCCGTACCAGTTGTTGTAGCCGGACAGGAGCTTATCGGGATAGAGGATTTCATGAAGGTCGACCTCAGGGTCGGCAAGATAGTTTCGGCGGAGCGCGTGGAGAAATCCGAGAAGCTGGTAAAGCTCAAGGTGGACATCGGTACCGAGACACGACAGGTGGTTGCCGGCATCGGGAAGAGTTATTCTCCCGAGGAGCTCATGGGCAAGTCCATCGTGATCGTGGCGAATCTGAAGCCGGCCAAGCTCATGGGCATCGAGTCCCAGGGCATGCTGCTCGCCGCCAGCAGCGGGGACCTGCTTGCCGTGGCCACCTTTGACCGGGAGACCAAGCCGGGGAGCAGGGTGAAGTGAACCGATTGCGAGAATTCGGATTGCGGAATGCGGAATGAAGGCAAGTCAAGAATCAGAATGATCCGTAGTAGGAACAGATGATTTCATCGTGCTAACTCGTCTCTTCCGGCATTTGTTCTGATATAGGTTGCAGACATGCTGATCGACACCCACGCGCATCTTGAGATGCGCGAGTTCAATGACGACCGCGAAGAGGTGATCAAACGGGCGCGCGAAGCGGGCGTTGAACATATCATCACCATCGGCACGACGGTCGAGTCATGCCGTGACGCGGTGATGCTTGCGGACAAGTATGATTTCATCTATGCCGCCATCGGCATCCACCCCCACGAGGTGAAGGACATCCTTCATCCCGCCTACGATATCCTCAGGCACTTCGCGCAGCACAAGAAGGTCGTGGCCTACGGCGAGATCGGGCTCGACTATCACTATGAGCATTCGCCCCGCACGGACCAGAAAAGAAAATTCCGCGACATGCTGCACGAAGCGCGCGAGCTCAAGCTCCCGATCATCGTTCATGACCGCGACGCTCATGAAGATATGCTCCAGATCCTGTCTGAAGAGTGGTCGCCCGGGCTCGGCGGCGTCATGCACTGCTTCTCCGGCGACATGGAGATGGCGAGAACATTGATCGAGAAGGGGTTCTTCATCTCCATTGCGGGGCCGGTCACCTTCCCCAAGGCGGAAGCCCTGAGAGAGGTCGTGCGACAGGTCCCGATCGAGCACCTGCTGGTCGAGACGGACGCCCCGTATCTTTCACCCGTGCCGATGCGCGGCAAGAGGAACGAGCCCGCCTTCGTGCGCCATACGGCCGAGGCCATTGCGAAGATCAAGGGACTTACGCTGGACGACGTCGGCAGGATCACGAGCTTTAACGCCATGCAGCTCTTCGGCATGGGTACGATGCCCGCACGCGGCCAGATCACCTATCCCATACGGAACTCGCTCTACCTGAACATCACGAACCGGTGCACCTCGGCCTGCACGTTTTGCGTGCGCTATTACACCGATTTTGTGAAGGGGCACAACCTTCGTCTGCGAGAAGAGCCGACAGCTGCGGAACTCATCAAGGAAATCGGGGACCCGAAGCGATATGACGAGATCGTGTTCTGCGGATACGGTGAGCCGCTGCTCCGGCTCGATGTGGTCAAGGCAGTGGCTGCTGAGGTGAAAAGACTGGGCGGCAAGGTGCGCATCGACACGAACGGCCATGCGAACCTGATCCATAAGCGGAACGTGCTGCCCGAATTGGCCGGGCTTGTGGACGCCGTGAGCGTGAGCCTGAATGCCCAGAACGCCGAGGTCTATGAGAAGCTTTCCCAGCCCCAGTTCGGCGCCCCTGCCTATGAGGCGGTCAAGGAGTTTATCCGCGAGGCGAAGAAGTATATCCCTGATGTAACTGCTACCGTGGTCACCGCGCCCGGCGTGGATGTCGAGGCCTGCCGAAAGATCGTTGATGAACTTGGCGCAAAGTTCCGCGTGCGCGAGCTTGATGTCGTGGGGTAAAACGGAATGCTGCCGTTGTATTGAACCCAGGGCCCATTAAAGTCTCTCAATGAACAACACTGTATCGAAGGTAAGCTGCGATTCATGGTCACCGCATTCATCATTTTCATAATCACCTATCTGTTCATCGGCCTGCGCCAGATCCCCCGCCTGCAAATCGACCGGCCCGCGGGCGCGCTCGTGGGCGCGGTGCTGATGGTCGTCCTCGGCGTGCTCACCCTCGACCAGGCTTTCAGCGCCATCGACATGCATACGCTCCTGCTGCTCCTCGGGATGATGATCATCACGGTCTATCTCCGGACAGCGGGGTTCTTCGAACTTATGGCGGACAAGATGCTCTCGTTTTCAAAGACGCCGCTCCAGCTCCTCATCCTGGTGGTGATATCGTCAGGCCTGCTGTCCGCCCTGTTTGTGAACGATACGATCTGCCTGCTGTACACACCGATCATCCTCGAAGTGACCATCCAGCTGGGAGTGAATCCCATGCCCTATCTACTCGCGCTTGCCACGTCGTCGAACATCGGAAGTGTCATGACCGTGACCGGCAATCCGCAGAACATGCTCATCGGAATATATTCGAAAATACCCTACCTCTCCTTCCTCGGGGCGCTCTTCCCGGTCGCCGTTGCAGGACTTGCGGTGAGCGTCGCGGTCATCTGGCTTGTGTACGGGAAAGAAATGAAGGCCGGCGCATTTCCATCCCGGCCCAGGATGCCGGAGTATCGCGTGAACAAGCCGCTGCTCGTGAAGGCGCTCCTGGTCTGCGGTGCGGTCCTCGTTTCCTTCTCGCTGGGATATCCCTATTCGCTCGTTGCCGCAGCCGGTGCGGTAGCGCTCCTGCTGATCGGTGGAGTGAGCACCGAGCGGGTCCTCGAAGGCGTGGACTGGACGCTTCTTCTGTTCTTTTCCGGATTGTTCGTCGTGATGCACGGGGTGGAGGTCTCGGGTCTTGCCGCGGCAATGATCGAAAAGGCAGGTGATCTGACGGCGCTTTCGCCTCTGGGCAGGATCGCGGGGTTGTCCGCGGTTTCCGTCATTCTCTCGAATCTCGTGAGCAACGTGCCCGCCGTGATGCTGCTGAAACCCCTTGTCCAAACGCTCGGCAGCGGACAGGCCGTATGGCTCACACTCGCCATGAGCAGTACCCTGGCAGGGAACCTGACGCTCATCGGCTCCGTTGCCAACCTGATCGTGGTGCAGCAGGCGAGAAAACAGGTTGAGATCGGGTTTATGGAGTATCTTCGCGTGGGTGCGCTGATCACGGCCGTGACGATCGCGATCGGCATCCTGGTGCTCGCACTTGAAGTAAAACTGGCAAACGGCGCTGAAGCCGTTGCAATGGAGAGGTCGGGAAAACAGTTGACGGCGACCATTTTGCCGCTGGATACCCATACTGCTTCACGCGCGTTCGACATCGTGCTGATCTGCGATACCGAGGAAACCAGGGCCAAAGGGTTGCAGGGTTTTCGTCGGTTGCGGACCAACGAGGCCGCGCTCTTTCAGTTCGAGACGCCCGAGGCCGCTCACGTTCTGGATGGGAAGCGTTGCATACCCGATCGATATCGTATTCATCAGTTCCGATAAAAAGGTTGTCCGGATTTATCCGAATTGCAAGCCGGGGAGTCAAGAGCTTTATTATTCTCATGAGCGTGCTGCCTGGGTGATCGAGACCGCGGCAGGCTCGGGGATCAGAGTGGGGGATAGGGTGAGGATCGAAGGTACAGGGATCTCCGGTCCAGAAAAGAAGCCGTAAATGTGGGGACGGGGTCGTGAATGATAATGTGGCGTGAGAGTAGGGGATGGAACGGATGAAAATTTGAATCCGACTGGTTTAATGCCGAACATTTATGGGTGTTTCAAAAAAACCGGATGCTCATGAAGTAACGATTATCAATAGAAACACTCCATGGGTGGTTCTTCCTGAACGACGCAATCAGCGAACACGAGCCACGAGTATAACTTTCAACCAGTAATTGTCGTCCCGCATGCTCATTTTTTATCTCACGACGCCCTATCACATCTGCCCACGATTCGAACGGCCTTTCTGCTATACTCAGAATAGAGACTGCAAGCACAGAAGTTCTGTGAGATGTTCGCTATGAACGAAAATATTAAGACTACGGTTCTTACCCTTTGTGCTCTTGTTGCCTTTTCGGCCAACTCAGTACTGTGTCGAAAGGCTCTTGGCGAAGCTTCAATTGACGCTGTAAGTTTTACGGCTATTCGACTGACCTCCGGCGCTGCGGCTCTTTGGGTGCTGATACGCCTCTTGAACGGCAATCAATCATCAGCTCACCGTAGCGGCACATGGTTATCTGCCTCTATGCTGTTTCTTTATGCTGCCGCGTTCTCGTTCGCGTACCTTAAACTCAGCGCCGGAACCGGCGCTCTCATTCTTTTTTGCTCCGTCCAATTGACCATGATACTGTACGGCCTCTGGTCAGGTGAACGACCGCATGTTCTGCAGTGGACAGGACTGCTTCTTGCGCTGGGAGGTCTTGTTTACCTCGTCATGCCTGGGCTTGCAGCACCATCACCGGTAGGTTCGGCTCTCATGGCTATTGCGGGAGTTGGATGGGGTGTTTACTCATTGCGAGGCCGTGGCATCAAGGATCCTGCGGATATGACGGCGGGTAATTTCCTTCGAACTGTGCCGTTCGTGGTCATCATAAGCCTTGCCATGCTTTCTCAGGTGCATTTGTCGCCGGGAGGCGTTTTTTTAGCATTTATCTCCGGCTCGCTTACTTCGGGCGTCGGTTATCTGATCTGGTACACTGCACTGCAGGGACTTACTGCAACGCGAGCCGCTACCGTACAATTGACCGTCCCGGTCATCGCTGCCTTCGGAGGAGCAATTTTTCTTTCAGAAAATACATCGTTACGCCTCATAATAGCCTCCGTGCTCATAATAGGAGGTGTCGCTCTGACTGTCATAGGGAAAGAGAGATTAAAATGCATCGGCGAGACATGTCCTCGATCGTTCTAACGAATTGTTAGGCCCTGGAAGTACAGAGAGGAGAGCACGATGAGCAACGAACAGGTGGCACCTGAGACGAAAGGTGTTACGGTGAAGTTACTTGCAACGGTTGACCTTGGCCCTGAGATCGAGGGCATGGCAGGGCGCCAACTTCGAATGCGTATGGTGACCATCGAGCCTGGAGGCGTCTTCGGCCCGATTCACGACCATAAAGACAGACCAGGCATCGTCTACATACTGCAAGGAACGATCACTGACCATCGAAATGGAGTCGCTACGGACTATGGGCCGGGAGTGGGCTGGCCCGAGGATAGGAACACCACACACTGGCTTGAGAACAGAGGAACGATTCCGGCGGTGGAGATCTCGGTCGATATAGTCAGGCAAGAGTAAGCTCAGGCCCGACATCTAACACGGTCGGGCCTAACACGCGGCTCAACCGGACGCGCTTCAGTCGGCTTCGCCTCCTTTCGCGCGCCGGTTAGCCACAACGTTCCAATGCACGTTACAACCGGTATTTCGCAGTTTTTTCACGCGGGCTGGATTCCACACTTGTAAGTGTAAACAACAATACCGATAAGTCAATATACTCTTTCCAATGCCCATCTTTATCATCTTTGGGGAGCCGTGAAAGACGATCTGACATATGGAGGTATCTCTTGTGTGTAGAAATATCAAAACCCTGTTCAACTTCGAACCGCCTGTAACGGACGAAGAGATTCATGCTGCCGCACTTCAATTCGTGAGAAAAGTGAGCAGCTTCAACAAACCATCGAAAATCAACGAAGCTGCATTCCTTGCAGCCGTTGACGACATAGCGACGGTTTCCAGAAAGCTTCTGAGCTCGCTTCAGACGAACGCCCCACCGAGGAACCGTGCGGAAGAGGCCGTCAAGGCACGAGCACGCGCTGCCAAGAGATTTCCCAAGTGAACACTTTGCCATCTAGCTCTACATTAGAGCGAAGCGCCTGAAACATGCAGCACAGCTTTCTTCCTGGCTTAGTGTCAATAAATGAGACATACTTAACAGCACCTTGAATCATTTCGCTGCTCGTTATAAATCCACCGCCAAACTCGCCACGCATTCAGTATCATTAGGTATAGGCTAACACATTCAGGGGCCGGAGCCCACTCTGTCCACGAAAACGCTTGTTTTTATTGGTCCCATTGTTTATAATACACGTTCTAATTCTTTCCATTGTGTGGAGGTGTAGTATGCCGGTTTATGAATACAAATGCGGAAGCTGTGGGGGCCGCTTTGAGGCTGTCCGGAAATTCAGCGATCCAGACCTCACCATATGTGCGTTGTGCAATGCCGCGAATATCAGCAAAGTGCTTTCTACGCCGGCGTTCGTGCTTAAAGGGAGCGGCTGGTATGCGACGGATTACCC
Source organism: Nitrospirota bacterium (assembly GCA_963732675.1). Classification (GTDB taxonomy): domain Bacteria; phylum Nitrospirota; class UBA9217; order UBA9217; family UBA9217; genus JALNZF01. The sequence continues at coordinate 293,839 of CAVTAJ010000020.1, forward strand.
GTCGAACGACCGAAAAGCGGGAAATGCTTCGGAGAAACCCAAAGAGGAGCCAAAGCCGGCAACCGGCTGTGCCGCGGGTACCTGCGCGGGTACGTGTCCGTCCAAAGGCTGAGCCCTGATGGAACCCATACACATCCACATTCCTTATCCAAAGCTGAAGGACTATCTCGAGATGCTGCGCAAGCGCCGCTATGACCTCGAGATCTATCTTTCCGCCGCGGTCCTCGACCAGATCGAGAAGCAGGACCTCGAGAAGTTGATCGAACGCCTTGACTGGGGTCCAAAACTGACGCTCCATGCGCCGTTCATGGACATGAACCCCGGCGCCATGGACCCCATGGTGCGGTCGGTGACGCAGGTGCGTTTCCGACAGCTCCTGAACGTCGCGGCCATTCTCAAACCGCGCGTTGCCGTGTTCCACGCTGCCTACGACCGGTGGCGTTACAGCGGAAGGAAGGACATCTGGCTCGAGAACAGCATCGATACCTGGCGGAAGGTCATGGACACGGCCTCCAAAATTGGACTGCGCGTCGCTGTCGAGAACGTGTTCGATGAAGAGCCGGAGGCGCTTCAGATGCTCATCGAGAAGATCGACAGCCCGGACTTCGGGTTCTGTTTCGACACAGGCCATTTCAATCTTTTTTCCAAGGTCACGATGGAGCAATGGTTTGACATCCCTTGGACGCCATCTGGTGGAGGTCCATTTGCACGACAACGACGGGAAGGCGGACTCGCATTGGGCCCTGGGGCGGGGCACTATTGATTTTGAGAAATTCTTCAGCCTGATGAACGCCCATGCCCCGGTGCCGGTCTTTACTATCGAAGCACACGATAAAGAGGATATTGAGACAAGCCTGGAGCGCGTGAAGCAGCTCATGGCGCATAACAGACAGAGCCTAAAGGATAATTATAACTGCTCAGGTAAAAAAGTGTCCGCAGATTTTCTCTTTTTGCTCTCAACGCACTTGCCTTGTCTCATACGGAACCGAGCAGCTTCAAAAAAATAAATGACACATCACTCAGAGGACGGTCTCCTTGACACACACTAATCGTTCGAATAGACTTATACATCATGAAAAAGATCTTATTGATCTCTATCCTTGTCCCTTTTTGTTTCTTCCTGCGCCGGGCTTCCCGTCAGGATGCCTGAAACCGCATCCGCCAGGATGAGCTCCGACGAACGTACCCAGGCCGATGCCTATTACCATTTTATGCGCGGCAGTATCGCCGAAGAGGGTGGAGCGTTCGAAGCTGCCATGAAGGAATACGAAGAAGCCTTCCGGCTGGATCCGACCGCGGCTGAAGTCGCGGTCTCTCTCGCGTCCCTTTATCTCCGCAAGGGGGAACTCGACCAGGCAACCCGTTTTGCACAGCAGGCGGCGGAGCTCCAGCCGGACAACCCGCAGCCGCTCATGCTCCTTGCCAGCATCTATACGAGCAAAAAGAAATTTGACGATGCAGTGAATACCTACCGCAAGGTCATCGCGGCCAATCCGAAGCAGGAGGACGCCTACCTCTACCTCGGTTCACTGTACGCATCTCTGAAGCGGTACGATGAAGCCGTGGAGACGTTCCATGCCCTCGATAAGATCAATCCCGCCTTGCTCATGTCACCCTATTACCTCGGTCGGATCTACACAGAGCGGCAGATGTATAAGGAAGCGCTGGCCGAATATAAGCGCGCGATCTCCATCCGGGACGACTTCGAGCCGGCATACGTCGGCATGGCGTTCGTCTATGAGCTGATGGACAACGTGGGGGACGCCATCGTGGCATATAAAAAAGCCATCGAGATCAATCCCCACAACTCCGAAATCCAGCAGCACCTCGCCCAGCTCTATATTCAGCAGAATGCGCTTCCTGAGGCACTGGAACAGCTGAAACGGGTGATTGCCATGGACCCCAATAACTATGACGCCTTTGTCAAGATGGGCCTCATCTATGCCGAGCAGAAGAAGTATGAAGAGGCCGTGGAGGCATTCCAGGCCGTTTCGCGCGCCGTGCCAAAGGACCTGAGGGTCAAGCGTTACCTTGCCTCAACTCTGGTGGCCGTGGAACGGTATGAGGAGGCGCTCGCGGAATATCAGGCCCTCCTGTTCGCCGCGCCCGAGGACACCGACCTGGTCCTCCAGATCGCGTACCTTTATGCGCAGATGGGCAGGACCGCGGATGCCGTACCGCTCCTGGAGAAGGCCCTCGCCGAACAGCCCGGGAAACCGGAGCTGTACCTGTATCTTGCCAATGCGTATATGGATGTTGAAAAATACCAGCAGGCCGTTGATACCCTGATCAGGGGATTCCAGATGGCGCCGGACCGGGACGACCTGCTGTTCAGTCTGGCCATCGCATACGAAAAGCAGGGCAAGCGCGACGAGATGCTCGCGACGCTCAAAAAGACGATCGAACTCAAGCCGGACGACGCGGACGCCCTGAACTACCTGGGTTATTCCTATGCCGAACAGGGAGAGAACCTTGACGAGTCGATACAGCTCATCAAGCGTGCGCTCCTGATCAAGCCCGATAACGGCTACATCCTCGACAGCCTTGCCTGGGCCTATTATCAGAAGGGAATGCTGAACGAGGCGCTCGATGTCATGAAAAAGGCGGTCGCGAAGGTGGACGAGGACCCCGTGATGCGCGAGCACTTCGGAGACATTTACCTGAAGCTTTCCCAAAAGGACAATGCCAGAACGCAGTGGCTCAAGGCCCTGGAGATCGATCCCACGAACCAAAAGCTCCGCAAGAAGTTCAAGGAGGCGCGGTTCGGGAATCCCGATGACCTGCTCAAGGACGTGAAACCGAGGAAAAAAGGAAAGAAGTGAAGGCCCGCCGACTCATCGCCCTCATTGTTGTGTTGTTCCTGTTCTCGTGTCTCCCTAAAAAAACCGAGATCCCCGGGACCGAGGTCCCTGCCGGTCCGCTCGTCCAGGCGCTGGAAGCGCAGCGTCAGTCCTTCACCGGACTTAGGGCGATCGCGAGCGTTGAGGTGGTCAGGCGGGGTAAAAAACGCATTTTCGACACCGTGGGTATCGTGCTCGACGCCCAGCGCAGGCTCCGGGTGGAAGTCTTCGGGCCCCTGGGTCAGTCCCTCATCGCGCTCGTATGGGACGGCAACGACGTGTTGCTGCGCATGCAGGACGACGACAGGATCATGAGACCTGGGCAGGCCGGGATCGAGAAACTTCTCGGCATGAGCGTGGAGGCAAAGGACCTTTGCGCCATCTTCTCCGGCACGATCACGGAGATCACCCGGCCTTTGGACGCACGGGTGTTCTGCACGCAGAACAACGCCTGCGTGATCGAACTGCCTGAGGCGGACACGGTGCGGCGCGTCCGTGTGCTGCCTCCCTCATCGAGCCCGGCGGCTGTCAGGATCGCTGTTCAGGAGCTCTACCGGTCGAACACACTGGTGTACCGGGCACGGTATGAACGCATGCAGGAAGTATCGCATGTTCTCCTGCCCAGGACGATCGTCATAGAAAATCCCGAGAAGGGCGTGACAATCACGATCGAGTACGCCGAGGTGGACGTGAATATGCCCGTTGCCGACGATGTGTTTACGCTTTCGGACCAGGGGAGCAGACGCACCATGAACACGATCACGCTCCAGTCTCCGGCGAAGATCAATCTCTGTTTGTCCGTGCTCGGCAGGAGACCGGACGGATACCACGACGTGGAAATGCTGATGCAGATGGTAGGGCTCTTCGATGAGGTGACCGTGTCGCTCGGCGGAACGGGCATCAGCGTGCGATGTGACAGCCGTGCGGTGCCCTCCGGGGAGGGGAACATTGCCTGGAAGGCGGCGACGGAAATGCTCAGGATCTCCGGCAAAGAGGCCGGCCTGGCGATCGAGATCAAAAAAAATATTCCGGTTGCAGCGGGGCTCGGTGGAGGGAGCGGCAATGCCGCAGCCGTGCTCGCGGCAACAAACAGGCTGCTGGGCATGGACCTTGACCGTGACCGGCTGGCTGAGATCGGCGCCCGCATAGGCATGGATGTGCCCTTTTTCTTCTATGGGCCGACGGCCATTGCCCGGGGGAGGGGAGAAATCCTCACGGAACTGCCCCCGTTGACGCAATTTCCGGGTTTTACTCGTCAACCCGGGGTTTGAGACCTCCACGGCCTGGGTATACAATAATGTAAATTTGAGGTTGACAAAAAAAGCTGGCTGTAATAAAATCTCAAGCCTCAATCTCCGAAATATCGCCCTCGGGCTCCATAACGATCTTGAGTCCGTTACCGCGGCCGCTCACCCGGTGATCAACAGGATCAAAGCCGCGCTTTTGGACCGGGGGGCCGTGGGCGCCCTCATGAGCGGGAGCGGACCGACGGTGTTCGGCATATTTGAGACCGAGACCGCATGCCGGGCCGCCGCGGATGGCCTTTCCCCTGAGGGATGGAGGCTTTATCCGGTGGAAACATTGACCGAATCACCGCTGGCGGAGTTTCGTGCGGGATAGCAGTACATCGTTCCGGGATATTCAGGGTCGACCATATAACCACGCTTCTTCTGCATGAAGGGGAGTCTATGGAAATCACGGAAGTGAGGGTTTTCCCGGTCAATAATGAAGAGCGTCTCAAGGCCTATGCAACCATAACGATCGACAACGTGTTCTTGATCAGGGACCTGCGCGTTATAAACGGCAACGCCGGATTGTTTGTGGCCATGCCGAGCCGCAAGATGAAGGACGGGACATTCAAGGACATCGCCCATCCGCTGAACAGCGAGACGAGGCAGATGATAGAAAAGAAGGTCCTTGCCGAATATGAACGCGAGCTGGCCAATCCCACGACAGCGGGAACAAGCGCCGAAAGATTCCGAAGAGCGATAAGACCCTACTGATATGCGTTTTGCCGATTCTGCATCTGACACGAGAGGATAGGCGCCTGCCTATCCTTTGATGTTTACCCCGTTCGAGAATGCAGCCCGCGTTCATCACGGTTGAACGTCTCTTTGAACGGATAGTTTTCGTCGGCAAAAGAATTTGTTTCATTTCGCCGTTGTTCTCTAACGGGGTTTATCCTGCCCCGTGGCCAGGCCCGGAGTCGGCCTTTGATCGGGGATCGTCTAATGGTAGGACAGAGGCCTTTGAAGCCTTTTATCGGGGTTCGAATCCCTGTCCCCGAACCAGTATTCGGAAAAGAGGAAGAATGAGGTGATGGTGAGAGCACGGGAAATAAAGATTTTTTCGGGCAACGCAAACCCGGCACTGGCAAAGGAAATCTGCCAGAAGATGGATATCCCGCTCGGGAACGCGCTGGTAGGCCGGTTCAGCGACGGCGAGATCAACGTTCAGATCGTGGACAACGTGCGCGGCATGGACGTCTTCGTCGTGCAGCCCACGGCGAGCCCGGTGAACCGGAACCTCATGGAGCTGCTGATCATGATCGATGCGCTCAAGCGGGCGTCGGCGACCCGCATCACGGCGGTGCTGCCCTATTACGGGTACAGCCGGCAGGACCGGAAGGTGCAGCCCGCGTGTCCCGATTACGTCCAAGCTCGTGGCCGATCTGATCACGACCGCGGGCGCGAACCGGGTCCTTACCGTGGACCTGCATGCGGGCCAGATACAGGGGTTCTTCAATATCCCCGTGGACAACCTGTTTGCCGCACCGGTGCTCCTCGAGTATCTCCGGTCGAAGAAGTTCAACAACCTGACCGTGGTTTCTCCCGATGCCGGCGGCGTGGAGCGGGCGCGGGCATTCGCCAAGCGGCTCAATGCGGCGCTTGCGATCATCGACAAGCGGCGGGACAAGCCGAACGAGGCGCAGGTCATGCACATTATCGGCGACGTCAAGGGGCATGACTGCCTGCTGCTGGACGACATGGTGGACACCGCCGGAACGCTGACCGAAGGCGCGGCCGCGCTCAAGGCGAACGGGGCGGGCACGATCAGCGCGGCCTGTTCGCATGCGGTGCTCTCGGGCCCGGCGATCAAGCGCATCAATGAATCATCGCTCGAAGAACTGATCACGACGAACACGATAGCCCTGGACAGCAAGCAGCAGGAATGCAAGAAGCTGACGGTGCTTTCCGTGGCGCAGCTTCTTGCCGATGCGATCACGAGGATCCACGAGGAAACATCGCTCAGCTCGTTGTTCGTGTAAAGGATAAGAGAACAGGCAACCACAGATGAACACAGATGACATGCAGGAGACGAAGAATCATGTAGATCGTGCTGTTTAATTAACGCGGTTAAGTTTTCTGTGTTTGAGCCTGTATGGCAAATGGTCAGTTAACGGTTATGATACGTTCATAACTGTATCGGAGGAAACATGGAAAGGATAGCATTAACAGCACAAGTCAGAGAAAAGGTGGGCAAGGGAGTGGCCCGGGGATTGCGGAGGGATGCACAGGTGCCGGCGGTCCTCTACAGCCACGGCAAGTCCACACCCATCGTGATGGTCAATAAGGACGTCTCGAAGGTCCTCAATACCGAGGGCGGAGAGCATGCGCTCATCAACCTCAAGCTCGAGGGCGGAACAGGCGCGGGCGATAAGCTGGCCCTGATCAAGGACTACCAGGTGGACCCCATCAGCGGCAAGCTGATCCATCTCGATCTCATGGAAGTCGCCATGAACGAGAAGGTGAAGATCCAGGTGGCGGTGCACATCAGCGGTACGGCCATCGGCGTGAAGGAAGGCGGCATTTTCCAGTACGGGCAGCGCAATCTCGAGATCGAGTGTCTCCCGACCCATATCCCCGATTTCATCGATGTCAATATCGAGCACCTCAAGGTGAACGAGTCCCTCCACGTGCGGGACATCAAGGCGCCTGAAGGGCGTCAAGATCCTGACCGACGGGCGACACCACGGTTGCGACGATCCAGCCGCCGATCTCGGAGGCCAAGCTCGAGGCCATGCTGACGGCGACTCCGGCTGAGGTGACCGAGGGCGCAGAGCCCGAGCTCGTTAAGAAGCCGAAGAAGCCGAGGGCGAAGCTGCCCGAGGCAAAGGGCAAAGAAGGGGCCAAGGAAGCTGCTCCCAAGGCCGGTGCTCCGAAGGCTGCCGCCGCCAGCTGCCTAAGGCTGCTCCGAAGAAGTAAGCAAATCGTGGCGTAGTTCTCCGGGGATTGCATGAAGATCATCGTCGGGCTCGGCAACCCGGGCAGAAAGTACGAACGCACGCGTCACAACGCAGGCTTCATGGCTCTCGACGAGCTTGCCTGAAACCTGCATGTTGATGTCGCGCAGGAAAAATACCACGCCCTGATCGGGAAAGCCCGGATCGATTCCGAGGACGCGGTTCTGGCCAAGCCGCAGACATATATGAACGACAGCGGCAGGGCTGTGGCGGCGATTCTCAGAGAGACCTACGCGACAGTGTCCGATCTCATCGTGATCCATGATGAACTGGATCTTCCGCTCGGGACCGTGCGCGTGAAGATCGGCGGCGGCCACGGAGGCCACAACGGGCTCCGCTCCCTCATCGAGTACCTTGGGTCACCGGACTTCATCCGGGTCCGCATCGGGATCGGCAGGCCGGCGCTGAATATGGACCCAGCGGATTATGTGCTCAGCCCGTTCCTTGCCGAAGAACGTCCGGCCGCTTCAGAGGCCGTTGCAAAGGCCGCGGAAGCTGTCAGGCTCATTGTCGTGGAAGGCTTCACACGGGCAATGAATATCGTTAATCAGAAGTAAGTATTCAGAAGCCCGGACCTGAAGGACCATTCCGACAGCTCCGGGTTTTTTATTGTTTGAAGTACTATACAGCATATCAGGACTGAAGTAGTACACCAAAGACGCTCTATCCGCAGATTGCACAAATGTACGCAATTTCAAATACAATTCAAGTTCATGTAATCTGTGAAATCTGCGTAATCTGCGGTAATATTTTGACTTTGAGCATTTGACGATTTGATTTACGATACAGTTTCACGAAAAGGAGCTGGTATGGGTTTCAACTGCGGTATCGTCGGCCTGCCGAACGTAGGCAAGTCCACCATCTTCAATGCGCTCACCTCCGCGGGCGCTCAGGCCTCGAACTATCCCTTTACCACCATCGATCCGAACGTCGGGCGTGGTGGACATGCCGGATGAGCGTCTCGACAAGCTTGCCGAGATCTACGTGCCGAAGAAACTGACGCCAACGAGCATGGAGTTCGTGGACATCGCCGGGCTGGTGAAGGGCGCTTCCCAGGGCGAAGGGCTGGGCAACAAGTTTCTGGCCAACATCCGCGAGGTGGACGCCATCGCTCACGTGGTGCGCTGCTTCGAGGACCCGAACGTTATTCATGTTGCGAACAAGGTGGATCCCAGGGAGGACATCGAGGTGATCGAGGCGGAGCTCATGCTTGCGGACCTCGACGCGATCGAGAAGCGGCTGTACAAGGCCGAGAAGCTGGTCAAGACAGCGGACAAGAAGACCGTTGATGAAGTGGAGTTCATGCGGCGGCTCAAGGATATGCTCGCCAAGGGCGAGCCGATCCGCCGCGCGACCCATTCCGACGAAGAGACTCCTGTGGCTCAAGAGCTATGCCTTGTTGTCCGCGAAGCCCGTGCTTTACGTGGCGAACGTGGCCGAGGACATGGTGGACAAGCCGAATCCGCATGTGGATGCGGTCAAGAAGATCGCGGCGGAAGAAGGCGCCCGGGTCGTTGTCATCTCGGGCCAGGTGGAGGGCGAGATCGCCCAACTCCCGAAGGAAGAGCGGCAAGGAATATCTCGCGGGCATGGGGCTCAAGGAGTCGGGCCTTGACCGGATGATCCGGGCGGGCTACGAGCTTCTTGGACTTATCACCTATCTTACGGCGGGCAAGGACGAAGTGCGCGCCTGGACCATCACGAAGGGCACCAAGGCGCCCCAGGCGGCCGGCAAGATCCATCGGACTTTGAGAAGGGTTTCATTCGCGCCGAGGTGTTCCACTACGATGATCTGATGAAGCTCGGTTCGGAGAAGGCGGTGAAAGAGGCGGGTCTGCTTCGTTCCGAAGGCAAGGAGTACGTGGTCAAGGACGGGGACATCATGCTGTTCCGGTTCAACGTGTAACATGGTGATAACGGTTTACAGCGAGAGCCCGGCTGCGAGCCTTTTCCCGATATCCTGAAGCTGTCTCACTCCCCTGATCTCGCTGAACGAAAAGGGGAGGGTGACCACGGTACGTTCTCCTGCCATCCTTCTCAGCTCCTCGATATGCCCTTTCTGAGTTTCCCGGATCGCTGCAAGTGATTTGGAATCGTCGTGTTCGATCACACGGTTGATGATCATGCCGTGGACCGTGAGATTGTATTCCAGGAGGGTCGTCATGAGCCTGCGGACCTGGTTCACCACCAGGGCCTCGGGATTTGCCACGATAACGAACATTGACTTCTCGTGAATGAATTGACTGATTTTTTCTGACAGTGCTGTCCACTCGTCCATGATGCCTGCAATAGAGCGTTTCCCGCTGAGCTGTTTCCCGATCCTGTCCAGTCCCTCGAAGACCTTTGCGCCTGCCCGGAGATGCTTCCTGATGTTCTTCGGCATGCCGAGGAGGTTGAGCGTTTCTCCCGCAGGCGCGGTGTCCCAGACGACCCGGTCATAGCCCCTGTTCCCCGCCATCTCCATGATGATGTCGAGCATGGTCTCTTCCCGCAGGGATGGAGCGGACCCGATGTAGTCAAGGAGCTGATGGCGCGATTCAGCGTCGAGCGCATCCACCTCGATGAGGTGGGCGAGGATATCATAGAAGTCGGGTCCGAATTTGCTCTTCCACCGGATTGCGATGGCCTCCTGGCTGATCTCGTAGGCATGTAGATTTTCGTCTATGGTGGTGATGGTGTCGCCGATCTTTTTTTCAAAGACATCGGACAGCGAGGGGGTCAGGTCAGAGGTGATGATCAGCGTTTTAAGACCTCGGGACGCGAGCTGCACTGCGATCGCAGCAGAACAGGTCGTTTTGCCCACTCCGCCCTTGCCGCCGATGAGGAGCACAGGCCTGCGTCTCGTTTCGTCCGATTTCCTCATCTCAATAGGCATCATAATTCTCTAGGAGCATGCCTGATCGCTGGTAGAAATAGGTACACAGCGCATCTGTCGTTCGAAGTGGAATAAAAAAGCCCGACATTCCATGCCGGGCTCATATTTCCTGGATCGTTTATCACTGTTAGCAGGAACTTTTACACTTGCACGTGACTGCCATTTTTTTCGTTACCTTTTTAATAGTCATCGGAAGACCTCCTTTCTTGCATACATGATCTGATTGTTAAAAAATACCGTGCTTTTTCGGAGCGCCTCAATCGAAGCATGAACCTGAATTAGCTTATATTATACCATACAGCATGCACCGGTACAGGTCTTTTCCACCTTTTCCCTCGATAAGCTCCGCCCGGTACCGGCACCCTCCCCGGCATACTTCAAGGTACTCGCAGTCGCACTTCAGGTCCTTAAGCATGACCGGGTGGATTTTACCCCAGGCTGTTTGAAGGCCATGGTCCACGGTGCCCACGGGTTGGGCTCCGTAAAATGAGCATTTAGCGATGCCCCCATCTGCCATCACCGCCATGAGATGGAGACCGCAGCCATACCCCTGTGTGGAAGAATGGAGTCCGTTCCCGTAACCGTAGCCGAGATATTTCCCGCCTTCCTCGGGGCTGACATACAGCTCCGCGTTATTTTTCAGTCTGCCGGTCATGCAGGGAATATCCACGGTCCAATCCTTGATCCCCATTCCCTTGAAAAGTTGTTCCATGCTGTCGAAGTCCGCTCGATTGTACTGATGGACCATGGTAGACACTGATACATCGAAGCCTGCGTCAAGCGCGTGTTTCATTGCTTCCAGGGAGCGCTTGAATGTCCCGTTTCCCCGGAGCCTGTCATGGGCAGGTTCGAGTCCATCCACGCTCACCTGGATCTCGTCGACCTTGAGGACTTTCAGCTTTTCTCTATTGAGGAGCACTCCGTTCGTGAAGAGGACCTTTCTGATGAAAAAATCAGGGAGCATCTCATTGATCTCGTGGAAATTTTTATGGACCAGCGGTTCGCCGCCGGTTATCAGTACGCGCAGACCCTGCATCTTCTCGAATTCGCGCAAAACCTTTTCCACCTGTTCCGGCGTCAGTTCATTATGGCCGGCATCACCGATATAGCAGTGTTTGCATCTGAGGTTGCAGGCATCGGTGATCTGGAGTTCAAGGTAGCGGAGTGACGGTTCAGGGGCTTGTTTGAGAGCGGGCCGTTTGACCGCACCCGGTGTTGTCGTCAGCAGCCCCTCCTCCAGACAGTAGTCTATGAACGCGCTGTTCTTTGAGGCGCACCCGTCCTCTGAAGCGCAGTTCTTAAAAAAGTCGAACGATGCGCTGTCAAGTTCGTATAATTCGTCCTTTGCGATCTGATAAACAGACGGGGTCTCGAGCCATTTCAGGACAGCCCGTCGTGTAAAATAGTAATTCATGGTGTTATTATAGCACTGTACCCTGTATTTTGTTATAATACGAAACAATGAGAATAAAAAGGCCGTTGGAACGAACACTTTGTTCACAATACTGCACCTATTATAAGCCTGACAAGAACGAAGCGCTGGCATGCAGGGGTTATACTGTTGTGGAACGGTGCCTGCGTGAAGGGAAAAACCTGGTTCTCGATGGCCAGCGACGCGAGTTTGCACCCGCTACCGCAGAGCTGATTGTTAATAAAATGTGCACTGCCTGTGATTTTTATGAACATGACTGCGACTTTATGCAGAACCGGGCAGCACGGCCCTGCGGAGGGTTTGTGCTTCTTTCGCAACTCCTCGAATCCGGCGGGATCACGATAGAAGATATCGGGTGAGGGTCGTATCCTTACCCGCACAAGCCGGAGCAGACAAGTTTTTAACGTTATTCATAGGACAAGATCGGGGTTCTTTCTTAGCTACATCCCGAAATCCCGTTACTATTGTTATCCTGTCAAAATGATTGCAATTTTTCTTCTCACTATGAGGTGAATCTGATTCTTTAGTAACTACCCATCGATACCGTCTCAGAAAGAGGACATTATGGACTATTCCATCAAGATCGGCGGTGAAGCAGGACAGGGGATCCAGACGATCGGTGACACGCTGGGACATGTTTTTGCCCGCTCGGGACACCACGTCTTCACGAACCAGGATTATGAGTCGCGCATCCGCGGCGGGCACAATTTCTACCAGATACGGTTTTCGGACAGGCCGGTTTCGGCGCCCAGGGAAGCAATCGACATCATCGTTGCCCTGGACAAGGAGAGTCTCCGGCTCCACGAGCGTGAGCTCACCTCCGGTGGCCGGATCATCTACGATTCAGAGACGCTCAAGGAAAAGCACGACAAACCGGCGTTTCTCGACATCCCCTTTGAGAAGCTTGCCATGGAGCATGGCGGCGACAGGATCATGGCGAACACCGTAGCAACGGGAGCGGTCCTCGGCATGCTGGGGATGGACCTCGATATCCTGATGGGCCTCATTGCCGAGATCTTCAGGAAAAAAGGCGACAAGGTCATCACGGCGAACAAGAACGCCGCCATGGCCGGTTATGACCACGCAATAAAGGGATGTCTCAAGTGCAACTTTTCCGTCCGTGCTGATGGACCGGCAAAAGCCCTGATGCTCGTGGGAGGCGTTGAGTCCATCGCCCTCGGCGCACTGGCGTCGGGGTGTAAGTTCTATTCCGCCTACCCCATGACGCCTTCGACAGGCATCATGAACTATCTCGCGACCAAAGAAAAGGAATACGGAGTTGTCGTGGAACAGGCCGAGGACGAGATCGCCGCCATCAACATGGCGCTCGGCGCGTCCTTTGCCGGTGTGCGCGCCATGACCGGCACATCGGGCGGCGGCTTCTCCCTCATGGTCGAGGGACTTTCGCTCTGCGGGCATGACCGAGACGCCCGTGGTGATAGCCATGGGGCAACGGCCGGGCCCGGCGACGGGGTTCCCGACGCGAAGCGAGCAGGGCGAGCTCCAGTTCCTCATCTCCGCAGGCCACGGGGAATTTCCCCGCGTGATATTTGCGCCGGGAACGCCTCGCGAGGCGTTCTATCTCACGAACAAGGCCTTCGACCTGGCGGAGAAGTACCAGATACCGGTCTTCATTCTTTTCGACACGTATCTCGCCGATACTCAGTGGACGTTTGAAGGATTCGATGTGAGCAAACTACGATACCAGGACCATCGTCTGCGGGGAGATGCGTTTAAGAAACTTTCCAGCTACAAGCGCCACGCCTATACCGACACAGGGATAAGCCCCCTGGGCGTGCCCGGGGACGCGAGGCACCTCGTGGTCACGGACAGCGACGAGCATGACGAAGAAGGTCATATCGTCGAGGATGCATTGACCCGGGTCAACATGGTGGAGAAGCGGTTGTTCAAAAAGCTGCCGCTCATACAGACAAGAGATCGCGCCGCCGTTCCTCTATGGCGATCATGACCCTCGCGTTGTCCTGACGGGATGGGGTTCAACATACGGCGTCATGAAAGAGGCGGTCGACGCCCTGGCAACAACAACGAGCATCGCCATGCTTCACTTCAGTGAGGTTTTCCCCCTGCCGAGCCGGGAGCGCTTCGACTATGTCAGGTTCCTCGAACGGGCAAAACTTCCTCTTTGCGTGGAGAACAATGCAACGGGCCAATTCAGCCGTTTAATGCGAAGCGAGACGGGATTTGAATTTTCAGGACACATTCACAAATATGACGGCAGGCCGTTTACGGTTGAAGGCCTGACAGGAGAGATCAATGATTACCTTAGAAACATATAGAGGACAGGTCCCGGCCTGGTGCCCGGGGTGCGGCAATTTCGCGATCCTGAAGACCTTCAAGGACACCATGGTCGAGCTCGGCATGGAGCCGCACCAGTTTATCGTCGTCTCGGGTATTGGCCAGGCCGCCAAATTTCCGCACTATACAAAGTGCAACACCTTTAACGGACTGCACGGCAGGGCGCTGCCGGTTGCCACGGGAATCAGGCTCGCGAACCACAAGATGCCGGTCATCGTCACGACCGGCGACGGCGACTGCTACGGCGAGGGCGGCAACCATCTTATGGCGGCCATGCGCAGGAACATCAACGTGAAGCTCTTTGTGCACGACAACCAGGTCTACGGTCTCACCAAGGGGCAGGCTTCCCCCACAACGGGCGAAGGGATGGTGACCAAGAACATGCCTTTCGGCGTGATCTCGGAACAGTTCAACCCCATGGCGCTCGCTGTTGCCCTGGATTGCAGTTTCGCGGCCCGGGGATATGCCGCCGATACGGAGCACCTCAAAGGCCTCATGAAAGAGGCGATCAATCACAAAGGGTTTGCGCTGCTCGACATCCTTCAGCCCTGCGTGACCTTCAACAAGGTGAACACCTATGATTGGTACAAGCAGCGGGTCTATCACGTTGAGCCGGACTACGATCCCGAAGACCGGAAGGCGGCCTTCGCCAAGGCGCTCGAGTGGGGCGACCGGATACCCATCGGCGTGATCTACCGCAATAACCGGCCGACGTTCGAAGAGCGCGTTCCGATGATCAAGGACGGACCGCTCGTGCATCAGGCCTTTGACGTGAAAAAGATCGAGGCAACGCTCAAGGAGTTTACTTAATGCCCTCTATGCGCAAACTTTCGAAAAAAAGGTCCAAAAAGGCGGGCCTTCCGTCAGGGACACTGGTGTATACCGGAGAGAAGAAGGATGAAAAGATCAGCATTCACGTGGTCGATTATGATGAGGCGAATTTAATCGAATCAGAACTGACCTCTGTCGAAGAGTGCATCCCCTACAAGAACAAGCCGACCGTCACCTGGATCAATGTGGACGGCGTCCATAACGTTTCGATGCTCGAAAAGCTCGGAGCATGCTTCGGATTGCACCGGCTCGTGATGGAAGACATCATGAACACGGACCAGCGTCCCAAGATGGAGGATTTCGGCGACTACCTCTATCTCGTGCTCAAAATGCTGACGAGCGGGAAGAACGGCGACATCGTCACCGAACAGATCAGCATCATCCTCGGCCCTAACTTCGTCCTTTCGTTTCAGGAAGGGATCGAGGGAGACGTGTTCAACCTGATCCGTGATCATCTCCGGACCGGCAAGGGCCGCATCCGAAAAATGAAGGCCGACTACCTTGCCTATGCGCTCATCGACGCGGTGGTGGACAATTACTTTGTGATCCTGGAAAAGTTCGGCGACAAGATCGAAACGCTCGAAACTGAATTGATCGAGCAGCCGACACAGAAAACCGTCCAGAAGATATATCAATTAAAGCGGGAAATGATATTCCTTCACAACGCGGTATGGCCCCTCCGGGAGGTCGTGAACGGCCTGGGCAAGCATGAGTCAACGCTGATCAGCGAACCCACGGCGCCGTACCTGCGGGACGTCTACGACCATGTCATTCATATCATCGACAGCGTGGACATCTACCGAGAGATGCTCTCCAGCATGCTCGACATGTATCTGTCGAGCGTCAGCAACCGGTTGAATGAGGTGATGAAGGTCCTGACGGCGATCTCCCTGATCTTCATGCCGCTCACCTTCATCGTTGGGGTGTACGGGATGAATTTCAAGTACATGCCGGAGCTGGAGTGGCACTACGGGTATTTCTTCGCGCTCCTCGCGATGTTCGGCATTGGCGTTTCCATGTTTTTTTATTTCAAACGGAAAAAGTGGTTATAAGGGAATGTATCCCCTTATTTTTCACAAAACAACAGACAGTATTAAGCAGCTTTTTTTGCCGTGATCTTTATCATCCATATTGTTATGGATGATTAAAAAGGAGGTTTCCTGTATTGAAGAAGCGTAACTGCTGGGAAGTAAAGAAATGCGGTCGGACAAAAGGAGGAGAACACGAAACAGACCTCGGTATCTGCCCGGTAGCGACGGAGAAGCGCCTGGACGGCGTTCATGGAGGCGAGAATGCCGGAAGGGCGTGCTGGGTTGTCGCTGGCACTCTGTGCGGTGAAAAGGTGCAGGGTACGTTTGCCGCGAAGTATGGGCAATGCGAAAAGTGTGACTTCTATCAGGCGGTGAAAAAAGAAGAAGGAACGAAATATGAGATGTCGATATTTCTTCTTTCCAAAATGAGGTAATGCTGACACGGCAATTTCCCCGATGATGAGATAGCAGGTATCAGCCGCAGCGGGTTATCGTTGCTGCGGCTGATGTAGTGTGCCCCCTGCCTAGTACCTCATCCTCACCCGGTAGGTAAGCTTCACTTCCTGGTCCTTCGGCACCGGGATATTGAACTCGGCGGTAAAGGCCTCGCTTTTGTTGTATTCGTGTGATGACGAGAGCATCTTCCAGTCGCCGGGGATCGGTTCCACGACCTTTACGACCACGTCTTCCTTCTTGTGGTTCCTGAGCGATATTTCGAATGCCGCTTCGTAGGTATCATAGGCGATCTTCTTCCAGTCCGTCTGTTTTCTGCTTCCCACCACGTCAAAGGCATCGCCGAGCTTGATCCTGACCTTCTCATCCTTGGGAGTATGGTCGATCGAATCCTCGCCCACGAACTGGAGGCTCCCTTCCTTGTCAGCCTTGTAGACCCGCACCGTGCCTTTGGGCAGCGGCATGCCGAGGTTGTTCTCTTTCTTGTTCTGGATCTCGACGAACACGCCGATCTTCTGGTTCGACATGGCCTCGCCGTAGCGGCTGGTAGTAATAATAGTTCGCGCCCTGGTACAGAAGCTCTTTCTTGACCGGGATGTCATCGGCAGTGACCAGGCTGATCTGCTTGGTCTGGTTGTCCTTGACCGTGGCCGGCCGTTCGAGGGTATAGATATGGTATTCGAAGAATGAATCTTCCTTGAACTGCGGTGCTGCCGCTTTTGCCGCCATTTCTGCCACGCGCATCATCTTGTCCTTATATTCATATTCGTTCTTTGCCCTGTTCACATCTCCGGCAACGAGCTTGAGCTTTGCGTTCTTATACGTCGCGCCGCTGTGGTTGTCGATGGTCACCCAGCCCGACGAGGTCCGCCTTGTCGTCCTTGTCATTCAGCGTCACGACATAATCGGACCGCCAGTTGATGCCGTTCGTAAGGTACGTGGCCTCGATCTTCTGTGTTGACGGCAGGTCGTTGTCGAGCATCCAGACAAGGGTTGGTTTGGCATTGAGGTTCTCCGGCACGCCGGGGAAGACGATCCTGCCGGGGTGCCCGAAGGTGATCTCATCGCCTATCTTGAAGATGGGTTGGCCATTGTTCGACAGGAGGGTGGCGGTCACGACCTCCTCCCGTTCGGTGTAGGGATTCTTCGTATAAAGCTTTACTTCTTTGCCTACGTATTTGTCGAGAAGCTTCTGGGGGTTCAACAGGTCGTATTCGTAGTTTTGCTCGAGTACCTGGAGGGTTTCAGGATTGACGAGTGATTTGATGTGCACGCTCGTGGGCATGATCTGCGATGCCACGTCCATGAACCGCAGATCGCCGATGCCTTTGAACAGCCTGATGGTGCGCTGGTCCTTGACCAGGCCGAGATTGACGTTGTAGATGGTGAGCGCCACGCCGGTCTGAT
Source organism: Nitrospirota bacterium (assembly GCA_963732675.1). GTDB lineage: Bacteria > Nitrospirota > UBA9217 > UBA9217 > UBA9217 > JALNZF01. The sequence goes on from CAVTAJ010000020.1 coordinate 311,267, forward strand.
CGTCCAGCGTGCTTGATGCCGCCCCGTTCTTAATTTCCTTCTTCTCTGCCGATGAAACCGAACAATATGCTGCACCTGCCAGACACAGAACTGCGAGGACCGTAATAAGATATTTGATTCTCATGACAAACCTCCTTTGAAATTGAATTGAACCGCTCCTGGTTCATTAGACAAAGGAGGTATGGAAAAAGTTCCCGATAAGGGGAGCTATTTCTTCAGCCAAAACCAGTTAAAATCCGACTTGCCGATCTTTTTCACACCATCTGGCTGGAATTCCCTGTACCATTCGAGTTTCCCATAGCCATACCGGGCTTCTGTTTTAACTCGACCAGACTCATAATATTCTCGTTGCAGTCCGTGACGCTCGCCACTGCTGTTGAACCGTTCCTCCGCACGCTTGACCCTGTAAGAGCCAAAGAGATCGAACGTTACGACCAATTTCGGTTTGTCGTCCGGGTAGCGCTCCTGAACCACTTGCTCAAATCTGTCGGCGGGTGTCGTCGCGGTTCCTTCTGCTGTTGCCATCGATTTACGCTTTGATACCGCGCGCTCCCCGCTCTCGTTCTCCACGTCATCATGCTCCCTCATCATGGCCGGAGCGCCTGCCTGCGGCGCAGCAGCCATATTCCCTGAGGCTGCCTCCTGTTTTGCAAGCACCGGCTGCTCTGCAGGCTTTGCTTGAGCGGGGGCTGGCACCGCTGCTTTGCCTTCGGGAACCGGGGGCGAGGGCTTCTCGTATTCCTGCTTCATATCCAGAGCTTTATATTCCGGGGATTGCGGAACCTGTTTTGAACGCTGTGTGGAGCTTTGCATTTTATCAAGCGCATCTTTCTTTATAGCAGCAGCGCCTTCTTCTTTTCCCGGGGCCGGGAAAGTTGATACCTCTTTCTTCGCCGTAGCCACTCTTGTTGGTTCGGCATATCTGTCCGCGGGATTTATATTCTGATAGACGTAATAGGCCGTTATGGTAAGGAACAGGACAGCCAAAGCCTGAACGGGCAGCTTGATCGCGAGCGGAAAGAACAGCCGTTTAAAGACGGTCTTCTTCTCCGCCGCCTCAGCACGCACCTTAGCCATGATCTTCTGTGTCATCCATGCCGGCGGATCGATCTCTTCAATGGTCTTGACATGCTCGATGGTCTTCCGAAGCTCTTCGAGCGCGCCGCTGCATTGCAGGCAGGTCTTGAGGTGCGTTTCGATCGCCGCCTGTTCTTTACCCGTGACAGCTCCGTCGATATATTCGGAAAGTTTATGACGTATGTCGTTGTGTTCCATTGAATACCCCTCACCCCCGAAAGAGGCTGCGCCTCAAACGGGGCAGTGTGCAGGTCAGAGTTCTCCCATAAACTTCTTCAAACACTCCTTGACCATCTCTCTTGCCCTGAACAGCCGGGATTTCACCGTGCCCTCTCGTGCCTTGAGCATGGCGCCGATCTCTTCATAGGAGAAATCCTGCATGTCCCGAAGCACCAGCACTTCCCGAAAGTCCGCCTCAAGCGCTTTGATGCAGTCCTGCACCTTTGTCTGGATGTCCCGCTTTTCCATACGATCCAGAACCGAAGGCTCATATGACGGCGGGTCCATGGTCATCTCGCCTTCATCGGTCTGGATCGGATCGTCCAGGGAAAAAACTTCATGGCCCTGCCGGGACCTCATCTGCTTCAATCGGTTCTTCGACAGGTTCAAGGTAATTGTCGTAAGCCAGGTCGTGAACTTCGCATCCCCGCGGAACGTTTTGATGTTCCTGTAAGCAGAGACAAAAGCGTCCTGCACGACCTCGCACGCATCATCGTAATCCCCGACCAGCCGGAAGGAGATGTTGAGCATCTTTTTCTGGTATCGAGCTACAAGCAATTCAAAAGCATGCAGGTCGCCTTTTTGGGCAGACGATACGAGCGCCGCGTCGTCATCTGATCCCAGTAGAGCTGCTGTCGCCTGTAGTATATGACAAGCCTGCCGAAGGATTTGTTCCCTGTGACATCACATTTCGATTGTATCGTAAAATATGTACTTTTGCACCCGTAAAATGATATTATATATTTAAGTGATTTCCATTTGCAGTGAGGAGGGAACCTATGGCAGAGAAGGTGATGATCTTCGGTAAAGCAGGCTGACCGCATACTGATAAGGCCAGGTCGGTCTACGGGAACAGGGCCGTGTATTACGATGTGAGGGCTGAACGTGCGAAAATGGATGAGATGCTTGAGGTATTCAAAGGGTGTGAGGAAAGTGCCGGTGATCGTGGAGGAGGATAATGTGTCCATCGGTTATGCCGGCGGATCATGAGGCGTATAATGACCGGCAGGCGGCCGGGACAACGGAAATGCGGAATTCGGAAGGTGGAGTGCGGAATGCGGAATGAAAATCAGGATGAACAACGATTAATTCGTTCTCAGGAAGAAGATAAGACATGACATTGGATAAATTTATTATAGATAAGGAAGACACCGTCCTTCTGATCGTTGATATTCAGGACAAGCTTGCAGCGGTGATGAAGGAAAAGGACAAGGTCATCAAGAACAACCTGCACCTGGTCGAGCTCGCGAAGATGATCGGCATGCCGGTCATGGTGACGGAGCAGTATCCCAGGGGCCTCGGCACGACCGTGCCGGAGATACGCGAGGCCTTGCCGTTCTACCGCCCTGTCGAGAAGATGACCTTCGATTGCTGCGGCCAGCCCGCGTTCCTGGAGGAGCTCAAGGAGCACAATAAAAGCAGCGTCGTTCTGACGGGCATGGAGACGCACATCTGCGTGCTCCAGACCTGCATCGGCCTGCTCAGGGGCGGGATCAACGTCCACGTTGTGCAGGACGCGATCTGTTCCCGCACCGAGGAGAACTGGAAGATCGGGATCGAATTCATGCGCGAGGCGGGCGCTGTCGTGACCTGCACCGAGACGGTGCTGTTCCAGCTCTTAAAAGTGGCCGGCACGGAGGAGTTCAAAAAGATCTCGCAGAGGATCAAATGAGAAGAGGAGCCGGAAGCCGGGGGTCAGACGTTAGAAAATATTTTCCGGCTCCTGAGCACTGACTCCTGAATACGCTTCACGAGGTTGCTATGGCACAGGAACTTATCCCGGAAGATATCAAACAGACCATCAGGCAAACACTTCTGGAGACGCTCAAGGAAGACGTCGTTCTCGAGGTCTATACCAGGGACGGCAAGAACGACAAGTACAACGAAGCCGCGGTCTCGCTGGTCAGGATGCTTGCCGAACTCTCCGGGAAGCTGAAGGTGTCATTTCACACGATCGGCGACGAGCAGTCCGTGAAGCGAAATGTCACTCGCTCACCATCGGTCCTTATCGCTCCGGATGAATACCGCATTCGTTATACCGGCGCCCCCATGGGCGAAGAGGGCCGTTCATTCCTCACCGCCATTGTGATGGCATCCACGGGCAAACCGCTTCTGTCAGAACCGTCGATCCAGAAGATCGCCGAACAGCTTCATGAAAAGCGGGACATCCAGGTCTTTGTCAGCCCCACCTGCCCTTATTGCCCGCTGCAGGTCTTGTCCGCATTCTCCGCAGCGATCGTCAGGCCTGACCTTGTATCGGCGGAGGCCGTCGAGATCTACGAGAACCAGGACCTCGCGGAAAGCCTCGGCTCCCTTGCCGTGCCGCAGACATTCATGAACAATACCTTCACCGGCGCCGGACTTCAGCCGGAGCCGCTGTTCCTGGAATCTCTTATGACCCTCAAGGAGCCGCTGGTGGCATCCACCCAGATCACGGGAGAGCCGGTGGAAAAGGACCTTGTCATCATCGGCGGCGGTCCCGCAGGGCTCACGGCCGCGATATACGCCGTGCGGGCGGGGCTCAATTCCGTGGTGATCGAAAAAAACAATCTCGGCGGCCAGGTGGCGATCACGCCGGTGGTGGAGAATTACCCGGGCTATATGCGATCGGCGGGCAAAAGTCTCATTGATCTCATCGCGCAGCAGGCAGCCCAGTATTGCGAGCTTCACGTCGGTGAACATATAACCGAGATCACGAAAGACCGGCAGGATGGCAGGACCCAGCTCAAAACGAACCACGCGATCTATATCACCAAAGGGTTGGTGATCGCGACCGGTGTTGACAACCGGGCGCTCGAAGCAACAGGAGCGCAGAGATTCTACGGCAGGGGTGTAAGCTACTGCGCTACGTGTGATGGATATTTCTTCAAGGACGGTAAAAATGTGATCGTGGTAGGAGGCGGCAATACGGCGATCACCGATGCGCTCTATCTTCACAATCTTGGAGCAAAGGTAATACTGGTACACCGGAGAGATACGCTGCGCGCCGAGGCAAAGCTGCAGGAGAGTTTCAAACGTTCGGGAATCCCGGCACTGTGGGACAGTGAAGTGAGGGAGATCTCCGGAGATAAGATCGTAAAAGCCGTCAAGATCGAGGACAAGAAGACCGGCAAGATATCGGAAATGCCTGTAGATGGCGTGTTCGTGGCCATCGGTTATGTTCCGCAAAACGAGATCGCAAAGCAGCTTGGACTCGAGCTTGATGATCAGGGATACATCAAGACCGACCTGATGACCATGCGGACATCCATTCCCCTGGTCTATGCCGCGGGCGACATCACCGGCGCGCCAAAGCAGATCGTTGTAGCGGTTGCGCACGGTTCCGTCGCAGCCATGACAGCTTTCGAGGATGTGTCCGGTTCTGTCTGGGTGAAGAATGAACCGATGAACACGGTTGCGGAAAAAAATCCCCCTGAATCGCAAATTGCATGAAGCAGACTCAGGGGGAGGCTGGTTTTAATGCATGGTGCTGTGATTTAGTCGGTTACTAAAACTTGACCTTCGGCGCTTCCTTCTCCGCCTGCGGGAGTTCGTAATACTGCGCCTCGTTCACGCCGGCCAAAGAAGCAAAGAACTTTCCGAACACGCTTCTCCGGTAGGTATTGAGGACCTTCACCGCGTCATTGTACCGCATGCGCTCAACGGCGATACGGTTCTCTGTTCCCTCAAGACTGTCCTGCAATTTCAGGAAGTTCTCATTCGCCTTGAGCTGGGGAAAATTCTCCTGCAGTAAGAGGAGGCGTGAGAGGACCCCTTCGAGCTGCTGGGACGCCTGGATCTTGTCCTTCACCGTGTTTGCCTGGAAATATTTCGTTTTGGCATTGGCGATGTTCTCGAACAGTTCCTTCTCATGCTTCGCATAGCCTTTCACGGTCTCGACCAGGTTGGGGATCAGGTCGTAGCGCCGTTTCAGCTGATTGTCGACCTGCGCCCACTGCGACTTGACCTGCTCGTCCATGGCCACGGCCTTGTTGTATTCTCCGACGCCGTACATGACGGCCCCGATCGCAAACACCGCGATGACTCCGAGAATGATCAGTACTGCCTTTACTCCGTTGTTCATGAGTTCCTCCTGTGATGATGTAGCGTATTGTCATAATTAACCCCAGAGGAGAGAGGACTGATCTGATGGGTTTGATCTTTTTGCTAGTCTCCCTCTCTGTGCCTCTGCAGGTTCCTCAGTATCCTCTTCCGATTTTAAAACTAGAGAACCAGAGATTGTTATTCTCTTCATTCCTCGATTCCCTCTGTGATTCTTTTGCATTCTCTTTTAGCGGGAAACTTACCAGCCTCCTGATGCTCCGCCTCCACCTCCGCTGCCGCCGCCCCCGCCTCCGAAGCTTCCTCCTCCGCCAAACCCGCCGCCCCCGCCTCCGGACCAACCGCCTCTGCCCCCTCCCATTTGTGAGGCCAGAATGATGAGGAAGCATTGGCCGGGATGGGTTATGAACAGGACCAGAGCGATGATGCCAAATATAGCGAGCACGATCATCTGGAACATGTTGAGGCGTTTGCCAGGATATGCCGCTCGAGTTCGGGCCCCCCCGGTCCCGTTCGTTATGCTTACGCCCTCATGGGTCGCGATCGTCCTGATCACGGCGATCGTACCCGCATAAATGCCGGTGCTGAAGTCGCCTTGCCTGAAATAGGGGACGAAGTATTCCCGTCCTATCGAGCCGACCATGCTGTCCGGCAATACGCTCTCGAGTCCGTAGCCCACCTCGATCCGGTACTTGCGGTCCTTCAGCGCGACAACGATCAGGACCCCGTTGTCCTTGCCCTTCTGTCCGAGCTTCCATTTTTCCTTCGTGTTGAGGGCGAATTCCTCGATACTCTGGTTGTCGAGGGTCTGGACCGTGAGCACCAGCACCTGGGCCGTGGTCTTCTGCTCAAGTGTCCGGAGAGTGGCGTTGAGTTCATCTTTCAAGTCGCTCCTGATGATGCCGGCCAGGTCGACCACGTAATCCCGGGGCGCATCGGGCGGCTGCGGCGTGGAGGCAGTGGCAACGGAAGCGCAGACGGTCGCGAGAAAAACGACCGCGATAACGAGCCTTTTATACATGGAGGTCATCGATGATCTTTCCCGTGGCCTCGAGCGCGTTGTAGTAGCGTTCGAAGAAGGAGGCAAGTTCCTGTTCCGATGGCTTGAGGAGATCCGCCTTGAGCATGAGCAGTTTTTCAAAGATCTCGGTGTCGATCCCGGTCGCGGAGCCGAGCATTGTTATGACCTCCGCGCGCGGGACAGGCGGCTCCTTGCCGAGGAGCGTGATAATGGCCCGGAAGAGCGCCATGGAGCCGGTGAAGGACCGCACCAGCACGGCGGCAATGAGCTTCTTCTTGCCGAGTGATGAGAGGTATTCTTGTCGCAGGCCGATGAGTTTTGTCTTGATCTCGCGCTCGCACTGAAGCCGCAGGTTTGGCGTGGTGATCTGCAGGTCCTTCAGGAGGTCATGCCCGTACACGGTCTTATGGAGGCGCTTGAAGTCGAGGAACTCGATCGGGAATGCGTCCAGTGATCGGTCGATGTACTCCGGGGTCATCACCAGGGGCGCTGCGATCTTTTTTTTACCGTATTTTTTCCCAAGGGGCGCGAGGAACTTGATGAACTGCAAGTCCATTTTTTTCAGTACGACAACGGAGTTGATGTCCGATAGTTTCTCGTTGTAGTCCGGGATCACGGCGCTGCCAACGATGTGGAAGGAATGGATATTCGATGCATGCTCCCTGAGCATATCTTCTACCATCGGGATTATCTTTTCTGCGACCGCGGGGTTCAGTCCCATAACATTCAGATCATTCATCATAGGGGAACAGTATAGCACAGGAGGCCGTTCTTTACAATGGAGCGAATGTTCTCATTCCCTCTTTACCTTGCCGGTCACTGTGTGCTATTATACAAACCCGTGAGCCCTATAAAACCTACGATCATTCCGCGCTCCAGGCACGCCATCTCCCGCAAGTGGATCAGCCACAATGCCCTGCGGGTCCTCTACAAGCTGAAAGAGCATGGGTACTTCGCCTACCTCGTAGGCGGCGGCGTGCGCGACCTGCTGCTCGGCCGCGAGCCCAAGGACTTCGACATCGCCACGGACGCCACGCCGGGCGAGGTCAAGAAGGTCTTCCGCAACTGCCGGCTCATCGGCCGCAGGTTCCGACTCGCCCATATCCATTTTCATGACGAGATCATCGAGGTCGCGACGTTCCGGTCCATGGTGTCCGATGAACCGGAGGCAGTGGAAGCGGCCCCTGTTGCCGAACAAGTATCGCCGGAACCGTCGGAACAGCTTGTGCAGGAAACCATCGCTTCCCCTGGAGTCGAAGACCCTGTGTCTGCAACTCCCGGGGCGCAGACGCCCGCTCCTGTCAGGCCCAAGCCGCCGCGCATGCTCAAGACCGAGGGCGGCATGATCCTCAGGGACAATGTCTTCGGCACCCCTGAGGAAGACGCCCTCCGGCGCGACTTCACGGTGAATGCGCTGTTTTACAACATTGCGGACTTCTCCGTCATCGACTACGTAGGCGGGATGCAGGACCTCGAGCGCGGGCTTATCCGGATCATCGGCGACCCCCTGGTACGGTTCACCGAGGACCCCGTGCGCATGGTGCGGGCGGTGCGGTTCGCGGCCCTGCTCGGGTTCGAGATCGAAGAAAAAACCTACCATGCCATGCTGGAGCTGAAGGACCACGTGGCGCTTGCCTCTCCGTCCCGGATGTACGAAGAGGTCCTCAAGCTCTTTTTGCTCGGCGAGGGCGAGAAGACCTATCAGCTTCTCAGGAAGACGGGGCTCTTCGGTGTGATCTTCCCGCGCCTGAACGCGTGGGTGGACACGGAGTCCGAGGGCTTTCCGCACATCTGGATCGGCAAGGCGCTCGAGTGGGTGGACGCCTGCGTGCTGTCAGGCAGGCAGGTGCCGCCGCACATCCTGTTCGGCCTCATGTCCGGACAGTATATCGAGGAAACAGCCGTTGCGTTGATGAAACAGGGTGTCCCTGCCCTCGATGCCATGACGAGGGCAGTGACCGAGATCATGCAGGAACAGGCGCAGCGGGTGCAGATCCCCAAGAAGGTCGGGTTGGCGATGCGCGACATATACTGGAACCAGCAGCGGTTCGAGAAGCGCGAAGGGAAGTACCCCCGCTATTTCCTGCGCAGGCCCGGGTTTGCCGATGCCTTTGAGTATTTTCGTTTCACGAGCGAGACCACGGGCGAGAAAAGAGAGATCCGCGCCTGGTGGAAGGAATTCATCAAGGCCCATCCGCTCGCGCCGGGCGAGGAAAAGGAAATACAGAAAAGCGCGGAGCGAAAAGCGAGACCAAAGCGGCGCAGGCGGAGAAGGGGCGGGGAGGGAAAGCCTGCGGCGCCTAAGCCGATAACCTAAAACCAGCGCAAGGCTTCAGGTGAAAGGGGGAAGTGGAGAAAGGGTGAGAATAAACAACCGAGGCTTAAGCCCCATTTCCCCATCACTTTCTCCATTTCTCCTGAAAGAAGTTGATTCTATAAGTTCCCTCTTATCTCTCTTAATCCGTGCCCATCCGTGGCGAGGAAGATAGAATGCCCAGACCCCCCCGATTTTTCATATCTCCCGACCAGGTCATTGACCAGCTCATCACCGTCTCCGGCGAGGACGTGCGCCATATCGCGACGGTCCTTCGAATGAAGACGGGCGACGGGTTGCTGCTGTGCGACGGCACGGGTACCGAGTACCAGGCGAAGATCGTGCAGATCGGTCGTGCTGAGATCAGGGCAGAGATCGTGAGCAGATCAAAGCGGGAAATTCGCCATCCCCTCATCACCCTTGGCCAGGGACTGCCCAAGTCCGACAAGATGGACTGGATCGTGCAGAAAGCCACGGAACTCGGCGTTGCGACAATAATCCCGCTTGTGACCGAGCGGACCATCGTGAAGATCAGGGATGAAGAAAAGCGTGTCTCGCGGTGGCAGAAAATTGCCCGGGAAGCCGCCATGCAGAGCAACAGGCCGGATATCCCACAGGTCGGTCACATTCGATCTTTCTCTGATTTTCTCCAGACCCTGTCGCCTGAACCCCGAACCCTGCTTCTCCTCCCCTGGGAAGAGGGGACAGAGCCCATGAAGAACGTTCTCCGGCAGAATCCCGGGATACAGAACGTCATCGTTCTTATCGGACCCGAAGGCGGCTTATCCGCGCGAGAGGCGGAGGCGGCAAAAGAAAAAGGTTTTCATCTCGTGAGCCTGGGTCCCAACATCCTTCGCACCGAGACCGCGGCTGTGGCGGTGCTGAGCATGATCGGGTATGAGTTTTTATGATGGTTTGCCCTTGATAACCGCACCCTTGGGGGTGCGTGACGGTCATAAAAAGCGCAGGCTAAAGTCTGCGGCTACCAGACCGCAGGGCTTTTTTGTTCCGGTATTTTCCTTGACACTAAAACAGCCGGGATGTTAATATCAGCGACTACGAAAGGGCGGGTTTTAACATGAAACTGGCGATCGGTGCGGACCACGGCGGACTGGAGTTGAAACAAGAGGTCGTTCAATACCTCCGGACGCTCAAGAACATCGAGGTCTCTGATTTCGGCACGGCAACGAAGGACTCCGTGGACTACCCGGACTACGGGAAGAAGGTCTCCGAGGCAGTGACGAACGGCACGGTGGACCGCGGCATCCTGATCTGCGGCACGGGCATCGGGATGTCGATCGTGGCCAACCGGTACCCGAAGGTGCGCGCCGCTCTCTGCCATGACCATTTCACGGCCCAGATGAGCCGGGAGCACAACGACGCCAATGTCCTCGTCATGGGCGAGCGCGTGATCGGCAAAGGCGTTGCGCTCGAGATCGTGAAGACGTGGCTCGAAACGGAATTTGCCGGCGGCAGGCACCAGCTGCGGCTGAATAAGATATGAAATACCGGTAATATAGTCATTTTTACCGCGGAGACGCGGAGGTACGAAGAAAAATATTTTATGTTGGCGACGTTCTTCTCTGCGTCTCAGCGCCTTCAGCGGTGGATTTATTGTTATTGCTGCATCATCATAGAAAAAGATAAAGGAACGCATCATGTCAGAACTGAAACAGCAGGACCCCGAGGTCTACAACGCGATCAAAGGCGAAGAGGAGCGCGAGCTCTCCAAGATCGTCCTCATTGCATCGGAAAACTATGTGAGCGAGGCGGTGCTCGAAGCGCAGGGATCGGTGTTCACGAACAAATATGCCGAGGGATATCCGAACCGGCGCTATTACGGCGGGTGCGAGTATGCCGATGCCGTGGAGACACTGGCCATCGAGCGGGCAAAGCAGCTCTTCGGCGCGGAGCACGTGAACGTCCAGCCCCATTCCGGCTCTTCGGCGAACATGGCCGTCTACTTCAGCGTGCTTCAGCCCGGAGACACGATCCTCGGCATGGCGCTTCCGCACGGCGGACACCTGACCCACGGGGCGAGCGTGAGCTTCTCGGGAACGCTCTACAAGTCCTTCTCCTATGGCGTGGACAAGAATACGGAGCTGCTCGATTACGACGAGGTGGAGCGCCTGGCACTGGAGCACAAACCAAAGATGATCGTGTGCGGTTACAGCGCCTATTCAAGGGTCCTCGACTTCGCCCGGTTCCGGCAGATCGCGGACAAGGTCGGCGCGTACCTTATGGCCGACGTCGCGCACATCGCCGGGCTCATTGCCGCGGGCGTGCACCCGAGCCCGGTGCCCTACGCTGACTTTGTTACGACGACAACGCACAAGACCCTGCGCGGCCCGCGCGGCGGTATGATCATGTGTAAAGAGAAGTTCGGCAAGGCCGTGGACAAGACCATCTTCCCCGGCATCCAGGGCGGACCGCTCGTGCACGTGATCGCGGCCAAGGCCGTTTCCTTCAAGGAAGCGCTCATGCCCGAGTTCAAGGACTACCAGCGCCAGGTCGTGAAGAACGCGAAGGCGCTTGCCCAGCGGCTTACCGAGGACGGCCTGCGCATCGTCTCCGGCACCACGGAAAATCATCTCATGCTCGTGGACCTGACACCCAAGAACATCACGGGCAGGGACGCCGAGACGGCGCTCGATGCCGCCGGCATCACGTGCAACAAGAACAGCATCCCCTATGACCAGAAGCCTCCGGTGACCACGAGCGGCATCCGCCTCGGCACGCCGATCGTGACCACGCGCGGCATGCGCGAGCCGGAGATGAAGATCATCGGCGACCTCATCTGCGAGACGCTCGCCAACGGCCATTCCCCGGAAAAACTCGCCGCGATCAGGGAGCGGACAAAGGCGTTCTGCGCCCGGTTCCCGCTGTTCGCAAGGGAAAAGGCGACGGCGTAGGTCGTTGAATTGGAAATTGAAGATTGCACCCTGCACTCGCGCGGGCACTCGTAAGCGCTGGGCACAGGTAAATTGGAGATTTGAGATTGTATAATATGGCAGCTCCGTTTTCCAGAAATTTCCAATTTTCAACTTTCAACATTCAATTTCCAATGGACGCCTTATGACAAGACCTTCGTGGGACGAATATTTTATGGAGATCGCGCACCTGGTGAAGAAGCGGGCGACCTGCCTCCGCCGCCAGGTCGGGGCCGTGCTCGTGAAGGACAAGAACATCCTTGCCACGGGCTACAACGGCACGCCGTCGGGCATCGAGCATTGTCTCGACCGCGGGTGCCTTCGCGAGCAGATGGGCATCCCCTCGGGCGAGCGGCACGAGATCTGCCGCGGCCTCCATGCGGAGCAGAACGCGATCATCCAGGCCGCAAAGCACGGGACGAACATCGACGGAGCGACGCTCTACTGCACGAACCAGCCCTGTGTTATCTGCGCCAAGATGATCATCAACGCCGGCGTCAAGCACATCATCTTCGGGGACGGGTATCCGGACAAACTTGCCGAAGAGATGCTGGGCGAATCAGGCCTCAAGGTAACGCAGTATAAGAAAAATTGATTGAAAATCGGAGATTGGAATTTGAAAATTGGAAAATGAAGAGCTTGGCTGTTGCCTTTCAATTTAATATTTAAAATTTCCAATTTCTAATCTGCAATGGGTATTTAAATCTATGCGTTGCCCCTATTGTTCCAGCCTTGAAAATAAAGTCGTTGACTCCCGGATGGGGAAGGAAGGCGAATCCATCCGCAGGAGGCGCGAGTGTCTCAAGTGCGAGGGCAGGTTCACCACGTACGAGCGCGTCGAGGAAGTGCTGCCCCTGGTCATCAAGAAGGACGGACGCCGCGAGCCGTTCGACCGCCTGAAGATCCTGAACGGGCTCAAGAAGGCCTGCGAAAAAAGGCCCGTCGGCGTCGAGTCCATCGAGACCACGGTATCGGACATCGAGAAGTCCCTCCAGGACAAGGGACTCAAGGAGATCCCGAGCACCGTCATTGGCGAAGAAGTGATGGACCACCTCCATCGTCTGGACGAGGTGGCGTATGTACGGTTCGCCTCGGTCTACCGGTCCTTCAAGGACATCAACGAGTTCATGACCGAGCTCAAGGACATCCTGAGCACGAAAGAGATCAAGACGCTGAAGGACGGCGCGTCGTGAACGACGGAAGTCAGAAGACAGAATACGGAAATCAGCAACAAGATGCAGCAGCAGAATATTTTATTAACCTGACCCTTGCCCCTTCGACCCTTGACCCACGTGATCCATCCCCATGCCCGATCTTGTCGTTGATATAGCCGTCAATATCGCAGTTCACAAAACATTCCACTACCGCATGCCGGAGGAGATGAGGGACCGTATTGTCCCGGGATCGCGCGTGCTCGTGCCGTTCGGGAGCAGGCGCATCGAGGGGACGGTCATCGGTTTCCCCGCCAAGGCCGAGGTCGCGGGCCTCAAGTCCGTGATCGAGCTCCTCGATAACCCGCTCACGCCCGAGCTTCTCGCCCTTGCCGGCTGGATGTCCGATTACTACCTGCACCCCCTTGGCCAGACCATTGAGGCGCTCGTTCCGAAGGCCCTGTCGCGCGCAAAACCGAAAAAGAAACGGTACCTGCAGATCGTTGGCGGAGACCACGATATGGGGTCTGTACGCGGGCCGAAGCAGAGAGAGCTTCTGCTGCTTCTGTGCGATCGTCAGGTGATAGGCATGGAGGAGTTGAAGGATTATGCTCCGGCCACCATCAGGTCCCTGTGCGACGCAAAGATTGCGACGATCATCGAGAAGGAACGGGAGGGCAGCCCGGACCCCGGTGAGTTTATTCCGAGCATGCCGCCCCAGCTCATGCCTGCGCAGTCCGAGGCCGTGCGTCGTATCAACGAGGCGGTTTCCGGCAAGGCGTTCGGCGTATTTCTCCTTCATGGCGTGACAGGGAGCGGCAAGACCGAGGTCTATCTCCACGCCATCCACGGGCTCGCGAACACGGGGAAAGGGGCCATCGTGCTGGTGCCGGAGATCGCGCTCACGCCGCAGCTCCTGGGCAGATTCAGAAAACGATTCGGAAACCGCGTCGCCGTGCTCCACAGCGGGCTGACGGACCGCGAGCGGGCCGATGAATACCGACGCATCCAGGCAGGGCAGGTGGACGTGGCCATCGGCGCGCGGTCCGCAGTGTTCGCGCCGTTCGAGAACATCGGGCTCATTATCGTGGACGAAGAACATGAGAACTCGTACAAGCAGGACGAAGGTCTTCGCTACAGCGCCCGGGACGTTGCCATCATGCGTGCGAAGCTCCTGAACGCAGTTGCCGTCCTCGGTTCCGCCACGCCGTCCCTCGAAAGCTATTGCAATGCACGGTCGGGGAAATACCGGTATCTCCGCCTGGCTGACCGCGTGGACCACCGCCCCATGCCCGAGGTCGCCGTCATTGACGTAAAAAACCTGCCCAGGTCTTCGCTCTTTTCGCCCCTGCTGATCGAGCATATCACGCAGCGTCTCACGCGGAACGAACAGTCTCTCCTGCTGTTGAACCGCCGGGGCTTTTCGTCCGTGCTTATCTGCGGCGACTGCGGCCTGGCAATTAAGTGCCCGAGCTGCAGCGTCTCGCTCACGTTCCATAAGGCGGAACAAACGCTGAAATGTCACTACTGCGGTTTCCTTACCAGGCCTCCTGATAAGTGTCCGTCCTGTTCGGGCCTTGCGATGAAGCTGCTCGGCTCAGGCACACAGAAGATCGAAGAGGAACTGCGGGCGCTTTTTCCGGATGCGCGCATCCTGCGGATGGACAGCGACTCGGTCAAGGGCAGGCAGGCCTATGAGACACTGCTCCAGAAGGTGGACCGCCGGGAGGTCGACATACTGCTCGGCACGCAGATGATCGCCAAGGGCCACGACTTTCCTGCAGTGACGCTCGTGGGCGTGGTGGATGCCGACGTGGGGCTGAACCTGCCGGACTTTCGCGCTGCCGAGAAGACCTTTCAGCTGGTCACCCAGGCCGCGGGCAGGGCAGGGAGGGGCGAGTTGGGAGGAGAGGTGATCATCCAGACCATGAACCCGAACCACTACTCGGTCCGGCACAGCAGGACGCACGACTACGAAGGGTTCTACAACGAGGAGATCGCGTATCGCACACAGCTGGGCTATCCGCCGATCGGCCGCATCATCAAGATCGAGATCAAGAGCGCACAGGAATCGCTTGCCAATGAAGCGGCCAAGACGGCGCAGAACCGCATCCGCAGCCTTATGCGCGGCAAGGACACGGTGCTCCTGGGTCCCGCGCCCGCGCCGATCTCCCGGGTGCGCGGCCAGTACCGGTTCCATCTTCTGCTCCTGTCGCAGCAACGGGACAAGATCCGGTCCCTTGCCATCGAGGGACGGAACGCGGTGGAGGAGAAGTACGGCAGGAAGTGCAAGGTGATCGTGGACGTGGACCCGGTGAATTTGATGTAGGTGAGAGTCAGAGAGTCAGAGTAGGAGAGGAGTAGGAGTCAGGAGTCAGGAGAAGGACTCAGAAGAAACTTATCGCCTGCTTGACACAGAGAACGTCCGATGGTATGATTAGTCTGAATTCTGGTCAACCTGAATGGAGGGCATTATCATGAAAACCCTGTCGCTTTCAGAAGCGAAGATGAAGCTGAGCAGTCTCATTGATGCGGTCCGGTCCACGGACGAAGAAGTGCTTATCACGAAGAACGGCGCGCCGGCCGCAGTCCTGCTCAGTCCCGATGAGTTCGACAGCCTGAAGGAAACCATCGCTGTCCGTTCTGATGCGGCCCTGATGCGTGAAATCAAAGAAGGTTAAGGGACCTCAAACGAAAGAAGGCGCGACTCTACACGCTTGAAGAACTCTTTGACTGAGCCTGATTATGGAACAGCGACACTACAAGCTGCGGATAGCCGATCACGCCGCCTCAGTTCTCCGCACGCTCCATCCGGAAATCAAAAGGAAGCTCAAAACGGCGTTTCATCAGATCGCGTCTGACCCCTACGCAGGAAAGGCCCTCAACGAGGAACTGGATGGATTGAGAAGCTATCGTGTCAGCCGGTTCAGGATCATCTATCGTCTCAAACAGGAAAAGCAAATTGAAATTATTGCGGTTGGCCCTCGTGAGCGCATTTACGAGGAGACGTACAGGCTTGTCAAAAAATCTGAAAAGTGACATTGATGATTGATTTATCATGACGGAAAAGACAAAAGACACCGCGGTAGCTACGAACCGCAAGGCATACCACGACTACTTCATCGAGGAGACCGTCGAGGCGGGGATCGCGCTCCAGGGCACCGAGGTGAAGTCCCTGCGCCTTGGGTTGGCGAACCTGACGGACAGCTATGCCATTGTCAAGAACGAAGAGATGTACCTTCTGAACGCGAACATCAGCCCTTATACCCACGGCAACATTGCGAACCACGAGCCGCTCCGGACGCGGAAACTTCTGCTGCATAAAGCGGAGATACGCAAGCTCACCTGGAAGATGTCGCAGAAGGGATTCACGCTCATCCCGCTTAAGATCTATTTCGTGCGAGGCAGGGCCAAGGCGCTGATCGGTCTCGCCAAGGGCAAAAAGTTCTATGACAAGCGGGAGACGATCAAGGCGAAGGAATCGAAACGCGAAGTTGAACGGGTGGTGAAGGAACGGAACCGGTAAATTCCTCAGCCGACACTTCTTTTTTATTCTGCTACAATATACATCACTATCGAAATTCGTTTGTATTTTTATCTTCTTGAAGGAGGGTGCTATGAAAATGAGGATTGCAGGAGTACTGGTTCTCACAATAGTATTAATGTTTGCCGCCGTAGTTTCTGCTGCCCCCAAGATCAAAGGGGAACCGGTTGATTACAAGGCCGGCGGCGTGACCATGAAGGGATATCTTGCCTATGACGAGAACATCAAAGGCAAGCGGCCGGGAGTGCTCGTGGTCCATGAATGGTGGGGACAGAACGAGTATGCCCGTAAGCGGGCAAGGATGCTGGCTGAGCTGGGCTACACAGCACTGGCCGTGGACATGTACGGAGAAGGCAAACAAGCCACGCATCCCGACGACGCGGCGAAGTTCTCG
Organism: Nitrospirota bacterium; assembly: GCA_963732675.1. GTDB lineage: Bacteria > Nitrospirota > UBA9217 > UBA9217 > UBA9217 > JALNZF01. The sequence goes on from CAVTAJ010000020.1 coordinate 327,958, forward strand.
TCAGAGACCATGAAGAACTTCGACACGGCAAAGGCGCGGTTCGAAGCGGCCATGGATTTTCTTAAAAAGCAGCGGACCGTGGACCCGGAACGGATCGCGGCTGTCGGCTATTGCTTCGGAGGAGGAGTGGTGCTGAACATGGCGCGGCAGGGCGAAGACCTCAAGGCAGTGGCCAGCTTCCACGGCAGTCTCGCTGCGGTCAAACGCGCAACAGCGGGCAAGGTCAAGGCAAAGATCCGGGTTTATAATGGTGAGGACGACAAGTTCAGTCCGCAGCAGGCGATCGATGCGTTTATGCAGGAAATGCGCGATGCCAAGGTCGATTTCCAGTTTATCAATTATCCCGGAGCCGTCCACAGCTTCACGAACCCTGATGCGGATGAGCTGGGCAAGAAGTTCGGCCTTCCCATGGCCTACAATGCCGAAGCTGATAAGAGGTCATGGGAAGACATGACCAACTTCTTTACAGAGGTCTTTAAAAAATAATGTGACGAATGAACAGGGGCGCAGAATATTGTCATAGTTCTGCGCCCGAGTTGTTTCCGCAACAGAAGTATCCCCTTGCCGGGACCCGGGTCCATGAACAAGCGACCGATAGTGGCGATAAATACTGGATATAGGATCCAATTTATGGTATATTGATTCGCGAGAAACGGGTGACCGTCGGGTAGTTGCCTGAAAGGGGAGTTGGGGGAACAGTTACTTACATTGTGTACCCAAATCCTTTGTGCCGTGTCAACAGCACCGGAATAATCACCACCCCACCTGCAAGGATGAGAGTAACCATGAAAATAAAGTTCGCCAAGGTCATTCACGTTTGTATTGTTGTCATCGTGCTTGCAATCGTTGCCATAGGTTTCATGAGCTGTGGCGAGAAAAGTCATTTATCCGAGATCGTGATAACCCCCTCCACCCCCGGCATGGCCATTGGCTCTACCCTCCAGCTCACGGGATCAGGGGTGTTGTCAAACGGGGTCACATTTTTAGAGTCTTACTTGACTTGGACCTCATCGAACCCTGATATTGCAGGGGTAGACTCAACAGGACTCGTCACCGCAGGAGCAACCACCGGCGAAATTACAATTACCGCTACCGAGACCGATTCACACACGAACGTATCCGGCTCAACCATAGTCACCGTTTGCACGGTAAGCTCCATTGCCCTATCGCCGGCTAATCCAAGCATGGCAATTAATACCACATATCAGTTTACGGCCACTGCAACCCTGTCACCTCTGTCATCGGGGGTTACACCTACACAGATCGTAACATCATATATGACCTGGACTACATTGGACTCCACGATTGCAACGGTAGACTCAACAGGTATCGTCACCGCAGGGTCCGTCACCGGCTCCACCTTGATTCAAGCAACCGCGAGTACATCAATAGACCCCGCCCAGATAATTCCCGTCGCAGACCCTGACGCTTACCGTGACCGATACCGCCCTCACCTCCATTTCCGTAACCGCAACGGATGGTGTTACCACCAGCGTTACTGCCAACTCAACCCTGCAGTTGATTGCAACGGGAACCTATGAAGACGCAACAACGGCGGTCATAACTTTATCCATGACCTGGAGTTCCTCGGATACCACTATTGCAACGGTAGACGCAGCAACAGGTCTTGTCACTGGGGTCAGCGCTGGTACGGCCACCATAACGGCAACAGACCCCATAACAGCAGTAGCAGGAACCATTGACATCACGGTAAATTAATGTGCGCTCCCCTTCATGGGGGAGATGGTAATAAACAGATACCCCGTCAGCTTGCTGCCTGCTGCGGGGTATTTCATTTTTGTGAAAGGGTGTCCTTTCTTGACCAAAGCCATCTTATATCATGAACGCTGTTGGCTGTCCGGAGAAGCTGCAGCCTTATGAGCACGTATTTGACCGGTTCGCAGAGACTGCTATGACCGCACCAGAAATCAAAAAACGATTGCGACAGTTCGCGGCCAGGGAAAAGGCCAGGGTCCTGCAGGGATTTTTCAAGACCGGGCCCGGAGAGTACGGGGAAGGGGACCTCTTTCTCGGGGTCGTGGTTCCGGACATACGGAGAGTGGCAAAGGAATATCAAGACGCGCCTCTCGGAGAGATCAATAAAATTCTTGCGTCACGGTACCATGAAGAACGGTTGCTTGCACTTCTGATGCTTGTCCGCCGATACGCGAAAAGTGACGAGGCGCTGAAAAAGAGGATCTATGGGCTTTACCTCAAGAGCACTCGGTATATCAACAACTGGGACCTCGTCGACCTCTCTGCGCCGAACATCGTCGGGACCTATCTTCTGGACAAGAGCAGGAAACCGCTTTATGCGTTCGCGAAATCAAAGGATCTGTGGAAACGACGGATAGCGATCTTGTCGACATTTACTTTTATCAGACAGAATGATTTTGATGATACTCTCGGGATCTCGAAAATCCTGCTGGAGGACGATCACGATCTTCTTCACAAGGCAGTTGGATGGATGCTGCGCGAGATCGGCAAACGCGACCTGCGAGCGGAAGAGCGGTTTTTGAAGCAGCATTACAAAAAGATGCCGCGTACCATGCTGCGCTATGCCATTGAGAGGTTCCCCGAAGGGAAACGAAGGAACTATCTGGACGGAAAAGCGTGAATTACGGGATCAAGGAGTTTGTTTTTTTATATTCTTCAAGTTCTGGAGCTGGGTTGTGGCGGTCTCGATCGCGCCCTTGATCTCTTTGTTATCGCGGTCGAATACCTGGGCTTTCTTCCAGATGGAAATAGCGTCCTCGAGTTTCCCGTCGCGATAGGTCGTCAAGCCCGCCTCCAAAAGCGTCTTGGAACACGCATGCATCTGCCCGGTCAGGTAATCCTGGTCGAACGACAGAGAACCGGCAAAATCCCGCTTGGTAATACCGCTTTCGATCAGCGTGTTGTAAATGTTACCGGCTTCCGCGAAATCCCTTCTCTGATACGCCAGGTCCGCGGTCTTCCGGATCTGTTCACCGGCTGCGGTATATTTATCGCGCATTTCCGGAGTATGATTTTTTTCATAGGCGCTGGAGTAGAGCTCGAGCGCTCTTTTGTACTCGCCGCCTGCAATGTCCGCCTGGGCCTGTCTGGCCGTATCATCGACCGTCTTCTGGGCCGGTCCGGCCGTATCATCGACCGCTTTCTGGGCCGGTCCGGCCGTATCATCGACCGTCTTCTTGGCTGGACCGGTCGTATCATGGACCGCCTTTTTTTCGGTTCCTGCGGGTTGTTGTTAACGCCCGGTTAATACGAGCACGATGGTGCAAACGCGATCAGACAGGCGCAGAACATCGTCATGGCCAATGGGCTAATGGCTCGCATGGATCATCCTTTTTTGCTCGAAATATTTTCCGCGGCCAGGGAAGTGGATTCGATGACCTGGTGAAGCACCTCGACAAGGCGGGGGCTGAACTGCCGCCCCGCAAAGAGGGCCAACTCCCGAAGCGCTTCTTCATGGGAAAGCGCGTTCTTGTAAGGCCGGGCGGACGTCATCGCATCGAAGGCGTCGGCAACGGAGATGATGGCCGCATGCAGGGGGATGTCGTCTCCCCTCAGTCCGTCGGGGTATCCTTCACCGCTGAACCATTCATGGTGGTGTCTGACCGCCGGGATATATTTTTGAAGAGACCGCGCCCTGCTCAGGATCGCGGCGCCGCTCTCGCTGTGGTTCGAGATCTCGCGGTGTTCCTGCGGGTCCAGCGGACCGTCCTTGAGCAGAACGCAGTCGGGCGTCTTCAATTTCCCGACGTCGTGGAACAGGCTGGCGATCTCGAGGTCTTCGAGCTCCTGATGGGAGAGCCCTATAGCCGCTCCGATGCTGCGCGTTAATGCAGCCACCCGCGTGGAATGTCCGAGCGTATACGGATCGCGGGCATCGATCGCTGCGGAGAGCACCTTGACGGTGGAGACATAAGCCTCTTCCAGCTCCGTTGCATAGGCGCCGAGCCTCGCCTGTTGTTTCGTGGTCAGTTCGGTCATCTGGTTGAAACTTGTGGTCAGTTTTCCCAGTTCATCATGCGAATAAATCCTGAGCTCGGCTTGTCTTCCCTGCTTGAGTTCTTCGACTCCCCTGGCAAGCTCCTTGATCGGCCGCGTTATGACAGAAGACAAAACGATGATGCACCCGATGCCCAGGAGCATGGTAATACCGAACCCGGCCAGGATCTTTCTCCGGGTTTCGGCCCGTGCGTGGAACAAAACAGATTGATTGATCCCGATGATGACGTTGCCTATCTGTTTGCCGTCAAAAAGAATCGGAGAAACAATTTCCAACAACGTTCCGGTCGCGAGCTGAACTTCATAAACACGAGTGCCATCCTGGCTTTCTTTGAACGTGTTGCGGGGAGAGGGGATGAATAGTTCCCCCCGCCTGGCAATGTCGGTGTGGGCCAGTATCTTCATTTCGGCATTCGTGACCGCCACATATTCCACGTCAGTATTCGCTTCCTTAAGTTTAGAGACGATGTTGTCTATCCCAAGGAGATCGCTGGAGAGAATGCTGTATGGTGCCAGAGCGGCTGTACTTTTGCATAATGATTCCGTTCTTTTTATGACTTCATCTAAAATGTGCCTGTTCATCGTCTGGGCAGTAATAAGAGAAAAAAGAGAGGCCGTAATAAGAAGGAGAATAACGATAAAGAGGGCAATTTTGAATCTTAATGTTGTAAGTAGTGCAATTTTCATTTTCACCTTAATTGATCTCGGGAAGTGAATATCCCGTTCTTAATACCATAATTTGAGGAGAGAGTCAATTATCTGGAATTCGGCATCTGCGACCAAAGGACCAGCCCTTGTCTGATAAGGCTTGCGGATGTGATGTCAGATCCCGCCGGAGATCGCCGAGGACCATGATACACCATCTGGGGTAAAATTGAGCATTTATTTTCCTGAAGACATCATGAGCGAATGACGTGTTGAGATATTTAGCTGATCAATGATGATCTGCCAGGGATGCACAGTGGAACTGTACGAGCCGAAAGGCGTCAACGTTCGTTGAAATGACCGGGTGCGAAGAATCAATCTGCCGGAAATGAATGAAGCGAAGGGCTAATGTGTTTTCCCTCATTTACCAAGGGCCTCTATCACCGCTGCCCAATATCCCGACCATTTGCGTTCTTAGCGGACAAATCATAATGATCTACGAAACGCCGGGTCAGAGGATTTGTTCATCGCGATTCTCGTGCTGAAAAGATTTGGGTCGACGAAATACAAAAGAATAAATATAATTATTGAGTTGAAGAATCGCTCAAACTATGGTGTAATGAGAGCAGGACAACAGAGTTTTAAGGAGGATGCTGAAACGGCACCCGTATGGTTATTTCAATTATTGCAGCTATGGCGGAAAACAGGGTGATCGGCCGGGGGAATGAAATGCCCTGGGACATCCCATCGGAACTCCAGCAGTTCAAAGAGCGCACGATGGGGCATCCCGTCATCATGGGCCGGAAGACCTTCGAGAGCATCGGGCATCCGCTTCCGGGGAGGAAGAACATCATCATCTCGTTGCAGCGGGAATTTGCGCCTGAAGGATGCGTCGTCGTTCGTGATCTGCAGGAGGCGATCGCGGCAGGCGAAGGCGCAAGCGAAGTGTTCATCTGCGGCGGAGAGTCGGTCTTCCGCGAGGCCATGCCGCTTGCGGACAGGATCTATCTTTCGATCATCGACGAGGAATTTGACGGCGATACCTTCTTTCCCGAGATCCCCGGCGATTTCGTGGAAGTAGAGCGGCAAACATTCGAGGACATCCTCCCCTATGCTGTGGTCCGGTACGAGCGCAAGCGCGGGTGAGCAAGCCATGACTGCGGCCATGAACGAAGAACGCGAAGGACGTCAACAACATAAGGGATTTTGTTTTAATTCAAGACCCGCAAGATTTTCTTCGCGACCGTTGCGCCTTGGCGGTGCAAAGGTTTCGTGCCGGCATGTCCGGGTCAGTTTTGAGCCGTTTCTTCAGCAATCATAATCTTGTTAAGAAAGAGAACTATCCGCGATGAAAGCTAAAACCAAGACCGTCTACGTTTGCCAGTCCTGCGGCTCCCAGTCTCCCCGTTGGATGGGCAAGTGCCCCGACTGCGGCGCATGGAACACCATGGTCGAGGAGCGGATGGAGAAGCCCAAGGACATCGGGAGCGCGAAGCGCTCAGGCGGATCGGAGCCGGTCCTCCTGGGCGAGATCCAGGCCAGGGACGAGGACCGTTTTGTCACAAAGATCGGAGAGCTCGACCGGGTGCTCGGCGGCGGGATCGTATCCGGCTCCGTGGTGCTGATCGGCGGGGACCCGGGCATCGGCAAGTCAACGCTCGTGCTCCAGATGCTGAGGCAGGTATCCGAACTCAGGGGCAAGGCGCTGTACGTTTCGGGCGAGGAATCTCCGTCGCAGATCAAGATGCGCGCCCAGCGGCTCGGGGTCAAGACCGAGAACCTTTATGTGCTGGCCGAGACGCAGCTCGAGGAGATCATCCATGCGGCTGACGGGCTCGAACCGCAGGTCCTGGTCATCGATTCCATCCAGACCATGTTCACCTCGGAACTGCCGTCCGCGCCGGGCAGCGTTGGCCAGGTGCGCGAGGTTTCAGGCAGGCTCATGATCCACGCCAAGCGCACGGGCATGCCGACGTTCCTCATCGGCCACGTGACCAAGGACGGGGCCATCGCCGGGCCGCGCGTGCTCGAACATATCGTCGACACGGTGTTGTATTTTGAAGGGGACAAAGGGCACTCCTTCCGCATCCTGCGCGCGGTCAAGAACCGCTTCGGCTCCACGAACGAGATCGGCGTGTTCGAGATGAAGGAGAGCGGCCTGGCCGAGGTGTCCAATCCCTCGGAGATATTCCTTGCCGAACGGCCGGCCGATGCGACCGGCTCGGTGGTCGTCTCGTCGCTCGAAGGCACGCGGCCGATCCTGGCGGAACTGCAGGCGCTGGTCGCGCCGTCAAAGCTCACCATGCCCCGGAGGACCTGCATCGGCGTGGATTTTAACCGGGTGTCATTGCTGCTCGCCGTGCTTGAAAAGCGGGTGGGTATGCACCTCATGGGCATGGACGTGTTCGTGAACATCGTGGGAGGGCTCAAGATCGACGAGCCTGCCATTGACCTCGGCGTGATCGCCGCCGTGGCGTCGAGCTTCCGCGAGAAGGCGATCAATGCCCGGACCGTGGTCATGGGCGAGGTGGGCCTTGCCGGAGAAGTGCGCGCCATCAGCCAGGCCGAATCACGTCTCAAGGACGCGGCAAAGCTGGGCTTCACGCGCTGCGTGCTTCCGGCGCTGAACGTCGAGAAGCTCGAGAAGACCGCCGGCAATCAAAAAGATGGAGCTCATGGGCGTGCGCACCGTGGACGAGGCGATGGAGAGGTTGTTCTAGACCGGAAGACCGTGATCAGGCTGATTCAATTCAATAGGGACGATACTGCGGCCTCTCTGGAAAAGCATATAGCATGTATATACTGATGCTTGCATATATATATAGATGCCAGCCTCTAACTGCTCAACAGCTGGTTGGTTTTTATGGAATAGGCAAGATATCTTTATCGAGAGGAGTATGCCCATGCTTGGTGATGCTCTAAAACAAATTAAGGTCTTGCTGTATGAACGAATATCAAGTCCACTGCTTGGTGCATTCATTCTTTCGTGGTGTCTTTGGAATTTTCGCTTTATAATTGTTGTCTTTTCCTCCCTCTCTGTCAGCGATAAATTCAACTTGATTGACACAATTATTTTCCCAAAGCCAAGAGGTCGCATTGCTCAAGGGATTAATATATCCTCTTCTGACTACAGCATTTTTTATTTATATTTATCCATATCCAGCAAAAGAAAGTATACGAATTTTGGAGGGCGCGGCAAAAGGACCTCAAAGAGATCAAAACAAAAATTGAAGATGAAGAGCCACTGACAAAGGAAGAAGCAAGAATTATTAGAAGTGAGATGTATAGGCTTACGAAAGAATATCAAGAAGAGATGGCGAAAAGAGATGCAGAAATTACTCGCCTTCGCGATACATATAAGTCTCTTAGTGATAAAGAAGTTCAATATGTCCCAAATGAACATAGTTTGTTTCTTGTGCAATTGGCTGAACTTCAAGAATATAAGAAAGAAGTTATCCATGTCTTCAGCTTGTTTAAGAATGTTACCGAAAACACAGAGTCTCGACTTATAAAAGATCTGAACAAGACCTTTGGCAGCTCGAAAGTGGTCTCCGAGTTTATCTTGGGTGAGCTAACTACTAAAAATTTAATGAAGAGAGATTACAATCAAGATTTACACGAGTATGCATACAAATTAACTCAGAACGCAGCAGACGAACGGCTTTGCAGCTCGGGGTCGCAAAAGAGAATATGCCAGTTCAAGATGACTTAAATGAACCAGAGGGGACCGTCGAAATATAAATCAGATAGTGTGCAAGTTTGCCCTCGATGATTTTCCAACCTGCGCCTCGACAGCGACGCGCAAGATGGCGGCGCGTCAGGCGCGTGTTAAACGATAAAAAAGGATAGTACAGTATGACACAAGAAAGCAGATCCAAACATGTCATCGAATTGGCCAAAGAGTTGTTGGATGATATAGAACTCAATAGGGTGGGTGCCGAACAACTCCTTTTAAAAGCGACACGGTTGGCCCGATGGATGGGGTCAGAGGAGATTCAGCAATGGTTGAGACTTGAAATGACAGGCTACGACAGCAGCGAAGTGTCGCTGAAATATATGTCCATAACAGGGCGCTGGACCGATTACGAAAAAAAATTGGGATATTGGGGTCCTCTAGCTCAGCAAGAAGCCACGATACAAGCTCAAAAAGCTAAGTTGGCGAGTATGCGCACGCCTGATTCAAGTGGCGATTATGCAAATATAGCCATAACAAAATGTCACAACCGCTATGAATGCAACCGCGAACAATATCTCGACAATCAGCGCCATAAGAAGCAGGGTATCTGCGCAATTGCATCAATTCGTGAGCGAAGTATACTACAGCTTAGTGTTTGAGGGTCTTTCGGAATCGATCTTTGAACGGTATAAGGATGATGTCGATGTTCTTATAGCGGAGTCGTGCGGAAAAGTATTAAATCAGATCCCTGCCGTAATAGACCGCTTGGCTGAGGCGCAACCGGAAGGCATTAGTCAAGCTCTGACAACATG
>CAVTAJ010000021.1:0-165296 GCA_963732675.1 Nitrospirota bacterium
GGGTCGCGGGACAACGGTTTTTCCCACGACCTTTGCCGTCGATGATCCATTCGTCTCCGATGAGTTTTCAGTGCTCTTTAATTCCCTGACAATGGACGATCAAGCGGGCGGGCCGCGGGTCCGGACTTCGTCGCTTGACATGGGATATGCCAAGCGTATCCTCCCCAACTTCGGGATAGAGGTCGCTGATTCGTACCAGCGACTGCAAACCAAGGGCGAAGGCTCTGTCAGCGGCTATGGCAACCTCGAAGTGAGCGCGAAATATCAGTTTTATACGAGCGCTCCACATGAAACGATCCTTTCTTTCGGGGTGTCGGACGAGGTCGGCAATACCGGGTCCCGCAAGGTGGGTGCGGAGTCCTTTTCCGTCATTTCGCCTGCCTTCTTTTTCGGCAAGGGGTTCGGAGACCTGCCCGACTCAATGCAATTTTTGAAGCCGCTGGCGATCACCGGGGTCATCGGTCCGAATTTTCCTTCTCAGAAACAGACGATCACCGTAAACGAGGACACAGGAGATAGTGACGTGGAGCGCCATTCGACTACGCTGACCTGGGCGTTTACGCTTCAGTACAGCCTCATGTACCTCCAGTCGGCGGTGAAGGACGTGGGGCTTGGCGTTCCCTTCAACCGGATGGTCGCGATCGTCGAATTCCCGATGGAGACGTGCCTGAACAAGGACTGTAAGAACCAGACGACCGGGACCGTAAACCCGGGGATCGCCTGGATCGGCAAATATACGGAGCTGGGCATTGCCGCGGAGATCCCGATGAACCCGCGTTCAGGAGCGGGTACCGGGGTCTTCGTCCTTTTTCACCTCTTTATCGATGACCTGTTCCCGAAGAGCATAGGGAGACCGATATTCCCATGAAAATATCTGCACGATCTTCCATGTCCGGACGGCGTTCACGCTTCTGTTCACGGTGTTTCTCTTGATCATGCCGAATGCCGCGCGAGGCCATGCGTACCCGGACCACGCCGATCCTAAGGTGGGAGCGACGATCAACACCTCTCCCGACCGCGTGCGCATATGGTTTGACAGCGAACTGGAACCGGACTTTTCCACGATCATGGTCCACAATGCGGAAAGCACCATGGTGAACAACAAGGACGGCCGCGTAAATTCGTCCGATGCAACGCTTCTTGAGGTGAGTGTGCCGCGGCTGCCTCCGGGCAAGTATCGCGTAATCTGGAGCGTCGTGGCCAGGGACGGGCACCTTACGTCGGGCGACTATACATTCTCTATCAGATGACTTTCTTTATTCACATCATTCCCGAATGGCTCGAACTCGCCGCCCTGTCCTTCTGCATCGGGCTGCTTGGTTGCCGTCTCTGGGTCTCTACTCTTTCAGCGAACGCCGGGTTTATTGAACAAGAACATATCCTTGCCAATATGCGGCGTCTGCTCGGCGTCTGCATGGCCTTAATGATCTTCAGCAGCGGTGTCAATTTGATCTGGCGCGCCGCGGAGATGAGCGGCCATCCTCTCTCGACGGTTTTCCCCGTGCTTCCTACGGTGATTTTTCACACCCATCTCGGACGTGCCTGGCTTATTCGCATCGTGGCGCTCATCCTTTTGTCGCTTACGCTCATGGTGGGCCGGCGGATTCCGTGATTCGCGCGGATTTACTGGTTTCATGCTCTGCATCGCCGTTATCATCGCCATGACCGAAAGCGCATCAGGACACGCCTCGGATAAAGGCGATTTCAGCATCCCTGAAATAATGGATTTTCTCCATCTCCTCGCCGCCTGCGCCTGGGGAGGTGGGCTCTTGGCCCTGTCCCTGGTTATTCTTCCAAATTTGGCAAGGGCAGGTGATCAACAAGCGGCTCTGATCGCGGATATTGCCCGCAGATTTTCCAGGATAGCGGGCATCGCCGTCGGGATCATCGCGATCACCGCGCTCTACAATGCGTGGGCATTCGTTGGGAGTTTCGAAGCGATCTGGACGTCGCCCTACGGTTGGACGGTCTTTGCTAAAGTGATCCTCTTTTCCCTCCTCATTTCACTCGGCGCATTCAATCGGTACGTCAGCGTTCCCCTGTTGCTGGAATGGGGAGGGGTTTCCCGCACAGGACGGGGCATGATTACTCGCGTTGCAAGCCATGTATTTTCCCGATATTTCCGTAATCCCGATGGACCCACGATCGCTTTCAGGTTCAAACGGAGCGTGAGGGTCGAGGCGATGCTCATGCTGGGGGCGCTCCTGTGCGCCGCTATGCTCCGCCACGAAATTCCCGCTCGCCATCATTCCCACATTGAACATGAACGGCAGCGACATGCGGCCAAGGGACCAACGCCGGTCGTCAACCTTGAGACAGAACCTTCAAAGATAACCGCCCGGACCCCGTGACGATAACGGTCCGCATGAAAGATCCTGAGGGAAGGCCGCTGCAAGGACTTGAGGTCTCCCACGAACGGATCCTCCATGCCATTATCGTCGGTCAGGACATGAGGTCCTTTGCGCATATCCACCCCGAGGATGCGGGGCCGATCACCCGTGAGATGCTGAAGAAGGCAGACTTCCCACTCCACTTCACATTTCCGAAGGCCGGGGAATATCTTGTCGGCGCCGACTTTTTTGCGGGAGACGAATTTTACAGCAGGATGTTTCACCTTTCTGTCTCTGGCAAGCCGGCAATGGAAAAGCCGAAGGCGGATTTCTCAACGAGAAAGAATTTCGGCGAATACCGGGTCACGTTATCAGCTTCCCCGATGAATATCAAGGCGGGCGAGGAAACGTCGCTGAGCTATATCATTGAAAAAGACGAGAAGACGGTTACGGACCTCAACCCCTACTTGGGCGCGGCGATGCACATTGCCGTCGTCTCCGTAGACCTCAAACAGTATATTCACGTTCACGGGTCCGTTCCCGGCGAGCCCCATGATCACCAGGACCATATGCACACCAAGCCCCCGAAGAAGTTCGGCCCGGAGATAGAGGCCGATGTCGTCTTTCCCGTCAAGGGGATCTATACGATATTCAGTCAGGTAAAACACCGCGACAAGGTCCTTGTCTTCGATTTTATGGTGAACGTACAATGAACAAATCAGGTGATGTTATGACTTATACGATTCGCGGGAACGTTATAATCTGGAGAATGCTCGTTCTCTCATCGGCTCTGTTCTGCCTGCTGCTCATTTCCTGCTCGCGTCAGACCGTCTACCCACCTGCGCCTCAAAGCGGAACGGATGTCGTCATTGAAGTGGCTGCGCTCCGGCCTGAGGTTCCGAAATTCTATACCTACCACTATCAGGGCAAGAACATAAGTTTCTTTCTGCTCAAGGTCCAGGACAAGGTCCTCGCCTTTCTCGACGCCTGCGCAAGCTGTCATCCTCATAAACAGGGATTCCGCTATGAGAACGGTTGTGTTTCCTGCCGCTATTGCGCCATGCAATTTCCGGTTGCAAAGCTCGAACAAGGGATCGGCGGGTGTTACCCGATCAAATTGGAAGGCAGGCTTGAAAATGGCCAGTTTCGCATTCCGGTAAAGTCGCTTGAAGCAGCCGCTGATAAGTTCTGACACTACCCGGTTTCTTCTTGCGATAAAAGATAGTAACCTCTGCTGCTCCTTGTTTTGTTCTCATCTGCGATCCCCATCAACCGGTGCGAGCATCTCACGCCGTGCTTACTCTTTACCAAAAGGACAGACTGGATAGCGGCAAACATCACAGTTCATGCAGAGCCCACCGTGTCCCAGTGCCGCTAATTCTCTTCTCCCGATCCTTTCCCCGGCCAGTACCCGGGGGAGAATGAGGTCGAAGATGGTCGTTTTGTGATACATACCGCAGGCGGGAATACCTAAGATCGGGACAGGATAAAAGGTCCTGGGTGCGGGGTCTTGAGTAACCCTTTTCCGGCCCTTGCTCCACGTAAGCCACAAGAAACATCGCACCCGGCAGCACTGCCGAACCGTAGCTTATATCCGTCGCACCAAGTTCGCTGATCGCGAACCGGGTCACATCATCGGGGTCCACGGACATGCCACCCGTAGTGATGAGCAGATCCGCGCCCGCATTCAGTAACTCCCGCAGCCTGTCAACAATGAATGCCTTATCATCAGGCGCATAATACACGCCGACCATCTCCCCGCCGAATTCCTCGATCTTCTTCGTGATGATCGGTGCAAAGGCATCCTTGATCCTGCCGTGATATACCTCATTGCCGGTAATGACTACGCCGGCTTTTGGTTTTCGTAGTTCTTTTACTTGGATCACTCCCTGACCCTTGACCCCTGAGCCCTGACCCCGACTCGCTGTCTTTACCGCCTCATCAACTGTGGCCCTTTTTACCACCAGCGGGATCGCCCGCGTCCCCGCCACGGTCTGTCCTTTTTTGACGACCATATTGTCATGGAGCGTTGCGCACATCACTTCGCCCAATAGATTGAACTGAAAAAGCGCGTCTCGATCGACCGTCAATATCCCGTCACGGGCCGCTATCAGGTCGATCTTCCCTTCTTTGGGCTCACCCTTGATCGCCACACCGTCTCCCATAAGCGCTTTGGCGATCGCATACGCCGCATCGTTCTCATGCATTTCATCTTCAGCCACGTGGAGAACAAACAAATGTTCCTTGCCAAGCCGCTGGAGGTGACAGACGTCCTCTTCCCGGATGATGTGCCCCTTCTTAAAGGCAGGTCCCTTGAATTCGCCTTGCCGAATCTCGGTTATATCATGGGCAAGGACCGTACCGACGGACTCGTGCACCGGAATGGACCTGGTTCCCGTTTTATTGCTTTCATGGAGAGTGTCACACATGCGAACCTCCCGTGAAAAGAGCTTTAAACTTCTCATCAACTATCTCTTGAAGGCCTGTTTCCAACAGTTCGAACTTCCTCAGGAACACCCTCGCATCTTCGGTAAGCAGCGCGCCGCCGCCGTTCTTCCCGCCGGTCTGTCGTTCGATCAGTTTCACGCCAAGCCGGTCTTCCATTGCCTTGATATGGCTCCACGCCTTGCGGTACGAGATGCCTACCTCGCACGCAGCGCGATTGATCGAGCCATGGACATCAATGGCCTCAAGAAGAAACCTCCTGCCCCTGCCGAATACCGGCTCGCCGTCAACTTCGATCCATATCTTCGACCTGATATCCAAACCGTTATGTTTTTTTTGCATAACGCACCGCTAAAAAAGAATCTTTCACCTTGCGATAATAGCCGCCCCCGGCACAGGGGATGCACAGGACCCTGCCGTCCTGATGGACCTCTCGCATGTCCTGGACATGTTCGCCGCAAACATCGCACGGTACTCTGCGCAGAGGCCTCCCCGGCATGTCCTGAGGGCGTATGTCAACAGACACTTCCATCACATTAAATAGCTCTTCATCCGGCATGATCTTGTATGCCTCAAGCTGGGCCGCGTACTTGTTCTCGATCTCCGGGAAATGATCCTTTGCCTTCTGACGAGAATCTTCGCGCGCGATGATCCGAACAGCATTGCCCGTGTTGAGGTTCATGAATGTTGCGGCCATCTTGCCGTAGTCCATAAATCTCATGGTCCGGCGGCCGAGGCTGCATCCCGTGACGGACTGGACCGCGTCCGCGGCGCACCGGTCCATCTCGACGAAAACGATGATGTTCTTCCGGTCGTTGCCTTTCGGGTCATTGACGCCGATCTCGCGCAGTCCGAGCATGGACATCCTGACACCCAGGACCTGTCCCGCGCACAAGTGTCCGTGCACTTTTACAGACCCGGCCAGCAGCTCTTCGAAAATTGATGCCTTGTGAGTCCGGTCCTTCATCTGAATTATATTTCTCCTTAAACCGACAGTTCGTTACGAATTCGACAGTCATATAAATTATACTATATAATTCACGGAGGGCAATATATCTTTCACCATTTCACAATACTCCCGATCATGCCGGATGAACTACTCGAACCGAAGCGCCTGGATGGGGTCCTGGAGTGCGGCCTTGCGCGCAGGATAGACTCCAAAGAACACGCCGACAACGGCCGAGAACGTAAATGCCATGATAATGGACCAGGCCGAGACGCTCGTGGGGAGGACGGTTACAAAAAGAGGAATAAGGAGCGCCAGGCCGACACCCAGCAGAATGCCGATGATCCCGCCGGCCCCGGAGAGCGTTATCGCCTCTATCATGAACTGTGCCATGATGTCCTTGTTCCGGGCGCCAAGCGCTTTTCTAATGCCGATCTCACGCGTGCGCTCACGCACGGACACCAGCATGATGTTCATGATGCCGATGCCGCCCACGACCAACGAGATGCCCGCGATGCCGCCGAGCACGGCAGTGAGCACGCTGAGGATGGTATTCATTGTTTCCAGCATCGCGCCTTGGGTCTGGATGGTGAAATCCTCTTTATGGGCATGCCGCTTGATCAGGATGTTCTTGATCTGGGCAATGGCCCGGTCAACATCTTCGGACCGCGGTGTCGAGGCGATGATCTCAAAGAGCGAGTCTGTATCAAAAAGTTCCTGTCCGCTCGTAACGGGGACATAGACAATATCATCGATGTCCATTCCCAGGCTGGTCCCCTTCTTCTGCATCACACCGATAACACGATAGCGTGCATCGGAAAGCGTGACCAGCTTGCCGAGGGCGTTATCGGCACCGAACAACTCTTCCTTTACCTTGCTCCCGAGAATAATGACCTTGGCCTTGGAATCCACATCACCCTGTGATATATAGCTCCCGGTGTCCACAAAGAGGTTCCTCACCCGCTGGAACTCGGGTGTGGTCCCGATCACCATAATATCGCGTCCCATGTTCTGGTACTTGATCTTTCCGGTGCCGAACACAAGCGGAACCGCATCGGTCAGGAGCCAGGCACGACGCCTGAGCGCGAGTGAATCGTCATAGGTGAGCTTGCGTACCGTGCCAGCCGATGGCGGATGAAACCCGCCGCGCGTGGAGGTCTTCCCGGGAGTGATAATGAGAAGGTTCGTGCCGAGGCCGGTCAACTCTTTTGTGATGTACACCTGCGCGCCCTCGCCGATGGACACGAGCAGGATCACGGCCATGACGCCGATGATCACCCCGAGCATGGTGAGTCCTGATCGGACTTTGTTGGACATGATCGCTTCGAAGGCAACCCTGAATGTTTCCAATAAATTCATGTGATCACCTGATCGTTAATGATCTGCCCGTCCTTCAGGTTGATGATCCGCTTGCACCTCGCCGCAACGTCCTTGTCATGCGTCACGATCATGATCGTGACCCCCTGTTCATTGAGCCCGGTAAGGATGTTCAATATTTCAGAGCCTGAGCGGCTATCGAGATTGCCCGTTGGCTCGTCCGCGAGCAGGAGCGGAGGATGGTTCACCAGCGCCCGCGCGATGGACACGCGCTGCTGCTGCCCCCCGGAAAGCTCCGTCGGCCTGTGATACATACGGTCGGAGAGGCCGACTTGCTGGAGCAACGGTATGGCGCGCTCCTTGCGCAGACGCGCGGGGACGCCGCTGTAGACAAGCGGCACTTCAACGTTCTTGAGCGCGGAAAATCGAGGCAGGAGGTTGAAGGTTTGAAAAACAAAACCGATCTTGACATTCCTGATCGAAGCGAGCTCATCGTCGGTCATGGCGTTGATCTCCCGGTCCTCGAAACGGTATGTACCGTTCGTTGGCCGGTCCAGGCATCCAATGATGTTCATGAGCGTTGATTTTCCGGAACCCGACGGCCCCATAATGGCGATGAGCTCGCCACTCCGTACGCTCAGGGAAACGTTGGAAAGCACGGTGATGTCCACCTCACCCATGCGGTAGGTCTTGGTTACGTTGGAGAGTTCGATCATGACGTTCATGATTCCGTTCAGCGTAAAAAGTCATAAGTACACTATTCGCCAAGCGAAGCGCTGCTCTTATTTGAACCCTGTACCTTGAACTCTGAACTTGGTGTTATTGTTCTATCCGCACCTTCGCCCCGTCCTTTAACCCTTCGACCTCGGGCGTGGTAATGACGAACTCACCTTCGTTAAGACCTTTTGTCACCTGCGTGAAACTCCAATTCGTTTCTCCGATCTCGATCGGCTTGAGCTTTGTGACGACCTGCGCGCCGGGATTTATGTTCTTCCCGTTCGCGACAAAGACCTGTTTTTTGCCTTCCCGTTCGATGACCGCCTGGGATGGCACCGACAGCACGAACGGGAGCGTCGATACCAGGATCTCAACATCAGCCGACATTCCGGGTTTGATCTTTGCGTATTTCTCATTAAAATAGATCCATACGTCGGCCGTGCGGGTCTCCAGCTTTCCTCCGCTCACAATGGACGAGATCCTTTTAATAGCCCCCGGATATTTTTCGCCCGGGAACGCGTCAACGGTTATCATCACCGGCTGGTCCAGACGGAGCCTCCCAACGTCCACCTCGTCGATCGTCGCGAGAACATAGATCTTGTCGGGATTCACGATCGTTACGATCTGCTTTCCCGGCAGCAGAAGCTCTCCCACCTCGGTGTATTTCTTCGCGATCACACCGTCGAAGGGCGCTTGAATAACCGAATAATCGCTTTTAACCTTTACATCTTCCGCCGAGGCTTCATACTGCGATCGAGCGATCTCGTAGGCCCTGCGTGAGGCGTCGAGGTCCTGCTGTGACACCATCCCCTTCTCAAACAGTTCCTTAATACGATTAAGGTTCTTTTCCGATTCCACATGGGTAGCTTTGCTCTGGGCCAGAACATTCTCTGACTGGACCGCTTCTTCGGACAGGTCGAGCTGGGCAATGAGCGCTCCGGACTTGACAGGGTCGCCTTCTTTCACCGGGAGCTTAATCACCCTTCCTGTCCGCTGCGCCGAAAGCGTTACCTCGGTCTCGGACTTTACCGTAGAGGTGGTCGTTGCGTTTACAATAACGCGGAGCTCTCCCGGCTTGAGCTCAACGGCCTTCACGAGTATGGTCTTCTTCCCGCTGATGAAAAACACCGTTACGAGAACCAGCGCGATTACGACGGTCCACACTAATTTGCTCTTTACTAGCTTGGCTATGATCGACATATCACCAATCCTTACTATTCAGCCACAGCGGTCACCGAGCGCATAGTGACTAACTTGATATTATTTCAACGCTCCAAGACGTAGTACTTTTTATTCTATCTCCGTGATCCTAACCTCTACGAACCTTCACTTGTGCCCTCAGTGGATATTTTAATATCACCTGTCTGCTATGCTTTCCGCAATGTTTGTCGGGCTTAGGCTTCAGCCTGAGCGTGATACTCAAGCCGTTCTTTAATGCCCTTCATAAAACCGCGAGTCACTTCGCCCAGCTTTTCCGCTACCACCATGTCCTGAAGAATGGAGAAGTGGCCGGTCACATGCCCCTCGAGGTGATAGGTGATCTCGGTTTCATTGTCTGATATTTTTCTGAACGATACGATCCCCGAGGTGATCAGGTGTTCATGCGTCGCGGTCCACGCTAACCGCTGTTGCTCGACCATCTCGGTAGTATGAGCGTGCATCTCGATCGTCCGGCTGAAAGGCCCGAGCGACATCTTGATCGTCCATTTGGAATCCAGATCATTCAGGATCTCAACGCCCTTGCATCCCGGG
Organism: Nitrospirota bacterium; assembly: GCA_963732675.1. Classification (GTDB taxonomy): domain Bacteria; phylum Nitrospirota; class UBA9217; order UBA9217; family UBA9217; genus JALNZF01. The sequence goes on from CAVTAJ010000021.1 coordinate 9,508, forward strand.
AAAAGACAGCCGACCTCCTTCCGGTCGATCATAAAGGACCATACGCTCTTGATCGGCAGCATGATGGTGAATATCACCTCTCTGGTAGGCATATGTTTTTCGCTCCCTTTCTATGCTCATTCGTCATAGGATAGTATTTGGAATAGTGGGCCTGGAACTTGGTGTTCATTCCCTCTTTCCCATTGCCTTATAAAGCCGCGATACTGCAAGCTGGTAATCATACAGTGCCTGGACGTGGTCGGTCTCGGTAGTGACCGACGCGACTTGCGCGTCCGTTACTTCAATGTAGGGTCCTACGCCTGCCTCATATCTGCCTTGTGCCAATTCAAGGTTTTCTCGTGCTTTTTTGAGGGAGCTCTCACTCACGGCTATGCGGGAAGTCGCGCTCTCGATATCTGCATAAGCCTGATTCAATTCAATAATGATGGTTTGTCGAAACGCTTCTCCCTGGGCCTCCACGGCCCGCAGATTTGCCCTTGCCTCTCGCACCTTCCCTTTCGTAAGTCCGCCTTCGAACAGAGGCACGGACAGCATTACGCCTGCGTTCCAGCTGTTCAGGATATCTCCCTTGAACGAGCCCATTTCAGCGGTACCGTGCGCCCAGTTATAGGCGCCGTTCGCTGAAAGGGTCGGGAGATAGTTCGATTCTTCCGCCTTGACCTTGGCCCGCGCTGCTTCAATGTCCGCTTCTGTCTTGAGCATCTCCGGACGAGTTCTGACCGATTCAGCCAGTGCTTGTTCCATGGGTGGGATGACGACCGGTGAGGAGAGAATATCATCGATCTCGATCTCTTTCTCCGGGTCAATGCCCATGGCATTAAACAATCCAATGGTGCGGAGCCGAACGCTGTTCTTCGCATTGATCATACCGAGCTTTGCGCTATTCACTTCAACCTCAGCGCGCGTCACATCAAATCTCGGTTTTGATCCGACCCGGAAAAAAGCCTCTGCCTGCCTGAGATGGCTTTCGGCCTGCTCAAGCGTCTTTTGGGCCACCAGCATAAGTTTCCCGGCCGCAAGCAGAGCATAGTACGACTGCTTCACGTTCAAGATCACTTCGTTGACAATGCGATCGGCATCACGTTCAGCCGATCGCGTTCCCAGACGCGCCGCATCGAGCGTATTGCCGGACCTCCCGAAGTCATACAGAATCTGGTTTACCGACAGCGAAGTTGTATAGCTTTTTGAAATGCTGTCTCCCAGGGCGCCTCCAAGCGAGTGGTTCTCTGCGTAACCAGTGCTTGCGCTTACCTGAGGCAAATAGGGAGACGTGGCCTGAGTAACGCGTCCCTGTCCGGCATTGACGTTTTCCCGTGCCGCGATGATCGTTGGCTGGTTCTTGATTGCCAGGTCGATACAATTGCGGAGCGTGAGCCTCTCCGCTGCGTTGACCGGGTTCAGAGTCAACACGTTTACAAACAGCACTATGATGCTGATCATTAATTGTTTGAGCATGTCCTTTACTTTTACAGTCCGAATCAAGCGGCTACTGATTATGGAAAAGACTTTTTGCCCTTGCAGCATCGGGTAATGATCGAACCATCCCCGCATCATCGAAAAAACCGCAATGCGAGTTCCATGACCCCGCCGGACACGATCGGAATCACCAGGTTGTCATTTATTGGGAGCGTTAAGAGCTCGACTCCTGCGGCTGCCAGTGATCCGAGGACCATCACCCACGGGTTGGTCCCCGATCCGATGAGCAAGAGGACGCCTCCGGCCGCGAGCGACGCAATGACAAAGGCGGCCGTGCCCTCCAGACTCTTGTTCCCGATCTTCGTTCTTCCGTATCGTTCCCCGATCGTTGTCGCGGCCACATCGCCGAAGGCAAGATAGCAGATCGCCGCTGTCGCTACTGGCTGGGAAAAGGCATACAGCGACAGACCGATGCCCAGGATGTACGGAGCAGTGCCCGTGAGCTTATGTGCCTCGTTCTTCCGTATGAAGCTGGTGAACCGGGTAAACATGAAGTTGTTTACTGCCGGGACCGTGAGCCGAATGATATCGAGGCCCAACACAATGAAAAATAATATTGCATAGAATACAAGTGCCCGGTCTCTTCCCATGATGGAATAAAGCGAAAGAAGCCCGACCCCGCCTATGAGATGGTATAGTTTACGGCCGATATGGTTCATGGCAGCCTCTTCGTATCTCGTTCAGATCAGGGGTCTGTTCTCATGAGTGCGTGCCGCCTGGTGGTGTTTCAGCGGTTATTTCGCACATCGTCGGGCAAACTGCACGACGGGTTCATGTCGCACTTCTCGCACTCCAGCTGAATGGTACTGTGGAGAATTTTGAACTTCTCAGACAGGAGCATTCTGATCCGGTCATTCAGTTCCCTGCTGCCGCTGACCATCTGATCGTCAATGAGCACATGTGCGCTCAAGGCATAGACGCCGGAAGTTATGGACCAGAGATGGATATGGTAGGCCTCACGCACGCCCTTGATCTTAGCGATCTCCGCTGCAATGGTGTCAATATTAATATGCGCGGGCGCCGACTCGAGGAGAATATTCACCGATTCCTTTACGAGAGACCATGCCCCGAAGATGATCACCAGCGAGATCATGATGCTCAGTATCGGGTCGATCAAATACCAGCCGGTGTAGAGAATAATGACTCCGCCGATGACCACCCCGACGGATGAGAGCGCGTCTCCGACGATGTGCAGATAGGCGCCGCGTATGTTAAGACTGGTATGGCTGTGTTTGAACAGGAACAGTGCGCCGATGATGTTCGCGACCAGGCCAATGACCGCAATGACCAGCATCAGCATGCCCTGTACCGGCTGGGGGTGGATCATTCGCAGATAGGCATGGTATATGATGTAGAGCGATATCAGGACCAGCACAATGCCGTTCACGAACGCGGCAAGGATTTCAAGTCGGTAGAACCCGAAGGTCTTGCGATCCGTCGCCGGTAAGGATGCAAAGGTCATTGCAAAAAACGAGAGCAGAAGTGCGAGGTTGTCGGTCAGCATATGACCGGCATCTGACAGAAGAGCAAGGCTGTTCGAAAGTAGTCCGCCGATCACCTCTGCGACCATCATCAGGAGCGTGATAGAAAATGCGATCAGAAGATCTTTTTTCCCGCCCCCGTGGACCTTGCTCAGACCCTGGGCGATATCGTGTTCATGACCATGTTCATGTTCGTGATTATCTGTATGAGGATGAGCCATTGACATTGTGCCTACGCTCCCGAATGGAACAATTCATGATGCAATAATCACGTGTTTCAATCCACCCGCGAATACCCTAGGGCAGAGAGAAAAGCGATCACAAGTAACTGATTTGCATCCGTGTCCGCAGTGACACCGTGGTTCATTCCACGTTTTTAGCAGATCATCAATTTTTTGTCCAGAACCGCAGCGACGTTACCGGCTCGATCACGCCGATCTCAGCGGCATACCCGTAAAAGGCGAGCAGTCCTTTTTGTTCATTGTTTCCGAAGTCATAACTGAATGAATTCCAGTACGAGAAAAGCATTTCTGCCGGGACCTTGAACCGATCCGCCTGTGAGGCAGACAGGTCCCGCAGATGCGACATGCCATAAGCTCTCGATGTTATCAGTATATCATACAGTGCGGCAATGTCACGATCGATGTTCTTTTTGTAGTTTACATGCCAGAGGGCGAAAACAAACGGAAGACCGGTGAATTCATGCCAGAGTTCGCCGAGGTCATAGCGATAGGGAAACCCGGGTAGCGGTGCCTTCGTGAGCGCCAGGTCGCCGATCGTGAGCATTGCATCGGCCTGTTCCGACGGGTCATCTATACCCTGCTCATACTGAGTGTAGCCCGGGTGGACGTCATGCCTTACTTCCAGCAAAATGCGGAGAAGCACCACCGAGGTAGCTGATGCGGTGGTCAGGGCAACCACTTTTTTGTCCAAATCTTCAATCGGGACCTTACTTTCAAGGAGGATGCTCATGACCTTGTTCTTCGAGGTGATCGAAAGATTCGGCAAAAGATGGTAGCGTCCAGGGTTCATGGCATACTCAATGGACGAGGACGGCGATACATCGACCTTTCCCTCATAGAGCAGGCGGTTCAGCTTCGTCGGAATGCCCTCCACCAGCTTGAACGGAAATGGGACCGTCTTCGCGATGATCCCGGCATGGGGCGGGAAGCAATTGGAGTATACGATATGACCGAGTTTAAGCATAAAATTAGTAAAATAACACGAACAAATACTGGAATACAAGGGAAACAAAACAAAACGTGAGTTTATCCCTGTTCATCCGCGGCATATTATTCTTTCACCTTTGGCTTTTCTCTTCGTATTCGGTTGACCTTCGGAGAACTGAGCCCGCAGAAGAATATCTCAGTGACAAATGCTCCGAGTTTCGACGCCGACATATCTACCTTCTTTTTCTGTATATATGGAGAGATTGGTATATAGATAAAACTGTGAATGATCATACCGATCAATGCAACTACGGCCATAAGCGGGTTCATTTTCTTCAATTCACCGGACTGCATACCTGCTTCAAGGATTTTTACGAGAGAGGCGTGATTTTTCGCAAAATAGTTCTTTGCAATCCACTTCAAATTTTCGCTCTTTGCACCCGTCTTAGAAAATTCCATGGCGAGGATCTTCCTGAGATCTTCATTATTATGCTGAAAGCGGATAAAGCCTTCGATATATGTCTGGATCTTCATCCGTGCCGAAGCATTTCCCTGAAATACAGAATGTTCCCAGATGTCCTGCATGGCATCAAATGAATCAGACAGCACGGCCCGGTAGAGATCGACCTTGTCCTGAAAATAGTAGTAGATCATTGCCTTGTTGACCCGGGCTGCATCAGCAACCTCACGCACCGATGTCCCGGAAAACCCCCTGAGTGCAAAGACCTTGCGCGCGGCAGCGAGAATATCGGCCCTCGTGTCCATGTCCGTCCCCTTTTCCCTGGGACGGCGTCCTACTGCCGCTTTATTATGTGATGGCGTCATGCTGTTTTTTAACTAATCGGTTAATTAATTGTATGAATAGAATATACCAAGGCGGGATTTAATGTCAAGTTTTTTGGTGTCATTTTCGGGCATCTTCGGTTGTATTGAACAGGGAGTTTCTTACCATAATCTTCCCAACGGGATCCAACCGTTGAATATCATGCCGAGAAGTATCATGCGGAGGATGAGAAGAACGAAAAGTTTGGCTGCAACGCGGTAGAGGGCGAGTTTGATGTGCGGCTGCAGACGGGTCACCAGAATGCCAAGACCATCATTGATGGAAGGGTGCTGAACCCGAAGACAGCCATGATGATCATCCCTAAGACAAATCCTCCACTTGTCGCGGCAGAGGTGTGATTTTGTATGTTGCGGGAAAGACAATCTTGCGTTTCATTCTTACTCTGAAGAGCCCCCCCTCGGACGACCGGCGTTATAGATCGTCCCTCCTGTGGCCGCATAATTCTGGAGTACTGCCACAGCATCCATACGCAGCACATCGCGCACCACTGCAATGCCGCGATCGTTAAGCGCTGTAACCCAGTCAATCATCTTGGGGCCTTCATCAAAACCAATGGCGCGGGCGTCCTCGTCTCGTGCCCCGCAAACCAGCCTCTGCACACCGGACCACGGGAGTGCGCCAAAGCACATAGCGCACGGTTCCGTCGTGGCAAAGAGATCATAGTGCAGCCGTCCGCCGTCGCTGAGATCGTATCTGTCCATAATCCTTTGAGCAAGAACCAGAGCCACGATCTCCGCGTGGAATACAGAGCACTTCGCGGTGACTACCAGATTGACACCCGCAGCTACCAATCGACCATCATTCTCGAAAACCGCGGCAGCGAAAGGACCTCCAGTTCCATGCTGTACATTCTGGCGAGAAAGGTCCAGAACGAACCGCATCCGGTCTTCTACGTTTTTGATTATTTTTGGAGCCGTCTCTAAATAACTATCAACCCACGTGGGCAGATGGATGATTACTTTGGGCATATTCATTGCTGATCTCCTGATTTACCCCTTTTTGAGTTTTTAGTGCATGTTCTGAATTTACCGGTGGCCGCAGATAAATACATTTGTGCGGATCGGGCTGAGTCTTCCGTCGGTGAGCCAGGAGGTAGGATTGAACTGCGGATAGTCGAGATGGAGCAAGATCAAAATGTCGATGAGGAGTCCCACGATAGCCAAAAATAGCGATAAGAGAGCGAACCCTTTTCAGTAAGATACCCATACCCATTTTCCGCCATATGATCGTCCCCGAAGAATGGATTTATGGTTCAGGAATGTGCATTATACTTTTTGTCTTGCCAGGTCTTCGAAATTTGTCTTTTTGAGCGTTTCGACTATTTTTGACTGAACAGTGACCCACAGAAAATAGGTCGGGCAGTGTTTTGAAAAATTGCACTTCTTTTTATCGACAAGACAGAGGTTGATGGCAAGCTTTCCCTCGATCGCATTCAGCACGTCCAGCGCGGTGATCTCACGCGCCTGTTTGGCAAGCGAAAAACCGCCTTTCACTCCGCGATAGGAACGTACGATCTTCGCCTTCACCAGTTTCTGAAGTATCTTTGCGAGAAAACTCCGCGGTATCTTGTATTCCTCGGAAATCTCGTTCACGAAACTTACCTTGTTGAACGGCTGTCGGGCAAGATATAAGACACTTCTTATCCCGTAATCTCCCTCACGTGTAATTTGCATGCTACAACTATATCAAACCTGCCGTCTTTGTCAAGCCCGATATACTTCTTTATTCCAAACGAATGGAGCGGCAATATCTTAAGGCATTCAATTTTTGTTTTTGTGATATAATGCAACCAACGGGAGACCATCATGAAGATGTCGAGACAGATAATAACTATTGTGATTGTGCTTCTCTCTGCTCTCTTTTTATCCTCATGCCGCAGTAAACAAGATAGCGCCATTGAAGTAGCCGTTCTCCCGCCGGGAACGCCAGCACATATCGAAGGTTTCCTTAAGGAATTTACGATCGTCAGTCAACGGGAAAATGGCAAGTTTGAAGTCGTACTGGAACTGCCGCTCACCGGCCCTTCGGGCTTGACCAGATATATTGCCAAATAGAGCTGAACAATCAGCGACCAATATGAGAGAGATACGGAGTCCGATACCCGTCAAGCTGTTCATCGGGATGCTTTCGCCTGAACCTGAGCTGTTCGACATATGCGCGGATATTGTATGCCGGGAATACGGCCCCATCGATTATCAAAGCGAGATCGTTCCATGGACTAATTCGGATTTCTACCAGAAAGAAATGGGATCCGGCATATTACGGAAGTTTATTTTTTTCGAGCAATTGAGGGATCCCGGGGACCTGCCGGCAATAAAATTAAACACCATTAGGATCGAGAATGGCCTCGCAATTCAAACTGTGAATAAAGCTCGACGCAGAATCAACCTCGACCCCGGATACGTGACCGAAGCCAAGGTCGTACTTGCAACAACCAAGGACTACACCCACCGCCTTTACATTGGCGAAGGCATCTATGCCGAAGTTACGCTCCGATACATCAATAAAGACCGGAGCTTTACTCCCTTCGATTATACTTACATCGACTATTGCTCGGAAACCTACAAAACAGCGTTCAATAAGGCCCGGGACCTTTTGCGAATAGTGCTGGAAAGGCCCTCTGGAAAATGAATATGGAAGTAGTGGCAGAAAGCGATCAGTATTGGGAGGGCTTTGCCGCAGGAGATACCGCTTGCTTCGGTATTACTATGGAAAGATAGATTTCTGCGGACTGTAAGGTCTCCGGGAAGATAAATTCACGGGTTGGCAAATGAATCCTGTCGTAAGGCTGAATATCTTTATCCACGAACGTAACGGTGAGACCCTTCCATGATTGAAATTCCATCATTGACTGCCGAATCTGCTCACGGACCATCATTTCAATGACCTCGATGGTGACCTTGCCTGTCTTCTAAAACATCCCCCCCAGCGGTGAGAAGGAACTCATTTTCTGAAGCTTCAGAGTATCGAGCAATTCCGCATCGTTAATTATTCCATCCTCAACGAGGAGGTCACCGATCGCCCGTGAATACGGAGAAAACGCCTGAAGTATCTTACCCTTGTGAAGCAGCATTGTCCCGATATTGTTTCCAGATTCTAGGACCAACTCCCCGGTACGGAGCTGCATACCGATAATGAATAAAACATCCTGTACTGATAAACCTGATGATTCAGCCTTCATGGTCACGTATTAAACCATAAAAGCTGTCGTCTGCAAATTCTGACAAATCATTATTTTGTCACCAGCATTAATTCAAAATCCGCATACTAAACCTCATCACAGAGATTCCCAGCGACAAGTCCATAAATAGTCATGCACTATCTCGCCACATTAACCCGCATTCTTATGCTCATTGTGGCCATTTTCGTACTGTTTAGGGGATAGTATGCATGGGTTCGGCAATGATTCCTGCTTTCTGACAAAGTAACATCATTAGTCATTGCTTACTGCTTGAAATCCACCATGTAAATCATATCCGTACTCACCACCCAACACACTCAAATAGTATGGTTCTGACGGCACTGTTGATACGAATCGTTTATCAAAAGGCATTCATGCAATGTGACTTGAATCACAAGTAACGTGTAATCAGAATCACAGACTATCTTTAGGGCTTAACGTACAATTGCACTAACGTGAAATCCAAATCTCACACGTTCTATTGAGAGTAGTAATAGATTACATTATTTTTTTCAACATTTCTCTGCTCAGAGCAAACCATGAGAAACCCTGGGACGCAGAGCAACGGGAGTAACGAGTTACCAGATTCACTGTCCGTCGAGCCGCCAGAGAGAATCACAGGTATTTAAGTATTGCTCGAAACAGAGGAGGAACACTAAATGGTTAATAAAAAGGCATGCTTCGTTCTTTTTGTATCACTTATTATTACAAGCCTGTTCGGATGCGGTGGCGGAGGAGGTTCTGCCAATCTTGATGCATCGACAAGTAGCAACGGTGACCAGACAGTGACAGGCAGCAACGACGGCCAGACTGTAACAGGCAGCAACGGCGACCAAACAGTGACAGAAGGGGTCGCTTTAACTTTGGCTTGGGATGCGCCAACGACGAACACAGACGGATCTTCCTTGAATCCTGCGACTGATCTATCTCAGTATAAAATATACTATGGAACAGCATCTCTTACGTATACAACAGTCGTGAATGTCACAAATCCTGGGACGACTACAATATCACAGACCTTGAGCCTTTCACCAGGGACATACTATTTTTCAGTGACAACTGTAGATGCCTCTGGGCAGGAAAGCAGCTATTCAAATGAAGTAATGAAAACGATTTAACATACAAAAATTACATGCCCCCCATCAGCATCGGGGGGCATTCTTTTTTATATACAAGCAAAATTGAGCTCTTCGTTGAACTATCAAGCGAAGAAGAAGCATGCCCCATATTACGCGTCCAATAGTGATCGTTTAAACCCACCTATAGAAAGTAATTGAAACGCAATAACCAGCAGAATGCATTCAATCTTTCATGCTCCAATCGTGAAGCAGTCCTACTCTCTGCATTGCTTATCTGCTCTTCTTCACAACTATCTCCTTCGTGATGTCCTTATCAAATGATAAACCTGGTCTTGCCAAGATGGATCACATAAGAAGTTCTTTTCTGTGAAGCTTGACCACAGGGCCAGTCACGTCCCTATTGCAGAAGGACGGTCATCAAGAAAAGGTGCTCTGTTCTCAAGCATATGAGTTTAGGAAGAATGTTCACGATGAGAAACTCGGCAATCTGGTAAGCGAAAAGAAGGCACCACTTGGGAAGCCAAATCCGGTCCTACGCGTTCCAGCCCTACCAGCCGATGAAAGACCACCGCATCGGCTTTGAATCTGGCAACGTGAACGCCGTCATGGATGGGGACCTCAAACAGTTCATTGATGGCTATTTGGTAGCGGGAAGCGGAACGAGAGGACAGAATGCAGTAGACGGCGAAAAGACAATAAAACAGTGGACAACACGCGTCCAGAACACTAATCGCGCTTACAGTTGGTCTTCCGATTTTAATTTGCTGCATCTAATTCCATGACAGCAGCATATACCCGTTGACAATAAAGTTGAAACCCATCGTGAAATGTTCGTATCGGTGTTCGGCCCTTGCAGCATCGGCCCTGATTTATACGTTGACTAATGCGTGACTAGTGCAGATAAATACTCCACTTTCGTGAACGCTCTTATAAATCGACCTCTATCGTCTACCTTAATTCAAGGCTGCATTATAAACCGACCCACTCAGAAACACTTCCATAACTCCTAAATACGCATGAACATAACGTTACCTGGACCGTCAGCCTTGCGTCCATTTGCGATTTTGTCCAGAGTGTCTCCTTAACATTATCCGCAGTTTTAGTAATCCTGCCAGATTTCTAACAATGACATCATCGGCCCGTTCCTCATGCTTGATCCATCGGCAAATCACATACTTACTTACCACGTACCATAGATCATTACAGAATGTTTTTTGACTTCGATGTTGACATGCATCGTCATAAAATCGTGCATTCATACAATGTAACTGGAATCACAAATAATGTGTATTCGGAGTCACAGACTATCCTTCGGGCTTAACGTACTATTACATCAACGTGAGATTCAAATTCTCACACGATCATTGAAAGCATAAATAGATTTCATGACTTTTCAATCTTTCTCTGCTCAGAGCAAACCAGGGGAAACCCTGGGACGCAGAGCAACGGGACTAACGAATCACTGGAGTCAATGTCCGCCGAGCCGCCAGAGAGAATCACAGGCACGTATGTATTGCTCGAACAGAGGAGGAACACCAAATGGTTAACAAAAAGGCATGCTTCGTTCTTTTGACATCACTGATAATTACAAGCTTGTTCGGTTGCGGAAGCGGAGGAGGTACTGCCAATCTGGTCGCATCGTCAACCAGCAGCGACGCCCAGCTCGAATCCATCTCGATAACGCCGACGAATCCAACGATGGCAGTAGATACCAGTGTACAATTCACCGCCACCGGCATTTACTCGGACAACACGACACAAGACCTTACCTCGACTGTAACTTGGACTTCATCGGCTGTGGATGCTTTGGATGTTGCATCCGGCGATGAGGTTGCACAGTTCACAGGTTTCTCTGCATCAAAATCCTATAATTCGGGGTGGACAAAAGCCACAAGACATGGCAGGGCAAGAATCGAGGCGACGTGGGGACACATAACCGGATCTACTATTGTAACAGTGACCTCAGCAACACTCGTATCCATAGCTATCACCCCAACCAATCCAAGCATTGTCAAAGGTTCAAACCAACAGTTCGTTGCCACAGGTACGTTCTCAGATAATACTACGCAGGACCTGACGACAACGGTAACATGGAGTTCCTCAACTGCAGCGGTTGCAGCCATCAGTAACGCAGCAGGTTCCAATGGGTTGGCCACCTCAGTTGCAGCCGGCGAAACAACGATCACAGCAACATCGGGAAGCATATCGGGTGCTACTTCGCTGACGGCAACTTCGGCTACACTTGTATCCATAGCGATAGACCCGACCAACCCGAGCATAGCGCCGGGGACTACGCAGCAGTTTACTGCCACTGGGACTTACTCCGACAATACGACGCAGGACCTGACGACAACAGTGATATGGAATTCATCAACTGCAGCAGTTGCAGCCATTAGTAACACAGCAGGTTCCAATGGTAAGGCAACATCAGTAGCCGCGGGCTCAACAACGATCACGGCAACATCGGGAAGTGTTTCAGGAACTGCCACGCTGACAGTGACCCCCGCAACGCTCGTTTCCATTGCACTCACCCCGACCAATCCAAGCATTGCGCTGGGGACATCCAAGCAGTTCACTGCCACGGGGACATATTCCGATAATTCGACGCAGAACCTGACAACATCAGTCACCTGGAAGTCATCATCGACGACTGTTGCAGCCATCAGTAACGCGGCAGGTTCCAATGGTAAGGCAACATCAGTAGCCGCGGGTTCAACAACGATCACGGCAACATCGGGAAGTATATCGGGATCAACCTCGCTGGCAGTGACCTCGGCAACACTCGTATCAATAGCGGTTACCCCGACCAACCCGAGCATTGCGCTGGGGACATCAAAGCAGTTCACTGCCACAGGGACGTACTCCGATAATTCGACGCAGAACGTGACTACATCAGTCACCTGGAAATCATCATCGACGACTGTTGCAGCCATCAGTAACGCAGCAGGTTCCAATGGTAAGGCAACATCAGCAGCCGCGGGCTCAACAACGATCACGGCAACATCAGGAAGTATATCGGGATCAACCTCGCTTGCAGTGACCTCGGCAACACTCGTATCAATATCGGTTACCCCGACCAACCCAAGTATTGCGCTTGCAGCATCACAGCAATTCACAGCAACAGGGACCTACACCGATAGCTCGACTCAGAACCTGACAACATCAGTCACCTGGAAGTCATCATCGACGACTGTTGCAGCCATCAGTAACGCAGCAGGCTCCAATGGTAAGGCAACATCAGCAGCCACGGGTTCGACAACGATCACGGCAACCTCAGGAAGCATTTCAGGAACTACTACTCTTACAGTGACGGGGGGCGGTGTTGTATCTTTGGCGTGGGATGCGCCCACGACGAACACAGACGGATCGTATTTGAATTTTGCGACTGATCTATCTCAGTATAAAATATACTATGGAACAGCATCTCTTATGTATACAACAGTCGTGACTGTTACAAATCCTGGGACGACCACAATATCAAAGACGTTGAACCTTTCACCAGGGACATACTATTTTGCGGTGACAACGATAGATGTCTCTGGTCAGGAAAGCAGCTATTCAAATGAAGTAATGAAAACAATTTAACATACAAAAAAACATGCCCCCCAGCAGCATCGGGGGGCATTCTGTTTCTCTACACGCTTGAATTCTATGACGATCGCTTAAGCGAGATGAAACATTGCTCTTATGACGGAGTCCTATATTATAATAGGCGGTCACGCCCGGCTAATTTCCCACTTGGAGCCGCGTGCCGTCAATGGCTTCGATGAGCTTGGACTTGCCGGAGTTGGAGTTGCATACGACAGCTATTGTAATAGCCCAGGGTCGGGGGTTCTGAGGTCGGACTTGAACGCTGGCGCCATTTTCAGTTTGTCTTCCTTCATCTGCACTCCGTCCTCTCAATTAAGTTCCTCCACATCAATCCATTCTGTTTTATTTCTGAGCGAAAGGTTTTAGCTTTTGATCTTCACCTCTATGTGGTCGCCGAGAGGGGCAACTATCTTGACCCCAATCTCTTCCCCAACGAGCACGCCCATATCCATAAGTCTTCGCTAGAACGGACCGAGCGACCCGATCCGTGTGATATTCCCTTTTCGCTGACCTTCAGCATTGACAGATTCATTGTTCAATCCTCCGCACCATGATTTTCATTACCATGCCCCGGTTGAGGGAGATCCCGGATGCATCGACTCTGATCAGGATTGAGCCTTAGCCTTCGTTATCCAACATCTCGACCATCTTTCCTGCGCGGAATCCCATGTCCTCAATCCGCGCACAGGTATGCTTTCCAGGAATGATTGCCACGACCTCCGCCTCATCGCCCAATTGTAGCAACCCCAAGGGAAACAAGCCATACCTTCTAAAACAACGGGTGTTCGAAAGAAAGATAGAAAAAGACGCCATATTCATTCTTTGACTCGCCCACTCCTATCGGAAACGCCAGTCCCGGCACAACCTGCAATCCGGATTTATAATTCAAGGCAAACCGCATCCCCGGATTGATGAAACACGTTTCCGAATTGTTTTTCGAACCGTCCGGCCGCACCAGCTGAAAGGAATTCCAGACCACCTCGGTCAGAAGGTTGAAGTTCTCCGATACGAGCCAGATCGCGCTCGCCCCCAGGTTGTAACCTATGGTCTCCACCCTGGCGCCTCCCGGTTCTTTGCTCCCCGGCGTATACGTGGTCCCCGCGTTCCAGTGCGTGACCAGGTTGTTCGACAGTATCATACTGAGCGGAATGTTTACCTGATAGCCATAGGCTCCTGCTCCCATTCCCTTTTTGTAATCTCCTGTCGGCAGAATCAACGAAAAACGAGGTGAGACGGCGACTGTTTCTTTTTGAACAAGCTGATAGCGATAGTTGAGAAGAATGTCTCCCAGTCCAGTTTCTGACGGTTCTCCGAAATGGGACAGGGGGATGGTATAGGAAAGCTGGTTTTTCTCGTCCGGAACCGGCCACTCCTGCGTGAAGGTATAAAGCCACGAGTTCGCCCTTTTTAGATATTCAAATGTCTGGATGTGCTGAACGACCCCATGCTCCTGGTTGTAGGCTTCTTCGATAAGGAACGAATTGTCCTCGATCCTCTTTGGCTCCTCCGTCCTGGTTTCCTCGGCAATGGCAGAGGAATTGAAAACCAGAACTTCCAAGAGGCAAACCAATAACGCCATAATTGTCTTTATCATCTTTACTCCTTTTAAAATTAATTTCCCAAAATAAGTTTAGCGGCTTTTAAAACGGAACCCCGAGAACGAAACGCACTTCGCGATCGTTGGTGTTCCTGTTCAAGCCGTACACCGCCCCGATGTTCGCCCAGATTCTGTTTCCCATCCAGGCAAGAGTCGGTCCTGCGGCATATGTGTCAGCGGTATAGCTTCCCTTGGACTCAGCGCCGATCCTTAACCAGGGAGTCACCTCATAGCTTATACCGGCGGCGTATCCGTTATCGCCCTTACCCGTGTTTTTTACACGTTCATAGATTTGGTTGTACGAGGCATTGAACCTCCCGATCTCCTTGACAGGATGATCTTACCTTCATATACGCTGCCTTCGATTGTACTCACTTCGGTCTCTGCGTACAACAGCACGTCCACGGGCAGCAATTAGCTCAGCTATCCGGTACTTGAGTTCTACATTGTATCCTACATAGGTTAGTGAATTGCTGTCCGCTGCTTGTTCATAAATCTGGTAGAGACTCGCGTTCAGGCGGTCCGTTATACCGTATTCAAGTTCTACCTTCTGCTGCCAATCGCTGGCATTCCGCGTTTGCACATCCTGTGTCACGGCGGTGTTCCAAAACTCGATTTCCGCGTTCCCTTTTGCCAGAGTCGCATACTCTTCCGTCCAAACATAAGTCTTCTGCGCGGCCCACACCCCCGTGCTCCCAAATAATAACATTACCACAACACCCCAAAGCATCCTCTTCATGTTCGATGTTCTCCTTATGATATTGATTTTCATTTTCATTCAATGACCGAAAACTATATTCGCTTTTTTGTTCCATAGGCGCAGTTCAGGTTGCCGGGTGCGGCTTGTTCAAGAATTCTTTTATCATGGTCGGTGAGCGTGTCGGCCGCTTCATGGTAATCGAGAAAATCCCGATGAAATCCCAGTAAATTGTCCAGATAAATCGTCGCTGCCTCTTCCCTGCTCATGACAACCCCCTTTCCCTAATTTCGTATTTTGAGCTTTCAAAACTGACCGTCATACTTTTTTTACAAATATTTCTTTCGTTATGTCCTTGTCCACAGCGATCATTGTCTCGCCAAGCTGGATCACATAGGCCGGTTTTTTTTGGTGAAGTTTTACCACCGTGCCAGGCACAACCCCCATGGCCGAAAGTCTGTCAAGACGTGAGTGGGAACCTGGGGTAATGAATACGATCTTTGCCTGCTCACCAGGTACAAGATCAGCAAGCGGCGCGACAAGCGGCTTCATTTCCTGCCGGAACATTGTGCAGCATTCTCCGCGTGGTATCGGCTTGCCGTCCGGTGAATTCGGCGGATGACCGAGAAGGGTGCAGACGCTGTCCGTCACCTCAGGGGAAAGAATATGCTCGAACTTGCAAGCCTCTGCCTCAGCGCCGTCCAGGGCAAAGAGATCGTAGAACATCCTGAGCGAAAGCCGATGCCGCCTTACCAACTCCCGCGCCCTTTTCTCACCTGTCGGGAGCAGTTCTACTACCTGCCCGTTGATATCGATCCATCGGTGCTTGGCAAGATCTTTAAGGATATCCTCACAGGCTTGGAGAGTACAGTTCTGAACAATCTGGTCCAGAGTCAGATTTCCATCCTCTCTCAATGTCCAGATGATCTCAAAGAGTTCGTCCTCTTTCTCTATCTCCGGCAATACACACAATGCGGGATGACCTGCTTTCCCCTCCAGGGTGTCCACTCGTTTATGTTCTGACATGATTCACCTCTTTCAATGCGGATGGTGATTGGGATTGTAATGCTCGACGTTTACTCCGCAACCCTCTGTTTGTTTTACGACTTACTCCTCACCTTGACACTGCACGGGATTACAACGCGACGTTAAAATGTCCTCAGCACCCAGTTCAGCGCCCCTCCCACGCCAAAGGCAAAAGGGAATATGAAAGCTACCATATACAGGGCGGTCTTCATGCCCCGCTCCTTCACCATCATGAAAAAGTTCGCGATACAGGGCACGAACAATGTCATCACGGTGAGGCTCACCACGATCTGGATCGGGTCAAGCAATCCTTCTTTGGCCAGCATGAAGAGCCCTGCAGCGCCGTAATCACGACGTAAAAAACCGATGACGAATGCCTCGGCAGCCCTGCTTGGGAGGCCGAGGAAATGAACAACAATTGGATCAGTCAACTGCTGGATATAGGCAAGGGCCCCCACTTTGTGACTGATAAAAAGGATGAACGTGCCGAGAATAAAAAGCGGCACCGCCTCTTTCAAATACCACTGCACACGGGCAAGGGTCTTGACAAGAATATTCGAAAGTTGCGGCACGCGAATCGGAGGCAACTCGAGAACGAAGTCTGACGGCTCGCCGGGGATGACTTTTGCGGCCAAATACCCTACGAGAAGCATCACCGCGAGCAGTGTGCCAAGCCAGATGATCGTGGCAAGGCCGGAAAGCCCGGCAACCAGTCCGAGGATAACTCCAAGCTGGGCTGAACAGGGCACCCCGAGCGCAAGCAGAAGTGTTACAAGTATTTTCTCCTTTTTGGTCTCAAGGATGCGCGTGGTAAGCGTTGCCATGGTGTCGCATCCCAACCCGAGGATCATGGGGAGTACTGCTTTGCCGTTCAGCCCCATTATTTTAAAGACCTTATTCACCATGACCGCGAGCCGGGGCAGATAACCCGAGTCTTCCAAAAGGCCGAATGCGATGAAGAAAAACCCCACGATCGGCAACACAATAGCGATGGAATAGGTGAGCGCCATGGTCACGAGTCCGTAGTCGCCGACGATCAATTCCTGAAGAAATGGAATCGGCAGGATAAAATGGACGATCTTTACAGCCCAGGGGTTCAAGTATTCGCCAAAGACGATCTTCTCCAGAAAATTGACCGCAGTGCCTGCCCCAAGCACGCCTACAAATTGATAAACGACATAGAGAACGGCCAGCAGGATCGGCAACCCATAGACCGGATGCATGGACCACTTGCCGATGTGGAATGCAATGGCTGAACCCTTCCCTGCCTCGTGGAGGCTCAGTGACTGTGCGAGGATCTCATCGGCTTTCTTCATTCTTCGCTGATTGATGAGATAACCGAGCGAGTTATTGAATTTCGACTGCACTCCCTGGCGAATCTTTTCTATCTCGATGATCACATGGTCCTGAACGTTCGCATGAAGCCAACCCTTGAGACTCTCGTCACCGGCCAGGATCATAAGCGCAAGAGCGCGGCGCGAGATATTCGCTTCCGGCAACAAGGCAGAGATGTCCCTGATCCCGCCTTCGATCTTATCATCATACAGCACCTCGATACCGGATGGCCGCGGATGCTGGATGCCCTTCAACAGCTTATCGATACCGCTCCGCCGGATAGCAACGGTTTTTACCACTTCAATGCCGAGGACCCGTGAGAGCGTCTCCTGATTGATCACGATGCCGCGACTCCTCGCCTCATCGTCCATATTGAGATCGAGGATAAACGGTACACCCATTTCCGCAAGTTGGAGCGTGATCAATAGTCCGCGCCTCAGGTTCTTGGTATCAGCAACCTGGACGATCACATCTGCCCGATCGGAGATCAGCATGTCCCGCGTTACCTTCTCGTCCTCGGACATAGGCACCAGGCTGTTCACTCCGGGAGTGTCGATCACGAGGGTCTTTGTTTTATTCAAGACCGCATTTCCGTAAGTCACTTCCACAGTGGTGCCCGGATAATTGGAAACGGTAACATAGGTTCCCGTCAGGAGACCAAAAAGCGCGCTTTTGCCGACATTGGGATTGCCTATCAGAAGGACCTTATGTAAAGTGGAATCACGGTAACGATTTTCATTACTAGACCCATGGTCATGCATTATATGAACATCCTCACTTTCAGCACTAGCTTCCGGCTCCTGACTACTTGTTTTTCTTCCCCTGGCATCCTGCGCACAGGCCGTACAGCTCCAGCTTATGACTCTGCACCTTGAAGCGGTTCTTCCTGGCTACGTCCTGCTGGAGTGCCTCGATGCTTTCGTTCTCGAACTCGATGATGGCACCGCATCGCGTACAGATAAGATGATCATGGTGCGCGTCCTGGCTCGCGTGCTCGTAGCGGGTAAAACCGTCCTCGAAACGCCGCTCCTGTGCAAGCCCCGCTTCGGCCAGGAGTTTCAGCGTCCGGTACACTGTGGCATAACCAATGCCCGGGTGTGACTTCTTCACGCGGGCATAAAGCTCTTCGGCGCTCAGGTGCCGTCCAGCCTCCACAAAGACATTTAATATCGTATCCCGCTGGCTCGTGGACTTAAGGTTTTTGGCGGCAAGATATTCACTCAGTTGTTCAGAAGGTTTTTTTCGCATAATTTGATATTGATAACCATTTTCATTTAGAGACTTTATACCATGGAGCGCATTCGCTGTCAAGCAGTATTATAACGGTTAATAAAATAGCCGCGCTTGGGAAGTGAATGTTATATTCATGGTTCCATCAAAACAGCCCGCCCCGCAAACGCGGAGCGGGCTGTCGTAAACTCTTAGAATTTGAGCTGGTTTTTGAACTCACGGATCGAGAGAAGCGCATCAGCCCCTGAAACCGCGTCGCCCGGTCTGAATTCACCCGTCGCCTTATCGGCTTCAATGAATCCCCTCGAGGTAGCGATCATGGCGGCGTTGAAGAAATACTGATCATTCCTGACGTCCGAAAAGGGAGTTGTGGCTCCCAGAAACTTAGTGGCCAGTTTCTCGTCACCGGATACCTTGATCAGAATATCTTCAAGCATGAGGGCGAACTCACCTTTTGATATGAGCTTGTCAGGGTGGAATGTGTGGTTCGGTCCCGCCCCGAGACCGCGGACCTGGAGCTTGAGCACCATATCGATGCTCGGCTTGAGCCAATGGTCCGCAATGTCCGTCGCGGCCTCCATCTTGATGACCTTTTCGGTCTGCGTGGCTGTGGAAGCTTCTGTCGGGGCCTTGAATGACGTATCATAGGTCTTGACGCCTCGTTTGGTGAAGAGCTTTTCGAGGTTCATTTCCTGGTCAAAGAGCGCGGCAATATCGGCCCGGTCGATTTTGTCGACGAGGGCGATCTTCTTGCCGATCTCGGTCCCCGGCGCTGCGCGCTGGATCTTCTGGATCAATGCCCATTCGGCATTGGCCTCGCTCGTGAATTCCTTGTTTATATCAACGACCTTACGAAACATCTCGGCGGCCTTGTCAAAATCAATCGCAACCTTGTATGCCATCCCCATGAAGTAATGGAGCCGCGCACTGTTCGGATCTTTTTTCTGCGCGGCCTTGAACTCGCTTTCCGCGTCAGACACCCAGTCTTTTGCCCGCTGCATGCTTAAGAGCCTGATCATGCCGATGTTGGCTTCAATACCCGGATCAAGTCCTTTGGCCTTTGACATATTTTCGAGAGCGGGTTTAAACTCGCCCTTCCTGCCGTGAGCAAATCCCTTGCCGATATACCCGAGCGAAGACTTTGGGTCGAGCGCGATGGCCCTTTCAAAGGACTTCATGGCATCGTCAATCTGATCGCTGTCGAGATTCTTTAATCCGTATCTGTAATGATATTCGGGCGAATCCATCACCGACGTGGGCGGTGCTATTTTCCTACCGCACCCCGCAACCGCGAGAGCCAGAGCCGCCATAAGCACTATGAAACGTTTAATCTGAATTGACATAGCCTAGCTCCGATCGGTAACCAATTTTGAGAAGCGGAGCATACCACATACTCCGACAAGTTCGGACGGCTCCGGCACCCATGTTAATCCACCAAAATAATGACCCTGCACTTCAGGAGCATGCTCAGGTTTTCCGAAGCGCTTTGCAGCGTGGCTGCGTCAGCATTAGTGATGACCACATCCACTCTCGCATCTCCCGCAACCTTCAGTGCCTTTACCATGAGAGGTTTATCCGTTACCCGGGGGTTCGTCTGTGCCTGGACAGGGTCTTTGAGATAGACGACCATGCCCTCGCGTACAGCGTAATCCCTGCTGACCCAGGCGGAGCCATAGACTTGCTTTCCGTCTTCATTCAGGATCTTCGGGGCCATGGCAGGCTTGACGCTGAGTCCCCGTGCGTCCACGATGAGACCGGTATACAGTTGCCCCGGAGAAGCAGGCGTGAGGGTGCCGGTAAGACCGGTTGGAGGCGTCGGTGGGGTCTTCGGGAGAAGCGTGTCGGCGAGCGCGCCCGCGAGCCTCATTCCAATCGTCACTTCGACAGAGCCATCGGACATATACTTTTTGTCCATGATCGTGGCACCCTGAATGATACCGTTCACCTCGGTCCTGATAACGTCGCTGGTGACAATAAAATTCTCGACAGTGGTCGTGGAATCCACCCGCACACCTTTCACTGCCTCGAGCAGGTTCCGATACGCGACCACTTGCGCGGCCCGTTCAGCCATGGCCCTCGCCTGTGCCGCGTTGGCAGGTTGCGCCGGCGGAGTGCCGATGCCGACCGCGGTGATCGCTCCCGTTGTCCAGTCGACCTTGCCCGGGGCAACCCGCCGGCTGCTCTACGTCCTTGATCGTGCCCAGAAGCTGCGCTGGTGAGTTTACTGCCACACATGCGAAAACAGTCAAGACGATTATCACGAAAGCTGCTGACCTTTTAATGAACATGCTAATCCTCCTTCGGTTGATATGCTGAGACTAAGCATAGATAAATCCAGGAAGCAAAATAGAATTGTCCTTCACCTCCTAATAGAAAATGTTTAGAGCAAATAATAATT
Organism: Nitrospirota bacterium; assembly: GCA_963732675.1. Classification (GTDB taxonomy): domain Bacteria; phylum Nitrospirota; class UBA9217; order UBA9217; family UBA9217; genus JALNZF01. The sequence continues at coordinate 30,612 of CAVTAJ010000021.1, forward strand.
TATTAATGGACGGTCTTTATGGTCAAGGTAATTTTCACCGAGCGGCCAGGTATGACAAGAAAAGAGGTCGGGATTCGATTTGATATATACGGCAAAATATACCCAATCAAGGGGTAATTGTCAAGATTGCCGAATCGTTCATGGATGCATGAATACAGAGCAGGCCTATTACAGTGCCCTCGCGAGCGTGAACGCCGTCACCTGCGCTGCCCCCGCCTGCTTGAGAACCGAAGCACATTCGTTCATAGTAGCGCCGGTGGTAAACACGTCATCAACAAGGACCACACTCCTGTCCGCTATTTCTCCGGGCTTTCGGAGAGCAAAAGCGCCCGCCACGTTCTTTATCCGCTCCGCTCCCGTCAGTTCCACCTGAGGCCGGGTAGGCCTTGACCGGTACAGGTTGTCGCAGGAGCACGGGATACGGTGCGCTTCGCTCATTCGGTGCGCGAGAAGGAGCGCCTGATTGAAGCCCCGTTGTCTGAGTCTTTTGGTATGGAGAGGGACGGGCATGATGATGTCGATGTCCGAAACCAGACGGACGTTCGTTGCCATCCACTCGCCAAGCGGTCTTCCAAGAGATCTGCATGGCCGGTATTTGAACTGGTGCACGGCCTCGCGCAACGAGCCCTCAAAATACCCGATCGACAAAGCCTGATCGAACAAAGGAGGCTCCCTCCTGCATGCAAGGCACACATGTTCAGGACTGCTGCTCAACGCCTCGGGCGAATCAAATGGCCTGCCGCAGCGCGGGCACAGGGGCCCCTGAATGGGAGTGAAGTCAGACCAGCAGGTGGAACAGAAAAAGGGGATGTTGGAATCGCCGACCCGACCATTGCAAAAGGAACAGGAGGTAGGAAGTATGAAATCCAGAATACGCCTGAAGAAGGGCATAACACCTCAAGGTAGTAAACAACCACGTTTCAAATCTCATTTTTTCAGGGTGCTCTTGCGGAACACACCCCCGTGTCAATCACGGAATGATTCTAAGCAAAGTACTGGTTTGTTACAGTTCAAAACCATGTCTGCGACAGAGGTATTCGGGGAGGATAGCGATTGTGTGGCTCAAATCACGAGGCTCTTGCCCGTCATTTCAGAGGGGATGTCGATGCCCATGAGGTCAAGCACCGTCGGAGCAACATCGGCAAGGATCCCCGCGTCCCTGAGCTGAACATTCTTTTGCACAATAATGAACGGTACGGGATCGGTCGTGTGAGCGGTAAGCGGCTGGCCGGTCGAGGGATCGAGCATGATCTCAACATTGCCATGGTCCGCGGTGATGACCACCACCATCCCCTCTTCCCGCGCCGCAGTCAGCACGCGACCCAGGCATTCGTCGATCACTTCCACGGCCTTGACCGCGGCATCGATCACCCCCGTGTGGCCGACCATGTCCGGATTTGCGTAATTAACGAGAATAAAGCCATACTGGCGCGACGTGATATGCTCAACGAGCTTGTCGGTTATCTCACGCGCGCTCATCTCCGGTTTTTTATCGTACGTGGGAACATCGCGAGTAGACGGCACCAGCACCCGCTCTTCCAGAGAAAACGGTCGCTCTTCCCCGCCGTTGAAGAAAAAAGTGACGTGGGCAAATTTTTCGGTCTCGGCAATGCGGAGCTGCCGTATCCCATTCGCGTTCAGTACAGCTCCAAGAATATGAGTGAGCCGCACCGGCCCAAAGGCCACCGGCAGACCAAAAACTTCGTCATAGGTCGTAAGACAAACAAAGGATGAAAGCGTCGGGACCCGGAGCCTTTTGAAACCCTGGAACTCCGGGTCCGTCAGCGCCCGGGTGATCTCACGGGCCCTGTCGGACCGGAAGTTGCAGAAGATGACCGCGTCGTTGTTCTGGATCGTGGCAATATGCTTGTTCGTTCTCGGATCGAGCAGCGCCGTCGGGAGGACGAATTCATCAGTTTTGTTGTGTTCATAACTCTGATGGATTGCCTCGAGAGCGGAATATTTTCTTATTCCCTCTCCCATGACCATGGCCTCGTACGCCTTTTGGACCCTTTCCCAGCGTTTATCTCGGTCCATGGCATAGTATCGTCCGGAAACCGAGGCGATCCTTCCGATGCCGATCTTGGCAAGATAGTCCTCGAGTTGGGTGATGTATTGGAGAGCACTTGATGGCGGTGTGTCCCTGCCGTCCAGGAATGCGTGGAAAAAAACGTTCGTGATCCCCCGGGCCTTTACCAGATCGAACATTGCGAAGATATGGTCCATCCGGCTGTGCACACCGCCGTCCGAAAGAAGCCCCATCAGGTGAAGATTCGCCCCGGACTGTTTGACGGTCTCCAGCGCCGAAATCAGCACCGGATTTTGAAAGAACTCACCGTCCCTGATCGCCTTGCTGATCCGCGTTGAGTCCTGGTACACGATCCTGCCGGCGCCGAGGTTCAAGTGACCCACCTCGGAATTCCCCATTTGTCCTTCGGGAAGGCCGACTGCTTCGCCCGATGCCTGGAGCGCAGCATGTGGATAATCGCTCATCAGCCTGGTATAGACCGGCGTCTTTGCAGAGGCGATGGCGTTCCCTTGTTTGTTTGTGTTGATGCCCCACCCGTCGAGGACCAGCAGCACTACCCGCTTGCTTGACATTCAAGAGCCCCTTCTCAAGGAGCCAGGAGACAGAATTCAGAACTCAGGATAATAATTGATGTAATCTGACCTCTGACTTCTGCCGTCTGACTACTCTTACCAGTTAACAGTTTTTTTCGAGATTGACACCGAAGGTGTTCCACTTACCGCAGTTCGGGCACCGGCCTGACCAGTCGGTGGTCCTGAGATCGCAGTTCGAGCAGACGAAGGGTATGATGATCTGCTTCTTGAAGCCAAGGGCCTTTTTGAACTCCGACGCGGCAAGACCAAGAGAGCCGCGGCGCAGATAGATATTGCCGAGCAGTTTGTGCATGTCGGGAAACTCCTTGTCCCCCCAGTCCACAGTGGAGAGGATGTCGAATGCCTCATCTATCATCTCAAGCCGGTAGTATAGTTTCCCCAAAAAGAATTTAAGCCTGATGTCCTGAGGCTTCCAGCTCACGGCCTGGGTATAAAGCTCAATGGCCTTGCCTGGTTCACCCTGTTTCAGGTAAAGGTCCTCCAGACGGTGCAGCAACAGGACCGATAACGTCATTTTGTATGCTTTGTCCCACAGCTCGGCTGCATCCTTGACCTTGCCCTCATCAAGGTATATCTCGCCCAGACCGAGGTACGCGGGAATAAAATCCTTGTCGAGCTTGATCACGCCCCGGAATATCTTTTTCCCCCGCTCAAGATCACCCGTTTCAAGGAGCGAGCGGCCGAGCTCATACTTGAAACCGACCAGTTTGCGATGCTCGACCTCCTGTTCCGTAGGGGTGAGGGGATTAGCGACCAATTTGCGCTGCGCCTCGTATAAATTCTCCCATTGGTTCAGCCTTTGGTAGAGATCGCGCATCTTGATCAATGCGGTGAGGTTGGATGAATCCTTGGACAGGATGTTCTGGTACCTTCCGAGTGCGTCATCATATTGTTTCGCTTCTTCGTAGTCCGTGGCAAGCGAAAACATGACTTCCTGGTTGTCGTTCTCCAGGCTCAAGGCTTTCTGGTGAAGCAGGATGGCCTCCTGCGGGTTCTTTTCGCGGAGCTGGCAGATCCCCATGCGCAGGAGCGTGTCCACATGGTTTGGATCAATAGCGAGCACTTTCTGAAAAAATCGGATCGCCTCAGAATTCCGTTTGGCAAGCAATGAGTTCAACCCCTTGGTATAGAGGTCCTGGACCTTGAGCCGTTTTTTTTGTTCACGCTGGACCCGAAGGCCGCGCAGGAACCGTTTGACGTCTCGCAGCAGATAGAGAAGGAATACGATCCCGGCGCCGACGGCCAGGGACAAGAGGAAGAAGCTGGATTTCGAGATCTCGTAGGACTTGGAAGGGAGAAGGTTGACCATGATCATCCCCTGATTGAACTCCCTCAAGGCTGTTATGAATATCACTACGGCGATCAACAAAATGGTGACAATGAATCTCATCCACGGTCCTTTCTCTTAACAGTTTAAACGGCTGATACGGGATTTACTGAATCCAATAATAAGAAAATCGTAATAAATCGTATTTAACCGCAGAGTCGCGGAGGGCGCGGAGGAAACCCTATAATTTAATGTTTTTTCTCAGCGTCTCGGCGTCTCTGCGGTAGATTATGACTTTTTACGAGATCATCAATAATGATAGGTCTTCCCTTTTATGATCGTGAACGCCCGATACAACTGCTCAAGCAGCACCAACCTCGCCATCTCGTGGGTCAGCGTCCAGCGCGACAGGGCTATCGTCTTGTTTGCGCGACCGGTAACGCTCTCATCCAGACCCAGGGCGCCGCCGACCACGAACGCCATGTCCCTGACACCGGACTCGAGCGCTTTGTTTATAAAATCCGCGAACTCGTGCGAGGTGAATTCCTGTCCGCGCTCGTCCAATGCCACCAGGAACGCGTTCGCCGGGACTGACTTGAAGATCTTCTCCGCCTCTTTCTTCCTGATAAGGGGAGCGTCCTTGAGGTCATGGATCTTCTCTTCTTTTAGTTCCTTGATCTCTGCATCCGCATAATGCTTCAGGTATCCCGAATACTTCGCGATCCCGTCCTGGATGAACCGTTCTCTGGTCTTCCCCATACAGATCATGGTCAATCTCATGAAGCTGCGCCCAGCAACTCCCTCGGCCGAACAGCAACAGGTATCCGCGGCGCCTCACCCCAGAGTTTTTCAAGGCTGTAATGGGTCCTGGTCTGCTCTTCGAAGACATGCACGACCACATCGCCGTAGTCCAGGAGCACCCAGCTGGCCTCTGTCGCCCCTTCCACATGTGAATAACGGATGCCTGCCCTTGCAAGGGTATGGCCGATGCTATCGGCAATAGCGCTCACCTGCGTGGTATTGCTCCCTGAGCAGATGACGAAGTAATCGGCGATAGAGGTGAACTCTCGGATATCGAGTATCAGTATATCGAACGCCTTTTTGTTTTCCGCACCCTCGGCGCAGAGCTGCGCGGTTTCCAATGCATTAACCATATAACCTCTTGTTCATTATATAGATTTCAACTGCCTCAGGCAAGTGATATTTGATAGTTCTGCCCTCTTTGACCCTCTCTCGGATGCCCGTCGATGATATGTCGTACAGGGGGACCGTCTCCAGGACGATGGTAAACGCGCCTGACCTGATCAATGCGTGCTTCATATCTCCCCGGTCCAAAGCAATCAGCTCTTTTTCAGCGTTTCTCATAAAGTCGATCTTCATCATGTCGGCAAAGAGGTATCCCGGCCTCGGCAACACCACAAAACAGCACAGGGTCAGAAGCGTCTCCCACTCATGCCAGGTCTGGATCTCGAGGAAGGTATCCAGGCCGGTGATAAAGTAGAGTTCCGCGCCGGGATACGTATGGCGGAGCGCCTTGATCGTGTCAATGGTGTACGAGGTCCCTCCGCGTTTGATCTCGAGGTCCGATGGTTCGAAATGAGCATTGCCCGATATCGCGAGCCGTACCATTTCCATTCGTTGAGCAGCGGAAGGAACATCTTCTTCAAGCTTATGAGGAGGAAGATACGAAGGGATGAACAGTACCCGGTCCAGCTTCAGCCGGTCCCGGACCTCTTCAGCCGCAGCAAGGTGGCCGTAGTGGATGGGGTTGAATGTACCGCCGAGAATGCCCAGTTTCTGCGACAAATGATCTCCAGTTTCACAGTCTATTGAGTCTAAAGAGTTTGGAGTCTAACGAGTGAAACCAAAATCAAAAAAAACCTTTAACTCTTTAAACTCATGAGACTCCTTAGACTCTTCAGACTATTTTCTTATCTGTCCATTCCCGTACACGATGAACTTGGTCGAAGTGAGTTCTTCCAGTCCCATCGGGCCGCGTGCATGGATCCGTGTGGTGGAAATTCCGATCTCCGCCCCAAGCCCGAACTCAAATCCGTCATTCAGCCGCGTGGACGCATTCACGAACACGGCTGATGCGTCAACCTCGCGCTGGAACCGATGGGCGTTCCGGTAGTCGTTCGTAACAATGGCCTCGGAATGCTGGGAGCCGTGGGCCGCAATATGCTCCATGGCCTCTTCCATGCTGCCGACGGTCTTCACATTCACGATAAGGTCGTTGTACTCCGTGTCCCAGTCCTTGTCCGTAGCGTCTTTAATGTCGGGAACGATCGCCTTGGTCTTTGCGCAGCCGCGAATCTCGACGCCGGCCTTCTTCATTCTGCCGATGATCGCTGGCAGGAACGTCTTTGCCACGTCCTGGTGCACCAGCATGGCCTCCATGGCATTACACGTGCCCGGCCGCTGGACCTTGGCGTTGAAGCAGATCTCCTCTGCCATCGCGAGGTCGGCATGGCTGTCCACATATACATGGCAGACACCCTTGTCGTGCTTGATCACCGGGATGGTAGAGTTCTCCGACACCATCCGGATCAGCCCTTCTCCTCCGCGTGGGATGATGAGGTCGATATACTGGTTGAGCTTCAGCATTTCCATGACGCAGGCCCGGTCGGGGTTCTCGATGAACGACACCGCGCCTTCAGGGATGCCCGCATCTGCTCCAGCCCGTGAGAGTACTTCAACGATGGCGGTATTGGAATGCACTGCCTCGGAACCGCCGCGAAGAATTACCCCGTTGCCGGATTTCAGGCAGAGTGCTGCCGAGTCCGCCGTCACATTCGGCCGCGATTCGTAGATAATGCCGATGAGCCCGATAGGCACGCGCATCTTGCCTACTTCCATGCCGTTCGGCCTTCTCCGTATGCCAAGCACCTCACCGACTGGATCGGGAAGCGCCGCGACCTCGCGCAGACCATCAGCCATGGCCTTGATGCGCTCGTTGTTCAAAGTCAGGCGGTCGATCATGGCCTTGGAAAGGCCCTTCTGTTCGGCGGCAACGAGGTCCTTTTTGTTCTCGGCAATTAATTTCGCCGATTCTTTTTCAAGCCCGGCGGCCATTTTGAAGAGCGCGTTGTTCTTGATCTCTGTCGAAATGTTCGCCAGCGCACGCGATGCGGCCTTGGCCTTTTTCGCCTTATCGGAAACGTATTGTTTGATGTCCAACGATACCTCCTGCCAATAACCTGTGGATTATTTTAACAGCTTCCCGGCGCTTGCCGTCAACTCATGTTGATCTTTGATCTCGCCAAAAATAATATCTTTCACCCGGCCGTCGGCCCCGATGAAAAACGTCGTGGGAAGGAACCTGACCTGATATTTGTCGCCGGCCTTGCCGTAGCGGTCCATCAAAACAACGGGTTTATCCACCTTTAATTCCGCAAGGAGTGCTCTAATGGTATCAACATCCTCTTTAACATCCACGATCACAACCTTGATACCTTTGCCGGTCAGTTCATCGACAAGCGAATTGATCAGCGGCAGTTCGCTTCTGCACCCTGCACACCAGGAAGCGAAAAAACTCAGGATGACGCCATTTCCTTTCTCTTTTTTTGTTGCGCCCGCATAGTCGCTCAGATTAAAATTCTTTTCCATCAAGGTCACGGAGGGAAAAGGTCGGGGCCGTGTCATTCAGCTTGAGCGCGGCAGCAGCGGATGATGCGAACAATAAAGAAAGGAGCAGCGTGAGTATGAACTTGTTCATTTTCATTTCCTCGTTCGCTACAATATCACCAGATCATCACGGTGGATCACTTCGTCATAGTCCTTATGCCCGAGCACGGACTCTATTTGCGACGTCTTGAGCCCTTTGATGCGGTCCAGATCAGCCGAAGAATACTTGACCAGACCCCTGGCAAACGCATTTCCCGAGCGATCAATACAGGTCACACAATCACCGACCTTGAAGCTCCCCTCCACCCTTGCGATACCGCCGGGCAGCAGGCTTTTCCCCTTGTTCATCAGGGCTTCAAGGGCCCCATCATCTACCATGACCCTGCCATTGGAGCAGACCGTGTACGCGATCCAGTGTTTCCGGCTGTCCTGCTTCTCCGGCTTTGGCAGAAAGAGCGTGCCGACTGCCGCGCCTTCGAACAATGCCTGCAGTACGCCGTTCTTCTTCCCATTCAGGATCACCATGGGCGCGCCAAAGGCGCCGACCTTTTTCGCGGTCATGAGCTTGGAACGCATGCCGCCCGTTCCCAGGGACGTATGGGCATCGCCTGCGGAGCGCTCCATCTCGGCAGTGATCTTTTCTACGACCGGGATCAGCTTCGCGGACGCATCGATCTTGGGGTCGGCAGTGTAGAGGCCGTCAATATCGGACAAAATGATCAGCAGGTCCGCATCGGTGAGATGCACTACCATGCTGGAAAGATTGTCATTGTCGCCGAACTTGATCTCATCCACCGAGACCGTATCGTTCTCGTTGATGATAGGGATGACACCGTGATCCAAAAGCGTCTGGAGCGTGTTCCGCGCATTCAGAAATCTTGTCCGGTTCGAGAGGTCTTCACGCGTGAGCAGCACCTGCGCGACTTTTTTCCCGTGCGTGCCGAAGGTCTTTTCATACATCCACATGAGGCCGGACTGGCCGATGGCCGCCGCTGCCTGCTTGAGTGAAAGCGGCATGCCCTTTGTTTTCTGCAGTCCCAGCTTCGCCAGGCCGGCCGCGATCGCGCCTGACGACACCAGGACCACTTCGCGTCCCTGGCCCATAATGGAGGAGATGTCCGACGCAAGCCGCTCGATGCGGTCCTGGTCGAGTCCCTGTTCGGACGAGGTCAGTACCGCGCTGCCGACCTTGATAACGATCCTGCGGGATTTGGAGAAGATGGTTTTTCTGTCAATTGGATTATTTTTCATCTGTCTGCTGCCAACGCAGGCTGAAGCCTGCGGCTACCATCAAACTCCTGACTCCTGACTGCTGGTCTTCTGCTCTTCTTGACTTCTCTGCTCTCCCTCTCCTCTTCCACCCGGTCCGATAAAAATCTAAGAAGCGGCTCCAGACCGGCGCCGCTCACGGCCGAGATGGGAAAGAACGGATGTCCGTTCTCACGACAGTATGCTGTCAGTGAATCCAGCATGCCCTGATCAGCGGCGTCGATCTTGGTCGCCGCGACAGCCATGTACTTTTTCTTCAAGGCCTCGCTGTAGAGCTCAAGCTCGGTATTGATCTTTTTGAAGTTCTCGACCGGGTCACCGGGCACGATGCCGGACACGTCAACCAGGTGAAGGAGAATGGACGTCCGCTCCACATGACGCAGGAACTCAAAGCCCAGCCCCGCTCCCTTGTGCGCGTTCTCGATCAGACCGGGGATATCGGCGACAACAAAGCTCGTCCTGCCCTCGGGCTTCACCACGCCGAGCACCGGGGACAGCGTGGTGAACGGGTAATCCGCGATCTTGGGTTTGGCTGCCGAGATGCGCGATATGAGCGTGGACTTGCCCGCATTCGGGAACCCCACGAGCCCGACATCGGCAAGGAGCTTGAGCTCAAGGAACAGCCACTGTTCTTCCCCCTCTTCACCTGGCTGAGCGTGCCGGGGCGCCTGGTTCGTGGCTGTTTTGAAAAAGGTGTTCCCCTTGCCGCCCCTGCCGCCCTTGGCAATGATGTAATACATTCCATCCGTGTCGAGATCAACGATCATGGTACGGGTCTCTGCGTCGTTCACGATCGTACCCACGGGCACGCGGACAATGACATCTTCTGCATCAGCGCCGTACTGGTCCTTGCCGCGGCCGCGCTCGCCATCCTTGGCACGATACTGCTGCTGGTACTTGAGGTCGATGAGCGTACCAAGCTGCTTGTCGGCTTTGATGATCACATCGCCGCCCTTGCCGCCGTTTCCCCCGTTCGGTCCCCCTCGCGGAACATAGGCCTCGCGCCGGAAACTCACGCAGCCCGGTCCACCGTGGCCCGCTATTACTTCGATCTTGACTCGATCAATAAAATTCGACATTCTCTTTTTTAAATCCCCCTATGCTCGCCTTCTCTGAATCTTAAAAGGGAGATTTGAACAATGATTTTCAATGAAATATACCGTTATATATCAGCCTGAAAATGCAAGCTGGAAAGGTCCATAATGAAATAGAAAAGGCGGCATAGACATCTATGCCGCCTTCATAAAAATCCTTTGTGATAGGACCGTTTACGCCTCTGCTGCGTACACGCTCACCTGCTTGCGGGTCTTGTCATAGCGCTCGAACTTCACCACGCCGTGGATCTTGGCAAAGAGCGTATCGTCGCAGCCCTTGCCCACGTTCTCGCCCGGGTGGACCTTGGTCCCGCGCTGACGCATAATGATCGTTCCGGCATAGCACCTTTTCTCCGTCATACCGCTTTACACCGAGGTACTGCGGTTTGCTGTCTCTTCCGTTCCTTGAACTACCAACGCCCTTTTTATGAGCCATGTCAATCCTCCAAAATCCCACACTAAGGCTCAAAAAATTCATTCTCTTGTTCTTTGTGTCTTGTGCAAATTGTTTATGCCGTAATTTCTTTCACCTTGATCGCCGTGTAATTCTGACGGTGACCGTTGGTCCTGCGGTAACCCTTGCGCCTCCGGTGCTTGAAAATGAGAAGCTTCTCGCCCCTGCCCTGTTCCACGACCTCGGCCGTGATCTTTGCGGATGCGAGCATGGGCTTGCCCACTGATATCGTATCTCCATCGACGATCATGTACACATCCTTGATCTCGACCATATCGCCTTTTTGACCTTCAAGGGTCTCAACCCTGACGATATCGCCAGGAGCAACCTTGTACTGTTTACCGCCGGTATTCATAACTGCGTACATGCCACATCCTCCTTGAACTAGCTCATTCACTCGTATTGAGAGCGCATAAAATACCACGTAACGTATGGACTTGTCAAGGGAAATAACAGATTATTTTTGAAAAAAATGGCCCTTGCGGCTTGATTTGACATATCCTTCAACCGCCTGCTACAATTTGGGGAGAAAGAAAGACAGGTTTCTCCATGGCATACTATGAGTTCACCATCAAAATAGCGGACACCTTCAAGGACACGCTCATCCAGAGGTTGTCTGAAAGCGGATGTCTCGGCATGATCGAGAACGATGAGTCCCTCGTAGCCTATTTCCCGTCAGCACTTGATATCGAAACCATAAAATGCGATCTCTCGCTCCTCAAAACGCTGCTTGAAAAAGCGGGACACGCCCATGAACTGACCTACGATTACACCATCATTCCCGAAAAGGACTGGAATGAAACATGGAAAAAAGGGTTCCAACCCGTTGATGCGGGCGAGCGGTTCACCATCCTTCCTCCCTGGGAAGAAAAAAGAAAGGACCGGACCAACCTGGTCATAGACCCCGGTATGGCCTTCGGCACCGGCCACCACGAGACCACGCGGTCCTGCCTTGTGCTCATGGAGAACTATGCGCCAAAGACCGCCCGGGAGAGCTTTCTCGACCTCGGAACCGGTACCGGCATCCTTGCCATTGCCGCGAGGAAGCTCGGATACCGGCAGGTCATCGGCATTGATACGGACATCCTTGCCATTGATGCGGCGCGGAACAACGTCATCATCAATCAGGTCCCGGACGTGGAGATCAAGGAAGGAAGCCTTTACGAACTTCAACAGACCTTCGAGGTCATCGCGGCGAACCTCATCTCCGGGGTCCTGGTCCTGCTTGCACCGGCGCTGTTTGCACATATGCGTCCCGGCGGTATTGCTATACTCTCGGGCATCCTCTTCGGGCAGGAAGACGAAGTGATCAAGGCAATGGAACAGGCGGGATTAACGTTGCGGGAACAATACCGTGACGGCAAATGGCTGTCCATTGTCATGGAACGGGATCAGATAAAGCCTGAAGTCGTATATCCCTGTCACCTCCGTGCTGTTCTTCGATAGCTCATTTTCGATATAGCGATAATCCTGAGGCTAATAATAAAAAGTATACAATCAAAGCTGGTTTGATTATAATCACGGCCATGAAAAACATGCCACCGATACCCATATTCAGTTATCTGCTCATATGCCTTCTCGGGATGTTCGTGTTTATCCCCTGCGCCGGTCTCTGCCACGCCGGACTATGCGCGCCAAACAGGGTTCGAATGCAAACAGTGCCACGTCGATGTCATCGGCGGCGGTCCGCTTACCCAGAAGGGCAAGGAATTTCTTGCCGATATGAAGTCCAAGGGACTTTACCGGCCCTTGAACACGACCCAGCGTATCGTACGCCTTATCATTGGCTACCTCCACATGATGGCGGCCATCACGTGGTTCGGGACGATCATGTACGTCCATATCCTTTTGAAACCGGCCTATGCCTCGAAGGGCCTGCCCAAGGGCGAACTCAGGCTTGGCTGGCTCGCGATGATCGTGCTGCTGATAACCGGCTCGCTCCTGACCATTGCCAGGATACCGTCATGGGACATGTTCTTCACCACGCGGTTCGGCATCCTCCTGGGCATCAAGATATGCCTGTACCTGCTCATGCTTTCGAGCGCCCTTATCGTTACGGTCTATATCGGGCCAAAATTGAGAAAGCAGAAGTCCCTCGTCCCCGCGATGGACGACGACGGCGCCTGCACCATCGACGGCCTCTGCCAGTTTGACGGGAAAGACGGACGTCCGGCCTACGCTGCATATAAGGGCATCATCTATGATATGACCAGGAGCAAGCTCTGGAAGAATGGCTCGCATATGATGAAGCATGCCGCGGGGAACGATCTGACGGACATCCTGAAGACCGCGCCGCACGGTGAGGACAAGATCCTGGCCATGCCGCGGGTCGGAACGCTGCTTGCAACCTCAGAAAAGCCGAGGCTGCCATTCCACATGAAGCTCTTCTATTTCTTTGCTTACATGAACCTCATTCTCGTGTTCGTCATCACGTTTGTCATCGCGCTCTGGAGATGGTGGTAAAAACCCGTTGGACGATCACGTTGTTACATAAGCAGCCATAAGTACCAATTGCTAGTCATAACCCACAGCGGAAACAAGCCTTTTCTAATAAAGACCTTATTTCTCCGTGCCCGGCATGACATCGATGGATGCATGGCCTGAGCGATCCATATGACACAGGTCATAGCTTCTCCGCCGCATTCATAGTATTGTAAGGTCAGGTAAGCAATGCGAAACCATCTAGGTGACCAGCTTATAGGTCACGTTAAACCCTGAATCCAGAACGTTAACTGCTGAACTCTAAACTGACAACTGACATACGGAGGATACTATGGAAATACTCGACTTAAAGAAACTGATCCAGTTCAAACCCGACCGCATCTCACGCGAGATGCTTTCAGACAAGCCGGAGATGCGCGTCGCCCTCATGTGCCTGGAAGCGGGCCAGAAGCTCGATCCCCATAAGGCGCCGCTTCGGCTCATGATGTATTGCGTCCAGGGCAAAGGGACCTTTACCGTGGGCGACGAGAAGATGGAGGCCGATGAGAAGACCTGCATCCTGTGCGAGCCCAACGTACAGCACGGCTTTGCCGCTGACAAGGGTGAAAAGCTCGTGGTCATGGCGATCGTTACACCGGTGGAGTAAGCGCCGAGAAAACGATACGAATATACTATAAGTCTCATTAAAAAAGGCCCCTGTTTTATTCAGGGGCCTTTGCTTTTCCGGAATACCGGAATCAAATCTGTTTCATCTCTTTACCGCAGCCGCATTTGCCCGGTTTGTCGGAAATTGAGCTGCATTGGCAATCTGCCCCGCATCCGCAAACGTACTTGCCTTTCAGGCTGACTGTTTTCACCGGTTTGCCGCAGCCGCATTTGCTCGGGTCGTCCTTGCTCCGCTCGCAGGTGCATTCCGCACCGCACCTGCAGAACACAGCTGTGTCCTTCTCAATAGCGAGAAGATGCATTGGGACCAACGCATTGCCGCATGTGCACTTGCCGGGTTCCTTGGAGATCGTGTTGCACTTGCAGTCGTCCTTGCAATTACAGACGTAATAGACCTTGCTTTTGTCCGCTGCCACGACCAAGCCTATCGTGACAACAAGGAATAGAACGACGAATACAGCGATAAATGCCCTCTTCATGATGATCCTCCTTTCAGATTATGGCACGTCTTAAGAAAAGATATCAAACCATCGGCATAAAGTCAAATCGTGCCTGCAAATGTGCTTAATGCATAGTTATGCCATTTTTTGCATTTATCAGCGCATCGATACGGACATACATAATTATATTTCACCTTTTTTCAAATAAAATGATGTATATGACTTAAATCATAACCCAATAATGAAAAAATCCCTATTCTACATCACAAGGTTACGTAAATCACGCTAAAGGAGGGGTATATGAGCAACAAGGCTGCAAGAAATCTCTTTATTTTCGGCAGTCTCTTTTCTTCGCGATCTTTCTTGGCCATGACGTTCGACACGCTCGGACAGCTTGACAAGCGGGCGCCGGAGATAACGGAGGCAGTGATGCAGGCAAGATGGTCTGGCACAAGTACGACTGCATCGGCTGCCATACCATTTTTGGGAATGGGTCGTATTTGCCCCGGACATGACCAAAATGGCGGAACGAAAACCGAAAAGCTATCTTAAGCAGTTCCTCATGGACCCGAAGAGCGTCAATCCGAAGGCAGTCGATGCCGAAGCTCGGCATCACTTCTGACGAGGCGGACAACCTGATCGCGTTCCTCGACTGGGTATCGAAGGTCGACACCAATGGCTGGCCGCCCAAACCGATCCTGGCAGTCGCGGCAGGTGTCGGCGGGAAGAACGTTGACCGCGGCCAGACAACTGGTGTACCAGTCGCAGGGATGTTCAGATTGCCACTACGATCAACGGCATCGGCGGAACCATGGCGCCTGACCTCACCAATGTCGGCAGCAAGCGTGACCAGAATGGCTTATCGGCCACTTCAAGGACCCGCAGAAGTACGTCAAGAATTCTGCAATGCCGCCGGTCGAGTTATCTGAGAGCGAGATAGAACAATTGACCGAAGTACATGCTTACCCTGAAAGCGGAGGTGATAAAATGACGATCAAATATCGAGAGTCAAAAGATGGCGCAGAATACTTCTACACCTTTGCCGTCATGCTGTTCCTGGTCCAGGTGCTGGTCGGCATCATCGGCGGCAGTCCAGTTCATCTGGCCTGACTTCTTCATCCTGAACTTCAATATCATCAGGACGCTCCACATCAACGCCCTTGTGGTCTGGCTGCTGCTCGGGGCTCATGGGCGCGACCTATTATGTCGTTCCCGAGGAATCGGAGACCGAGGTCTGGAGCTGGCCCCTTGCGCAGTTCCAGTTCTGGGCAACGGTCGTCACCATCACCGCTGTCGTGCTGGGATACATCTGGATGGGCTTTGATCCCGCAGGCGAACAAACCCGTCATGGGCACACCTGATCTTGAACGAGGGCCGGGAATATATCGAGGCCCCGCGCTGGGCCGACGTTCTGATCGTGATCTCGGTGCTCACCTTCCTGTTCAACATGTTCATGACCATGATGAAGACAAAGAAGTGGACCGGCATCCAGGGCGTGCTCTTGGTCGGCCTCCTGTTCCTGGCGCTCATGTATCTGCCGGGCATGTTCTACACCAAGAGCATGGTGAAGGACCAGTTCTGGTGGTGGTGGGTGGTCCATCTCTGGGTTGAAGGCGCCTGGGAGATCATCGCCGGCGCGCTCCTTGCGTTCATGCTGATGAAGACCATCGGCGCAAAGCGTGAAGTGCTCGAAAAGTGGATGTACATCGAGGTCGGCCTCGTGCATGTTCACCGGCATCCTCGGCACCGGCCATCATTACTACTGGATCGGAACGCCCAAGTACTGGCTCTGGGTCGGCGGATTCTTCAGCTCCCTTGAGCCTGTCCCGCTCCTGCTCATGGTATGGGACGCCTTCAGGACCACGAGAGAAGCGCGGAACGTGACGAACAAGGCAGGTCTTTTCTACACCGTGGCCCATGCCATATTCAACTTCGTGGGCGCGGGTTTGTGGGGCGTGATCCATACCCTGCCCCAGGTGAACCAGTGGACCCACGGCACCCAGATCACCACAGCCCACGGCCACCTGGCATTCTACGGCGCATATGTGCTGCTCGTCATCGCCATGATCTATGTGACCCTGCCTGCGATCCGCGGCGTCAAGGAGTTTGATCCCAGCCAGGGCGTATCTGTCGTTCTGGTGGATGACGATCTCGATGGTCTTCATCGTCCTGACCATCACCGGTGCCGGCATGGTCCAGGTCTATATGGAACGGCTCATGGGCCTGGATTACGTTGCGGTCAAGGCGAGCTACAACCTCTGGTTCTGGATCTTCCGCGCGATCTTCGGCGTCGGGTTCCTTGTCGGGGTCGGGATCTTCGTGATGGATTATTTCACACTCAGGGAAAGGGCGGCGGTTAAAGCCTGACAAGAGAATAAAAACATTTGAGGTTTATCTGATAAGAGGACGGCAATCTGCCGTCCTCTTTTTTTATTTATACTCGAATGCCTAGCGGGATGCGACGAGCCTAGTTCGGGATTGCAGCGGAAAAAGTCTGACAACTGTGGGCCGATGCAATTCCTTTCCGGATTTCCCTTTTGAACGCATCTTTTCGATAAACAGGCGGACCTGTTCGGATTTACTGTCCGGCGGCGGATACTTTACCCTGAAATCAAGATAATACTTAAGCCATTTCCGATACTCGTCTTGCAACGAAGATGAAACTGCCTTCTGTGCCAAAACTGCGTTAAATTGCGTCAGAATATCCTCTGGAATGGGTTGCATGCAGTTCTCCTCAAATCAGCGAATACCGTTTTTGCATATTAGTTCCGATAATATAACTTGCCGTCATTTTGCATATTAGTCTTTTTGTGCAAGCATAGCGATTTCAGGAAGTTACGTCAAGTTCTTTCTTAAACTCATTGACGGCTTGCCCGTTCTATGCTACTGTATCCCGAAAGACTAATTACTTGTTTTGATGCTTAAATAGAAGTTGAATCTGCATGTGAATTCGATCGGAGATCCATGATGAAATTGTTTCGCAATGCCGTGCTCGCTGTGACAGTTTTCTCTGTTGTAGGGTGCAGTAATGATGCAAAGTATTGAATGAATTTAATGGGAAAATTATTATTTCAACGCAGAATGAAGTTAGTGAATTAGATGTGAAGTCATTATCGGCGGAGAATCCACAATGGAGAGTCGTTTTAGAAAGCTAAAGATGTATAACGGTCCCATCGTTGTCACCGGATGGCAAACAAGTAGTGATGCGTTAATTATCTCAAACTGAGCGAATGTTCTCGACGACCAGCGATCTTCCTATTAATTGGTAATAAACAAGTCGGATGTAACTGGCGCGTGTCGTTGAAAAATAAGTTCAACGGGGAGTATCCGTCTTGGTCACCTGATGGCATAAGGATAGCATATATATGTACCCGAATTGGCCTGAGAATCAAATTGGGAAATTATATTTCTATAATCTGAATAATAAACATGCAATTGCGTATAGTCTATATTGTGCTCGTACTCATGTTTTATGGTCCTCTGACTGCTGAAATGTCGCATTGCACGATGGAAATCAATATCGCCTTATATGACCGTAAGGATGACGCTGTGCATGTAATAGCAGTATCAGGAAAATCGGCGGTATTTCACCCACATGGACAACTCATTTACTATATACAAAAGGATAATCAAGCATTACGGTCTGTTAACATGGATGGTTCCAGTGACAGGATTGTGAAGAAAACGTATTTAGAACAGTTAGTTAGGTTCTCAAAGGATGGGCAATATCTATTATGCGTAAGTGGTGGTTTTCATTTCATGATTATCCCCGGTCCTGAATACGCAACCTTGGAATTCCTTGATGTAAAAAATTTAAAGACCTTTAAGATTCGTGAATTTGCCGTTTCATATGTTGTTTCATGGATTGAATAAGCTGAGTCCTCGGAAAATAACTTGTCGTTCCACGCCGACCGCTACACAGCGTGTGAACTCGTCGTTATATCTGAGACAGCGTCATTTACTCATCTTTAATTAGAGGAGGGCCAAATGAAAAAGCGTCGCAATAACCGCTGCTCTTTGATGGTCTTAACCTCCCTGGTTATCCTTGCTCTCTCCGCCTGTTCGCAAACCCAGGAACAACATAATTCGAATCCTTGGGTAATCAATTTCACACAAGGTACATTTCCTACAACGGTCACGAATTTTTCCTCTGCGAATAGCGAATTTGATGACTTCAATCTAGCTGCGCCTCCAACTATATATATGAACTTTCCGTTATCCTTTTCATCAAACCGCGCTACCCAAGGTGGTACATTCGATTTCGTAGGCATGTCTGTGTGGATGGTGTTCAACCAGGACGACGGCTCTTTTTCCACGAGCGGCAGTTTGCAGACGTCAGAGATGGCGTATTTGAATACTCCCGCGAACGAACTCGGACCGAATATCATAAATCTGCCGGACGGAAGAAAAATTTATCTTTATGCTAGTGATCAGTCCGGAAATTTCGACATTTATTACACGGATCCTTCGACCGGCCAGCCTCATCCAGCTACAATGCTGAATTCCTCATCCGACGATGCCTACCCCACATTGGGTCCCGACAATTCTATCTATTTCACCTCGAATCGCGGTGGAGATTTTGATATCTATCGGGCGGAGATTCCTCTAGGTCTGGATATAGCTACCTGGCTTATGACCGCGACAACCGCGACGATAACGAGAGTGGATGTATTGAACTCGACGAGCAATGACAAGTGCCATTCGATAAACGGTAAAGTCATCATTTTCACTGCAACCACCACAGTGGGAGACAATTTGCTTATTATTACAAACTACAACGTAACCTGGCTGATCTACATTAATTTTGGCACATCTATCAATTCGGCATCTGACGAGTACCGGCCTGTTGTTGTGTATGCGCCGGATTTACAAATGACCTTATGCTCTTTTCATCGAATCGGCCTGGGGGACACGGAGGGTTTGATCTATATTACGTCGGCATACCGAAACTAACTCAGTGAAGAAACAGTTATATCCAAATTGCAGTCAAAAGATTTGCTGCATTGATCTGCACGAAATCCGAGAGATGATTCCAACATGCGCGTCGAGCGAGTCGCGAAAAGCACGCTCCTCACCGCGCCTTCTCCCGGCGCTTCGCGCCGCGAGAATGCGGCAGTTGAGCTATGAACTTCTTCCGGCACGAACCGCCGGGAGAGCCAGGAGTTCGAGACCATTGTGCCTGCGGCACATGGCTCAACTGCCGCATTAGGCCGACATCCGAACATGCGAGAGGAGAATCATGAGCAAAGTATTCGTCAACATTGGACTTAGCCTCGATGGCTACATGGCACCGGAAGGAATGACCAGGAATTGGGCAAGCCTGAGTACAAGAACTGGGGCGCTAAGTGGGGTGCGCTGATGGCCTGGATCCTCAATCAACAGTACTTCCGCGAGAACCTCAAGCTCGGACCAGGGGGAGAGACCGGCCCGGTCAATGACCTGGTTCGCAGCACCACGGAGCGCATCGGTGCCAACATTATGGGCAAGCGAATGTTCGACCAAGGCGAGCTCGCCTGGCCAGAGGAGGCTCCGTTTCACACACCGGTATACGTTCTTACCCATGAGAAACGCGAACCCTGGGCGCGCCCCGGTGGGACGACCTTTTACTTCATCAATGACGGGCCGGAGCGTGCCCTAGAGCTGGCTCGGGAATCCGCAGGCAGTCGTGACATTCGTATCGCGGGTGGAGCGGATGTGATCCAGCAGTACCTGAACCTGGGTGTCGTCGACGAGCTGGAAATCGCCTTGGCACCCGTGTTGTTCGGCGGCGGGCGGCGTCTCTTCGAGAACCTACGCGAGCCCGGGCCGCAGTTTCGCATTGACAGGGTTCTTGATGGTCCAGCCGCCACACACTTGCGCTATGTGCGTCAGTGAGGGCGGCCTAACAACCGGTTGCAGCGGACGGCGCTGCGCGCCGCCGCTGAACCGGAGCGTTAGTCCGAGGTGTACGTAATCGGGGTAAAGACTGGCAGGGTGCTTGTCTTCTTGACGAAATACAACACAAATGAGGTTAACGAGTCGTTCCATTGCCGGGAGAGCGCACCCAATGGGCGCGCTTGAACAAGAGTTTTAATGGCACTAACTTCGCCGAATAATTCATTTCATACGTGATACTGAAGTAAATCAATACACACTGTCCTGCCGTTGGACGATAAAATCGTGTATCTCCACGAACACATCAAACCAGGTCGCATCCGCAACCGTCTCGATAATTGCTCCGATGCGGAATGCCTGTCCATTATTTTTGCAATATTTTACAGCGATACCAAAAGAAATGTCCCGCGACAGCATGCGGGAAATAGAGATGATGCACTCGGCATGCGTTTCGACATCGAACGGCTCCGTGCATTCGAACAAGATGCCGCGGCGGCTGAAGTTGTTCAAGACAGCCGGAACGAAATTGTTGCCAGCTTTTACACGCAGCTGAATATATCGCTGATATACAGCCGGGACCTCATATCGTTTTTCCAGCCTTCTATCAGTATTGTCCCCTTCTACCATTCGTTCTTGTTTATTTGCGCTCTGTTCATCAGACATGCCCAGGCCTCCCTGAAACAATGATTCTGGAATGGATCCTCTATTACTTGTAGCAGAAGATGATCAAAACTTCAAGGATACATAATGCGGAACGTTTGTAAGCTATGACGTGTATCATATTTTATTTGACCGGATCGTGCTATCTTTCAGCATGAAACTGACCTCTTACAGACGAATAACCCAGGCGATATTTATTCTCTTCATCCTCCTCATGCCGGTGCTGAATATCTTCCGGTATGATACGGATACCCATGATCTGATCATTTTCGGCAACATCTGGAGCCTGGGCCTGGAGCAGGGTTTCTATGCCGACCAGAGTGCAGCCGGCGCGTTCCATATCGCTGTCCAGTTTTTCCTGAAGGCCATCCTCCCCTGGATCCTCGTTCTCGCCCTGTTCCCGCTCCTCGGATTTCTGACAGGACGGTTCTTTTGCGGCTGGCTCTGTCCCGAAGGCGCGCTCTTCGAGTTTGCTGACTTTCTGACGCTCAAGCTCCTCGGCAGGAGAAGCCTGTACGGGAAAAAGCCGAGTGATCCCGATGTGCCGTTGCAGAACAGGGTACGGTACGGCATCCTTGCGCTTCTGAGCATTGTCGTGATCCCCCTGGTCAACGGCGTAGCGCTCACGGGCTATTTTGTCGCGCCCAAGACCATCTGGCACCAGATCTGGACCTGGAACTTCACCTTCGGCGTCAAGGCCGGCATCATCGGTGTTGCGATCTACATGGTCATCACGTCCATCTTTGTCCGGCACGTGCTGTGCAAATTCGTCTGTGCAGCAGGGCTCATGCAGATGCTGTTCGGCTGGATCAGCCCAATATCGCTCAGGCTCGGGATGGACACGGCAAGAATATCGGAATGCACGGACTGCAAGGGCTGCGACCGGGCCTGTTTCATGAACGTGACCCCGCGAAAGAACAAGCGCGACATATCGTGCGTAAACTGCGGGGCTTGCGTATCGGCATGCAACAAGGAACTTGGTGCAGGCAAAGGCCTTTTCCATCTTGGTTTCGGCAAAAGGTGTGACCTGCCCCGCGTTAATTGCAAGAATATCAGTGCACGCGAAACTATCAATGTTTAGCTTTATTTGACTGTCTCCGTTGTTATTCATCAACCGCCTCTCTCAACTAAAGTATCACTCGCCTTCGCAAGACCTTTAAGTCAAAAACAGGAATATGTAATTCTACGCACCTGTATGTTCGTGCTGGAACAGCCATGACGTGTTCATCGTATGCTATACTATCACTATGATTATAGGAAATTCATTGCAGATTCCTCATTATCCTTCAGAACCCGGCCTTATTCCGGCCCTTGAATCCATTCGCAGTTCGCATTTTTAAGAAACATTTATGCACCTTCCGCAAAAATCACTTGACAACAATCATCAATAGTGGTAAATTAGGGCCTTAAATACCCTAATTAACCTTCAGGAGGTAGCCGCCATGTCAGAACAGTGCTGCAGTATCCGCGTCGGCCAGGCCGTACCCGATTTCAAGCTCGATACCTACGACCCATCCCGGGGTGATTTCGGCGAGATCAGCCTCTCCTCCCAAAAAGCCTCAAAGAAGTGGACCATCCTTTTCTTTTACCCCGCTGATTTTACGTTCGTTTGCGCGACCGAGTTCGCCGCCCTGGCCGAGCAGTACGAGGAATTCAAAAAACTCGGGGCCGAGGTCATTACCGTGAGCACGGACACCAAGTTCGTCCACCTCGCCTGGCAGCGGGACGAGAAGATGCTCGAGAAGGCCAAATATCCCATGGGCTCCGACCGTACCGGCACGCTCTCCCGCATCTTTGGCGTCTACGACGAAGCTTCGGGCAATGCGCTCCGGGGCTCATTCATCATCAATCCCGAAGGCACCCTTCTCAATGCCGAAGTGAATTTCTACAATTTAGGCAGGAACGTCGAGGAGCTGCTGCGCAAGTTCAGGGCGAATATCCATCTCGCGTCGAACCCGAGCGAGGTCTGCCCCGCCCAATGGAAAAAAGAAGGCGATAAAACCCTGAAGCCGTCCGCCCAGATCGTCGGCAAGATCTACGAGGCATTGAAGTAACGCCATGCTGGTGACCAGAGAGACAGATTACGCGGTCCGCACGGCCCTGTATTTGGCCCAACAGGACGGCCGAATGGTGAGCGTTACGGAAATAGCGCATGCCATGCATATCCCGAAAAGCTTTCTTGCCAAACTCCTGCAGCGGCTGGTGCGAAGCCATATCCTGGCATCCTCGCGCGGGGCCAAAGGCGGTTTTCTGCTCGCTCGGAAGCCATCCGAAATAAGCCTCCTTTCCATCATGGAGGCGATGCAGGGGCCCGCCGGCATCAACGTCTGCGCAGTCGACAGCAAAAGGTGCAAATTGAGCTCCTCGTGTGTCGTACACCCGGTTTGGGTTGAAATACGAAAGGAGGTCGAGAAACGGCTCAAAAGGGAGACGATCGGCAATCTTATCGAAAAGTAATCTTTCTTATGCTTAATTGGGGCCGTGAGGGTCCTGACAAAGGAGGCAACAGTATGAGTGATTATCAATACGATAATCAGACAGTAAAAGGATTCATCGTGTCCTCGATCTTCTGGGGAGTGGTCGGGATCGTGATCGGGCTCTGGATCTCGGTGCAGATGTGGATGCCCGCGCTCAACTTCCCGCCCTACTTCACCTTCGGACGACTGCGGGTCGTGCACACGAACGGCCTGGCGTTCGGGCTCGGCATCGGCGCCATCTTCGGGATATCCTACTATATCGTGATGCGGCTGACCAAGCGGCCGCTGCTCTTCCCGAAGCTCGCGCGGTTCCATCTCTATCTCTTCAATGCCGCGATCGCGCTCGCGGCCCTGAGCCTGTTCCTCGGGATGAACCAGTCGCTGGAGTACGCGGAGCTCGAATGGCCGCTCGACATCGGCGTCGTCATCCTCTGGGTGATGTTCGCGGTCAACGTCTTCGGCACGATCATCAAGCGGAAAGAGGAGCAGATGTACATCTCGCTCTGGTACATCATCGCGACGGTCGTCGCCGTTGCCGTGCTCTACATCGTGAACAACCTCTCGATCCCCGCAGGCTGGACCAAATCCTACTCCTTTTCGCGGGCGTCAACAGCGCCAATGTGGAGTGGTGGTACGGCCATAATGCCGTGGGTTTCATCTTTACGACCCCGATCCTCGCGATGTTCTACTATTTTCTGCCGAAATCAACAGGCCTGCCGATCTACAGCCACCGGCTCTCCATCATCGCGTTCTGGTCGCTGGTCTTCGCTTATCTCTGGACCGGCGCGCACCACCTGGTCTACACGCCGCTGCCGGACTGGATCCAGACCCTCGCCATCGCCTTCACCATTTTCCTGATCGCTCCGTCCTGGGGTTCCGTGGTGAACGGCTATTACACCGTGGGCAATGACTGGTCGAAGATGCAGACGAATTACCTCACCAAGTTCTTTATTCTCGGCATCACCTTCTACGGCCTGCAGACGGTCCAGGGGCCGACCCAGGGCCTGCGGGTCGTGAGCCAGCTGATCCATTACACCGACTGGGTCCCCGGCCACGTGCATATGGGCACCATGGGCTGGGTCACGATGACGGTCGTGCGCGTCGATCTACTACATCATTCCTAAAATCTATAACACCCAGATCTACAGCGAAAAGATCGCGAACATCCACTTCTGGCTCGTGCTTGATCGGGCAGCTGATTTTCTCGATCACCATGTGGATCACCGGCATCATGCAGGGCGCTCTCTGGAAGGCCACGAACCCGGATGGGAGCCTTAAATACACGTTCATGGACGTGCTCGCGAAGAACTACCCCTACTGGCAAATGAGAACGCTCGGGGGCGTGATCTTCACCATCGGCATGCTCTTTTTCATCTACAATATCTATATGACAATGCGCAAGGGCAATCTTCAGCTTGCCGGCGCGAAGGCCTAGGGGGTGATACGATGGCAGGCAATCTTTATAATAAACCGATACTGTTCACGATCGTCGCAGCAGTAGTCATCCTGATCGGGACCGCGGTGACCATGTTTATCCCGATGTTGACCGCGGAAATGCATCCCAAGCTGGCGGACCTCAAGCCCTATACCGCGCTCCAGCTGGCGGGCAAGGACATCTACCAGCGTGAAGGCTGCAACAACTGCCACACGCAGACCGTACGGCCGCTCAAGACCGAGGTCATGCGGTACGGCGAGTACTCGAAGGCCGGGGAATTCACGTACGACCGGCCGTTCCTCTGGGGTTCGAAACGCACCGGCCCGGACCTCGCGCGCATCGGCGGGAAATATCCCGACCAATGGCATGTGATCCACTTTGACAATCCCCAGTCCATGTACGCGGAATCAAACATGCCTTCTTACGGCTGGATCAAGAGCAACAAGCTCGACCCAATGGACATCGAAGCGCACATGAAGGCAAACGACTTCCCGTATACGCGCGAGGAACTTGCACAGCTGAAGGACAAGAACGAGCTTGACGCGCTGATCGCGTACATACAGGTGATCGGCACAGCGGTCAAGAAACTGCCTGTTTCCTCGGCGGAAGCAGCGGTCAAGGAACGACATGTCCCGAATCCGCTTTCCGGCGATCCTGTCGCGATCCACCAGGGCGAGGTTTTGTATAAACAGCACTGTACGGCATGCCACGGCATGAGCGGTCAAGGCGGCATAGGCCCCAGTCTCATCGACAATACGTTTCTGTATATCGCAGGCGACATGCCCGATGACGATTATTTTGAAGTAATCAACAACGGAACGCAGCCCGGAATGGTGGAGGACGGCCGGACGGCAAAAGGCGGAATGCCCTCTTTTTCCAGCACATTCGAAAAGAACAAAATATGGGCGCTGGTTTCCTATATCAGGTCCCTCCAGGGGAAAAAATAAGGAGATACTATGGCTGACGAATTGGATGACATAAAGGACTTTGAAGCTAAAGATACCGCGCATAAAATACCCCTCGGGTGGCAGTTTCTGTTCTGGGGCCTGATCCTCTGGGGTATTTACTACACGGCCGCGCACACGCCGGCCATCAGCGGCTGGTCTCAGGAGCGGGCATATACCGAATCGCTGAAACCGTGATCCACCGCGGAGCCGGGGGCACGCATGCATCACGAGATGCAGTCAATCATCACGAAGCCGCCCCCGACTCCCTTCTTCCCTTTACGCACAATTTAATTTCACGGAGGCATGCATGGATATTTCAATCGTCGCCACAATAGGATTCACCACCGCGGCAATCATCGGCATAATCGTACTTGTTCTTTCAGCAGGCAAAGGATAGGGCGACTCCCTGGATTAAACGCGTCTGAAAGAATTGAGGATCATTTCATGGAAAAACAGGTATGGGCATATGGTCTGTTCGGGCTCGCTCTGATCGTGCTCTTCGTGATCATTATCGCGCACTACTACTCGAAGAAGCGGCACAGCAAGGTCGAAGAAATTAAGTATAAAATGCTCGACGATGATGACTAGAAAGTTTCATTGGTATAGACGTGTTTCGGGCGCACTTCTTCTTATCATTCTCATCGGCCTCCCCTTCCTTCGGATACAAGGGGAAAGCGCGTTGAGGTTCGATGTCCCCTCGCTCCGGCTGCTGTTCTTTGGGACCGCGATATGGATGCAGGATTTCTTTATTGTTCTGATCGCGGTGATCTTTCTCACGTTTCTTGTCCTTTTCACCACGACTGTCTTCGGACGAATATGGTGCGGATGGCTCTGCCCGCAAACGGTCCTGGTCGACGCTACCTCGTTCATGGACGCATCCCGCAAACGGGGATATGCGGCCAGGGTGGCAGTTTCCGTTGCCGTCGGAGCAGTCAGCGCGATCATCGCCGCAAGCCTGATCGGTTATTTTGTGTCTCCTTACGACCTCCCCTCTCTGTTCAATGCAGGCGGCGCACCCTGGACGATCGTTTTTGGTTCCTGGGTTGCGCTGACAATCATTCTCTTTCTTGATCTGGTCGCCTTGCGAAGGGGTTTTTGCGCAACGGTCTGCCCGTATGCAAAAATGCAAAATGTTCTGTTCGACGATCGGACCCTCGTGGTCGCATTCGATCACCAGCGCGCCCAGGAGTGCCAGGAATGCCTCGCCTGCGTTAAAGCCTGCCCTGTCGGAGTCGACATCAGGAAGGGTTCCCACATGGCCTGTATCCACTGCGCGGAGTGCGTGGATGCCTGTACGGAGCGGATGGCCAGGCGGGACCATCAATCTCTGGTAAGATATTTTTTCGGCATCCCCGGCGAACGGCATACCGGGCTCCGCGTAATTCCCCTGCTCACCGGCGTGCTCACCGCGATATCGTTGGCGTTTCTAATGTATCTTTCCTTCACGCGAATGCCCTTTGATATGAACGTGCGCTGGAACTATAGCGGCGTTGCGGAGGTCCAGGCGGACGGAGCCATGACCAACTCTTACGTGCTGTCTCTCAGGAACATGGGGAATACGGACCTTGATCTCGATCTGAGCGCATCTTCTTCACCAGCGCTGGACAGCGCGATCCGGGTATCACCTGATGTCGTAATGCTTAAAAAAGGGACCGATATCATGAAAATACCGGTCATCGTGACACTTGAACAAAAAGAAGGCGCGGAAAAGCATCCCGTGACAATGACGCTGACCCTCCGGTCAAAGCAACTTGGCAAGAGCATTTCGAAGCCGGCATTATTTATGGTCACCGGGAATAATAAATAGAGGTCATCTCATGCGTTTTTTTATCGTCATTATAGTCCTGACATGCATCCTTGCACTGGCTGCGACCATCGGAACCATTGTTGTCGGATCCCGGAGTTTTGAAGGGACCGTTGTCGACAAACCCTATGAGACAGGCCTGGCGTGGGATGAAGAACGCCGGAACCAGGAAAGTCTTGGATGGTCAGTTGTTCTGCAGAAAGCGACGTACAAAACCGGAAAGAACGATTTGATCGTCATGGTTCACGATAAGAACGGGGTGCCGCTTTCCGATGCCGTTGTGTCCGTTGTTGTCAGCAGGCCGTCGACGAGGGCGTTTGACAGACACCTATCATGCACGTTGTGCAGCCCAACGGACGATACCGGACTGAGATCGATCTTCCGCTTTACGGGAACTGGGGTGTGGTCATTGAGGTAAGCCGCAAAAAGGAACGCACCAGCTTCAATAAAATGATTTCTGCAAACCAGGACGAACAATGAAGCAGATTTAATAACATTATGCGCATTCTCTGCGTGTTCCTCGTCATGGCGATCATTCCGGTCGCACTGGTCGTGGTCGTTCCCGCACCTGCTGCTTCCGCAGCAGAAACCCCACTGCATTGCGATATCCAGATCGGTTCCTGCATCATGAAGACCGGCAATGGGATGACAATAGAATTTGATATTCAGCCCAAGCCCGTATCGGCAATGACCGAGAGCACCTTCGTGGTTACTGTCACCCGGAACGGAATACCGCTCACGGACGCATCGGTCCACCTCGACCTCTCCATGCCCCATATGTTCATGGGTAAGAACCAGCCAATCCTGAAGCATGTCAAGGACGGCAGATACGAGGGCAAGGGCATCATTACCCGATGCGCAAGCGGAAATAAAACATGGCAGGCGGACGTTGCCGTGGGATCCGCCGGAAAAACCGCTGTCGCAGCGTTTGTATTCGAGGTGAAGTAACGTGGAAGCTGGTTATATTCTGGCGTTCACGACCGGAATTATCGGAGGTTTCGGACACTGCATCGGCATGTGCGGGCCGCTCGTTGCGTCCTACACGCTGGCCGGATCAATGCAGCCCAGGCCCCTTATCAGCCGCATTATGCCCCACGTGCTGTACAACAGCGGCCGTATCACCATGTATTCGATCATCGGCGGCATCATGGGTCTGTCGGGTTCGTTCATCAACGTTGCAGGCAGACTGGCCAATATCCAGAATAGTGTGGCCGTACTTGCCGGCGTCATAATGATCCTGATGGGCGCAAGCATCGCGGGTAGTGGCGGCAATACCGCATGGATCGAAAAACACAACACGTCCTTACTCCGCGCGGCAACAGGGATCAGGGCCTCGTCATCATCGCTTCGCTACTTTCCCCTCGGCATCGTTCTCGGCCTTCTCCCCTGCGGCCTTTCGTATACTGTCTTTATCGCAGCAGCGGGGACCGGCGGCTTTTCCCCGGGGATGCTGACCGCCCTGGTGTTCGGACTGGGTACGCTGCCGGCGCTCCTCGCATTCGGAGCGGTCATTTCTTCGCTCACTGCTGCTCTTCGCACCAGGATCTACCGGACAAGCGGGGTGCTCGTTATCCTCATGGGGATCTATTATCTGTATCGAGGGATCAGCCTCTATGCCGATCTGTGATCACTGCCTGCTCGAAGTTTCAGAAAAGAACGCCGTGTACGACGACATCAACGGCCGGAAGCAGGTATTCTGCTGCCACGGATGCGACGGGATCTACCGGCTCATCAGGAGCGAAGGTCTTGAAGAGTTCTATGCAAAGCGGCGCGAGTGGACGCCCGGACCCGCTGAAGACCAGTCAGTGGACGTATCGGCCTTTTCGGAAAGCTTGAGGCCTGCGGGCGACCAGATCGAGACCGATGTTATCATTGACGGCATTCGCTGCGCATCCTGCATCTGGTTGAATGAAAAGATCCTGCTCCGTACCAGGGGCATCTCCTACGCACACGTGAATTATGCCACGCACCGTGCCAAGATCCGGTGGGATCCCGCGGAGATCGATATCAAGACCATCCTCGCCAGGATCAGGTCCATAGGCTATACCCCCAAACCATTCCTGCCCAAGGCCTGGGAGGACGAGCAAAAGAAACAGTCCCACGACCTCCTGCTCCGCTTTGGGACCGCAGCCTTTTTTTCCATGCAGCTCATGCTCTTCTCCGTTGCCTTGTACGCGGGTTATTTTCAGGGAATCGATGAAAGGATCAAGCTCATCTTTCACACGATCTCTTTTGCACTCACGACGCCGGTCCTGTTCTACTCAGGCTGGCCGATCATCCGGGGTGCCCTCAGAGGTCTGATCAATCTCACCTTCAACATGGACGTCCTGATCGCGGCCGGAGCGCTCTCCGCTTACGGGTACAGCATCCAGCAGATGATCGTGAATGGGGAGGTCTATTTCGACACAGCGGCCATGATCATCACACTCATCCTGCTCGGCAGATACATTGAGGCGGGCGCCAAAGGAAGGGCGTCGGAGACCATCGGCAGGCTGATGCAGCTGAGCCCCAAGGAAGCCAGGAAACTGGCGGTAACGGCAGATCAAACGGGAATGGACAACCGCTTGTACGTGGCCCTTCGTCAGATGGTCCCGGTATCGTCGCTACGTGCGGGAGATCTGGTCGAAGTGGTCCCCGGCGAGAAGATCCCTGTGGATGGTCTCGTGGTTTCCGGGACAACAGAGACCGATGAATCCATGCTCACCGGCGAGTCGAAGCCTGCCTCGAAGACCGAAGGCGCGGAAGTGTTCGGCGGTACGCATAATCTTTACGGAAGTATTGTGTTCAGGGTTACCAAGACCGGCAAGGGAACGGTGCTCGCGCAGATCATCCAGGCGGTGGAGGATGCCCAAGCGCGACGGGCGCCGATCCAGTCCGTGGCCGATCGGGTTGTCGGCTTTTTTGTGCCTGCTGTCCTGATCATTGCCGTGCTGACCTTTCTTGGATGGCTGTACCAGGGCGCGCCAATGGCCCGGTCCATGATGAATGCGGTCTCGGTCATGGTGATCGCCTGCCCCTGCGCCCTGGGACTCGCCACCCCTCTCGCGATCCTGATCGGCACGTCGAACGCTGCTGCGCGGGGGATCCTTATAAAAGGCGGGGATGTGATCGAAAAGGCCGCATCAGTGGATTTCGTGGTGTTGGACAAGACCGGGACCATAACAGAAGGAAAGCCGGTACTGAGTGAAGCACACGGGATCGGCATATCGGACGAACAGGCGCTCCGCCTTGCACTCTCTCTCGAACAGCGCTCTGAGCATTCCCTTGCCAAGGCGATCGTCGAGGCGGCGCAGGGTCTTGAGCCGTATGAGGTGACGAATTTTTCCGCTGTTCCCGGCAGAGGCATCCGAGGGATGATCGCCGGGAAAGAGGTCCTCATCGGGAGCAGGGAGTTCATACAATCCGAAAATATCGCCGTCAATCTCGATGCCGCGATAGCTGCTGATCAGCGCTGGAAGATCATTGAATCCGAAAAAGCCGGCGCCACGGTCACCTTTCTGTATCATGACGGCGATCTGCGCGGGGTCTTCGCAATTTCCGACAGGATGCGACAAGAAGCCGCCGAAGCCGTCACTCTGCTCAGAAAAGGAGGGCTCAGCGTTGCCATGGTCACCGGAGACAACCTGAATACCGCGGAAGCGGTGGCGAAGAAGATCGGGATCGAGATGGTCAAGGCGCAGTTCTCACCCGTGGAAAAGGCCGCTGAAATTCAGCGGCTGGAGCACGAAGGAAGGCATGTTCTCATGGCAGGCGACGGGATCAATGACGCCCCTGCGCTGGTTGCGGCCACGATCGGCGTTGCCATGGGACGCGCCACGGACATCGCGCTTGAAAGCGCGGACATCGTCATCATGCGGTCCGACCTGAGGCTTGTCGCTGACGCGGTTACACTTGCCAAAAAGACCTTTTCGATCATCCGGCAGAATATTTTCTGGGCGTTCTTCTATAATATCGTCGTCATCCCTTTGGCAATATTCGGCATCCTTCACCCGATCGTGGCTGCCGGAGCCATGGCATTCAGTTCGCTTTCCGTGGTCGGGAATTCCCTGCGCGCGAGGCTACGCTGATGTGGAGCATGTTCCTCTTGATCATTCTGACGTTGGGTGCCGGTTTCGTTGGCTGGCTGTTCTTTCTCTGGGCGGTCAAGAGCGGGCAGTACGATGATATCGAAGGCCCGAAGTACCGCATGCTGGATGATGAAGAGGACGCGAAAGAGGATGACCATGAGCCTAAAAAAGACAGCAAGTCGTGATGCGTTGAAGCGGGGATGTATTCGCGGTTCACAGCCAGTATTCAGGATATTTTCTGTTCCCGGAAAGATTGTTCACGAGCAGGGCCACGATCAGGAGAACGACCGCCCCGGCGCCCGCGGGTATCACGGCATAGAGGAACCCGAGGCTGTGGATCTTCGGCCCGCCGATCACGGCGATGAGCGCCGTGGCGCCGCCGGGCGGGTGGAGCGTCTTGGTTGCAAGCATGGATACGATGGCAAGTGATACGGCCATGGCAGTCGCCAACCACAGTGTCCCGCCAAAAAGCTGCCAGCACGCCACCCCTACCAGACCGGACACGATGTGCCCGCCGATCAGGTTCCTCGGCTGCGCCAGAGGGCTTTTGATCGCACCGTACACGAGCACCGCTGAGGCACCGAACGAGCCGATGAGGAGCGTCAAATCCCTGGGCTCGAAGTATTTCGCGGAAAGAGAAGCGCAGAGCCCGATACCGATCATTGCTCCGAGCCACGACCAGAGGAGTTCCCGACCCCCTACTCCCGGCGGGCTCTTGGCCCCGCCTTTCATTTTTGACAGATATTCCAATATGGTCATAGGATCTCATAAGAAAACGCAGGCTGGCGCCTGCGCTTGTCCGCGATTTACCTCTCACGCTTCAGGAGGGCATCCTCACGTCTTCTTACTGATTGACTTCACAATATCAGCCCGGGAAATGATCCCGATGAGCTTCCCCTCTGCATCGACCACGGGCAGCCGCTTGATCCTTTTTTCGTCGAGGACGTTCGCTACCTCCGCGATATCGTCATCGGCCATGCTGGTGATCGGCGGAAAGCTCATGACATCCTCCACCCTGTTCCCGCCTTTCCGGGCAGACACCGGTTCGCCGAGGATATGGCGTAGAATATCTTTGAACACGTGCTCCTTTTTCATGCCCGCGAGCGTCAGGAGGTCCGCTTCGCTGATAACACCGATCACGCGGTTGTTGTCGTCGATGACCGGCATGCCGCTGATCCTGTTCTCAGAGAGGATCCGCGCTGCTTCATGGAGGTCGGCGTCCCTTTTTACGAAAACGACGTTCTTCGTCATTATCTCTTTCGCCGGAACCTGTGAGGCGACCCTTGCCTGCGCATGCCGGAGCGCGATCTCGTAGATCTTTTTGAGGTCCTCCTCGGTAATATCCACATAGGTCTTCATCTTCCTGAGTGCATCCCTCAGGTCTTCCAGGGTAACAGTGGGACACGTCTCTTTGTTCGTCATAATCCTCTCCGCAAGAGTTCTGTAGACTTGGTGATATTGTAGAATAAGACCTCGGGAAATAGTATGATGCAGGTCATATGCTATTTCTCCTTACTCTCGGTC
Source organism: Nitrospirota bacterium (assembly GCA_963732675.1). Taxonomy (GTDB): domain Bacteria; phylum Nitrospirota; class UBA9217; order UBA9217; family UBA9217; genus JALNZF01. The sequence goes on from CAVTAJ010000021.1 coordinate 63,281, forward strand.
CTGACCACGAGCCAGTAGACAAAACCGATGACCAGGATGGCCGCAATAAGGTAATAGATCAGCTCAGGTTTCTCGTGTTTGAGCGTGGCGATCATGGTCTCCCGGATCATGGTCACCAGCGCGACGCCCACGAACACGCTGATATGGAATTTTCCGCCCTTCAGATGCGAAATCTCCGTGTTCATGAGCTCGATCATGAGCCAGAGCAGCAGCATGGAACCGAGTGCCGAGATGATGCCCTGTTCCACGTTGCCGGACAGAAGGTGCATCACGTCCTGCACGAAAAGCCAGACAACGCCTACGCGTGAGGCCGATAAGGGCAAGGACAAGCAGGAGATTCGTGGCCTGTGAGAACCGCTCGGAAAAGTTGATAAGCGCGCTCTTCACCTTATAGACCGGCGAATAGATCCGCATTTCCTCCTCAATATAAGCAGTGGTAATGACGTCCAGACTGATATCGAGTATCTTGCCGATAGAGATGATCTTATTGGTTGCTTCGGTCTTGTCCTCCTCGGTCTTCTGGATTATATCGATACAGGAATTCTTGACGAGGTTCACCGCCCGGTTCATATAATGGGCGTCTACCTTGTACTTGACATGCGTTGCCCCGATGCGAATGAGCTTCTCGTAAAACCGGCCATCGTAAGTTCCGGAAAAGAGTTCGAGGAACCATACCTTCTGGGCGCTGAAGACGTGCTTCTTCCGGGACTCATCGTTAAAGAACTGCGCCGCGCCCTTGGTCCCCATGATCCAGAGTCCAAGCGTGCTCATGACCTCTTCGCCGCGTTCTTCCATGAGGTGGCGCAATGCAGCAAGCCGTATTTCGTCATCCCGGGTGAATCGGTAGTTGTCCTTGATCTCTTTGAATGAGCGCAATGTTTACAAATCCTCCCGGCTTTTTGAATGGTCATTTCATGGTGCACTGTCGCTGCAATCGGTCATTGACGCTCCTTTTAGCAGCAACAGGTTTACGATCATACCGCGTTGCAACGGCCATTGTCATGATCTTCAATCGCTCCAACTGATGGCCTGCACCGGGCAGTCTTCAATTGCCTTTTCACAATTGCACGTATCGCATTTGTCGGGTCCGATCACCTGCGACTTTTCATTCACCAGTTCAAATACCTTCGGACAGATCTCTGCGCAGTTGCCGCACCCGATACAGGTTTCCTCATCCACTACCGGCGCTTTTGCCATCAAAGCTCCTTCTTCATATCAATTCAAAGTTCTTGATGAACTGCCCAACCTGCACGCCGAGATAAACGCATTTGATGCCTTCCATGCAGTCATCAGCGTCCTTTTTTTCAAGATGGGTCGTAAGTTCTTTGGCGCCTTTCTTGAATTTTATGATATAGGCGTTCTTCCCCTTGTCAAAATCAAGACCGGCATCAATGCCGTATTTCCGGATCTCAGGATACATCTCGATTATCTTGTTCTTTAAAGCATCATTTGTGTAGCTCATGGCATCTCCTTTCCCGGCAGGAACGTTTTCCCGCACATCGACATCATGTTACATTATTGTGAAAAGAACTACCCGCTCTTTACCGCGGACAGGTAAATATTAAAGGTCGTCCCCTCTCCGGGCTGTGAATCCACCGTAATCAGCCCGTCATGTCTCTTGATGACGGAATAGCAGACTGCAAGACCGAGCCCCAGCCCTTTCTGGCTATAGGTGTCCTTGGTGGAATAATAGGGGTCGAATATCTTCGCCATATTTTCAGCGGGTATTCCGGCGCCGGTATCCTGGACCGATATCTTCAAGTAGTCTCCCTCCCGCATCGGAATATTGTCTTGCGCGGTAATATGCAGATTCTCTCCGCGAACGGTCAATGTCCCCCCCTGGGGCATTGCCTCTTTCGCATTGATGATGAGATTATTGATGACCTGCTTCATCTGCCCTTCATCAATTGCAACACGATACAGATCATCCGGCATAGTAAACTCCGTTTTAATGGTCGAGTCTTTCAGCATAAGGGTGACCGTGCTCTTGAACAATTCCGACAGGGATGCTGATTTTTTCAACGGTTCTCCGCCGGTGGCGAAGGTGATCAGGCGCGTGCTGAGCTCACCCGCGATCCCGCAGACATTTTCCGCGTCATCGAGTCTGCTGTACGCTTTACCACCAGGCTGCACCGACATTTTCGCGACTGCGATATTGCCGACGATCACATTCAGGAGGTTGTTAAAATCATGGGCGATTCCGCCTGCCAGGATGCCGATCGACTCGAGCATATGCCCCTTGAGGCGCTCCTCCTCCGCCTTTTTTCTGTCGGTAAGGTCCACTATGATCGACGCATAGTGTTTGATAGTCTGCGTTCTGTCTTTTATCGCAACCGCGGTCAGTTCCACCGGGATCCTTTTGCCGTCCTTGGCAAGGCGGACCGATTCGTATCCTGAAAAGTATCCATCGGTATTCAATAACGTCAAGCAGTGGGTTAATTCCTGTTGCGCGATCTCTTCCGGGATTACGGTTGTTATCGGTTTCCCGATGATCTCGTCCGCCGTATACCCCAGAAGTTTCTCCGCGCTGCTGTTCCAGGCTACGACGGTTGCCCTGGAGATCAATGGCGCAAACAGCCTCGGGAAGGTTCTGGATTATGGCCGCAAGGAACCGTATTTCATCTTCCGCTTTTTTCCGTTCCGTAATGTCCTCGTAAATGCCCATTGCTGCCGTGATCACGCCTTCAGGATTACGCAATGGCGCTGTTGAAAGAGCAATGTCGATCAATGCCCCGTCTCTTCTCAGACGCTGCGTCTCTACCGATTTGAACGCGTTCCCTTCGAAATTCATCTTACGGAACTTCCTGTACTCTTCCTGCCGGTCATCGGGAATTATCGGGAGGGGCTTGTTAAGGACTTCCTGCGCTGTCCAGCCAAATACCTGCTCTGCCGCCGGATTCCACAAGAGACACGTTCCATTAGGGTCAATGATCGTGATCGGCAAGGGAGATGCATTGATCAGTGCATGGAGCCTGTCGTTAATGCTCCTCAACTCTTCCTCTATCAGTTTGCGTTTCTTGATTTCATTACTTGCTTGCCGGTACAGGATGATGCTTATGAGCCCGATAATGACACTCCCCATCATGACTATGAAGCCTACATTCTTGAATTTCATACCGGAGGCCTGCTGGGAAAACAGGTCTTCGTCATGCACATAGATGATCTGCCATCCGGGTAAATTCTTGATCAAAGCGCGATGGACCATATATCGCTTTCCGGTGAGATCAACAGCGTGTTGCTCATCCAATCTTTCCATACCGATCCACGGCAGCGGGCCTATCCCGAACTGCTGTGAAGCCCCGATCTCGGACAGCACCTCCGGAGGTGTTTTCCAGAGAACGTGATAAAGCCATTCCGGAAGGGTTGATGCGAAAATCACTCCCTGCGGGTCCGCCAGCACCATTTCTCCGTCAAATTTTTCAAAAATCTCTTTTTCAACAGCATCGATAGATTCTTTGATCACCACGACGCCCGCGGGGACCGTTTGTCCCTTCACATAGACCGGATGGCTGTAAAATACTCCTCGTTTTCCGGTAAACACGCCAAGGGCAGGATAAATACTCGGAGCGCCACCCACGGCCAGTTTGAAATAGGGACGAAAAGCGAAGTTCTTTCCAATAAAGCTCTCCGAAGTATTCGCGATTGGATGAGGCAATAGTTGTTCCGGAACGGTCGATCAGATAACAGATATCAACTTCCAGGGCATGTTGAAAATGATCAAGGACAGCATTTGCATCCTGGAGTGCTTCAGGACGGCCTGACTCAAGCGCTTTTTGCAGTTCTTTTATGCCGGCCAGCGTGGCAGCGATCTTTTGATTGCCTGACAGATAAAGTCCCAGCCGGTTCGTGATGTTATCTATTCTCGTATCTGCTTCTTTAGACAGCTCCAGGACGGTACTTTTCTTCATGGAATAGTAGTAGAGGTATCCGCCTATTGATGCTGTCAGGAAAGCAATGTAGTGCAAAGATGATTATAATAACGCGTATTTTCATTCGGCCTCAAATTCTGGTTATAGATTATCCTGTTATAGAGCGTCCATTGAACGTGGCATATGAAAATATAGCATATATTTCGGTTAAATGCAGGGGCGCGGAAGTTTATTAACCGAGCCTTTTTCTGAATCGGAGCGAACTCAGCATGAGGACGACGACACCAAGAATGAACAGCGAAAGCATCTGCGGCCAGAGGATGCCGAATCCGTTCCCTTTCAGGAAGATCCCCCGGATAATGACGAGGAAATACCTGAGGGGGTTGGCATAGGTAAGATATTGGAAGATGACCGGCATGTTCTCGATGGGAAACATGAACCCCGACAGGAGGATCGCGGGCATGTAGAAGAGGAATGAGGCCATGAGCGCCTGTTGCTGTGTTTTTGCGACCGTAGAGACGAATAGGCCGATACCGAGCACGGACAGAAGATAGATGGCGGTGGACAGCGGAAGGAGCCATAAGGGGCCATTGATCGGGATCCTGAACATGAGCACCCCCAAGACTGTTATGAGGATCATATCGAAAAACGCGATGATGGCAAAGGGAATGGTCTTCCCGAGGATCAGTTCCACGGGCTTGAGCGGTGTGACCATGAGCTGCTCCATGGTCCCCATTTCCCGCTCTCGCACCACGGCCATGGACGTCAGTAAAAGCGACGTCAGCATGATCACCATGGCGATGACGCCGGGGACATTGTAATTCTTGCTCTTCAGTTCCGGATTGTACCACGCTCGCTGCCGCACGTCGATCCGGGCCGATGAACCTAAATCAGTTCCTGCAAGGTCCTGAGAGTATTTTTTGATGATCCTGCCCGCATAATCCATTGCAACCGTCGTCGTGTTGGAATCCGTGCCGTCGGCGATCACCTGGATCGACGCGGGGATTCCTTTTTTCAGGTCAGCGGAAAATCCACGGTTGATCTGGAGCGCCACGGACACCGTTGCCCGGTCCAGCAATTCCCGGACTGCACCGGGCGTTGCCGGTGTGGCCATGATGGTGAAGTATCCCGAGGACGCGAACCGTCTGACCAGTTCCCTGCTCTCAAAGGAATGGTCCAGGTCCATGATAGCGGTCGGGATATTATTCACATCGGTCGTGACGGCAAATCCGAAGACCAGGGTCTGGAGCACCGGCACCACGAACACGATGGCCTTCATCCGCTTGTCCCTCAGGATCTGGATGAACTCCTTGATCACCATCTGTTTTATGCGTTCCAGGCTCTTTTGCATAATTTGTCTAACTCTGTACGGTATGCTCTACCACTTTGAATTTTGAATGTTGAATCATTCGTTACCCCATCTTCTTTCTGAATTTTCTGTTCGCGACAATGAAGACGATCACGGCAAAGAACAGGAGGAATATCGCGTCGATCACGAGGATCCTGACCGGGTTTCCTTTAAGAAAGATGCCCTTTAACACGGTCACGAAGTAGCGCGCCGGGATCAGCCGGGAGAACAACTGGAGCGGCAGCGGCATGTTCGAGATGGCGAACATGAATCCCGACAGAAGAAACGCCGGAAGAAAGGTAGCTACCATCGCGATCTGGCTTGCGACGAGCTGGGACTTCGCCACAATGGAAATGACGATGCCGAGCCCGAGGGCGCCAAAAAGAAAAACACTCGAGACGACGGCAAGAATGAAGACATTGCCTTTCAGGGGCACTTCGAAGAGAAAGACGGCCATCAATACGGAAATGACCATATCAATGAACCCGATGAGGAAATAAGGGATCAGTTTTCCGAGGACCACCTCCGACGGTTTCGCCGGGGTCGCGATCAGCTGTTCCATGGTCCCCCGCTCCCATTCCCGCGCAAAGGTAAGGGAGGTAAGGAGCGCGGCGATCACCATCATGATGACCGCGATCAGGCCGGGGATGATGAAGTTTCTCGATTTGAGTTCCGGGTTGTACCAGACGCGGACCCTGGCATCGATGAGAGGCGTGGACCGCACCCCCGTCACACGCTGACCGTAGATATCCATGAGTGCCGAAAGATACCCCAGCGCGATCGTGGCCGTATTGGAATCGCTCCCGTCCACCAGCACCTGGAGCTGCGCGATCCCGCCTGAGGCGATCGTTTTGGCGAAGTCGACCGGTATCGAGACCGCGACCCGCGCCTTTCCTGCATCCAGGTAGGTGTCGATCTCGCGCTGGTTTTCAGCCGCGCGGACGATCGAGAAGTAGCCCGACGCCGTCAGTTCGGCCATAAGTTCCCTGCTGATGCTGCTCCGATCGGCATCGTAGACGATCGTGGTGAGCTTGTTCACGTCAAGGGTAATGGCATACCCGAAGATGAACAAGAGCAGGACCGGCATGAGGAATGCCATGGCCAGGCTCAACGGGTCGCGCCATATCTGGAGGATCTCTTTTTTTGTGATGGCTTTGATGCGAATGAATTTCATATGTTAACCAAAGGAGTCAGGAGCCAGAAGCCAGAAGTCAGAATTTCGTGACGTGCCGTTCGGTTTTCTCCTGACTCCTGACTCCTGTCTACTGCCTTCACGCTTTCTCAATCAGCGTCACGAACACGTCTTCCAGCGAAGGCACGATCTTATCAACTCTACGCACCATGATGTTCGACTCACCCAGTGTTTTATAGATCACCGGGACCGCGGCTTTTGCGTCCTCCACCGTTGCATGGAGCAGACTACCAAAGACCGCGGTCTCGATACCCTGTTTTTCGAGGATCTCCATTGCCTCGACGAGATGGTCTGCCTCGATTTCAAGGACGTCACGGGTCATGTAGTTCTTGCGCAGCTCGTTCGGCGCCCCCTCGGCGATGATCTTTCCGCGGTAAATAAGCGCCAGGCGATCGCAGTAATCGGCCTCGTCCATATAGTGTGTTGTGACAAAAACCGTGGTCCCGGCCCCGGCCATCTCGTTGATCATGTTCCAGAAATTCCTGCGGGAGATCGGGTCCACACCCGAGGTGGGTTCATCCAGGAAGAGGATCGGAGGTTCATGCAGGATCGCGCATCCGAGAGCAAGGCGCTGTTTATATCCTCCCGGCAAGGTCTTTGTGAGTGCGCCTCGTTTGTCCCTGAGTCCCGCCATTTCCAGCGCCCATTCCTTACGTGCTTCTTTTTTCGGTTCCGGGACCTGTAAATGCCGCTGAAGAAATTAATGTTCTCCTCAACGGTAAGATCGTCATAAAGCGAAAACTTCTGAGACATGTAGCCGATGTTCTGTTTGATCTCTTCGGATCCGGTAATGATATCGTATCCGCCAACGGTCCCGGACCCGCCTGTGGGCATAAGAAGTCCGCAGAGCATCTTGATCGTCGTGGACTTGCCCGCGCCGTTTGGTCCCAGAAACCCGAATATCTCGCCCCGTGCGACTTCGAGGCTGATGTGATCAACGGCGATAAAGTCTCCGAAGGTGCGCGTGAGATTCACGGACGGTGACGGCAATGGTCCTAGTTACCATGTCCCCTGCTCCTTGCCCCTTGACCGGGCATCACTTCTCCACCATCGAAATAAATACATCCTCCAGCGAAGGAAGAATGTCCCGGAAGTCCTTCACGTCAATGCCGGCATGCCTGAGCTGAGCAACGACTTCCGCAGGGTTCATTTTTTTCTCCAGGGTGATATGCATTTTGTCGCCATAGAGGCTGACGCTATGAACACCGCCCATGCGCCTTACAAGTATCAACGCGGAACGGGCGTTGTCGGACCATACCTCGATCATGGGTTGACCAAGAGAGTTCCTGACGTTCTTCGGCTCGTCCTCTATCAGGATCTTGCCATTATGCATCAACGCGATCCTCGAACATCGCTCAGCCTCATCGAGATACGCGGTAGAGACAAGGATGGTAACGCCCTCTTTCAAAAGGTCATACAGGATCTTCCAGAAGTCCCTGCGGGACACCGGGTCCACCCCGTTCGTGGGCTCATCGAGAAACAGGACTTCGGGCGTATGAATGAGCGCGCATGCGAGACCGAGCTTCTGTTTCATCCCGCCCGATAGTTTTCCCGCAAGACGGTCCTTGAAGGGGGTAAGATTGCTGAAGCCAAGAAGACGTTCGATTCGCGGAGGACGTTCTTTTTTCGGTACTTCGTACAGATCGGCATAAAAGATGATATTTTCCATTACGGTAAGATCTTCATAGAGACCGAACCGCTGGGACATGTACCCGATCTTCTCTTTGATGCGTTCACCTTCGCTCAGGATGGAATGCCCCGCCACCCATGCGTCGCCCGATGTCGGGTCCATGATCGCGGTCAGAAGCCGCATGGTCGTGCTCTTGCCCGCCCCGTCCGGCCCCACGAGACCATAGAGCTCGCCTTTTCGTATATCGAGATTGAGATCGTTGACGGCAATGGTATTGTTAAAAGATTTGGTGAGGCTGGATGTTTTGATTGCTGCCAATGAATTCATAATTTCGTCACATTCAGTGCTCCTTACGCTCAATCTTAAACTGAACTCTGAATTATTTAACTAGGATCCTCACATCCGCCGGCATCCCCGGTTTCAGCTCAGTGTTCTGGTTCTTCACGCTCACCTTGACGCCGAATACGAGTTTTACCCGTTCTTCCTTGGTCTGCACATTCTTCGGCGTGAATTCAGCATCCGATGAAATGTATGTCACAATCCCTTCGTACCGCTTATTGGGAAACGAGTCAACCACGACGTCAGCCTTCTGTCCGAGTTTAACAGCACCAAGCTCGTCTTCTTTCACATAGACCTTCACCCACGGACGTTCAAGGTCGCCGATGGTAATTACCATCGTGCCTGCTCCGACCGTTTCCCCTTCCTCGATATTCTTTCTGAGCACTACGCCGTTTACGGGCGCGTATATGACCGAATCCTTCAGCTTTACTTCCGCGGTCCTGAGCGACGCACGGGACAACTGGAGCTGCGATACGGCCACGTCGTAGGAGGACTTTGCCGCGTCCATCTGCTGGGACGCTATGACGCCGTCACGATACAGCAACGCGTACCGCTCATGGTCCTTGCGCGCTTTTTCGAACTGGGCCTCGGCGTTCTTCACCGAGGCCTTGCTTTGATTGACCATGCTTTCAAGCTCAGCGCTGTCGAGGATCGCTATCTTCTCTCCTTTGGTCACGGTCCTGCCTTCGTCAGTATACAGGCTCTGGACCCTGCCGGGGATCTTGAAACCCATATTTACCTCGGTAACCTCGACATTCCCCGAGAGCGTCAGGGAGCCCTGGTCGCGGGTGTTCCCCAGGCGAAGGAACACTATCAAGGTAATGCCGGCGATCAGGACGATCCCGGCTATAATCAGTCTTCTTTTCATTCTTGTGTCCCCCTCATCAGTTGCTGAATATATTATAGCAGGGAAACCTTTTATTTAACATCGGAGATATTGCCGGGGCCTTCGGTTATTTTCAAAGCCTGAGCCTCATCCTGCGGAGAAGATCAAGAATAATCTAATTGCACGGGCAACTGATTGCTTCTATAATGGCGACATGAACCACGATATCATGCAGACAACGTTCGAAGTACGGATCAAGCACTGTCTGATACTGGTCATTGCCTTTTTCACCGCGTTTGCACCTCTGCTCTTGCATGGACAATCCATTCCCAAACCAGCGCTCCAGGAAGTCCAGGTGATCAAGGTGCATGACGGCGATACCGTTACGCTCATGATCAACGGGAGGATGCGGAAGTCCCGCCTCATCGGAATCGACGCGCCGGAGATGAACCAGCGTCCCTGGGGAAGACGCGCCAAGGAACATCTGATCGATATCTTGAACCATACCGACTGGTTGGTGGCCATGGAAACGGACGTGGTGACAATTGATAAGTACGGCAGGTCCCTCGTCTATCTCTGGACGAAGAACAAGGAACTTATAAACGAACGGATGGTCATGGACGGCTATGCGGTCCTGTTCACCATAAAGCCGAACAGCACATACGCCGATCGATTCAAGAAAGCAGAGCAGTACGCGCGGGGCGAGAGACGAGGCATCTGGGGACCGGACGGTTTGAAGGAAAAACCGCTAGAGTATAAGAAAAAGCACCCGAGGAAGCAGTATTGATTCGTTATGATTTCATTGCGTGATCCGCGAGGCGTCTCGAAATTGTCCTGTTGACCGTCACGCAGCGCTGCAGGTTTTTTCAGCGTAGTGTTGATCGAAAAGCAACGATAACACTGTCGACAGGTTTTCTCCCCTACCCCTTCACACACGCCATCGGCTTGACCCGCGCAACTTTCCTCGCAAGATTGGCATGGTGCGACGCGTCCACTACCTCCGTGACATCCTTATACGACTCGGGCGCTTCCTCGGCTATGCCGGAATAGGAATGGCCCCGCACCATCACGCCCTGTTCTTCGAGTTCCCGCACAACGTCTCTGCCATGCCACTTTTTTTTGGCCTGCGTGCGCGACATGGCCCGGCCTGCTCCGTGGCAGGCAGATCCGAAGGCAAGGTTCATTCCCTCTTCAGTGCCCACGAGGATATAGGATGAAGTCCCCATGGTGCCGCCGATCAGCACCGGCTGGCCGATATGCCGATACTCTTGCGGAAGATCGATCTGCCCGGGACCGAAGGAGCGCGTAGCTCCCTTGCGGTGCACAAAGAGCCTTTTTTTCTTCCCGTGGACGACGTGAGTCTCCACCTTGCAGGTATTGTGGCTGGTATCGTAGAGCATCTTGATATGCCCTTCGGGAAACACCCCGGTAAAGATCTCTCTTACCAGGTGCGTGATGATCTGACGGTTCGCCAGGGCGCAGTTGATCCCGGCCGACATGGCCCCGAAGTACTTCTGCCCTTCAGGAGAGTTGATCGGTGCGCAGGCCAGTTCACGGTCCTTGATGGTGATCTTGTATTTCTGCAACGTATACGCAAGGCTCTTCAAATAATCCGTGCCGATCTGGTGACCGAGGCCTCTGGAGCCGCAGTGTACGGAGATCACTACATCGTTTTTCCTGAGCCCCATTGCCAGCGCTGCTTGCTCGTCATAAATATCCGCCACAACCTGCACTTCGAGGTAATGGTTGCCTGAACCGAGCGTACCCATCTCGCGGTACTGACGCTTCTTTGCCGTTTCGGATACAAAGTCCGGTTCAGCGCCGTCGACCCTGCCATGCTCTTCGATATACTCAAGATCATCTTTGGTTCCGTACCCTTTTTTGACGGCCCACACTGCGCCGCCTTCCAGCATCTCGTCGAGCTGGGCGGAAGACAGCTTGATAAGCCCTTCGGAGCCGACGCCTGCGGGCACCCCGGTGTAGAACTGATCCGCAAGCCTCTGGAGCCTGGGCATGACCTCTTCCCTGGTGAGGCCTGTCTTCATGGTGCGCACACCGCAGGAGATGTCGAACCCCACGCCTCCCATGGAGATGATACCGTCTTCGTCCGGGTCGAATGCGGCGACTCCGCCGATGGGGAAACCATAGCCCCAATGTGCGTCAGGCATGGCCATCGAAGCGATCTGAATGCCGGGCAGCATTGCCACGTTCGTCACCTGCTCCCGGACCTTCTCGTCCATCTCCTGGATCAGCTTCTCGCTGGCAAATATCCTGCCGGGCACGCGCATCTCCCCTTTCTGCGGTATCTCCCAGAGATAGTCATTGATCTTATTGAATGAATTTGGGTCCATGAACCTAATGAAGTATTCAGGAGCCAGAAGTCAGGAGTCAGAATAAATTGAGTTGCTGTTTCTTCCTGCCTCTAGTCTCCGAACTCCCACTCTGACTACCTCCTCACACATCCACCACACACTGGGCCACATACACGTTGTCTCGCTCTTGCACGCTTAACATGTGGTAGGTCGCGCCTTTGACCTCAACATGGGGCTGATGCCGTTCTCTGTCCAGCATCTCTCCCCATGCCGTGCCAATGAGCGAAGTGTCGTTAATTTTCACTTCGAACTTTGAAAAGACCATACGTTCGATATCAGATTGTGACAGCAGGGCGTTCAGCCATTCCACCAGCAGGAGTTCTCTATCGGGAGCGGATACCGTCACGATCCTCTGTTCTTCCGGTCTTACCCTATGGACATTCACCATGACTGAATACAGTGCGACTGCGGCATTTTCAAATGCCTCTGCAATCGTTTCACCGAACCCGCGTATGCCGATGTCCGCTTCATGATCAAAGGTCTCGTAGTGCACTCCCCACTCCCCACGGCATCACGACCACACCCCTTCAATCGCCGCCCCGCAGAACTTGCACTTACTGTCCTTGATCATATTCTCGAGGACACTGAAACCGATCCGCCTCACAAGCGTTTTCTTACAACTCCAGCAAACCGTATCTTCCCCTTCTCCGGGGATGTTTCCCTCATACACATGCCGGAGACCGGCATCAAACCCGATCTGCCTTGCTCGTTTCAGCGTTTCGATCGGGGTAATCGGCTGGCCCGTCAGTTTGTACGTGGGATGAAACCGCGATACATGCCAGGGGATGTTCTCTCCAACAGACCTGATGAACTGCGCTATCCCCTTCAGTTCCGCATCCGAATCATTATACCCGGGGATGACCAGCGTAGTGATCTCGATCCAGATGCCGAGTTCGTGGTAAAGCCTGATCGAGTCGAGCACAGGCTGGAGCCGTGCTCCGCATACCTTCTTGTAAAAATCGTCGGTATACCCTTTAAGATCAATATTTGCCGCATGCAAATACGGTTTGATCTCCCTGAGCGCTTCAGGTGTGATGTACCCGTTCGATACGAACACGTTCTTGAGCCCGGCCCTGGCTGCGAGACGCGCCGTATCATAGGCAAGTTCAAAATAGATCGTGGGTTCGGTGTAGGTAAAGGAGATGCTCGCGCAGCCGTTCTTAAGAGCAGCATCGACGATCGCGGAGGGCGACACCGCTTCGCCCAGGATTATGTCTCCGTGGTCACGCGGCAGCTGAGAGATGTCGGCATTCTGGCAGTGTTGGCAACGGAAGTTGCAGCCCGGCGTCGCGATCGAGTAAGACAGGCTGCCTGGGAGGAAGTGGAAGAGCGGTTTTTTTTCGATGGGGTCGATGTGCCGGGCGATCACCTTATCATAGACAAGCGTGTAGAGTATACCGTCCTTGTTCTCACGCACGGAGCAAATACCCCGCTTGCCCGGAACAATGATGCAGCGATGGCTGCACAGGCCGCACTGGACCTTCTTCTCCTCTTTTGCTTCCTGGAACATTGCCTGCTTCATGGCCTGCGGCCTCCTGGTAAATGCTGTTTTCATGCGCCGTGCTTCAATAACTACGGGTGCTGCAACCCCTTCTCCGTCCTGGTCTTATGATCGATCGCTTCCGCCTGTATCCGTGTCTTGCAATTCGAGCAGATGATGTCCGGGGAGGGATTACCACAGACGAGACACCGCCGGTCCGTCCCCGGTTTGATCCCTTCTGCCTCAAAGATCATCTCCAAAAACTCGCTTTCCGTCACGTGACCTTCCATCTGCAGGTTCTCGCCGAAGATCGTCATCGGCAATTTTTTTATTTTGTGCTTTTTAATGAGCTCCGGATAATCGTCAGCAACAATGATATCGGCATGAGACGAATCGGCTCTCAAGCGCCAGACCGATGGCTGTCTCTGCCACAGGCCGGCAGAGCGGACAGTCGCTTTCCACAAAGACCCGTATCCTGACGTCATGGTCTAGGTGCTTCAGAACGCGTCTCACATCATCCGGGAACCATACCTTTGTGGTGGACAGAGACTGTATCGTATCCAGGAGTATATTCAGAAAAACGTCTTCTATGAGTCCGTAAAACGTGACCATCTCGCCAACCCCACCCTGCAGCACGATGGCCGGCACGAGTTCAATGCCGTATTGCTGAGACTTGTCACGGTCCATGATCAGATCATAGGATTCCAGTGCTATCTTGTCGAAATATGCCTTGATGGCCTGCGCAAGGCCCAGCATGTCCGGACAGGCAGTGCAACCCTTGTCGCTGGTGAAAAGGACCAACCTGACCGGTTTGTTGAGCCGCTTTGTGGATGTTTTGATGATTTCCTGCGTTCTTTCCGATATCATGACGAACACCTCATTAAAGAGATTGGGCGAATAGTATATAGTATATCAAAGATTGACCGTCAGTAAGGGGAATAACTTGTTCAATATCTTCTTTGAAATGACCGGAATAAATGGCGTAGTCATGGATTGACATGGATATACACGGACTATTAAATCGTCAAGAACTTGATGCTTATCGCCCTATTGAAGAGCAATAAAATTAATATTTATGATTTTTGAATTATCCGTGTTCGAAGAAAGAGGCTCGGGTGAACTGGTTGAAATGAGCGGATCTTCGAGAGGGCAACGTGCATAGTACAAGCGGAAAATGATCAGAACCATGAAGGAGTGGTGTGCGGAAATCGTCACACGGCATGAAAGGCTTCGAGGTCACTTATCATAAGAACTGCAAGACAGCATGATACATTGATTATTTGATCGTATACTTCTTCAGCTTATACCTGAGCACCCGCTCGCTGATCCCGAGCTTTTCCGCCGCCCGCGTCTGAACACCGCCGGTCTCTTTCAATGCCTCAAGAATAATCCCTCGCTCGACGGTATCCAGCGTCTCGTTCAACGAGCCTTTCAACTTCTGTGCTGATATGTTCCCCTCGCTCGTTGCGGTCCTGACATGGATCGGAAGGTCGGCAGTGGTAATGACACCCTTTTTTGCCAGCACGACTGCACGCTCAATGATGTTCTCCAGCTCTCGGACGTTGCCTGGATAGCTGTATCGCATGAGCAGGTCACGGGTCTCCGCGGAAATACCAGTGATGCTCTTTTTGTTTTCACTGCTGTATTTCTTGATAAAAAAATCAAGAAATCCCGGGATATCTTCTTTCCGATCACGCAGCGGAGGGATGACCACGGATACCACGTTGAGCCGGTAATACAGGTCTTCCCGGAAGGCCCCCTCGTTCACCGCTTTTTCAATATCGCGGTTCGTGGCGGTGATCACTCGCACATCCACCTTGATGGTCTCGTTCCCGCCGAGCCGCTCAAACTCCCGCTCCTGCAGCACCCGCAGGAGCTTCACCTGCATGCCCGGCGTCAGCTCTCCGATCTCGTCAAGGAACAGCGTTCCTTTGTCCGCTGCCTCGAACCTGCCGGTCCGGCGCGCAGTCGCGCCGGTGAAGGCCCCCTTCTCGTGTCCGAACAGCTCGCTCTCGAGCAGCGTCTCAGGCAGGGCAGCGCAATTGACCTTGATAAGCGGGGCGTTCGCGCGCGGGCTATGGTAATGGATGGCTTTGGCGAGCAGTTCTTTCCCCGTTCCGCTTTCGCCTCTGAGCATCACTGTCGCACTGCTGGCTGCAACACGACCGGCCATATTGAGGACCTCTTCCATGGCATGGCTCGTGCTCACGATCTCATCGAACTTGTAACGTTCGATCAGCAATTCCTTCAATTCGGAATTCTCCCGGATCAGGTCCCGCCGCTCGGATATGCGTTCGATGAGCACTACGAGCTGCTCCAGATCTATGGGTTTGGGGAGATAATCATAGGCGCCGGCCTTGATCGCCTTTACGGCCGTCTCGATCGTGCCGAATGCGGTCATGATGATCACCGCCATGTCGGGATTGACCCTGCGCGCCTCGTCCGATGTCCGGAGCGCATCGACACCGGGGATGTTGCAGTCAGTCACAAAGGCATCGAACCGTTCGCGCTTGACCGCATCCATGGCCTCCTGCACCGTGGCAACGGCAAGAACGTCATACTGCTTCTGCGTGAGGTAATCTCCGATGCGCTTCCGTTCCCCCGCCTCATCATCCATGATCAGTATTCGAGCTTCTTGCATGGGTAAATGCTCCTTAGACGCGCGATAAGCACAAAGTATCGACCGCATGCCCGTTCTCAGGGTTTTGTCGCTTTTGTGGCGTCCTGTTTAGTGATTTTCTCGTACATATCCAGCACAATGCCTTCTCTCAAGCCCCAATCGCTTACCAGCATCGAGGTATATCCGAACCGCGCATGATCTCCTGGAGGATCACAGCGCCTGCGAGGATGATGTCTTCGCGGCCGGGTTCGAGCCCGCGGATCGTTCTTCGCTCCGCGAGGCTGCTCATGCTGAGCGTGTCAATGATCTTATCAATGGAATCGCTGGTCAGAGCAGACCGGTTGATCCTTGCAGGATCATACGCCTCAAGCCCCTGATCGATGGCGGCAAGCGTGGTGATCGTACCGGCAGTGCCGACTAACATACCGGCAAGGTCCGGCTGGATCATCGCAGAATATCTGTCGAGTTTTTCTCTGACCATCCGCCTGAGCAGGCCAACTTCTTCAGCAATCGGTGGGTCGTGCTTGATGCACCGCTCGGTAAGATAGACCGCACCCAGGGGAAGGCTTACGATAACCGGCGTTTCGCCAAGACGGGTTGCGATGATCTCGGTGCTGCCTCCGCCGATATCGATGACGAGCGATGACGTAAGCGGATTTATCTTCTTTTGTCTTTCATCGCCGGTAAGCGCGTGTGCAACACCAAGCAGAGTAAGACGCGCCTCTTCCTCTCCGGAAATCACCGTGATATCAATGCCTGTTTTTTTCTTTACTGCATGAATGAATGCGGAGGAATTTGATGCGTTCCTGAGGGCGCTTGTTCCGATCGCAGCGGTTTGGAGCGCAGCGTGACGCCGGATCTGTTCGGCAAAATCTGCGAGTGCCTTCAGGGCGCGGTCCTGGGCCTCGCTGGTGAGCATTCCGCTCAAGATCAAGGTCCTGTCCCAGACGGGTGATCTTTCTGTCTGCATAGATCTCATGGAAGGAATCCGGGCCGGTTTCGGCCACGAGTAAGCGGAGGGTGTTTGTACCGATGTCGATCCCGGCAAGGATCATGAGACGATCTGTTGCTTGAGCCTTTCCTGGTAAGTCCGAATTCGCATGGCGAGCAATTTGGTAATGATCATGAGTGCCCTTGCAGCGATCCTGGGCTCCAGCTCGGTCAACGTTTGAAAATCCTTTCTCGTGATGAGCAGGAGTTCAACAGCCGTCTCTGCCCGCGCCGTCACCAGGCGGTTCGCTTCCTGGACCAGCGCAAGCTCGCCGAAGAATTCACCGGGCCCGAGAAGCAGGATGCCCATTTCCTCGCCCTCTCCCGCCATCATCGAGATCCTGACTGTTCCGCTCTTTATGATATAGAGAGCCTCCGCGGGCATGTTCTCTATGAAAATGGTGGTGTTCGGTTTTAGCTCGCGCTCCTGAAACAGCTCCAGAATGTGCTCGATCTTTTCTTTGCTGCTGCCCTTGAAGAGCATGGTACTGAGTAGGAGTTGTAGGTTATTCATCATGACCGTAGGAGTACCTGGTGCGCGTCCGTAGCGATATGAAAACATTATAGGTTGGCAGATTATCTTTGTCAAGGCACAATGAAGGCATTTGACCTTCTCGGGAAAGTGCCGGGAATCGATCAGGAGTTCTGTTGTTTTGACAAGTTCACTGATGGCGGCCATGAGTGAGGCGGCAATGGCCGTTTTCGGCATGGTCGGCAATTCAGTCCTCTTCCCCGACCGGTCAATGATCGTCACGGCGTTCGTATCGGACCCGAATCCCGACCCGCTCCTGAGCAGGTCATTGACGACGATCATGTCGAGATGTTTTATCGTTCAATTTCTTCAGTGCGTTCTGTTCAATGTCGTCAGTTTCAGCGGCAAACCCTATCAGCAGCCGCTTTCCTCCCGTCTTGCCGATTTCGAGCAGGATATCCTCGGTCCGTGCAAGCTGGAGCGTTAGGGCGGCGTCTTCTTTCTTAATTTTTCGGTCCGATGTCTGGAGAGGCTTGAAATCGGATACCGCCGCGGCCATGATCACGATATGACTGCGGTCAAGATGCTCCTTCACCGCACGATGCATGTCCCCGGCGCTGACCACGGAAACCACCTTCACTCCCCGCGGTGATGGAAGCTGGGTGGGTCCGGTTATCAGGATCACCTCCGCACCCCGGTCCCGCGCGGCAGCTGCCAGCGCATATCCCATTTTCCCCGTGGAGGGATTACTGATAAAACGGACCGCATCAATGAACTCTCGCGTCGGTCCCGCCGTTACCAGCACGGTCTTTCCCACGAGGTCTTTTTGTGCCAAGAGAGCGGAAAGCTCCTGCAAGATCAGGTCAGTGTCCGCAAGCCTGCCCTGGCCCATCGTGCCGCAGGCAAGACTGCCGATCCCGGGCTCGATAAACCGTACTCCGCATTCTTTCAGGACGGTAATATTTCTCTGGAGAACGGGATTACGGTACATCCGGTCGTTCATGGCGGGCGCAAGAAGGAGCGGGCAATCGAGTGCCATCAGTGCTGAGGTCAATGCGTCGTCGGCAATGCCTGCGGCTATCTTGCCGATGATGTTCGCCGTGGCCGGGGCAACGAGCGCGAGGTCCAGACCTTCGGTGATCTCGATGTGTCCGATAGCGCCATGATCTCTCCCGGAGAACTCATCATACAATACCGGTCCGTGGGAGAGCGTTTCAAAGGTCAGAGAGGAGACAAACTTCGCGGCATGCCTTGTCATCGCAACACGTACCTCAGCACCGCCGTTCGGTAAGCCTTCGCAGCAGGTCTACCGCCTTATAGGCAGCGATACTGCCGGACACGCCAAGCAGGATCCGTTTCCCGGATAAAAGGCCACCCTGTTCCACGCCAGACACTCCTTATTCCTCGGTATCTTCCGTCTTGTCGGTATCTTCGGCTATCTCTTCTTCGCCGAGGCTGTCCTCGGTTATCTCTTCAGCCCCTTCTTCCTCCGCTGACTCGGAAAGATAGGCGCTCAGTTCTTTGCGTATCTCCTCTTCCTTGGCAGAAAGCTGCGCATCCGCTTTCGCGCGCTCTTCCCGCTTGCGGAATTCTTCCTTGGCTACGTTCGCCGCTTCTCCGACGATGATAGTGAACTTTCCCGCGATGGCCTCTTCCAGGGCCACAGTCGTGTCCTTGATGGAGCGCGTGGCAACCGCCATCGGCGCGCCGGCGGATAGCTGCCTCACCCGCTGAGACGCGATGTGTACCAGGCGGAACTTCGTGTCCGCAATTTTGTCAGTCATCTCGATGGGAAGAGAGATCAGATCGTCAACTGCTTTTTGCATTGTGCACCTCCTAGAATAGTATATTTCTAATTGTAACGTTCAAAACAGTCCTCGATCCACGTGGTATCCATCAGCCGGGTGCGGCACCGTTCCGAGATAACGATCGACCGCAACTCGGTGAGCGCCCGGTCGAAATCCCGGTTGACAATTATATAATCATACATGGCATAGTCCCTGATCTCTTCACGCGACCGCTGCATCCGCTTCCTGATCTCGTCCTCGTGGTCGGACTTTCTGTTTCTGAGCCGTTCCTCGAGGATATCGAGCGATGGCGGCATGATAAAAATGAATACCGCGGTATCGTACTTCGCCTTGATCTGCTTGGCCCCCTGCGTGTCGATATCAAGGATCACATCGAGGCCTTTCGAGATCAAGTCATCGAGAACGCGCCGTGAGGTGCCATAGAGGTTCGAGTGGACTTCAGCCCATTCCGCAAAATCGCCTGCCTGGATCATGTCCCGAAACCGCTCCTGGCTCACGAAATAGTAGTCTCTTCCATCGATCTCGCCGGGCCGCGGCTTGCGCGTTGCATAGGAGATGGAATGGGTAAGGTCCTCCAGCGAGCCGGTGATGGCCCGGCACAGGCTCGTTTTGCCTGCGCCTGAAGGCGCTGATACCACGAACAAGAGCCCTTTTTTCCTCTTCACGGTCCACTCCCGCTGGAAAATCTCTGCATCAGGGTCTCGACCTGTACGGCAGAGAGAATGACATGGTCGCTGTCGGTGATGATGATCGCCCGGGTCTTTCTCCCCTGGGTGGCATCGAGCAGCCGCTTCTGCTCTTTCGCTTCTTCCTTGAGCCGGCGCATGGGCGCCGAGTCGGGCGAGAGGACCGCCACGACTTTTGTCGCCATCACCATGTTGCCGTATCCGATATTGACGAGGTTGTTTACCATGGATCATCCTAAAAACAAGAGTTGTTCGTATAAAACCGCAAGGAACGCGTAATAATAGAGAAAAACTGTACCGGCCCCACTTTTTTTGCGATACGATTTACAAGATCAAGCGCTTATTTTTCTCTGTGATACTATCACTGCGAACCTTTACGTATGTCCTCAACGCTTAAATGCTCATGTTGGGATCACTCGATGTTCTGTACCTGTTCGCGTATCTTCTCCAGTTCGGCCTTGACATTCACTACATCCATGGATATCTGAGCGTCCATTGCCTTTGATGCGATGGTGTTCACTTCCCGTCCCATCTCCTGAAGCAGAAAATCGAGTTTCCTGCCCACGGCCTCACGCAAGGAACCGCCCAGCAATGACCGGAATTGCGTCATGTGGCACGCAAGACGGGTGAGCTCCTCGGTAACGTCCGTACGCTCCGCAAGGACCGCTATTTCCTGCGCCAGCCTGACCGGATCAGGCTGTTCGGTCAATAGTCTGTTCAGGGTCTCCGTCATTCGCTTGCGGGCGTTCTCGACGGTAACAGGCGTCCGAGAGCTGATTGCCTGGATCGCGCGTTCTATGGTATCGAGGCGCTCCCTGATATCCTGGGACAGAAGGGCTCCCTCTTCCCCGCGCATCCGATCGAGTTCATCAAGCGCCTGAGACATCCCTGTCGACAACAGCTGCCAGAGGGCCTCCGGGTCGTCCTTTACGTCGGTCATCGTGATGAGGTCCGGTAAACCAGCCACCAGCGAGAGATCCGCGTCTCCGCCCAATCCGAACCGCGCTTTCAGGTCCTTCAGGATGCCGATGTACTGCGCCGCCAATGTCTCATTCACGGCAAGCCGTCCGCCGTGTTCGTGCTCGCTGTTCCGGGCAACAGAAACATCGAACCGCCCCCGGGAAAAACGCTCCTGCACGGTCTTCTTCACCCGTGACTCCAGGACAGCAAGTCCCCGCGGTATCTTGACCTGAACATCAAGATAACGGTTGTTCAGCGAACGGATCTCAATGGAAAAATGACCGCCGTCATCGCCCGCTTCCGTCCGTCCATATCCTGTCATACTGCGTATCATCGATACTCCACTTTCATCTACTCCGGGCACTCCATCGACAAACCTGTTTGACAGGATAACAGGATAAAATCGGACTTTGATGAATAGCTTCTAACATCCTGTTATCCCGTCAAAGGCCTTATGTTTATTACCGGGTTTGAATAAATTTTGATCCTAGCGCGACTGAGCATATAGTACGCTTCGTCACCCACATTGTCAAACAATCCCACATAGCACTAGAACTTTCTCGTATAATCCTCTTCAACGATCGGCCTAAAATGATAGGTCTTGACCGTATAGGGTGGATAGATGTCAAAAAAGAAATGGACCTCCACATCCCATGCCGTGCCGATCTTCATGCGGTGATTGGTCTCATCGCGCAGCAATTTAAAATTGTCCGGTACGAGCGGAAGGCCGATTTCCCTTGCCCTCTTTGCAAGACCTGTGGTGATATCCGCGTCAGTCAAGGTCTGCGAAAAACGGGCCTTGGTGACCATTTCATCCTTCATCGCTTCCGAATCAATGTACAATGGCACCAGTTTAACGCCGATATGAATGACGACAAATAAAACCAGAAAGATAAACAGCACTTTAAAACTGACCAGCCCGCTGTCCTTCGATAACGTTGACATTGTCGTCCCCTCCGTTTTTATCGTATCAGCATCCCTATCCGTTCCCACCTTACCCAGCGGCCATCTCCATCCCATGACCAGTAGATAATGAGTGCCCGGCCGAGGATCTTTTCATACTTTACAAACCCCCAGAAACGGCTGTCCTGGCTGTTGTCGCGGTTATCCCCCATCACAAATACCGATTCCGCCGGCACCAGCTTGGGACCGAAATCATAATTCGACTGGTCGCGAAGATATTGGATCTCGTGTTTGACGATTCCAAGCTGCTCTTCAAAGAGCCTCGGTTTTTCATAATAGTGTGGACCCGTACCCTGTTCTCTTTCCTCGAACGCGCCCCGTGCGATGATCGGCACCGGCTGATCGTTGATGAACATCCTGCCATTTTTTATTTCTATCTTGTCCCCCGGGACACCGACGACGCGCTTGATAAAGTTCTTCGATTCGTTCTCCGGATACTTGAATACGATAATTTCGCCGCGCTTCGGCTCCTTCCACGTGAAGATCCTGGTGTCGGTAAAGGGTATCCGCGGACCGTAGACGAACTTGTTCACCAGCAGGTGATCGCCGATGTCGAGCGTCGGTATCATAGATCCTGATGGTATCTTGAACGCCTCCACTGCAAACTGTCTTATGAACAGGGCAACGACCGCCGCAATGAGGAACGGTTCAACCCACTCCTTAAAAAATGACCTGTGTTTCACTTCCCGGTTCTGCTGTGCCTCCGACATCATTCCTCCCTAACCATTGCGCTGAGCGCAATAGATCATAACTCTTATAGTTGAACATGGTTAATTCAAATTTCCAGCTCATTCACTGCAATTACTCCCCCACCTTCAGGACGGCGAGGAAAGCCTCCTGCGGAAGCTCAACGCTGCCCACCTGTTTCATCCGTTTCTTGCCTTCCTTCTGTTTCTCGAGGAGCTTGCGTTTTCTCGTGATATCGCCTCCGTAGCATTTCGCGGTCACGTCCTTGCGGAGCGCTCTGACCGTCTCGCGGGAGATGATCTTTGCGCCGATCGCGGCCTGGATGATCACTTCATACAACTGTCGCGGGATCACTTCTTTGAGCTTCTCCGCAAGCTGCCTGCCGCGGACCGCGGCCTTGTCCCGATGGGTGATGAGCGACAGCGCGTCCACGGGCTCGCCGTTCATCAGCATATCGAGCTTCACGAGGTCGGATTCCACATAGCCCGACAGTTCGTAATCGAGCGAGGCATATCCCTTGGTCAGTGATTTGAGCCGGTCATAGAAATCCATCACGATCTCGTTCAGCGGCAGATCGTAGGTGATCCGCACCCGGTCCTTGGTGATGTAGTCAGATCTCCTTCTGGTTGCCCCGCCGCTCCTGACACAATGCGATAAGCGACCCCACATACTGCTCCGGCGTGATGAGCGAGGCCACGATCATCGGCTCCTCGATGCGCTGGATATCCTGGATGTCCGGCAGCTTGGCGGGATTGTCCACCATCACGATCGTCGCCGTCGTTCTTGGTCACCCGGTAAACCACCGTCGGCGCCGTGGGGATCAGAGCGAGTTTGAACTCCCGCTCGAGCCGTTCTTTGATGATGTCCATGTGCAGCAGGCCGAGAAAACCGCAGCGGAAGCCGAATCCCAGGGCAAGCGACGTTTCCGGCTCATAGGTGAACGACGAGTCGTTCAGCCGCAGTTTTTCGAGCGCGTCGCGCAGATCAGCATAGCCGTCGCTGTCCACCGGGTAAATGCCGGCAAAGACCATGGGCTTTACTTCTTTGTAGCCCGGGAAGCGGCGCGTCGGCCGGACGATCGGCGTCCATGATCGTATCGCCGATCTTGGCATCCGAAACCCGCTTGATGCCGGCGATGATGCAGCCCACCTCACCCGGGGACAATTCCGTCGTCTGCTGCATCTTGGGAGTAAATACCCCGACGGACTGCACTTCATAGACCGCCGAGTTCGAGAAAGCCTGATCTTCTGCTTCGGACGCACGTCCCGTCCACGACCCGGACCAGAATGACCACCCCCTGGTAGGTGTCATACCAGGAATCGAACAGCAGCGCTTTGAGCGGAGCATCGGGGTCTCCGGGACGGCGCCGGGATGTTCTTAACGACGGACTCAAGGATCTCTTTGATGCCGATCCCCGCTTTGGCGCTCGCCGGGATGGCGCCCGAGGCGTCAAGCCCGATGACTTCTTCGATCTGGTGCTTCGCCTCTTCGATATTCGCGCTCGGCAGATCGATCTTGTTGATCACCGGGATGATCTCAAGGTTGTGGTCGAGCGCAAGGTACGCGTTGGCCAGCGTCTGCGCTTCCACTCCCTGTGAGGCGTCCACCACGAGGAGCGCACCTTCGCAGGCCGCCATGCTTCGTGAAACCTCGTAGGTAAAATCGACATGCCCCGGCGTGTCGATCAGGTTCAGGATATAGTCCTGGCCGTCAGTGGCCTTGTACTCGAGACGCACGGCGTGGGCTTTGATGGTGATGCCGCGCTCGCGCTCAAGGTCCATGTCGTCCAGCACCTGGTTGCTGCCCGCGGCCGACATCTCACGGTCCGAAAGCGCTCCCGTAAATTCGAGGATCCTGTCGGCAAGCGTTGACTTGCCGTGGTCGATATGAGCGATAATACAAAAATTCCTGATATGCGTACTTGCCATAATCTATTTCAAATTCCAAATCTCAAATGACAAATCGCCCGCAATATAAACATCATAAGTTCCAAACAAGTTGATATCTGATATGCGAACGTGAGAATTGATTCGTCATTGAGCGCCTGTTACTTGGTATTTATCCTTCCCTTGGCTGTATCTTCTGGAATGCCCCCGCCGCTGCGCCGATCATTCCCGCGTCGTCACCGAGCAGTGACGGAACGATCTTGGTCCGCTCGGCAGGCACCTGAAAGGCCCGCCTCATGATCTCCTCGTGCGTAGCCCCGATAAAAAGGTCCCAGGCGTCCTTGACGCCTCCGCCGAGTACGATCATCTGGGGATTGAAGATATTGATCAGGTTGGCGATGCCGATACCGAGCAACCGCCCCATGTCCTTCATAACCCGCAGGGCGACGGCATCCCCGCTCCGCGCTGCCTGATAGATCGTTGCGGACGTGACCTCCGAGGCCTGAGTTGCTTCTGTCATCCCCGAGGCTTCACGATAACTTTGGACGATACCGCGCGCCGAGGCGTACATTTCAAGGCATCCGGTATTTCCGCATCCACAGGGCCGCCCGTCAGGGATCAGCGTCATATGGCCGATCTCCCCTGCCATTCCATCTGCGCCCTGCCAGATCTTGCTATTGACGATGATCCCGCCACCCACGCCGGTCCCGAGCGTCAGCAGGATCATGCTATCGATACCGCGTCCAGCCCCGCGCCACTGTTCTCCGAGGGCCGCCGCATTTGCGTCGTTCTCGATGATCACCGGGATACGGAGCGCCTTTTCCAATTCATCCCTGAGCGGGAGGTTGTTCCAGTCAGGGAAATTGGGCGATTTCACGACAATACCTTTGTCCATCTGTATAACGCCAGGCGCGCCTACACCGACCGCCATAACATGCAGTCCGCGCTGGACGGCAATTTCCCGCTGCCGCGTAATATTGTCAACCAGACGGGCGACGACTTTTTTCCAGCCATCCGCAGCGTGCGTGGCCTCTTTGCGCTTGTCGAGAATATCCCCGTCGGCGCTCAAGAGCGCCGTCCTTAAGTTCGTCCCGCCGAGGTCCACGCCGATTACCACCTGGCCCACGCTCACCCTCCGTAACTGCTCAAATTTATAGGATATTCGTAAAGTTTTGCATGATAACATACTGTGGCAAGAATGTAAATAAGATTGTTGTCACCGGGCATCAACTGAAAAAGGAATGGTCAGAATCGGATAATAAGATAAGCCCACTGCGCAAGCAGAATCATGACCACTCCCGCTCTCATGACATTCTTCTCTTTATCGGCAAGGATGACGTTGATGCGGGGAAGATCAAATGCCACGCTCATCAGGCTGGCAATAAAATACACTATTGCTGAAATCAGGCACAGGGTGGTAAGGGGATTCATGGCAAGCGCAGACAGGATATCGCCATGGGCTAAATGCACCACCGACCGCGTAGAACCACAGGTGGGACAGGGAATCCCGGTCAGTCCTTTGAATACGCAGTCCGGCGCGAACGAGAGAATAGGCAGCAACCGGCCAGCGCCCAGCATCACCAGCGCAATCCCTCCGTAGATGATGCCGAATTCTATCTGGTTCGAGGACTTCTTTTTCAGGTACAAGCGCATGCCGGCGGTCTCACATCACTTATACAGATGCATCATGGCGCCGAACGATGAGGCGATAGCGCCCATGAACAGAACAGCCGCCAGAAGCATCGCCCCGCAGCAGAACAGAAAAGGAAAGAAAACGGCAACGGTCGCCTTGCCGCCGGTGGTTTCATGCGCATCCCTGAGCCCGATCACGATGAGCGTCAGCATCCAGAGCATCGTGATCAGCATGCCGCAGTACGGAATGACCATGAACAGAAAGGGCGATACGCTGTAACTAGTCACCCGAAAGGTCGCCTCAAAACCGGCCTTCGCGCCGCGGACCATCATGAGAAAAAGGTGGAGCATTCCGGACACGATGAACAGCCAGATGATGAGCAGGAACGGCATCATGACCATACCGAAAGGTGATGCGATACCATTTGACATGCTACGACCGGCTGCGTTCCTCATCTCAGGTGTCATGATTCTCTGCATCGAGTCATGAAGCACGAGGTCCCAGATGGAAAGGAACATCAACCCCACCATGCCGATGATCATGGCGAAGAGCAGCGGATCGGTCAGACCGCCGGTCACCGCCATCTTCTTGAAAAAATCAGACGGGCTCAACAGCACGTCCTTCGCGGTCCTGAAGAGACCGCTGAAATATCCGTTCGCTGCCCGGTCTTCCCACGGCGTTTTGCATCTCCCGCCATCAGGAGAACCTGTTCCTCCCTCAGCAACAAGCCGGAAACCGCACTGTTGGCAAAAGATCTGGCCTTCAGTAATTTCATTACCACAGTGTGGACAGAACACGCAACCTCCTTACACGGGAAACCCTAAAAATGTTTTATCAGGCCGGAATGGTCAGACGGAAGCCAGGAGTATCGTCACTCCTTCGAATGGACTTCTTCTCCTGTTTGACCGTCCGGAGGTCCCTCAGCTTATCCTCATAATTACTGCCTCTAAAGCTATTGAGGTGGAAATGATAAAGACATAGAAGCATCAAGGCTGTCAATATCGTGCGCATATCACCTCCTGGAACTGGCGAGCTCTCGCAAAACGTGCAATAAAAAAACCGCCCAAGGCGATTTGTGAAGAAATCTTATACTATCCAGCCCGCATTGTCAATTTGAATCATGTTCCTGCGGCATCTTCAGCCAACAAAGATCATCTGCAGCATGCTCAGGCGATTCACGTATCTGGTGAGGGGAGGTATCAGGCGCTTCCGCATTCGCGGGGGTCCCCATTGATCTTTTCGATCGCATGAGGAAGTGCAGGAAGGATGACGGCAAGGTTCTCACGCACGGCCCTGGGGCTGCCGGGCAAGTTCACGATCAGGGTCCGCTTGCGGATGCCCGCGATAGCCCGGGAGATCATGGCATGGGGGGTCTTCTTGAGACTCTCTGCGCGCATGGCCTCGGCCATGCCGGGCAATTCCCGTTCGATCACCTCTCGCGTGGCCTCGGGTGTCACATCGCGGGGCGACACACCCGTGCCGCCCGTGGTGAGAATGAGGTCGATCGTTCCGGAATCTGACAGGCGGCTCAGGACTTCGACAATGCCCGGTTTCTCATCGGGAAGGACCTCATAATGACTAACGGAAGCGCCCGATATCTCAGGATGATCATGCCGCTTTGTCCTCAATCTCGGATGATCATGCCGCTTTCGTCCTCCCTCTCACCCTTTGAGCCTTTGTCGCTCAGGGTTATAATTGCGGCGCGAAACATGCTTCGGTCACCTCGCTCTCCGGCCCGCTGACGACCACCTTGTTACGCCCTGATTGCTTTGCCCGATACAGCGCCTGGTCGGCCGCACTGATAAGCCCGCTGGGAGAACCAGAGGCATAGACCGCCACACCAATGCTGACCGTCATATAGATCGCCGCGGCAAAAGCACCCAGGGTACGTTCCGAGGTGAGGATCGCATCCATCTGCATGTTCCGGATATCGTTATACGTATAAACGCCGATCATAAAGGCCATAACGAACGAAAGCGAAAGGATTATCTTCACATCGAGTCTATTTCGAATACGGGTTAACATACGCAGGTTATCTCACCTCACCGCCCACCGTGATCTCGGGTATCCGAAGCGTCGGCTGTGCATCGCTTACCGGCGACCCCTGCCCGTCTTTTCCGCAGGTCCCTATCGAGAACCCGAGATCGGAGCCCACCCGGTCGATCGAGAGGAGCACCTGCGGTCCATTCCCCGTAAGTGTGGCCCCGCGCACCAATTCACCGATCCTCCCGTTCTCGACCAGATATCCTTCGGTCACCTCGAACACAAAATCACCGTTCACGGTATTTACCTGCCCACCGCCCATCTTCTTTACAAAGAGACCGTTCGGCGTTGACCGCAGGATGTCCTCGGGACCGGTTTCCCCCGGCACGATCATTGTGTTCGTCATCCTCGGGATCGGCCGGTGTTTGTAGGATTCGCGCCTGCCGTTCCCCGTGGACCTCGCTCCATCTTTCATGGCAGTCAGACGATCGTACATGAATGTTTTCAGAATTCCCTTGTCCACCAGCACCGTGCGTTCTGCGTGAACGCCTTCATCGTCGAAACGGAACGATCCGCGCCTGCCCGCAAGCGTGGCGTCGTCCACAACCGTAATGAGCGGTGACGCGATGCGTTCTCCCCTTTTGTTCGAGTAAACCGACAGACCGGACTGGGCCAGGTCCGCCTCAAGCCCATGACCAATGGCCTCGTGGATCATGGTGCCGCCGGCGTCAGCGGAGAGCACAACCGGCATTCTCCCCGCCGGCGCCTTTCTCGCGGACAGCATCATCACCGCGCGCCGGGCGGCTGTCTCCGCCGCCTTCTCAAGCGGGTATGCTTCAAAGAGCTCCATGCCGGCGATACCCCCGATCGGTTCGTATCCGGTCTGGACGACCTCTCCGTCCGCGGCCACGACATGGACAAGCGCGGTAAGATACATGCGTTCATCCTCGGCAAGAACGCCATCAGAGTTTGCGATGAGGACGTGCTGCCTGTTTTCGCGGTAGGTCACCATCGCCTGACGTATGCGCGGATCGAACGAGCGTGCGACCCTGTCCGCCTGCAGTACCATCGCTACCTTCCGGGAAGTTTCAACGTCTTCCGGGGCCTTTTTAACGGGTAAGTCGACACGCGGGTTTGCCTTGATCAATTTGATGATTGTCTGATGGAGTTCCCCTGCGGCGACCTGGCGAACAGCGTCGGCGATTTCAAGAAGGGACTCGGTCGTCAGTTCATTCGTGTAGGCGTAAGCGGTCCGCTGTCCGAAGATGAGCCGCACGCCGGCCCCGCAGTCCAGCCCGGACATGACCTTCTCAAGCCTGCTGTCCTCGCACACAAGAGAAAGCGGAGAGCTCCGTTCGATAAAAACGTCCGCGAACTCGCCGCCCCTGCTCAATGCTCTTTTCAGGACCGCGCCGAGATCAATAGGTGTGTCCATGTTTCTCCTCTATCCAGTAGAACGCCGTGATGTTATCACGGCAGCTGTAGTCGCCTATTATAGTATACTGACCGGGGCATTTCAATGATTATCGAACATTGATACCGTCGTAAGCAGTAATCTTCATGTGAATCGATCAGTAGAATCATATTTCCTGGGCAGTAACAAGGGTTTGTGGATACCTACTAGTATCTATGATCCCAGTCATTTTGATGCATTCGCAAAATAAAACCTGTTCTGTCACCCTGAACGAAGTGAAGGTTCTCTCAATTTATTTGGAAATGCAAGATGCATCGCTTCGCTTAGCATGACAAATTCGGCGCTCGTTGGTTTTTTGAGACCATCATCTTACAACTCCTCTTTTCCTGTTGACAAAAAAGTAAATAGCGGATACCCTTTTTAAAAATAAGATACATGAAAGAACCATAGTGAAAGAAACTGCCGGATGAAATATAAAAAAATACTTATAGCGGACGATAATGAGAATATCCGGGAAGCGCTCACGTACCTCCTCGAGGATGAAGGACATACATTGTCGGTAGCGAAGGACGGCGCCGAAGCGCTCAGAAAGGTCAGGGAGGTCACTCCCGATATCCTGTTCCTCGACATTATGATGCCGGAGATCAACGGCTATGACGTCTGCCGCACCATCAAGAACGACCCTGACCTTAAAAAAACCTACATCATTATGCTGACCGCCAAAGGTCAGGCGGACGAGCAGGAGCGATGCAGGGAGATCGGAGCTGACGAATACGTCGTAAAACCTTTCAGCCCAATGGAAATATTTGCCAAGATCAATAATATCCCGGATAGATAAGACCGTTATGCCAACCTCTTCAAAACGGAGACTTGCCGGGAAATTCGCACTGATAGGGGTCTTCCGTCCTTATCGTTTAACTGCTTGACATTTCTCCGCTTTGTGAAGTAAAGTATCGCATGTTGCAACGTCTTATCAGTGTCCTCAAACAAAAGAAAATATTTACTCCCACCGTGTTCGTCCTGACCATTCTCGTCGTGCTTTCACTCATCATCATTCTCGGGCAGTTTTTCCATCAGTCGCTTCAGGAAGAAATGGCGGGCCAGTTCAACACTCAACAGCTGCTGCTCGCCCGTGAAGTGGCCGTGAACATCGAAAGCTTCGTCGACCATGTCTACAAGAACCTCAGCGTCATCTCTCAGCTCCCCAATGTCGACCAGATCCATCGCAGTCCCCGCTGCCGCTCCATAGCGGAGTCGATCACGCTCAGTCTTCACAACGAGGCGCTGATCACCGTCCGCGTGCTCGACGAGAACGGGATCCTGCTTTATGACAGCGCTTTCCCCGGGAGAGAGCTGGAAGACCTTTCAATGACCGACTCCTTCCGGAAAGCGCGGCTGCTGCCTAAAAATGAAAATCTCATCACCGACCTGCTCGAGTCCCATGACCAGGGATCGATCAGAAAAGAGTTTATCATTGCCACTCCCATCTACAAGATCCGGAAGGACGAGCCGAGACCGATTTTCAGAGGCGTCGTGCTGGCGGTACTCTCGATGAACGGGATTACCCGGAAATATCTCTCACCGATCAGGTCCGGCATGCGCGGTTACGCATGGATGATGGACAGCGAAGGCACCCTCCTCTACCATCCCAACCAGCCCCAAATGGTTGGCAAGAACCTCTACCAGACCGATAAGACATGTTTTCAATGCCATAAGTCTTTCGATGCGGAAAAAAAGATGATCGAGGGCAAGTCCGAGACCTTCGGCTCATACGAGGCGCCGGGAGGCGAGAACAAGCTTGCGGCGTATTACAAATTCCCGATCGTAAGAAAATCCTGGATCGTGGTCGTCTCGGCCCCCTACTCCGATGTGATCGCGCTGATGCAGAAAAGCAGACGTTTTTATTCCCTCCTGATCCTGTCGATCTTCATCACCACGCTGGTCGTCACAGCTGTCATGGTCATCAACTACAAAAAGCAGATCAAGGCTGAGGAAAAAGCCAAGCATCTCGAAAACGAGCGTCGATTGGAACGCGAGATAGAGATCCAGAAGGACTATCTGGAAAACATCATCGAGAACACGAAGACGAACCTCATGGTCATCGACAAGGACCTCGGTGGTCAGAACGTTGAATACCGCGCAGGCACAGACGCTCGGACGGCCCAAACAGGACTTTCTCGGCAAGAATTTTTTCGATCTGTTCCCTGACAGGCTGACTCCGCATGAAGGGATCCCGATCGAGGCCATCCTGCACAAAACGCTCGACGGCAGCAGCTTCGAGATCAAGGACTACCGTCTCACCGGACTGCGTGAGACCCCTCTGTATCTGACGATGAACATCAGCCCGCTCCTCATCGACGGCAAAACCCCGGGGATCCTCATCACGAGCACTGACGTTACCAACACGCGTGGAACTGGAGGATGCGCTGAAGCAGTACACCGTAGAGCTGGAGGACAAGGTCGATAAAGGGACCGCCACGGCGAAGAAACTTGAGCAGCAGGTCATGCATTCCGAGAAACTGGCCGCGCTCGGCCGGCTTTCCGCCGGTATCGCCCACGAGATCGGCAACCCCCTCACCTCGATCTCATCTTTCGCCCAATTGCTCCGTGAACTGACAACGGATGAGTTCACGCAGAACAGCCTCGACATCATCAATAAACACATCCAACGGATCACCGATATCGTGCGGAAGATGTCCACCTTTGCGCGCGCCGACTCGCTCAATATACAATACGTGCAGCTCAACGACGTCCTGCAGTCAACGCTCGACCTCGTTCGTCTCGACAAGCGGATGAAAAACACGATCGAGATCCTTGTTTCCCTTGATCCCGATCTCCCCAAAACCATGGTCGACGAGGGGCAGATGTCCCAGGTTTTCATCAATATCATCCTGAATGCGCTGGATGCGATGCCCGAGGGAGGAAGCCTGAGCATAACGACGAGACACGACCATGGTGATTCTGGGAAAGATTCCATCCAGATCGAGTTCGCGGATACCGGGATCGGGATCTCCAAACAGGAGTTCGAAAAGATCTTCGATCCTTTTTACACGACCAAGGAAGTGGGAAAAGGGACCGGCCTCGGTCTTTCCTTAAGCTACAATATCATCAAACGGTTCAATGGCGAAATCAAGGTAGAAAGTGAAGATGCCAAAGGAACGATATTCACCATCATCCTTCCTGTAGAAAAAGAATAAGGGAGACCATTGTTATGCAAAAAGCCAATATTCTGATCGTTGATGATGAAAAAGACATCTGCATGGCACTCAACATTCTTCTGAGCAAAGAGGGATATGCCGTGAAGGAAGCGTATAACGGCGAACAGGCCCTTGACCTCATCAAGAAGGAGAATTTCGACATCGTCATGACCGACATCAAGATGGATAAAATGGACGGGTTCGAGGTTCTCAAGGAGACGCAGAAGCTCAGTCCGGAAACATCGGTGGTCATGATGACGGCATTTGCCTCGGTCGGGTCCGCTGTCGAGGCGATGCGGTCAGGCGCCTCTGACTACATCACCAAACCGTTCATCAACGATGAGATCAGGCTGACCATCAGAAGGCTCCTCCAGAGCAGAGAGCTCCAGATGGAGAACCAGATCCTGCGACAGGAGTTGAGCCAGCGTCAGACTGCGTTCACGAATATCATCGGAAGCTCCGAGTCCATGCAAAAGGTCTTCAGCGTCATGGAAAAAGTCATCCCGAACAAGAGCAATATTCTGATCACCGGCGAGAGCGGGACGGGCAAGGGGCTCGTTGCGCAGGCGATCCACGAAGCCGGCCCGCGCAAAGACAAGCCATTTATCGCCATCAACTGCGGGGCCATCCCGGAGAACCTGCTCGAAAGCGAGCTCTTCGGCCACAAGAAAGGCGCCTTCACCTCGGCCAACGAGGACAAGAAAGGCCTCATCACCATGGCGCACACCGGCACCCTGTTCCTGGATGAGATCGGTGAACTGCCGCAGGCACTCCAGGTCAAGCTGCTCCATGTGATCCAGACCAGGGAACTCACCCCGGTGGGCGACACGCGGGTCATCACCGTGGACGTGAGGATCATCGCAGCCACGAATGCCGATCTTATGCAGCGCGTTAAAGAAGGGCGTTTCCGGGAAGACCTTTACTACCGCTTGAACGTCATCGAGATCCATATGCCGTCGCTGCGCGAGCGGCGCGACGACATCCCGGTGCTCATCAAGCATTTCATGGAGGTTTTCGCGAAGGAAGCGGGAAAGACCATCAAAGACATCGACTTCGAGGCCATGCAAGCCCTCCTAGCCTACGATTGGCCGGGCAATATTCGGGAGCTCAGAAACACGATCGAGCGTGCCACGGTTCTTGCCGACGGGGAAGTGATCACCATGCACGACCTGACGGACAAGTTCAGGACCCTGGACATTGAAGGGGTTTCGACCTCATCCCTTCGCCAGGCATTGGATACGTTCGAGCGGGACTATATCCGTCGGAGCTTAACGGAGAGCAAGGGGAATAAGGAAGCGGCGGCGGGTAAACTCGGGGTCGACCTGGCTACGCTGTATCGGAAGCTGAAAAAGCTCAGGATAGAAGCAGCGTGAACACAAGCTCCAAATATCAAAGCCCAACGTTAAAATACATTCCAATATTTCACAAAATCAAACATACCGTTTGTTAAACGATGTGCAATGAAATTATGAACTTTTCATTTCATCTAGTCCCATCCTGAGAATTCCATTCCCTCTCCGGCGCACGTTCCACAGCCCCTTTCAGCTTTATCGAATTCACGCTGGATGCCGGTAGCGCAATCCACTGCATCAGGCCCTTCAGATGCACTTCAACATCCGAGACCTCGATCAGTACCCCGACATATTGTATTCCGTTTGCAATTACTTCAACCTCTTTCCCGATCATGCTCTGAATGTCCGGCATAGTGCCTCCTTTGTGGATGAGCGAAGGTAAGAAAAAGGACTGATTGCCTTCTTACCCTCTGACCTTCGCATCTTCTCTTAAATCTCAAGTCTCCCCCAGGTTTCTTTCCTGTACCTCCAGAGCAGAAAGGACATTCGAACGACCCAGTCCAGGACCATCACCGACCACACATAACGGATGTCGGCCTTCACGATCACGGCAAGCAGCGCCGCGATCGGCAGCCGGACGAACCACATGCCGGCAATGGTCGCGAACATGATGAACCCCGTGTCACCTGCCCCGCGGAGCGATCCGGCGACCACCATGGTGATGGCGAGCGGGATCTGGGCGAACGCCACGATCTTCATATACAGGATACCATATTTTATTACTTCAGGATCGTTCGTGAAGGTTCGCAAGAGGGCATAAGGAAAGAAAAAGAACAGCAGCCCCATCGCAGCCATCAGGACGACGGCAAGACGATTGGCCTCATATGCCGAGATGCGGGCATGGTCAAACCTGCCGGCACCAAGGTTCTGTCCAACCATGGTCGCTGCCGCAACGGCGATGCCGTAACCTGGCATGAATGAGAATGCCTCGATGGCCAACCCCACCTGGTGCGCGGCATAGACAGCGGTCCCGTAGAGCAGGACCACCTTGGCGAAGACCAGGGAACCCGCGTTCTGGAGCATCCGGTCGATAAAGATGGGGTAGCCGATCTTGAACGTCATGGCCGTATACTTGATTTCAAGGTCCCTGTGGACCATAAGGTACCGTTTGTTCAAAGAGCGGATGAGCATAAATACCGCACCCATGCTTTCAGAGATCGCGATGGCAATGGCGGCGCCTTTGACCCCGAGTCTCGGAAAGCCGAGATATCCGTAGATCAACGGATAGGCCACGACCACATGAAGGATGTTCACGATCAAGGTCGCATAAAGCGGGGTCTTCGTGTCACCAGTCCCGTGCATGATACCGGCGAGTACATTGATCGAGATCGTGAACAAAATAAAAGTGAAGATGATGTCCGTATACTCAAGCAGGATGCTCTGCACCTCGGCATTTGCGCCGAGAAATGACGCGACCTGTCCGCCGAACGATCGTCCTATGATCGTGATGATGAGGGCCGCACCGACTGCGAGCAGCATTGCCTGATATGATGCCTTTGCCGCGTCCCCTTTCCTTCCAGCTCCCCACAACTGGGCGACCTGAACGGTGACACCGACGTTGATGCCCCATGAGAGACTCATGGCCACAAAGACCATGATCTGCGCAATGCCGACGGCGGCAATGGAAGAGGCGCCCAGACCACCGACCAGAAAGATATCGACGATTCCGACAGACCGCTGAAGCAGGCTCGACAGGACCACGGGAAGGGCAAGGGAAAAGACCTGTTGTCGAATGTTTTTCTGCATGTACATGCCGCGCAATTGCGCGATGGGCTATAAATACTATATTTCCTGCACTATGTAAAGTGTTATTGATCGGCAGGCTTATCGCAGCAAGAGGGACGATAGAGCCGGGACGTGTTATGCATTCGGAACAGGAGGTTGTTTCAGCAGATCCTCGGCAACTGCTCGCCTGGCAGCATATCAATAATACGGCTGCCGCCAATGGAAGTCTCGAGCAGCACCATGCCTGATGGCGCTTCGATCACATCGCCGATGATCACGGCACTTCGGCCAAAGGGATGGTTTTTCATGGCCGCGACCAGGGCATCGGCGTTCTGACTATCCAGAATAGCGATGAGAATTCCTTCATTCGCGACATAAAGCGGGTCAAGCCCAAGGAGTCCGCAGGCGCCCTTGACCTGCGGCGGTATAGGTAGAACATCCTCCTGGATCTTGATGCACAAGGATGATTCCAAAGCAGCTTCTTTCAGCGTCGTAGCAAGGCCTCCCCGTGTCGGGTCTCGCATAAAATGGATATCCTTCGCACTATCAAGCATCTTCCGGACCAGATCATTAAGCGGGCGGGAATCCGTTTGCACGGGAGGATCGAACGTGAGACCGTTCCGCTCGGCTATGATCGCAACGCCATGGTTGCCGATCTCGCCGCTGATGATGACCTTGTCCCCTGCCTTGATCCTCGCTGCAGCGATGTCTGTCCCCTCATGGAGAACACCCAGACCGGAGGTGTTGATAAAGATGCCGTCTGCTTTGCCTTTGTTCACGACCTTGGTGTCTCCTGCGACGATCCGCACCTGTGCCTGTTTTGCAGCCGCGGCCATGGACGCGATGATCTTTTTGAGATCACCAAGAGGGAACCCTTCTTCGATGATGAATCCCGCTGTAAGGAAGAGCGGTTCGGCACCTGCGACAGCGAGATCGTTCACCGTGCCGCAAACAGCAAGGTCACCGATATTGCCTCCCGGGAAAGAAAAGCGGCGTAACCACGTAGGAATCGGTGGTATACGCGAGCCGTGTCGATGGCACGCTCACGACAGCGGAATCGCCTGTGCCTTCAATACCGAAAACCGGGCTGAAATGCTCACGGATCAGCTGGTGCATCATTTTGCCGCCGCTGCCATGTCCAAGAAGGATTCTTTCCATTTTTTTCTGCTTTCACCTGAAAATCGCCCTCACCTTTATTTCCTCCCCAAGGGGAGAGGGAAGTGCGAGGGGCAATTCAGTGACCAAGTTAAATGTGTCTTTATTAGCGCTCTCCGTATTTATAATACGCCGCGCAACTGCCTTCGGTGCTGACCATGCATGGACCCACCGGACTTTCCGGTGTGCACCCGGTGCCGAAGAGCGGGCATTCAGTCGGGATCTTTACACCCCGCAGGATATCGCCGCAGGAGCAGAGCTCCGGCTCGGGCTCGTTCGAAACTTCCGGGTTAAATCGGGTTACGGCATCAAAGGCCGCATAGTCTTTCCGAAGCCTCAGCCCGCTGCCCGGCAGAACACCGATACCACGCCAGTAGGCCTCTGTTGGCTCAAAAACCTGCTCCAGGAGAGCAACGGCCCTGGGGTTCCCCTCTTCCTTTACGATGGTAGTATACTGGATTTCGATCTCAGCCCTTTTTTGTACTATCTGCCTCACGATCATGAGGATCCCCTCAATGATCTCATTTGCTTCAAATCCAGTGATGACCGAGGGAATGTGGTACTGTTCCGCCACAAAGACATACGGTTTTTTCCCGATGATGGTGCTCACATGGCCGGGAAGGATAAATCCGTCCACTTTGACATCAGGAGAGTCGAGCAGCGCCTTAAGTGCCGGTGGAACAAGCTTATGCGATGAATAGATGGTAAAATTAGGCACGGCCAATCGCTTGGCCTCAAATACGGTGGCCGCGATCAGCGGCGACGTAGTCTCGAAACCCGTGGCAAAAAAGACAACCTGCTTGGTGTTATCCTCTTGAGCAAGTTTCAATGCGTCCATAGGTGAATACATGACCCGTACGTCAGCTCCCTCGGAACGCGCTTCCATCAGAGACTGCTTCCCACCAGGCACACGCATCATGTCTCCGAAGGTCACGAGGATCACCTCGGGCCGCTTGGCGATCGCGATCGCCACATCAACGTCGTGTATTGACGTTACGCAGACCGGGCACCCGGGCCCGCTCAAGAGGGTAATGGTTTTCGGGATCACGCCGCGTATCCCATGCCTGAAGATCTCCACGGTATGCGTGCCGCAGACCTCCATGAGCTTGATGGGTCTGTTGAGCCCGTCCATGAGCATCTTCAATTCAGCAAGCATTTCCTTCATATTCTGCTCTCCGCATTTCGCAGTCTTTGCCTGACCAGGTACGCCTGTCCAAGAGAGATACAGGCGTCATTACAAGGAACTTTCTCGTTCGTATACACCTTCATGCCGTCCTGGGAAAGCATGCTGATCGTTCGGCGCAAAAGATAGAGATTTTGAAAGGTGCCCCCGCTCAGCGCCACATCCGTGATCCCCTGAGAGTCTCTCACCCGAAGCACTATGGTCCGAATAATTGAGGCTATGGTATTATGGAACTTTGTTGATATCTCTTCCTTTGGCATCTTCCTGCCCAGGTCGCGTACAATGCCGTTTATGGTCGCAGATAAATCGATAATAGTATAGCTGTTTTCCTGTTTCAACTCAACCACGTACTGATCATTTATTCCGTGACGGGTCAATGATTCCAAGACCATTGCCGCCTCACCTTCAAACGTGTTTTTGTCGCAAGCCCCGATCAGTGCCGAGACTGCATCGAACAATCTTCCAACGCCTGACGAAAGAGGTGATAATTCCCGGGCTCTCGCGATGATCATCATTTGTTCAATTTGCAGGCCACCGTATTTCTTTATAAATCCGAGGTCTTCCAATACCCCTCTTGCGCCTTCTCCATAAGCCTCGACAATACAACTGACCGCTGTTTTCCATGGTTCCCGGATCGCTGCTTCTCCTCCGGGCAAAGGAATATATTTGAACTGGCCAACTCGTTCGAAACCGGTAATATCTGCGACCAGAAATTCCCCGCCCCAGAGGTTGCCGTCAGTACCATATCCGGTCCCGTCAAACGCGACGCCGATGACCTTGTTGCTCAGACCATGCTCAGCCATAACAGACCCTATATGGGCATAGTGGTGCTGAATGGGGAAGACCATAAGTTCGGTGTTCGGCGTTTGGAGTTTGGAGTTTGTTGCTTTTACTCCGCAATCCGCATTCCGCATTCCGAACTCGATTGCCCATCTCGTCGAGAGATAGCCGGGATGCAGGTCATGAGCTATGGCGACGGGATTTACTCGATAGACTGATTTTAAATTTGAGAGAACCTCTTCGAAAAACCTCACCGTGTCGTAGTTTTCCATATCGCCGATATGTTGGCTTGGAATAGCAAATCTTCCCTTGGTCAGCGTAAACGTGTTCTTAAGGTCAGCGCCAACCCCGAGTACCTCAGGCCCATCGTCACGAAGCGCGATCGGCCCAGGTGCGTAGCCGCGGGAACGACGGATGAAACTCAGTGCGGAGTTCGGAGTTTGGGATCCGGTGCTGTTTGCATATCGTCTGCGTACCACCGAATCATCCACCCGCATAAAGATGTCCCGATTATGGAACAGAAATCCGTCGACCATCCCCGAAAGCTTCCTGACGGCCTCATCGTTGTCCCTCACGATCGGCTCCTCGGAGAGATTACCGCTTGTCATGACCAGTGCTTTAAAAAGGGACTTTTTGCCGGAATAATCCGATATGTTGGGATGGGTAAACAAAAGATGGTGAAGGGGCGTATAGGGCAGCATGACGCCTACATAACGGTTATTCGGGGAAACGGCATCGGAGAGATATTCACCATCTCTCTTTTGTAAAAGAACCACCGGCCTCCGGTTCGATGTGAGCAGCTCTTTTTCTTCAGGCGAAATCGTGCAGAATTGCTTAATGTCTTCTATCGAAAGCGACATCACCGCAAAAGGTTTGTTGCTCTTGCGCTTGCGCTCCCGTAATCTCCTGACTGCCGTATCATTAGCCGCATCGCAGGCAAGGTGGAACCCTCCCAGACCTTTGATCGCAACGATCCCACCCTGTTTCAGCAAAGAGATCGCCCTCTGAATCGGACTGTCTTGGTCATTTATTCCGAACTCCGATCGCTGATGTCCTCGCTCCGAGCTCCGCACTTGAAACTCAACCTGCGGTCCGCACACAGGACAGGCATTCGGCTGGGCGTGAAATCTGCGGTCGCTGGGGTCGTGGTATTCTCTGAGACAATCAGGACAGAGAGTGAAACCGGCCATGGTGGTGTTCGGCCGATCATAAGGAACGGATTTCGTGATGGAATATCGGGGGCCGCAGTTCGTGCAGTTGATGAAAGGATACAAGTAGCGACGGTCGCCGGGATCGAGCAATTCCCGCAAACAATCATCGCATATCGAAACATCTGGCGAGACAAGCGTGAACGGCCGGCCGATTGACCGGTCGGTGCTGGCGCGGATCGAGAAATCACGGTAACCATGAACGGGAAGTGCGGTGCTTGAAATATCGATGATATCGGACAGGGGCGGCGCTTCGGTGCGAAGACGGCGCGTAAATTCGGAAATATCTGTTCCTTCCACTTCGATAAGAACACCGTCGCTTGTATTCGTTACATAGCCCGTGAAGCGCAGGCCCGTGGCAAGCTTATACACAAAGGGCCTGAATCCAACGCCCTGCACCACGCCTCTTACTATGATCTGAGCCCGTTCAACCATTGAGCCCATGCTTCGATGCCCGCGCCGGTCGAGCACGAGACCTCGAATATCTTCAGCTTTGGATTAAGCGCCAGGGAGTCATTCCGGACCTTGTTCATATCCGTGTTCATATACGGCAGGAGATCGATCTTGTTCAGGACCAAAGCAGAGGACTCTCGAAACATGAGCGGGTATTTGAGCGGCTTATCATGGCCCTCGGCTACGGACAGGACCATCATTTTCATGTCCTCGCCGACCTTGAATTCGGCCGGACAGACGAGATTCCCGACATTTTCGATGATCAGCATGTCCAGGTCCTTAAGCGGAAGCTCTGACAGCACTTCGCTGATCATATTTGCATCGAGATGACAAGCCCCGCCGGTGTTTATCTGGACGACCGGCACATCAAGAGCGCTGATCCGTTCAGCATCATCGCTCCCGACGATGTCGCCCTCGATCACGCCGATCTTTAAATGCGGTTTCAGCGCCGATATCGTCCGCTCAAGGAGCGTTGTCTTGCCTGCCCCGGGAGCGCCCATCAGATTGACAACATAAACACCCGCCTCCTTAAAACGCTTCCGGTTTTCCTCGGCAATACGGTCATTGGCTTCCAGGATGCGTGTGACGACCTTCACTTTCATCAGTTGATCTCCATATCGACGATCTCCATCTCGCGTCCGGTCTTTAATTCAATGAATTTCGAGTTGCACAGAGGGCATGAAAAAACATACTGGACACCCTGGACCGTGAATTCTTTTTTGCAATC
Organism: Nitrospirota bacterium; assembly: GCA_963732675.1. Taxonomy (GTDB): domain Bacteria; phylum Nitrospirota; class UBA9217; order UBA9217; family UBA9217; genus JALNZF01. The sequence goes on from CAVTAJ010000021.1 coordinate 104,219, forward strand.
ACTGCAGAGACCGGAGACAGGAACCCGTTCGATGACCAGCTCCGCATGCTCCGCCACGGACGAAGCCTTGGCAGCGTCAAAGGCAAAGCTCAGCGCTTCCGGCATGACCCCGGCAGCCATGCCGATCTTGAGCCGGACCGTGTCAACAGTATGACCACCGGCCTCACGGCATTTTTCAACGACAATATCAAGGATGCTCAGGGCAAGAGAGGTTTCGTGCATGGATTTTCCTGACTCGACGATATCCTTGTCAACCATCTGGATGGCAAAACCCGCATGCACAAGGACATAGTCTCCTAATTGAGGTACGACAGGCAGAAGCATCAGATTCACTTCTTTACGCGCGCCGAATACATCGATGATCGCCGACATATTATCGATGCTGATGATTCTCGAAGGGATTGCAAGGCACATTGGACATTCCGATCACAAAGCAGTCAATTGCGTGGGACACTCAATATGCGTAATTTATCGCACATCTGACATGCGCTGTCAAGCACTGGATATGCCCTTGGTTAGGCTTGCACCCGTCCATGGTCATGCAATGCGCTGATCTTGTCCAATTCCTCAAAAATAAGCTCTTGGACCCGTGGTATCACGGCCGTGAGCTCATCACTGAGTTCCATGGACCATGAGGACACATCCTTTGGCTGCACACCGATGATAACGGTCTTTGGCTTTGTTCCTGTCAGCGCAGCCATGTGGAGGACATCTATCAGGCTGATCTGGTGCAGGGAGGCCTTCTGTTCAACCGGAAATTTCATATCATCGGGAGAAAAACGGAAGAGCGATCCAGGAGTGTCGCCGGCTTCGACGACATCGATGACGATCAGGTGATCGATCTCATGCAGCATGGGTATCAGCTGGTGGCTGACCGTCCCGGCCTCGAGAAGCTCGACGTTGCCGGGCAAAGCAGTGCCTTTCAGGGAGTTGATAAGGTGGACACCAAAACCGTCATCCCTGAGAAGCAGATTGCCAACACCGAGAATGAGAATTTTTTGGGGAGGCGTTGTGACGCCTCCCCGGATATGTTCATCTGAGGTCATTTGGAAAGCTTTTTGAGCTTGTAGCCGGTAAAGATTGACGTGATGGACTTGTCCTTGCTCACCATGGTGATCAAGATGCTCATGTATACGTGGATCAATACAAACACAATAAAGAACCACATGGAAAGGATGTGCACGACCCGTGTAGCGGATTCGCCGCCAAGAAGCGCATTTACCCACAGAAAGCTGTTCGGGGCTTTGATAAATCCGAACACGTTGCCGTGGTAAAGCGCCCCGCCGGTAAAGGCCGTAATCACGATCACCACCGCGACGCCCAGGTACGCCAGGGCCTGGAGCGGGTTGTACTTCCGGTAATCCTTGTGCGAACCTTTGATAAAGAGGTAATAACCGAGGATGTCCGGGATGTTCTTTATGTTCTGAATGATCCCGAAGTCCTTCCAATCAGCATCAAACGTGGATTTGAAAGCCATATACACCCTTACCACTAACCCCAAAATGAGCGTATAGGCAGCAATAAAATGGAAGAACCGCATCCATGCCATGATGAAACTCTCAGGTCCGCCGGAAATGAAGGGCCAGTGGATATAGAGCCCAGTGAAGGTGAGCACAACAATGGCGACGACCCTGGTCCAATGTTCGATAATGTAGCCGAGGCTCCATTCTTTTATCAGTCCTTGTACCATAGTGTCCTCCCTCACGAGACCTTGAAGTCCATGATGCGGTTGGATTCAGGATGGATCACATGCACCGTGCATGCAAGGCACGGGTCGAACGAATGCACCACGCGCATGATCTCCAGCGGCTTCTCCGCATTGGCGACAGCGGTCCCGATGAGCGCATCTTCAATCGGTCCACGCACCCCGTTGTCGTCCCGCGGACAGACGTTCCATGTCGTCGGAACAACACACTGGTAGTTCTTGATTTTTTTGCCTTCCACGTCGATCCAGTGCCCCAGAGCTCCGCGGGGCGCTTCCCAAAGCCCGATGCCCTGCGCTTTATCCGGGATCTTGTAGTCGGTATACACGGCCGCATTGCCCTTTTTAATGTTTTCGATGATATCGATGCCCCACTGATACATGGAGTCAGCGACCATCTTGCATTCCAAAGCCCGGGCAGCTATTCTGCCGATTATCCCGAAGAGGACTTCGGGGTGTCCGGGATGGCCAATCTTGGCAAGCGTGTCATCGATCAGTTTCTTGGCCGTTGGCTGGCCGGATGCATAGGCAACAACCATGCGCGCCAAGGCGCCGACCTCCATGGGCTTGCCCTGAAGCCGCGGCGCTTTGGCCCAGGTATATTTCTTGTTCGAATCGTATTCTGTATATTCCGGCTCCGTCACGCCAACAGCCGGGTTGAGCGGCTTCGAGCCCTTATACCAGCTGTGGGCCGTGTGCTCCATGACATCCTCCGGCTTGGCATCATGGACCTTCGGGAAATCCGAGGCAAAGATCGCGCCACGGGGCAGCAGCCGCTTTTTGGGATCAAAAGACGCATCCTCGAACACACCCCAGGAGAGGAAGTTCGCCGGGCCTTTTCCCACGCCTGCAGCGCCGAGGTAAAACGGTGCAATGGCCAGCAGGTCGGCGATGAACACGTTATCAATCCAGTCCTGAAGCTCTTTAACCCTGAAGAGATAGTTCTTCAGGTCGTCCACCGTCGGCACATGCGTTACGCCTCCCGGAGGGCTCGTCATGGTCATCGGCATCCTGCCGCCGAAGAGAGCGCTCACCTGGGACGCCTTTGCCTGCATCTCGAGCGCTTCAAGGTAATGGGCCACGGCAATGAGGTTCACATCCGGCGGCAGCTTATATGCCGGGTGCCCCCAATAGGCGTTCGCGAACGGCCCGAGCTGACCGGAGCCGACAAACGATTTCAGTTTGGCCTGGACTTTCTTGAGGGACGCCTCCTTGGGCTGAGCGTTGAGCGCCGAGACCACATCCACGTAATCCAGGGCGTTCAGGTGGTAAAACCAGAGAATATGGGAGTGAACGAACTGAGCCCCTTCGATGATGTTTCTGATGATTCGACCGTTATCCGGAGGTTTGATCTTGAAAGCATCGTCCATACTCATTGACGATGCATGGCCATGGGAGGTCGGGCAGACACCGCAGATCCTCTGAGTAATATGCCAGGCATCCCGCGGGTCCCTCCCCTGCAGGATGATCTCAAAACCCCGGAACAGCGTCCCGGTCGTCCATGCATCCTTGACCTTGCCGCCTTCGATCTCGACATCGATCCTGAGATGTCCTTCGATTCTGGTGAACGGGTCTATCGTTATCCTGGCCATTATTTTTTACCTCCATCTTTTTCTTTGGTCCTGCCCGATGCCCCTGTTGCAATGGCATGCACAGCAATGCCGGCCACCGTTGCCGCCGCGGCCACCGCACCGAGTGTATCAGCGCCGGCCTCGACACCGCCCAGACCCGGGGATCTTGACGCCCGGGAGCCGCTCATAGAACCCGGCGAACTTGTCGGTCCAACCCCGCTCTGCGCATCCGATGCAGGGTCCGCCTGCCTTGATGCACCAACTCGTTCTGTCGTTATACTGGATCTTCGGACATGCCGAATAGGTCATAGGACCCTTGCAGCCCATCTTGTATAGGCAGTAATTAAGGGCTTCTTCCTGAGACCCGAACTTTTCCACAAATCTGCCTGCATCAAAATGGGCCCGTCGTTCACAATTATCATGAATTGTCTGGCCATAGAACATGATGGGCCGGCCGAAGCTGTCCAGATCTGGTATTTTCCCAAGGAGGAGGAAGTTTACGACCACACCTACAAGGTATTGCGGGTTCACGGGACAGAGATCGAGGTTGACCAGCGGCTTACTGATGCCGACCCGTTTAAGCGCCTCTGCAGTCCCAATGATCTGGGAAGGATTCGGTTTGGCCGCCGGCACACCGCCGTCGGTAGCACAACTGCCAATGGCAAGGATCGCGACAGCGGGCGCTGCATTTATCTTGAAGACCTCGAGCATTTCCATGTTGCCGATCATGCCATGACCTTTTTTCGTGGGGATACCGCCTTCAACGATCAGGATGTATCCGCCTTCCTTCCGGGACTTGGCCAGAATTTCTTCTGTCTGTTTTCCGACTGCGGCCATGATCGTCTCGTTGTAATCGACGCTCAGGATATCAAGAATGACCTGGGCAGGGCTCGGGTAGGTTGCCTTGATAAAGGATTCGGTACATCCTGAATCGGAGGCGAAATTGAGCCAAATGACAGGTTGTCTCTTTGATGCTTTTTCTAACGCTGCTGCTATTTTAGGGATGAATGCTTCAGACAGGCCAAGAAGGGCGGCGGTTGCACCACAGTACTTCAAAAAATCTCTTCGCTTAATACCATGAAACTCAAGCGCATCAAGAAACTGCGTACTTACCTCATCTTTCTTTCCCATATTAAATCCTCCTTTTATACAGGGGTGGAATAGTGAGAAATCATGAAGAGCGGTGTTTTTCGTTTCTCATGCAAAAGTACTATTAAGTTTTTTTATTATGTGATAACTGTATACGAGCAATTAGTCTTTGTCAAGGCGAAATGATGCTTTTTATATCATCACCGGAATTGTCTATTCCACCATACTAAACATTTATTGAGATGCGTGCACCAGCGTCGATGACTGACCGAATACCCAGGCAAATCCAAATCCCGCCATATACGAATGCATGGTCTTCACAAGCGGGCTGTCCGCAAATACAGCTCCGGAAAGATCATCATAGCGAACGAACGTGACGAACCAGACATGGTCAAAGCGTTTGCTCAACGCCATGACGATCAGTGAACCGCTGTAACCTGCTTGAGCATCATACGAGGGACGAACAACGGGAACGGCGTACTGCGGAGACACTTGATAGAAATAATCATGGTATTGTTCCGTAGCAAAGATCGGCCCGAGGGCGAAGCCAAAATTCCATCCTTTGCCGGATCCGATGTTTTTGAAATCGACGTTGAGTTGGGGATTGGCGACAAAACCGATGCCGTGGACCCGGGAAAGGTCCGTGGCCATCACGGCACGGACCGGGAAACGGACCTGCACCACCTGGTCCGCCTCACAATCACGAACCAGGCAAACATCCAATGAAGGTCCTATCTGGAGCGTTGGGTCGAGATTCGGCATATTTGTGCGCGAGGAGTTCCTGCCGCTCCGTACCGGTACCCCTCCATCGGCGCTGATATTCAGTTCCAGCCGGTCCGACTGGAACAGCAGGCCGCGCATGCCCTTTCTGTCCAGTTTCAGGATGTCTCCGCGGTACACCAGATATGGCAAAGGGAATAGATAATCCCGCTGCTCGTTCGAACCCCGGTAGTCCGGCATACTCAAGCCCGTGAAACCCAAACCCGCTTCCCAGAGCGGCAACTCCTCCGCGCCGCAAAGAAGAAACCAGGAACGCGCACAGGAAGCCAGATACGATAATAATGGATCGCTTCATGAACCTATTTGAAGGTCTTGAGGATATACTTCGCTATTTCTCCGGCATCCTTGTCCGAGAGGGTTTTTGCATCGAACGTAGTCATACCCGGGCCCGGTTTTCTCACGATCTTTAAGATATCGCCTTCGTTCTTAATGTTGTTTGCCATGAGGTCTTTTTTGTGCAGGGTCTTCTTTGCATTGATGATATTTCCACCATCCGGGTGACACAGAGTGCAGTGTTCTTTAAATTTCGCTTCGCCGAGGTCTGTCGCTGCCGGTTTTTCCGCAAACGCGCCTGTGCCGACACCCAAAAGGGATAGTACGGCTATGGTGATTATTTTTCTCTTCATGGCACTTCTCCTTTTCGTTTTTTGATCCATACCAATCTGCACTGTCACTATTATATCTAAAATTACTTCTATTGCAAGAAAGTAAACCGATGCTTATACAGCAATCAATTTCTCAGCAATATGAATACATACAGGGTTATTTCTTCGACAGGACAAGATACAGAACAGAATGTTAACCTGTTTAATTCTGCGATCTTGTTAATATCTGTTTTTTTGTATGGCCAGTCCGGATCAGGATTCTGTGTGAACGGTGAATCGCGAGTGAATCACCAGATAACCGGAGAAGAGAATAAGGATGCCGCCGAGCAGGGCGACAGATGAAGGTGTTTCCGACAGGAACAGATAGGCGAGCGGAATCGCGGCGAGCGGCTCCATGTAACCGAGGATAGCGGCATGCTGAGCTATGACCTTCCTGAGCGCGCTGTAATAGAGCAACGGCGCAAGGGTGGAATGGAATACACCCGTGATCAGCAGAAGACCCGCCGCGCGATAGTCAAGATGATAGTGCATGAACAAAGCCCACGGCGACGTCACTATCGTCGTGGTCCAGAGCAAGACAACGACCGCCTTGTGATGCAGCAGCATCTGGCTCAATTTTCGCGAATAAATTATGATAAAAGCATAGGCGATTCCGGAAACCATGCCGGCGATGATTCCGGACGTATCACCATTGCCGGTCCGGAGGCCACCTCCGGCCAGCACGATCATGACCATGCCGAGCGCTGCAATGGGGAGGGAAACAAGGGTCACCTTCAATAGCCGCTCGGCGATGATGAGCGGTGCAAGGACAGCAACAAAGAGCGGCGCAGTGTAATGGGTAAAAACGGCGTTCGAAACCGTGGTGTGCGCCAGTGCATAAAAATATGTGACATTGTTCGTTATCGACGAGGCGGCGAGCAGGGCAAAAAGCCACCAGGCCTTACGAACGCCTGAAAGAGCAAGCTCTCCTCTCATTTTCAGTACCAGCGGCACCGTGAAGCTTGCGATCAGGGATGAATAAAAGAGAACAACGACGGCTGGAAGGGCAAGCAAGCGGATAATGATACCCCAGGTGCTCCAGATCAGCATGGCGGCAATGATTTTGAGATAGTTTTTCATGCCAATGCGGAATTCGAAATGCAGAAACTAAAAAGAAAATGCGGAAGGAGAAGCATAGTTGCGTCTCATTCCGCATTCCGAAATCTAACCAGCTACGTTCCCATTTCCCAAGAAGCAAAGTACTTTTTCTGCTCCGGAGCTAGCTTGTCGATCTTGATGCCCATGGCAGTCAGCTTGAGCAGCGCGATCGCCGCGAGGTTACGCTGATAACAGCCCGCTTAGTAGCGGTAGTGCTCCGACTTGTACGGACCTTGCTTGGGCACGCCGATATAAGCGGCCTGCTGGTCGGTCAGCGTGCTCAGTTGCGCGTTCAGCGTCGTCAGTTGCAAACGCGCGACCTTCTCGTCCAGATGCTTGGGCAGGGTGTACACGCCGATCGGGTAGTCCTTGGTGCGGGTGTCCACAGCTCGATCTGCGCGATGGTCTGGTTGGCGAAAGAAGAGCTCATCACGTAGGACGGATGGCCGGTGCCGCAACCCAGGTTCACCAGACGGCCCTTGGCCAGCAGGATGATGCGCTTGCCGTCAGGGAAAATGATGTGATCGACCTGCGGCTTGATCTCTTCCCACTTGTATTTTTCCAGCGAGGCGACGTCGATCTCGTTGTCGAAGTGGCCGATGTTGCACACGATGGCCTGGTTCTTCATCTTCTCCATGTGGTCATGGGTGATGACGTGGAAGTTGCCGGTGCAGGTCACGAAAATGTCGGCCTTGTCGGCGGCGTATTCCATGGTCACCACGCGGTAGCCTTCCATCGCGGCTTGCAGTGCGCAGATCGGGTCGATTTCGGTCACCCAGACCTGTGCCGACAGCGCGCGCATGGCCTGTGCCGAGCCTTTGCCCACGTCGCCGTAACCGCAAATGAGCGCGATCTTGCCCGCGATCATCACGTCGGTGGCGCGCTTGATGCCGTCCACCAGCGATTCGCGGCAGCCGTACAGATTGTCGAACTTGGACTTGGTGACGGAGTCGTTGACGTTGATCGCCGGGAACTTCAGTTCGCCGCGTTCATGCATCTGATACAGGCGGTGCACGCCGGTGGTGGTTTCTTCGGTCACGCCCTTGACCGCGGCGAGACGCTTGGAGTACCAGGTCTTGTCGGTGGCCAGCTTGGCCTTGATCGAAGCGAACAGGAAGGTTTCTTCTTCGGAAGCCGGCTTGCTGATGCAGCGATGCGTCTTTTTCAGCGCGTGCGCCCAGGTGCAGCAGCAGCGTGGCATCGCCGCCGTCATCCAGGATCATGTTGGACAAGCCGCCATCCGCCCATTCGAAGATGCGGTGGGTGTAGTCCCAGTAATCGGTCAGCGATTCGCCCTTGACCGCGAACACCGGAATGCCGCCCGCAGCGATGGCAGCGGCAGCGTGATCCTGCGTCGAGAAGATGTTGCACGAAGCCCAGCGCACTTCCGCACCGAGCGCCTTCAGCGTCTCGATCAGCACGGCGGTCTGGATGGTCATGTGCAGCGAGCCGGTGATGCGCGCGCCTTTCAGCGGCTGGGTCTTGGCGAATTCTGCGCGGATCGCCATCAGGCCGGGCATTTCAGTTTCGGCGATGGCGATTTCTTTGCGGCCCCACGAGGCCAGGTTGATGTCGGCGATGACGTAGTCTTTAGTAGACATAAAGCTCTCCATTCAGGTTAATGAATGGGCGCCGTTGCTACATGTTGAACCACCCCATCGAGCCTGACAGACCCACCTTGCGGTGACTGCTGCAGCGCCCCTCGACGGGGTGGGTTGATGTTTGAATTACAGTCCTGCGTCTGCCACACAATGTTGAGGGCAGCCACACAGGGCTGCCCCTACATAATCTTCATTATTCACGCATCGTACGGATTCTATCGGCAGTCCGAATTATGCTTGTGCCCAACATTTACAGGTGCGGGGCGAGTGCAGGGTGCAATCAGCTATTACTTCACTCCCGCTTCCTTCTTGAGCTTCGCGGCCTTGTCCGTCTTTTCCCAGGTGAACTCCGGTTCGGTCCTGCCGAAGTGGCCATAGGCCGCGGTCTTCTTGTAGATCGGCCGCCTGAGGTTCAGCGTCTTCACGATGCCCTTGGGCGTCATGTCAAAGTTCTTCCTGATGATCTTGACGAGCTTGTCATGATGGATCTTGCCGGTGCCGAAATCGTCCACATGGATGGAGACCGGCTCGGGAACGCCGATGGCATAGGCCAGCTGCACCTCCACCTCGGTGCAGAGACCGGCTGCCACGATGTTCTTCGCAACATAGCGGGCCATGTAGGATGCGGAGCGGTCGACCTTCGTCGGGTCCTTGCCCGAGAAGCAGCCGCCGCCGTGGCTGCCCACGCCGCCGTAGGTGTCCACGATGATCTTGCGGCCGGTGAGGCCCGTGTCGCCCATGGGACCGCCGGTCACGAACCTGCCCGTGGGATTGATATGATAGATGATGGTTTTTTCATCGAGCAGTTTCTTCGGGAGCACCGGAAGGATCACCTTCTCGATGATCTCCTTGCGCAGCTGCTTGAGTCCGACATCGGGGCTGTGCTGGGACGAGACCACGATCGTATGGAGCCTGTAGGGTTTGCCATTCCTGTACTCGATGGTCACCTGGGACTTGCCGTCCGGCCTCAGGTACGGAAGGATCTCCTTCTTTCGCACTTCCGAAAGGCGGCGGGTGAGCTTGTGCGCGAGCATGATGGTCATGGGCATCAGTTCCGGCGTCTCGTCGCAGGCATAGCCGAACATGAGGCCCTGGTCGCCTGCGCCGCCGGTGTCCACGCCCATGGCGATATCAGGCGACTGCGAGTGGACCGACGTGATGACCGCGCAGGTCTCGGAATCGAACCCGTACTTTGCCCGGGTGTACCCGATGTCCTTGATGGTCTGGCGGACGATGTCCGGGATCTCCACGTATCCCTTCGTCGTGATCTCGCCTGCAACCATGGCGAGACCGGTGGTCAGGAGCGTCTCGCAGGCCACGCGGCTCATGGGGTCCTGCGCCAGCAGCGCGTCAAGGACCGCGTCCGAAATCTGGTCGGCTATTTTGTCCGGATGACCCTCGGTTACCGATTCCGAGGTAAAGAGGTAATTCTTGTTAATACTGCTCATCTGATCTCCTCCTGGCCTGTACGGCCATAAAAATTTCGTTTTTATATCACAGCTGCAATTTTTGTCAAGAGAATATTTTACCTATATCAAGAACATCATCGCCGCTGCCCCAAGGACTGCAAATGAGGTAGTACAATACATTAAGTGGACTGACTTTTCAATATGTTTTTTGTCAAGCCGGTTTATCGCCTCACCGATGAAGGGTTTGAGACTCGGTATCCCCGCGTAGGCTCCTGGCCCGCCAAGACGTATGCCCAGCGCGCCCGCCATGGCAGCCTCGGGATACCCGCTGTTCGGGCTTGGGTGCTTGTTCCCGTCGCGGAGCATGATATGCCAGGGGCTGTCATGCGGAATGAGCGGAATCGGGGAGCCTCCCCTGGCGGAATGCGTGAGTTGGAACATGGACAATCCGCAAAGATTTCCGCTGCCAGGCAGATCAGCACCGCAGTTATCCGCGCCGGGATAAAATTCGCAACATCATCCACCCTTGCCGCTGCCCAGCCGAAGTTGATGTATCTTTCATTCCGGTATCCGACCATGGAGTCAAGGGTATTCACCGCCTTGTACGCAAGGGCAAGCACCGGTCCTCCTATGGCGAGATAGAAGAGCGGGGCTATCACGCCGTCGGACGTGTTCTCCGCTACGGTCTCGACCACAGCCCTGGCGATCTCCTGATCATCAAGGTCCGCCGTGTCCCTGCCGACGATCATCGAGAGCCCGGTCCTTGCCCGTGCAATCTCCCCGGCATCGAGATGCCTCAACACCCCCTTTGCGGCATTTCCCAGATCTCTCGCAGCAAGTGTCGTGTAAGCAAGAAGAACGGACAGGGCGAAACCGAGAGAAAGTGAAATCCGGGAGGACGTGAATATCAGGAAGTGTGAAAGGAAAGAGACCAGCGAAACAATAAGAACAACAAGAAGAACACCTGCGGCCTTTTCGGCTAGCGGAGTTATCGCAAAACGTCTGAGGACCATTTCTGTCCTCTGGATCGTCCATCCGATACCTCGGACAGGATGCGGGAGCCAGCGGGGATCACCAAAGATGAGATCAAGGGCAAAAGCAGAAAGGAGAATGGTCCCGTTCAGAGCGAAATGCTGCACCTCTTTGATCTCCGCTACCGTATTTCTTCGGCAATTTCTTTGTTCAATTGTACGCGATCAAAAGGGACGACCTGCGCAATAAAACTTGCGATACCTGGCGTGGGCTGTAAATAACGCGCCTCGAAGTTGACTTTCCCCTTCGGCGGGATGACAAGGCCTTTCCCCTGAAGAATCTTCGCTTTTAATTCCTGCACGTTCGCGCCGCGCTTGGCCAGGATGTCGTAATCACGTTGGCTGTAGATCTGGTTTCCGTTCAAGAGCCTGAGTTTGGAAAGGACAACTCCCTGGGCATCATATACCTCTAAAACCACATACCAGTCGGACCTTTCCTTGTCCGCGGCGTTTTCAATGATACCGGTGACAAGCAAATCTCCGTTCGCATCCATAGCGCCGGCGGGATTTACGATCTGCAGTCCTTCGATCGAGGTGATCTCACGGGCCGGCTCTTGAACTTTTTTTTGCTGAGATGGCGGAGATGTCGGAGACGGTCGAAGATAGACAAAAACACCATACCCTGCCAGACCGAGTATGATAAGCGTTCCGAACAGGACAAGAATCATTCTTCCTGAACGGGAAGGCGTCGAAGGATACACGGATTCCGTCACTGTTCGTTCCGTTGCAGGCGAAACCGTCGGAGTTTCGGGACGTGGAGTTTCCTTTTTAGGCTTTGACGGTTGGGCTGGATATGTTGGGGAAGGCGCAGCTTTTGTGTCCGCCTCCATCAATAGCTTTGGCTCCTGTTGCGGTTCAGGTTGCGGTTCAACGGGAGGTTCGGTTTTTGGTATAAACAACGTGAGGGGCTTCGACTGAGATTCAGTAGTCAGGTTCAGACTCTGATATCGAAGCAACTTCAGATTGAACCGGTTCGACAAAAAGCGGGGCCTCTTCTTCCCGCGCATCCCCATGAGTGGATGACGAGGCAGTCTCAAGGGTCATTGCATCCCGGGCCGGAGGAAAAGTCTCTTTGGAAACAGGTCCCTCTGTGTCCGGCGACAAAGGCGCTGTGGGGGGGCTGGGCTTGGGTTCGAACAGGTCGAGACCGGAAACAGTGCTCCGGGACAGGGTGTAATTCTGAAAGTCCTCTTGCGTGATCCTCACGTATTCGCCGCAGCGCGTGCACGGGAACTTGATCCCTCTTCCGGTGATCTTATCATCCGAGACGCGAAAAAGTTTATTGCATGCTCCACACCGGACTTCCATCCTGCGCAGCCTCCTGATAATAGGACAAATCGCAATTTCTAATATCTATATCCGAAACAAGACCGAATGACTGAATTCAAAACCCGTCGCGTTTAAAATTGAATTTATTTAGTATAACATGCGCGGGAATTCTTAATTGCCCTATTGTAGTATATTTTTAATAAATAATCTACACTTCCGTATGATTTTTTTATTCCCTGTCTTTGCCGTCTTTGTCGGGCAAGTCTTGCTTTTCACCGGCAATACAATACTCTTCCGAGGCCCATTTCCCCAGGTCCCTCATTCGGCATCGCTCGGAGCAGAACGGCCTGAACGGATTCCCGTCCCAGGTTGTTTCTTTCTTACACATCGGACAAATATGTTTTTGTGTCTTGTTTTTCATTATTTGACCCAGAAGTCTGATTTTCTGCCTCCCGTCACCTGATTTATTTCAGCACATACCTCATCGGCATTTCCACCCATCCATTCACGTACGGCATGGGTGCAGCACGATACACTGCGCTGATGGATGCGCTGTCCAGAATTTCGTAGCCCGAACTTTTCACCAGTTCAACCGCGTCTACACCGCCGGAATGATTGAGCATGAACCGAAGGCGCACCACACCCTCCATGCCCCGCTCCCTCGCCAGACGCGGGTATTTTTTTACCCTCTCAATCGCCTCCACGAGCCCCAGGTACTCGGTCGAGACCAGACCCGATTGCGAGCCGCCTGTTCGTCCGGCATCCAGGCCGGGTAGTGACTGATCTGTATCAGCATCTTCTCCAGCGCCGCTCGGCTGCTGTGGGAATGGTTGTTCGCTCCTTGTCTCAGATGGCTGCGCAGGCTGGTGCTCTTCCACCGCAATACTATCATGGACTGTCAAATCACGCTTTTTCTTCTGATCAGTCCCCCTGACCTTCACTGAACTCCCTGGTGAGATAAGGGTGACTTGAACAACATCAAGACGCGGCATAAATACCTCTCCGGCGTATCTGGCAAGCGCAAGAGCGCATCCAAAGAAGAGGATGTGGCAAAAAATGGAGACCGACAGTGAGCTGCGTATCGTCATCATAATGTAATAGAACGTTCGGAGACTTGATGTTTTTTAGAAATCATAAAACTGAAAAAAACGTACCACGGAGGCACTGAATACGCGAAGAAAAGCATTTTAATAATAAAGGGGTTCCCTCCGAGCCCTTCGTGACTCCGTGGTCTAAGCCGGTTTTTTATGAGATCATCAAAACCGACAAACACAAATTACCCTTTCAGGGATCCGGCCTTCCAGCCATCAAATCTTCCAAACTTCGTCAGTTCAGAATTGAAGCGCGATCCCACCGGACACCTCTGCCGGCGGCATGGGATACCCTTTGACCGTTGAATACTTACGATTAAAGATGTTCTTTTCTCCGATGAATACTTCGGCTTTCATGTGCTGACCGAGAGAAACCGGCATCGTAACCTTTGCATCAGCGACCTCATACTGCCATGAGGGCTCTCCAGGCTTCACATAATTTTTGACTGATTCTGCCTTCAATATAGAGATTCAATTATGGAGAACAAGAAAAGGTTCACATAGCTCTTAATCTGCGTTTGAGGGATCACGTAATAAATCTTTTCACCCGTGGTCTCGTCAACCGGATCCATGTAGGTATAGTTCACTGCCCAGGTCAACTGTTCGACCGGGACCAATTTGGCCTCGGCTTCATACCCGGTAATGCGGGCCTTGCCGATATTCACCGGGCTGTATATAAAATTCGCATCCGGCAGCCACTGGATCAGGTCCTTGACCTTTCGCTCGAACGCGGTAAACTTGACCGAGTTGCCTTTCCCGAACGGTTGTTCAACCCCCCCTTCGTATTCCTTCGACGTTTCCGGCTTGAGGTTCGGGTTCCCCTGTTCGAAACCGTCGAACGACCAGTAGAGGTCGTTCAAGGTCGGCGCCCTGAATGCCTCTCCTGCGGAGGCCCTGATTATCGTTCCGGAGCCGGCAATAAGATAGCGGGCGCTTACGCGCGGGCTGAACTTATCTCCATATACCGAATGGCTGTCATTGCGTCCGCCTATGACCACAATGAGCGGCTCGCCGATGGATATTTCATCCTGGAGATATGCCGCCCAGAGAGACGCGGTATGCTCGCCCGCGTCAGTGCTGGTAAGGTGGTCTTCCTTTGCCTCGACCCCGAGCGCTCAGTTGGTTCCAGGAATTGACCATCCAATTGGTCTGTGCCTCTGCGCCGGTCGTTTTACCGACATGCTTGCTGTCCAGCGCAAAATCAGGATCCTTGTAAATGATCTTGTCCCGATTCTCATACGCATTCAACCTGAGGTCCAGTTCCTTCGAGAACTTCGTCCGGTATGTCAGGCTCGCCCCGGTATTGCGGTCCCACTCTTGCGCGAGCGGACTCGGGAACTGCTCGGAACCGGGCACTCCGATCTGCTTTTCAAGATAATCTGCGCTCATCTCCAGCGAGGAATCCTGGGACAGCTCGTAACCAAACTTGGCACCGGTGATCGTTTTGTCCAGATCGCTGTTGGTCCTGAATCCGTCTGACTTTTCCTTTCCAGCTGAAAGTGCATAGGAGAATTTACCCATCTTGTTTGCATTCGCAACAGCAACAGACTGGTATCCATGGCTTCCGGCCTCGCCCGTTACGGATGTTTCCGCGGTTGTCGTCGTTTTTGTGATGATGTTGACGACCCCACCGACCGCGTCCGTGCCGTATAAAGCAGATGAAGCTCCGCGCACGATCTCGATACGATCGATCTCATCAATTAGCACCGGCAGATTGGACATATCGAACCCGCCTGCGCTCGAGGAGTTCATCCTCCTGCCGTCCAGCAGCACCAGGACCTGCTGAAAGCTTGCTCCCCGAATACTGATATTGTTGAGTGATCCTCTTGTACCGTAGTCGTTCAATTCCACCCCCGAGGTCCTTTCAATGACCTCGGCAGCGGTTGTGGCCCCGGACTTTTTGATATCCTCCGCGGTTATGACCGTGACGCTCTGGGTGACGTCCTTCTGTTCTTTTTCGGTCCGTGTTGCGGTTACCACTACTTCCTTTATTTGTATGTTTTCATCTGCTGCCGAAACATTCGCAGCAGGGAGAAACAATGCCCATGCCGCAGCCAGTAGTATGATGATTCTTCCAATCATATCAAATCTCCTTCTTTCGAGGTTGTGGGAATGAGAGGTCTCCTGGCTTAGGACGCCCTACTCGCCCGCCTTCCCATCCCGATAAACGGGACAGTGGCAAAACAGGCTTTCGTTTCCATCACAGTTGCGCGACAGCAGGGGAATCACACCCCCTTCCGCTTCATCATTCCCGGATTATTTTTACTCCACTTCCGTCATACTTCATTCTTTCTGGTTATACGTGCTGTTTTGATCGACCACCTCCTCCTTGTTCCGCTGATTATCACTTGATGAGTTCCTGAATGAACGCCATATCGATACATTCCCGCAACACGAATGCCCACTTGTCGAGGGACGCATCCCGTGCTTTTGCGAAATCCGTAACACCCTCAACGGGAGCTAAGCCCCGTTTCATCCGAAGCTCATTGATAAGCCCGCGCCTGAGGGAATCATTGTCGAATATTCCGTGGATATAGGTCCCCCAGATATTGCCTTTAACTGAACCATCGGCAATTCGTTCTGAACCGGCTGTGCGACGCTGAATATGGAACAATCCAACATCGCCTGTTGTTTTTCCCATGTGGATCTCGTAGCCCCTCAGTTTGCCGCCATCCGTCACTGACCACTGTCCCATGACCCTTGACGCCGAGTGTATTTCAGCCTCCACTTGGCATGTGGTCTTGACGCGGTCAAAAAAGGTTTCGACATCGAGAAGTCCAAGACCGTCAACCTCCTGATGCAGGCCCTCAACGCCGTGCGGATCGAAGATCTTCGTCCCGAGCATCTGATATCCTCCGCATACACCCGCAATCGGGATGCCTTTTGCCATTGCCCGTTTGATGCTCGCCTCAATGCCCGATTCGCGCAGGAACAGGAGGTCCTGCACGGTATTTTTCGAACCGGGGATGATGACAAGGTCTGCGTGCTCGATGTCTGCGTCGCGCAGGGAATATACAAGCTCCACGTCAGGCTCGTACTGAAATGGATCGAAGTCCGTGAAGTTCGAAATGTAGCGGAGCCGCACCACGACGACCTTGATCTTCGGTCCCGCGCTCTTCCCATGACCGGACCACCAAAGCCTCTCAAGCGGGATCCCGTCCTCTTCATGAAGTCCGAGATCGCCGAGATAAGGAACGACCCCGAGCACCGGCCTTCCCGTCTTTTCGTGGATCATCGTGAGGCCCGGTTTCAGGATGTCGAGGTCGCCCCGGAATTTATTAATGATGAAGGCCTTGATGTAATCCGCGTCCTTGTCCAGGAGCGCGATGGTCCCGTACAGGGAAGCGAACACGCCGCCTTTGTCGATGTCGCCGACGAGGAGGACCGGTGCGTTCGCATGCCTGGCCACGCTCATGTTCACGACCTCGTCATTACTGAGATTGATCTCAGCCGGGCTTCCCGCGCCCTCGATGACGATGAGGTCGTATTGTTCCGACAACCGTGAATATGCTTCTGTAACAGCAGCCCATGCGTGCTCCTTGTACGCATAATATTCCTGCGCTTGCATGTTCCTGTGTACCTTGCCGTTCAGGATCACCTGGCAGCCTGCCTCGCCTGTTGCCTTCAGGAGCACGGGGTTCATGTCCACCGACGGCTCCACTCTCGCCGCCTCCGCCTGATAGGCCTGCGCGCGGCCGATCTCGCCGCCTTCTTTTGTGATGAACGAGTTGAGCGCCATGTTCTGGCCCTTGAACGGCGCGACCTTGATCCCCTGGTCGCTGAAGATCCTGCACAGACCGGCAACGATCAGGCTTTTGCCGACCCCGGAACCGGTGCCTTGTATCATGAGCGCTTTAGTCATAAATGTACCTGATCACCCGGTGATCGATTACCTTCAGAAATGAGAAATTGTCCTGAAAGAAACCTCTTAACAAGTGCAGGATGCGTAATACAAAACATCCGGGTCTCTTAGAAATTATTCTCGAAGCTGATATAGGCGCCTTCAGCCCCGGCCTTCCTTATCTCGACATCCACGTCAAAGGCCTGATGCAAAACGTTCCTCGTCAGCACTTCGTGCGCCTTGCCCGATCCGATAATGCTTCCATCCTTTATCAGCATCACCTTCTCGAATTGGAGTGCAATGTTGATATCGTGCAAAGCCATCACTACCGCGATGTTCCGGCTGGCCCGAAGATTTCTGAGAAGCTTGACCAGCTCGATCTGATATTTGATGTCCAGGTTCGCAAGCGGTTCATCCAGAAGCAGGAGTCCCGCTCCCTGGAGCAGCGTCATGGCAATGAACGTCCTTCTCCGTTCTCCGCCGGAGAGGTCCGTAAGCCGCGCATTCGCCTTGCCGGTCAATCCGACCATGTCGAGCGCCTCGTCAACGGTAAGCGCGGGTGGAATGTCATACGGGTAAAGACCCATACCGACGAGTTCCTTGATGGTAAACGGTACGCTGATATCGAGCGTCTGGGGCAGATAACTGATCAGTTTGGCGCGGTCTTTGTGCTTGATCGCATTAAGGTTCTTGCCCCAGAGCGAGATACCGCCTGACGCCGGTTTCAGAAGACCGCTTGCAAGCTTCATGATCGTGGACTTGCCTGACCCGTTCGCGCCGAGCAGGCCGATAAAGTCCCCTTCCCCGACCGCGAACGAGAGGTCATGAATAAATGGCCTGCTTTTCTCGTAAACGAAGCTGACGTGATCAAGCTCGAGGATCGTCTGTTTAGAAGCTGAGGACATCTTTTCTCCTGAGCAGATACAGAAAATACGGCGCGCCGATGATGGCCGTGACCACACCGGCCGGGAGTTCCATGGGAGGCAAAACGGACCTGCTGATCAGGTCCGCGATGCACAGGAGCGCCCCACCCCCGAGCGCGGACGCCGGTATCAGCATCCTGCTGTCCGAGCCGATGAAAAACCGCATGATATGGGGCATCAAAAGGCCGATGAACCCGATCATGCCGCCGAGCGAGACCGAAGCCGCGGTCAAGAGCCCGACCGATACAAAGAGAATGAAGCGCTCGCGCTGGGGAGCAAATCCGAGGCTGTGCGCGAATTCGTCTCCGAGGATCAGGGCATTCAATGCCTTCGCCCGCACAGCGGAGAGAGCAATGCCCGCCAGAACAAAGACGAGGCCGTAGGGCACGCGCTGCCAATCAGACATGGAGAGATCGCCGAAGATCCAGAGCATCGCCCTTCGAAGTCCCTCGTCCGTCGAGATGCTCATCATAAGCATCAAGAGCGCGGAAAAAAGAAAGCTCAAGCCCACGCCCGCGAGCAGCAGGCGCTCCGGCCACAACCCTCCCCGCTTCCATCCCATGACGCCCACGATGCCGCCGGTGACAAGGGCGCCGATAAATGCAAGGACCGGGATCGTAAACGACCCGAAAAAGGTCAGGCCGCCGATGATGCCGAGCGCAGCCGTAAGCGAGGCGCCGCTCGAGATGCCGAGAATGTATGGGTCCGCGAGCGGGTTCCGGAGGACGCCTTGCAGCACCGCGCCCGAGGCGCCGAGGGCCATGCCCATCAGAAATGCAACGACCACACGCGGCATCCGGATCGAGAACAAGATCGTGCGTTCGACATCGTTCAGCGCAGCGGGATTGATGATCTTCGGCCCCAGGAAGAGCGAACATAAGAAAATAAAAAACGTGATCAGGATCAACACCGCTATTTTTGTTTTAGACATTCAGCAAGCTCCTCAATCCCCGGACACGACCCGCGGCCCGAGCCGGTACAGGCCGTCGCCGAGGTAGCAGATGGCGCCGGACTTGACCGCGGGTACAGATGTCATCCTCTTCAATATCCCGCGAGAAACCGCCACCATGTCCATGCCCGAGCCCTTGCCGATCAGGATAACGTCAGGCGCCTGACGGATGACCTCTTCAATGGAATATTTGGGATACGCTGCTGCGGCTCCTTGAGCGATGTTCTCATCTTCCAGCAGCGTGATGGCGTCATCGATGATGGTTCCGGGTCCCGCCACAATGAGCGGCTCCGGCCAAACAATATAAAGAATCTTCTTCTTGATGGACGATGGACGAGAGACGAGAGATGATTTTTTTATTTTCTCGATATCGCCCTCGATTTCGTGAGCCAGTTTATCGGCCTTATTCTTTACTCCCAGCGCTCCTCCCAGTTCCCTGATCCCCTGTGGAAGTTCCGACAGCCTTCGCGCCGTGAATACGTACGTCGTTATCTTTAATGAGCGCAGTCGTTCATCGAACTCCTTCGGATTGCCGTCCGTGGTCATCACGACGATATCCGGCTTGAGCGACACGACCGCTTCGAGCGATGGATTCGACATGCCGCCGATCTTTGCCTTCGCCTTTGCTGCCTCGGGATAATCGCAGAAGGTCGTGACACCGACGATGCGATCGCCGAGCCCCAACGCGTACAGGATCTCCGTCGTGCTCGGCGCGAGCGAAATGATCCGCTTGGGAGGCGATGCGGGTTCAACAGCAAACGCTGAGCAGGACAAGCTGACGATGATCGATAGTATGATGGAGATCTTCTTCATAATAATAAATTCGTCCGAATCGCGTCCGATAAAATAAAAAAATCCCCGGTCTTCTTTCAAGACCGGGGATTAATAGGAGATATTAACCCACACATTATCTTAACGCCGAAGACTGTGCGAGGACATCCAGACAGGTCTTCTGGCTCTCCCACCCCTGCCTGCCTTCCCAGTCACGCTGCGCGTGGCCAGTGGCTTGTACTGACAGAGATTGAGGCCCTGCTTTTCGCAGGGCCGGGATTACAGCGGCGGGTCCGCTCCCGATTTAAACGGGATTCCCTTCGCCTGGATGTGATCGTTCTCTATGTAGGTTGACTTTATAACACAGGAGGCGGATAAAGTCAAAAGTTTTTAAACCTGACTCATTGGCCTCCCTTATTCTCACCTTCCCCCACCCGTTCCCATTTCGCCGAAGTTACTTTCCATCCATCCGGTTCCTTCTTCAGCGATACCTCGAAGGCATACATGCCGAGCGACTCCGGGATCAGGTCTGCCGCGGACCCGGTCTTGCTGCCACCGGTCAGGACAACATGAAAAACGACCTTGGCGGATGTATTGTCAACGGATATCTCGAGATCGGTGATATAGGCCGAGATCTTCGGATGCTGGAAGAAATAGCCTAGCAGCAGCCCTTTGATCGTATCGTAGTTGAATCCCTGCGGATCATGGTAGGTCTGTCGAGAGGTTGTTGATGATCTTCTTGACATTCTTCTCTTCAGCCGATTTCTGAATGTCGGTAATGACCCGCTTGATCTTGTCCTGCTCGGTCTCTGTATGACAACCGAGGGTGGTGATGGTCATAGCGAAAAGAAGTAACAGCGTTACAACAGGTCTCATGGGGTACCCTTGTTCACGATGTCCGCTCATCGATAAGTTGACCCGCGTGTTTCTCATCTTCAGTATTGATCGACTGATTGGATGTTCTCGGATCATTTGGTACTTAGGGTATCTTTGCGCCCCGCGGAGGAAGCATGCTCTGGCCTCGGTGCGCTCATTTTCAACTCAGTGCGAGGCCGCCATTGTCGGAATCGTCTTCGTCCCGATTGTCGCCAATAATCTGCTATAATAGTTTCATTATCAGTCGTACAATCGAAACAGGAGGTACATCATGAATAAGAAGTGGAGACTCATATTATTACTGATGTTTGTACTAATGTTCGCTCTTTCATCATGTTTTCCGTTTTGGCCCGGTGGTCCAGGGCGCGGTGTTCCAGGGCCTGGTGGCCCGGGGCACGGTCTTCCAATGCCGCACCCATGATGCTGGTGCCTTGAGCATTATGGCAACGTTAAGGAGCATTGATCTATCATACCCGTTTTGGACACGGCAGGGAACCGATGAGTTTCTGGCCCGCCAGAAGGCGGAAACGGCCAATGGATAAAACGCGTCGCAATGACCTTGATCCTGATGAGTGATCAGTGCAGTGATGACAGGCACCGAAACCGAATGAAACTGCGGCAATGGTGATGATAAGGCTCGACGAGAAACGGCCTGTTTCAGGCCATGAGATAGCTTTTTCTGCTTGAGGATGCCCTTTAAATGGGTGACCCTCATGACTCCCAATTGTTTCCTTTTTTTGAAATTGCTGTCCGCTCGAGTGTGGCTTAATGCCCTCTCGGCATCAGCTCGTAGATTGCCTATACAGCGTCAAACTCCCTATTTGAGCTCATATTTTTTCATTATCATGTCCAGATATGAGTCAAACCATTCCGGGTCTACGTTATCAACAAAACAGAGCCTCTTTCCCTTAGTGTCACTTATCAATTCACCATTATGGTCCAGAAACAGCAGCAGGCATTCATTCTTATAGTCAAATTTTTTACCAAAGGCGTCTTCTTGAGCTGTAAGAGGCTTGGTGAGATCTATCTTGACCGGGACAAAGTTATTCATGATCTTTTTGGAGATCATCGGATCATTGTATACGTTTTTCTGCAGACTTTCGCACCTCGGGCATCCCTTTCCATAATAAAAATCCACAATAAGCGGTCTCTTTTCAATTTTTGCCTTGACCAAGCCGTCCTTCAGGGATAGCCATTGCACGCCGTCAGCTGCAAATGAAGGTGTATGCCCCAACAGCATAAAAAAGGTCATAAGCAGGATCGATTTTTTCATGATAGGCCTCCTCCGTAACTATTTACAGGTTTATGCTTATATTTTAACACAGCAGTCATGAAATAGATATTATAAAGCTGAACACATATAAGCTCTGCAGCTAACACGTATGGTAAGGGAAAGCCTCATGAGTCACATCCTTTGGAGGAATGTGGAAAAATTCAGTTGTCAAGGCCATCCCGTCTGTGTAGAATAGTTCCAACCTTTTCGACATGGAAACTATTTTTTTTCTCAAAGGACTCATCATCGGTTTCGTCATCGCGGCCCCGGTCGGCCCCATCGGCGTCCTCTGCGCGCGCCGCACGCTCATGTTCGGCAGGCGGGCCGGGTTCTTTTCCGGCATGGGCGCGGCGACGGCCGACGCCATCTACGGGTTCGTGGCCGCCTTCGGCCTGACGCTCGTGTCGGACTTTCTCATTGGCCACAACGTGTTCCTCAGGCTCGTGGGCGGCTCGCTCTTGTGCATTCTGGGCGTCAAGGCGCTGGTTGCGGCGCCGGCCTCGAAAATCGATTATCCCAAGTCCCTCAAGAAATTCGCGGGCATGTACTCGTCCACGTTTTTCCTGACCTTGACCAACCCCATGACCATCTTCTCCTTTGCCGCGGTCTTTGCCGGTTTCGGGCTCGCCGGGGTCAAGGGAAGCGTCTTATCCTCCGGCGCCCTTATCCTCGGCGTCTTCCTCGGCTCGGCGCTTTGGTGGGTGTTCCTGGTGGTCATCTTCAGCATTTTCCGCAAACGGTTCCACTCCCATCAACTTCGCTGGGTGAACTTCATCTCCGGCGGGATCATCATTGCCTCAGGAATCTTCGCCCTCCTGAGCCTGGAGTGGTGAGCCGGGCGGGACCAATACGGGTCACTGCAGGCAGGATGCGAACAGGGAACATCAGGATCGAGACCGGTGAGAGGGTAGTGATAGTTATTTCGCCCTACTCTCTGAGCAATGGCAAGGTCATCTTCCGGCCCTGGCGTGAGGCCGGGTGAGACCTGCTCGCAGGGATCGCTCAGCGCCGGTCATTTCGTTTGACATCGCATCTTTTTCACACAGCCATTCTCCGCGAAGCATGACAGAGGGTGTCACAAAGAAGAGGGATCATGAGAAATTGCGGTAGGCGTATATTCGAAAACATCACCAAATCCAGGATCGAGGCCATACTCAGAGGTCTGATTGACCACGGTTCTGTCGTGACCGGGATCAATCCGTGGGACGTTGACACGCGAAATCATGGCGTACGATTACGGGGAGATTGGATCGAGGAATCGTCGGAACTCACCATTACCATAACTGACGCCGACTGGTATGTCCCCGAGAAGATAATATGGGAGAACATAGAATCCCTGATTCGGCTCGTGCAGGAAGCTGCGTGTACGTAATCTCACTCTCTGTTTTTTATCGACGTTTGCAAACTTTTTGTGACGAACAAATAGTTGGCGGTATAGGTATAGTCATCGAGATAATTCTTTTTGCCGTCTTTATTCACATCTTGTCGCTGATTGCTGATATAGGTGCCGAGGTCCTTTTCGGTCAAAGGAATATCGGTGAGTTAGCAGAGCAGTTCTTGAGATGACAGGACCAGCCGGCCCATTTTGGACGGTCTGATTTAGCAAGTGGAGCCATATCAGGCTAGTGCTTCAGCTTTCTCTTCAGTGTGGAAAGAGAAATGCCAAGGGCCTTCGCAGCCCTGGTGTAGTTGGATGATAACCGGTCCAGGACATGACGGATATGCCTGTACTCCAACGCTTCTAGCGTGAGCAGATCTTCCCCGTCCTGCGTTTCGCGGACTGATGACGCTTGCGCTGAATCTGCCCGTTCCCCAAGAAGTTTAGACGGTTCTATGACCGCCCCCTTCTGCAGGAGCACTGCCCGCTCAAGGATGTTCCTCAGTTCGCGAACGTTCCCGGGCCAGTCATATTTCATGAGCTGTGCCAGGTCGCGGTCAGGAACCTCAAGGCTGCGCCCTGTAATGCTCTTGAGCAAGTAGGAACACAGCGCGGGGATGTCATCCCTTCTGTCCCGGAGCGGTGGGAGGTGGATGAGGATCACGCTCAAGCGGTAATACAGGTCCTTGCGAAAGGACTTGCCGAGCGTGTGTTCCAGTTCATGGTTCGTGGCGGCCATGATGCGGACATTGACCGGCTTAGCCATGGTCCCGCCGAGCCTGCGGATGGTCCTGTCTTCGATCGCGCTCAGCAGCTTCGACTGGAGGTGCATGGGCATCTCCCCGATCTCATCAAGGAACAGGGTCCCGCCCTCGGCCATTTCGAAGAGTCCCTTTTTCGCGTTCGTGGCGCCGGTGAATGCCCCCTTCTCGTATCCAAAAAGCTCGGCCTCGATCAGGTTTTCCGGCAGCGATGCACAGTTGATGCTGATGAACGGGGCCTTGTCCGCTTTGCTCTTGTAATGGACGGATTTTGCCACGACGTTCTTCCCGGTGCCGGTCTCTCCGGTGATGAGCACGGGGGAGTCCGTGAACGCTGCGATCTCGATAAGCTGCAGGACATCGGCAATGCCCTGCCCGCCGATGATGACCGCGCCTTCCTTTTCATTCTTGCGCTGGTAGACCATGACCTGCTCGACCTGTTCAAGCTCCAGGGTCCGGAGCGCCTGCTTCACGGCCAGGGCAAGCTCCTCGAGGTCATAGGGCTTCGAGAGATAATCATGTGCGCCCGACCGGATCGCCTTCACCGCGTTCTCGAAGCTGGGATACGCTGTGGAGAAGATGATCTTGGTCTGATCATTGAACTTCAGGATGTCCGGACAGAGAGTGTGTCCTTCACCGTCAGGGAGCTGCTGGTCCAGCACGACCACATCGACCTTCCTGAGCGAGCACAGGGTCAGCCCGTCCGCTGCCTTGTGGGCCAGCAGCACCTCTACGGTATCACTGGACAGATAGTCCCTCACCGCCTCGCCGAACACGCGGTCGTCATCAATGACCAGAAGCGTTTTTTTCACCTTATGATCCTTCATCCGTCCCCCCTGGAATGACAATGTCCACCACGGTCCCGACATCCACCCTGCTCTCGATCCCGATAGTGCCGTTCATCCTGGCCAGCATTTTCTTCACGATGACGAGGCCGAGCCCTGTCCCGTGCGGCTTGGTGGTATAGAACGGCTTGAAAATATCCTTCATCTTTTCCGGGGGGATTCCGCATCCCGTTGTCCTGCACGCGGAAACGGACCGCGCCGTCCGACCTGGTCACGGTCGTGGTGATCTTCGGCCGCCGGCTGACGTTCACGGCGTCCGCGGCATTGGTAAAAATGTTCAGCAGCACCTGCTGGAGCGCGCGGGGGTCCGCGTTTGCCGTCACCCCGGGAGCGAGCGCGGTCTCGATGCGTTATCCCTTTTTTCTCGAAGTCATCCCTGACCAGGGGCAGGAAGTTTTCCATGAACGATCCGATGTCCACATTCTGCGAGTCCTGGGTCTCGTACAAGTTGAAGCTTTTCAGGGACCTGAGGATGATACTCCACGCGGCCGATCTGCTCCGTCATCGTGCGCAAGGTAGTCCCTGACGGTCTCGGAAGGCAGCGTGTCCAGCTTGGCCCGCAGGATGCCCAGGATCATGTTGATGGAATTGACGGGGTTCCCGATCTCGTGCCGCACACCTGCAAAAGACATAGCCGATATTGTCCATAGTGCTGACCGATTCGGCAATGGACTCGAGCCTGAGCTTCTCGGTCACGTCCCGTTTGAGGTAGACATAGTTGATGATCTCTCCTCTCCCGTTCCTGACCGGAGAAACCGTGCATTCTTCAAAGTAAAGGTTCCCATTCTTCTTCCGGTTCATGAGCGTCCCGCTCCAGACACTGTTCCGCGCCAGGGCTTCCCGGAGGCCGACATAGTAGTCCGCATCATGTTTTCCACTTTCCAGAAAATGAAGCGTGCGCCCCAGGGCCTCTTCCCTGGTATAGCCCGTGAGCAGTTCGAATGCGGGATTGACGTATTGGATGGTTCCCGACGCGGAGTCGGTTATCACGACCGCTTCGACCGTGGCCTCCACTGCCGAAACCAGTCGCGCATGGTCCTCTTCCGCCTGTTTGCGCTCGCTTATGTCGCGGATCACCGCCACAAGATAGTCCTGCTTCTCATGGACAAGGTACGTAACGCCCACCTCGACCGGGAACGTGCTCCCGTCCCGGCGCTTCATCCTGTCCTCCACGAGCATGAAACCCTTTTTCCCGCACCGACGCAACATGCTCGGTCCAGTGGTCGAATATTGACCTGACGCTCTGCAAGGTCTGTCACCTTCATCGTCAGCAGCTCGTTCCGCGAATATCCCGTGCTGGCGCAGGCTGCCTCGTTGAGTTCCAGGATGGCGCTCGTTCCCGGGTCAGCGACATAGATGGCATCCTGCGATTGGTTGATCAGATTGACGAACAGGCTCAGCCGTTCCTCACTCTGTTTAAGGCTCCTGAACAGGAGGCTGGAAGGGTCCACCACACCGGTAACGACAACCGCCCGGTAGATGAGATAGGCGGCGAGCAGTTCGAAGAAATGACCGGCCAAGCTCTCAGGACCGGCCGCACTAACATACTGTGTATAGGCCAGGGCGGAGAGCAGGGATGCCGCTATCGAACCGCTCATCAGGTGATGCACGCTGCTGTCGAATGCGTCCCTCGCTCGATACAGCAGAACGAGAGCAACGACCAGGAGGGCGGCTATGGCGAATTCGCTGTTGATCTTGAACAGCGTCATGCCCGCGCCCTCTTTGTAGCAGTGCGGGAACCATCCGGTTACGACGCCATGGACCAGCAGGAACGTGAACAGGCCGTAGGCGCCGATGGCCAGGCCCGTGTGAAGCTGTCTCTTGATAAAGAGCGGGGCCAGGAGAAATGAGATGCTCAGCATGTACCGATAGGCTATCCAGAACTGCATCGAGCGATCGGCATCCGGGGCCGGAAAAATCGATATACCCGTGAAGGCAAGGGAATGGGCAAGGATCAGGATGCCGGAAGACAGGAAAGCGATGCCGATGAAAAGCAGATACCCGTTGTCCTGGACATGGCGCGTATTCCATGCAAGGACGAACACAGAGCAAGGCCACCAGCGCGGTGGTCAGTTCCACCAGGTTGTGGAAGAGAAGAAAGCTGTACCGGCTGCTCGCGTACAGACCGCAAAGGACCAGGACCACCGTCAATGCGGTGGGTCCGTGCTTTGAAAGCGTATGTTGATAGGATGATCGGCCCATGCGGTCTGATGATAACTATAAACGAAAAGCCGGTTCGAAAGCAACAGGTTTGAGGATGCCGGCCGCCGGTTACGCGTCGAGTCCGGGGAGTCTGGGAGGTCAGGAGTGATCAGAGCATTGGTTGCTGCAGCTTCAGGTTCGGTCCAAATGGACCCCTCCGACTCCTGTTACAGCCCGGCGTGATGTCGTTTCCTCATACACACCGGTGGGACTTGAACCCGCAAGACAATCCATTGATACTGCGAACAATGTTAAACCTGTTTGACAATACCCGTGTTTCTGGTTAACATAAGAACGGAGCGCGCATTGATGCATTCTTACAGTTCAAGACGGAACATTACTCATGCTTAAAAAAATCACCACCACCCTCATCCTGCTCTTCTGGTTCGTCATGCTCGGCCTCCTGATCGACAGGACCTATATCCGCCCCTCTTCGGTGATCGCCCTGGATGTGATAACGGAAGAAGGCGTGCACGCGAGCAACGAATGGTTCGGCATCTACCAGCAGGGCAGAAAGGTCGGCTATGCGCACACACAGACCATCCCCGAAGCGGAAACCTATCACCTCTTTGAGGAATCGGAGATGGACATCCTGGCTCTCGGCTCGGTGCAGCGCGTCAGGACGGTCATCAACAGCTACACCAGCAGAAACTTCCTGCTCAAGTATTTCGATTTCACGCTGCAGTCCGATCTGACCACGATGAAGATCAAAGGCGCGGTGCTCAAGAATAAGCTTGTCCTCGATATCGACACGGGCGGCCAGACGCGGACCGAGAAGATCCAGCTCGCCCGTCCACCTTACCTCTCGCCGAACATCAAGCCGGCAATTCTGCTTCTGGGGCTGGAAACAGGAAAAACATACCGGTTTCCCCTTTTCAATCCCGCTACCATGAGCACCGAGGAAGCGACCATTTCCATTGAGTCAAAAGAACGCATCAAGATCGGCAGGACCGAGCAGACCATTTACAAACTGAAAGAATCGTTTCAGGGCATGGAGACCACATCGTGGGTCTCGCAGGATGGCGTGACGATCAAGGAAGAGAGCGCCCTGGGCTATATGCTGCTGAACGAGAGCAGGACGAACGCAATGAAGCGCGACAAGGGCGGTCCGGTTGTCGACATTCTCTCGCTTACGATGATACCTTCGGACCCGATAAAAGGGTCTTCACAGGTGACCTATCTGCGTGCCAGGCTGAAAGGCGTTCCGCTGCAAGGCTTCCAGTTGGACAACGACCGCCAGACGCTCAAGGAGGATGTGATAGAGATCCGCAAGGAAGACCATCCAGCGGCATATCGCCTGCCCTATTCCGGAAAGGAACTGGCTGAATATCTGCTGCCGAATGCGCTGATCCAAAGCGATGACAAAAAGATCATGGAACAAACCGCAAGGATCCTGTCAGGCGAAAAGAACGCCTATGAGGCCGCGAAAAAGCTGAACGATTGGGTCTACAATGCATTAACAAAAAAGCCTGTCGTCAGCATTCCGAGCGCACTCGAAGTCCTGAACCAGCGCGAAGGGGACTGCAACGAGCACACCGCGCTGTATACCGCGCTGGCCCGTGCTGCCGGCATCCCGACACGCATGGCGGCCGGCATCGTGTATATGGAGAATGGTTTCTATTACCATGCCTGGCCCGAGGTATGGGTCGGCACCTGGATGGCCGTTGACCCCACCTTCAACCAGTTCCCTGCTGACGCAACGCATATCCGCTTTGCCACGGGAAACCTTGACCGGCAATCTGATATAATCAAGCTGGTCGGGAAGCTGAAGGTGGAGGTGCTGGAGTACAAGTAAAGAACACGCAGAGGGCATAGAGCATAGCGCGGAGCATAGCAACGGGTTTAAACGCTATGCGCCATGCGCTCTGCCCATGGCTAAAAAGAACCTATGATCAAACTCATCAACCTCACCAAGAATTACGGCAAGCTCACTGCCGTGAACAAGATCAACCTCGAAGTGGCGCGGGGCGAGATCTTCGGTTTCCTCGGCCCGAACGGCGCAGGCAAGACCACGACCATCAAGATGATGGCGGGTCTGCTCCAGCCTACGAATGGCAGCATCCTCATCGGCGGCTACGATGTTCAGAAGGAGCCCCTCAAGGCAAAGTTCATCACCGGCTTCATACCGGACAGGCCGTTCCTGTATGAAAAGCTCACGGCAACCGAATTCATGCATTTCGTGGCCGAGCTGTATGAGATGAAGGACTCGAGCAAGCGCGTGAGTGAGCTCCTCGATCTGTTCGGACTGCCTGAGTGGGCCAACGAGCTGATCGAGAACTTCTCGCACGGCATGAAACAGCGCCTCGTCATGGCCGCGGCCCTGCTGCATGACCCGAAAATCCTGGTCGTGGACGAGCCCATGGTCGGCCTGGACCCGCGCGGCGCCCGACTCGTAAAGGACATCTTCAAGGACCTCGCTGCAAAGGGTGTCACTGTGTTCATGTCCACGCACACGCTCGAGATCGTGGAGCAGATGTGCACGCGCGTAGCCATCATCAATAAAGGCGATATCATCGCCGAAGGCAGTGTCGAAGACCTCGGCCGAATGGCGCTCATGCCCGAAAGCCATCTGGAACCGATCTTCCTGAAGCTGACCGGAGGGGATGAGGCGATATGATTAAAAATAAGGACCTACACAGGTACGACCGAACCAAATGCAAAACATTTTCGCGCAAAGCCGCAACGTCGCAAAGGAAAGCAAACAGCGAATATAGACTGTTGCCGTTCTTTGCGTGCTTAGCGGCTTTGCGCGAGACGCCCTGCTTACTTGAGATAAATAGGTACGAGAATAAAATTAAACCCTTTTCCCGGATTTATGACTATGCTCCTGCTCCTCACCCCTCGATACTATGCCATAAAGAACCGGCTCACCCGCCTCGCTCCCGGTGACGGGCTGAAAACCGCTGTCCTCGGCCTGCTCGGCCTGGGCTTCTGGGCCTTCATGTACGGCATATCGTTCAAGGTCCTCTCCTACTTCCGGACCATCGAAGGCCTGGGCGACCTGCTCGCGCTCCGGCTGCTGTCGATGGTCCTGCTGACGTTCTTCTCGATCCTCCTGTTCAGCAACATCGTCACGTCGCTGTCCACCTTCTACCTGTCAGGGGAACTCGAAATTCTGCACTCCGTTCCGATAAGGACCGAGAACATCTTTCGCGCAAAGTTCATCGAGACGATCGTTGACTCATCATGGATGACGCTCATCTACGGCCTGCCGGTCTTCATTGCGTACGGCATGGCATTCAAGGCCTCGGTCTTCTACTTCCTCGGCCTTGTGCTCACCATCATCCCTTTTTTGATCATCCCCGCCGGGATCGGCATCGTGGTGACCATGCTGCTCGTGAACGCCTTCCCGGCCCGCAGGGCCAAGGACGTCCTGGTGCTCCTGAGCCTTGTGTTCTTCATGGTCCTGTACATCCTGCTGCGCATGCTCAAACCCGAGAAGCTCGTTGACCCCGATACGTTTCCGTCCCTCGTCCAGTACCTGACTGCCCTGCGTGCGCCGGTCTCGCCCCTGCTGCCGAGCTTCTGGGCCACGGAAACCCTCTCGCCCCTGCTCCGCGGGATCAAGGGTGAATCGGTTTTTTATCTGCTCATGCTCTGGAGCACCGCCGGCGCAGGCATCGTGATCGGGGAGTGGGTCTGCGGAAAGATCTACACCACCGGATGGTCGCGTTCGCAGGAGGGGAAAAAATCGCCGATCTCGCGCTCGCGCATGGCGGATGCGTTCTTCCGCTTCGTATCCCTGCCGTTCCGGGGAAAGATGCGCGCCATTGTGATAAAGGACGTGAAGCTTTTTTTCCGCGACACGTCACAATGGTCCCAGCTCTTCCTCATCTTCGCGCTCATGGTCGTGTACATTTACAGCTTCAAGCTTCTGCCCCTGGAGCGCGCGGCCATGCCGAGTTTCTTTCTCCAGAACTTGATCTCCTTCCTGAACCTCGGTATGGTGGGGTTCGTGACCGCCTCGGTCGCCATACGGTTCGTGTTCCCCGCCGTGAGCCTCGAGGGAGCGTCGTTCTGGATCATCCGGTCTGCTCCGCTGTCGATCAGGCATTTCCTCTGGGCGAAGTTCTGGAGCAGCCTCCTGCCGCTCCTGGTGCTTTCAGAGATATTGATCGTGCTCTCGAACACCCTGCTCAAGGTCACGCCCTTCATGATGTGGCTCGGCATCGCCACGGTCTTTGTGATGACCTTTGGCATCACCGCCCTCGGCGTAGGCCTTGGCGCGGTATTCCCCAAGTTCAAGCACGAGAACGTGGCACAGATCCCGACGGGTTTCGGCGGCATCGTGTACATGCTGTTGACCATGCTGTTCATCGGCATCGTGATCACGCTCGAGGCCTGGCCGGTGTACAAGATATTCATGGCCCAGACCGTTGGTCTCAACCTCTCGATCACGGGATGGATATCCATTGCCATTTCGATCGTCGCGGTCCTGGCCGTCAATGTTCTAGCGCTCTTTTTACCCATGAAGATCGGGCTGGAACGACTGAAACAACGCGAAATATAGGTTTTCCACAACCACAATATATTGTGCCTTCCCGAGAAACCAATACCTTACCTTGTTATTTTTCCCTTTACAAACCCCATTTCATATGATATAAACGTGGTAACAAATGGTTTAATAAATCTTCCACCCGTCTATTTTCATGAGGAGACCTATGCAGCTTAAAACCCTTGAAATGATCGGTTTTAAATCCTTCTCAGACAAGACAGTAGTTGCGTTCCAGCCGGGCATCACCGCCGTGGTTGGCCCCAACGGCTGCGGCAAGAGCAACATCTCGGACGCCATCCGCTGGGTGCTCGGTGAACAGAGCGCCAAGCATCTTCGCGGCGACAAGATGGAGGATGTGATCTTCAACGGAAGCGAGAGCCGAAAACCTCTCGGCATGGCCGAGGTCACCCTCAGGCTCACGAACGTCAGAGGGACCTTTACCTCCTCCGAGTTCGGCCACTATCAAGAGATCGAGATCACCCGCCGCCTCTACCGCTCCGGCGAAAGCGAATACCTCATCAACAAGATCCCCTGCCGCCTCAAGGACATCCGCGATCTCATGATGGACGCCGGCGTAGGCGCGAGGATCCACGCCATCATTGAGCAGGACAAAGTGGACCAGATCCTCTCCTCCAAGCCCCAGGACCGCAGGTTCCTGTTCGAGGAGGTGGCCGGGGTGATGAAATACAAGGCCCGCCGCCAGGAGGCGCTCTCCAAGCTCGAATCGACCAACCAGAACCTGCTCCGGGTGAATGACATCATCATCGAGGTCAAACGCCAGGTCAACTCCCTCGACCGGCAGGCCAGGAAAGCCGAGCGGTATCAGAAGCTCCGCGCGGAGATGAAGGACCTTGACTTCCGTCTGGCCGCCGTCGAGTACTCGGGCCTCGGGACCGAGTGGACCGCGTCTTCCGAGGAATTCAAAAAACTGGAAGACGAAGTAACTGCGCTCCACGCCTCCCTGGGCAGGATCGAGTCCGCCATCGAAGAGACCCGGGCCGATGCCCTGTCCGCGGAGCATGAACTGGGTGCGCTCCAGCACAAGATCCACGAGACCGAGACCGCGCTCAGCCGCGCCGAGCATCGTGTGGAGATGTCCAGATCACAGATCGCGTCGCTTATCGAACAGCGCAGCCGCGACCAGGCCGACATGGAGTACCTGAAGCAGGAGACCGAGCGGGTGGCCGGGCAAAAGGTCCAGCACGAGGACGAGTCCGCGGTGCTGGGTACCTCGATAAACGAAAAGAACGCCGTTCTGAGCGACAGGAACGCGGACCTGGAATCCCTCTCCCGGGCGCTCACGGAACAGGAACTCTCGCTCGAGGAGACCAGGGCCGGGATCCTGAATGCCATGACGGCCTCGGCCACGGAGAAATCCAGGATCGTAAACCTTGAATCACGGATCTCGCAGATCGACGAACAGGACGCTCGCGACTCTTCGGAAAAGAAGGACCTGGAGCAGAGGCTCGCTGAGTTCAGGTCCCGTCTCGCTGGAAAGGAACGTGAGATCGAGGAGCTGGCAGCGCGGAAGAATGAGGCCCAGGAAGAGCGTATGGACGTGGCCGCCCGGCTGGAGCAGGCGCTCGCGAAGAAGAAAACGTTCGAAGCAGAACTGAATGAGAACAAGAACAGGCTCGCGGGCCAGCGGGCGCGCCTCCGCTCCCTGCTCGAACTTGAACAGAGCCTTGAAGGTTACCAGAAGGGCGTACGGACCGTCATGTCCGCCCGCAAGGAAGCGTCCTCGGTCGAGAACCTCGGGACCATCCACGGGCTCGTGGCCGACATGATCGAGACCGAACCGAAGTATGAGGTCGCGATCGAGGCTGTGCTTGGCGACCGGCTCCAGTATGTTGTCGTGGACTCCCAGACCGATTCGCTCAAGGCCATCGACTACCTCAAGGCGAAAAGCGGCGGCAGGAGCACCTTTGTGCCCAAAACGACCCGCGAGGTAAAATCAGAACCCTATGTAAAGAACGGCCATGCCGGCGTCATCGGATCGGCATTGAACATCGTGCGTTACAAGGACGCGTACAGCAGCGTTGCCCAATATCTGCTCGGTGACGTGGTCGTCGTTGACACGATGGACACCGCCCTCTACTTGTGGCAAAAGAACGGCTTCGACAAGACCGTCGTCACCCTGTCAGGAGAGATCGTGGACCCCTGGGGCGCGGTCACCGGAGGCACCGTCGAGGCGACCGGTACCGGGATGCTTACCAAGCGCCGCGAGATCAAGGACCTTGAGCACGAGCTGGCGGAACTCGGGACCCAGATCGTCGTGCTCGAAGCGGAGCTGATTTCCGTCGAGGCATCGATCGCGTCGGATACCCGGATCGAGGCTGAGCTCTCCCAGCAGATCCACCGCATGGAGCTCGAGTTCGTGAACTGCGAAAAGGACTGCACGACCATCAGGGACGACATCGGCCGCGCATCAGACCGCATCCGGACACTCGATGCCGAGGCAGCAGAACGTGCAACCTTGCGGCTGGAGCTGAACAGCGGAATTGAACGGTCGACGGAAGCGCTCCGAAACCTCGAGACCGGCCATTCGAACGCCCAGGCGAACATCGAGGCGATCCAGGCGGAACTGTTCCGCAAGAAGGAAGGGCTTGATGCGGCACGCTCCGCGATCACCGAGCTCAAAATGGAACTCACCTCGCTCCAGGAAAAACAGGCCGCGGCTGCCAGGAACATCGCAGCGCTCGTCCGGACGGAAACGGAACTGAATGAACGACTTGCGAAGCGCGAGGCTGAGATCACCGGCATCGCCGCGAAACTCATTGAACTCGAATCCGCCATAACGGACGCGGAGACCGAGATCAGGCAGCTTATCGAGGTGCTCGAAGCGGAACGCCGGGTCCTTGTTTTGAAGCAGGAATCTCACGCAGCAAAAACCCAGGCCCTCCATGCCGCCGAGGAGCAGGCCCGGCAGGAGCGCCACGACATCGAGGCCGCTCAGAAAAGGCTTTCGGCCAATGAGGTCAAACGCACCGAGCTCCGCATGAGGATCGAGCACCTGAAGGACACCATCTGGAACACCTATCACACCGAGCTCGATATCGTGGTCCAGGAACTTGGTCAGTTCGAGATCGATCGGGAAGAATCGAAGGCACAGGTCGAGGACCTGCGCCAGAAGATCGACCAGATGGGCCCCATCAACGTGGACGCGCTCCAGGAATACAACGAGTTGAAGGAACGGTACGACATCCTGAGCGCGCAGCAGAGCGATATCAACGAGTCCGTCAGCAACCTCAAGGCCACCATCGCGAAGCTTGACGGCGAGACGAGGGAGCTCTTCAGTGAGGCCTTCAATGCCATCCAGGAAAAATTCA
Organism: Nitrospirota bacterium; assembly: GCA_963732675.1. Taxonomy (GTDB): domain Bacteria; phylum Nitrospirota; class UBA9217; order UBA9217; family UBA9217; genus JALNZF01. The sequence continues at coordinate 139,147 of CAVTAJ010000021.1, forward strand.
AGGAGGTCTTTGCCCTCCTGTTCGAGGGAGGCAGGGCCGAGCTCGTCCTCCTCGATGAATCGAACATCCTCGAGTCGGGCATCGAGATCATTGCCCAGCCCCGGGGCAAAAAATTCCAGAGCATCACGCTGCTTTCGGGCGGCGAGCGGGCGCTGACGGCCATTGCCCTGCTCTTCGCGGCCTTCCTGGTCAAACCGAGCCCCTTCTGCATGCTCGACGAGGTCGACGCGCCGCTCGATGAGGCGAACGTAACGCGCTTCACCCGCCTTATTCGGGAGATGAGCAGCCGGTCACAGTTCATCACCATCACACACAACAAGCGGACCATGGAGATGGCCGACGCCCTCTACGGCATCACCATGGAAGAACCGGGCTGTTCCCGCGTGGTCTCGGTCCAGCTCCGCGAACCCGTCATGGCGTAAATTAATGCAGGATCCAGGGTTCGGGGTTCAGGGTAACGTACAGATTTTTTTTAGACTGCATCTTCTGATCCTTGTCTCCTGACTTCCTGACTTCTGACTCACTGACTTCCTGACCCCTGTCTCATGAACTTTCAACTTCCCCTTCATCGGGCCCCATGCGACACTCCTTCCGCAGTTTCTTGTGATCGAAGCAGGCGTCAATCCGACACCGTATTTCGGGACCAACGTGAAAGAACCTGACCACTCAGAAAAATATCGGATTTGGATTCACTTTTAACATGGACCGTCGCACCCTAGCTCCCTACTTCACTATTTCACCCTTCACAAGAAATAACCTGTTGAGAACAAGCAGATGGCCTTTTCGCTTGCAGCCGGTTTTGTGTGGGAATCAATAACAATAAGGGAATATACAGGCGCGCTTGCAGCAGGCAGGGAGTAAGACGATTTCAGTTCATTCTCCGTCCGAAAATCGAGTTTTGAGGATATTGACACAGGGGAGGGGCAAAGCATTATCAACGGTACATGTGTTCGTGTTGCCAGCGCCTTCTGCTGGTATTAGTTGTATTCGGTGCAAACCGCAGGGGAACTCGGGGGTCAGTCGTGCCGGGATTGCTCACCCGAGCACGGACGAGTGCATCGTCACCGCGTCATGCGTTGATGACCTTCATGAAGAACGAACCCGATCCGATGATGATCGGCGAAAATGTGGCGTCCTGGTACGTGATGGCTGATCTCCGGCTCTCCTTCTGAACAGCCGATCCACGCCTGAGCGGGCATCAACCAGCTCCAGGAAAGGCAGCAGCTCTTCTGATTTCCCGTCAGTACACCCATGGTCATCGGCATCGCGCGCCCTACGTTACTTCACTGCATTTCCCGCAGCCGGTTGCGGTGCCGGTTTAATCACCTGCACCTTGCCCATGGCTTCTACGCCCCAGGTCGTGCCGCCAAGCTTATCTTGCGCCAGTTTGTATTTTTTCTCCGACTCGGACACGTTGCCGGTAGTCTCATAGAGCCTCGCGAGCTCTATCGTGGCAACTCCCGGGCCTCCGAGGGCCTCCGCTTGCTCGAATGCCTTAATGGCCTCGGCCTGCTTGCCGAGTGCGCTGTAGACATAACCCATGCGCTGATACACCAGCCCGAGCAGAATTTTCTCACCCGCATATTTACTGACAAATAACTGATATTCCTTGATGGCCTCGTCCGGTTGACCAAGGGCCGCGAGACAGTTGCCAACGTAGTATTGCGCGATCGCAGCGCTCATGGTCCTGGAATATTTCTTCTGGACTCCGCGGAAGAGTTCGAGCGCTTTTCCGTAATCCGGGGTAGACTCGCCGGACAAGCTGTAGGCTTCATAGGCGGAGGCAAGAAGCGGCGAGGCCTGCCGCTCATCCGCGGCCCGCATGATCGAATATCCTCCGGCGATCACGAGCAGTGCAAGGAGCACTGACGCAGCAATGAGAACCTCTTTTTTGTAGGTCGACAGGATATTGGTGGCCTTGTGCGTGATGGTCGCGATCTGCTGTTCCTGCGTCTGTTTTGTGACCTTTGCTTTTTTCTTGATCGTCAGCATCTATAAAACCTCCCCTATGATTAAACTTCGGATCTCTAAATCAGGAATGACGGCTCCACATCATTGTCAGCCGGTTCTGCGTTACTGTTGCTTTTTAAAAGCCGCGCCCGCTTTCGCAGCCAGACTCCTGGAATTCTGCAGAATGGCCGCAACCGCGGCCGTGTTCAGGCCCGCTCCAAGAAGGATGGTATGGGCAAACTCGTCGGTGATCAGGTCTCCCGGCTCGTGGGTGTCGGTATCGATCACGAGTTTGGCGCCCGTCTCACCTGCTATCTTTGCAACATGTCCGTTCGACAGGCTGTGTCCCTTGCGCGCGGTGATCTCCAGATGGACCCCGTTTTTGACCGCCAGCTCGGCTTCCTCTTTGGTGATCATGCCCGGGTGCGCGAGGATGTCCACCCGCGCCTCGATCGCCGCCCGGTTCGTTCCCGGGTGGACGGGTTCGACGAGCGTTTCGCCGTGGGCGACCACGATCACTGCTCCGAGCGAACGGGCCCGCTCGGTGAGTTCGGCAAAGGTCTCCGGCGGAATGTGCGTAAGTTCGATCCCCGGCAGTGCCGTGATCTTCCAGCGACGGTTGAGTTCCCTGCACGCCGCGGCCACGCGCGGGATGGTAAAGTCCAGGTTCGAGGCATCGGCGTGGTCCGTGATCGCGATCACCTCGTAGCCTTTCATGACCGCGCGTCGCACCAGTTCCGACGGCACGAGCACGCCGTCACTGAATAGAGAATGAGTATGAAGATCGATCATAGTTTCACCTCCGGTGTATTGGAAATTGGATATTGCAAATTGGAAATTGTAAATTTACGCTGTTTTTTTTCAATTTCCATTCTCCAATTTTCAATCTTCAATTTCATACAATTCGCGCGATCAGCGCGCCTTCCCCTGATAACTTCCCCGCTGTTCCATGAAGGTATCAAGGTCTCGCAGCAGTTCGCTGCGTGTCTTGTTCCAGACCGGCGCGATCAGGATCTCGTCGGGAGCCGCCGCGAACAGCCGCTGCAGCACAATATCCGGTGAGAGCCGCTCCAGAAAATCCGCCAGCATCTCGATGTATTCATGATATCCGAAGGTAGCAAAAGGCTTTTTCGCATAAAGCTCCGCAAGCGCCGTCTCTTTCACCACCTGAAGCTGATGGATCTTGAGGAACTCGATCGGCAGACCGGAGAGTACGTCCGCCATGTCGAGCATCTCTTTCCGGGTCTCCGTCGGGAAGCCGAGAATAAGGTGCGCCCCGACATGAATGCCCCGGCCAATGGTCAGGGCAAGCGCGTTCTTAAAACACGCGTAGTCATGGCCCCGGTTGATGAAGGCAAGCGTTGTATCATAGATCGACTGGAGCCCGTATTCCACCAGAATAAAATGGTCGCGGCTGAGCGTTGCAAGAAGCGCGATCTTTTCCGCGTCAACGCAGTCCGGCCGCGTGCCGATGGCAAGGCCGACAACGCCGGGATTGTCGAGTGCCTCCCGGTAGAGCCGTTCGAGGACCTCAACGGAAGCGTAGGTGTTCGTATAAGGCTGGAAGTAGACAATGAATCGCTCTGCGCCGTAGCGTGATCGGAGATAGGGGATCCCCTTCTCGATCTGATCGCGCAGCGATGCCGTGCTGGTGCACGCCGAGGGGCGGAAACTGTCGTTGTTGCAGTAGATGCACCCGCCGGTCGCAAGCGAGCCGTCGCGGTTCGGGCAGGTAAAACCAGCGTCCACGTTGACCTTATAGACAGGCCGGCCGTATAGATCCTTCATATACTGGCCAAAGGCATTATAGCGTCTTGTCGCGGTCTTTTTATCTGATGGTGTTGCCAATTTCATTTGACTTGCTCGAGAGATATTCTATAAACCGTCGCGGTTTTTACGATGGGACAATATACCAGATGCGTGGAGAAAAATCCAGAAGGGATTTGACCTCAGGGGGCCGCTGAAGAGCAGCGCCGGCGGACAGAAACATCAAACAACCATCGCTTCGCCCGTCAAAAGCATCCAGGTTTACACAATGATCCGCTCAACAGACTGCAGGAATTCTTCTGCGATCGGCAGCAGTTGTTCAATATCCTCCGGAGTGGCCTTCTTCTTTCCTTCACAGTCACAGGCAGGCCGGAGGTCGAAGGCCTTGCGGGCCGCCACCAGGAACCGCAGCTCAACATCGCCTTTTTGAACAAATTCGGCATCAAAGAGCGAGATCGCCGTGCTTTGCATGGGTGCCGTCATTCCTCGTGACTGGAGCAGCCCGAGTATGGGATGGAGAAACGCGTAATAGAGGCTGTTCATCACAAAGTTCACCTCAGCGTCCTGTACCAGGAGTGCCTTTGCCTCTTCCAGGGATTCCCTCGCCTGTTTCAGCCTGTCTTGGATCACCATATTTTTATTGTTCGTCATGGAAACGATCCATCGTACAAATTAGTCAGTTAACAAATTAATTTCTTTTAAAATAAGCAAGAATATTTCTCGCAGAGGCGCTAGAGATCGCAGAGAAAAGCCCTAAAATGTTTCGGGTTACATACCAAGACTATAAATATGTTGATTTAACTCTGCGTCCTCTGCGTGCTCTGCGCGAGTACGCACGTTAGTTTTTTAACCTTCGGCTCCGTTCTGTCCGAATCAGATTCTCACTCTCCTGTCACCTGTAAATGTACCAATTCTTCTCTTACTATCTCGTCCAGGTCGCTGTCCTGCCAAGCAACGAGATGCCGATGAACCCCCGCATTTCGAGCTGGTTCGGCGAGACCAGGGTCATCTTGCCGCTGTAGGTCTTGCCGTTCTTCGGGTCGTAGACCTTGCCATCGACCCATTTGTTCTCGCCGGCATGGACAAAGTCACGAACGATGGCAAGCCCCAGACGCGGTGTCTTCCTGAGGTCCGGATCAGGGTTCTTGTTGTCGAGCTTCGGCGTGCCGGGGACGCCTTCCTCGGAACCTTCCGGATAGTTCGGCTCTTTGAGCCAGACGATCTTGCCGCAGTATTTCTCTCCGCACTTGAATAGTTCGATCTTCGCGTTTTTCTCTTGATTGTCCCAGACGCCCAGGATATCATCGGCTCCCGCATAAACAGCTATTGGCGACAACAGGATAAGGCTCATCAGAACGTGCATAATAAGTTTATTCATCATGGTGTGCTCCTTTCGCGGATTTTTCTCACGTCAACTCAACAGTGACTTCACCGTCTTCATATTCCGCGGGTCGTCTTCTTCCGTTTCCTTCGGCGTTTCCATGATCTTCGGCACCTCTTTGAACGCGGGGTGATTGAGCAATGCCTTAAAGCCGTCGAGGCCGATCTTGCCTTCACCGATATGCCAATGCCGGTCGACACGCGAGTTGAAGTCGCGAAGACAGTCATTGAGATGCATGCCTTTCAGCCGCTCGATGCCGACCGTGGTCTTGATCTTCTTTGCCAGCGCGTCTACTCCCGCCTTGGTGCGAATGTCATATCCCGCGGCAAAACCATGACAGGTATCGTAGCAGATGCCGATGCGGGAAGGGTCTTTGAGTCGTGAGATCACTTCCTGGACCTGCCCCAGCTCATAGCCGATATCGCCTTTTTCTCCGGCAGTGTTTTCGAGCAGGATCATGGCCTTGGGCGGATGGAGCTTCATGGCCATGTTTAAGGCCTCTGAAACGCGATCGATCATCCATTGCGGTTCCTGTCCGCTTGCCGAGCCAAGGTGCGTCACCAGATATTCCGCGCCGAGCGCCTCGGTGCGCTCAAGGTCAATGACGAACTGCTCTATGGATTTCTCGTACAGATCAGGCTTTGACGACGCGAGGTTGATGAGATAGTTGGTGTGCACGAAGACGGGGGCAATATCGTACTGCTGCCGAAGCTTTTTGAATTCCGCTACATCGGTTTTGTCGAGAGGCTTCACCGTCCATCCGCGGGGATTGCGGCTGAAGATCTGCATGCAGGTGCAGCCGAGCTCGAAGGCCCGTTGGACGGCAAGGGAAAAGCCGCCGGAGATGGAGACGTGGAAGCCGATTCGCATAAGATCCTTTTTTACCACAGAGGTCGCCGAGATCACCGAGAAAATCCAACAGTTGCTTGATCGTAAATGAACGCAACTTCATACAAATGCAGCATAAGCGGTCTAAATCATCAGCCTGGATTCCCCTCACCCCAGCCCTCTCCCTCAGGGGGCGAGGGTGTAATCACTACGTGATGGGAGGGACCAGTTGAAGGCGAACTATCAGAGCAATTGAGGACTAACTGCTGCGTATCAGCTTATTGAATGCGTCCTCATCAATGATCTTAACTCCAAGGGCCTTCGCCTTTTCCAGCTTGCTCCCCGCCTCCTCGCCCGCAAGCACATAGCTCGTCTTTTTTGAGACCGAACCCGCGGCATGTCCGCCGAGACGCTCGACAAGTTCTTCAATCTCATTTCGAGGCCTTGAGAGCGTACCGGTAACCACGATCGTAAGTCCATCAAGCGGACCCCGCTCTTTCTTCGTAGCCGCTTCATAGTCGGGATTCGATATCTTCACTCCCAGCTTCTTCAGCGTGTCCAGGGTCTTCAGGTTTTCCTTCTCGCTGAAAAAGCCCGAGATCGATTCCGCCAGTTTTTCGCCCATCTGTTTGATCTCGATGATATGCCCGGGCTTTACGTGATACAGGTCTTCTATCTTCTCAAAGTGCCGTGCAAGCTGTTTGGCGGCATATTCGCCGACATGAAGGATCCCGAGCGCAAAGAGGAAACGGCTGAGCGTGGTCTTCTTGCTCCTTTCGATCGCATCGATCAGGTTCCGGGCGGACTTCTCAGCGAACCGGGGGAGTTCAAGCAGTTGTTCTTTCCTGAGCGTATAGAGATCGGCAAAGTGCTTTATGAGACCGTTCATTAAAGAGAAGCTCGACGTTCTTTTCGCCAAGTCCCTCGATGTCCATGGCCCCCCGTGACGCATAGTGCATGATGCGTTCAAGGACCTGTGCTGAACAGTTCAGGCCGATGCATCTGAATGCCACTTCTCCCTCTTCGCGCACGACCTGTGAACCGCAAACAGGACAGTGCTTCGGCGGCGGGAACGGCTTCTCCTCACCGGTCCTTTTTTCTTTGATGACCGTCACCACATGGGGGATCACATCCCCTGCCCGCTCAACAACCACCGTATCGTGGATGCGGATGTCCTTGCGCTCGATCTCGTCCCAGTTGTGCAGTGTGGAGCGCGAAACAGTGACCCCGCCGATTTTGACCGGCTTCATGATAGCCACCGGGGTTATGGCCCCGGTCCTGCCGACAGATGCAATAATGTCCTCGATGACCGTGGTCCCCTGATGGGCCGGGAATTTAAAGGCAATGGCCCATCGCGGCTCGCGTGTCTTGATGCCCAGCTCTTTCTGCAGATAGAAAGAGTTCACCTTGATGACCGCGCCGTCTGTTTCGAAGGAAAACTGTGAACGGCCGACCTCGATCTTTTTGATCGCGTCCAGGACCTTTTCCACCCCGACGACAACATCCAGGATGCCCGGCACCGGGAAATGGGCCTTCCTGAGCCAGGAAACGAAGTCAGCCTGACTCTTGAACTCTACGCCCTTCATAGCGCCGACGCCGTAGCAGGCCATATGGAGCTTCCTCTGGACGGTAATGGACGAGTCAAGCTGTCTCACCGCTCCTGCCGCGGCATTTCTTGGATTCGCAAAAAGAGGTTCGCCGCTTTTTTCCCGCTCCTTGTTCAATTTTTCGAATTCTTCAATGTCTATGTACACCTCGCCGCGGATATCGATCACATCAGGGATGTCCACGCCTTCTATCTTGAGCGGAATCGCCTTGATGGTCTTGATGTTCGTCGTGACATCCTCGCCTTCATACCCGTCGCCGCGGGTCGATGCGCGCATCAAGAAGTCCCTTTTTGTATGACAGCTCCATCGCAAGGCCATCGTATTTCGGCTCGATGGTATATTCCACTTCATTGTCTGATTTGAGGAAGCGCTTGACCCGCTGGTCGAACTCGCGGACCTCATCGTGCGAGAAGGCATTGCCGAGCGACAGCATGGGCTCGGTATGTTTTACTTTTTCGAATTTGTCGAGCGGCGGCGCGCCCACGCGCCGGGTGGGTGAGTCAGGAAGGACGAAGTGATATTTTTCCTCAAGCTCTTTGAGACGGCCGAAAGAGCTTATCATATTCAGCATCAGAAATAACAGGGGCATCAAGGACGTGATAACGGTAATTATGCTCGTTGAGTTCCTTGACGAGACTTTCGATTTCATTTTTGATGTCAGTGGGGATTTTTTTCATGAGGTTCCGCGGTAATTCATTGTTCTCGTCAACATCTCACTGAAGTTTGAATCGTGAATCAGTACTCTTAACTTTCCCCTTCTCCTCCAGCTGATAGTCCTTGATCTTCGTGAGGAGCGTCTTGTAGCTCACCTGGAGGACCTCCGCGGCGCGGGACTTGTTCCCGCCGGTCTGCTTCAGCACCTGCCTGATACGGCGTGACTCGGCGATGCGCGTGGCAGCAGCGGCGATGTCATGGAGAGGACCATCCATCGGCACATGCTCCGCAAGCGCGTCGAGGATGCTCGATTCGCTGATGCCGAGGTCCTGCGGACGGACAACACCGCCGTCAGCGTAGATGACCGCGCGTTCGATCACGTTCTCAAGCTCGCGTACATTCCCCTTCCACGGCGACTTCATCAGGATGTCCATGGCCTCGTCGGAGATCGTGAGCGGACCTTTCCGCACCTCGGCCGAATATTTGTTCAGGAAATTCTGCGCCAGCGCGGGGATATCATCCCGGCGTTCCCGGAGCAACGGAATGGTGATGGGGAACACGTTCAAGCGATAGAACAGGTCCTCCCTGAACAGCTTTGCTTCCACGGCCTTTCCGATGTCCTTGTTCGTGGCCGCCACGACGCGCACATCGATCTTTATGGGTTTGCCTCCGCCCACGCGTTCGATCACCTGTTCCTGGAGCACGCGAAGCATCTTCGCCTGCAGGGCCAGGTCCATGTCGCCGATCTCGTCAAGGAACACCGTCCCTTTGTCCGCCAGTTCGAGCTTGCCGAGCTTCCGCGCGTCCGCTCCGGTGAAGGCGCCCCGCTCGTACCCGAACAGTTCGCTCTCCAGCAGCTCACGGGGGATGGCGGCGGAATTGATCGCAATGAACGGAGCGTCCTTTCGGTTGCTCAGAGAATGGATAGCGCGCGCGAAGAGCTCCTTGCCGGTGCCGCTTTCGCCATGAATAAGCACGGTTGCGTTGGTAGGGGCCACCTTCTGGATCTTGGCCATGATCTCCAGCATCTGGCCGCTCTTGCCGATTATCTTCGGGAAGCCGTACTTTTCGGCGAACTCTTCCCTGAGGAGGATGTTCTCGTTGGCCATGCGCGAGGCATCAAGCGCGCGCTTGATCAGAACAAGCAGATGTTCCATATCGAAGGGTTTGGTCAAAAAATCATAGGCGCCTTGTTTCACCGCCTTGACCGCGGTCTCGATCGTTCCAAATGCGGTCATCACGATCACCGGCAGGAGCGGGTTGTCCGCTTTCACTGCCTTCAGCACCTCGAAACCGTCCTTCTTCGGAAGTTTGAGGTCCGTAAGCACCAGGCCGATCCGTTCATCGGAAAGTTTCCTGATCCCTTCGGCCCCGTCTTTGGCCGGGATCACCCGGTAGCCTTCGGTTTCAAGGGTCTGCTTGAGCATTTCGAGCATGCTCTCTTTGTCTTCTATGACGAGGATCGTATCAGCCATGCGATCGTTACCTCAGCGGGAGGATCATTGTAAACGTCGTTCCCTTGCCTTGCCTGCTCTCCACTTCCACCCTGCCCCCATGAGCGGTGATGACCTTATGTGCCAGCGCAAGCCCCATGCCGACTCCTTTGTCCTTGGTGGTGAAGAAAGGCAGAAAGATCTTTTTTACCGCCTCGGGAGCTATCCCTTCCCCCGTGTCGCCGACGGTGATCCTCATTTCGTGGTGCGCTTTCACTGCCTTCAACGAGAGGGTCCCTTCGCCGGGCATGGCCTCAATGGCGTTCTGGATCACGTTGGTCAACGCCTGTCTCATCAACACTTCATCGAGTGAAGCTTCAAAGGCGTCGAGCTGCAGGTCCGTTTTGATCCGGGACGCTGTGCCTGTTGCCTGCTGGATGTTCGAAAGACAGGTCTCGATCAATTCCCTGACATCGATGTTCACCCGGTTCAGCGATGCAGGCCGCGCAAAGGTCAGGAGGTCGCCGATGATCCGGTTCATGCCGTTGATCTCGGTTGCAATGCGATTGATGAGCTCCTGCCCCGCGGGATCCGCGTTTTTCGACAGCAGGTTGAGATATCCGGTTATTACCGCCATCGGGTTCCGGAGCTCGTGGGCAATGCCGGCGGACATCTCGCCGAGCGCTTTCAGGCGCTCCTGAAGCTCTACCTGTTCCTGAAGACGTTTGACCTCGGTAAGGTCGGAGAATGAAAGGATGACGCCGAGTGCGGCGCCATGCCGGTCGCTCAACAACGCGGTATTGTACCCGAGCCAAAGCCGCCCGGTCGATCGTTCCAGCACCGCTTCCATGCGGGCGGACGGCTGTTTTTTCCCCAGGGTTTCGTTCACGGCCTGGGCGATGCCGCCTGGCCCGAGGAGTTCCTCACAGCTCCTGCGAACTGACTGCTCCCGGGTAATTCCAAGGATCTCTTCGGCGGCCCGGTTGATCGTGGTCAAGCGACACTCCCGGTCGAAGGTCATCACTCCGTTCGTGACGCACTGGAGGATGTTCTCGTTATAACTTTCGACGTTCTCGGCGCGTTGTTCCGCGAGGGCCCTGAGCCGCTCCAGCTCTTTCTCCTTCTCTTTGAGCTGTTTGGTCACGTCCTGGAAGGCGTTGATGATGAACGAAGTGTCGGTGGTCTTCTCGCGCTCCACGGACTGCATGCCGAGCTCGCGGCGATATCGGCGCGCGATCCCCCAGACGACGATCGCTCCGATCGCGATGATCATAACGCCGGGCAGCAGTATGAAGAAGGTATGGGACGTCATACACGGATCAGGCCGAGATACCACGAAACGATATCAGGTCCATAAAACGCACTTGAGACGGCGCCGGCCGCAAGGAACGGGCCGAAGGGAATGTACTTTCCCATTTTGTGTCTGTTCAGGGCGATCAGCAAAACACCGATCACGGAGCCGGCCAGCGCGCCGAGCATGATGGTAAGGAGGGCGCCCTTCCACCCCAGGAAGCTCCCCACCATGCCCATGAGCTTCACGTCGCCTCCGCCCATGGCCTCGACGTGCCGCAGCTTTTCCCAGATCCATCCGATGGCAAGAAGCGGTCCGCCGCCGAGGACCAAACCGATGAGAGAATTCAGGAACCCTGTCAGGTACGGTCCCGCGTGGGGAAGAAAACGGTCGAGGTGGAAGGGAAGCGGATCGCCGAGCGGGGACATGAAGAAGGGCGCGAGCGAAAGCCCCACAAGCATCCCCGGCAGGGTGATGATATCGGGGATGATCAGATGGTCGAGATCAATAAAGGTGATCACGATCAAGGACGAGCAGAGGGCCATCATGAGGAAGGCTTCCCCTCCAAGCCAGAACTCATGGACGATCCAGACGTAGAACAGGGCGTTCATAAGCTCAACGAGCGGATACTGCCACGAAATGGGCTCGCCGCAGTTCCTGCATTTCCCTCGCAGGAGAAGAAAGCTGATGAGCGGTATATTGTCGTAGAATTTTACGTTGCTTTGACAACGGGGACAATGAGAAGGCGGGGTGACGATGGAACCGCCGCGCGGCAGACGCACGATGCAGACGTTCAGAAAGCTTCCAATGAGGAGACCAACAATAAAAACAACCACGGTGATCATTCAGATGTTCCCTCCGCTTCCTTGCGAGCAGTCTTCACCGAAGCCTGTTCGTTCACGATCATGTTGCGCAATTCCTCGATCTCCTGTTTACGGTCTGTAAGCTCGGTCATGGCAGCGGCGATCTCCTCATCCTGGACCAGCTGCTCGGTCGTTTTCGGCAGCGCATCCCCCCTGGTGAGGTTGTCCACCTTTCGGCCGATGGCCTGGTACTGTGCATCGATCTGTTCCTGGACCTCGTCGATCCTGATCCGCAACCGGACAATGTTGATCTCCACACGCACCCGATCGGCAAACAGCGCAGCGGAGATGGATATCCGCTGTGAGCCTCGCTGCATGTTCAGTATTGCTTTTTCCCAAATCGTCATCATGACTCCTTAATGCGGGTCCAGGGTCCAGGGTACAGGGTCCAGATTAATGGACAACAACCTTCCCGCTGCTTTCCCTGCGCCCTGAGTCCTGTACCCTGAACCCTCGGCATTTTCACTGTATCAGAATACTCCTGAAATATCAACCCCGCAAACAGCATGGTATCATACCGCAAACACAAAATCCGCGGAAATTATACGTTTCTTCTGATCAAGGCGCCCATCCGTCGCATAATGGGCGCGTTACGTGCCGTTTCGGGGTCAACCGACGGATATCAGTCCGAGCCTGCCCTGCCACTTCCGCTTCAGGAGCTCACGGAGCTGCGGATAGGGCGCGAGCGTGGGGTCCTGGCGGACCAGGTCGAAAGCCTCCATCCTGGCCGTTTCGAGCAGGTCCGCGTCGCGGATAATATTTGCCGCGCGCAGGTCCGGCAGGCCCGACTGGCGCGTGCCGAAGAACTCGCCCGGACCGCGGATCCTGAGGTCTTCTTCCGCGATCAGAAAGCCGTCGTTCGTACGGGTGAAGGCATTCAACCGCTCACGAGCTTCTTCCGCGAACATCCTCGGACCCATGAGAATGCAATAGGATTGGCTGCCGCCCCTGCCGACCCTTCCCCGAAGCTGATGGAGCTGCGCCAGTCCGAACCGCTCGGGGTGTTCGATCACCATCACCGCGGCATTCGGCACGTCCACGCCGACCTCGATCACCGTGGTCGATACCAGGAGGTGGACTTCGCCGGCCTTAAAGGACGTCATGACCGCTTCTTTCTCTTCGCCTTTCATTCTGCCGTGCAAAAGCCCGACCTTCCAGCGGGGGAAGATATCGGCCTGGAGATGCGCGGCCATCTCGGTCGCGGCCTTCAGATCGCTCTTCTCGGTCTCCTCAACAAGCGGATAGACCACGTACGCCTGCCGCCCTTTCTTGAGCTCGTTTTCGATGAACTGGTATGCTTCACGGCGCCTGTTCTCAAAATAGAGCCGCGTGATGATCGCGATCCTGCCTGGCGGCATTTCGTCGATCACGGACACGTCAAGGTCGCCGTAGACGGTGAGCGCGAGCGTGCGCGGGATCGGCGTTGCGGTCATGACCAGCACGTCGGGCTCGTATCCCTTGGACGTGAGCGTGGAGCGCTGCATCACGCCGAAGCGGTGCTGTTCGTCGATGATCGCGAGCCCCAGGCGATGGAACTTCACGTTCTGCTCGATCAGCGCGTGGGTGCCGACCACGATCTGCGCCGCGCCTGACCCGATCTCTGCAAGCAGCGCCTCCTTCTCCTTCTTCTTCATACGGCCCGTGAGCGATCGCACGGTGATCCCGAGCAAGAACGCCATGGCCGTGATGTTCTTGAAGTGCTGCTCGGCAAGGATCTCCGTCGGCGCCATGATGCAGGCCTGGTAGCCGTTCTCCACAGCCATGAGCGAGGCAATGAGCGCGACCACGGTCTTGCCGCAGCCCACATCGCCCTGCACCAGCCGGTTCATGGGCCGGTCGGCGATCATGTCTTTTTTTATCTCACCGATCACGCGTTCCTGAGCAGCCGTCAGTTTGAAGGGAAGATTTTTTCGCAGGATGGTCTCGAGCGTGTTGACCTGCGTGAACGAGATCCCCTTCTTTTCAACGATCACTCCCCGTTTCCTGAGCGCGAGCCCGAGCTCCAGCGAGAACAGCTCTTCAAAACTGAGCCTTCGATGAGCAGCGCTCATGCCCCGGTTCAGGATGGTAATGTCTTTTTCTTTCGTGGGAAAGTGGACCTCGGACAATGCCTCGGACGCCGGCACAAAGGAGTATTTTTTAATGAGGAAATCAGGCAACGGTTCATGCAGGGACCCTGCGCAGGAATCAAGGATGGTCTTCATCATCGTGCGGATAGCGCGTACCGACAGACCGGAGGTCGCGCGGTAGATCGGGACGGTCCTGCCGGCATGGATCAATTCATCGGCCTCGTCCTCGCCCATGATCTCAAATTCCGGGTTGTCGATCTGCGGCAGGCCGCTCCGGTAGGGATTGGACTTCACGATGCCCGAGAGGATCACCTTCTGGCCCTGCCTGAACATCTTTTTCATGAAGGGCTGGTTATACCACGAACCCACGAGCATCCCGCTCCTGTCCGTGATCACGAGCTCGAAGACCTTCACTCGCTGCCGCTTGGTCTGTACCACATCGGCGGAGACCACCTCTCCCGACACGGTCTCGTACGATCCGTAGGTGAGCCTGCCGATCTTCTTGAGATTTCCCCGGTCCTCGTAACGCCACGGAAGATACGAGAGCGCGTCTTCGACTGTCGAGATGCCGAGCTTCTGGAGCAGTTCAGCCCGCTTGGGGCCGATGCCCTTGCAGTATTGGATCGGGGCATCGAGCCGGAGAAGGGCCGTGCCAGCCTCCCCCTGCTCCCCTGCCGTACCCCGTTCGCTGCGTGAAGGATCAGGCTTTGAAGAGGAACCGCCCTTCACCCTCTCTCCTTGAGGGAGAGGGCCGGCCGGCCCCGTTTGAGGCAAAGCCTCTTTCGGGGGGTGAGGGGGATTTTCCGATGAATGCGATACGGGGCTTAATGGCATAGAGGTCCTCTGGCTGTCCAAGACGCTCTGCTGCCGTTCAAGAGATTCAATCACGACCATGGCATGAAGAATATGCTCTTTCTTCTTTTCTAAAGATAAACCATCAAATCCGCCAAACAGTTTCTCGATCTCGTCTATCTCTAGACGTTTTTTCATGACACGCCTCAGTTCCGCTACTTGAGTCCTGATAAAAGGCTCCAGAGCGGCCAGGCTTTTGATATGGGCAAAATCGTCCCGCGCTGCGAATGAGAGCGGTTTTCTGATCCGGTCGAGAATGGTTTTGAGGTCGTCCATGGAGATGGTCAATATTAGAATATTTTGAAGATTTTGTCGAGGGAAAGAAACTACGCGTTGACATCTATCCTATCCCATCGTCAATGTACAGCGTTCCATGAGGCCGGATAGTTTGGTGGTGATTCTTTCATAGCCTTTTCGCAAGCAGGCGGGGAACATAGTATAACAACACGGACCTTACCCGGAGCCTTCCTCAAATCAGGAAGAATTACTTGTTGCCGGACATTACCGTGGACTTGCATTTACATACCGTATATAATGCCGTGCAACATTTAATTCAACCCAACCCGGGGGATCGTCTCATGTTATTCAATTATAGAACAAGCGGTATTGTCATGCTGCTCGTAATTACCATGATTTCCTCTGCCATTGCCTCGGATAATTTATCAACTGCCGAATCAACTACCTTGGTCCAGACAGCGTCCCAAAAAAGTACATCGGTTGAGTTCAACAGGGAGTATGTAACCGGGTACTGGACGGATACGAAGAATATTCTGACATCACCTGCTCGATGGGATTCCTCTGATTGGCTTGAAGCGGCCCTCGTCATGGGTACCGCTGTCGGTCTGTACACACAAGACGATAAGATCAAGACTTGGGTCCAAAAGAAAAAAAATGCGACAACACTCTATTTGGCGGACGATGGTAAAAAGCTTTACTTGTTGTCCTTACCTGCAGTAGTGGGTCTCGGTGTATATGGATACGTTGCTTCTGATGATAAAGCCAAGACAACCTTCCTGCTCTCCGCGGAGAGTTTCGTGATCACTGGTGTCTTTGTACAGGCCTTGAAGCATGCCACGGGAAGACATCGTCCCTTTACCGGCGATTCTCACGATACCTGGTCGGGTCCGGTTCTTTCCGGCAATAACGGGGAACTCTCTTTTCCTTCAGGTGACGCATCCGTCGCTTTTTCAATAGCAACGGTGGTTGCCACCGAATATGATAACCTGATCGTTCCCCCTCTTGTATATGGCATTTCCACGCTCGTAGCCCTTGGACGGGTACAGAACAATGCCCACTGGTCTTCAGATGTGTTTGTTGCGTCGGCTATAGGTTATTTTACCGGGAAAGCGGTTGTCGCATCTCATACAGGCGGCAAAGTCAATAGACTGAGTATTGCCCCCATGATAGATGGTAACGATAAGGGTGTTCTGATAACGTATCGGTATTAGACAAGCGGACACGACGGTCAGCTTGGTTGTCCAGCTGCATAACCTTCATTCTGAAAATAGACCGTATAATGAGTCGGGCAGGTGCAAATATGCCCATGACTGCTGCCGTAAGATACTTTGTAGGGACAGGAAACTCCCGCTTTGTCCTTCCCGTTCTCGATATACAGCATATTTTTATCAAATCGTTTATCGACTTTGCATTGCGCCAGATTTCCGCATTTCCCCGTTGTAAGGCAGGAAAAATCATGGGTACATTTGGTGGTCGCTCTTAAGACGTCATCTGATACGGTATAGTTCATAGTTAGGACAGGCCTCCTTTATCATCACAGGTATTGGTCGCCACTCACGGTTGAATTCCCCGCAGCTTGAAGATTATACTATTTTGATCCGGAAATCAATACTGCGTTGCTTTGAGAGTGGGATAAATTGTTCTTGAACTCTGTTTCTTTTAATTTTGCGGGTGCGACACCTGCCGGATAATTTCAGACAATTGAACCTATCGAGAATTATAGCTTAATAAATGTTCATAACGGCTCATGGTTCATTGCGCATACATAACCGCTATCCCAGTCGATCAGGTCTTATCAGGGGGGAAGTCACGGGAGAGGGTGGGGCCTTCTTCCTCGCCTTTTCGCAAGCCGGCGATGATCACACTATCCATTCTTCGGGACGCCTAAAGATAACCGACCATCTCTTTCTGGAATTCTTTTTGCTCTCGTCGCCACTGTTCCGTTATTCGCTTGGCCTTAATCGGAGGAAGCGGGTCATCGGATCGAATCTTTTCAAAACGAGGTGTGATCACCAAGACCTCATTACCCATGATTTCAACAAACCCGCCGCCCACTGCCGCATAATAGGTCTGTTCTCCTTTTCGGTAGCGCACTGGAGCAACTGGTATCCGGATCAGCGTGGGGCCATGACGGGGAAAGATGGCGATCTCGCTCCCGACCTCAAAACGCTTTTCCTTGCGCCGGAAGACGACAACATCGACCTGCTTTTCATTCAGGGATTGTCCGTCCGGCGTAATGATCCACAGAACAAGGTGTTCGCCCTTCATTCCTCGCCCTCTTTCCTGGTTGCAAAAATGTCTTTCGCTCCTGCGCCGGTCAGTGATTTAGCTTTCTTTAATGCTTCATCGATCGTTCCGACCATGTAAAAAGCCTGTTCAGGCACATCATCGTGGATGCCTTCGATGATCTGTCTGAAATCACGGATGGTCTCCTTAAGCGGGACATATTTCCCCGGGATGCCGGTATACGCCTCGGAGACAAAGAGGGGCTGGGATAAAAATTTCTGAAGGCGCCGCGCTCGTCTGACCACGATCTTGTCCTCTTCAGAAAGCTCCTCCACGCCAAGAATGGCAATGAGGTCCTGCAGCGCTCCGTAACGCTGGAGATAGCTTCTGGTTTTTCTCGCAACTTCGATATGTTCGCTGCCGGCGAACCCGGGCTCGAGGATCTGCGATGACGAGCGGAGCGGGTCGATTGCCGGATAGAGCGCCTGTTCGGCGATGCGCCGCGACAGGACGACGGAGGCGTCGAGATGGGCAAAGACCGATGCCGGCCCTGGGTCGGCGAGGTCGTCGGCAGGGACATAGACTGCTTGCACCGAGGTGATCGCACCGTCTTTGGTTGAGGCGATCCGCTCCTGGAGCTGGCCCATCTCAGTGAAGAGCGTAGGCTGATATCCGACCTCCGAGGGAATTCGCGCCCTGAGCAGCGATACTTCCTGCCCGGCCTGCACGTAGCGGTAGATGTTATCGAAAAAGAGAAGCACGTCCTGTTTTCGCTCGTCCCGAAAATACTCCGCTATCGTAAGGGCGGACAATGCCACACGGAAGCGCGCACCTGGTGGTTCGTTCATCTGGCCGAAGACCAGGACCGCCCTGTCGAGGACACCGGACTTCCGCATTTCGAGCCATAGCTCGTTTCCCTCCCGCGTCCGCTCACCGATGCCGCCGAATACAGAGACCCCCCGGTGCTCGATGCCGATGTTCCGGATGAGTTCCATGATAACCACGGTCTTGCCGACGCCTGCTCCCCCGAAGAGAGCGATCTTGCCGCCACGGGGAAAGGGCGTCAGGAGATCAATGGCTTTGATGCCCGTTTCAATTACCTGCGGAAAGGTCTCCAGCCTGGCATAGGGGATTGCGGGCTTATGGATGCCGGTGACCCGGATTTTTGAAAAGGGTTTTTCATCGATTGCTTCGCCGATTACGTTGAAGAGCCGCCCCAGGATTTCAGGCCCCGTCGGCACCGAGATCGGCATGCCCGTATCGAAGACCTTTGTTCCCCGGGCAAGGGCGTCGGTTGAATCGAGCGCGATCGTCCGAACGATCCCTTCCCCCAGGAGCTGCACCACCTCGAGCGGGAGGCCAATGGCCTTATCGCCTGCCCGGAGCAGGTTATTGATGGCCGGGAGGCGGCCGCCGAATTCCACATCGACGATGGGTCCCATCACCTGAATGACCGTGCCTTCTGCCTGCTCCTCGGTGAACTCCTTGATGAGCCTTCGAAAGGCCTTCTCGATGATCTCTTCCTGTTTCATCTTCACTTTCCTGTGCCTATGCGAGCTTGCCCGGAGTGCTCTTGACCTCTTCTACGACCCTGGAGGCATAGAGAGCGCTGAGGAGGTCGAGGGTAATGGACTCCCGCCGCAGCCGGTTGTGCATCCCCCGGCATTCCCACAGCGTCTTGTTCGCCCGTTCCGTGGCTTCCTCCATCGTGATCATCCGCGCCCCCTGCTCGCTGGAATAAGACTCCAGGAGGACATCATACAATTGGACCCGCAAATAGATCGCCAGGAGTTCGTCGACAATTTCCCGGAATGACGGCTCGTAATACCACTTGTTGATCGCGTTCCCGCCTTGCCCGTGAAGTTCCAGTGTGATCGGCAGCATCCGTTTGATCTTCGTCAGACGCCGGATGGGTGAGTAAAACTGGGTGTACACCGCGTAGACCTCGTCGACGGCACGGCTCAAATACTGCTCGAGCAGGAGGGAGAGGATTTTCTCGACTTCTTCCGGCAGGACACCCTTGCGTCGCCAGCCTGCGGAATAAACGATCGCGGCGCTCCGTTTCCGGAAATACCGCTCGCCCTTTCTTCCCTTCACCAGGAACACGGTGTTCTGCCCTGACTTTTTTCTCTGTTCCCAGAATTTCATGGCCAGGCGGCATGCCGCCAGATTATAGTTGCCGCACATCCCCCGGTCGGCCGTAATGACCAGCACGGCAACATTGTGCACGGCGTCCCGTTCCGTGAGCAGCGGTGAGAGCGAGCCGATGCTCACGCCTTTGCCTTCCAGATAGGCCTTCTGGTGTCCAAGGATCTCCTCCATCTTCCGGGTATACTCCCGCAGGCCCGCAGCCCGTCGCCGGGACCCGGAAAGTTTGGCGGCTGAAACCGTAGCCAACGTCCGGGCGATCGTTTCGATGTTCTCGACGGACTTCATTCTCTGCTTGAGTTCGAGCAGCTTCAGCACAATGGTTCTCCCTTACGTGACCGGCGCCAATTCGGCCGATGCCGTCCTTTGCTGGAGAAAGTCCCGGGTAAACCGGCTTATGGCCTGCACCAGTATTTTTTCCGTATCCTCGGACAGATCTTTCAGCTCGCCGATGCTCGGGAGCACGGTTGGATACTGGGATTCCATGAAGGTGAAGAGTGCCGCTTCATACGCCTTGACCTGCTCCACCGGCACCGCATCGAGATAGCCGTTGACCGCTGCGTAGAGGATGATGATCTGCTTCTCCAGCGACAGTGGGTTATGTTGGTCCTGTTTTAACACCTCCCGCTCCCGCTCGCCCCGGAGCAGTTGATCCATCGTCGCCTGGTCGACTTCCGCGCCGAACTTGACGAACTGTGACATCTCATGATACTGGGCCAAATCCATGCGCAGGCGGCCGGCCACTTTTTTCATCACCCGGGTCTGGGCCATGCCGCCGACCCGGGAAACGGACAGGCCCACATCCATCGCCGGCCTGGAGCCCTCGTTAAACAGGCCGGCATCGAGGAAGATTTGCCCGTCGCAGATGGAAATGACATTGGTGGGGATAAAGGCGGAGATGTCGCCTCCCAGGGTCTCGACGATCGGGAGCGCGGTAAGGGAGCCGCCGCCAAGGTCGTCCCGCAGACAGGCGGCCCGTTCGAGCAAGCGGGAGTGGACATAGAAGATGTCGCCCGGATAGGCTTCGCGTCCGATCGGACGCTTTAACAGCGCTGAGATCTCCCGGTACGTGACCGCATGCTTGCTCAGGTCATCATAGACGACCAGGGCATGACCGCCGCTGTCCATAAATTCCTCACCCATGGCACAAGCCGCATAGGGAACGATGTAGCGGAATGCCGGATCTTCGTTGGAAAAGGCAACGACAACAATGGTGTACTTCATCGCACCCTGCTCCTGGAGCGTACGGACCACGCGGGCCACCGTCGACGCCTTCTGGCCGATCGCCGCATAGATGCAGATGACGCCGGTGTCCTTCTGGCTCAAGATAGTGTCAACGGCGATCGTGGTCTTGCCGATTTTCCGGTCGCCGAGGATCAGTTCGCGCTGGCCCCGTCCCAGGGGAACGAGGGCATCGATGATCTTGATTCCCGAGTGCAGCGGTTCGATCACCGGGTGACGTTTGACCACGCCGGGAGCGGCCCTTTCCGCCGGCCGGAATTTATCCGTCTCAATCGGTCCTTTTCCATCGATCGGCTGGCCCAAGGCGTTCAGAAGCCGGCCAATGAGCGCCTCGCCCACAGGGACCTGCAACAGGTGGCCGGTCCTTTCCACGACGCTTCCCTCTTCGATCTCCTCCTCGCGTCCGATCAAGAGGCACCCCACCGAGCCCCGCAGCAGATTGAAGGCGATGCCGTAAACATCGTGCTGAAAACGGACGATCTCCTGAGCGCCCACACCCCTCAGTCCGGAAACGATCGCAATACCGTCACCGACCTGGTTGACTTCCCCGGTGTCGGTCAGCTCCTCGACGCGGAGCCGCGGCTCCGTCTTCTCAATGATCCTCGCCAGGTGCGCGGCCGTCGCTTCGACCGTCGTCAGCCCCTCCCGTTTTATCGCTGCGAACTGTGATTCCAGGTCTTCCAGGAGTCTCCGCCGGAGATCGAGATCGAACTTTTTCACTCCTCCGAGAATCAGCCTGGCGCCGACATCCAGACGCGGGTTCACTTTCACGTCGATCGTGATCGCTCTTCCCGCAGCAGCCGACAACTTTTCCTTGAGATTATCCACGAGGAGGGGATCGAGGGGTATCTGAGTTTCCAGAAGTACAACGGGATCGCGCAGGCCTTTTAAGAGGGGGCCCAGAGCGATCTCCTCACGCTTATGCCGGTTCTCTTCCATGGTTGCAGTGCCCCTTACCGTACTGCAGGCTGCTCACTGCCGAGATGAGGTGCCTTCCATTTCGTTCAGGCTGGCAAGAATGAGCTTTTGCGTCACTGCCCGGCGCTCGCTTTCCGTCAGTGATTCTTCGATGAAGCGACGAATGACCAGAGTGATGAGCGAGACCAGCTGTTCAGACGCCTCTCTGACCACCCTTTCTTTTTCGGTTTCGACGGCTTGTCTGGCTTGAAGAAGAATCGCATTAGCTTCCTGTTCCGCCCGATCCAGGCCGGCGCGGCGCTCTTCCTGCGCGGTTGTCCTTGCCGTCTCTATGGTTCTCAGGGCTTCCGCGCGGGCCGCTGCAACCAGTGCAGCTGTCTGTTGTTGAGCTTTTGCATATGCCGCGTCCACTTGATCGGCCTTTTCCACATCAGCAGCAATGCGATTGCGCCTCTCTTTCAGAGCGGTCCCCACGATCCGGGGAAGGAGAAACCGGATGATGAGGACGAGCATAATAAATTGCACGATCTCGATCGTAAAAATCCATGGTTCTCCGGTGATCTGATGGAGCGCTTCTTGAATTAGTTCTTCCATGGCTACTTTGCCGCTCCTCTGGCCGTAAGGACCCGATTGACCATCAGCCGAAGAGCTTCCTCATCCACCGTGGCAATCATCTTGACCAGTGTTTGCTTGCTGCACGTCAAGAGATGCTCTTTCAATCGGGCCTGTTCCGATCCCTTGAGACGCTCCACCTCTGTCCGTCCGCTGGCAAGAATTTTATCCGCCTCGGCATTGGCCAGAGTGCGTTTTGATTCCTGTATCCCTGCGAGCTCTCTTCTGATGTCTTCTGAAAAACGCTCTGCCGTTTCGGCTGCCTCAGCTGCAATCCTCGCAGCTTCTTCCCGCGCCTGCTCGATCAATGCGTCGGCTTCCTGATACCTCGCGCGTGATCTCTTCAACTTGTCGGCCCTCTTTTCCATCACATCGATCAAGGGGTTGAAAAACATCGTTTTCAAGACAAAGAAGGTCACGAGAAAGATGGCTGCTATTGCCGCCATGGTAATAAGATTCAGTTGCTCCAAAGGATTGAGATTCATATTCCGTCTCCTTCGGTCTCGGGCAAACTAAATCTTTGCCGCCACCATCAGCGCGATGACCAGGCAGTAGATCACCAGTGCTTCGACCAGTGCCATCGATACAAGCATGGCGGTAAAAAGCTGTGGAGCAATTTCCGGCTGCCTGGTCATGCCCTCGATGGCCGCATGAGAGATTTTTCTCATTGCCAGGGCAGCAGCGATTGCGACTGGTACGATGGTCAGCGTCGGGATGAACACTAAAAAGATCGCTTGCATAGATATTCCCCTTTCTGAAGGTCAGCTTCATTCCGTTCGAGAAAACCGTCTACTTTGACGGCGGCTTGCCCAGTTAGAATACCGGCTATCTCTAACGGGGTGGACATCACTCTTTGGAAATGGCGGCAGTCTCTGTTCGTTAGAGAACGTTGTTCTTTAATGGAGCTCACGTCCTCTACCGGAACGGTCAGGAAGACGGCAGTTCGCCTGGAGAAACCTCCTGACGCTTTTCCTCTCGATGGTCGTTTCTCTTCGGTATGGATGGCCTCGGCCAGAAAGTTCGCCGTCAGCAGGGTGAAGACCATCGGCTGAATGAAGGCCGGTATCAGGCCCAGGGTGTGAATAATCAAGGGTATACCATAGGGCGCCGCTTTGACGACCAGCAGGGCGACCATGAATTCCCCGCCGATATTGCCGAACAACCGCAAGGAGAGCGAGAGCGTATCGCCGATCTGGGAGATGATCTGAAGCGGATTGGGCCAGAAGAGATGTTTCACGGCGCCGGAAACACCTTTGAATCTGGCGCTGATGAACGTGATCCCGATCATGGCGATCAGGGCCAGCGTCAGTGTCCCGCTGTAGTACGAGGTCGGCGGGATGTTGATGATCGGAAATGATACAACAGACAAAAGATTGCTGATCAATATAAATAAAAACAGACTGGCAAGGAACGGCGCGATCACCGACACTCCGTCAGGTCGCATGTCCCGGGCCTGCCGCACAAACCACTCCAGGCCATACTCAGCAATGTTCTGGATCGTGTCAGGTACTTCAGACAATTTCCGCCGGGTCGCCACGAAGGCAAGCGCGATTAAGACCAGTGCCACCAGGGCGAAATTGAAGATGACGATATAGGGCATGAACTGCCGCACGGTTTCAGTCATGGACCCACCTCAGGCCATCGATAACATGCATTACCCCGCTAGATAATCCCTGTCTCCTTAAAGCTCGAAATAGTTATCTAAGAGAGCGGCATAAATCCGCCATTGATATTCATGAGAGACCTTTGTACTCTGACGGGGTTTACCATTCTTTCTTAAGCCTCATCATGTCACGGACCGCCAAGCTAAAAGCGACCAGGATACCGGCGCCCGTAATATAAGGAAACGTGTTGAGCCATTTGTCCAGACCATATCCGATGGCACCGCCGGCGGCAATGTAACTGGGTATCAACGACCAGATAGCGACGATCTTAAGAAGCTTTGTCGAGATCAGACTTTGCATGGCTCGTATGCTCCTTCTTTGCCTGTGGTAAAACCGGGACCGGTTCTTTTTCCGCCTTTTCATTTCGTTCCCTGACCGGCATGTTCTGCCAGATCTTCACCATGATGAGACCTCCGATGATAGTGGCCAGCGCATATGCCACAAAGGGCATCAGCGCTGAGCTAGAGGCGTCAAATGCCTTTGGACTGCTGACGGCCATGAAGCTCAAATAAACAGCTAAACCAGGTAGGGTCAGCACAGCCAGAAGAAGTGTGATCAAAGCCCTATTCTGGAGTGAGGTCAAAACCCCTATGGTAATGGAGATACCGGCCAGAAGACCGATCAGACAAGGAAGAATAAACGTCCACCAACCGAGGAAGATCGTCAAAGGAAGAAGCACACCGAGTAATACCAAAAGCGTCAGCGAGGTCCACAGCAGTTTCAGAAAGATGGTCAGAAGATATCTGTTCCGTGATTGTTGGCTGGCCTCATCATTATTAAAAGAAGAGGTGTTGTCCATTATCAATCTCCGCCGATTATTCAGGACAATTAAAGACCCTGCCGGATACGAGGAAGGCAGATGCTCTTTCAGTTCTCAGGAGCACGCTGATGCGTAATAATGAACAACGCTAAGAGAAACCGATTGAGAAGATGAGCTCTTGAGTCGCGATGTTCTCTTATCGGGTTTATTGTGCCCTGACAACCAGAACAGCGCAACTTGCATGGCCGATGACCTTTTCCGTTGAGCTTCCCATGAGAAGTTTTTTCAGGCCTGTCTTCCCATACGACCCCATAACGATCAGATCCACGCCCCTGCCGCCCGCGATTTCAACGATCACATCGTGAGACCTGCCTATGGGGGTCAATGCCTCCGCGGTTATGCCTTCCTTTTGCGCCATTTCAACGACTTGCCGAACATGTACCTTTGCTTCTTCTGATCCTTCTTCCGAGTGCATTGCAGAGATCGCAATAATATTACTTCCGCAGCGTTTTGCGATCCCGATCGCCTCGGAGGCCGCAGCAATGCTGTGTGTTGAACCGTCGGTTGCAACCAATATATTCCTGCAATCGATCCGTGCGGCCCTCGGAACAATCAGGACCTTACAGGGCGCCTGACTGATGAGATTTGCAGCGGTCTTTCCCATAAGGACCTTCATTAAACCGCTGCGACCGCGTCTGCCGATGATTATCATGTCTGCCTTTTTCTCAGCAGCCTCGTTGACGATCAGTCGGGATGGATTTTCACCGAAATGGAGAGCGGTCTCACAGTAATATATCCCTTCTTGAGACGCCCTTGATCTGATGGATTCGAGATATTTTGTTGCTTCATCTTCTTCTTTTTGATAAGCACTGGCGCCGATGGTCTCATATTCAGGGTTTGTCTCCAGAACCGACATTACGGAGAGCCTGCTTGAACACTTTTTTGCAAACGTTATTGCCTCCCTTACGGCCCCTTCACTAAATGCAGAACGGTCCGTTGCTAAAAGCAGCTTATCAAGCTTCGATAGTGGGCACGATTGTGCAGAGTTCATGATAAAATCTCCTGATAAAGTATTACGTTATTTGACCTTAACAGATCAGACTTTGATCTACGGCTTTTTGATCACCGATTTCCGACGCGATTGATTTTATTATAGCAGATTCTATCTTGATGAGCCCGGGAGGTAGTTGTTCTTACTGACCAATATGATGCAAATGCGATACTGTATTCACACCGTTCTCTCAATGGTATTCATGGCATGCATTAGCTTCTCGAGGGATTTGGTCTTGTGTTGAAAGATAAAAGCCGCATGCGCAGACCCTAAAGATTCCTTCATGCCTCATAAACCATACGCAAAATCGTGATAGAATTAATTCAGGATATAGTACATTCCAGGAACAGCCGGGAGTTAAACCATGAACGCTGATCAGCATGAACTGACGCATTCCAACGTGCCGCACAAGAACGCTCGTCGATCACATCGCTCCGGCCGGTCTTGCCCTGGCGATAGGTGCAGGCCTTTCTGCAGTCATCTCGGGTCTGGGCGCCCGGTGGGGATGGTGGCACTTCACGACCGGTTTCATGATCCTTCGTTGGTCCGCCGTAGCCGGTCTCCTGGCAGCCCTCGTCTCTATTACCGGAGGCATAA
>CAVTAJ010000022.1:0-11922 GCA_963732675.1 Nitrospirota bacterium
AGGGTGAGGCCGCGTCTGCCTTGACTTGTCGTCATCATTTTGATCGGTGCAGCATTGCTATGCGTGTCTTTCGCTCAGAGCTACCCGGCGCAGGGGAAAGACAGTATCAAAAAGCTTTACCCCAACCCCGCACATCTCCAAAGATGTGAATAATAGTGCAGGGAAACAACATAGAGAGATAACAACCATGAAAGTGGCTGAAATGATCATGCAGGCCCTGGAGCAAAAGGGCTACCGGAACTTGCGCTCCGTAGCGAAGACACTCGGCATAAGCCTGGAGCTTCTGAGGCTCACGGTCAAACAAGGGCACATCCCGAAGGATTCCATTCTCGAGAAGATAGCGGACAAGCTCGGCCTGGACCGGTCCGCATTGCTCCTGGCAGCGCACAAGGAGAAGTTCCCCTTCGAGGTGAAAGGGTACTTCCTTTCCCCGTCAAAGAAAATAAAGTACGAGAAGAGGCGGGTCTGGCCCCTTTCCGAGGAGCAGTGCGGCTATCTCGAGAAGATCCTGAAAGACCAGGAGATCCAGATCATCAGAAAGTTCCGACAGCTCCCGGACGAGGAAAAGGCGCACATCACGGGCTATCTCGACTATGCCTGGGCGATGAAGAAGATCACGATGAAGAAACCATAGGATCGCCCATGTACGGGCTGTTGGAAAAGTCCTATGGTGCCCGACAAAAGCAACGGGTGCACGCAAGAAAGGTGACAAAGCAAAAGCAAGCCCCTGCCAGGAAGTCCACGATCCTTGTTATTTTTCTGCACCCCAGTTCACAGGTCCGCGCAGGCATGCACTGATGTTACCAGTTATCACCCTCTTCTGCTGTCGCAGCACTTCCCCTCGCCCGTAGAACATAAGCTCGGCCGCGTCTGCCTGGCTCTTGTGGGTTAATTATCTTTATCGAGCATCGCATGCTTGTGCGCGAACCTGTTCATGGGATGCAGGGGTTTTGGTAAGCCAAAAGCTTTGAGGATATACGCGTTTAAGCCTCCCCATGCGAAAATTTAGGCAGGCGATTGAGTCCGAGGGTGAAGCATTTCGGACCGAAATGTACTGAGGACGATTGAGCATGCCGTCAAGAATTTTCGCCGGGTGCCCTTCTTTGGGTCACCTTTCTTGGGCACGCAAGAAAGGTGACAAAGCAAAAGCAAGCCCCTGCCAGGAAGTCCACGATCCTTGTTATTTTTCTGCACCCCAGTTCACAGGTCCGCGCAGGCATGCACTGATGTTACCAGTTATCACCCTCTTCTGCTGTCGCAGCGCTTCCCCTCGCCGTAGAACATGGGCTCGGCCGCGTCTGCCTGGCTTTGTGGGTTAATTATCTTTATCGAGCATCGCATGCTTGTGCGCGAACCTGTTCATGGGATGCAGGGGGTTCTGGAAAGGCAAAGGCTTTGAGTCTTTACCTGTTTGCCCCCCCATGCGAAAATTTAGGCAGGCGATTGAGTCCGAGGGTGAAGCATTTCGGACCGAAATGTACTGAGGACGATTGAGCATGCCGTGAAGAATTTTCGCCGGGTGCCCTTCTTTGGGTCACCTTTCTTGGGCACGCAAGAAAGGTGACAAAACAAAAGCAAGCCCCTGCAGGAAGTCCACGATCTTTATTTTTTTCTGCACCCCAGTTCACAGGTCCGCCAGGAAGTCCTAATCATACAGCCCTGTATAACCTGAGATGTCCCCTTTATTGAAATTTGCTATGCTTAATAAAGGAAGCCCTGCATCGACCAGCCGGTTGATACAACTTAAGAAGGAGGACCGCTATGAAAGCGATCATGGTCACGGTCCACGGCGACGCGGACGTGCTGAAACTGACGGACACCGGGCCCGTGCCGAAGCCCGGCGCGGGCGAGGCGCTCGTGAAGATCCACGCGGCAGGCGTGAACTTCGTGGACATCTACCACCGGCGGGGAACCTATCCCCTGAAGCTTCCCTTCATTCCCGGTCTGGAGGCGGCGGGAGTGGTGGAAGCGATCGGAGAAAAGGTCTCCGGGTTCCGGCCGGGGGACCGGGTCGCCTATACCGGGCACGCCGGGAGCTACAGCGAGTACACAACGATCGCGGTCTCGCAGCTCATCCCGCTGCCCGAAAGCCTCTCGTTCCAGGAAGGGGCCGCGTTCCCCCTCCAGGGGATGACGGCGCACTACCTCCTGCACGAATTTCGCAGAGTAAAGCCCGGAGATATTGTCCTGGTCCACGCCGCGGCAGGCGGCGTGGGCGGGCTGCTCGTGCAGTGGGCCAAGCACCTCGGCGCAGAGGTCATCGGAACGGTCGGGACCGACGAGAAGGCGGCCGCGGCACGGGACATAGGGGCCGATCACGTGATCATATATACCAGGCAGGATTTTGTTGCTGAGACGAAACGTCTGACAGGCGGCCGCGGGGCGGACCTCATCATCGACGGCGTGGGAAAGAGCACGTTTACCGCCGACCTGGAGGCTGTCGCGGTCCACGGCCACGTGGTGATCTTCGGCGCTGCCAGCGGCCCGGCTGACCCCGTTGTTCCGAACAGCCTCATGGCGAAGTCGATCTCCCTGTCCGGAGGAAGCCTGGGCAATTTCACGGCCGCGGGGGAGGAGCTGCGCCGCAGGTCCGGGGACGTCCTGAACGCCATCAGGGAAGGATGGCTGAAGCTGCGGATCGACCGCGTGCTGCCGCTCGCTGAAGCGGAGAAGGCGCATCGACTGCTCGAAGGCCGGCAGACCATGGGCAAGGTCGTGCTGAAGGTGGCGGATTAGACGGGCTGCTATGGGCAAACAGGGAAAGGTGGTTGAACTGCGGGGCCGGATCTTCATTCGCTACATACTTGTCAACATCGATGATTTGAAACCCCGATAAGTCCTTTAAGATCACACGTGACCCTGCAAGAAGGCCCGCCTTTTACTTCAAGCGTGCGCGTCAGTCTGATGGTCCTTCTTGTTATGTTCATGCTTCATTGTTTTCTGCTTCTGGCTCTTCTCTTTGTTTTTCTTGCCGCCCTTGTCTCCCATCGTACGCCTCCTTTATGCACCTGGATTAATTAGTGTATATCGAGACATTATCATGTTTGTGCGTTAAATTGTTCTATAGGGATGCAGGGGGATTACTGGAAGGCAATAGCTCTAGAGTCTTAAGCTTTATGCCCCCCATGCGAAAATTTAGGCAGGCGATCGAGTCCGAGGGTGAAGCATTTCGGGACCGAAATGTACTGAGGACGATTGAGCATGCCGTCAAGAATTTTCGCCGGGTGCCCTTCTTTGGGTCACCTTTCTTGGGCACGCAAGAAAGGTGACAAAGCAAAAGCAAGCCCCTGCCAGGAAGTCCACGATCCTTGTTATTTTTCTGCACCCCAGTTCACAGGTCCGCGCAGGCATGCACTGATGTTACCAGTTATCATCCTCTTCTGCTGTCGCAGCACTTCCCTTCGCCCGTAGAACATGGGCTCGGCCGTGTCTGCCTGGTCTTGTGGGTTAATTATCTTTATCGAGCATCGCATGCTTGTGCGCGAACCTGTTCATGGGATGCAGGGGGTTTTGGAAAGGCAAAGGCTTTGGGTCTTTACTTCTTTAGCCCCCCATGCGAAAATTTAGGCAGGCGATTGAGTCCGAGGGTGAAGCATTTCGGATGTCCGAAGCCCGAAGGGCGAGTTTCCGAAATGTACTGAGGACGATTGAGCATGCCGTCAAGAATTTTCGCCGGGTGCCCTTCTTTGGGTCACCTTTCTTGGGCACGCAAGAAAGGTGACAAAATAAAAGCAAACCCCTCCGGGAAGTCCATGATCCTTGTTTTTTTCTGCACCCTCCGCGCCTCCGCGTGACCCATGTAGTCTCAATTGTTGAGATGTAAAAAAAGGCCGCTGAGTTAAACTCAGCGGCCTTCGGTTTGTAACGTCCCGGGTACTCCGGTATCAGCGGATACCGCCGGAGAAGATGATGCTCTCGAACGTACGATTCAATGTCTTGCTCGTGAAATTCTTCATCTCCATGCCGGGCTGACACACCACCTGCTGCCCGACCTTGACCGCCGTAGCCGGTAAGGCGACCCAGGTTTTCTTTCCGTCATTCTCAAGGGAAACATAGGTATAGCCGCCGGAGTTCATCGTTTCCACCACTTTCCCGGAAAGAGAAATTGCAGGGGGTTGTGGCATATTTGCAGCGGGTTGTGCCTGAGGCGCAGCTGCAGGGACAGGGACCTCTTTCTTGTTTGACTTACAGCCACTGGCTATGACAACACACAAAACACATACTGCAACTACCAATTTAGAGCGTTTCATCATCGATCTCCTTGTTTGTAAGTACCGGCGCACTCGATCAGCTGAAGGAGATGAGCGGCACCTAATATTTTGACGGGGTGTAGTTTACTGTTTTTTTCAAGAACATGCAAGCCGCTTTTTTGTCGGCTTTTTTGACTAAGGAAGAGTTGAAACTCAGCACGTGAGATAGCGATCTTCGAATCGAGCTTGGCTGCGAAGTGTTGGTCCAAAGGCATCAGTGAAAAAGGCCAATGTCAAAAGAAAATATCTGATGATCATGTGAAGGCACCATGGGTTTTCTAAGAGCTTCCTTCCAGGGCAGCCGGAACGACCAGAACGATGTCAGCAAGGCCTTTGCATGCATCGTCAAACCCGGGCGTGTCCCTGCTGACCGAAGAGATGGTCCGGACCTGGATCTCCGGATCATATTGTTTGATGTACCAGCAGATCCCACCGTAGTTCTTTGAATGATAATCACCGTTATAATGAAGGAACAGCTCCTGCTGACCGCGGTTCTTCAGGATAAACCACGCCATGGTGGCGTCCTTGACCGCCTGTGCGGCGACGAAGTTCTGCGCGTCCATATGCGCTCCATGGGCCATGCCGATCTCCATGACCTTCCGGTATCCCGGGGCTGAAAGATCCAGCGGAATGGGAAGCGGAGCGATCGATCTCTTTGCCTCATCGGACAGACGTTCCAGCGCCTTCATTCCCTCCCGGGCCACGAGGGCGGCATAGCGCCTCGGGATATTGGTCGCGATGAACCGAAGTCCGTGCTCTTTGGCAACATCAACGAGCGGACGGTAATCGCTGTCGTAATTATCCCAGACCTTGGCCTCCCGCGCCAGGTGCTCATGCTCGATGAGCCCCGCCAGATATTCATCCACGATCAGCTGGTTGTCCGCCTCCAGCATTTCCGCGCCCAGCACCAGATCGCCCTTCTTGATCTCAACAAGGTCTTGCGTCAATTCCAGCTGCAGCCGGTGGACCAGCGGGTGATCGTGGATCTCGCCGAACAGGATGACATCGGCCCGGACGCAGCGGTCCAGCATTTCCCGGTACCCGATCTCCTTCCCTCCCCCGTCATAGAGGCGATACAACGGCTTGTTGTCCGGAATTGTCCCGTGCTGTCGCATATCGACTTCTTCCCCTCACTCCGCTTACACCGGCTCGTGTTCCATCGCCCTCTACAAGGATAGCATATCCGGAAGCGCTCCTCAGTCTTATCCATGACTTTCTACATGTGGTGCGAGGAGTACGTGAAGACCCGATGCGAGGAATTTCCTGCGGTTCATTTGGTTATGGGTTCCAACGAGATCTCTACGCGTCGATTCCTGCCGCTCCGCGACGTGCTATAATAAAGATAGGGATTGTCTTCTTTTGTGCTGAGCCTGGCATCGTGAGCCGGCTTCAGGACTTCCGGCCGATTAGAAGCCAGGCGCATCCATTGCCTGTAGAAGGAAGATGGATAAGTGACCTGAATGAAAGGGAATAAAGAGCTATGGAAAAGGTTCTCATTGCGGTAGATGAAACTCAGGGTTCGAGAGCCACGATATCCGCCTTCCAGAACCTCATCAGGAAGCCACGGACCGTGGTCCTGGTGACCGTCCAGCGGCTTTTGGGCGATTCGCTTGTCATCGATATGCTGGGGGAGCCTGAGATGCAGACACTGCGCGAATCGCTGAAAGATACGGAGCACAAGGAGGCGCTGGACAACAAGGCGAAAAATGTTCTCGCTTTTTACGCAGGCAAACTCCGAAACGACGGCGTGACCGTGAAGACAGTGATGAGAGACGGCCCGCCGGCCGAAGAGATACTGAAGGTTGCCCGGGAGGAGCGTGTAGACCTCATCATTATCGGGCAAAGCTGCAAGAATTTCATACAGCGGTTCATCAGTGGATCGGTGACGAGGGAGATCAGGAAAAACGGACTGATCCCGTTCCTGGTTGCAAAGAGCGGAATATGCCGGGAGCAGTCAACGGGGCGCGGCTCGCGTGAATTGGCGACTGACGGTGAATGGAAACCGGCGCTGGTCTCTCTTCCCTTTCGATAGAACCCCCAAGGTCTCTCGAAACTGCTCCGATCACCCTGAAGCTTTGTTCGTTGTTCCGCGAGCTGCCTTGCGAGGCGAGTCATTGACCTGCCGCTGCAAACCCGCCTACTAACAGCCATCCTTTTCATACAGTCCCTCCTTTGTTCCTGAATAGTAATGTCAAAACATTTGCTCCAGATACTGGAATTTTCATATACAACGTGCCGAAGTCATTTCATCGCCGCCGCAACTGTCGTTGCCAATGAGGTCGTCGGTCTGTTGATGGCTTTACTCAGTTGACGGCGGTCGTCGAACAGCGCGCCCTTGGAAATGCCCGTGTCGGAATCGGCGAGCATTGCAGCGACCGGTTCCGGCAATCCGGCTTTCAAGAGAACGTTCCTGTACTCGGCCTCCGGCATATTCACGTATCCGATGTTCTTGCCCGATTGGCGCGAGATCTCAGTTGCCAGCTCCGCCATTGTGTAGGCAGTATCGCCGGCCAATTCATAGACCCGTCCTGCCTGGTTTTCAGCGGTCAACGCGTAAGCCGCCGCTTCCGCGTAGTCAGCGCGTGCGGCCGAGGCAACGCGCCCTTCCCCGGCGCAGCCATACACTGCGCCCTGCGCCAGAATGTTGGATATGCTCGCGGTATAGTTTTCCGTATACCAGCTATTGCGCAACAGCGTAAAGGGAATGCCGGAGGCGCGGATCAATGCCTCGGTATCTTTATGCTCAACGGCAAGACCCAGCAACGAGGTGTCGGCACGCAGGATGCTGGTGTAGGCCAGAAGTTTTACGCCTGCCCGTTTGGCCGCGTCGATGACGGAACGATGCTGTCTCGCGCGCTGCCCGAGCTCGCTGGAAGAGATCAGCAATACTTTGTCCGCGCCCTTCAGTGCAGCGTCCCACAGCGGAGGCTGGTTGTAATCGGCGTAGCGCACTTGCACGCCCAATGCCGCAATGTCCCTGGCCTTTTCAACATTTCGCACCGCAACGACGATGCCGGATGCAGGCACTTTTTTAAGCAGTGCCGCGATGACCAGACGTCCCAAATGCCCGGTTGCTCCAGTAACAACGATCATATAAGCTCCTTTCGACAGAGACGATATGGGTAGTCCGTCTCCAGCATTTCCTGGTAACCGATCTCCTTCCCTCCCCCGTCATAGAGGCGATACATAGGCTTGTTGTCCGGAATTGTCCCGATCAGAACATTTTCTTCAACTGTCCGGCCAAATCCTCCGGCGAGTTGAAGATCAGTTCCGTCTGGAGCATTTTCTGCAGAAAGTAATCGTCGCTCCGGTAGTTGGGATAGAGGTTCTGGCGGCTGACGATCTTGAATACACAGCAAAACCCCTCGGCCCGGGCGCCCTGTTGCACAGAATAGAGCGCATAGTTGAAGCTCACATGGCCGAGACGTTCGTAAAGAAGAAGGGCCTTCGAAATCCCGCGGCAAAGGTCCTGCAAATCCCCCTTCGAAAGCGCCCCGAAGTCGGTTGCTTTCTCGTGTATTGCCGTGATCTCGTTGCTCCCCATGGGCGAAAAGGCGGTCAGCCAGCGCCAGCCGCCTTGTTCCGCGACATACCGCGCGTTGATCCTTTTTTCTTCCGCAACCAGGTCGTCAAAATAGGACGTTCCGTATTTTTCGTGGTATTGGCGAGAGGCTTCCAGGAGCCGGGCATGATAGGAATAGGCCAGCGGGGTCACCAACATCTGGAGGTGAGGATGCACCAGGCTTGCTCCTGCCGGAAGAAGATAGTTGGCGCAGAGGGCGGCAAAGATCGCGGACGCATCCGTGCGATAGAGGTTGCAAAGAAATTCCTGCGCAGCCTCCATGCCGTCCGCGAGCAGTTGGGGAGAGAATTCCGAGAGTTTCAGGAAGTGCTTGCTGCCGAGCGCGATGACCGGGTGATATGCCCCCACGGAAAAAAGGTTCGCAAACAGAACGGCCTCCCCTCTCCGTAACCTGCCCTGGGCAAGGACATCGGACGGATATCGGGCGGTCTTGCTCAGTACGTTCTCTCCGCAAAAGATGCAGCCTTTGGAGCTTTCTTCCGCGAGTTTTTTTATCAGCTCTGCGTCATTTTCACCGAAGAAGGCCCTTGCCTTGTCCTTCAGATAGGGATTATGGACGCTCGTGTCCCCCAGGAGCGGGTCCTTGCGCACTTCCACCCGATGCTCCTCAGGAGCAAAGCCATTGAACGGGTTCAGGATCGTAAAGGTTGATGAAATTTTTTCGAACGCGATGTTGCCCATGATGCTTTCCGCCTCCTCACTTCTTCCCCACCGGCATAAGGTAGAGCGGCTCTTCCTGTCCACGAAGATGCAGAACTGCCTTCACCTCCTCGTCATGGAACGCCCCGATGACCACGGTCCCGAGCTCCAGGGACACGGCCTGAAGAAAGACGTTCTCTGCAGCGTGGCCGGCCTCCATATGCGCGTACCGGATGCCCCGTTCCCCGTACTTGACCGTCACCCTTTCATACACAGCGGAGATGACCAGGATCGCTGCGGCTTTCCGGATCGATGGTTGGCCCAGGGCCGCCTTGCTCAATTCACCCCTTGTGTCGCTCTCCAGGACCCTGCTCAATGCATGCTTGTGCGGGTCGTACGAATAGACGCCGTTGGAAAGGCCGGTAACGTTGCCGGCAATAACGTAAAGCTCAAGCGGGTACAGAGCTCCGGCAGAAGGAGCGGTCCGCCTTCCCCCGCTGCCCGAAATGCCCTGGGCCGCCCAAAGAAGCTGCGATAGGTCTTGAAGGGTGATGGCAAGGTTTTTATATGATCGCAGGGACCGTCTGTCGTGTAATGCCTTTTCCACCGAGGTCTTACTGTCATAGATCGGCTCTGGCAGCTTTACAAGGTCCTGCGCATTGTCCGCAGCACGGTGAGCAGCAGGGAGGGCTCCCGTTGAAAAAAAGAGCGTGAGAAGAGAAGAAAACAGGAAAGGATGGGAAAGCTTCATAGGGACCTCGAGTCGTTGGGGAGGAAAGTATGAAATCACACCCTGCACTCGTTTATGGCCGCGTCTTCGCAAGAGCAGGCTACGGTTCCATACCCTGCATTCGCGGATCCACTCATAAACGCGGGCACAGGCTCGTAAACGCTGGGCGCAGGCAGAGGACGCAGAGGGGGAGGAAAACCAGGAACGAATTTACTCCCTGAATTCAATCTGTTCTCTGAGTTCTCTGTGGTGGATTTTGACGATGTAAATGCCGGCATAATGATATTGTAGCATGACCTTGCCGCCTTGGGGCTGGTGCTTCCTGTTTGCGGCACGAGCAACGATGATCTATAATTAGTCATAGCAGAAAAATGGCGGGATGACAAGAAAGTAGGCCTGACCCTGCAGGTTCCTGGGAGTCATTAGCTTCCTAAGAAGCGATTCCTCTCGATAGAGCATCCGCATCTCCAACGGGTGATTGGCGAACTCCATCGCCATCATTCAAACAAAAACATATCAACCCATGGCCATCAAAAGGTCCGGGAGCCGGAACGATCGGTCTAAGCGGCTTCCTGGTATTCTTCGGCATCATACGCTTCGGAGGCTTTTGTTTTCTTCTCCTCGGCTGTTTCCGCCGGACCATCTTCCTCTTCGGGTTCCTCGAGCTCCTGTCCCGCATGACTGGCTAATACGATCCGTTCCGCATCGAGCCAATCATCAAGGTCCCGAACGGGGATACTGTTCCTTGACTTAAACAGTTCATAAGCAATTGCTGCGATTTCATCATGGAGATTCATTTTTCCCTCCTTGCTCCACCGTGAGTAATGTCAAACTCTAACCACAGAGTTCACAGAGAACTTCTTGAATCTCATGGATAAAAACATCCCTGGAACCGCCTCCCCCTCTGTGCCCTCTATTATAATAATAGCGCTTCTTACTCTTTTCCCGTTCCTCCAAAACCCTGTGAGAGCTCAGAGGATGTTGAAAAAAAGGCCTTTTGGTGTTCAGATTTCCCCCACACATTCCTCAGTGCCCTCTGTGGTTTGCTTTTTCATTCTCTTGCTTCATAGAACTTTTGACACTACCCCACCGTGAGACGACCGCGCAAGAGGTGCTGTCCCGCACAGCCGTCACACCAAGTCCTCCGCCTGCGTCCCTATGAGTATATTTTAGCACATTTACGCTTTCCTGATCATGCTCTGTGTGATCTTCATCATATCGGATGGAGTAAGCAAAAGGTATCATGGATCAGTGAGGAGGACCTATGTTGTGCTGCCCCTTTTGCGATAACCGCCTGGAAGGATCTACCGCTCTTGGATGGGCCTGCCAATGCGGAGAGATGATACCTTTTGGATTGGAAAAGGATGATAACGAGAATTGCGAGAGTTGTCCAGCGAGAGATTGTCCGAGAAGGAAGTAGGGCAGATCAAACAACGCAACGGGTGCAACAACGTCACGTTGTATCTTCTTCGATGCGTAAAGGGCGGGCCATAGGTGAAGAATATCAAAGCAAAATGAGAAAGTCGAACTTTAAAGACCTAACCCGGACAAGCCGGAAAAGCTATCAGCCACAGAGATCACAGAGTACACAGAGGGAAACGAAAAATAGAATTAAGTCTTAACTACTTTTAAGCCTTTCTCTGTGCCCTCTGTGTTCTCTGTGGCAAAATATTCTTGCCGTTTTGAGTAGAATTTGATTCCTTAGTAACTAACCCCCAAGATGCCCTTAAAGCTTGGACATTGCCTCTTTCGCCTTGATGATATTCGTAATGGTCTCGTTTACCGGGACTGCGATCCCTTTTTCCTTTGCAAGCTTCACCACTGCGCCGTTCAAAGCGTCGATCTCGAGCCGTTTGCCTGCCTTGACGTCATAATACATGGACGGAAAATGCTTTGCCGTGGGCGGGACGAGCCGGTTATAGAAATGGTCGCGGTAAGCGGCCGCGGATTTCCAGTTCAATGCTATCCCCCGCGCCTCTGCAACGAGAAAGATCTCGTCAATGATCGCGTCCATGATCCGGCGTGTCTCACTGTTTTCCGCGAGTTGGCCGTACGTACGTTCGAGGATCGCGCCGAGCGGGTTCAGCGCCGCGTTATACAGGATCTTGTCCCACAGGATGGCATCCACATTTTCAGCGTAGGAGGTTGGGATGCCTGCCGACGTGAATGCAGCCGCGATCTCCCGTATCCGTTTCCGATCAACAGCATCATGGGGCTGGCCGATCCGGACGTCGTCAGCGATGACCGTGACCTCGGCCCTGCCAATTGCCTGCAATTTTACCCCGAAGATGATCCGCGACAATATCGTGTGGTCTTTGCCGACCACGCTTGAAACGGCCTCATAATTCCCGTATCCGTTCTGCGCGATGATCACGAGCGTGTCCCTGTCCACGAGCGGTTTGACCTGTTCGATCGCCGCTGCCGTGTCGTATGATTTGACGGTGAGGATGATGAGATCGATCTTCTTTTGTTTAAGCGGAGCAATGGAGCTGAAAATCCCGTCAAGTTCCGCTTCGTGCTCTCCCCAGATGCCCGAGATCCGTACTTTTCGGTCCTGAAATGCGGATAGATACTTGTCCCTGGTCAGGGCGAAGACTATGTGGCCCGCTTTTTTAAGGAGTGCGGCAAACACCGTACCCAATGCGCCGAGGCCCTCGATAAGAATGGTATATGAAGATGGTGGATTCATACAATGAGCCGGCGCCCCCAATGTTCTCTGG
>CAVTAJ010000023.1:0-141452 GCA_963732675.1 Nitrospirota bacterium
TTTGGGGACATAACGTTGTGTCCTACGTTGCAATTCGTATTATGCAGAGTAACAGTGCATTCCCGCATCTTATCTCCTGCTGCAAATGAAAAGAAAACCGTAATTTCACACAGCAGAGTGCAAAATGCTTTAGCTGGAAGTCGATGCAAGCCAGGTCATATTCGTTAAACGGGAAGCGATGAAACATCGCATGTCCGCGGCTGTGCTATACTTTCGACATGGCCATCCCCACTCGTATTCTCGGAAGAACCGGGCAGCTCGTCACAAGGCTCGGCCTCGGCGGCGAAGGGGTCCTCAGGACCTTTGGGCAGGATATGGCCGCGTATGCACTGGTCAACCGGGCGCTGGATCTGGGCATTACCTACTGCGAATCCGCGCGGGCTTACTCGGGAAGCGAGGTCTATTACGGGAAGGCGCTCGGGGAGCGGCGGAAGGAGATCTTTCTCGCCAGCAAATCCCACAACCGCGACAAAAAGGGCGCGCTGGCCCATCTGCATGAGACGCTGACCAACATGAAGACCGACCATCTGGACCTCTGGCAGGTGCATGACGTGCGGGAGGAAGAGGATATAGCCGCCATCTTCGGGCCGGGCGGCGCTATCGAGGCCTTTGTCGAGGCAAAGCAGCAGGG
Organism: Nitrospirota bacterium; assembly: GCA_963732675.1. Taxonomy (GTDB): domain Bacteria; phylum Nitrospirota; class UBA9217; order UBA9217; family UBA9217; genus JALNZF01. The sequence continues at coordinate 632 of CAVTAJ010000023.1, forward strand.
GAAAACACGGTTCATCGGCGTTACCGGCCATCACGATCCTTCCATCATAAGGAAGTGCATCGAGCAATTCGATTTCGATACCGTGTTGATGCCGGTCAATCCTGCAGAACAGAAATATAAGAGCTTTATCGAGAACGTCCTGCCCCTGGCCCGGGAGAAGAACATGGGGATCATCGGCATGAAGGTCTACATGCGCGGATATGCGTCTGGTTTGCCGTGGTACGCCAGCATGGAACCTTTCCTGCGCTTCGCCCTATCTCAGCCTGTAACCAACGTCGTCATCGGCTGCGACGACATCGCACAGCTTGAGCAGAATGTTGAATTCGCCGGTTCATTCGAGCCCATGACGCAGGAGCAGCAGCAGGATCTCATCCGGAACGTGTCCCCCTTTGCGCGGCAGCTCATGTATTACAAACCATAGCCCTCAGGACGCATGGCTTTGTTTATGAGGAAGGCATCCTGGAGCAGGATCCAATTTCGAAGGAGTCATTGGCCATGAAAACAAAAGACATCCAGCAGAAAGTAACATTCAAGGCACCCATTCATGATGTCTATGAGGCGCTCATGGATTCGCGCAAGCACGCCCGGTTCACCGGAGCGCCCGCGCGCATGAGCCAAAAGACCGGCGGAACATTCTCTGCGTACGACGGGTATATCACCGGTGTCAACATTGAGCTTGTGCCCGACGCCCGGATTGTCCAGGCATGGCGCGGCAGCGATTGGCCCGAGGGTTGCTATTCGCTCGTCGTCTTCTCCCTGAAGATGGTCAAAGGGGGGACCCGGCTGGACTTTACACAGATCGGTGTTCCAGCGAAAGAATATAAGGGCATTCATGCAGGGTGGGGTGAGTATTATTGGGAGCCGATGAAAGTCATGTTCAACCAGCAATAGGGACTCTAGAATCAAAATGATTGATCTCAGAACATCTCAAGGATATCCAGAGCCGACTATCCTTTTCTAGGAACAGGGGGAATAACAACAGGATGTTTTACTTTTTAACGGGCTGGAATTGTACGTCACATAACAGGAGCGTCTAACAGAAGAGGAAAAAAAATTGTGCCTTGAGTTTTGAGTGTTTGCGAGGCTGGTTCCAAAGTATTTGCCTCAGCAGATGCTTTAGGCTACCCTCTCTGTGCCTGTGAGGGCTTGCACACCGCATGATGCATGGAGGCGTTCTGATTACTACGGTACCTCTCAACTCAAAACCCAAGGCGAACTGGTAAACTCGATAGACGATTAATACGTTAATGATAGTATAGCACAGATTTTCAATTTCGCAAGTTCTTGCCGACTATCCCCACCGGATATATCCCTTCACCCCGGATTCCCGCCACTTAACAAGCAGTTATCAAAACCCTGTAGCCACCCGACGATGAGTGGAGTATAATTCGGCATGAGCAATAAAAAGGCACAATTCTCGATCCGTCCTTTTGACAAGCTCCGTAAAACAATGGAGCAACGCGAGGCAACCGCTATGCCCGCGCCTCCGCGCCAGAAGAAAAAAGAGGACTATACCGACGAAGAGCTGTTCTGCCGCGAGATGGACGACGTCCTGGTGATCGAGGAATTCCGTTCCCTTGCCTGCGCTCCCCGTCCACAAAACAAGAGAACGGCGCCAGTGCCTCGCGACCCTGATCAGGAAGCGCTTGCGGAACTCTGCGATATCACGGAAGGGCTGCTGCCGATCCATCTGCCCGATACCCAGGAATATGTAGAGTGGATCCATCCCGCGTTTCGAGATGATATCATCCGGAGCCTGCACGAGGGGCGGTTTTCGGTCCAGGCATATCTCGATCTTCACGGGTTCATTGTTCCCGAAGCAGAGGACGAATTGGACGAGTTCATTTTGGACGCCCTGAAAAAGGGCCTGAGCTGCATTAAGATCATCCACGGCCGCGGCCTTCGCTCGGTCAAGGGCGCCCGGCTGAAGCACGTGGTCGTGAAAAGACTGTCCGGCCATTTCCGCAGAGACATCATCGCCTACGTGACCGCACGCCAGTGCGACGGCGGCCTCGGCGCGCTGTATGTGCTCTTGAGAAAAAAATAGACCCTCCACGTTCACTCCGAAAAACATTATGAATAAGAAGACAACAACGACCCATCGAGCGAAGAATAACAAGGCACTCACCCTGGCCCAGGTCCGTGCGTTCCAAAAAAAAATTTACGGCCACTACGACACCCGGGGCCGCGACCTCCCGTGGCGAAAAAAGCTGAATCCCTACCGCGTGCTGGTCTCGGAGATCATGCTCCAGCAGACGCAGGTGGAGCGGGTCATCGAAAAGTTCCAGGAGTTCCTCGAAGCGTTTCCCGATTTCAATGCCCTTGCACATGCGCCGCTCCCGAGACTGCTCAAGATCTGGCAGGGCATGGGCTATAACCGCAGGGCCCTGGCACTCAAGGCGCTTGCGCAAAAGGTCGTTGCTGAACATCGGGGCAAGCTTCCCCAAGAGCCCGAACAGCTGATCGCCCTCCCGGGCATCGGACCGTATACTGCAGGCGCGATAGCAGCCTTTGCCTTCAACCGGCCCGTCGTGTTCATGGACACGAACATCCGTCGGGTCTATATCCACGAGTTTTTTCATGATCGCGATGACATCCATGACGATGAAATAATTCCTTTCCTCGAACGGACGATGGATGCCGAACATCCGAGGAAATGGTACAATGCACTTATGGATTACGGGACCATGCTGAAGAAGGAGCATGTGAATCCGAACCGGAGGAGCGCACATTATTCGCGCCAGAGCCCTTTCGAGAATTCGAACCGGCAGGTGCGCGGCAGGATCCTCAACGTGCTGGTGAAGGAAGCACCGCTCACCCAGACGCAGATCGTGCTGAGGTCCGGGATGGACCGGGAGCGGGTGAAGCAGAATCTCGCACAGCTTATGGAAGAAGGGTTTATTAAGAAGAAGGGCAGATCGTTCGCCTTCTAGCAATGCCCGTTAGATCCCCTGTCCAGCCGAGCGGGAGAGGGAGCAAGAGGTCGTCATACCATGAGATCAGCCCCCGACTATATCCAGTTCTACCCCACGCTCCGATGCAACCAGTCATGCGAGTTCTGTTTTAACCAATCCATGCCGTCCATGCCGGATATGTCGTCTGATGACTTCAGCGTCATGCTCGAAAAGATCATCGCGCTCCCGGTGAGGACCCTGGATATTATCGGCGGCGAGCCCACCCTGCATCCGCATATCGTCGGGTTTGTCCGCAAGGCAGTGCAGCGACGGACTGAACGTAAATGTCAGTTCCAATGGGACAAACATTGTTGTGCTCGAAGACCTGCTGGACGCAGGCAACAACGTCACCATCGGCATTTCAATCAACGACCGGGAATCCATGGATCGTTTAGCCGGGTTTATTCAAAAGAACAAGGTGGTCGTGAAATCGATCTTTCATCCTGCAATGGATGAAGCGTTCATCCGCGACATCCTCAGCCCTCAGGCCGAAGACATTTTATGTGATCTATCGCGATGCCCTGGATGGTAAAGACCTTCACGCGAGCGTTCCTTTTCACCAATTCGTATCGGTTGCAACAGAACGGTTCCACCCGCCGCAGGCCGATACGGTCTTCTGTTCGGGCTTCCTGCCCGATAGCGTGAATTATCCCGAGCTTGCGCAGGTGCGATGTCCTGCCGGCACCACGAAGCTCGGCATCATGCCCGACGGCTCTGTCTATCCCTGCAATCTGTTCTTCGGAAAAAAGGAATTTCTGCTCGGCAATATCCTGACCGATCCGTTCGAGTCCATCTGGCATCACCAGGCCCTTGTTTTTTTTCGGGCCGCTGTTCACAACAGCTGTCCTGAAACAACCTGTGAACTTCATACCCGATGCCACGGCGGCTGCCCCGCGCACAGCTTCGCACATACCGGCAGGCTGAATGCTCCTGATCCGCGTTGCGTCGGAGGTTGACAGCCTTCATGCAGGAGAGTAAAATCGAACGCAGGTTTAATCAACACATACCGAAGGAGGCTGATCATGGTTACTGCGCTGGTCCTGTTGAACGTTGAGAGGAGCAAGGTGAATACTGTAGCGGAGATGCTTGCGGAGATGAACGGCGTTTCCGAGGTCTATTCGATCGCCGGCAGATACGATCTTGCCGTTGTCATTCGGGCCCGGGACAACGACCAGATGGCCGAGTTGGTGACCGACCATATGCTCAAGGTCGACGGTATCATCAAGTCAGAGACGCTTATCGCCTTCCGCGTGCACTCCCGCCACGATCTGGACAGCATGTTCTCCATAGGAATGTAGCGTGGTATGTGCAGGTCATTCTCACCAATGGATCTGAAGAAAATATCATTGAGAATGTCCATAAAATAGTATACTATTACCCCACGTTGCCGCAATGTATAACAAGACACTAATTGATCGAGGAGGATGTATGAGACAGACCAAGATTCTTCTTTCCGACAAGGAGATCCCAACCAAGTGGTACAACATCATGGCGGACATGCCGAACAAGCCCAAGCCGCCCCTCCACCCGGGCACGCATCAGGCGATCGGACCGCAAGACCTCACCCCGATCTTTCCCATGGCGCTCATCGAGCAGGAAGTGAGCCAGGAGCGCTGGATCGACATCCCCGAAGAGGTCCTCGACATCTACTCACTCTGGAGACCTTCACCTTTGTACCGGGCGCACCGGCTCGAGAAGGCCCTTGGCACTCCGGCGAAGATCTATTATAAATACGAGGGCGTGAGCCCGGCAGGCAGCCACAAGCCGAACACCGCCATTCCCCAGGCCTTCTATAATAAGAAGGCGGGGATCAAGCGCATCGCTACAGAGACGGGTGCCGGGCAGTGGGGGGCATCCATGGCGCTCGCGGGCAAGCTTTTCGGACTTGACGTCACGGTGTACATGGTGAAGGTGAGCTATGGCCAGAAACCCTATCGAAGAATTCAGATGGAGACGTGGGGCGCCACGGTGCATGCAAGCCCGTCGAAGGTCACGAACTCGGGAAGGAAGGCCCTCGAACTTGATCCGAACAACCCAGGGCAGCCTCGGCCTCGCTATCTCCGAGGCCGTGGAAGACGCGGCCACTCACGATGATACGAACTATGCCCTCGGTTCCGTGCTGAACCACGTATGTCTGCACCAGACCGTGATCGGGCTTGAGGCCAAGAAACAGATGGAGATCGCGGGCGATTATCCCGACATCGTGATCGGCTGCTGCGGCGGCGGGAGCAACCTGGCGGGTATCAGCTTTCCGTTCGTGCACGACAAGATCGAGGGCAAGAAGGTCCGCATCATGGCAGTCGAGCCGGCGTCCTGCCCCACGCTCACCAAGGGCGAGTTCCAGTACGACTTCGGCGATGTTGCCGGACTTACTCCCCTGATGACGATGTATACGCTCGGCCATGACTTCATGCCGCCGGGCATCCACGCCGGCGGGCTTCGCTACCACGGCGATTCACCGCTCATCTCACAGCTCTATCATGACAAGCTCATCGAGGCCAGGGCGTACAACCAGATTCCGGTATTCGAGGCGGCGCTGCAATTCGCCAATACGGAAGCGATCATCCCGGCCCCTGAGAGCGCGCATGCGATCCGGGCAGCCATCGATGAGGCGCTGCTCTGCAAGCAGGAAGGCAAACCGAAGACGATTTTATTCAACCTGAGCGGCCATGGGTACCTCGATCTCCAGGCCTATGCCGATTATCACGATGGCAAGCTCCAGGATTACGAGTATCCAGCGGCGAAGATCAAAGAGGCGCTCGCAAAGCTTCCGAAGATATAGTTTTCTTGCGCTCCCCGCCTTTGGCGGGGAGCGTTTTTCTTTTACCGAGAAACTGTGCAGGAATTGGAACGAGCGTATCGGGGCAGGGTTCTAAGTTCTCTCGTGGTGCTTGAGCCGCTCCAGCGCATTGTGGGCGATCAGGATAGATCCCTCGGATTCCTTTACAATGCCCTTCCCCGAGAGCACCTTCAGGCACTTCGAAACCGCCTCCCGTGAAGAGCCGATCCGCGCCGCAAGCTCCTTTTGAGTCAGTTTCCCCGTCTTGCGAAAGCCCGTCGTACTCGTGGTGTCGTCCGCCGCGGCCTCGAGGAGCGTCCGGACCGGCCGCTCACCGACCTCGAGAAAGGCGAGAGACTCGTATTCTTGACACCTATTTGTGTAAATGATGTATAAGATGTATAATTTTAAAAAAGGCCGTATTGTCATACAGTATCCGCAAGCTATTGAGTTTTAGGAGCACCCATGTCGTATTTATACAACTCAACTTAACTTTTCATAAACAGGCACTAACAATAGCGGTATTCACAAAAGGCCTTCTTTGGTAATCGCCGGGGAAAGGCTTTTATATTTTCAGCAGTATACCTTAGATGTGGCTTTCGCGGATGACAGAAAGAAGAAAGATCCAAGAAGAGGAAACAAGATGAAAGTCCGTAAACGGCATCGGTTCGAGGCATTATTATTAATCGTATTTATATTTATAGCGGGTATTGCGGGCTGCAGCGGAGGAGGGGGTGGCGGTGGAACCACTCCGCTTTCTGATGCAAAGGCCATGGTCGCATTCTCGTTTATAAGCCCCGCTGCAACCGGGACTATCGACGAGAACGCAAAGATTATTGCCGTCACTGTGCCGAATGTAACGAACGTGACCGCATTGGTCGCCACGTTCACTACGACCGGCGCGAGCGTTAAGGTAGGCTCGACCATCCAGGTGAGCGGCACGACTGCAAATAACTTCACGAGCCCCGTGGCCTACACAGTAACGGCGGCGGACGGCACCACCGCTACATATACTGTAACCGTAACGGTCACTCCGAGCTCAGAAAAAGCGATGACCGCATTCCTGTTCACAAGCCCCGCGACAACGGGAACTATCGATGAGAACGCAAAGACCATCGTCGTGGTTGTACCTTATGGAACGAATGTGACCGCGCTGATCGCCACGTTTAACATAACGGGCGTAAGCGCTAACGTCAGTGGCACGGTGCAGGTGAGCGGCACGACTGCGAATAACTTCACGGGCCCGGTTGCCTATACGGTAACGGCGGCGAACAGCACGACCGCGACATATATCGTAACCGTCTCGGCAAGTGCCGCCGCAACAAGCGCGATTAAACTTCCCAAAACCGGCCTGACCACCTGCTATGACAGTGCAGGCGCGGTCATCACGTGTACGAATACGGGACAGGATGGCGAATTGCAAAAAGGTGTGGCGTGGCCCAGCCCGCGCTTCACGAACGCCGACAACAGTACCCCGATCAACGGCAACGTTGTCGTCGACCGGCTCACCGGGCTTATGTGGACCAGAGACGGCAATGCACCGGGTCCCCCCGCGTGTACTCCAGCGCTTGTGAAAACCTGGCAAGACGCGCTCGATTATGCAGCTTGCTTAAATACCAATAGTTATCTTGGCTATGCCGACTGGCGGTTGCCGAATCGGAAGGAACTGAAGAGTCTCGTAAACTACGGTCAGCCCGATACCGCAACATGGCTGAATACCCAGGGTTTCACCAATGCGAAGACCGACAGCTATTGGTCGTCTACCTCGTATGCCACCAATACGGGCCACGCGTGGGACGTCAGTCTGATCGATGGCGTCATGAGCGACGTCATTAAGACCATTAACCACTATGTGTGGCCTGTGCGTGCTGGACAGGGTTCTGGTGCACCGGCGGAGCAGCCCAAGACCGGCCAGACAATCTGCTCTAACAGCACGGGTACGGTCATTACGTGTACGAATACGGGACAGGATGGCGAATTGCAAAAAGGTGTGGCGTGGCCCAGCCCGCGCTTCACGAATGCCGACAACAGTACCCCGATCAACGGCAACGTTGTCGTCGACCAACTCACCGGGCTCATGTGGACCAAAGACGGCAATGCACCGGGTCCCGCCTCGTGTACTCCAGCGGCTGCGAAAACCTGGCAAGACGCGCTCGATTATGCAGCTTGCTTAAATACCAATAGTTATCTTGGCTATGCCGACTGGCGGTTGCCGGACGTCAACGAACTGGAAAGCCTGGTAAACGCAGACCAGTCCAATACCGCAACATGGCTGAATACGCAGGGGTTCAGCCATGTGCAGTTCCAGCTCTATTGGTCGTCTACCTCGTATGCCGCCGATGGAAGCCACGCATGGTTCGTCGACATGTTCGATGCCTTCGTGAACGACGTCAATAAGACCAATATCTTTTATGTGTGGCCCGTGCGTGCTGGACAGTAGGTTACTCGATTCTTTGATCATTCGGTTATTAAGTGTGGTCGTTGATTTACGGAATTGAGATTGCTTTACGTAGCGATAGTGGTGGCTGCGGGCTAGAGGCCCGCGGCCGTTTTTATTGTTGGTGTGTAGAAAAACATCCAGGCATGAAGGGCAGAAGGTAGAAGGCAGAACGAGACCTTACTATGTCGGCACGATGTACGGCGGGAGCATATACGGCGCCGTTGACCCGATCTACATGGTGATGCTTATCAAGATACTCGGCCCGGGGTACGTTGTGTGGGACAAGGCGGCATCGATACAGTTCAAAAAACCGGGGACCTCAACGTTCTTCCAACGTTCGTCATTGCCAATGAAGAATTGAATGCCATCAAGGATGCTCTCGCCGCTCTGCCATCTGTTGAAAGCGTGTATAGCGTCGAGCTCGTCGATGCGGAATGTGTCGTTCATGCTGCGATTGACAAGACAGTGTATATTAAAAGAAGGACGAAATGACGAAGGATACATTGAGATAAGCTCCACAGGGGCGGGCGGCCTTGCGCTTGCATGATGCCTGCTCAGCACTATTTCTTCATTTCCTGCATTTCCCTCTTGAACTCCGAGGTGAAGTGGAACTTGATCTCGGGGTAGGCCTCGATCATGTTCCGCAACACCCAGTCCGATTCGGCGAGAAACACGATATTGCCGTCCTTGTCCGTGGCAATGCGGTCCGACTTGAATCTGCAGAATTTGTCCATTTCCTTCTCGTCGCTCGCGGTGATCCAGCACGCCTTGTAAATCTTCATCGGTTCGAACCTGCAGGCCGCGTTGTACTCGTGCTCCAGCCGGTACTGGAGCACGTCGAACTGGAGCTGGCCCACCGTGCCGACGATCCTGCGGTTGCCCTGCTGCTGGGTGAAGAGCTGGGCCACGCCCTCGTCGGTAAGCTGCTCGATGCCCTTTGCAAGTTGTTTCGATTTCGACGGGTCGAGGTTCACGAGCTCCTTGAACACCTCGGGCGAGAAGGTCGGGATGCCCTGGAACATGAGCTTTTCGCCCTCGGTGAGCGTGTCGCCGATCTTGAAATTGCCGGTGTCATACAGGCCGATCACATCGCCGGGGAAGGCCTCGTCAATGATGCTCTTGCGCGCCCCCAAAAAACTCGCCGGGCTGGTGAACCGGATGTTCTTGCCCAGGCGCACGTGAAGGAACATCTTGTTCCGCTCGAACTTGCCCGAGCAGACGCGGATGAAGGCGATGCGGTCGCGGTGGCGGGGGTCCAGGTTCGCGTGGATCTTGAACACGAAGCCGGTGAAGTCCTTCTCATCGGCGTTGACGATGCGCTGGTCCGTGGGCCTGCTGCCGGGCGTGGGCGCGATCTCGGTAAAGGTGTCGAGAAGCTCCTTGACGCCGAAGTTGTTGATGGCGCTGCCGAAGAACACCGGCGCAAGGTCGCCGCGCAGGTAGGCATTGACGTCAAAGGGATTGTGCGTGCCTTCGATCAACTCCACGTCCTCCCGGAGCTTTACCGCATAGTCGCCGAGCTGCTGGTCGAGGACGGGGTCGCCGATGCCCTGGATCTCGAGTACGTCGTTCGCGACCCTGACGCCGCCGGGCCGGAAGAGGTAGAGGCTGTTGTTGTAGAGATTGTAAACACCCTTGAACGAGGTCCCCATGCTGATGGGCCAGGAGAGCGGCTGGACCTTGATGTTCAGCTTCGTTTCGAGCTCGTCCAGAAGCTCGAAGGGGTGCTTGCCCTCGCGGTCGAGCTTGTTCACGAAGATGATGACCGGCGTTTTGCGCATGCGGCAGACTTCCATAAGCCGCAGGGTCTGTTCCTCAACGCCTTTGACACAGTCTATGATGAGGATGACGCTGTCCACGGCGGTGAGCGTACGGTACGTGTCCTCGGCAAAATCCTTGTGGCCGGGCGTGTCGAGCAGATTGATCTTGAGCCCATTGTAGTCGAAGCCCATGACCGACGTTGCCACCGAGATGCCGCGCTGGCGCTCGATGTCCATGAAGTCCGAGGACGTGCTCTTCCTGATCTTGTTCGACTTGACCGCGCCCGCCACCTGGATCGCGCCGCCGAAGAGCAGGAACTTCTCCGTCAGGGTGGTCTTTCCCGCATCCGGGTGACTGATGATGGCGAAGGTCCGCCGCTTGTTTATTTCGTCTGTATAGTCCATGAATTTTGTATGTTAATCGTATTGCCGTGGTCGTGTATGTGATGTACAGCCGCTTCAGTTCTGCCCAACAATAACTCCAGCGGATACCAGAGATGTTGCGAACCCCCAGGAGCGACCTGCGATGAGGGAGCCCCGAAGCCATGCAACATAACAACTGGACTGGGAAAAGTCAAGGATTTCTTGCGATTTGAGGAGAGATGGGGGCGGTCACTCTTTACCGAGCTCAGCCATGATACTCTGTACTGATGGCCTTGTGCGTTTCCGCGGCCAGCTCTTTTCGCGACCCTCCGGGATGTACCTTGATCCCCTTGAGGGGGACGACCTCCACGTCGATAGATCTGAGCGACAGGAACCGGAGGAAGTGTTTCACAAAGGTCACTCCGCCATAGTAGAAGACGAGGTCGCGGTTCTCCGGCGTGAGGTGCTCGTTGTTCACGCGGTTGTAGCAAAGGCAGATCGGGACGATGTCGGCCCGTGTCAGGACGGCAGCATCAAACAAGGAGTTTTTAAAGGGCTGCACGCGGTCGCCATTCGACGTGGTGCCTTCGGGAAAGAGCACAACGGGCATGCCCTGGCCGAGCGCGAAGGCAATGTCCTCGATCTCGCGTTTCAGTCCCGACGGCCTTCTGCGCTCTACAAAAATACTTCCGCTGAGCCGGGCCAGTGTGCCGAGCAGCGCGGTGTTCTTCAGTTCAACCGAGGTGATGAACACCGAGGGTACGAGCGAGGAAATGACAAGGACGTCGATATAGGAAAGATGATTCGACACGAAGAGGCGTATGTCGCCGGTCTCGTGGAGGCGTTCGCCATGTTTCACGCGCACGCGCACGTTGAACAGAAAGAGCGCTACTCGCGCAAAGCCCGAGGTGGTCCGTATTGCAGCAACACGTTTTGTTTTCTGATGAACGGGGAGCAGGCAGATGATGCCTGATAGTAAAAGATATAAGAGGAGAAGGGGGATGAGCCCCAGCTCCCTTGAGCAGTGTTCGCATCGTGTGTCGTTGCTCCTGATTCGTGAACTATTCCAACGTGTTCCGCTGTCAAAATCGCTGGTTGCGATTATTGCATATGGCCCTGCGCTTTTCAATGGAAAAACGGCCGGTTGCCTGCTTGTACCCGTTGAGAGAAAACTTCCGGCCATTGTCGACAGGCGATCATCTCCAAATACACATTGTTGTATAAAATCACACCTCTTCTCGAACGGGGTTTACATCAGCGGGAACCGCGGCTATACTTAAATTAGGACAGATTGTAATGCATGCTCGCAGTTATCCACTTTTTCAGGGGGTTTCACCTATGAGCGTTATGGCGGAATTCAGCGTGGTACCGGTCGGGAAGGGTGTCAGCCTCAGCCCTGTGATCGCGCGAGTTCTCCAGATCGTTGCGAAGAGCGGTGTTCGCTACAAGGCAAATCCGATGGGTACCGTGCTCGAAGGCTCATGGGAGGAGGTCATGGGCGTTATCAAAAAATGCCATGATGAGGTCATGAAGGATGCGGAGCGTGCCGTGACCAGCATCAAGATAGACGATCGCAAGGGAACGGATGCGCGGATCGAGAAAAAGCTTGGGTCGGTGGAACAGAAGCTCGGGATGAAACTGAATACCTAGCGGGAACGAGGTGGGTCATGAACGACAAGAAGAGCGCAAACGGCATGATGGAACGGCTCAAGATCCAGGAGAAGGCGCTGTCGAACCTCGCGGATTCCTTGAAGAAGCACGAGGTGGTAACGGTGGAGGAGATCAAAGACTTACAGGCGGAGCTCAAGGCGCTCAAGCTGTTCCTCGCGCGAAATATCCCCGAGTTCAAAAAGCAGTTTCCCGAGATCCAGGGAAAGGTGAAATGAGGATGTCCCGGAGAAGGTCCTGTTCATAGAAAGGGAGGCGAGTTATATGAAGATCGTCGGAAAAGTAGAGAGATCATACAAGCAGACATATAAAAAGAAATCATCGACCGCGGATCCCTATCTTCCGAAAGGCGCGAGCAAGAGGATAACGGTTTGCGACGGGTGCCATACCGTCTACAAGAAGAAGCGGTGGTATGCTGATCCGCATCTCTACAACGAGGCGGTCAAGATCCACGATACGGCTGTCGCGGTCTGCCCCGCCTGCCTGAAGATACGTGATAATTTCCCCGGCGGCATTGTGACGCTGAAGGGTGATTACGTGCTTCCCCACAAGCAGGAGCTTTTGAACCTTATCAAGAACGAGGAAGCGCGGGCGCGGGGGTTTAACCCGCTCGAGCGCGTCATGTCGGTGAAGGAAACCGGGTATGGCAGCATAGTAATCTCCACGACGAATGAAAAGCTGGCGCAGAAGATCGGCCGGGCCATCAAGAAGGCCTTCCGTGGCAAAGTGACGTACCAGTGGTCCCACGACAATAAGCTGGCGCGGGTGGACTGGGCGAGGGCGGCATGATGGTGCGGCCACAAAGAGTGGATCGAATAAACCGGTTGGCGTGTGAACAATTTATTAGGGCCATCAGAAAGAATACATCATGTCAAGAGTTAACCCGGCAAAGGTGTCCTTGATATTGGTATCTTTGCCCTTGGTCGTTTCGTACTGGTAGCCGAGAGCACCGGCGATCTCCCTGCTGAAGACATACTTGACCCCGGCCCTGGAAATCCATCCCAGGGCCGTTTCTTTTTCGTTAGTCGCTGCAAAGGTCGCTTTTGTGCTCCTGGGGAGATAGGTAAATTCGCCGAAAAGGGACAGGGCAATATTCAGGGGCACTGATCCCCTGACGCCGATGAGCGGTCCGTGAACGGTCTCTTTATTCTTGGTCATCTTTTCCCTGAACTGCGAACTTCGATATCCGGCGAAAACCCCCACGTTGTGATTGAACTGATAGCCTGCCGCCACGTCAACATCATTGCGCTCCACATCGGTAGTAACATCGGTGCGGTCGAATGTGTAATCTGAAACAGAGACCAGGTATGAAGCCTCTAAAAAAACACCATTAGAGAATTCTGCTTTGGCGGCCCAGCCGATCAGCGCGCCGATACCGGATGTCCCGCCCTCTGAGCCTGGTCTTTCACTCTTCCACCTGTTCATCCATATTTTGAGGCCCGCGGCGGTCTTGGCGCCTTCTTCGGCGCTCGCTGTTCCGCACATGGACAGAAGAAGCAGTATTGCGACAAACCCACGTGCGATATGGTTCATATCTACACTACCCCTTCTTCCGTGTCCAAGTGCTCTTCTCGCGTATCCATTGAGGAAAGAACAGCGATTCATGATCGGCTAAATAATGATAGTATGACAGGCGCTCTGAACATTGTCAACAGGCGGTGATCTGATCGCCGAAAACAGTGCCCTGTTGAAAAAGTTTTAGCAGCCTTGTTTCCGAGCGCGCATTTGCCGCTCCTATCAGGTCTTTCCGGGTTTCTTCGATAGATTTCTCCTTGACATCAAGGAGAAAGACCTATAGGTTTATCCAGCGCTATCGTTTTTTAAACCTCCTGCGATACCATGGGTGCAAAGCCCGAGGGAGGAGAGCATGAGATGGCGATGGCGTAAAAATCGCGATGGTCAGTTGGTCGTTGCGAGCAAGACTTTTCTTTTCATGGTTTGTCGTACCCGAGTAATTATCGTTGAAGGAACATATATGCTGAAAAAATTACTGCTCATCACCCCGCCGTTTACCCAGCTCAATACTCCTTATCCGGCGACCCCGTACTTGAAAGGCTTTTTGAAACAGCATGGGTATGAGGTGTTTCAGGTTGATCTCGGAATTGAATTGATAAATACAATATTTTCGCAGGAAGGCTTTGAAAAACTTTTCCACGCTATTAAAAAGCAGAACGAAGCACCTGTCCCAAAACGCGCTTCAGATCATACACAATGAAAAGAATTATTTGCAAACCGTGGGTCAGGTAATGAATTTTTTGCAGTACCGGGACAATACGCTGGCACAACTCATCTGTAGTGATACTTTTTTACCAAGGGCTTCGCGATTCGATCAATTGCCCGATCTGGAATGGTCGTTCGGGAACATCGGGGTGAACGATAAGGCCCGGTTTTTGGCAACACTGTATATTGAGGATGTCGGCGACCTTATAAAAGAGGCGGTAACGCCCTATTTTGGTTTCAGCCGTTATGCCGAAAAGCTTGGAAGGTCGGCGCACTCTTTTGCTCCGCTCGATGCTGCTTTACACCAGCCTGTAAATATCATTGAGGCCTGGTTGCTTGAATTGCTGAAACACCATATCGAACATGCAGCCCCCGACGTCGTCGGGATAAGCATTCCTTTTCCCGGAAATCTGTACGCAGCGTTAAAATGCGGTCAATTCATCAAGAACAATTTTCAGCAGATAAAAATTGTTGCAGGTGGTGGATTTGTTAATACGGAACTTCGTGAACTTTCAGAACCTGCTGTCTTTAACTATGTGGATTTTATAACCTTCGACGATGGCGAACTTCCTTTGTTAACTATTCTTAAATATCTGCAGGGAGAAATAAAGGCGGAGGATCTCAAGAGAACGTTCATCAGAATAGATGATGAAGTGAAATATATTCATGGTGCTGCGGAAAAAGATCCTTCCCACGCCGAGATCAGTTGCCCGGATTATTCGGACCTCCCGCTGGATAAATATCTTTCTCTGATAGAAATTGCAAATCCCATGCATCGCCTGTGGTCCGACGGACGCTGGAATAAGCTTACCATCGCCCATGGTTGTTACTGGCATCAATGTTCATTCTGCGATACCACCCTCGATTATATCAAGCGCTATGATACCGCACCGGCCATGGTGCTGGTTGACAGAATCGAGCAGGTGATCGCCCAAACAGGCCAAACCGGTTTTCATTTTGTTGATGAGGCTGCCCCGCCCGCGGTCCTGAAAGAATTGGCGCTGGAATTGCTGAGACGAAAGATCAGCATTTCCTGGTGGGTAAATATCCGCTTTGAAAATGCGTTCTCCGAAGATCTTTGCAGACTGCTGGCTGCCTCGGGCTGTATTGCCGTGACCGGAGGCCTGGAGGCGGCCTCAGACAGGCTTTTGAAATTAATGAATAAAGGCGTGACTGTCCGCCAGGCCGCATACGCGTGCCGAAATTTCAGCAAAGCAGGCATCATGGTGCATGCCTATCTGATGTATGGTTTCCCGACACAAACTGAACAAGAAACCATTGATGCCCTGGAGATCGTGCGGCAGTTCTTTCACGAGGGCCTTATACAGTCCGCGTTCTGGCATGTATTCACCGCTACGGTTCACAGCGATGTAGGAAGACATCCGGAAAAATATCAATGCAGGATCGTTGATCGTCCTGTCGGGAGGTTTGCCAAAAATGATCTCGTGCACGAAGATCGTATCGGCTGCGACCCTCACGTGTATGCGCAAGGCCTGAACAAGGCGGTTTACAACTTTATGCATGGTATCGGTACGGACCTTTCGATCAAAGACTGGTTCGATTTTCAAGTTCCGGCGGTTTCCATAAAAAGAAATTATGTGAAACAAGCGATCAATGAGGCCCCTGTTGTTGACAGCGAAAGGTTAAGGTCCCGGATCCTCTGGCTGGAGAACACGCCGCAGTACATGCAATACGATTCGACGAAGAAGGGAAAACAGGCAAGAAAAGGTAAGTTTGTTTTTTATACTAAAACAGAGAATTTTGTTTTATCCACAAGTGCTGAAATGGGGGAGTGGCTAAATAACATATTTGATAAATTCTCCATTCAGAATTCAGAGTTATTGTCATTTGAAGAATTGAAGCAAAATTATGAGAAGCATTTTTCTTCTTCTTTTACCTCTTTTCTAAGATCCAGGGAATGGAAAACCCTGAGGGAAAAAGGATTGTTATTGATCTGATGTGACTGTGCTGCGAGATTAATTTCAGACTTACTACACGGCATGCCGGGACAGGTTCTTTTCCCCTGGGTTCCCATTGACAGTCAATTCCCCCGGCAGTTGATTTTCTGCATGTTTGCAGATACAATTACTGCATACCCGTTCCGGAGGTGCTCTATGCGCTTCACCCTGTCGCGAAAGGCCAGGATCACCGGCATCATCATATCTCCTTCGTTTTCGTCCTGTACACCATTGCCGGTTTTTTCGTCCTGCCGCCCTACCTGAAGAAGACAGCCATGGAGACGCTGAGCGAGCAGCTTGGCCGCAGGGTAACCATCGATTCGGTCAGCCTGAATCCTTACGCCCTTTCGGCCGTCATCAAGGGGTTCGAGATCAAAGAGGACGATGGCAGCACCACGTTCATCTCTTTCGGCAGGTTGTATGTTGACCTCAAGATGATCTCCATCGTCAAAGGCTTGCCCGTGATACGAGAGGTCAAGCTCGAACAACCCCGCGTCCATCTTGTCCGCAAAGAAGCCAATGTCTATAACTTTTCCGATATCGTAGAACGAATGCAAGCGAAGCGCGAGGCCAGTGTCCCCGAACAGCCCGGGAAAACGGTTTCCTTTTCCGTAAGCAATATCCAGATCATAGATGGCGGCATCGAGTTCGAAGACCGGCCGGTCAAGACGAAACACGAGATCACCCAGATCAATATTGCGATACCCTTCATCTCCAACCTCCCCACCTATGTGGAATCCTTTGTGCAGCCCTCGTTCAGCGCCTCGATCAATGGTTCGGCAATGACCGTCCAGGGCGCGACAAAGGTTTTTTCCGACTCCTTTGAGACATCCTTCGACATTGCGCTGAAGGACATCGACATCCCCTACTATCTTGCCTATGCGCCCGCAAAGGTAAACGTGAAGGTAACGTCAGGCAGGCTCGACGTGGCAATGAAACTTGCCTACCGCCAGTATACGAACCGTTCCCCCATGCTGGTCCTTGCCGGCGAAACACGGGTGAAGGACCTAACCGCAGTGATCAAGAACGTTGACGGCGATTTTCTTAAGATACCGCTTCTGACCATAAAGGACATCTCGTTCGATCTCGGCGCGGAGAAGATGGAAATCGGCTCTATCGCTACCGAAAAGGGGTCCGTCGCACTTATTCGCTCTGGAGAAGGACAGCTGAACATCGCTTCGATGATGACCGCATCGCCGGCGCAAGCTCTCCCGAAAAGCGTGAAGCCGCCGTCTCCGGCCGTTCCCTGGACCGTGTTGCTCAAGTCCCTTGTCATCGATGGTTATTCCGTGAAGATGGCCGACCAAAGCCTTGCCGAACCCTTTGGCATTACCCTGGACGAAATCAACTGCAAAGCCCGGGACATCTCAACGGCAAAGGAAGCAAAGGGAACGATCGTGCTCTCGATGCGGGTGGAACGTAAAGGGAATGCCGCGTTTGACGGTGACCTGGTCGTCGATCCCCCGGCAGTCGACCTTGCCGTGAGTCTCAAGAGGCTCCCGCTCAAGCCAATGCAGCCGTTCCTGACTGAACGGACACAGGTTCTTCTTGCGACCGGGTCGATGACCATGAGCGGCAGGCTCAAGGCACGCCAGGACGAAACGACGGGGCTCAGCGCTGCTTTCAAAGGGAAGCTCCGGATCAACAACGTGTCGCTTCTCGACAAGACGACTGCAGAGGATCTGCTCGACGTGGGACACGCTGTACCTGGGCGGGATGGATGTCAGGTTCGCACCGCTGTTCGTGCATATCCCGGAAATTGCGCTTTCAAAGTTCTCCTCCCGCATCATCATCAACGCAGACAGGACGATCAACCTGCAGGAGGTCTTTAAAACGCCGGCCCCGGCGGAAGAAGCTGCTGTTCCGCCCGTACCGGGTCCGCAAACGGCAGGTGCTGCCAAGGACGATCAACCGGAACCTTCAAAGCAGCGCACTATCCGGATCGACAAAATCACGCTCCAGGGCGGCACGATCAACTTCACCGACGAAAGCATAAAGCCGCGCTTCAGCTCCAATCTGCTCGATATCAATGGACGCGTTTCAGGGCTCTCGTCCGATGAAAACACGGCAGGAGAGGTCGAACTCAGAGGCAGGTATGACAGCTACGCACCCCTCGAGATCACCGGAAAGATCAACCCGCTCAGGGACGATCTGTACGTGGACCTCAAGGCGAACTTCAAGGACATGGACCTTACCACGGTCAGCCCCTATACAGGCCACTATGCAGGCTACACGGTCCAGAAGGGAAAGCTTTCATTTCAGCTTGAATATCTGATCGTGAAGAACAAGCTTGACGCCAAGAACAGCGTTTTCCTCGACCAGTTCACGTTCGGCGATCCTGTTGAAAGCCCCGAAGCGACGAAGCTTCCCGTGAGGCTCGCCGTATCGCTCCTGAAGGACCGGAATGGCGAGATCGCTCTCGATATTCCCGTCAGCGGCGAACTGAACGATCCGAAGTTCAGCGTGGGCGGCGTGGTGCTCAAGGTCATCGTGAACCTTCTCGTAAAGGCGGCGACTTCCCCCTTTGCCCTTCTGGGCGCTGTCTTCGGCGGCGGTGAGGAACTCGGCTATGCTGAATTCGATGATGGCTCCGCTGTACTTACGGATGCAACGAAAAAGAAGCTCGAAATCATCGGGAAGGCCCTGCAGGACCGGCCTGCGCTCAAGATGGATATCGTCGGGCATGCAGATCCTGAAAAAGACCGGGAGGGGCTGAAACAAAACGGCATGCTTCGAAAAATAAAATCCCGGAAGATCAGGGCAATGGTTAAAACCAGCGGAGAGACCCCCTCCCTTGATGCGGTGACCGTTACGCAGGAGGAATATCCTGAGTACCTGAAGCAGGCCTATAAAGAAGAAAAGTTCCCGAAACCGCGGAACATCATCGGCATGGCCAAGGATCTGACCGTGCCCGAGATGGAGAAGCTCATACTCACCAATCTGACGGTTACGGATGACGACCTTAAGGCACTCGCCGGAGAGCGGGCGCGGTTGGTCAGGGATTATTTATTGCAGTCAATGCAGATCGAACCGGAGCGGATCTTCGTTGTTGAAACCAAAACCCTCGAGGTGGAGAAAAAGGAAGGGGCCAAAGACAGCCGCGCCGACTTTAGTCTGAAATGAGCATCACGTATTCATCAATTCACAGGAGGCTGCATATGAATAATAAACACTATAGAATAATAGGCAGTGCCGTTGCAGCATTGATCTTCATCCACTGCGCTGCTTGCCGGATGCAGTTACACCGCTCTGCCGAATAATGTCCCTCGTAGTGCGGGATATGATGACCTCTCGCTCAAGAACATATCGGTCATCATCATAAATGCGGAGAAGAACGGATCGACCGAAGAGATCCTGACCGATCAGGGAGAGACCTCGGGCTTTCAGGCAAACCGTCAACTCTGGTCGAAAAAGCTCGTCGAGTCCCTTGCCGCCGAGCTTGCACGTCGCGGGGCGATGGTGCGCAGCAACGCCCCGGTAAAGCTCAGCATCGCACTGCCGGAAATCACCATGCTCCAGACCACTAACCTCTACCAGTTCCGGGTAAAGGTCCTGGTTGTGTCGTCAAAGGGATGGTCGAAAATATACGAGGGGGTCGCTGGTGGCGACATAAACAGCGTCTGGTCCGTCACCGCAGCAGCGGCCCAATGGTCCGGTCAGGCGCTGGCCGAGGTCATCAAGACCATGATGCATGACCGTGAATTTCTGGCCGCTCTTGGAAAGTAGACGGCCGTCTCATAATCATCGTGAAACACCCGCTTTATGGCGTCACACATGAGAGGATGATTCAAGCCGACCTCGTTCGATACCCGACCTGGAAAACACCATCACCCCGGTTTTCCGATGCCCATCATGACTTCAAATCCCGCAACGCTACGTGTGCAACTAACATTCCGCGGCGACTACCTACGTGAAGATCCCGATGACGGCGCCGGTCATGCAGGTCGCAAGGGTACCTGCGACGAGCGCCTTCATACCGAGCCCAACGATCTCATCGCGCCGTTCAGGCGCCAGGCTCCCGAGGCCGCTGAGGAGGATGCCCAGGCTGCCGAAATTGGCGAAGCTGCTGAGCGCATAGGTCATGATCAGCCGGCTGCGCGGGTCAAGGGCGTCCGCGGGGAGTTTGGACAGTTCAATAAAGGCGAGCAGCTCGTTCAGGATGGTCTTGGTGCCCATGAGATATCCGGCGGTCTGCGCCTCGGCCCAGGGGATGCCGAAGAGCCAGACAACAGGGGCCATGACGAAACCGAGGACCCTCTGCAGGGTGAGCGGCCGGCCGTTGACATCAGGGAGCAGGCTGATGAGCTGGTTCGCGAGATATACCAGCGCAACCATGACCACGAGTACAGCAATGATATTCAACAGGAGATGGAGCCCATCCAGCGTCCCCTTTACCACAGCATCCATGGAGCTGGTAGCCGTCCGCTGGGGCACGAAGGCCCCTGATGTCTCTTCCCCGGTCTCGGGGACCATGATCCGGGCGATCGTGATCGCAGCAGCCACGTGGATGAAAGACGCGACAAGGATATGGCCGAGCGGGTCAGGGATCACGCCTTTCAATATCGTTGCGTAGAGGACCATGACCGTGCCCGCAATGCACGCCATGCCCACGGTCATGAGCGAGAAGATCTCGCTCCGCGTCATGGTCCGGAGATAGGGCTTGATGACCAGGGGCGCTTCCACCATGCCGAGGAAGATCGTTGTTGAGGCGCCGAGACCGAGCGCACCGCCGATGTTCAGCGTCTTCTGGAGAAGCAGGGAGAACGCCTTCACAATGGACGGCATGATCCTCCAGTAAAAAAGCAGGGCCGACAGCGCGCCGATCACGAGCACTAACGGCAAAGCCTGGAAGGCGAGGATGAAGTTCGCTCCCGGGTCCTGGAGCAGAAAGGGCGGCGCGCCGCCGCCGATGTAACCGAAGACAAAGGAGGTGCCCGTTTTTGTCGCGGCTTCTAGGGTAAGCACAACGTTATTCAGGAGCAGAAAGGACTTTTTGAAGAATGGAATATAGAGAAGGATGCCGGCGATGGCGAACTGGACCAGCACGCCGGTGAGTATGATCGCAGGGTTGACGCTTTTCCTCTTCTCGCTGATGATCCAGGCGATGCCGAGGAAGACGATGATGCCGAGCAGACCTTGTATACGCATGGAGAACTCCTTAATGACCAGATGCCTGACGTACGTTTTCGCGATTATGCCATGCCAGAGGACAATTTTCAATTTAAAAGGTGAGGCTGTCGAACAAGGGAGGTGGGCAGCTCCGGCTTTTCATCCCTTCTGAATTATGCTACACTTATTCTGTTGGCAGAAAGACAAGGTGAATATGCTCCTGTTCCTGAACATACTCCAGACCATCCTGCTGCTGTTGATCGCGTCAGGCGTCGCCTACCTGGTCTACCGGTCATCCCGTGGCACCAGGAACACCAGGAAGTCCCTGCATTCGAGACGCCGGGATATCTATGGTGATCTCGTGCGGATTCTGACCACGCTCAGCAAGACAGGCGAGATCCGGAAAGAGGAGCTCCTGGACTTCCGGTCACGTACGCTGGACGCTGCTCTTATTTTCGACACGGAGATCGCCGCATACATCGACGAGATTTATACCCGGGGAGTGAAGCTCATGAGCACCAGTGAACTCCTGAAAGGAGCGGATCTGCCGATAGGCGAGAAACGCGACGATATCACTGTGGAGAACGCGAGGCAAACGATCTGGCTTGCTGATCAGCTCGCGATGGTGGAGAAAAAATTCGGACATTACCCGGAGGTGAAGTAGCAAGGAAGAGATACACTGAAGCGTCATGCATCGTCTGGCATCCTGCCCGCGTTTATTTACTCGATTGCCGTTTCTGCAATGATAGCATTATGACATAGCGTCTTTATGGTTTTAGCAACCGCATTCCTGCTACGCGCTTATAATTCTGTTTCTCATCGTATCATAAAATCCGCTATCGAGTATTTTCCCCTGGTAGCAAACCTGCTTCTCTAAGGCCTCTGCACGCTTTTTGCGCGTATGAAGTACAGACATGTGAAACTAAGTTTTCTCAAGATGTCCTGTCATTTTTTAAACATTTCCAGCTAATGATAATCGAAGGATCGCTGAAAGTACATTGGCGTTGACTGTCACTGGTTAGAAACAAGCAGAGGCATCCTCGCATTCAGAAGCCCCCCGCTTCTTGACTTCACACCTTGGTAAGCTATAGTTTTCAAAGAAGCTCGACGTCAAGCTTCGAGTATAAGCGCGCCTCGATTAAAATAATACTATGGTAATACTATGTACCTGAAGTAGTTGCCTCAAAGTGAGAAAGTATCATGTTGTGCAATTCGAACTTCTTAAATTGAGAAAGGAGGCATTGAATGTTTAAAGAGTTCAAGGAATTCATCATGCGGGGAAATGTAGTTGACCTCGCAGTCGGTATTATCATCGGCGGGGCCTTTGGCAAGATCATCACTTCGCTGGTGGGTGATGTCCTGATGCCGCCGCTCGGGAAACTCATGGGCAATGTGGACTTCAGCGGGTTGTTCATCAACCTCTCGGGCACCCCCTATCCATCACTGGCCGCAGCCAAGGCAGCAGGGGCGGCCACGATAAACTACGGGTTGTTCATCAACACGGTGATCGATTTCATCATTGTGGCGGCGGCAATATTCATCCTGATCAAGCAGGTCAATCGTCTGAAGAAACCAGTGGAGGTTGCAGCTCCAGCCACCAAGGCATGCCCCTATTGCCTGTCCACGGTGCCGCTCAAGGCAACCCGTTGTCCGGCATGCACATCAGAATTAAAGGCAGCGTGAAAAGACGAAGAGCAACAATATGGCAAGCCGGTAACACGATCGCAACGAAAGGGGGAACGAGAACATGAAAAGACTGATTATACTATTATTCACCATTATCGTATCTGGAATGCTGGCATTGCCCAGCTTTGCTGCAATAACACCGGGGAAATGGTCGGTGTCGCCGTTTGTAGGATGGTATTCATTCGATCATGCCATGGACCTGACGGACAAGCCCGTATACGGTCTCAGGCTCGGCTATGATCTCACCGAGCGATGGGGTTTGGAGGGTGCGTTAGATTACGTGAAAACGAAGCTCGAACACAGCAATGGAGATGCAGTAAGGGTTTATGGTTATCGATTGGATGCATTGTTTCATTTTATGCCGCAGGAAAAGCTTGTCCCCTATGTTGCCGCAGGAGTGGGCGGGACAAATGCCGAATATCCGAGTAAACCAAAATAATGATAATGACTTCCTGTTCAATTACGGCGCTGGAGTGAAATATTTTCTGTCCGACAACTGGGCCCTCAGGGCCGATATCCGTCATCTGCTCGTGTTCGATGGAGGACGCCAGGACTGGGAATCTACAATAGGGCTTACCTTCCTTTTTGGCGGTATGAAGCCCGCACCGGTTGCGGCCATGGATTCGGACAACGATGGAGTTCCGGATTCCATGGATAAGTGTCCAAATACGCCGAAAGGCGCGAGTGTGGACGCCGCCGGTTGTCCGCTTGACAGCGACGGCGACGGTGTTCCGGATTACCTTGACAAGTGTCCAAATACACCGAAAGGGGAGAAGGTAGGCGCCGACTGGCTGTCCGCTTGTCAGCGACAGCGACGGTGACGGTGTGGTGGATTCCATGGATAAGTGTCCGGATACACCGAAAGGCGTGAGTGTGGACGCCGCTGGCTGTCCGCTTGACAGCGACGGCGATGGTGTGCCGGATTATCTAGACAAGTGTCCTATTACTCCGAAAGGAGCGAAGGTTGACAAGGACGGCTGTACTGAGAAGTTGGCTGAAAAGGTCAGCATTGCGCTCCAAATCGAATTCGATTCCGGCAAGGCAGATATAAAATCAAAGTATGAAGAGCAGATCAAAAAGGTGGCTGACTTCATGACCACCTATCCAGAGACAACTGCAGTGATCGAGGGCCATACGGACAATGTGGGCAAAGAAGCATCCAACGTCCGTCTCTCGACGAGGCGCTCGGAAAGCGTCAGAACGTATTTGATAGAAAAATTCGGCATTGCTCCCGCGCGTCTGATCACCAAGGGCTTTGGTTCTTCACAACCGGTGGCTGACAATGCCACACCGGAAGGAAGACAGAAGAATCGCCGGATCACTGCGGTCATCGAGGCAATGACAGTGCGATAGAGCGATAATGAGCCAGGGGGCATCAGCCCCCTGGGCTATTCAGTGCCGTGAGATATTATTGCCGGACAAGGAGAAAAACTTGTGAACCCAAAAAAAAGAAATATGATCCAAACCACTCTTTTCTTTGCGATAGCTATCGCCATGACGCTGGTTCTGAGCCCGTCGGGAGTTCACGCAAAGGAAAAAAAGGACACGAAAAGCGCGAAGAGCGAAAAAAAAGAGGCTGTTGACCTGAACAATGCATCGCAGAAGGAACTGGAGGCATTACCCGGAATAGGGGCGGCTGCTGCCAAGAAGATCATCGCTGGACGGCCGTACCGATCAGTAGACGAACTCTCCCGGCGGGTCTGTCCGCCAAGAAGATAGAGGCCCTGAAATCTCAGGTCATGATCGGTTCGGCACCTGCGGCTGCCCGCAATCGTCGTCCGAGGGCAAGACGAAGGAAACAAAGAGTGCGAAGGAAACGAAGGGCGCGAAAAGCTCGAAGAGCGAAAAGCAAGAGGTTGTCGACCTGAACAATGCATCACAAAAGGAACTGGAAGCGCTGCCCGGTGTCGGGGCGGCGACCGCCAAGAAGATAATCGCCGGACGCCCGTACCGATCGGTGGATGAGCTCTCAAAGGCGGGCCTGTCCGCCAAGAAGATTGAGGCATTGAAATCACAGGTCATAGTCGGTTCGGCACCTGCAGCAGCACCCGCACCATCCGAAGGCAAGACGGGCGCAGTTGCCGCCCCGTCTCCAAAAAGTTCGGCACAAGAGGAAAAACCCGCTGCATCATCAAAATCAATGAAGCTCGCGCCGGGCCAGCGGGTGAATATAAATACCGCGAGCAAGGAGGAGCTAGAGGCGCTGCCGGGCATCCGGACCCGCAAAGTCCCAGGCCATCATCGATGGCAGGCCATACAGCGCGATCGAAGACATCATGAAGGTAAAGGGGATCAAGCAGGGGATCTTCAACAAGATCAAGGACAATATTACCGTTCGCTAGAAGGCTGACCCGCGTCGTCTTGCGGGGAGCAGCGTTGCCCTGTGCGGTTAAAAAGAAAAGGAGGATAGCATGATAAAACGCAGTCTGGTAGTGATGGCAATAGGTATTTTTCTGCTGGTCGCATCGTTCGCATTTGCGGGTGCGCCGAAGACGTATCAAGTGACAGGACCTGTCCTTGAGCTAAAGGACGATATGATCATTGTCCAGAAAGGGAAGGACCGCTGGGAAATCGCCCGCGGAGCAGATGCCAAAGTGACGGGTGATCTTAAGGTCGGCTCAAAAGTCACGATCGAGTACCGTATGAATGCCGCCACGATCGAGGTCAAGGATGCAGGCAAAAAGGAAGGCAAGAAAAAGGGCAAGTAAGTCCGTTATGAACATGCAGCAGTGAACATCGGATGTACCGGCTGTTTACGCCGGAACGAACAACCCTTTTCCCCGTGAGGTCTCACATCAGGGTCTCACGGGCGCTTTTTTTGAGGAGGGGCCATGGGTTTACTTGATCAAATCACAAGCGATCTGAAAAGCGCCTTGTCAGGCGGAAGCGGTCAAAGCAATTTATTAGACGGCGTCAAGGATCTGTTGACCAATTCGTCAACCGGCGGACTCGAAGGGCTGGTACAAAGATTCAAGGAAAAAGGTCTCGGCGATACAATAGCCTCCTGGATCAGCACGGGAGAAAACAAGGTGGTCACTAACGAACAAATTCAGAAGGTGCTGGGAAGTGGTTTTATTCAACAACTCGCCCAGAAAGCGGGCATCTCACAGGAAAAGGTTTCTCAGCAATTGGCCGGCATGCTCCCCCAGATCATCGACAAACTGACGCCGAACGGAAAGCTCCCGGAAAGCGGTAAAGTTACAGAGGGGCTGAACATGCTGAAGGAGCATTTTTTAAAGAAAGGATAAGGATGTAAACCGCTACTTCGGGGGGAATCGCCACGGGCATACCCCTTGGCTGTTGTCCGAAGAAATGCTTTTGGCGTATTCAGAGAAAAGCATGTGCTTTTTTTCGGAGAGAGAAAATGGCAATGAACAAGAAAGGAGTAGTTATGAGGAAGTTGGTGTTTTTCATCATGGTCATGTGCATCGGACTGGCAGTGGCTGCAGCGACCTCTTTTGCAGAGGAGAAAGCAGTGAAGGCATTAAGTGACGAAGGCGAGGTTTCGTATGTACAAACCGACGGCAATACGAAGGTCACCACCCTGTCAGCAAAAAATCTGTTGAAGTATCAATTCAACGAGCAGTTGCTGGGCAGCTGGAAGGCCGGTGCGGTGAGCGCGAAAACATCCAATGTAAAAACCGCGGAAAGCTATTTTACGGACCTCAAGCTGGATTATCAGAACACGCTGCGATTGTATTCCTTTGTCAATGCCGGCTGGCAGCAAAACAGATTTGCGGGCGTTGATGAGCACATCTATGGAGGGGTCGGCGAAGGCTATAAGTTCCTTGATGGGCCTGCGCATTTCCTGATCGGTGAACTCGGCGTCATGTATGTGGCCGACAAGTATACCGATGCAACAAAGAAAGACTATCCCGGCGGACGGGCTTTTGCGAAATACACCTTTGCGTTTACCGAAAAGAACAAGTTCTCCCAGTCCCTGGAATATCTCAACGACTTTAATGATTCGAAAAGATACTTTGTGAATTCCGAGACAGCGGTCATATCCGCGTTAAGCGGCATTTTTCCCTGAAGGCCGCTTACCTTGTAAACTATACAAACGAACCGGTCCCTGCAACGCTGAAAAAGAAAGATTCCATGTTGACCGTGGCGCTGGTTGTTAACTACTAGCACGAGCAACTGAATCTGGCCCTGCCTCTCGCCGGAGAGCGTCAAATCCCGGGCGGGTTGTGCAGTCACTGAGCGCGGTCACCTGATCCGCACGCGGCTTCCTTCGTCGATCCGGTCGTCGGGATGAACAATGACCTGCTCGCCCTCTGCAAGACCTGTGACGATCTCCGCGCTGAGCCCGTTCCGGTGCCCGATCTCCACGGTCCTCACCCGAGCCCGTTTGTTCTCGACGATAAAGAGCGCCCAGCCCTCGCCCTTCCTGAAGAGGGCGCTTGCCGGGACCTGGAGCGCATCCTTTCCTTCCCAGATGATGAAGCTCGCGTCAAGTCGGTAGCCGTCGCCCAGCCCCTCCCATATTTCAAAGGGGGACGTGAAGCCCACGATCACGAGCACACGCTGCTCTTCCACGCCGAGGCTCGAGACCTTGGTGAACCCCGCGGGCTCCACGGTGCGCACCTGTCCCGACAGTGGCTGGTCGCCTCCCCATCGCTCGAAGACCACGGGCATTCCTTTTCTGATCTTCACGGCGTCCGCGGAGAGCACCTCGGCCTTCACCTCCAGGCTGCGGGGATTGCCGATGTCCAGGATCGGATCGCCGGAATTCACCACGCCCTCGCTCTCGCGAAGAAGCTTCAGAACCTTTCCGCTCACCGGTGCAGCCACAACGACGGTCTTCTCACTGCCCGGCGTATGCTCGGCAGCCGAATAGCGAAGCGCGCTCTCGGCCCGTTCGACATCCGCCTTTGCCGCGATCACCGCCGCTTCCGCGGACAGCAGGATCGCGTCGGCCTTCTTGTTCTCGGACTCGGCCTGCTCGAGATCGTCCTTTGAGATATAGCCGTTCGCGGCGAGCTTCTTCATGCGAAGGTTCCGCTCGCGGCTGTAATCCGCGTCAGCCGCGGCTGCCCGGGCCTTTTCCTTCGCGGCATCGAGGCTGGCACGCGCGGACGCGACCGCTGACTCTGCCTCGGCCCGGCTCCGGGGGTCGAGGACCGCGGAGCGGAGCGGTTCGAGCATGGCTACGACCTGTCCCTTCCGGACTGTGTCGCCCACTTCGAGCTCGATGCGCCTGAGGTAACCGGCCACGGGCGCGGATACGACGAAACGGTCCTTCACGCGCGTCCGTCCCTCCTCCTCCACCGTGACCCGGAGCGTCCCGCGCACTGCAGGCACGACATCGACGGATATCGGCTTGGGCAGAAATCCATAGCCCAGCCCGAGCGCGACGACCGCGAGAACGCTTATGACCAGAACCCTTCTTCGAATCTCAGCTTTCATGATCACCTCTCCTCGACAATCCGCAATCCGTAATAAATTCATTCCCTCGTTTTGAGCACCGCGACCAGATCGAGGTGGTCCAAGCGGTGCCGGACGATCAGGCTGGACACCGACGCCGATACGAGTACGACCGCCGCACCCAGGGCATAGGTCGAGGAATGGAGCACCACAGGAACGCGGAAGAGGTCCGACTCTACCGCATGGGTTATATAACTGCAGAGCATCCTGCCGAAGGCGAACCCGAACGGCAGCGCAGCCAGCGTCAGGATACCGAGTTCACCGAGCAGAATGTAGGAGATCTCGCCTCGCGTATAGCCCAGCACCCGGAGGCTTGCAAGCTCGCGGCTCCTCTCGGACAGGGATATCCTCGCGCTGTTATACACCACGCCGAAGGCGATGGTCCCGCCCATAAGCGTGGCGATGAAGGTGAAAAAAAGCATGGATTCCGCCTGCGTCTGGTAGAAATTTCTGATTTCGTCCAACCGGACCACCGCGCCGGCCACGCGCGGCATCTCTACCAGGGTCCGGTAAAGGCGCGCTTGCTCGGCGCTGTCCACGGTCAGGTAAGCGCCCGACGCCAGGTCCCCTTCCCGCATCAGACGGTTGAGGGCCGCGCGGTCCATGTACCCCATGACCCCGATATACTGCCGCACGAGGGCGACCACCGGCACCTGGCGGATTGGACGGTTTCCCTCGAGCACTTCGACGGTCAGCATGTCTCCGGCCTTGATGCCGAGCATGTTCCCCAGATAGTCGGTAATCACGATGCCGTCGGGCGGCAGGGTAATGGGTTTGAGCTGCATGTCGAGCAGGTGATGGAGCTTCGTCCCTGGCTCGAATCCCTGGATCACGGTCCGGTAGGTGCGATGGCCGAAACGGAACCGGGCCGGTACGGCGCGAAACGGTTCGACGTGCCCCACGCCCGCGAGCCCCTTCAGCTCGTATACCGTTCTGCGCGACGCGGCCTCGGTGTAGGTGACGGTCATGTCCTCCTGCTGTGCCTGGCGGAACTGCACATCGACCATGAAATCCACCGAATCGCTGAAGAACCCGCTCGTGATCATGATCGCGCAGGCAAAGGCAATGCCGATGACGGAAAACAGTGCTTTGACGGGCTTCCGCCCGAGGTTCCGAAGAATGATCCGCGAAGGCTGGGAAAGAATGGGCCCGAGGCCGATCTTTTCGAGGAACGATGTCTTATAACTGGAGGGAGGCTCGGGCCTCATTGCCTGGGCTGGAGGAAGAAGCGCCGCCTGCCGGACCGACCGGAGCGTACCCATAAGCGCAGAACCCGCCGTAATCAACACCGCAGCGGCCACGACGATCGGTTTCAGTTCGAACGCAAATTCGGGAAACCGGTAGAACTCCAGGTAGATCCGTCCCAGGCCCCTGCCCATCCAGACGCCGGCTGCTGTGCCGGCGACAACGCCCACAAGCACGATAACGAGAACGAGCTTGGCGTAGTGGATGCCCACGTCGAGGTTGCTGTATCCGATCGCCTTCAGAGCGGCAATCTGCTCCCGCTGGGTGCTCACCGTGCGACTGATGACCACGTTCAAGAGAAAGGCCGCGACGCCGATGAAGATCATCGGGAATATCTCGGCAAAACGCTGGAGCTGACGGAATTCTTCAGTGAGGAACCGGTTCGAGACCTGGTCTTTTCTTCCGACGGCCCCGAAGCCGCCGTAGCGGTCGAGAATGGCGTCGAGCCGCGTGATCACCTCATCTTCCTTCGCGCCCGGCGAGAGCGAGAGCACCACGTCGTTGAACGCCCCGTCCATATCGTAGGCCGTGCCCAGGGCCTTGCGGCTCATCCAGAGGATACCGTAGCGTTTGAAGTCGGGGCTGATGCCTCCGGGCCTTACCTGTAAAACGAACTCCGGCGAGAGCGCGATGCCGGTGACGGACAAGGTCCTCCACCTGCCGTTGATCACCGCGCCGAAGGAAGCGCCGGGCCTGAATTGGTGGGCCTGGGCAAAGGCCTCGCTCACGATCACCTCGTTGTCCTTCGTGGGATCGACCATCCTGCCGGTCCGAAGATAGATCCTGTTCAGGAGCGGCCTGCCGATGTCCGGGACGGACATGAGCCTGGCCGTGACCGGCTCGTTGTAGCCCGGGATGTCGAGCTTCACGTCGGCTGCCACGCGGGTCTCGACGAGGTTCACTCCCGGGATCCCGCGAATGCGCTCCTTCAGGCTTTCCGGCGCGCGCTTCAGGGAACCGAAGACATCGGCAAAGGCGAAATCCCGGTAAAA
The DNA here is from genome assembly GCA_963732675.1 of Nitrospirota bacterium. Lineage (GTDB taxonomy): Bacteria > Nitrospirota > UBA9217 > UBA9217 > UBA9217 > JALNZF01. The sequence goes on from CAVTAJ010000023.1 coordinate 31,233, forward strand.
GGCGTCGCGCGTCATGTTGAGCGAATGCATGACGCTGATGAACATGACAAAGGTGGCAATACCGCTCACGATAACCAGAACGATCGCCATGGCCTGGCCCTTCATCTGCCACAGGTCGCGCCAGAGTTTTTTGTCCAGAGCTGTCATAGGCACATCGCAGGAGTCAGGAGTCACGGAATACAGGAATAGCCAGGAAGCAGATGACACGGATGAAGTCGAGTGACGTACTCATTCATTGACTGGCTTTCTGACTCCTGGATCCTTCTGTCTCCTATTTCACATCACCACTTCAGTTCCCTCGGCGGTTTTCTCGTCGCGTTCCTCGCGACTTCCGAGATAAGACCGTTCGAGAGGTGCACCACGCGGTCGGCCATGCTCGCGATGTCCACGTTATGGGTGATGATGACCGTGGCCGTGCCCAGCTCGCGGTTCACCCGCTCCAGGGCCTCAAGCACCACCACGCCGGTCTTGGAATCGAGTGCGCCGGTGGGTTCGTCGCAGAGCAGGACCTCGGGGTTCTTCGAGATCGCCCGGGCGATGGCGATTCGCTGCTGCTCGCCGCCGGAGAGCTGGGCCGGGAAAGTGGTCGAGCCGTTCGGCAAGGCCGACGATGGCAAGGGCCTCCTCGGGCTTCATCGGGTTGCGTGCAATCTCCGTCACCACCGCGACGTTCTCTCGCGCGGTGAGGCTCGGGATCAGGTTGTAGAACTGGAACACGAAGCCGACATGAAAGCGGCGGTATTCGGTCAGCTCCTGCTCTGTGGCCCGCGTCAGGTCCTTGCCGCAGTAAAGCACCTGGCCTCCGCTCGCCGTGTCGAGGCCGCCCAGGATGTTCAGGAGCGTGGATTTCCCGCTTCCCGACGGACCCAGGAGCACGATGAGTTCGCCGGAGAAGAGCTCGAAGTCCACGCCCCGCAGCGCCTCGACGCGGACCTCGCCCATTTCGTATATTTTCGTCAGGCTGTGAACCTGGAAAACGCATGTACCCGGCAAGGCGATTTCTATTTTATTATCCACGCGCGTCTTCACCTGTCGGTTCCTTGTGCTGGGATAATGCATGTGGTGTTGCTTAAAGTATAGCCGATTTGGGATGGCTCTGAATAGTATATCGCAAGGGATTTAACGTGTGTTGTTGAGTTATTAAACAGGCGGTAGAGAGTTGACCCCCTCCCTCGTGGCGGTTCTTGGGGCGCAGGCGTTGAAAAAGACACGAGGGAGGGTTCAAGCGGAGATCAGGACTTCGCCACGCGCACGAGACGAGTTGTTCTCGTTCAGGCCGTCGATGATGGCGCCGAGGCCGGCCATGTTCTGGAGGTAGTTCAGGGCGTCCTGGGAGATCTCTTCTCCCGGGACCAGGAGCGGGATGCCGGGGGGATAGACGGTAACGATCTCGGTCGAGACCCTGCCCACGGAATGGTTCACGTCCACCAGCTCGCTGTCCGAATAGAAGGCATCGCGCGGGGTCATGATGACCTTGTTGGTGAGTGACGGCGGATGGACCTTGTCGAGCGGCAGAAGCGCGCCCTGGAGCCCGGTCTCGGCCGAGATCACCTTGAGCGCTTCCACAAGACGGTCCAGGTCATCCTGGCGGTCGCCGATCGAGACGATGACGAGCACGTGGAAGGGGTCTGCCATCTCGACCTGGATGCCGAACCGGGTATTCAGCAGCTGGGACACATGGTAGCCCGAGAGGCCCATGTCCGACACGGTAATGGTCAGCTTGGTCACATCCATATCGGCCATGCCTGCCTGCTTGTGCCCGGTCCTGGGTGAAGCAGGTGATGCCGGGGATCATATTGATCTTGGCGCGGGCCTCCTCGGCGAGCTTGATGGTCCGGGTGAGCAGCTTTTTGCCTTCCGTGGCCATCTGCATGCGCGCCAGGTCGAGAGAGGCCATCAGGATATAGGACGGGCTCGTGGTCTGGAGGAGCTTTAAGGTGTTCGTCACGTCATCGAGGTTGACCCTGCCGGCATTCGCGTGGAGCATGGATGCCTGGGTCATGCCGCCAACGATCTTGTGCGTTGACTGGACGCACATGTCGGCGCCGGCTTCAAGGGCGCATTTGGGGAGTTTGGGGTTGAACTTGAGATGCGGGCCGTGCGCCTCGTCCACGAACACCATAAGGCCCTTGTCGTGAGCGTAGGTAATGATCTTTTCAATGTCCGTACAGAGGCCGTAATAGTTCGGGCTGGTTATCAGGAGCACACGGGCTCCGGGGTTTGCGTCAATGGCAGCCTTGACCGTGTCGAAGGTCACGTTCAGCGTAAGCTTGAGGTCGCGGTCAAAGGCGGGTTGGAAGAAGATCGGCTGCGCCCCGCTCATGATCAGGCCGGTCAGGACCGACCGATGGCAGTTCCGGGCTATCAGGACCTTGTCGCCCGGGCCGGTCGTTGACGCCACCATGGCATGATTTCCCACGGTCGTGCCGTTCACCAGGAAATAGGAACGGTCCGCGCCGGCAGATTTTGCCGCAAGCTCCTGGGCCTCTTTGATCACGCCAGTCGGGTTCTGCAGGGAGTCTACTTCATCAAGGGTGGTGAGGTCGATCGAAAAGACGCGCGGCCCAACGAACTTGCGGAACCGGGTAGCGATGCCTTTGCCGCTCTTATGTCCGGGGGTATGGAAGGAGACCTTGCGGCTCTCCGCAAGGTTGACCATTGCGTCGAACAGGGGGGTGCGGAACTGTTCATCCTCGATTCGTGAAGGAGGAGGATTCATCGCCGTCAATGATAGGTAAAGAGGGGTGCGTTGTCCTCTATGATCTTGGTCTCTTCCGCCAGTGCCTTGCGGATGTGCTTGGGCAGCATGTACATGCCCTGGTTCGTGATGCCGTCGTAATACCGGTTCTCGCCCTTGAGCCGCTTCTTGATCATGGCGTCCAGGTCTTTGGGGGAGAACGTACGGGGATCGAGGTTCTTCGAGGCCAGGGTAAAGCCCCAGGGGAGGCCGAAGGACGGGATGGACACTGCATAGGGCGCCACCACCGGGAATACCGCGTTCAGGGTCTTGTCCACTGCCGTGAAGTTCAAGAGCTGGTGCAGGGCCGTGGTGCCGGCCTGCAGGGAGATGGTGCCGTCCGGGCTCAGCCGCTCTTTCACGATCTCGTAGAACTCGCGGGTGTACAGGAGGTACGCCGGGCCCTCTTCAACAGGTTCGGAGATATCGATGATGATCACATCATAGGTGTCGGTCGTTTCCTCGAGGTATTTGCGCGCATCCATGTACCTGAGGTCGGTCCGCGGGTCGTCAAAGGCGCCCTGGTGCCACTCGGGCAGGAGCTCTTTTGACTTTTCAACAACTTCCTGGTCGATGTCCACCATCATGCAGTACTCGACGCTCTTGTGGCGGAGCACTTCACGGAGCGTGGCGCCTTCGCCGCCGCCCACGATGAACACGCGCTTCGGGTCCGGGTGGGTAAGCATGGCCGGATGGACCAGTGCCTCATGGTAGATGAACTCGTCGGTGACCGTGGACTGCATCTTGCCGTCCAGCACCAGGCACCGGCCATAGCTCCCGCTGTCCATGATCTCCATTTTCTGGTACCTGGTCTGGCTCGCGTAGTGGATCATCTTGATGCCGTGCAGATGCCCCTCGTCGGGGCTCGTGTACTCAATGAACCACTTGTTGCTCTTGGGCTCTATCATGCGGAAACCAGTTCTCCCTGAACGATGCGGCTTGTGGGGAAGCTTTTCGGTACCGAGGATACCCCGCTTGATCTCGACGATCGAGGGGTTCTGGGACTGGAACTTCTCAATGAGGTAGTTGGCGGCGACCCTGGGATCGATCAGGTCCCCGCAGGTGAAGACATCGACTGCGGCATAGCCGTATTCCGGCCAGGTGTGGATGGCAAGGTGGGATTCGGCGATGACCACCATCCCGCTGATGCCAAAGGGGCTGAACTCGTGGAAAGCGACTTCAACAATGGTCGCCTTTGCCTCAAGTGCGGCATTTTTGAGTGTTTCCTGTACAAACTCCAGATTGGTCAGTGTTGTGCGGTTGCAATCCCGCAATTCCAGCAACAGGTGGGTTCCTAACGCGTGCAACCTGTTTACCTCCTTCTCCGCCTGCTTCACAAGCTCCGGGATGCCTCCCGGTCTCCGCAGACACTGCCTCCCGATCTCGCAGGAGGGCTAAGGTCCGATGCCAATCCGCCTCAACGTCAGACGGCGCCAAAAAAATAAAACTTAGTTGTCATTTATCAAATATTGAACTCTTTGTCAAGAATAAAAGTGTCTCGCGCGCATTTTTTTCTTCCGCGCTGTTTTCCGTCTCGCCGAGACCGTTTACCGAGCTGTTCAAGAGCTCTTTTTTTGTTGCGCAATATACTCTTTTTTTCGACGAATGCAAGTGAAAATTGATGTCCATGAAAAAAAACTTTACTTCCTTCCCCGATAGTTTTAATATTGCCCACACTGCTCCCGCTGGGGGCGCCGGAGAGTCAACAATCGGGTCCGGATTCCTTTCGCATCCTGACTTCTGACCTCTGACTTCTGTTCATTGGAGGAACCACCATGTCGTCCGGAAAAAACGGCTTCGTCGAGATCGCTTCCGTGCTCGTCAACCCGGAGATCTTCACCCGTCCCTATACCTGCGATGTGGTCGGCTATGACTGCAAGTCGCAGTGCTGCTACCGTGCCTGCATCGTTCCCGAGCACGAGGCCAAGCGGATCGAGGCGAACTTCGACGACATCCTTTCCTATCTCAGCCCGGAGAACCGGGCCGTGCTTAAAAAGAACGGAACCATCCTTGCCGACTGCAAAAAACAGTGCCCCACCGGCTGCGAGATCCATGAGGACGAGGCCCGCGCCATCAGGCGGGCCTTCGGGGGCAAGGAATTCCGCTGTGTCCTGATCCACAACAACATCTGCTCCCTGCTCTATACGAACAAGGAAGGGCTCAAATACTGCGCCGTGCACACCTATGCCATGGACAAGGGCCTGGTCTGGGAGGAGTACAAGTTCGCCGACTGCGTCCAGTACCCCCTCGCCTTCTACTCTAACGAGGATGGGAAGCAGGTGCTCTCGATCCAGGACACGCCCTACCTGGACCATATCCCCTGCATGAAGAACCCCAAGGGCGAGCCCATGTACAAGAGCCTCAAGAAGACCATCGAGACCTACCTGGGCAAGGATTTCTACAAGCAGCTGGAAGCCTACGCGAAGAAGAAGTAGCGGGAAAACCAGGATAGAATCTTCGACAGGCATGAAGCAGGATAAAGTCCGATAAAAGCATTTCATCCTGAACATCCTGTCTTTTGCTGTTTGCCTGTAAAATTTGATTCTTCAGTAACTAACCTATGGGAAACCTCTTCCTCAGCTTTACCATAGCCATCTCAGGCGCCATCGGCCTCGTGATCATGAGCCGTTTTTACGATTTCGAGAACTACACCAACAAGATCTTACCGCTCGTACCGATCCTTTACGCCATCGTCTATGAGGTCCTGGAACACCGGAAAAAGGGCAAGACCAAGTATGTCCAGGAGCCCCGGGGAAAAGATGAGCTCAAGGAACGCAGGGCCCATGCAGACGAGCGGCGGCTCACCTTCGGCAGGGTCGTAAGTGATGTAGGCGTCATCTTCATCATCAAGTTCACCGTCGAGATGTTCCTCGTCGCGCTTTTCCTGAGCACTAGCGGACTGACCTTTAACGAAGCCTATGGCACCTTCGGCATCGAAACCGTCGGCACCTTCCTCCGAGGAGACCACCCCTGGCTCTCGGGCGACCAGGGCACCTGGCTGCTCGCGCTCATCGCGATCCTCACCTGTTTAATCTCGGGACTCTGGATCGGATACACTTCGAAAGGCAGGGCCATCGTGGAAGGCGTGCTCGCCGGCGCAGCGGTCACCGTCGTCATGACCATGACCAACATGCTTATCCTTTACCGGAAGATCGAAGAGGTGACGGAGCGGCTTGCCGACTCCATGGGCTACGCCATGCAGGCGGGCTTCCTCGTCGTGATCGCGCTGCAGGTTCTGCTCTATGGTCTCTGGAGCGGACTGGTGCAGATGGGGAAAATGCACCGCGTGCGGCAGGCGGCGGAGAAGAAGCTGGCGAAGAAGGCGAAGAAGAAATAATCCCGGGAAGAGCCAACGCTGAAAACCGTTCACAACAATTCTCGCCACGAAGTCACCAAGACACTAAGAAAGACAATCCCTGAATGTAAAATTCAAAATGGAATGTCTTCGTGCAGGAGCCTTCCCTCGAACGATCCTGTCGGGGGTGTCTCAGTGTGGCCCTCTTCTTGGCCATTGTGGCAAACCAGGTGTTATGGCGGGGTTTGTAGAGAATCAAATGAACCGTCATGCGTCGACCATCCGGAGGAATCTGGTTTGTCTTATTCGGCCAGCAACCGCTCGAACAGTTTGACATGGCTTTCCGCAGATGTCCGCCAGGAGAACATTCGCGCCCTTTGCAGGCCTCGCTGGATCAGAAGGGCCCGGAGAGCCTCGTCAGTGGCCACCCGGTATATACCCTCCGCGAGACTCTCAATGTCAAATGGATCTACATAATAGGCAGCATCACCGCAGATCTCCTGGATACAGGACGTCCCCATTAACGCGACCACGGGACATGAATTGACCATGGCCTCCAGGGGCGGCAATCCGAAGCCTTCGTGATGAGAGATAAATACGAGCATTGCTGCGTTTCGATAGAGCTTGATCTTTTCCTCTTCCGACACGTAACCTTTAAAGTGGACGTCATGAGGTTGTACCCAATTGGATAGAGCTGTCCAGTCGCCATTGACGCCGACGACAACCAGCTTATGCGGCAGAATGTCACGGAGCCGCTCGAATCCGCGGAGAACCCCCTCAAGATTCTTGTGCGTACTTGACCGACCAACGAACAGCAGGTATTGCCCGCTTCCGGTAGTATTTTTCCCGCTGATCCGGTCCACAGCATGCTCAATGCCATGATACATGACATGAATTTTCGACCCATTGAGACCGTACGTATCCATCAAGTTTGTTTTGGTGTGAGACGACGGGGTTATGATCGCGGCTGCGCGGTATAGGGCATTGGGAAGCATGTATTTAAAGTACCAATACTGTCTTGTGTGGCTGCGTGGCACCAGAAGCGGAATGATGTCGTGCACAGTAATGATCTGCTTCTTTCTAAAAAACATGGCCTCCAGCTGGCTTCCATTGAAGCAATACGACATTGGGTGACGCAGTGACAGATAGTTTGCATAAAGGAGTCGGAGCAGGTGGCCGACAAATCCATAGTCAGGCGCGATGAAACGTGGCGACCATTTAATTATCGTGGAGGGCGGGAAGCGAAGGTCCTTGAGGTGATCCCTGGCATTCTTGTTCACGTAGATGATGAAGCGGATGTCGGTCTTTATTATGGTCAGTTGCTTCAGAAGAGCAAGAAGATAAACGCCGATGCCGTTCATCCGGGATCCCAGGGCGGTGGCGTTTATTATGATTTTTTTGCTGAACATGTCACGGTAGTTCCTTCCGTCGGGCATTACGGGGCGGACGCCAATCCATCCGCCTGCCGGTAGGCTGCGGCCACCTCAGCAGGATTCCCGTCCCGAATGATCTTTCCACGATCGAGCCAGATGAGCCGATCGCACTGGGCCACGAGAAAATCAAGATTATGAGAAACGAAAACAGTCGTTGTTCCCGCCTTCATGAGCCGCCGCATCCTCACAATACACTTCCGCATGAAGAATTCGTCGCCCACCCCAAACACCTCGTCCACGAGCAGCACCTCGGGTTCAACATCCGTTGCCAGGGCAAAGGCCAGCCGGGCATACATGCCCGATGAATAATTCTTCACCGGCTCGTCGATGAACTCCTCCAGCTCGGCGAACCGGATGATGGACGGTATCCTTCGGTCGAGCTCGGAAACGCTGTACCCCAAGAGCGACCGGCAAGATAGCAGTTCTCGCGGCCCGAGAGATCGGGATGGAACCCGATGCCGAGCTCCAGCAGGGGCACGATATGCTTGTCGCGGGCCACGGACACCGATCCTTCCTGCGGCTCGATGACCCCGGAGAGCACCCGCAGGAGCGTGGATTTTCCGGCGCCGTTCCTGCCGATGAGCCCCACATGTTCGCCGTCGCGGATCTCGAGGCTGACATCATCAAGGGCGAGGAACAGGGGCGCCGTGGTATGCGTGAACAACCCGGCGAGAGCGCTTTTGAGGCTTCTCTGCACCAGGATGTTCCTTGCAAAGGCCACGCGTACGTTTGTTATGCTGAAAATCATCGGTTCCCTTGTATGCAGCCCTACAGGTAAAAGTAGAAGCGTCCCTTCAGTCTGTTCAACAACGCCCATCCAACGAACAGCGACAGGCCGCTGATACTTATGCTGACGCCCCAATCGGCCACGCTGGGCCAGGCAGCGTAATAGAGCGGCTTCTGGAACAGCGCGGCAAAATAGGTGATCGGGTGAAGCCTCAGCAGCGCTGCCTGCAACGAGTGTTCGGCAAAGAGGTCTGCCTTGAACAGGATCGGCGACGTAAAGAATATGAACATCAGGAGCATCTGGACGACCTGACGGATATCCCGGAAAAAGACAAACACAACGGCGCAGATCATGCCGATGCCCAGCCCGAACACTGCCCAGGGGACCATCGCAAGGGGCAGAACGACGAGATGGACGGTCCAATCCGTCTTGAGAACGAGAAAAAGTACCAGGACGACAACAAATGCGAAGAGGAACTCCGCGCTCGCGATGAGCCATCGCGACAGGGGAAAAACGAACGGCGAGACGGGCATCCTCTTGAGCAGCCAGTCCCCGCCCACGATCGACTCCATCATCAGCCCTACCGTCCGCTCGAAATACCGCCAGGCCACCAGCGCTCCGAACAGGTAGACGGCGTAGTTGCTGACGTTCATGCGGTTCACCACGGAAAAGATGACGCTCAGCACGATCAGGTAGCTGGCAGGCTCCAGGAAGTTCCAGAGAAACCCCAGATAGGTGTGCCGGTACTTGAGCTTCAGTTGGCTTTTCGTATAGAGCATCAGGAATGTCGTCGACAGTGAGTTCATAAGTAGTCTCGTGTGCAGTTCTATACTGGTTGCAAGTTACGAAACCATCAAGCTTCTGGCCCGTCGATAGATGCGTTTCGCCCATTCAGGGGCAACGGTTTTGAGCATCGAGCGGAAGAACGACTCTTTCCTTGAAGTTTCCGGTGCCGTATACGTCCTGCAGACGGGGGCCTGCATCGGAGATTCTCCCTTTTGCGTCTTCAAATCTACGAGAGGGGTGCCTTGGCAATCGTCAGTATGTGAAATTTGCCAGGCTTGTATGCCTGGGTAATTGTTCCACATCATTCTTTTTACTCCGCCGAATTTATGAAAGAGCACGTCAAAGGCACCGACGCTGTAGAGCGAGACATGGCCGTTCGCAGGACCGATATACCACCAGTCCCGCTTGCATACTTCGGGATCGTAGTAAGCTGTCTGGAACGCGAACACGCCGCCTGGCTTCAGGGACCTGCAGAACCTTCTTCAGGATCTCATAGGGAAAGGGGAGGTGCTCCAGGACCTCGCAGGAGACGATGATGTCAAATTTCTTTTCCGGGAGCTCTTTGAGGAAGAACTCCTTACCGAACTTCGGTTCGATGATGTCATGCCCCCAGGCCTGCATGTTCAGCTTTTCCCGGGCGGTCTGGATAAAGGTGCCCATGCCGCAGCCAAAATCGAGTATTTCGATCTGCGCGGGATCCCTGGCAAGGAGTGCGTTCGATAGAAGCACCAGCCGCAGGGTCTCGGTCACCCGTCCGTACCAGTCCGGATCCTGGTTGTTCCAGTAGGATTCGTCGTATACGCCGGCGTGATCAATGGCTATCGAGGATATCGGTAAAACAGAATCTACATCGGGTGCACTCATAATAGATGCAGTCGTCAGGCGCTTCCGGGATCGGCTGGCCGGTGAGCTTGGAACTCGGGATCCTGAACGTCTCTACCGCGGCCTCGCCGCATATTTTGCATACGGGTGCTCTTCATCATGATCTTTCCCTGAGAATACTCTTCACTGCTTCGCGTACAGTATCCACGGAAATATTTCCCATGCAGGCGCTGTTCCGCATGTTCGTCAGTTTGCACGGGATGATCTCGTTCCGCCAGCAGGGGACGCATCGAAGAACGCTCCTGACGTCAACATGAACGCAGAAAGGATAATGCATGGTCCGGATCCTGCCGTCGATGGGTCCGTAGAGGGCCACACAGGGTATGTTCAGGGCCCCGGCGAAATGGACAAAGGCCGAGTCCGGCGCGACGATGGCCGAGCAGCCAGCTGCCAGGGCAAAGGCCTGTCTGATCGTGATCGGTCCCGGGTCGATAACGGAGCCTCCCGTTTCGACGGCGGTTTTCTCGCCATGAAAGAGGAGGACCACCGCATCCTGTGCCAACTTCCTGACGAGGTCGGCCATGTGCGGGTAGTCGCGGTAGGGTTCAGCAGCCTGGAGCTGAACGCCGATGACGGTCTTCCCCAGGAGGCCGTGGCGCTTCCAGAAATCCTTCTGGAAGTCCCGCTCCGCCTCGGTCACGAAATACCGGGGCCTCTTGTCCATGGCCTGCAGCTGCCGTCCCCTGATGCCGAACGAGCGGCTGAAGATGTCAATGCGGCTCTGGGTCACCTCGGGCATGGTCCTGCTCTCGATCCGGGCTGCCGGGCAATCGGTGATGTTGAACCATTTTTCATAGGAACGGACATCGATAGTAATAGACTCGATATCTAGCAGCTCGATATCATCGTTACCGCTGAAGAGCTGTGCGAACTTCCGGGGGATCGCCAGGTGGATGTCATGGCCGGGAAACTTGAGCTTCAGGGCGTGGAGGCCGGGTGTCATCATGAGCATATCGCCGATGCCGCCCATGGCCCGGGTCACGAGGATCGTTCGTCGTGCCCAGGCCGCATCGCCTGCACCGGGCTTCTGCCGCGGCGTCTTGGTGAGGGAGCGGAGCCGCGGGGAGCGGTCTTGCCACACTATATAGTTCATGAAGTACACCACCGCGAGCAACGTCATCCTGGTCAGCCGATCGAGCCGGCCTTTTCCGCCCCGCCAGCTTTTATGCACTGTATGATCGAGCCAGTGGAAGAGAAAGAGCACTTTGTCGTTGAACAGGACGTCGCGGTCCCGCAGCAGGCGGAAAGCGCTCCGGTGGGTCTTGATGAGCCGGTCGGTGAAGAGCCTGCGGACGTCGTCGCTGGTGTAAAAATGCCGCAGGCCGGAAAAGAGCAGGTCCTTGAAGTACGCCGCCTCGCCGGTCAGGAGCGAGGTCTGGCCGAGGAGCAGGATGATCGCCGAGATGATGTTCCTGTCGGGGAGGAGGTAGTAGCGTTCGGCCGCGTTCGATAGTATTTGCTGAGCTTCCCCGAGCCTGCCTGCTGCGAACAGCAGCTCGGCCCTTTTCAGGATGAGCTTGGCATACAGGTCGGGGTAGGACCGTATGTTCAGCTCCTCCGCCTGTTCGAGGAGACGAAGCGTTTCCTCGGGCTTTGCTCTGTCCGCCAGCTCATTGCTCCACTCAAGGATGCACTCAAAGAGCTGCCGCGGTCTGATGTCCCTGCTTGTGCAGTACTGGATGAACTGATTGAGGTCGTGTTCTACGTCCGAAATAAAATTGTCTATAACGCCCGCTGCAGGTGGCTCCCAAACCGTTTTAGACTTCTTGAGGTGCGCTATGCCGCCTCTGATCACGCTGCCCAGGATGTAGATGCTCTGGTAAGCGTCCCGTTCCGCTTCAGGGATATTTTTATACCGCTCATACACTGCGGTGTTCTGGCCGTGGTACGCCATATATTCCAGTTCTTGCCTGGCAGTGCTGCTCCCGGTAGTTGGAGGCGAGGGATATGTTGGCGATTCCTGAGGCATCTATCGGGAACCTCCTTGAGCGGCATGATCCTCAGCAAGACATTGGTGAAGAAGGTTCTCTTCCTTCTTTACCAGTTCATACAATTCCGCATAGCGCCGGGGATCGAAACCGCCCGGTGCCTGCACTGGAAACGTTCCACAGACTCTGAGCGATTCATCGTAGCGCCCTACCTGATTGTGGCAAAGGAGCTCACGGTACCCTGCCTCGGGCGCAAGTGATGCTGATAGACGTTGAACAGCACCGTAGCGTTGGGCAGCCTCGAGATACTGTCCCAGGTGCTCCAGGCACAGCGCGTACCAGAATACAGTCTGATGATACAAATCGTGATCAAGATGAATCTGTTCAGCGATGAAGATTGCCTTTTTGAAGGCGGCGGCCGCCTTCCCATAGTCCTTATCCCGCATCAATACCCAGCCCGCCCGAAATGATCCGTTGACTCGCACCTCAACCGACGATGCTTCGCCGGACGCCTGCTCGTAATAGCGCAGAACTTCTGCTCTGTCACCATCACGGTCATTCTCGAGACACCAGCCGATATGAAAGGCGAGATCACCCCGGTCATGGCCCTGTTCGGACTGGCATTGCCTGAGATAATCAAGGGCCTTTTCGTATTCACCGGCGTTTTCATGCTGGAGAGCCGCTTCGAACAGCGTTGTCATCAGTCAGTGTCCTCATTCAACCGGAAATCGCGCGGCGATGATGTTCCTCATTGTAGAAGAGACGCGTCAATTCTGCCATCAAAGTTCATGCTTTTAACACTGTGTTGCCGCGATCCATACGAGAGCGCGGGAATCACTGCAATAAACCGTAACGTCATCTATGAATTATCCTGAGTCAGCTTTTCCCTGTCAAGAACAAGCGACAACAGCTAATGAAATGGGAATTGGTTGTCCCGCAATGATGCTATAGGAAACTTCGTGCGTCGATGAAGTGATCTTTCCAGTAGGGGTCCTGGAGGCTGTCTTTTCTGACCTGCCCTCCTGTGCTGGGGGCGTGGACAAAGGTATCCTTCTCGAGGTAGATGCCGACATGGGAGTATTTCTTCCCGCGCTCGTTAAAGAACAAGAGATCGCCTGTCTGCAGGTTCCCGTCAATTGAGCGGGTGCGGTCCATGAGGGCCTTCGTACCGTGGGGCACGTCCAGGCCCGCGGACTGATAGCTGTACTGCACAAGTCCGCTGCAGTCGAAGCCCGCGGGGCTGTCGCCTTTGTACTTGTAGGGTCTGCCGATCATGGAGACTGCGGTGAGGGCGGCCTTCTCGCCGATTGTGGAGGGGTACTCGGGCGCCGGGCCGGTGGGCGGCACCGTGGCGCAGCCGATAGCGGAGAGGAGGATCACACAGAACATGACCCCGTATACAATCCGTAGCAGTCTGTTGCCGATCGAGCTCACGGTTCCCATACTAATTCATTCACACGACCATGTCAACACATCGGCGGCAGGCGACGACCGGAAGGTTTAGACTGATCCGGGAGGCGTGTCCCTGAAACGGTCATAGATTGCCTCGTATTCCCTCGTCGTGTCCTTGAATATTTGGAGGATCTGGGGATCAAAGTGTTGCGGCCCCATCCGTTCATTTCCCTCGACCATGATCCGGTAGGCCATGATGTAATCAAAGGGCGCCTTGTATGGCCGGATGCTCCGTGAGCGCGTCATACTGGTCGGCGAAGGCCGCGATCCTTCCCTCGATCGGTATCTTCTCACCTCCAAGTCCGGCCGGATATCCGGTCCCGTCCCAGCGTTCATGGTGGTTGATCGCGATCCGTTCCGCCATCTGGAGATATGATGACCGTGACCCATGGAGGATCATCCCGCCGACCGTCGTATGGGTCTTGACCAGGGCAAGCTCCTCGGGAGAGAGGCCGGAGGGCTTCAGCAGGATGTCGGAGGGAATGGCGATCTTCCCGATGTCATGCATGGGGGCGGCATATTGTATCGTTTCCACCCGCTCCTCGGACCATCCCAGATGCTTCGCGATGTGGGCACAGCACAAGCCCACCCGCTTGACATGCGACTCCGTCGCTTCGTCCTTATACTCCGCCACAAAGGTCAGCCGGTAAATCGTGTCAAGATAGCTCTCCTTCAAACTTTGCTGAGAATTCACGAGGTCGTTCATGGCGGCATTCAGCGCGGACGGTTTTTTTCTCGGTCTCCGTCTTGAGGCGGGACGCGTAGTGCTTCAGGAAATCTTCAAACTCTTTTATTCGGAGGAGGTTTTTCGTCCGGATCAACAACTCGGTGCTGTCAACAGGCTTGGTAAGAAAGTCATTTGCCCCGGCTTCGAGCGCTTTGAGCTTTGAGGCCTTGTCGTCAAGGGACGTCATCACCAGGATGGGAATATGCCGGGTATCGGGATTGTCCTTCAGCATCTTGCAGACCGCGTAGCCGTCCAGCTCCGGCATCATGATATCGAGGAAAATGAGGTCCGGGCTGAACGAAAGGGTCCTGATGATGGCAGCCTTGCCGTCCTTCGCCGTGTCGAAGGCGCAGTTGAGATTTTTTAATATCGCCGGGATCAGCCTGAAGTTCTTTTCCTCATCATCGACAATGAGTATCCTCGGCTGTTTCTTTGTTTCTTCCATACAATCCTCCTCGTTCGTAGTTAATCAATAAGCACTGGATGCCGTTATTCGCTGCCGGGAAGGTCCCGTCCGTACCCCGCTGCTGCGACCCGGGGTATGGTGAAGCTGAATCGGGAGCCCGTGCCGGGGGTGCTTTCCACCCAGATGCGGCCCCCGTGCAGATCGACGAGCTGCCTGCTAAGATACAGTCCAAGCCCCGTACCCTCGTATTTCCTCGTTGAAGAGGTGTCGAGCTGCAGGAACGGCCGGAAGAGCTTCCCGCAGTCCTGCTGCAGGGATGCCGATGCCCGTGTCCCACACTTCGACCTGCACACCAGCGCTGCTCCCCGATGCCCTTATTCCAACACGTCCTCCGTTGGGCGTAAATTTCAGGGCATTCGCCAGGAGATTCAATGTCACCTGTTTTATCTTTGTCTTGTCCGCGGTGATCATCGCGATATCTGCGCCGATCTCCGCGCTCAGGGCGATTTGCTGCCTGAGCGCCTTTTCCCGGAACAGCAAAAGTGTTCCCTCGAGGAGTTCCTTGAGATCAAAGTCATCAAGATCGATCGCCATCATCCCCGCCTCGATTTTTGATACGTCCAGGAGGTTGTTGATGATCCGCAACAGATGCCTGCCGCTCTCCCAGATGTCCTTGAGGTATGCCTCCTGGTCCGGCGTGAGCGGGCCCGCCGTGCCGTCGCGCATGACCTCGGAAAAACCCAGGATCGAGTTGAGCGGCGTTCTCAGCTCATGGGTCATGTTCGACAGGAAATCCGATTTCGCCCTGTTCGCGGCCTCGGCAATCTCTCTCGCATGTCTCGAGCTCGCGGGTCCGCTCGCGGACCATTTCTTCCATCTTGTCGTAGAGCAGGGCGTTCTCGATCGCCATGGCGGCCTGGATCGCAAGCGCCTCCAGAAGATCGATATCGAGTTTCGTGTAGGGCTCTTCGCTTATTTTCGGACCCAGGGCCGCCACTCCCAGCAGCTGGTCCTTATAAAACAGCGGGATGACCACCTCAACCTTGTTTTCCCTTAAACAGCTGCTGACCGATCTGGACTCCTCATCAGGGCCTTCCGCTTCCAGCTCTTCCCTGATGACCATCTTCCCGGACCGTTCTATCCACCGGACAATGTTCTCGTCGAGGCACCCGGTGCGGCTGATCCTCTCATGAACGTCGCAGCCTTTCCGCAGCGTATACTGTCCTCCCGCGGCCCTCAGGAATATGCAGACGCTTTCGGCGTCCAGGCTTTTTTTCATACTGTTATTGATGAAGTCAAGCAACTCATCCAGGTCCAGTTTGGTGGAGATCGCCTTGATGGCATCCCTCAACACCTCATGATGATCATATTTGTTCTGTTCCACAACGTGTTTTATCCACGTCTGCACGGTCCGGCTCATCCGGGTACCGAAGAAAAGAAATCCGATGATCAACAGGGAAAGCAGGATCGCGAGCGTGTTGCCGAGCTCCGGCTGGAACAGCGTGAACAGGGCGATGTGAATGGCCGAGAACAGGAGCGACAGCAGCACGATCGAAAAGGTGCGCGACGCCATGACCCGAAGATCGAACAGGCGGTGGCGCGTCATGGCGTAATAGGTCAGGACCACCCACGGAAAGCCGAAGTAGGAGCCCAGGCCGGGTTCGAGGAAAAAACCACTGACCAAGGGGAGTATGCCGGCAACGAGCGTCCCCCCTCCCGTGAAGACCAGCATGCCGAGGGTGAAGTAGTTTAACTTCGTCCAGGCAAGACCGGTCGTCTGCCGTCTGAGCCGGAAGAGCTCGTACATCAACCAGAAGAGCTGGATGATACCCAGGGCCCGGAGGGGTTTGCCGAGAGGGCCGGACCGGTCAAGATAGGGGATCAGCGCGTAATTACCGCGCTCAATGAGATCGGTCGACACGCTCACGCACAGGACGATGATCCAGAAGGGATAGAGGATGTAGCCCACGTTGCGAGCGGCCCTGCTTTTTTCGTCCCGCAGGTAAAAGATGAACTGTATCGCCGCGGGGATCATCAGCCAGCCGATCCAGTTGAGACGGGCCAGAGGGGTGATGTCCCGGCCGAAGGACGCAAGGATATACATGAACGCGGTGATAAGAGCGAAGGATGCTGCGAAAAAAGAGATGGCTGCAACGGATTTGTTCACGGGGCTGTTGCGGGGGTTCTCCCTGAGAAGGATAAACCCCAGGAGGAACTCCAGGGCCGAGATAACCAGCAGAGGAGCGCCGATGATTTGGAAAAGATTCATGCCTAGCCCCATGCGGTCCGATCATTGTTTTTGAACCGCATTCGTCGTTTGCGCCCGTACCTACGGCAAGCAGCCCGGAAAGGACACCTCACGCACCATGTGTCTCTCGAACAGAGCAGAAAGGGGAACGTCATCCATGCGCGTTCATCAACCCCATTAAAACCAATGCGATTGTACCATACTACATCGTCTCTGTAATTAAAAAACAGACACAAAACTCCTTGACCCTTTTTCATCGCCCTGCTATATTCAGCTCATGAAACGCAAGGTCACCTTCCTCCCCGATAACGTCACGGTCACTGTCGACGACAACACGAACCTCTTCAGGGCCGTCAAAGCCTCGGGCGTCTACGTGCTCTCGTCCTGCGGCGGCAAGGGCAACTGCGGCAAGTGCAAGGTCATCATCAAGGAGGGCACGGTCGAGAGCGGCAAGTCCCGTTCCTTCCTGTCCGCTGAAGAAGCGGAACGCGGCTACGTGCTCGCCTGCCTGTCTCGCGTCAAGAGCGACCTGATCGTCGAGATCCCGCAGGAGTCGCGCATGCAGGCAAAGCACAAGATCGCCACCGGCGCGAAGACGGACGAGCTGATCAAGCTCATGCAGTCCGCCGGCGGGTGCCTGGAGTCGCGCATCAAGCGGGTCCACCTCGAGCTCAGCCCTCCCACGATCGACGATAACATCGCGGACTACGAGCGGGTCAGACGCGCGCTGGACAAGGCGGGCTTCGACGCATCGCATCTCCACCTGAACTACCTGGTGCTGAGCAAGTTGTCGCATGTGCTGCGTGAAGGCGGCTGGAACGTCACGGTCTCGGTCTTCAACGTGGGCGCTGTTCTTGAAGTGCTCGACATCTTCCCCGGCGACACCACGAAGACGCGGTACGGCGCGGCCGTGGATATCGGCACCACCACGGTGGTCGTCTACCTTGTTGACATGACGAACGGCAACATCATCGGCACGGCTTCGACCTACAACAGCCAGGTAAAGTGCGGCGACGACGTGATCACGCGCATCGTGTACGCGACGGAGCGGAACGGGCTCAAAGAGCTCCAGGGCCTGGTCGTGGGCAACATCAATACGATGCTCACCGAGCTGGCCGAAAAGAACAAGGTGCCGCAGGGCATGATCGACTACATCGTCGTGGCAGGCAATACCACGATGGAGCATTTGTTCTACGGCATCGATCCGCAGCACCTCCGCGAGGAGCCCTATATCCCGACGGCGACCTTTTTCCCGCTCATCCGCGGCAAGAACGTGGGCCTGCAGGTCGATCCCGCAGGCCATCATTTACTCCATGCCGAACGTGGCAAGCTACGTGGGCGGCGACATCACCGCCGGCGTGCTCGTGTCGCAGATCCACAAGCAGGACGCGGTCTCGCTCTTCATCGACATCGGCACGAACGGAGAGATCGTGCTCGGGAACAAGGACTGGCTGGTGACCGCGGCATGCTCGGCGGGCCCCGCCTTCGAGGGGAGCGGGATCAAGTTCGGCATGCGCGCCATGGAAGGGGCCATCGAAGAGGTCGAGATCAATCCGAAAACGTACGAGGTGAACTTCCGCGTGATCGGAGATTCGAAGCCCATCGGCATCTGCGGCTCGGGCATGATCGACATCCTCGCCGAGATGTATCTGAACGGCGTGATCGACCAGAAGGGAAAGATCCGTGAAGAGATCGGGTCCAAGCGCATCCGCCGCGGGGAGAGCGGCCTGGAGTTCGTGATCGCCTGGCGCGTGGAGAGCGCCATCAACAAGGAGATCGTGATCACCGAGGTGGACCTGGACAACCTGATCCGCGCCAAGGCGGCGATCTACGCGGGGTTCGCCACGCTGCTTTCGCACATGGACATGCAGTTCGGCGACATCGAGAAGCTGTACATCGCCGGAGGCTTCGGACGCTACATCGACGTCGAGCGCGCCATCACCATCGGCATGCTGCCCGACCTGCCCGTGGACAGGTTCCAGTTCCTGGGCAACACGTCCATCATGGGAGCGTACTACGGCCTCCTGTGCGACCGCCTGCGACACGAGGCGGAAGAGATCGCGAAGAAGATGACCTACATCGAGCTGTCTGTATCGCGCAGCTTCATGGACGAGTACATGTCGGCGTTGTTCCTGCCGCACACGAACCTGAACGCCTTCCCGACGGTCAAGAGGGAGCTGGAGGAGAGAACAAAGAAGGGGCAGGGTTGAGATCTCTTCCGGCTGGATCCCGCAGCACCATCCGCATATCTTCGCTCTTATGTATTATCCATATCCACTGCCTTATTCAGCATGTCGAGAATGCCGGGGACGGCGGACGTCACCCGGTTCCAGTTCGGGATAAGCGGCGATACCCATGGGGTTTTCCATGAACGCCGATGATGCCTGCGTGATCGCCCGGGTAAAGGCTTCCACCGCTTTTGCCTCCTCGTGCCGGTCGAATTCCAGGCCATTGATGGCGGCATCGGCCTCATACTTCATGATGGTATCCTCGGCGCTCCTCAGATAGGCCACGGAAAGAGATTTGAAAAAGCCATCCGAGAACACGACCCCTTCCGAGGCCAGGGTCCTGAAAATGGACTTGCAGATATCAACGGTCATCTTCATCAGGCCCTTGTCCGCGTCATCCGGCGAGAGCTCCTGATGTTTATGTTCGTAGGTCTCGGCGATATCCACCTGGCAGACCCTTCGGGGAGAATAGTTCCGGTAAACTTCGGCAAGCGAGCCGACTTCCAGCCCCCAGTCCCAGGGGATCCTGTTCACCCGCGCCAATATCCGTCGTCATTGAGAACTCCCCGGAGAGGGGATATCGGAAGCTGTCGAGAAACATGAGAAACTCGTGTGGTCCGATGAGCTGCTGGATGGACCGGACGAGGGGTGTCATCAGGAGCCGCGTAACCCGGCCGTGCATTTTGGTCGTCACCCTGCTGTAGAAACCCTTGCAGAACACATAGTCCAGGTTGGGATTTGCCACCGGGTAGCAGAGCCGGGCCAGCATCTCCCTGTTGTAGTTGACGATATCGCAGTCATGCAGGGCGATGACATCCGACAACCCACGGGCAAGCACGTAACCGTAGGCCAGCCATGCGGAACGTCCCTTGCCGCGCTGTCCTACATCCAGCCCGTTCCGGGCGAGGGTTTCATATATTTCAGTGATCCGTTTGCCGTCATTGTGGATGATCTTGACATCGGTAGAGATCGGCGACATGAACTCCCGCACGCGGTGAAACTCTTTTTCCGAAGCCTTGTCGAGGACCAGTACGATTTCTTTCAGGTAATTCACCTTGGCGAGCTCCTTGACGATCCCGGGCATGGCCGGACCCTCGAACTCGGAATAGAGTGACGGCAGCACCAGGGCGATCGGCCGGGTCTTTGAAAAACCGCGGAGTTCCGCCTCCAGGCGCTCGATCGATGGCTTGCCGAGCTTGTGCAGCGTCGTGATGATCCCTGTCTGGTAAAAATCGGTCATGGGCTTTCCTCCGGTCAGATATGCTCGATATCATCCTTCGCCTCTTCCGTGCTCTTTTCCACGGTCTCCCGCTCGATCATCCGTTTTGCCGCATCGATACCCCCCACGCCGAAGGAGATGGCGAGGGCCAGCACGATCCCGCCGAAGAGGATCGAGAAGGCGGCGAGCACGATGCCGGGTGCGACCTGGAGCTGTTCCAGGACCATGGCCAGGACCAGGACCGTCAACAGGAGCCGTATCGCCTCGGCGAGCAGCTTGGCGTAGTGATATCCGCTGTTCACCGCGGCGATCAGCACCGCCCTGCTGACGAAGCCCGTAAGCAAATAACCGACGAGCAGGATCATGACCGCGGAAAAAGCACGGGGCAGATACAGGAAGAACTGCGACACGAGGTTGTCGACGGCCTGGATCTTGAGCGCGCTCAGACCCATCATCAGCGCAACGACGATCATGATCCAGTACAGGATCGAACCGAGGGCGAGAGAAGGCTTGGCCCACAGGTCGCCCTTGCGCATGAGCGTCGTCATGCCCATCCGGTCGGACCAGCTGTCGAACTTGAGGGCTGTCAGGAACCTCACGAGGACCACGCGCAGCACGCGTGCAACGAGGATCCCGATGATCAGAATGACCAGCATGGCCAGCAGGTTCGGCAGGAATTGCGTGATCGTGTGAAACACGTCCTTTAATGGTTCGAGTATCAGGTCCAGAAAATCCGTCATAGGGCACCTCCCGAAGGTTATTTCCAGCTTGCTATCAGGTATTCCTTGCTGTTCTCAAATTCCTGGCAGAGTTTTTCGATCTCGGCCTCTGCCTCATCCTGACCCATCTGCTCCACCTCAAGGATGAACGACGCGGTCTTCCCAAGGTAGAGGGGCGTCAGGGACTTGATCAGGTGTTCGATCGGCAATTTCTTGTTGTGAAAGGCTATGGCATAGTCGTAAATGACCCGCGTCCAGAGCGCGAGGGGAAAGCGGAACTCCTTGTCCGCCAGCGTACCGAGCCTTTCCACTTCCCCGAAATCGCCGTTCCCGAGGACATCGAGCCATAGTTCACGAAGGTTTTTGAGGCCCTCCCGGAACAGGTTCAGCATCCGGCCGGTATTCACATTGACCTGTTCGAGCCCGACCGAGTATTCAAAACCAAAGGCCGTTACCGGTTCAGACCCGCGGATGGGTTTCCAGACGTCACGGTAGGTCTCCATGAGCTCGAACGTTGCGCCGACCACCTGGTAGAGCATGGCGCTCAGATCGGAGCCGGGGTCCTTGGCATCGTGGATCTTGGCGCCGAGAAAGGACTGGGTGACCTTGAACTGGTTCGCGATCGCTGTTGTGGTCATCCAGATGTCGATGCCGAACCGCGCAACATCGGTTTGCCAGACATCCTTGGTGAGGTAAAATTTTGCAAGCTTGCCCGAGAAGCCGAAGTCCCCGCCGATGGGCTGGCGTACGCGCTTTCCATAGAGCGCCCGGGTGAGCGGATAGACGATGCTGTTCGTGATGGTGCCGTCATACTTATGCCGGTGGTACAGGGGGGCGACATAATCGAACCCGTCCTCCAATACGGGCTTCACGAGGAGTTCGATCCATTCGGGCGTGATGCTCCTGAGGTCGGAATCGACGACAACGCATGCCTTCGCGTCCAGCGCCCCGGCGATCTCAAAGATAGTGCGAAAGGCGCTTCCCTTGCCGGGAAGGCCCGAGTAGGGGGTTGCGATCTTGAACAAGGGCTCCACCCGGTGGTGCAGATGGATTGTGGCAAAATTCTCGATGGACGTGTTCCTCACTACCTCGAGGGTGCCGTCCGCTGAACCGCCATCGGAATTGACCAGCACGTTCTTCTGGTCAGGGAAATATTTTGCCAGCCCGGCCTGGACCGCGCGGACGACATGGCCGATCGTTCGGGCGTTGTTGAAGCTCGGGATGCCCACGACGATATCGGCCTGCTGTATCCCTCGAGCTGCTCCTGAACTTCTTTTCTGAAGGTAACGGTTTTCATCGTCACGGATCGTGCTCCCTTGTTGTCCATGTTCCTTGTCAGGATCGCCGCGTTTTTCAAGCAGCATGATCTGGAGGTCCATGACGTTCGTTCCCGTGGGCCCGGTTATGACATGGCTCTTGTTGCCTGACAGCTCATCGAACCGCTGGAAGAACGTGTACGAATCATTATAGTCGAGATAGTGGACAGGGTCAATGCCGAGTGCGCGCGCCCGGGAGGCCGTGCTCCCGTCAACGATCGCGCCCGCGGCATCGGTCGGGCCGTCAGTGCCGTCGGTGCCCGCGGACAGAAGGGACACCCCTTCCAGCCCCTCGATCTCCAGGGCAAAGGCAAGGGCAAGCTCCTGGTTCCTGCCGCCCTTTCCCGTTTCCCTTTACGGTCACCGTGGTCTCGCCGCCGGAGAGAAGACATCGCAGTTCTCCAGGTCTCAGTGCGTCGTGCGCGCGAAGCGCGGCCGTTGCCAGAAAACGGGCGGCATCGCGCGCCTCTCCCTGGAGTTCCCCGGTAATGACCTCCGGAGCAAAGCCGAGTTGCCGGGCCTTCTCTGTTGCCGCGGAAAGGGCCTGGGTGATCCCGCCGATGATCACATTTCTGGTCTTATGAAGACACGAGTCACCGCTTTTCACGGTCTCAGGCTCCTGTCCTTCCATTCCCCGCTCCAGAAATGACAGCACGCGCATTGGTATTTTCTCCTTCAATCCGTATTTCTCGATCACCGCCATTGCATCGGCAAAGGTCGTACTGTCCCGGGCGGTCGGGCCCGAAGCGATCACGTCGAGCCGGTCACCGATGACGTCGGACAGGACCATCGTCACGACCTGTGCCGGGCATGCCGCCTTCGCGAACCGCCCTCCCTTGACAGCGGAAAGATGCTTCCGCACGGCATTCAGTTCTCCGATGGAAGCGCCTGCCTTCAGGAGCAGTGAGGTCACTTCCTGTTTATCTTCAGCGTCAGGCCGTTCATTGGCGCGACGAGCAGTGCGGAAGCGCCGCCGGACAAGAGACAGATGACGAGGGTCTTCTCATCGGCGGCCCGCACCAGCTCCACTATCCTCTTTGTGCCCTCCACTCCCGCCTCATTGGGAACGGGATGGGAGGCCTCCACCTGCTTGATGATTTTGAGCGGAGCAGTATGACCCTCCTTCACGACGATGAGTCCTTCGGTGATCCGGTCTCCGAGGGCGCCTTCAATCGCCAATGCCATGCGTGCGGTGGCCTTCCCGGCCCCGACCACCAGGATCCGGCTGAAGGCATCGAGTTCGTACGCTGCCCCGGCAGCATGCAAACAGTTGTGCTCAATCGTTATGGCCCTGATCACCGCATGGTACGGATCAACGGCGGCAAGGGCCGCGTTAAAGATATCGATAAGGTGGTCGTCTTTCATACGGGTTTTTCTGATTTGATCAGCCCTCCTGGTCAATGCTATTCCTGCTCCTGTTCCCAGTAGCTTCTGCACGGCCTCGTTCCATCCCGCTGGGCCTATTTTTTGGGTGCGATAGAGACCGGGGATATTGATCCTCGGATCGTGACTCCCCTCCTCCCTGCGTGACCAGGACCGGATGATCAACGGCCAGAAGAAAGGGGAGATCGTTCAGGCTGTCGCCGAGTCCCGCGATAATCACGCGGACCCATCGCCCGCTCAAAAAGCGTGCGCAGAAGAGCTACTGCTTTGCCCTTGTGATGATTTCCCATAAGGTGAAACAAGCGGCCCTGGGTCCACCTCAGGCCGGAGGCCTCGATCGCCTGCAGCATGCGTTCGTTCGCTGCACCGGGAAATACGAAGGGTTCTTCATATTCCCGCTGTTTTGCCAGCACGGCTTCGTCGTGCGAAAGGCCGGTCAGAACTGCGACCTCGGCCGGGGTCATATCTCCGAAACCCGTTACCGGTATCCGCAGCTCATCGCGGAGGCGGATGAACTGTTCGCGGATCCCGGCGTAGGGCATCCCGAGGGAGATGACCCGGTACCCCTTGCGCGTCTCGCCTTCCACGGGGAACGGGAAGTAACCCTCGGGGATGAAAATCCCGCCGCCGTTCTCAACGATGAATGGATGGCGGTTTTCCAGCCGATCCCGCCAGACCTCCAGCTCCGCCCGTGTCTTGCTGGAGCACAGGACCAGCGGGATATGATCCTTCTTGATCTGCTCAAGGGCAGGCCTGGCCTCCTCAAAGGAGTAGGTTTTCGAGTCCAGCAGCGTCCCATCCAGGTCGGTAACGATTATGATCTGTTTTTGCGTTGAACTTCTTTTATTCATGGTCATCTTTTTTCTTCGTGATCTTATGGAAGACCTTCATCATGGCCTCACTTATGCTCTTCGGCCGCGGCTGGTACTCCACGCTTCCGATGCTCCTCATCTCCGTGCCGTGCGACACGACCGCCGATCCAGGTCCTGCCCACCCCGCTTTTCTCGGCGATGATGCCTCCCTATCGCGTCAGCTTGGATCCGCTAAAAACGATGAGTGCGGAACAGATCAGGAATTCCAGCCATAACAGCATGCCTGTCTCCCCGAATGACTGCGACATCGCTGCTACCATG
This sequence comes from Nitrospirota bacterium, assembly GCA_963732675.1. Lineage (GTDB taxonomy): Bacteria > Nitrospirota > UBA9217 > UBA9217 > UBA9217 > JALNZF01. The sequence continues at coordinate 55,852 of CAVTAJ010000023.1, forward strand.
GCGGACGCTTCATCAGCCGTTCGCCCTTGGGGATGATCGATATCCCGGATGGATCGCGGTGGCAGGCGCAATGGAGCCGATCGACATCGGGCCCGAACCCGATCCGCTCGCCTTCGGCGAGTTCATTGAACTTGTCCACGATCACCCGCTTGAGGCGGCAGCCTTTCTTGATCACCGAGTGGTCCATGATGATACAATCTTCAATAACGACATCTTCTTCAACAACGACGTCCCGCCGTATCACTGAATTGACGATCCGGGCGTCCTTGATCAATGCACCCTCGGAGATGAAGCTGTTCTGAATATCGCCCTTCAAGATCTTCGCCGAAGGACCCTCATATTCCGATGGATGGATGGGCCATTGTCTGTTATGCAGTTCAAATTTCGGCCGTTCTCCCAGCATGTCCATGTGGGCATCGAAAAAAGCCGGGATCGTGCCCACGTCCCGCCAATACCCCTGCTCCTCGTAGGGCATGAAGCCGGGGATGATGTTGGCCGCAAAGTCATAGGCGAACACCTTCCCGGTGTCGACAAGATCAGGGAGCAGATGGGTACCGAAATCATGCTGGTCCTTCTCCTGACCCTTGGCGAGCGCGTCCAGCAGGACATCCTTGTTGAATATGTAGTTCCCCATGGATGCATAGGCCCTCTGCGGGTCATCGGCCATGGGGGCGGGGTGAGCCGGCTTTTCCTGGAATCCGGTGATCCTTTTGGACCGGTCCGTCTTGATGATGCCGAAGGACGATGCCTGATCCATTGGCACCGGCCGGGCGGCGACCGTTACCGCGGCGTTCCGCTCGAGGTGAAAATCGATCATCTGGCGGATGTCCATCCGGTAGATATGGTCGGCCCCGAACACGGCGACAAGCTCCGGCTGCTGGTCATAGATCAGGTTGATGTTCTGGTACACGGCGTCGGCGGTGCCCTGGAACCACTCCGGCCCCATGCGCATCTGCGGCGGGACCACGGTGACGAAATGCGCCCGGACGATAGGGGACAGGACCCAGTTTTGCCTCACATGCTCGATAAGCGACTGGGACTTGTACTGCACCAGGAGGTAAATGGAATAGATGTGCGAGTTCACGAAGTTGCTCAGGACAAAATCCACGATCCGGTACCGCCCGCCGAAGGGGACGGACGGCTTTGACCGATAATCCGTAAGCGGAGCAAGCCTCTCGCCCTTTCCTCCGGCGAGAATGAATGCGAGTATCTTGGGGTGTGACAAATGGATCCTCCTTAGTCAGTTACGAATCAATTTCTACCCAAAATGGAAAGAAAATTTCTCGTACCCTGCTCTTGCGATTACGCGGGCACAAGCAGAGGCGCAGAGAAAGAATACTCTTTTCAAAACTCAGCGTGCTCCGCGCACCGTCCCCGATATACCACGCGCCGGGCCTCACACCTTCTTTCTCTTTTTTAAAGATGACCATGCCCAGAGGAGGCAGGGTGATCGAGAGGGAATGATATTTCCCGTGCATGGGCACGGGCGTTGCCTCGACCCCGCCCATATTGCCCTGCCCGCTCCCGCCATACTCACGCGCATCGCTGTTCAGGAGCTCGCGCCAGAAGCCGCCAGTCGGCACCCCGACACGATAGTTTTGGCGCGGCATTGGCGTGAAATTGCAGACCACGAGGAGCACCTCTTCGGGAGCTTTCCCTTTTCGGAAATAGCTCACGATGCTCTGCTCCCAATCGCTGACGTCGTCCCACTCGAAACCTGCGTTCACGAAGTCGAGTTCATTGAGCGCGGGCTCGTGGCGATACAGGATGTTCAGGTGTTTCATCCAGGTCTGGAGCGCCTGATGGGGAGGATACTGCAGCAAGTGCCAATCGAGGCTCTTCTCATGGTCCCACTCGTTCCACTGTCCGAACTCTGCACCCATGAACAGCAGCTTTTTGCCCGGGTGGGTAAACATATATCCGAGGAGAAGCCGCATGTTGGCGAACTTCTGCCAGTCATCACCGGGCATCTTGTTCATGAGGGAGCCCTTGCCGTGCACCACTTCGTCGTGGGACAGGGAGAGCATGAAGTTCTCGAAAAAGGCGTACCAGATGCTGAAGGTCAGCTGATTGTGGTGGTATTTCCGGAACACGGGATCAAGCGAAAAATACGCAAGCGTGTCGTGCATCCAGCCCATGTTCCACTTCATCCCGAACCCGAGTCCCCCCACATACACGGGCCGCGACACCATGGGCCAGGCCGTGGATTCCTCGGCAATGGTCTGGACGTCAGGGTGCCTGCGATAGACCTCTTCGTTCAGCCGCCGGAGGAAGGTGATGGCCTCGATGTTCTCATTGCCGCCGAACTGGTTGGGGATCCACTCGCCCTCCTTGCGCGAGTAGTCGAGGTAGAGCATGGACGCGACGGCATCGATCCTGATGCCGTCAATATGGTATTTCTCAAGCCAGAACAGGGCGCTGCTCACCAGGAAGGCGCGGACCTCGTGCCTGCCGTAATTAAAAATGTAGCTCTTCCAGTCCGGATGAAAGCCCTTTTGCGGATCCGCGTGCTCATAGAGGTGGGTCCCGTCAAAATAGGCAAGACCGTGCTCGTCGCTCGGAAAGTGCGACGGCACCCAGTCGAGGATCACGCCGATCCCGTTCTGATGCAAATGGTCCACGAGATACATGAAGTCCTGCGGACCTCCGTACCGGCCCGATGGAGCGAAATAGCCCGTGGTCTGGTACCCCCAGGACCCATAGAAAGGGTGTTCCGTTACCGGCATGAACTGCACGTGGGTAAAGCCCATTTCCTTCACATAGTCCGCGAGGGATTCCGCCATTTCCCGGTAGGTGAGAAAGCCGTTGTTCCGCTCCACGGACCGCCTCCACGAGCCCAGGTGCACTTCGTAGACCGAAAAGGGGGCGTTCAGATCATTTGCGCGGTGCCGGTCCTTCATCCACGCCTTGTCTTCCCACTGATACGCAAGGTCGCAGACAATGGAAGCCGTTCTTGGAGGCGCCTCCCAGCATAAGGCAAAAGGATCGCCTTTGTCGGCGCGGTAGCCCGCATGGCGCGAGACGACGTGATATTTGTAGACTGCCCCTGCTTCAATACCCGGGATGAACCCCTCCCAGATGCCGGACCCGTCCCAGCGCACACTCAACAGATGGCGGTCCTTGTCCCAATCGTTGAACTCTCCTATGACCGACACCCGCTCCGCTTCGGGCGCCCAGACCGCGAAGAGCGTGCCCTTCACGTTATTGTGGACCAGGGGATGGGCCCCGAGCTTGTCATAGAGGCTGAAGTGGTTCCCTTCCTTGAACAGGTAGATGTCGTGGTCCGTCAGGAGGCTCATGCCGGGGATGACGTCTGCAGGTCGTATTGCCGCCGGTAGTGCTTCTTTTTTTGTCTCTTTCTTTTTTGCCATAGTGTCTCCCACGTTTGAAGGAACAGGAACCGATAATTTACATCAGAAACGTTAACATGGATCACGGCCGAGGTCAACCTATGAAGAACCATGATTCCTCATGGTCTTGTTCCATTCCTTTTCCTCTCTCAGGTACACGGTCCGATGCGGGAAGGGGATCTCGATGCCTTCCTCGTTGAACCGCTTAAAGATCCTTTTCCTGAGCTCATGCTGGGCAAGGTACTGGTCCACAAATTCCTTGACCTGGCAGGTAAGAGTAAAGTCCAGGGAGCTCTCTCCGAAGCCGGGGATGAAACGCACAAAGGGTTCCGGTTCCGCCAGGAGTCCCGGGATATCCAGGGCGCCTTTTTTGGCCACCTCGACAAGGATCCGCTCCACCTGTTCCGGATCAGAGGAGTAGCTCACCCCGATCGGTATCAGGAGCGACATCTGCTTCTCCGGAAGGTAGTAGTTCGTGACCACGCTCTGGGCGAGTTTGCTGTTCGGGATCACGACGATGTTGTTCGGCAGCATGCGGACCCGGGTCGTGCGCCACGTAATGTCGTCAATGTAGCCTTCCTGCCCCGTCTCGAGCTTGACGAAATCACCGATCCTGATGGACTTTTCCATCAGGATATGGACGCCGGCAAAAAGGTTCGCCAGCGTGTCCTGGAGCGCCAGGGCCACGGCAAGGCCGCCGACACCGAGGGCGGTGAGCAGTGGCGCGATCGAAATCCCGAGAACGCTCAGGCAGATCAGGAACCCGATCATCAGGATCGTCCCCTTGAAGATGCCGTAGGCGAGGCCCGTCGTCGGGATCGGGAGGTTGGACTTCTGGATGTAATTCTTAAACAGCCGGCCTGCCATATTCGCTGAAGCGAGCGTCACGGACAGAATAATGATAATATGGATGATCTTGCTTAAATAGCCAAGGTGCTTCGCGGGAATGTCCGAGAAGGACAATCCGAGATGGATGCCGATAGCCACGGCAAGGAGCAGGGATGGGTTCTTGATCGAGGAGATGATGATGTCATCGAATTGCGTCTCTGTCCGCTTCGCCCACTGGTGGAGAATGCGGAAGAGTATTGCACGGATGATCAGCAAAACCGCTGCGGACCCCATGACGATGATGATGGGGATGATTATTTGTTGTCCCAAAGTATCCATGGTGCCTCCCGGTGAAGTGTGCGCTGCGGATACCGTTTGTCATGGATGTTGTTTATTCTCCATTGTCCCTCGTGACATGGCCTTTTTGTTTTTGATCGATCGCTTGAGCCGACAGAAAGAAGCCGTTGTCCCTCCGATCAGGATGCCGATGAGCACGGAAAGAACAATGATCACGGCGAGAGATGCCCCAAATTTCCACGACAGAAAGGAAACGACAACAGGCGCCGCGTTCTGTACTGAAAAGAGGACCATTACGGATACCGCGATAATCACAATAACGAGCGTAATCATGCAGCCTCCTTTCGCTTGCCCGTGAACGCCATGATCAAGAAAATCCCGTTGCCAGGCGACTGCGCCTTACGTATCAGGTGGGTATGGTCTGGTCATGACGCGGTCGCTGGCGCAGCGGTTATCAGGCGGGTGTTCATGAGAGTCAGTGTACGTCGACCGCTTCGACCTGCAGGGAACGCCCGGCAATGCCCATGAAAAGGTCGGGTGCCTTGGTCACTTCTCGAGACCAGCGCGCCCGGAACATGAAACGGGTATGGTCATTGTCGCGATGCGCGGCGGATTTATCGTTTGACTGCTTTTTTACTGACCGTGGTTTTTTTTACAGTTTCGAGGGCTGCTGATCTGCATTTCGAGCTTTTTCAGTTGGGAGACGATGTCCCGTACGTTCGCATCAAGTGAGGGGTTTTTTGTTCTGGTGCCCATGAGTGCGTATACGCGTGCGCCGAGGTCGGAGAACCCCTGGTGGACCTTTGTCTTGAGCGCAAAAAGCTTATATTGCCGTTTTCCCTCATCGCTCAGCTCTCCGGCTTTCTTTTGTGCTACGATCGCCCCCTTTTTTACGGCCACCATGCCTTTATCCAGGCCCTTTTGCAGGTCCTTCTTGATCGTTTCCCAGTTGATGCTTTCAAAATAGCTCATCGTATCCTCCGTGTGAAATGATATTCGGGTGCGTGATGTTATTATACCATACAAAAAAGGAAGGCACCGCAAGACGCTGCATTCTTACGGTACCTCGAACGGATCCTATGCTGCAATGTGCGGGAACGTGGTCACCGGGGACGATGCCCGCGAGGCATCGCGACGCGACCATTAAAAGAACCTGACGACACATGATGAAAATATGATTTCTTTCACCACGCGCCAGCGCCCTGGCAGGGCGACCCTATCGGGTACGGAGGTGCGGTTCGTTGGTCAAGGCGCCCCGGCGTCACCCACTACGGGCTTACGACAATAAAATCATCTCTCCTGTTTTTCTGCCAACACGCCTCGCTGCCAGCAGTGCAGACAGGCCTTTCCTTGCCGTAGCTGAGCAGGGATATCCTGTGGGAGGCAATGCCCAGGTCAGTGAGATACTTCTTCGCAGTTGCGGCGCGCCGCTGGCCAAGCGCCACGTTGTACTCCTTTGCTCCCCGTTCGTCACAGTTCCCCTCGATCCGTATCTTTTCGGCAGGGTGCGCCTTCAGCCAATCAGCAATCGCTTTCATGGTCGCTCCGGCATCAGCACGGATGGATGATCTGTCATAATCGAAATAAACCGACTGCAGGCCTCCCCCGGCGGCCAATGCCCGCTCTCCGTACCCTTCACCGCGTCCTGCCGCTGCCGCCGCAGACCTGCTGTCAGAATCGTTCGCTGCTGACGGGGTCGAGGGGGCGGTCACTTTTTCCGTCTGCGTTTCCTGAGAGGTCGTCATTTGGGTCTTCTTCGGACACCCCCAGAGTACCAGCAATCCCAGTGCCATTATTGCCAAGAGATACAACTGAACATGCTTCTTCATAGCAAAACCTCCTTTTATTATAATTGGTTGTTCCGGTCTTTTCATAGTATTGAACGAGTACGGCCTGTCAGGCACGGAAGCCGCTACCCGCCAGCGCGGAGACGCGATATCATCATGAACGCATCGGCAGTCCAGCACGGATGGTTATTTTTTTATGAAACAGGGAGGATATTCTTCGCATGATTATTACAGGGACCCTCTTTTCTGCAGAAGGGACGAGACCAGCGCTGATTTCGCTTGCACGCATTTATAGTTTGTGTTAAAATCATTTGCGTACAAACTGTTTACCACGAACGAGTTTTTTTGTCAAGCTATTTATAAGGAGACGGCATGCCCACCAATCCGGACACGGTATCAGAGATCATCGATAATCTGCGGCGGGTTTTCCAGGTCGTGAATGGGCAGTCGAAGAAGGCCGAGCGGGAGACGGGTCTCACCGGTCCGCAGCTTTGGGCGATCAAGACCATCTCGCAGGGCGCGCCGATCATGGTATCGGAGATAGCACGGCAGATGTATCTGCATCCCGCGACCGTCGTGGGCATTTTGGACCGCCTCGAAAAACAGGATTTTGTTACGCGGGTGCGCTCAATGGAAGATCGTCGCGTGGTGCGGGTGGAGCTGACCGCGAAGGGAGAGGCCCTGGTAAAGAAAGCGCCTGAAGTGGCTCAGGGTCTTCTCGTCGCCGGTCTTAAAAAGCTGCCGATAAAGAGGCTCAAAAATATCGCGGACGGGCTGGACCAGCTCGTTGTGCTCCTCGGCGCGCAAGGGATACCTCCTCAGCTCATCCTTTCCCCGGAAGTAAACAAGCCGATAAAGAAAACTAAACAAACGGGAGGATAGAGCGAACGCTGGAATCACGGTGCCTAATGGTATGACCGTAAAAAAAATAAAAAAAGTTGTCTATCGCCAGGCACCTTCTTGTGATCCTCATTTCAGGGTCCTTTGCGCTCGGGTTATTCATTGGTGCCGGAATGGGGCTGTTCAGACCACACTTGACCATCAAGAACGAAGGTATGCCCGAGAGCAGGGATGGAACATTCAAGTACATGCGCGAATCAAGGGAGGAAAAAGACGCTCAAGGCCATCTGGCGAGCAAAGCGTTGAAGCCGTTCCAATGTTCATGAACGCATTGATTGAAGGCCATGAGCTAAAATTGGTGCGGTCCTCACTCTGAACAATAAAACGAACGACCGCGGGCAATCCGGTATTCCCGGTTGCTCCTGTTATGAGTATATCGGTCTTCATACAACCCCCTTTGTTTTTAATAAAAGTAAAGGCCGGCGAAAATATACCCGCCAGCCTCGAATACTTGTTTCGTGCTTTTCCGGCTACCCGCCCAAATACCCGCCGGAGATTTCCGATCCTGTCGCGGTCTCGGGCGGCAATACTGAAACATCGCTTTCAATCCTCTCCCTGTTCCCTTTCGCGGTCTTCCAGTCAAACGACGTACCCTTCTCAAGCACCTGGATCTTCCAATCTATATACTCCGCCATCTCGAGCAGATGACGGTCATGACCCAGAAACACCCTGCTGTCTTTACCATAAGTCTTTGCAAGTTCCTCTCGCAGCAGGTAGAGTCTCATTTTGAATCCATCAAGTACGTTGTAGACCTCCTCAAAATAGACCTTCTCTTTTATTTCTTTTGCGGTTGCCATAATGTACCTCCTTTGTGAAACTTACTATCAGCAACACTTTACCCTTTAACGGGACTATATACCTCCTCTTTCTGCTTTAATTATAGCTCGATCGACAGCGATGTCAAGGACAATTACAGGACTGATTTGGTACTCTTTATGCAAAACGCACGCGATCGTCCCACCAAAGTACTCCGTCGCGAGTGAACATTTAGCGCCCCTGGTCATCGCATCCTGGTCATTTACCTCGAAAGAGCGTTGTGAGGATATTCCTACAGAGGACGGAAGCGGACGGGCAAGCAGAAAACAACAAACAGGGTGAAGAGATCGTGAACAGACTGGTCTAATGAAAGCGTGAAAAATAACCATTCTCGAACGGATAGAGAGCATCCTTCGTTAATATGTTACAGCCCACTCCTCAGGTTTTCAAAGAAGCGCAGAAGAAGTTCAAGGTATCAGCGGTCTTAATGTCTGGTCGGTAGAATTACAATGGATCCCGCAACTTGTACCAACATAGAGTTTATTGTATCATTATCGTTGAATTGCCGAGGGGCACATACAGGGGGGAGAATCCTACTTCGCATGTCATCAGGAAGATCGCCGCAAACAAGCCGATAATAACAGCCGCTATCCCGCTGAACTGTTCCGTCATCTAAAGATTGCCCACTACCACTGCAAGAATTACCCTGCCGATACGATCAATCGTCCCCATGTTTTTTTATCAATGTATGTCCCTCCTCACAATGAAAAGGGTGCTCACGCATGGCCGACTCGTGGGCACCCTGACCGAAAACCTCATACTGCTTTGAGATGCTTCTCTTTTTCGTACACATACGCGGCTTTTCCTGCGTCAATGGCGCTGGAAACGGCGATTTTCCCCTCCTCGATCAGCTCCTTGCCCCTGTGCATGGTCGAGGTTATCGTTTCCCTTGTGTTCTCGGCAAGGTCCTTGATGTCATCCCTTACCTCCTTGCCTGATTTCGGCGCGAGCAGAAGTGCTATCCCCGCTCCGACCAGTCCGCCCAGGACAAAGGGGACGAACACGGACGCCTCTTTTTTTTCAAGTTTTTCTCTCATCACGATCACTCCTTTCTTCTCTGAGATTTTTCACCAGGGCCGCCATTCCGGTCTTGACACCTGCCTTCAGGCCCGCTATGTCGGCTTTCACGGTGCCTCCCACGGTTTCCCTGATGAAACTATACAGCGTTCTTATATCACGCTGAAGATCGGCAACCAAATTCGCGATCTCCCGCACGTCTTCTGTTACCACGTTAACATTGTCGGTAATCTTTCTGAAATTCTCGAGCGTGACCCTGAGCTCAGCAAGTACGTTCTGTATTTCCCCCGAAGACTGCCTTATGAACTGCCGCAATGCCGTTGCAGCGCGATAATTATTTACCTGATAGGCAATGGAAACGACGGCGAAAACGATAAATACGACCACACCTATGTTCATGAGCATATAGTTCATTTCTCACCCCTCTTTATTAGATTATATCATATAAAACCGACAGTAAGCAGACTACTTATTGTGGCCTCACAACCGTCACTCCTGCAGTGCCAAAGCGATGCCGCGAAAGCCACGACAATACATCAACCGTTCTTCTAATAGAATGCATCTCACTCTTCTTCGATTCGATACCCCAATTTTTCTATGCTGTCCTTTGTGATCTTCGTCAGTTTTTCCTCGTCGATCTCGGTTTCATCGAACTTGACAGCGATCTTCCCGCGCTCCACTTCGATAGACTCCACACCGTCAATGTTGCCGACGAAACGCCGCAGCGCGAGCGAGCATTCGTCGCAGAGATTATTGCTTACGGCAAAGAGGGCCACCTTCATTTTATTCTATCTCCCTTCTCAACGATCCTGCCCAAAATTCCTGTTTTCCGCGTCAGAATTTTGTCAGGCCGTTCTTGAACTATTCGAACGAATTCTTATTGACCGCTCCGAAAGGATCAATCGACTCAAGAACGCCGCGCTAGTACCATGAACGAATATCACAATTCTTCACAGTGTAGCATACCCATCATTATCTTGGCAAGTCTATGGGGAGTGGAGATTGCCTATGTCGCTTTTGATTTGTATTCTTCATATACAATTGAGTTTGTTCAGGCAACCACCTTATCCCGGTCTTCTATAAACACAAAAGAGAATCTCATGCATCCACAGTTGTCTCTTATAGTTACCTTGTGGATCTCTGGTACAACCAGATCCGTCTGCCGACTATCTGCGGAGAAATAATTTCCAGCTGCCGATGGCTGCTGGTGACAATATGGTTCATCCATTGACATATCACTAGCACAAACATTACTAATCAGAATTAGCAGTTTTTCCCGGACCTCTGCGATTTATTTATTTGATTTGTGATGCAGATCACCGGCAAATTTTTTCAAAAGAGTATCATGTGGCTACATGTCAAGCTACTAAACACGATAATTCGAAATGCCTGGCCTCTCAATACAGGTGCAGGTTATTAAATTATCAGAACCTCAATTCTTGATCAGTCTCAGCAAATACCATTAAGAAGCTTTTGTATTTCCAGGGCACCAACGCATGGATCGAGGACGTTTTCAGCGGTTCGCTTCACACAGCATCAGATAGACGATAATACTCAACCATCCGCGAGGGTGGGGCGGAAAGCCTTCAGGATCTCCATGAGACAGCCGGGCTGCCGAAATATCAGAGAATATTTCGGCAGCCCGGCTTTTTGTATTTAACATAGTCTACCGACAGAATGTAAGGAGGTGATGCCGGCAGGTAGTGCCATGAAACAACCTCTTGTCTTATTTGGAAGACAAGGCGAGAGGTGAAGAGAGACGGAAGCAGGACTACACTACTTGTGTTCTCAGGGCACAAGAAATTAAACGGTAAGGAGAAAATGGACAATGAGTAAAAACTTCACCAATATTCTCTTATTTTTCGGGGTTACTTTGAGCCTCATAGTGAGCGGTTGCGGTTCGGCAAATTCACCGACGGCGTCTTCAGCAACGGATGCCTCTCAATCAACGGTATACGGTGTCGCATCACTGGCCACAACAACTGACGGCACTGTTTCCGTGAAGGATTCTTCTACGACACCGCAGGAAAAAACGGTTGCGATCAGCAGCAACGGATCTTACACTGCCGACGTGAGCGGACTCACGGCGCCTTTCGTGCTCAAGGCCTCGGGGACCGACCAGGCAGGAGAGAATAATGTTCTGTATTCCTTATCGACAAACGGCGGCCGGGCCAACATCAACCAGGTCTCGGACACGGCTGTAGCTGCAGCAGCGGAGGACCAGGATGCCGATCGGACCATCCTCTACTCGCGGTTCAATCACTATGAGCACCACAGGACCTCGGACAAATTTGAAGAAATCATTGAGAGACTGCGTACCGTGCTGGCGCCCTTGTTTGCGCTGTACCAGGTTTCGGGGAATCCGGTCACCGACGATGAAGGTGACGATAACGAACACAGCAGCAGCGGACTTCGTGCAATGCTCCGCGACGTGCAGTTTAAAGTGACCAAAGGCACCGTAACGGTGACGAACAAGGCAACCGGTAGTATTATCTTTTCAGGCTCTCTCAAGGATCTTGCCTCCGGAACCTTCTATCCGGAAAACATGCCTGACGTGTCGGGAGGAGCGACCGCTTGCACCTACACCTACTCTGATTGGGGTGTATGCCAGTCGGACAGCACACAGATCAGGACGTATGATGACATCGACCCCCTCGGGCTGTACAGGGACACCGGTCCTGTCACAGGCCTGCACCTATGTACCGCCAACTCCGTCGGCCTGTACCTACAACTACTCCGCTTGGGGTGCTTGCCAGTCAAACAACACGCAGACCAGAACGGCAACATCGTCTCCTGCGGGTTGTACAGGGACACCCGTACTGTCGCAGGCTTGCACCTATGTGCCGCCGGTAACGACCTGCAACTCGTTCACGTACTCTGCCTGGGGCGCTTGCAGCGAACGGCACGCAGACCAGAACAATAGCGACATCGTCTCCCGCAGGCTGCACCGGAGGCACGCCTGGTGCTCTGTCACAGTCCTGCACATCGACCTGCAGCTCGTTCACGTACTCTGGCTGGGGAACATGCCACGAACGGCACGCAGACCAGAACAATAGCGACGTCGTCTCCGACAGGCTGCACCGGAGGCACGCCTGCTGCTCTGTCACAGTCCTGCACATCAACCTGCAGCTCGTTCACGTACTCTGGCTGGGGAACATGCACGAACGGTACGCAGACCAGAACAATAGCTACGTCGACTCCGACAGGCTGCACCGGAGGCACGCCTGATGTTCTGTCACAGTCCTGCACATCAACCTGCAGTTCGTTCACGTACTCTGCCTGGGGTACTTGCACGAACGGCACGCAGACCAGGACAGTAGCCACGTCGACTCCCGCAGGCTGCACCGGTGGAACGCCGGTACTATCACAGTCCTGCACGTCATCAACGCTTACGCTGGCTCAGGTGACATCAACATGCACAAAGTGCCACGGTCTTACCGTGAACACGACCGTGCTCAAGTCAGGCGGGTACTCAGTCAGCGGGAGAAGCGCATCTTCCTGGGTGTCGGCAATCACCGGTATGTTTACACCGCCATCCGGAACTACTGTGCAGGATTTTGCGAATTTCCTGGTCACTCTTCCTTAATGGCGGTCTGAATCTGCGCCGCCGTGCGGCACTTCCTAAGTTGTTGAGAATAACAACTTCGGCAGGATGAGTCGGTTCTCGAACCGCACAACCGTCCAGGCCCAGGCAATTGCGGTTGTCGTAAAGTAAGTAGGGACTATCAGTAAATATTTAGGGACATCCTTATGGTACAGGATGTCCCTTTTTTTTCATGCAAATTATCTGGAAGGATTTCATCGATCAACTCGCCCAGAGGTAGGAGAGTAATAAGACGGGGTGGACCAATGGTAAGTCCAGTCATGCTGCGGAGTACAACGTGTACTCTTCATTTGTCTATTCATGCAACTGCTGTGGACTTCAGGAAGAAATCAATCATTTGCTTTTCTTAACCGCCTGCAGGAACGAGTCGTTCTTCAGAAGATTGTAGGCCACATCGATGCAGGCATTGCTCAGGACCTCATGATAGTTCTCCGCTTTATATGAACTGCCCCACCGGTTGGAACTGACCGCGATCATCCCCTCCCAGAGCACGTCTCCGTTCTTCGATCTCAACCGGACCTTCAAACCGATATCCGCCTTGTAGGCCGACTCTTCGGTTACGTAAAATTTTGCGATTTCGGCCTCAAGCGACAGTGTGCCTCCGCTTTTGACGACGGTAATGTCGAATTCAGAAAGAATTTTTCCAAATCTGTCCGTCAGCCATTCAGCGACATTGTCCCTGGTTGTTACGTAGCGTATCTTGCCGGAAGATTTTTGCTCGACATTTATGCCGATCTCGGAAGGTTTTTTTCTCACATCAGTGAACGGTTTAATGGTAAGTGATGCATTTTGAAAGACCGTCAGATCGATCGGATCCAAAGCGCTGATAGTATCCGTCGGCTTCCAGAGGAGCGGGATATTAAGGAGGTTGGAGCCGGCATATTCGTTACCGGCGTCAGCACTTTGCAGATCGGCTTTCAAAACACCCTGTGCTTCATTGATTGAGAAAGTGGTAATGCCCAGGAGACCTGTCAGGAATGTAAGTGTCATGAAGAAAAATCGGACGACAGTCATACTGTTCTCCTTTTTACGAAACAGGATAACCACAGGAAGGAACTTGGTTCACAAGTGTACCGAAGTATATGTTGCACGTTGCACCTGGCTCCATGCTCAGGAAGTGCGTGCCGAAGAAGCAGCCAGCCTTGATGACTACCGGGCGCAAGATCACGAGGTTGACGCAAACGACAACGTTACCTGCTATTTTACCTTGATCTTCTTGTTCATGAGTTTGATCCTCGCCATGATCTTATCCGTCGAGGGGAGGTCCGCGGCAGGTTTATCCGGTGCTTTTATTCCCTCAAAGAACGTGGCACTATAGAGATTGTAGTATTCGAGGATATCCAGACAGTCATTGCCAAGGGCTGTTCCATACCGGAGGTGGTATATTTGCCCGTCCTTGAAATACATCCGGATGAGGTCTTCGCTGGTTTCGACGACAGCGACATACAGGGCGCCATTTTTTTTTGCTTTGAGCAAATCCTCGATAACATCAGCAAAAAACAGTTCCGATTCCATCCGTCACCTCCACATTACGCTTCAGACTTACTGTCCAGCCTGTAGAAATGAATTCATTGTAGCAAAGAACAACATCGGAAGCGAGTAAAAAAATATCGAGAGTCTCCATGATTGGATCAGCGCCGGAGGCACTACGCTATTCAGCTCAACGACCGAATCTTCATCTCAACCGGCTGCTTCTGCGGTCCGCAGCTGACCCTGGCGGGACGGCCGACGGGGACCACGGCCATGAACTCGCCCCCGGGCTCGCCGAGGAAGCGGAGCACTTCATCCTTGATGAGATAGAGCACGCCGAGCCAGACCGTGCCGAGGCCGAGGGAGGTGGCGGCAAGCAGGATGTTCTCGACCGCAGCGGCCGAGCTCTGGATCTCCATGGTCCGGAAGAAATCGTGTGCCGCCTCCTTTTCCACCTTGAAGAGCTCGGTCCCGTGTTTGATGAGGTCCCCCGTGTTCGCCACGGCAATGACCACCGGCGCCGAGAGGATGCTCTTCGCTCCCATCCGGAGGAGTGCCGCGGCCGGCCGGGGAAAGGCAACGGACTGAGTGGTCACGAGCTGCGCCAGCTCCTGTTTTTTCTCGCCCCGGAGGATGATGAACTGCCATGCCTGCTGGTTGTGGGCCGATGGCGCTGCGTTAGCCGCTTGCAGCAGGAGCGAGATCTCTTCGTCGGTCACGTCATCCTTGGTAAAGGTCCTGACGCTGTGGCGGTCCTTGATCGTTCTCAGGGTTTCATTCCGGAGGAAAACAGAAGCATCGGGCTGCATGGAGTATCTCCTTGGCAATTCGCTATAACGTCGTTTTCGTCAGACCAAACATATCAGACGTTGCAGATGAAGTCAAGCAAGACTGAGTTGCTCAAAGCGGAATCAAGCGCCATTCTGCAAGCACCACATGACAAACAAAACCAGATCGTGAACAATACTATTTAAACAGTAAGGTGAATACGTGCAGCTGTTTTGAAACCCGGGCCTTGTTCTTTGAATGTACCAGCTTATTTCCTTCTCGGGCAGTTCATGACAGAACAGTTTGCACAGTTCTCCTCGTCATCGTTCTCGAGACCAAAGGGGATATTCTCCCCGCACCGGCACATCCAGCCCTGAGGGGTCTTTGTCTGTAAGGGTTGATCGCAAAACGGGCAGGTAAGCATGGTGTACCTTTCTCTGCATACAAGATACGCCCTGCCATGTGGCAAAGATATGATGCATATCATCCGCGTAAGCAGGCAAGCATGATCAAATGGCGCAACGCTCGAGTGTATAGGAGCATATGAATCGGTCCGATGCTCTTTTCGAAGTACAAGTCTTGCAAGGTTCGAGGGTAAAAGGACACGATTTTTCCATCAGCTAGCCGCGTGAGCTTCTCCTGCATGACAGGGGCAAGTAAGAAGATTTAGTAGCTATGTCATCGCGCCGAATAGGTTGCTCTCATATTCTTATCCTCCTGTTCTCTGATGATGAAGATATGATATCCACAACTTCGGGTTTGCAAATGTCCTGAAATCGCAAGGGATTATCAGGTAAAGGGGAGTGATCATAGGAATCATAATCCAGGAGAAGAGGATTGAGGGATTTCACAGGAGATCGAAAAAATCTTTTTTAAAGTGGTTGCGAGCAAAGCGAAGCGATCCCGAGCAAAATTCAGTAGATAAATGGCTGATAATTTGTTACCATACGGAATTCATAAAAGTCTTATGCAGGAGGAAGTATGGGTTTATTTGACCGAGTCGCGAGCCTGTTGAAGGGCAAAGAAGCAAACGCTGTCGCGGTAAAACCGGGCAGGAACGAGCCCTGCTGGTGCGGAAGCGGGAAGAAATACAAAAAGTGTCATTTTCTCGAAGACGAGACAACAGCTGCGAAGGTCTGCTCCTTGAACTGCGGCCCCACCTGAAGTTCTAACTGAGCTGAGTTCAGCTCACATCTGCAGTGCTTAGCATATTGGGTCTTTTGTGCCTGATGGTCTGTCGGCAGCGCCAGGCGCTGCAGCGGTCACTGCCGTACGTTTTCCGACATAAGCTTTGCTATGGACTTTGCAAACTCAGCAGGGTCCTTGAGTTTCGAGCCTTCGAGCAGGAGCGCCTGGTTGTACAGCAGGTCGATATATTCTTTTAAGAGCTCGTCCTTGTTGCCCATGCTGATCAGGTTGTTCATGGCCTCGAAAACCTTATGGTCCGCGTTGATCTCGAGGATCCTTTTGTTCGACGGCACCTCCTGTCCCATGGATTTAAGCAGTTTCTCCATCTGGGCATCAAGCCCGCCTTCATCGGCAACAAGACAGCAGGCCGAGTCCTTGAGCCTGCCGGACAGGCGCACATCTTTTACTTCGTTCTTTAACTGCTCTTTTATCATGCCGAGCAACTTCCCGAATTTCTCTTTTGATCTGTCCTTGTCCGCCTGTTCCGTCTTGTCGAGGCTGATATCCCCTTTGATGACCGATTTTATCTTCTTGCCCTTGTACTCCTGAAGATCAAGCATGATGAAGTCATCGATATCATCGGTCATGATCAGGACCTCGTATCCCTTCTCGCGGAACGCCTCGAGGTAGGGTGAGTGCATGACATTCTCATCAGGCCTGCCGGTGATGTAATAGATCTCTGCCTGCGCGATCGGCATGTTCTTCACATAGTCGTCAAGGGTCGTGTATTTCCCCGGCTCCGTTTTTGTGGAAGGGAACAGCAGCAGATCGGCGATCTGCTCTTTCCGGGAAAAATCGAAATGGATGCCTTCTTTCAGGACCCTGCCGAATTCCGCATGAAAGGTGACATAGGCGTCATAGGTGTTCTTCTTCATATCCCCGAGGGTATCGAGCACCTTCCTGGTAATGTTCTTTTTGATGACCTCGACATGCTTGTTGGACTGCAGGATCTCGCGCGATACGTTCAGCGGAAGGTCAGAGGAGTCGACCACTCCCTTCACAAAGCGGAGATACTCGGGAATGAGCTGTTCGCAGTGGTCCATGATCTGGACCCGCTTGACATAGAGGGTCGGGCCGATCTTGTAGTCCTTGTACAGGATACCGTAGGGCGCCTTTGCAGGGATGTAGAGCAGCGCAGTGAACTCCGACGTGCCCTCGGCGCGGTAATGGATGACCTTTGCCGGTTCGCCGAAATCGTGGGATATATGTTTGTAGAAATCGTTATATTCCTCGGCCGTTATTTCCGACTGGTCTTTGAGCCAGATGGCCTTGCCGGCATTCATGGTCTCTTCTTCCGTGACCTTGATCTTTTTGCTTTTGTCCGCCGGATCTTCTTTTTCCTGCTCTATGTCCATGACCACGGGATGGGCGATGTAATCGGAGTATTTCCTGACGATCGACCTGATCTCCCATTCGTTCAGGTACTGTTTGTCCTCTGACTTGAGATGGAGTACCACGTCGGTGCCGGCCCGCGCCTTTTCCGCTTCGTCGATGATGAACGACCCGTCGGCGGTGGATTCCCATTTGACGGCCTTGTTCGTCATCTCCGTCGCCTTCCGGGTTACCACGAAGACCTTGTCGGCGACCATGAAGGATGAGTAGAAACCGACGCCGAACTGCCCGATGAGCTCGGGCTTGTCCTTCAGCGCCTTGCTTTGGAGCGCCCGCAGGAAATCCCTGGTGCCCGAATGCGCGATGGTGCCGAGCTCCGCGATCACCTCATCATGGGTCATGCCAATGCCGTTGTCGCTGATCGTCAGCGTGCCTGCTGTTTTGTCGACGATGATCTTGATCTTCCATTCGCCCGTGTTCGCCAGGACGTCCTTGTTCGTGAGCGATTCGTGGCGCGCCTTGTCTATGGCATCGGAGGCATTCGAGATCAGCTCCCGCAGGAAGATCTCCTTGTGCGAATAGAGGGAGTGGATCATCAGATCCAGCAGCTCTTTTACTTCGGTCTTGAATTCCATTTTTTCAGCAGTCATCGGTCCACCTCATTCTGTATTGTTCTGCGGGGGCGAGCACTCTCGTTCGCTTGCCCATGATCATCGCTGCGATAAATAGTGCAGACATATTTATACCCATTCAACATGCGTATTGTCAAGAGGGATGATGGATTTTTGTTGATCGCGGTTTTATCATGCCGTGTAGTGATAGGGAACACCCGTCAGATGGCAGGCACCGGAAAGCAGATGCGCGATAATGAAGAAAAGCAGGAATACAAGTTCGCAATCAATGTATTCTGAGTTTCTTCCGGAATACCGCACTGTAATACATTGCAACAACTTTGGAGATGTCAATACGGGATGACATTCATCCGATAAAAAGTCCCCCCGTTTCTTCTCCGGGTGTATAATATAGTAAGGAAAGGAAGGAGAGAGCAATGTTAAGGACAATAGGTGTAGGTGTCATGTTCCTTCTGGTGCCGATACTTGTCAGTGTGCCTGCTTATTCCGGCAGCGATCAGCAAGAGGGAAAAGCGATAGTCATGGAGAAAACCTATATGAAACCATCTCAAGAAGAGTTGAAGAAAAAGCTTACACCCCTGCAGTACAAGGTGACGCAGCAGGAGGGCACGGAACCGCCGTTCAAGAATGAGTATAATGACAACAAAAGACCCGGCATTTACGTTGATATCGTATCCGGCGAACCTCTGTTCAGCTCGATCGATAAATACGATTCAGGAACCGGCTGGCCGAGCTTCACCAAACCCATCGATCCAGGTAATATCGTGGAGAAAGAGGACCGGGGTTTGTTTTCTGTCCGGACAGAGGTCCGGAGCAAGAATGCGGACTCGCACTTGGGCCACGTTTTCAATGACGGCCCTAAACCGACGGGTCTGCGTTACTGCATGAATTCAGCGTCGCTCAGGTTCATTCCCCGGGAAGACCTGGTGAAAGAGGGGTATGGGAAATATCTGCCGCTCTTCGAGAAGCAGCCTCGTTGATAGTGCCGGGGAAATGCTACGCGTTCGCCAAATACTCGACGATCTTGTCCCGGACGGTCCTGAATATCTGCTCAAATTTGGCATCGTCTGATTCGAGGAGCGTGATCCTGAACCCCTTGAGGGTGCAGTTAAACCCTGTCAGCGGGACAACGCAGATGCCGGTTGCGGCGAGAAGATAGTAAACGAACCGCTTGTCGAGCGCCACGTTGCTGGTTATTTTCTCTACCAGTTCCTTGACGGCATGGTTCTTAATGGGTAGGAACTGTTTCCCGTTCAGCGCACCTTCCTCGAACATCACGGTCATATAGAAAGCGCCGTTCGTCCTGTTCACGATGATCCCCTTGATGTCCTTGAGCAGATCGTAGGCAATGTTCGCGCGCTTCTCGTACCTCTTGTTCCGCTGTTCAACATGTGAGGGAAAGCGCTTGTCCCCAAGGATCTTCGGGATCACGGTCTGCGGCAGCGTGGTGGAGCAGACCTCGAGCATCTTGTCGTCCAGGATGCTCTTCACGTACTTCGTGAACACCGGGTCGTTCTTCTGGTTATAGACCTCGATCCAGCCGCAGCGCGAACCGGGCCACGGCAGCTCCTTCGAGATGCCCTTCATGGAGATGCCGCACACATCGCCGATCACCTCGGCGAGCGGCACGGCCTTTTTCCCGTTATAGGCCATGTTGATGTAGATCTCGTCGCAGACGATGAAAAGGTCGTACTCCTTCGCGATCGCCACGATCTCCTGCAGGATCTCCTTGGGATAGACGGCGCCGGTGGGGTTGTCGGGATTGATGATGAGGATCCCGGAGATGGCAGGGTTGTACTTCACCTTCATCCGGAGGTCGTCGACGTCGGGATACCACAGATCTTCGGGTCGAGGTTGTAGGAAATATATTCCGAGCCCGCGTGCGACGCCTCTGCCGAGGAGTGCGTGCTGTAGGCCGGGCTTGGCCCGATCACCCGGTATTCCTTTCTCAGCTGGCCGTAGATCTTGCTGATCGCGTCGCCAAGGCCGTTGAAGAAGATGATGTCCTCTTTCGTGATCCGGACGTTGCCGTTCTTGTTCGCCTGCTGAGCCAGGAACTCCCGGGTCGCCTCAAGACCCTTGGTCGGTGAATAGGCGTAGGTGGCGTCCTCACGCGATGCTGCGACCACGATGTCCTTGATCCAGTCGGGGATCTTTTCCCCCTTCTGCACCGGGTCGCCGATGTTCTCCCAGATGATCTCGACGCCGAGCTTGCCGAATTCCTTGGCAACGGCAACGATCTCGCGGATCTCATACTTGAGTTCGTCGGCACCGATGGAAACGATGTTATTTCTCATTCTTTATCTTCCTGCTTTCTCATCTTCTCTGTGCGCTCTGCCAGCGCTGCGGTGAATGCTGATTCGTTCCGCTGTTCTTTTTTTTATATTACCAAATAATAGGGGGCTGAGTAAAGCGAATTATTATGAAAACAATGGCCAGGCAACACCGCGTCAGCGTATTTTCAGCTTTCCGCTCACGTATTTGCTTACGATCTCGACCGCGCCGGCGATTTCCTCGTTCCGGGGCAGCATTTCCGCAAGCGTTCGAATGTAGCCCCGCTCTTCAACCATCCGCAGGGAGCACGTGAAATTGAGGTCATAGAGCCAGGCCAGCTGCAGCAGCTTGAAATCGTTCAGGGTCGTGAGCGCTTCCTTCCTGGCGAGCTCTCCCCGTGCCAGGCAGGCAAGGACTGCCTGCGAATAGCCCGGCAGGTCCGGCAGCCCGAGCGCGACCGCCTCCGCCCTGTCCCCTTCGTCCTGCTCGAAGTATTCGATCACCACCCGCAGGATGTCGAGCTTGTCCGCATCGCGGATGAGCCTGGCGAAGAGCAGGGATTTCTTGTCGAGCCCATTGGGAAGAGAAAAGATATTGTGCAGTGTTATCGAGCGGACAATGATGTCCTGGTCATGTTTCGTCAGGTCCTGGAGCACGTTGTGCTCTGCCAGCAGCTTCGCACCGAGGACCGCGTGATTGACCGAGATGCTGTCGTCGAAGGTCTTGTACTGCTGATATTGAGAAAATCTGCCGACGTCATGGAACAGGGCGATGGCCTCCGCGAGCCGGGTCTCCTGCTGATCCAGGCCCAGGTCCTCTGCGATCCGCACGGCGTTCAAGCAGACCTGGTGCGTGTGCTCCTGCTTGATGGCGATGTTCCGCTGGTCCTCCTGAACAGACAGGGAGCACGAATGAACGTAGTTCTGAAACCAGGTTTTGAGGGATTGTAATGCGTCCGCGTTCATGGATGGGGGATATCGATCACTGTGCCCGGTATTTCGATCTCTTCTCCTTGTACATGAGGGTGTCCGCCCGTGAGATGAGTTCGCCAAGGGAACACGGATGTGCCGGATCATAGGATTTTATCCCGGTGCTGAGCTCAAGGGTATAGAGGCGACCCGGCCGTGCATTTCTCTCCCGCAGTGTCTCGCTCAAGCGGGTGAAGATTGCCTGCTCGTCGGAGGAGCTCATCGGTTCGAACAGCAGGACCGCGAACTCGTCCCCTCCCAGCCGGCCGATGATGTCTGATTCGCGGAAGATCTCCTTGAGGACCGTCGCGGCTTCGACCAGCGCCAGGTCCCCTTCGGAATGGCCGATCGTGTCATTGATCTTTTTCAGTCCGTCGAGGTCCATATAGAAGAGGAGGAGCTTTTTATCGTTTCTGTTTGCCAGCTTCACCTGCTGCTTGGCGAGGGTAAAAAATCCGCGACGGTTGAGGAGGCCGGTGAGTTCGTCGGTCGTGGACATGATCTCGAGCGTCTTCTCAATGGTCTTTCGGTCCTGTATGTCATAGCAAGAACTGATGTATCCGCCGAATGACCCGTCAATTTCGTGGAAGGGGCTCCCGAATTCCACGACCCAGCGGTATTTCCCGTTATAGTACCGGAGCCGGTATTCCATCACGTAGGGACGGCGTTTGCCGAATGATTTGAACTGGAGCGTCAGGAGCCGGTCCCTGTCTTCGGCATGGACGTTCTGGACCCAACCTTCGCCGATCTCCTGGATCATGGTCCTCCCCGTGTGAGCGAACCAGGCCTTATTGAAATAATCGCACTTACCATCGGCATCGGTGCGGCGGATGGGATTCGGCAGCTCATTGATCAGCGAAAGATAAAAATTGCGCGACTGGACAATGGCCTCTTCGGCCCGCTTGCGGTCCGTGATGTCCTCGATCATGCGGATTGCAAAAAGAGGCGCGCCCTCCCAGTCGCGGATAAGGGAGACGGCAAGAAGTCCCCAGATGATTCCTCCGTCCTTTCTGATACAACGGATCGCCATCTGGTAGGAACCCCTCATTTTTTCGAGCAGTTCCCTGTACTGGGCGGCATCCGAGGGCCGGTCTTCAGGGTGGGTGAACTCGGTGAAATGCCTGTTGATGAGTTCCTGCTTGTCGTAGCCGAGCATTGTCCCGAGCCTGGGATTGTATTCGACAAAGCGGCCGGAGGCATCGACGATTGCCATACCCATCGCTGCTTTTTGGAAGAGCGTCCTGAACAGCGAATCCTCCTGCAGCGGCAGCGCTTCGGTCTTATTTGTCAACTCGTCGGTTGTCTTGCCTGTGCTGTCCACGATGCATGCCCCGGCCCTTTCCTGTTGATATAATTGTATATGAAGTTGGTTAGGAAATCAACTTCGGGCAGATCTTTTCCTACGGTCTCCCGCTTTATTTTGGTGATGTTCCACGTGAATGGGGTCCTTAGTAGGGGGGAATTAACGGGTTGAGAACTCCGAGATGAATTCTGTCCTGAGTAGGCCGAGGGGAAACATACGGGCAATAAAGATACTTTCCCTCGGAGAATGCGGAGTTCCTGACGGCAAAACAGTGTGTAAACAATTACATGCTCCCGGCAGTTACTGGACAGTATGAGTAAGAGCGAGTATACTTTGTTTGATCATATATATAACCAGCCGTCACGAAGGAGCGGGGATGCCTCGTTTTAAAAAAATATCATTAAAGGTCGGCCGATCTGTCTGGAACCTGAAATTGTTGTTCGCGGGCGATAACGATCCTCGGATCGAGGAATCGCGGAAGCGCGTCGAGAAAAAGAGCTATGAGTTCATCAACGCCTGGAAGGACCGCACAGATTATCTCGAAGACCCGGCAATCCTGCGGCAGGCGCTGGACCAGTATGAATTCTGGAAGCGACAGGATTATACCGACGGCGATGAAGGTTACTATTTCTGGCTCAGGATCCACCAGGACCAGAACGATCCGAAGCTGAAGGCCCGGTTCAACAAGATCGATGAGTTCAGCAAAAAGCTCGAGAACGAGAGCCAGTTCTTTTACCTCCGCATCGCCAGGATAAAACCTGAATTCCAGAAACGATTTATTGAGTACGAGGGTCTGGCCAAATACCGACATTTTTTGGAGCGGATCTTTGCCGAGTCCCGCTATCACCTGAGCGAGCCCGAGGAAAAGATCCTGAACCTCAAGTCCGCAACGTCCTCGTCGAACTGGACGAGGATGACGGCGGGGTTCCTGTCGAAGGAAGAGCGCGCCGTGTTTACGGAGGAAGGGAAGCGGAAGCTCATGCCCTTCTCGGAGATCGTCGGGCTGATGAACAGCAAGAAAAAACGGGTGCGCGACAGCGCGGCAAAGGCGTTCAACGATATTCTGGCGAGGAACGCCGAGGTCGCCGAGGCCGAGATCAATTCCGTGTTCGCGAACAAGAAGATCGACGACGAGCTCCGCGGCTCGCCCCGGCCCGATACGCTCCGTCACCTTGCCGATGATATCGAGAGCGAGGTGGTGGACGCCCTGATCGAATCGGTATCCAGGCGTTTCACCATCCCGGTGCGGTATTACGCGCTCAAGGCAAGGCTGCTGAAGGTCAGGAAACTCGCCTATCACGAACGAAACGTGGAATACGGGGAGATGGCCCGGCGCTACCCCTACCCGAAGTCCGTGGACCTCGTCCACAGGGTGCTGGGCAAACTTGACCCGGAGTTCGCGGACATCTTTGCCGGGTTCGTTCACAACGGCCAGATCGATGCCTATCCGAAAAAGGGCAAGGACAGCGGAGCGTTCTGCATCCATCACCTCATGGTCCAGCCTACCTATATCCTCCTGAACCATACCGGCAAGCTGCACGATGTGCTGACCATCGCGCACGAGCTGGGCCACGGCATCAACAACGAGCTCATTAAAAAGAAGCAGCACGCCCTGGACTTCGGCACTCCGACCTCGACTGCCGAGGTCGCGAGCACGTTCATGGAAGACTTCGTGCTCGACGAGATCCTGCACGCGGCGGACGATGAGCTGCGGCTCGCGATCATGATGCAGAAGCTGAACGACGATGTCTCATCCATCTTCCGGCAGGTGGCGTGCTATCGCTTCGAGCAGGAATTGCACAAGGATTTCAGGGCAAAGGGATATCTGTCGAAAGAGGAGATCGGCAAACTGTTCCAGAAGCACATGGCGGCATACATGGGGGGTGCCGTTGAGCAGTCAGAGGGTTCGGAGAACTGGTGGGTCTACTGGAACCATATCCGGTATTTCTTCTATGTCTATTCCTACGCGAGCGGCCTGCTCATTTCCAAGTCGCTCCAGAATTCGGTGAAGCGGGACCCGGCGTTCATCGTACAGGTAAAAGAATTTCTCTCTGCAGGACTCTCTGACTCGCCGAAGAACATCTTTAGCAGGCTCGGGATCGATATTTCGGACAAGCGGTTCTGGGACAAGGGGTTGGATGAAGTGGAGAACCTGCTGGACGAGACCGAGCGCCTGGCGAAGCGGCTGGGGAAGATCAAAAAATAAATAAAGATACCTGGTGATAGTTCAGACACAAAAAAGCCGAGGCAGCATGCCCCGGCTTTTTTGTTATCTGCTGCTAGTGTTCAAAATAAATGGCGGGGCGGACGGGGATCGAACCCGTGACCTCCGACGTGACAGGCCGGCGTTCTAACCAGCTGAACTACCACCCCGAGAATGAGTTGTGAGTGCTTCGTTATGAGTTCGTAGTAAGACTATGAACTAAAAATTCAAAAACTGTATTTCGATCTAATGGTAGGCGGAACAGGGATCGAACCTGTGACCCCAGCCTTGTAAGGGCTGTGCTCTCCCAGCTGAGCTATCCGCCCGGTTCCAACCAGTTGGAGAGTGGTAATATCTATTATTCGGCAATAAAAGTCAAGAAAAAATTACAGAACACATTATGCGATACCGTGATTTTAGCCAACCGCGACGCATTGTCATTTCCTGACCAGCGGCCCGGTGACCAGCAGCGCAATCCCTTCAGCGAGCAGGACCAGGTTCAGGACCGCGCTGACACCGTGCAGCTTCCTGAACTGTTTTCTCGCAGGCGAATCGGGCGATTCGCGCTCGAAAGAGGTTACCTGCTGTTTTATCCTGACCGTGTCGGGATGGAGCTTGAACACGATGAACAGGTTGATAAGCAGTGCTGTTACTGCGCACACCAGCGAGAGCCGGTAGGCGAGTTTTGACTGGTCATTCGCCACGATAAAGAACAGAACGAGGACCAGGGCGGCAAGGACAAGGTTGTACAGAAAATAGCCGGGGAAAAGTCTTCCGACGATCTCGCCTGCCTGGTCCCTCGGGTAGGACTTGAAGATCACCGGGGTGACGATGAAGGTGAAGATCGCGATTCCGCCGACCCAGAGGGCGAGGATAAGACTATAAAAGGAGAACCAGGAGAGTTTCATAAGCACCTCGTATTTGAAATGCAGAGGATAGACTTCACCTACAACTGTGAGCTTTGAAGCAATAGCGACATTGAATGCTTATCTTCTACGAAAGTAATTATTAACCTGACCTGTTGCAGCAACGGTCTGTAGATATATGCAATGCCGGCGTCAGATCTGTTTGTCGTCGATTGATTGTCTCCCTTGCATGGATCAGATATGCCGGTCCGGCATCAAGTTGTGAAGCTACGAGAGATCGGATTTGATTCTTTCAGCTTTGCCCCTCGTGCATAATCAGAGACTGGTTCTTCATGGCGATTTAATCGAACATGAACGGGACCTCACCGTTAACTAGCATGCCACGGTATCTCCAACGATTTTAATGAGCGATGGTGATCGATAATGATCCGGACAGCTCATCGTCAACTAACATCCATTTCTCCTCATTTAAATCACGATGACATATTCTGCCTAGTTCAAAACGGGAATTTGGCTCTTTTGTCAACGGCTCACCCTGGAAGTCGAACGATTTTGTATGTTTATCTCCATTGTCTAATGTGATAAGTATTTTATACATGCTTTGTGCTCCTTCAATAAATTACCGAGTAAATGATTTTTCATGCACGACTATATGCTTGATCTAAGAAGATGTCAACGATAACGATGGCGTATTTAAAGGTATTCGGCGAATACAGTATGCAGCCTTGCGTATGAGTTTCCAGGAAATGCAATTTCAACGAGTTCAGGAAGATTTTCTCACATCCTGGCCTAATAAAAGATCAACTTATTTTGACCTTGTGGCAAATGAGACATTGTTCTTTCGGGGGATGGTTCGCTTTCAACGGAGCCTGTTTGCCTGGTGCATGGCAAGCTACACAAACCTCCTGTGTCGTTATAGCATTGTGAATATTGTCGGGCGGAAGAAACGGCGCTTTCTTACCGCTGGATGAAAGAAAAAAGAGCGCAACGATTATTACGGCGGCTGCGATGATCAACGGCCAAGTGCTTTTCATATTATTTTAATACTCCCTGATCTTATGCTTCTACACCTTATACAGTATCTTGGGTGAATATATGCCTGATGCAGAATCAAGACAATAATAGATCAGCCGTATGACGGAAACGGCTATACTGACCATGGATGAAAGCCGCATGGATTCTCAATCCTTGACAATTTTAGCGTAGTCGGAAGTATAGCATAAAATGAGGATTTTATATAGGTCATCCTGGTTTGCTGCTTTGCGTGAGACGTCTTTTAGCTTTGACCTTTCGGCTGCGGCTTGTACGGGTTACGAAGTATGGCAGAAGTACGTCCCCGACGGATGAGCGGGCATGAACTGCAACGGTCGTTTCCCTTTCTCTCTTGACCCCTTGCCGTTTCTCATCTAGACTAACACTATGATGCTCGAAGGTCTTTTCAACCCCAATGCCATTGCCGTCATCGGCGCGTCCGCGGACCCGAAGAAGGTCGGCCACGCGGTACTGAACAATCTCTTGCGGTTCAAGTTCAAGGGCGCGCTGTATCCTGTCAACCCGTCGCGCGGCGAGATCCTGGGGCTCAAGGTGTACGCAAACGTATCGGACATCGGACAACCCGTCGACCTTGCGATCATCGTCATCCCCGCGAAATTCGTTCCCGCCTCGCTCCGTGAGTGCGCGGCAGCGGGCATCAGGTCGGCCATTGTCATCAGCGCGGGGTTCAAAGAGACGGGCGCAGGCGGCACGCTTCTCGAAGAAGAGCTTAAACAGATCAGCCGGGAGCAGCATATCCGCATCCTGGGGCCGAACTGCCTCGGTCTTATCAATACCGCGAATGATATGAACGCCACCTTTGCGGCGGACATGCTGCCGAAAGGGACGATCGGCTTCTTCTCCCAGTCCGGCGCAATGGGCATCGCGATCATGGACTGGGCCATCGGGAACGATGTAGGGTTCTCGAAGTTCATCAGCCTCGGGAACAAGGCGGACCTGTCGGAGATCGACCTTATCGAGTACTTCATGAATGATCCTGACACGAGCCTCATCCTCGGCTATATCGAGGACGTGGTTGACGGCAAACGCTTTATCGAGGTCGCGCAAAAAGTCACCAAGGTCAAGCCCATCATTCTGCTCAAATCCGGCGGCACCGAGGCAGGCGCGCGCGCGGCCTCGTCCCACACCGGCGCGCTTGCGGGGTCCGACGTTGCCTTTGACGCGGCGTTCAAGCAGACCGGCGTGATACGCGCCCAGGGTGTGCAGGACCTGTTCGACACCGCACTCGCCTTTTCCGAGGGCAAGATCCCGGCAGGGAAGGGCCTGCTCGTGATCACGAACGCAGGTGGACCGGGGATCATCGCGGCAGACACGGCTGAGCGGCTCGGCATAAAGCTCCCGCACATGACCAAGGCAAACATCGACGCCGTGATCAGCAAGCTCCCACCGAACGCCTCGGTATTCAATCCTATCGACGTGATCGGAGACGCGACATCCGAGCGCTATGCGGTCGTGCTCGAACAGGCTGCCAAAGACCCGAACGTGGACGGCATCCTCGTGATCCTGACGCCCCAGGCCATGACGGAGATGGAAAAGACCGCCGTAGCGGTCATCACAACGGCGAAGTCCACAGAGAAGCCCGTTATCACGTCTTTCATGGGCGCGAAGCGTGTGCTCGCGGGCATCGATCTGCTCAAGGCCGCGTCGATCCCGAACTTCTCCTACCCCGAGCTGGCCGTCAAGGCCTTCAAGCGCCTGGCCGACCAGCGGGCGTGGACAGAGCTTGCCGGCGAGGAAGCGGTGACATGCTGGCACAATGTCGATGCCGCAGCGGATACCATCGCCGCCATTCTCAAGAAGGGTGTCACCCAGGTGGGCGAAGACGAGGCCATGCAGATCCTGACCTATTACGGATTCCAGTTCCCGAAGCGGGCGCTCGCCAGGACCTCTCAATGAGGCGGGCCAGATCGCTTCGCAGATCGGGTTCCCGGTGGTGATGAAGATCTCGTCACCCGACATCCTGCACAAGACCGAAGTGGGCGGAGTGCGGGTGAACGTGAAGACGCCGAACAAGGCGGAAGACGCATTCCTGGAGATAACATCCAATGTGCGGCGCATCATGCCCGATGCCTTCATCAAGGGCGTGATGATCTTTGAAATGCTGAAGGGCGGCAAGGAAGTGATCCTTGGAGTGACATTCGACCGCACCTTCGGTCACATGATCATGTTCGGCCTCGGCGGCATCTACGTCGAGGTGCTGAAGGACGTGGCCTTCAGGATCGTGCCCGTGGCGCGGCAAGACGCCATCGCCATGGTGAACGAGATCAAGACCATCGGCCTTCTGCGCGGCGCTCGCGGCGAGCCGCCTGCCGACATCAACGCCATCGCCAGCGCTATCGTGAACCTCTCATGCCTCGTGTCGGACTTCCCCGAGATCCAGGAGTTGGATGTGAACCCGCTCATGGTGATGGAAAAGGGCGCGATGGCGCTTGATGCAAGGATCATTTTTAAGAAAGAGACTCGTGGGGCAAGGGTTAAGGATCTAGGGTCAAGTAGCATGTAGCAAGGGTCAAGGAGCAAGGGAAAAGGAGAAAACCATTATGGAAAGAGAGGTTAAAGGATTTCGGACACTGAATGCGTGGAAGAAGGCATATGAATTGACTCTCGTGGTCTACCAGCTGTCAAAGAAATTTCCTCGAGAAGAGCTCTATGGACTCTCATCTCAGCTCCAGAGGGCCGCCGTATCAGTGCCGGCAAATATCGCGGAAGGTTATGAGCGCAAGCATCGTAAGGAGTATCTTCAGTTTTTATACATCGCAAAAGGCTCGTTGGGAGAAGTAGAGACTTATCTATTGCTGACAAAAGATCTTGGATATTTGACAGATAATGAGTATTGTGTCGTAGGTAGTATCCGGGAAGAAACATCACGTATCGTCAAGGGGCTTATTAAATCACTGGGATGAGCGAGGTTGATAGTTATGCATGCTTTTGATTTTCCTGGCCCCTTGCTACATGCTACTTGACCCTTTTAGGAGGTTCTCATGATTCCCATTTTCGTCGCATCCAATACCGATTTCGCCGGCCGGACCTTTCTCTCCCTCGGCCTTGCCCTGAAGCTCAGGGACATGGACTACAAAGTCGGCGTGATGAAACCATTCGGCACCGTTCCGGTGAAGAGCGGAAAGGATGTGCATGACGCCGACGCCCTGTTCTTCAAGGAGATGCTTGAGCTTGAGGAGCCGCTCGACGTGATATCTCCTTTTGTCATGAGCTACGAGGAACAGACGCTGCTCTATCAGGGGAAGGCCGTTGACGCGAAGAAGCGGGTCCTGACCGCATTCAAATCGATCAAGAAGAAGGATTTCATCATCATCTGCGGGGCCAGCGATCTCTTTGAGGGCGCGCTCCTGGGTATCGATGCGCTGTCCCTTGCCGAAGACATGAAGGCCAAAGTGCTCATGGTGGAGCCGTGGAGGGGAGACAGCTCCGCGGACTCGCTCTTCGGGGTGCGGGCGGTCCTCGGCAAGCGGTACGCGGGCAGCGTGATCAACAAGGTGCCGGAGGCCATGATCGAGCACGTGAAGAATATTGTGAAGCCCTTTATCGAGAAAAAGGGCGTGCCGGTCTTTGGCGTGATCCCCAAGGACAAGTTCCTCGAGTCCGTGACCGTGGGGCAGCTGAACGAGATCTTGAACGGCAACGTGCTCTGCTGCGAGGACAAGCTTGGCGAATTCGTGGAGAATTTTCTGATCGGCGCCATGGACGTCGACAGCGCGCTCAATTATTTCCGCAGGACGCTGAACAAGGCCGTGATTACCGGCGCTCACCGCACCGATATTCAGCTGGCCGCGCTCGAGACCTCGACGAAGTGCATCATCCTGACCGGCGGGTTCCGGACGAATGAGGTTGTGCTCGACAAGGCCCGCGTCCGCGGTGTCCCCATCCTGACCGTTGCCGACGACACCTTCTCCGCCATCAACAAGATCGAGCTCCGCATGGGAAGGTCCAGCATCCGCGAGAAGCGGAAGGTCGAGCGGGCAAAGGAGCTGATCAGCGCCGGCTTCGACATGTTCGGGTTCCTGAAGAAGCTGGACAAGGTGTAGGCCTCAGTCGTCGCGCTTACGGCTGGTATTTGTGATCGGCCTTGTATGAAAGACCTTCTCAGATTCAACTCTACGCATATCAGGCCTCTGCGCGGGGCGGCGAGGTGAGCGTGTAGCGTTGCCGCGGACCGGGTGATGCTCTCCGGCAAGGCGGTAACCGTGATGCGGGGCGAACTCACGACGGATTAGTGCAATCCTGGAAAACCGGCATTGGTGCTGCTTTTCCTTTCGTTCCTTCTTGACTCTCAAACACAATAATGCTACTTTTTCATCATGCTGGTATATCTTAACGGCCGCTTTGTGGCCAAGGAACAGGCGCAGGTTTCAGTTTTCGACCACGGCTTCCTTTACGGCGATGGGATCTACGAGACCATGCGCGCGTATGGGGGGAAGCTCTTTCTCCTCAAGAAGCACCTCGCCCGTCTGAAGCACTCCGCCGATGCCATATCCCTCAAGCTTCCCATGCGGCTCGACAAGATCGGAGACGCGCTGAACGAAGCGCTGAGCATCAACAAGCTCCAGGAGGCCTATGTCCGGCTCCATCTCTCGCGCGGCCCCGGTGAGATCGGGCTCGACCCGGCCCTCTGCGTCGCGCCGACCATGGTGATCGTCGCCAAACCATTCCACGATTATCCCGCTGCATATTATGAACAAGGGGTTTCCGTCGCCATCGTAACAACACGTCGCAACCACCCGCTTGCGCTCCCGCCGTCCGTCAAGGGCACGAACTTTCTGAACAATATCCTTGCCAAGATCGAGGCCATTCAGGCCGGTGCGTACGAAGGGATCATGCTCAACTGGGAAGGCTATGTAGCGGAAGGGACCATCAGCAACATCTTCATGGTCAGGAAGGGGGTCCTGTATACTCCCCACCTGGACACCGGAATTCTCGAGGGTGTTACGCGCGATCTGGTGCTCCGTCTCGCGAAACGAAAAAAGATCCCGGTCAAGGAAGTCATGCTCCGGCCAAAGGACCTCATGGCATCGAACGAGTGCTTCATTACGAACACGACCATGGAGATCATGCCGGTAACGACCATAGATGAGAAGAAGATCGGGAAGGGAATCCCCGGCCCGGTCACGGCTGCCCTGCACCAGGCCTATCGGAAAGAGGTGCGCGCGTGTTTAAAGACGCAGGCCATTTAGCGCAGGTCATCGACCACACGCTGGTCAGACCGGACGCGACGCTGAACGACCTTGCCGAGGCCTGCGAGGCCGCCAGAAAGTACGGCTTCGCGTGCGTGGTGGTGAATAGCTGCCATGTGGCGCAGGCACGGGAGCTGTTGTCCGGCACGCTGGTGAAGGTCTGCTCGGTCGTGGGCTTTCCTCACGGCGCGAACACGACGACGGTAAAGATCGTCGAGGCCATGGAGGCCATGAAGAACGGCGCCAGCGAGCTCGACATCGTCATCAACATCGGCATGGTGAAATCGGAGCAGTTCAACGTCGTCGAGGTCGACCTCAAGAACGTTATTGCCATGACGCCGCAAAAGATTCACAAGGTCATCATCGAGACAGGGAGCCTGACACATGCTGAGATCAGCCGCGTATGCCAGATCGCGGTAACCGCCGGCGCTGAGTTCATCAAGACCTCGACAGGATATGGGCCGCGCGGCGCAACGGTTGAGGACATTCGTCTTATCCGCCAGGCTGTCGGTTCCTCGTGCCGCATCAAGGCATCGGGCGGGATCAAGGACCTGGCATCGCTCACCTCTTTGATCGAGGCCGGCGCCGAGCGTATCGGCACCAGCGCGGGCGTTGCGATCATGGAAGAATATCTGAAAAGCAGAAGGTAGTTCTTCTCGCCGAGAAACACACAGCTTTTTATCAAAACATGTAAAGACTCCTTCCTGTAGTCGGTGAAATTGCCTTTCCTCCAATCTCATAAAGTATCAACCTGAATTTGTTAATGCATACCCGTAAAATACTGATTCGATATACTGATTCGATTTTATTGACATCTCTGAAAATCAGGAATATATTCGTGGCACGCATGCTAGAAAAGCATCTACCTGTATACCAGAAGGCGGCGCTTGTCGCGCGTGTTGGAATATCTGAAGAGGGCTAGCAATAAATACATTGACTTAGATTTTGCAAATGGTTATAAAGAAGAAATCAAATATATGTCATTAAAAACAGGAGGGGGTGCCATGAACATGGATATCAAGAAGAGTTTTATTGTTGCGCTCAGTGCGCTTACTGTGCTTGCGGTACTTGCGGGCTGCGTGCATAACAAGTCCAAGGATGATACTGCTACGCCCCAGAAACAAGAGAAATCCGAAAAGGCCGACAAGAAAGATGAAAGCAAAATTGGCGTGATCGGCACTCCTGCGCCCGGCAGCAAATTTGCCAAGCTGAAACTCGGCATGACCATGAAAGAAGTATTTGCCAAGATAGGTAGACCGGACAACCAATGGCATCGTCCCACAGGCAAAGCGCACATCCCGTTTTATTTTGGGGATGACCGTTGGGTGGTGGAATGCTCATACAAAAAAGAGGGCAGGTTGACCTTCAATTCCGGCGGGGATCAACAGTTGACCGCTATCGAAGTCAATAAAAACGAGTAGACTCCTTGATTTTAATAACAGGTCTTGGCGCAATATCCGCAGCAGGTATAAACCTTGCCGATACTCAAATTCGTTTGAATGCGGAAAGAGAAATGCCTGCCCGGTGTCTCTGTTTGAAACAGCTCTGAAATATCCTGTGTTTGAGGTTAAGGAAATTCCTGAAAAATTTCATTTAGAGGGGCAGAGGACATTAAGTCTGGCCCTTGCTGCTGTTGACGAGGCATTGCAACAAGCTAATTTTGAAGATGACATATCCAAATACCGCATGGAATAGGGGGGCACTTCCCATATTTATTGCCTAACAAGTCGCTCCACCTGACCGCTCTTCCATTACTCTTCCTAGCGGCAGGTGAGCTTGGGCTTTCATTATAACCAGTATTCGATGATAGTTGCGCCAGATTAAAAGTGCACAGTTGTAGGTGTATCTTTCACTTCTGTCCAATCCAGTCCAAACAAAAAAGCCGACGTTCAATTTGAACGTCGGCTTTCGCTTTTTGGAAAAGGGAACAGACTTGATATTATAACGCGGCTTGCTGGAGAACCGGCTCCTGCTGATTGACGCCGGCATTCTCCGGAGAACCTACCAGGATCCAGTTCTGCGGGCTGTTCAGAAGTTTGCTGACCATCTGGGCGTTCAGACCGTGTCCGGATTTATGCGCGACAATGTGGCCGATGATCGGCATGCCTACCAAAGAAAGGTCGCCGATGAGGTCGAGGATCTTGTGGCGCACGAACTCGTCCCGGTACCGCAGGCCGTCCTCATTCAGGATCGAGTCCTCGCCGAGCGCCACGGCGTTTTCCAGGGACGCGCCCTTTGCCAGGCCGTTGGCCTGGAGGGTCTTGACGTCGCTCATAAATCCAAATGTGCGGGCCTCTGATACCTCGCGCAGGAACGTCTCTTCCGTGGGTTGATACTGCAGGCTCTGTTCTTTGAGCAGGGGATGGTTGAAGTCGATGAAGTAGGAAATGCTTGTTGTCTCCGAGGGCCAGATTGCCAGTTGCTTGTTCCCCTCGCGCACGAAGATCGGTTTAATGACCTTGAGCGCGGGTTGGGCCATTTCCTGGGTCACGATGCCGGCATCGGCGATGAGCTTCACGAATGGCCGCGCGCTGCCGTCCATGATCGGCACTTCCTCGGCATCGATCTCAACGAACACGTTGTCGATATTGAGCCCGGCGAAGGCAGCGAGCAGGTGCTCAACGGTTTTCACGGACGCGTTGTTCTGGCTGAGCGTGGTGGCATAGCTTGTGGTATCGGTATTGGCGGCCATGGCCCTGATCCGGGTGTTGGCCAGGTCGGTCCGGATGAATACTACGCCGGTGCCCGCCGAAGCGGGCTTAAGCGTCATCTGCCCGGTCTTGCCGGTATGCAAACCGATGCCTTTACAATGGATGTTGTTCTTTATTGTTCGCTGATATCTAATCATGATGATATGCCCTTTTTTCACCATAGACGATAGCAATAGGCATGCCATTTATTTGTTCTATTAAAATTATTTAAAATCAACAGGTTAGATAATGATGAAACATATGCAGTGGTTAAAACGACTCTATTTTGGCAAGGTAGTGTTGCCGTGAAGACACAGTTGAGAGTAAAAAAAGCAATACTATCAATAGCTGTTAAAGCAAGTTCAACGTCCTGGTCCTGACACATCTGAACTCCATATTTCACAAAATGCTCCCGATCAGATCGGCAGCAGGCTCCGGCAGGAAAAGAAATCAGAGCCTATCCGGAGCTTGATCAACTCCATAATTTTTGCGGTTCTTCCTTGTGTCCTGGTTTGCCCCGTGGGTAAATAGTATGTCTATCGGCGTGAGCTCTATGGCGAATATGGCGAACATATTCAAAGACGCTTCTCTTGGTTTTCCATTGACATGTCATGCCGAGGTGTGATAAATTTTTCACACTCGGAACAACACGCCAACTATCTTATCGTGACGGGGTGAACATGCAGACAAAGCTCGATGAGCTGTACAAGCAGGGGATGGAGGCGTTCGATGCCAAGGATTACGAAAAAGCAGGGCGTATCTTTCAGGAGCTCCTGGCCATCAATCCCCGGTTCGCCGACATTCAGAACAAGTTGGGGATCGTCTATAATCAGACCAACCGGCTCGAACTCGCCGCACAGTCCTTTGAAAAGGCGCTAGACCTGAATGCCGGGTACACCGAGGCGTCGCTCAATCTGGCTATTACGTACAGCGACCTTGGCATGTATGAGAGGGCTCGCCAGGTCTTCGAGCGCGCTGCCCACTTCGCCGAGTTGACGGCGGACAAGACCTCCGCGGCCTCCGGAATCGATCCCTTCGTCAAAGGCAAGCTCGCGGCCGAGCATTTGCGGGTCGGGAACATGTACTATGGTCTGCGGCTCCTGGATGAGGCGATCGACGAATATCAAAAGGCCCTGCGCCTTTCGCCGAACTTTGCCGATATCATCACGCAGCTCGGTATTGCCTTGCGTGACAAGGGGCATTACGACGAGGCCATCAAGGAATTTAACCGCGCCAAGATAAGCAATCCCCGCTACATTGCTGCGCGGCTGCACCTCGGCATCACCTATTACTCGCAGGGGTTCTTCGGTCTTGCCGAGGAGGAGTGGCAGGAGGCGCTTTTGTACGATCCTGACAACGCCGCCGTGAGGACGTACCTGAATTTCGTCAAACCCCAACAATCCCTGACGGAGCCTCGCTTTTGGACCTTCTCGACATACAGGGCCTGACCACGCATTTTTTCACCCGCGCAGGCGTTATCAAGGCGATCGACAACCTGAGCCTCAAGCTGCAGAAAGGCCGCGTGCTCGGCCTGGTCGGCGAATCCGGGTGCGGCAAGACCGTGACCGCGCTCTCCATTCTCAACCTCGTTCCCTACCCCGGCAAGATCGTTTCAGGCAAGATCCTCTTCGAAGGCAAGGATTTGCTTGCCCTCTCCCCCCAAGAGATCGGACCATCCGCGGGGCAAAGATCTCGATGATCTTCCAGGAGCCCATGACCGCGTTGAATCCCGTCTTTACCGTGGGCAACCAGATAGCCGAAGTCCTGACCGCCCATCAGGAAATATCAACGCAGCAGGCCAGGGACGCTGCGGTGGAGCTTTTGCGATCGGTGGGCATTCCATCGCCGGAGAAGCGTGTAGAAGAGTACCCGCATCAGCTTTCGGGCGGCATGCGCCAGCGCGTGATGATCGCCATGGCCATTGCGTGCAAGCCATCGCTCATCCTCGCCGATGAACCGACCACGGCGCTCGATGTGACGATCCAGGCGCATATCCTTGAACTTCTCGGCAAGATCCAGGCCGAGATGGGCATGGCAATGGTCCTCGTTACCCACGACCTCGGGTTGATCGCAGAGCGCGCCCACGAAGTGGCGGTGATGTATGCCGGACGGATCGTGGAGCAGACGGATACCCGCGAGCTTTTCGCGAATCCCCAGCATCCCTACACGCGCGGCCTCATGGCCTCGATCCCCAGGCCGACCGAGGCGGGAAAGAAGAGATTGCGAACGATTCCCGGGACGGTGCCGCGCCTGTATGATCTGCCGAAGGGATGCACGTTCTCTCCACGCTGCGACATCAAGACCGCTCAGTGCGTGGTGGAGCCGGCACTCGTGGAGATAAAGCCAGGACACCTCGTGAGATGCTGGGAAGCAAGATAAAACGAGCTTCAATTTCCAAACAGCAAATGACAAATAGCTCCAAACATCAATGATGTACATATAAACTGTTAACGAATGAGAATTTGCGATAGGGAATTATTTGAGAATTGTATTTGTGAATTTTGGTATTTAGATGAATGACGTTCTTCTTCATATAGAGAATCTGAGAAAAACCTTTCCCGTGAAAGCCGGATTGGGCAAGACCATGCGGGCGACGGCTGTGGATGGTGTTACGCTCTCGGTAGGTCGCGGCGAGGCCATCGGTCTGGTGGGCGAGAGCGGGTGCGGCAAGTCAACACTCGGCAGGCTTGCGCTCAGGCTGCTCGAGCCTACATCGGGAAGCGTCTCGTTCGAGGGGAAGGACCTGGGCTCGCTCGGCAAGCAGGAACTCAGGGAGCTCCGGAAGAAGATGCAGATCATCTTCCAGGACCCTTTTGCATCGCTCAACCCCCGCATGCGCATTCAGGAGATCATCACCGAGCCGCTCGTGATCCACGGCCTGGCGAAAGACGATGCGCTTGAAGAACGGGGAGCCGCCCTGCTCGAAAAGGTAGGGCTGCCGGTTGATGCCCTGCGGCGCTACCCGCACGAGTTCTCAGGCGGCCAGCGCCAGCGCATCGGCATTGCTCGCGCCCTTGCGAGCGGGCCGTCGTTCATCGTGGCTGACGAGCCGGTCTCGGCGCTCGATGTGTCGGTCCAGGCGCAGATCATCAACTTGCTTGAGGACCTGCGGGAGGAACTGAAGCTTTCGTTCCTGTTCATTGCCCACGACCTGAACATCGTGCGCCACTTCTCGGACCGTGTCGCCGTGATGTACCTCGGCAAGATCATGGAGATCGCGCCCGCTGAAGAGATCTACAAGAACCCTTCCCATCCCTACACCGAAGCGCTCCTGGCTGACATCCCGGTTGCCGATCCCACGGTGAAAAAGAAGCACATCCTGCTCAAGGGTGATATCCCAAGCCCTACACAGATCCCGACCGGATGCCGCTTTCACACCCGCTGCATCTACCGCTTCGAGCCCTGCGACAAGACCGTACCGAAAACAACCGACCTCGGTAACGGTCATTTCGTTGATTGCCATCTGAGGGGATAACCCGGCATACAGCAGATAGACGCAGATGAACGCAGATTTTTTCGGATACACTGCTGCAATGATCCTGTTGGGGAATTAACCGGCATGACGACTTGTTGATCCGGGGCCACGCTTGAGAAAATCCGCTTTACTCCTCGTGCATCCGCGGTCGTCTGCTCGGTTAGGATGCGCGGGAGAGCCTGACGCGGGGACGCATTATTTCTCCGAGGAAGGTTTTGACGATATGCTGAAGATCTTGACCGAGACATCCTTTCCTTTCACCGTTACCGCGTCGATCTCCTTCATGTCGACACGCCACAGCGTCCCTTCTTTGATCAAGTGCTCGATCTTTGCCATGGTGAACTCCGTGATCAGGATGCGTGAATCATACTTCCGGGTGAGCGTCTCGACGCGGGCGCCGAGGTTTACATGGTCGCCGATGATCGTGAAATCCATTTTTTTGTCCGCTGAACCGATATTGCCGATGAGCACTGATCCGGTATTCAGCCCGATGCCGATGTCCAGCGGTGCCTTGCCCTCGTCCCGCCATTTCTTTTGAAGCTGATCAAGCCGGTTCGACATGTTCAGCGCACATTTGACTGCAAGCTCGGCGTGGTTCGGCTGGTCGAGCGGCGCTCCCCAGAATGCCATGATCTCGTCACCCACGAACTTGTCAAGGGTCCCATCCCACCGGAAGATGATGTTCGTCATCTCGTGGAGATACTCGTTCAGATGGGCTACGACCTCCTCTGGCTGCCTGTGCTCGGAGAAGGTGGTGAAGTCGCGCACATCGGAAAACAGCACAGTAACCTCCTTGCGATAGCCGCCAAGCTTCGCCATCTCAGGATGCGCGATGAGCTGCTCCACGATCTTGGGGGAAACATAGCGGCTAAACATGGCTTTGAGTTCGTGCGCCCTGCGTTCTTCGGTAAGATAGTTGAACGAGCCGGAGAACCCCGCGATCAGGACCAGGTTGAAAAACGGATAGACAAAATTCAGGTACAGGCCCTGATAGCTAAAGAGATACTGGTTGACGACCACATAAGCAATCATCAGAAAAGCGGCTGCGCCGATCACCCGGGACGCCTGGAACCGGGAGAACAGCGCCGTAAGCGCCAATCCGGTGAACAGGATGATCAGCGACGCAACGGAAACCGGGACTTCATGGATGAAGCTTTTTCCAGGATGTTGGCGAAAACGGTGGCGTTCTTTTCAACGCCGGGCATGCGCGCAGAAAAAGGGGTGACTGCGAAATCAAACGTGGAGATCGCTGATGTGCCGAGGAACACGATCTTGTTCTGCAAAACCGATAGAGGTACCCGCCCATCCAGCACGTCAGCGGCTGATACAGAATGAAAGGTCCTTTCAGGGCCGAGATAATTAATTCGCATCCGTCCCGATGCGTCGGTGGGGATGAAGGTATCGCCGAGCTGAACACCCCGCCCGGCATGGACGGTCAACGCGGTCACATCCTTTCCCATCGAGTATGCCGCCGTTATCAGGGAAAGCGACGGATACAGCTCGTCCCCATATTTCACATACAAACTTTCCCAGCGCAATTTCCCATCCATGTCTGCGGGGCTGAACACATGCCCAAGTGCTGTGTTTGCCGACAGGGACGGGATCGACATCTTCCACTTGGTGA
Organism: Nitrospirota bacterium; assembly: GCA_963732675.1. Taxonomy (GTDB): domain Bacteria; phylum Nitrospirota; class UBA9217; order UBA9217; family UBA9217; genus JALNZF01. The sequence goes on from CAVTAJ010000023.1 coordinate 95,486, forward strand.
CGGTCACGACAGTCTTCAGTCTCGACTGGTCCTTGATACTGGTGATCGCGTTGTCAAACAGGTAACCGGGGGGGTCCTGGCCTGTTTCCGGCTCCAGGTCAAATCCCGCCGCGAGGACGATCTTGCCGTATGCCGGTGAGAGGGCCTTGCTCAGCGCGGCATCGGCCCTCGTATTTTCATGCTCGGGATAGAAGATGTCAACGGCAAGGACAGCAGGACCGCCTGTCATAAGCGTGTTGATCAGCCGTGCCTGGAGCGTTCTCCTCCATGGCCAGCGGCCGTAGCGCTCGAGGCTCTTTTCATCGACCTCGACGATCATGATGCTCTCGGGCACCGCGGGCGGCTTGAGCAGGTTCCGGATCTTGAACCGGTAGTCCAGGAATGCGGATTCGATATTCTCTTCAATGAACCGCGGGGACCAGAGATGCAGGAGGAGGAACAGAGAGGTGCAGACGGCCCCGAAGATAAGGATAACGTGAGGTTTTTTGAAGGGCATCATTCATTCAGCCTTTATTCTCGTAGTTGCTGCAATAAATGTTATCTGCACGCAGGTGGTACCGGCACAGCCGAATTTGTGGGAGAATAACTGACCGAGCCGCCTAAGCAGATATCAACACCACCTGCGCAACCCGCTGCGGCGGTGGTTGGCCCTACGGGTGATGTCGTACTGTCGTGATCCCAGGAGTTTGCCGTTGCATCGACACTGATCGTGCCGGCAAGATTGAGATCCGTAGTGGTATTACAATAAATGCTGTTGTTGTTGATTGCGGGTGACGCAGGACTGCCAATAACTGATATTCCCGTACTGTTGCTGATGATCGTATTGCCATTGATCACAGGGCTGACATTAGATATCGATATCCCGGTACCGTTTGTGCTAACAAGATTGTTATTGATTAACGCCGTCCCACCAGTCATGGAAATCCCGATTGAGCTGTTGCTGTCGATCGTATTGCTGCTGATCGTTGAAGTTCCTCCCGAAACCACAATGCCATTTACGTTGTTATTGATCGTATTGTTGGCGATCGTCGGTGCTCCACCGGACACCTGTATTGCGCCGATATTTGCGGTAAAGGTGTTGCTCGAAATGAGGGCACTTCCACCGGTAATGCTGATCCCGTATCCAGGCGACGCATTGTACGCGCAATTGCTCATTCTGGAGTTCATAACCGCGGAATTATTTTGTAATGCTATGCCAATATTTGTGTTGTTCAAACTGCACTCCACGAGGGTATTATTGATCGTCGTAGCGCCCAGGGTATCATCGATCAGAGGGTTCACTACCAGCGTTCCGGTTTCCGCCACCGTGCAACCATCAATGATCGCAGCAACGTTCCCCGCGATAGCGACCGGGGTCCCGCTGATCGGCCTGTATATGATGGTCGTATGACCTGGGCCCGTGCAAGCCAACGCCGTACCTGCTTTGAGCTGTAGTGTGGTCACCGGAGTATACGTTCCCGCTGAGACAAAAACACCCTCGTTCCCTGGAGTTGCTGTCAGGGCCTTCGATATGGTCTGATACGGGTTGGCCTGCGTGCCTGTTCCGGTCGTGTCACTTCCGGACGTTGCCACATACAACCCGGGATAGACAAAGGACCGTTCGACTATATTGTTGTCGATGATGCCAGCCTCGTTCATCGCCCTGACCACGAAGTAATAGATGGTGCCAGGCGTCAGGTTCGAGACCGTGAACGAGGTTGCACCTGCCGGGCTCGTATACGTCGGCGTTGTGAAGAGCTCCCCCATCGGCGTTGTTGCCTGATAGATCAGATACACGATGTTGGCAGACGGAGATACGACGTCTGTTGCCGCGTTCCATTGCAGTTGTGAGCTTGATATGGTCAAGATCGACGCGGAGACGAGACCGGCGAACGTTGGCGGGTTCACCCCAGTGAGGGTGATCGCGAGTGAGACTGGCTCACCGGTAAGGTCCGCGGTTGTCTGGCCGCGGTAGGCCACGACGCCGGATGCGGCCAGCCCTTCTACCAGGAACGTTCTGTTTGTTCCGTTCGGGACCTCGATGGTGATAGTGACGCTCGGGAGCCCTGCAACGGGAACTAGTGTGATGATGTTCGTTATATCCGCTGCAGACACGGTCACTTTAATATCGGATACCATTGACGGAATGGCTGCAGAGGCTGTGGTGGTCTGGAGCAAACCCGCAATGAAGTGTTTGAGCCGTGCCCAGGTGTTCGCGGGCTGTACCTGGATGGCAGCGCTGGATGGAACTTCCGACGGTGATGGTGACAAGTGACGTGCGCGTCGGCCCCAAGCCGCTGCAGGAATGGAGCAGGAGCATGAACAAGATGCAAACTGGTATGATGGAATGGAGCTTCTTCATGGCATGTCCCCGCATGCTACTGGAATGTCAGATTCAGATTTACTGTTGTCACGCTTTTTGGAGTCTGGTCCAGCGGCGGGGCGGCAGGAATGATCCGCATCACGTCTCTGATGTCGCGTCCGCCGAACACCCGTGGCGGCACAAGAGGGTCCGGAGGCGTATCACCGCTTACCTCGGCGATGATCCCGTCGACTTCGCTTCCCCGGCCGATGTCGCGACTGAAAATTAATGGGGACCGGCGTTCCCGGGGGCTGATGCACGGGCACGAACACCATCTGACCTGCCATCAGGGTGCGCGAGCCCTTGATCGTCTCGTCACTGCTCTGCACAAGCACGCTTCCTTCGATGACGGCCACGCCCGTGCTGTCTTTTCCCTTGTCGTACCAGGTGATGAACACCGTGCCCCGGGCAGCGGTTAATGCGGTTGGGGTCGTTACCGTGAACTCCTTACTTCCGACAACGGCCCGTAATTTGCCGTCGGCGAGCTCATAGATCGATTCACTGCGTTTGTTTTCCGGGCTGTAGAGATACTTCCTGATGATGAGTTTGCTGTTCGCGCCAAGGGTGAGTACGCTATCGTCCCTGAAGAGCATCTTCATGCGGGATTTTTCCAAGGTAATCACCTGGTCGGACTCCAGCAGGGGTGTCTTCGGCGTCGCAGAGATATCTTTTTTAGTCAGTCGCTTGATGACGGCCTTGCCGCGCAGGGAGACAATGTCGCCGGCTTTGTCCGCGGCAGCGGAAGCGAATGGGGCCGCGAGCAGCGCGGCGAACGCAACGAGGATGTGTATGCGCAGATGATTCATCATAACGTCACCACCACCCAGAGCCCCACTATATTTCTGGTGTAGTCATAGGGTGCAAGGGTCGACCGGTTCTTCACATACTGCTCCGATAGGTCGATTCTTATGCGCCTGGAGATCTCCCGGACGATGTTCAATGAATATTCCTGTACACGGTCGTGCCGCTTGTCCGTAAACCCGGGAAACGTGTCACCATAGTTCCTGGCATAGTACGATAGTCCCGCAAAAAACGTGAAACCGGAGAATGCTGCGTGTGCGCCCGCAGACCCTTTGTGCCCCGTATATGACCAATTGGATGCGGAGGTGAAGTCCTTGTCATAGGCATAGCCCGCTGAAACACCAAGGTCCTTGCCAAGTTCATGACGATAGGTCAAACCAACAGCGTTATTGTTCCCGGACCGGTCGGTATTCCCGATAAAGTCGCTGTTATCGAAGAACTTCTTTGACTCATAGGTGTAGGCAAGTTCCGCGGTCTGATATGAGGAGAGATTCAGGGACACTGACGGCATGATCTGGTGAATACTGCTGTAGCGATCTCCTCCCACAAGGGTATAGCTATACTGGTAGTTCAGGCCTGCCAGCACCTCATCCGTAGCAACGATCTTTGTGCCGAGGCCGAGATTGTGCTGCTGGACATTGAAGCCCTGAATGTTGTTGTGCACGCTCTGGTAAAAGCGGTACCCTGCTTCGGCGATGGCGCGTTCCATCTTTATCAATGGGTATGCTGCGTTCACCATCGCGATAGCGCGCCAGTCCGCCTTTTTTTCGTCCGAGGCTGCCGCGTCAGACGGTTCCAGAATAACGTTCGAGTCATACTGGAGACCGGCGAGCACGTCCAGGATGAACGCCTCTTTCTTGTGCCTAACTTCTTCTGACAACAGGAGGTCAAGATACCTTTTTGCGCCGATCGTCAGTTGCTCCTCAGCACCGCCATCGGCAACTTCACGGAACAGGCGCCCGGCATTTTCCGAATCCCCGAGCTTGTAACTCGCAATGCCAAGTTCATAGCGGGTCCGAAAATCGGTACTGTCGATCTCAAGGGCCTTCAGCAGGACCCTGCGGGCGGCGGTAAAGTCTCCTGACCGTGAATAAGCGATGCCGAGCGACTGGGTGGCCGCCTTGTCAGCTGCTTTGATTTCCAGCGCTTTTGTTAGGGACGTAATGGCTTCACTATATTCACCGGTCTCAATTTGCAGCGTGCCCTTGGTAACCGCCATTTCATAATCCCTGTTCGCGTGTTCCTGCGCAAAGGAGGGGGAAACTGTCATGACGAGATGCAACAAAAGACCGATAAAAATGATCTGTTTAGTGAATGGCATCTGCATTTGCGGAGTCTATCATATTTTTTTAATTGCAGTCAAGGCTGTTTTTCCCACTGTATCTGGCCACAAGAGAAAGATTCTCTATTAATTATCGTAACGAGGTATTCGTTTTGATGGGCGATTTTGCCCTTCCGTCTGCTGGCGCGTTCTTCGCATTTATGTCGTTTGTCGTTGCCCTTTTCTCAGTTTTGCAAAATCGTTGGTGCGACCAATATTCATAAAATCAATCAGTTGGGTTTTGGCATGGTAGATGCAATTTACCTAAGCAAGACGAACGAAAAGGAGGAAACGACAATGAAGACCACAATAGCAAGAAAGACAACCTACATCGGGGCAGGCGCAGGACTGGTGCTCTTCGCGCTCTTTGGGCTTATGCCGGGCAGCCTGTTGGGCGGCGCCATGGGCATCAATATCGCGGGATGGCTCTTCGGGCTTCCTCTCCAGCCAGGACTGGTATCGAGGGTCATCGTACTCGCCTCCATGCTCCTCGGGGTGCTGGTAGCCGGCATCGTGATGGTAACGGCGACATCAACGGTCGGCTGGCTCGTTGGCAAGGCCCTTGAAGCGGGCACGCATACCAAAGAGACGGAAGAAGCAAAAGCAGGACATAGCTAAACAGAGGGGCACGATACTGTTCACCAAAATATGACAGCTGCGGCTGAAAGGAGATTCGCCATGAAGAACGAGACAGTCAAAACAGGAATGAAGATCGGAGCATCAATAGGGGGTCTGGTGTTTCTGGTGTTCGGGATCATGCCGGGGTTCTACTTCGGCAGCTTCGGGACGCTGATCCTGCTCCAGAAACTGATGGGCGGGACAGTGGAACCGACACTCATTGCGCGGGCAATAATCGTGATGGGGATCGTGGTCGGGATCGCCTGCGCAGCTGCGGTGTGCCTCGTAGTCGGCGGGCTGATCGGCACGGCGATGGGATACCTCGTATCCGCGCCGAGTGCGATGAGAGAGAAGGCAGCAGAGAAGGCGTAGACGAATTTCTGCGAACGGATCTTGAAATGATTTCGGAAGGGCAGCCCTGAGTGGCTGCCCTTCGTTGTTGAACAGGATGATGACACAGGCGGTGAGCAATCACCGCCTTTGTTGTTTTGCGTGCCCGTCAGGCTGCACTAACCAGGAGGTGCAAGGCCTCTCCGTAAGCTGCTGTCGGGAACCCTACTTAGCGGCCACATTTCAAAGTAGATATTTGAAGAGATTTCATGTTTTAATCGTTTACATACCATGGAATATTAACCGAAACGTCAATCGCAAAGAAGTATGGAAAAATTCCCCTCATGGTCTTGATCAAAAACCGGGATAGCCCTGTATTACAAAAGCATACAATTCTTAAACCTATAAAGAGCATTCGGGTACAGATAACACAAGTGAAGGTTCGCATAGGTCGGATCACAGAGAATAAATAAGCGCTTGATCCGAAAAAACGCATCGCTAACCAGATGAAGTCATTCATTAACAAGCTTTTCTCTTTTTTTCTTTGCGTTCGGAGCTTGCCCTTGCTTGGATCTATCGGGGGCGGCTTAGCGTGGCCCTCTTCCTGGCTATTGCGTGAATAACTGCTGTTTTTAGATTAAACATTACTGCTTAGTGTCAGTCTGCACATAATTACCCCACCTGTGATACGAAAGCACATAGGCAAGTCCTTCATTTTTGATAATAATCAACTCCCGGCGCGAGGACCTGGAAACACCTAATCTCGCATTGTAGCAACGACGTGTTCGCGGAAGACCAGCCATTTTAATCCCGAAAAAAACAATTAAAAAAAGTATTGACAAATTTTTATATTTGTTTATAATCAGGCATATTGGATACTAATCCAGTCCTGAAGGATTACGGAAGAAAAATCAAAACCTGGTTATATATGCAGATTTTATTCAACGAAGAAAGAAATGCTTCACTACGGGGATGAACACATGACAATCCCATATAAAAGTACAGGGTTTCGTTCTTCGCTGAGAATACTGGCATTTATCCTGATAGTTTCGGGATGGGTTTTCGGCAACAGCGCCTGGGCCTCGATCGTCAATGAGCCCATGACCGGCGTGTCCTCTCCCGGATGGGTGATCGGCGGAAGCGCCTACCTCACTGCAAGCACCGGTGTTGATACTGCCGGGGACGGCTGGTTGCGAATCACCGAGCCTCTCACAAATCAGTCGGGGTTCGCTTTCTTCGATTCTCCCTTTGATATCTCCACGGGCGTGGTCATCCAGTTCGATTACGCGACCTGGGGCGGGAATGGGGCTGATGGATACAGCGTCTTTCTATTCGACGGGTCCTATGACTCAATGACGTTTGCGCCCGGCGCTTCAGGCGGTTCCCTCGGATACGATAAAAAAACCGTGGCCCCGCTTCATGCAGGCCTCACCGGCGGATACATCGGCATCGGCATTGACGAGTACGGGAACTTCTCGAATCCCACCGAGGGACGTCTCGGCGGGCCAGGTCAGCAGGCGAACGAGGTGGGCGTACGCGGTCCGTACAATCATCCCTCAGGTGCCTATTACTGGCTCGGCGGATCGGGCGCCATCGCGGGCAATCAACTGGCCTACAACAACCAACTCTATCGTCCGATCCAGTATAGCGCCCAATACCGCAAGGTCGTGATCAAGCTGACGCCGGTCGCGGCGCCAAATTACCTGCAGGTCGATACCTATATCCAGTTCGGCTATAACCAGCCAGTGACGCCGGTGATTACCGGACTCTTTACCGGCAGGCCGATACCCGCTTCGGTCAAGATCGGTTACGCAGCAAGCACCGGCGGCTCCACGAACTACCATGAGATCAGGAACCTTCTGATAGACCCGCTCCAGACGGATATTGATCTCGCGATCACCAAACTTGTTTCGAATCCCTCGGTTACTGCGAACGGTCAGATCAATTATACGATCACAGCGAAGAACTACGGTCCAGCCAATACGACAGCCGTCAATGTGCCGATCGATGATACTTTTCCGGCCCTGGTGACCGGCATCACCTGGACCTGTTCCGGCTCAAGCGGCGGAGTCTGCGGCAGGGTTTCGGGTACCGGCACGATCAACATCGCGAGCGCCGGTACCGCTACGCTGCCTTTTAACGGTTCGGTGATCTATGCGGTACGGGGGACGGTGAGCGGCTCCGCGACGCCAGGCACCCAGATCATGAACACGGCTTCGTTGACCGTGCCTGCGGTGATCACGGACTACAACTCCGGCAACAACAGCGCATCCGTGCTTGCAACGGTGACCGGCGCACCCGTCACTGTTTCGGGCTTTGTCTTCAATGATGCCAACCATAACAGTACCCTTGATGGCGGTGAAACGGCGGCCAACACCGGAAGCAATTATTACGCGAAACTATTCCGATCCAGCAATATGACCACGGCCCTGCAGGCCGTGCTGGTAACCGCGGGATCTTACACGTTTGTGAACGTGCCTTCCTATGAGAATTACACGATCATTCTGAGTACAAACAACAGCCTGATCGACCCGACGCCGCTATTTACGGCCCAATGGGTCGACACGAACCCTCTCAATTTCACGCTCTCGAATGTGATCGTCGGCGGCTCCAACGTAAACAATCAGAACTTCGGCGTCTTCCATGGCTCCCGCATTTCCGGCAAGGTGATCAGGGACAGCGGGTACAATGGAGCTCCTTCAAGTGCCAATGACGGTGTGCTGAACGCGGCCGAGACCGGGGTCTCCGGCGTGACGGTCCGGCTTACGAACAATACCGGCGGCACGACCTATGACACTACAACCACAGACAGCGGCGGCGCCTTTATGCTGTTTACGAACACGGCAAGTAAGACGCTGAGGGTTTACGAGACCAATCCGGCAGGCTACCTGTCAGTGAACGCCAATGTCGGGAATACCGGCGGCGCTTACACCATCGGGCCGCCCGAATACATCCAGTTCGCCTACACGCTGTACAACAAGTACACCGGCATCATCTTCGGCGACGTTCAAGACAATATGTTCTTGCCTTCATCACTCTCACAGACCGGAAGTTCCCCCTCCTCGGTCTATTACGGTCACACGTTTACGCCCGGGAGCGGCGGGACAGTCAGTTTCGTCGTTTCCAGCCAGACCCAGACATGGCTGAAGACGCTCTATAAGGACGTAAACTGCAACGGCTCCTATGATGCGGGCGACATCGCGCTGCCCGCCTCGTTTATTGCCAGCGTTGGAACGCCGATCTGCATCCTGGTCAAAGACACGATCCCCGCAGGCATAACAGTCGGGATCACGGACCAGATTATCACCCGGGCGACATTCGTGTTCACCAACTCCATCGGGCCGCTGACCGGCACTTACAACGTGACCGATACCACCACGGTCGCGCTGCCGGGTCCTTCAGTAACTGTCTCGGGCATGGTCTACAACGACGCCAACCACAGCGGCATCCGGGACGCTGGTGAGAACAGCCCCAATCTTGCCGGCATCACTGCGAAGCTCTTCCGGTCGAGCAATCTCGTTTCTGCACTGTCGATCACATCGGTCGATCAGGCAGCGGGAACCTACACATTCAATCTCGTTCCGACCAACGACACTTACACGATTATCCTGAGTACCACGAACAACACTGCCTTCGACCCGTCCTTTCCTTCCACCCAGTGGATCTACACGAGTCCGGTCAATTACACACTCTCCAGCGTGGCGGTGGGTTCATCGAATCTGACCAACCAGAACTTCGGTGTCTTGAACGGGACCCGCATCGATGGTCTTGTATTAAAGGACGACGGAGCCGCCGTGGGTGCGAACGCCAACAACGGTGTCCAGAACGCAGGAGAGACGGGCATCTCCGGCATGAACGTGAGCATCTGTGACGACAGCAGCTGTACTTCCATCGACACGGCCACCACCGACGCCATCGGGGCCTATTCACTCTACGTGCCCTGGGGCACTAACTTTACGAAAGCCCGGGTCACGGAGACTACGATTCCGGCGGGATACTCCATGGTGAACTACAATCCCGGCAGCGCCGTTGGTTCCGGGGTCAACCTCGGCAGCCGCTATATCACCTTCACGTTCACCCGGGGGACCGAGATCTCCAGCCTCGTGCTCAGCAATGTTCCGGACAATATCCTGTCTCCTTCCTCGCTCGCTCTGAGCGGCGGTCAGCTTGCCCAGCTTTATTACGCACATTCATTTTCGCCCGGGTCGGGCGGTGTGGTCAGCTTCGCTGTGAACAGCAGAAGTCAGCCGACCTGGCCTGCTGTCGTTCTGTATCAGGATGTGGATTGCAGCGGGATCTACAACGCGGGCGATATTGTGTTGCCGGGTTCCATCAGCGCGACCGCGGGAACGCCGATCTGCATCCTGGTCAAGGACACGATCCTCTCGTCCGCGCCGACCGGCACCATCGACCAGATCATAACACGGGCCACGTTCACGCTTCACCAATTCGTTCGGGCCGGTGGTAAATACGTATACGGTGACCGACACCACCACGGTGCAAACGCCGAACCTCACGACATCCACGAAGACCTGGACGGACCTGAGCGGCGGACCCGGCGGCGGCAACGTGAATCCCGGCGACGTCCTGCAGTACACAATCACGCTCATCAACAGTTCTGCGACCGTGACGGCCTTCAACGTACAGGTCACTGACACGATCTCGACAAACCTCTCAAGCCTCCTGGTGGTAAGCATCCCCTCCGGGCGCCACGGACTTTTCCACAGCCACAACACTTGACATCCGGAACATCACGGCCCCGGCGAGTGGCTCCGTAACCATCGTCTTCAACGCCACGGTCTCGGCAACGTCGGGCTCGATCGCCAACACAGCGAACATCACATTACCGGCGGGCGCAGGGCCTGCGGTGTCCTCGACCACGGCCACGATCGTCGCGCTCATCGGCAATAAGCCGCTTTATTTCTACGGCGGGGCAAGCTCCCCCTACCTTATGTCGAGAACGCCACCATCTGCAGTCGCGCCGAACACGACCGCGATCACGATCGCGAGCGCCGCCTCCGCTGTCTGGTCGCTCCAGACCCAGCCACTGCGTAAAGACGTCACGATCACCGGGAACGCCCCCCTGACGCTCTATCTGCGAAGCCTTGCGGGCAACAATAACACCAATCACACTGCGGCGGCGACGCTCGACTGCTCGGCGAGCTGGGGCGCCAATGCCTTCACCGGAAGCACGACGCGGACGCTCTTCTCCGCAGCCACGACCACGACGAACGTGACCCTGACAAGCGCCGCGCCCCCCCGCACGTGCGCCGCGGGCAACTACCTGACCCTTACGATAACCAACAACAGCTCTGCCGGCCGCAGCATCCTGGTGTATCCGGTGGACACTACCTTGGGCAATAGCATCTCTAAAACCATACTGCCGGTCTCGACAGTCATCACCGTGAACAGCGTCAACGCCTATCTTGCAACGTATCCCAGCACGTCGACCCCCGCATCAGGCTACTATGCCGGCGGACAGACGGTCTATCTGCGGCCCGTGGTGAGCGATCCCTTCGGAAGCTTTGATATCTCCTCGGCAGCGATCACGATAAAGGACCCGAACAACAATACGCTCGTGAGCGCCGCAACGTTAACCAACATAGTATCGTCCACCTCAGGGACCAATACATACGAGTACGCGTACACAGTGCCCGGCGCCGGCCCCGGCGGAACCTGGACCTATAGCATCACGGCAAAGGAAGGGACGGAAAACACGGTTTCGGACACCGGCGTGGGCACGTTCCGTGTGCAGCTGCTGCCGAATATCATGGTCTTGAAATCGGCGCAGGTCCTTTCAGATCCCGTGAGCGGGGCGACGCCGACCGCAAAGGCGATCCCGGGGGCAGTTATGGAATACACCGTCACCGTGACCAACGCCGGCAGCGGTGTTGCGGACGCGGATTCGGTCATCATTACGGACCCTGTCCCGGCCAATACGACCATGTACGTCGATACCGCCGGCACTGCCGTTACCTTCTTGTGCAGCGGCTGCGGCCTGAGCCATGGACCTATGCGAACGCGGTGTCCTATTCATACCAACCCGGCGGCGGCGCGCCGTACGTCTATCCCCCGACGACTATCGGCTATGACCCGCTCGTCAAGGGGGTGCAAATCAAACCCGGCGGTGTTCTCAATGGAGGCGGCGCCGGCTTTACCGTGAAGTACAAGGTGCAGATCAACTAAGGCACCCTGTCCTATTGACCTTGCGGCGAGGGGACAACGGCTTAACGAACATGACTATGGATACTACGAAGAAATCAAATCACTTGACCGTCTGGGGAATCATCGCATTCCTTACCTGTTGCTTATTTACCGCGGGCAATGCCCGGGCCGCGGGCACGCCTGCGGGGACGACCGTTACGAGCAATGTCTCCGTCAGTTATAACCTTGGCGGTGCTGCTCTAACTGCAGCAGTCGGTCATTCCTTCGTGGTTGACCAGGTGGTCAACATGACAGTTACCAAGAACTCCGACATGTCCGCCGCCCCGAACCAGGCGAACGTGCCATTGTCGTTCCGCGTTACCAACACCGGCAATGCAGCACAGAGATATGCCCTCCAGCCAGTCTCAAAAGCGACAAACTCGTGGACGATGAACAATGTGAGACTGTATCGCGATAATAACAGCAGCGGGTCCTGGGACGCGGGAGACACCTTGTATGCCGATGCCGGCACGTTCGGAGACCTTCAGCCTGGACGCCTCGATCACAGTCCTGATCGTCGCTGATACGCCAAATAGCGTGGTAAGCGGCCAGACTGCCGCGTACGATCTCGTGGCAACCGCGGTCGATGCAGGGACCCTCAACGTTTCCGTCCAGACGGCCGGGCCCAATTCCATGGGAGTTGATACCGTGTTCGTCGACAGCGCGGGAAGCGCCGCAGGTGACGTGGCACGGGACGGCAAACATTCGGCGAGCGGCACCTATACCGTGTCCGTTGTCGCGCCGGCCGTGAGCCTGAACAAGACCGTGACGGTCATCGACCAATGGGGAGGGCATCAACCCATCCCCGGCGCAACGCTCCGGTACACGATCACGGCAACGGCGAGCGGTACAGCGAACAACGTGGTGGTCATAGATCCGCTGCCCGCGAACACGGCATTCATCCCCAATACACTGAAGCTCAACAACACAGCGCTCACCGATGCTGCCGACGCCGACGCGGGGGACGTCGGAGGCACGACTGCCGACACGGTAACAGTGAAACTCGGGAATCTGACGAGCGCGTCATCGATGCAGACGATCACATTTGATGTGAAGATTAAATAAATTGAAGGAGGGCAAGAACCATGAAAAAAATGTTACCGGTTGTATCTGGTGCTGGCGCTGCTGGCGCCGGCCGCTGCATGGGCTCAGCAGAAGGGAAGCATCGAGCTCAAGTCCATCGCGGAAGTGGAGATTACGCGAAACGAATGCGAAAGGGTGAGAAGGAGGTAAAACGCGTTGACACTGCCAAGGCAAAGGTAGTACCCGGGGATATCGTCATTTTCTCGACGTACTACACGAACATCGGCAGCAAGCCGGCCGCCAATGTAATGATCACGAACCCGGTGCCGGAGCACATGGTGTATATGGACCGGAGCGCCGAGGGCAAAGGGACCACGATAGAATTCTCGGTGAACGGGGGCAAGAGCTACAGCGCCCCGGACAAATTGAGTCGTCACCGACGCATCGGGAAAATCCCGGAAGGCGGCGGCTTCGGATTATACCCATATCAAGTGGACCGTAAGCAAGCCCGTGGCGCCGGGCGTCAAAGGCGACGTCTCGTTCAAGGCGAAGTTGCAATAACATGTTTGGGCTGGTTCAAGCTTGCAGCGTGGACCGGTAGCGTGATTTCAGGATATGCGAAAATAGTGTCCACATAATTTTGAAAGGAGACAGTCTATGCGATAGAAAAAAATGAAGGGAGGTAACACACACGAAAAAAGAGAGGAAGGGTAATACCATGGACAACAATAACGAAACATCACATATAAAATCAAGGAGAAAAACATGAAAACAATAAGTAGAACCATTATATGGGCATTGCTCCTCATCGTTGCAGTGGCAGTGGCGGTTCCGCAGCAGGCATCTGCGTTGGGGACGGCATCAGGCACCTCAATAGCCAACAGGGCCACCATCAACTACCAGGTTGGCGGTGTTCCCCAGTCGGCAATCGGGAGCTCGCCGACAGGCAATACGAATCAGGCGCGGGTGTACCGATACCACATTCGTGGTGGACGACAAGGTCATGATGACGGTGGCGGCCAATGATGTTGCAGCCATAACCACCTATCCATCATCAACTACCCAGGCTATGAAGTTCACGGTGTCCAATACGGGAAACACCATCCATGATTTTGCCCTTACCGCTACCTCTATTGCGGCAACTACCGTTGTAGGGGCAACCGCTGCTTTTTACGCGGATACAAACGGGAACGGTACCTATGATCTCGGAACCGACCTTCTGCTTCCCGTCACGGGATCAGCATATATCGACGAGCTTGCAGCTGACGCCTCCCGGGTGGTCTTTTTAGTCATAACCGTGCCGGCAGGCGCCGCGAACGGACAAACAGCCAACTATTCCGTGACCGCAGACGCGCACCAGGGCGGCGGTGTAGGCGCATTGGGAGCGTTGACCAAGACGCAGGCTGACTTGGACAAGCTGGCAGCCGATGTACCAGGCACGGTCCAGATTGTCCTGGCTGATGCGGCAGGCGACGGAGATGCGGCTTTTGATGGCAAGTTCACGAAAAATGGCGCTCCCGGATTCCTGGTCTCGGCAGCAGCGTTGACCGTAACAAAGACTTCCTCTGTTTACTCCGATGTTACCGGCACGTCAAATCCTAAGGCGATACCAGGCGCAGTGGTTACATACACGGTAACGGTATCAAATCCAGCCGGCGGCGCAACGGCCTCCAGTGTCAGCATCACGGACAACCTTACAACTGAGGTCACTGGTGCCAATCCTCATCTTGTATTCGGCAACACCTCTGTCGGGTTTTTTAAGGACGCTGGAACCACGTGTGCAGCAGGTCAGGGTCTCGTGGTCGGTGGTGTCTGCAAAACAAATGCAGGCGATGCAGACGGAGCCGACTGGAGCGTTACGGGCGGCAATACCGTGACGGTCACCGGTCTAACCCTTGCCCCGGGCGTAAGCACAACAATCAAATACCAGGTAACGGTCCAGTAGGTTGAGACACCAGTGAGAAAAACCTGGTATTCATGAGGCACCACACACACGCATATGACACGCATCTCGGCACGGTCTCCACCCGTTCGGGTGGAGGCACGGCCGGGCTGCGTCCGCATGCGGGAGCGGTCTTGAATATCTGTTCAGTCAATTCCCCTCGCCTCGGTCATCTCCCCAGCAGGGAGAGGATGCTGCATATGCCTTCGCCCCTTCGGGGAGAGGGCCGGGGTGAGGGGGCATTTTTATTCCTGCTATCATTCCTATTCATTCTATTGTTATCATCGTCCGGGTGGTGCGCAACGCCGTCCGGCACAATCATCAGCAACGTAGCAACAGCCACGTATACACCCGGTCCGACGGGAAGCCAGGTGAAGGTGTCGTCGCCTGTGGCATCGGTCACGTCTGTAGTCAGCCGGACTAAGGCAGTCATCGAATACCTTCAGTACGCGCCCACCGCTCCTGGCGCGCAGAATATTTCAGTGCAGCCGACGGCCTCCAGTTCCAGCGGAAGCCTGACGGGTCCCTTTACTCCCCTGGGAGCGCCGATCCCGGCAGGTGCTACCACCCCCCTCGACCTGACCCAGCCGGTGCCGCTCATTTCTCCGACCCAGTTTCACGTAGGCGAGCCGGTCTTCATCCGCCTGACCGACGGCGACCAGAACAACGATCCGGCTGTTGCGGAAACAGCAGTTGTAACGCTCCAGGACGACAAGACCGGAGACAGGGAAGTACTCCGGCTTACGGAGACGGGCCCCAATACCGGAGTGTTCCTTGGATATGTTCAGTCCAGTACCCAGCCGGCCACCAGCTATAACGGCCTTCTCAGCCTGGTGAACGACTCGAACGTCATTGCGTCCTATATTGACGCGTCCGACCCCGTGGACACGACCAACGTCACGGCGCTGGTGGATCCCTATGGCATTATCTTCAACAGCGCGACAGGCCAGCCTGTCGACGGCGCGACCGTCACCCTGGTCAACAGTGCCACGGGCAGTCCCGCGACGGTCTACGGCGATGACGGCATCGCGACGTTCCCGGCCACCATCACCGCCGGCGGTACGGCAACGGACAGCAGTGGAAGGGTCTATTCCTTTTCTCCGGGCGGATACCGCTTCCCCTTCATCAACGCGGGCCGCTATCGTCTCGATGTCCTCCCACCCGCGGGATACCGGTCGCCCTCGAGCGCTACGACCGCCGCCCTGCAGGCCTTGCCGGGCGGCCCTTTCACCATTGCGGATCCCGGCTCGCGGAGCGAGGAGTTCACCGTGAACGCCGGTCCCTCGATCCACATCGACATCCCCGTGGACGCCGTGAGCACACGGCTCTATCTGATCAAGTCCGCGGGCAAGGAGACCGCGGCGATCGGCGACTTCGTGCCCTATTCACTCACGGTGGAGAACATCGATACGGTTTCCATGGTGCCCGGAGTGACCATTACTGACAGACTGCCGAACGGTTTCCGTTATCGGAAAGGGTCCGTGCGGCTGAACAGCAGCTCTGCAGCCGATCCCTCGATCTCCGGAGACGGCCGGAGCGTTACCTTTACAATCGGCGATCTCGGCGCAGCTGCAAAAGCTACTATCACCTACGTTGCCGAGGTGGGCGCGGGCGCAAGCCTCGGAAAGGCCGTCAATTCAGCCATCGCGTACGGCTCGCTCGGCCAGACATCCAACACTGCTACGGCCACGGTGGTCGTGACCGAGGACCTCTTCGGGAGCAAAGCGACCATCGTCGGCAGCGTACTGGACGGCTGCGGCAACGAGAGAGGTATTGCCGGCGTCCGCATCTTTCTTGAGGACGGGACCTATGTGGTGACCGACAAGAACGGCATGTATCACTTTGCGGCCGTGAACCCCGGTACCCACGTGGTGCAGGTTGATACCGTTACCGTGCCCGAGAAGTACGAGCTCAAGATGTGTGATGAGAACACCCGGTTTGCCGGAAGGGCATTCTCCCAGTTCGTAGATCTTCAGGGCGGGTCTTTATGGAGGGCCGACTTCCATGTCGGATTGAGGCCGAGGGTCACGGGCGAGATCGGTCTCGAATTGAGGAGCTCCCTCGTAACGAGCCTGACCGGGACTCCCACCACAAGACCGGACAGCTCATACGATATCGCCTATGACGTTCCATTGCAATTGGGGACCGTGCCGGTGCGAAAGCTCCGGCTGGTCGTCATGCTTCCCGACAGCGTGACCTATGTGAAAGGCAGCAGCAAGCTGAATGCCGGGCCGCTGCCCGATCCTGAACTCGTTGATGGCGTCCTTACCTACCGGCTGGGCGAACGGCCCGCGGAGCGGGAAGGTACCGTCCGGTTCAACGCCTCGGTGCCGGCAGCGGGGTCTGCAGGAGAGCTGGTGACAAAGGCATTCCTGATCTTCGACACGCCGGAGGCACGTGGTGTAAAAACACCCGTTGTCGACACCACCCTTGTCCGGTATACCCTCCGGGATGAGTGGACCGCCCCTGACGTCGTACTCCATCCAACGTTTCAGACATTGAAAGCGGATCTTTCACGGGGCGACAGGAGGGCCATCGAAACGGTCATCCAGGCAGTTGCAGAAGCAAGATGTGGTCCACATCACCGTCACCGGCCATACCGATTCCCACAAGGTCCGGCAGGGGGCCAGTCACAGAGTTCCCCGATAATTACGCTCTGTCCCGCGGCCGGGCACAGGCGGTGGGCAGGATGTTTGCAGAGGGGCTCAAGCTTTCTCCCGACCAGATCACGATCATCGGGAAAGGGCCTGACGAGCCGGTTGCGAGCAACTCGACGGCAGAGGGACGGGCACTGAACCGCCGCGTGGAACTCAAAGTGGATACCCGACATGCTTCGCAATGGACCAGGGTCAAGAGCGAGAACGTTTCGAGCGGAACGAAGACGGTGTTGATCAAGGGGCTGTTGCCCGGCGAAGCCTGGAAAGATGACACACTATCGGGCATCACCGAGAACAGCAAGACCATGCCGGATTATTCCGCATCGATCGAATCGGCCACATCGGGTACAGCGTGGCTCTGGCCGCCGCAGGGTCATTATCCTGCCATTGCATCAATCAAGGTTGCGATCAAACACGACCCGCGCGACCAGGTCAAGCTGCTGCTGAACAACGAGGGTATCGACCCGATCTACTTCGATGGCCTGGTGAGGAAGTCGGACAACGCTGTGGCGATCAGTCTCTGGCGCGGTATCCACCTGAAGGAGGGGGACAACCAGTTCGAAGCAGTGCTCGTAGACGCCTCCGGGAAAGAGACGGGACGGCTGCAGAAGACCATACATTATTCCGGACCACCGGTGAAAGCGACGCTGGTGCCTGAGCGCTCGAGACTGATTGCCGATGGCAGAAATCCCAATGTGCTTGCGGTCCGGTTCGTTGACAAGGACGGACATCCGGCCCGTGAAGGCGTTCTCGGAGAATACCGCCTGGATCCGCCGTATTTCTCCCAGCAACGCGCCGATGAGCTGCAACAATCACCGCTCATAGCCCCTGCCACCGACCGGCTCAAGTATCAGATCAAGGATGACGGCATAGCGCTGATCGAGCTGACACCCACTACACAGACCGGTGAAGCGGTCCTCCACTTCCATCTCGTTGATGGCATCCAGGAGGTCCGGACCTGGCTCAAGCCCGAAGACCGGGACTGGGTCCTGATCGGCCTTGCCGAGGGTACGGTGGGATACAACGTCGTAAAAGGCAACATGGAGACCCTTGCCGCCTCAGGCGGCGATGACAAACTCTTCGAAGAGGACCGGCTCGCCTTCTATGCCAAGGGCAGGATCAAGGGCGAGTGGCTCCTGACCCTCGCCTACGACAGCAAGAAGCCAACCAGCAGCGACCAGCAGAGCCTGTACCAGACCGTCGATCCGAGCAAGTATTACACCCTGTACGGCGATGCCACGCAGCAGGGCTATGACGCGGCAAGCGCAAAGCGCGTCTACATCAAACTGGAGCGCGACCAGTTCTATGCCCTCTTCGGCGATTACAACACCGGCCTGTCCGTCACCGAACTTTCGCGGTACAACCGGAGTTTGACCGGGTTCAAGTCAGAGCTGAAGACCGAGCACTTCGACTACACGGTGTTCATGGCGGACACGAACCAGGCATACGTGCGGGACGAGATCGAGGGCGACGGGACCTCGGGCCTCTACCACCTGTCCCGGAAGAACATCGTGCTCAATTCTGAAACGGTCACGATCGAGACCCGCGACCGGTTCCACAGCGAGGTCATTGTGTCGACCCAGCAACTGTCCAGCTACGTCGACTACACCATCGACTATGACGCAGGGACCCTTTTCTTCAAGTCGCCGGTGTACAGCCGAGACGGAGACCTCAACCCCGTGTTCATCATCGCTCAATACGAATCCTTTGACAGCAGCGATACGACCTATAACTACGGCGGACGCGGCGCAGTGCGGCTTCTGAACAACAGGATTGAGATCGGCGCCACGCATATTCACGAGGGCAGTGTCGGCGGATCAGGTAACCTTGAGGGTGTTGACACGAAGGTAAAGATCAGCGACACAGACACCGTCCACGCCGAATTGGCCTCCACAAAGACGGACCAGAGCGGCGAAATGAAGCAGGGCATTGCCTATCTCGCCGAGGTCCAGCACCGTTCGGAAACCGTGGAAGGCAAGGCCTATGTGCGGGAACAGGCAACGGACTTCGGCCTGGGCCAGCAGAACGTCAGCGAGACGGGCACGCGGAAGTTCGGGGCGGACCTCAACTACCGGATCAATAAACCCCTGACCATCGGCGGCGAGGTGTACCAGCAGGACAACCTTTCCACGGGCGATGTCCAGAACATAGCCGAGGTCCGGGGCAAGTACGTAACAGGCAAGTACGAACTGCTGGCCGGCCTGCGCCGCGCGGATGACACTCTCAGTGAAGGAGAAACGAACCGGTCCGACCAGATCTTCGCGGGCATGAAATACCAGCTGACCGAGCGGATCTCGATGCGGATCAAGCGGGACCAGTCCATCGGTGCGAACGACAACACTGATTACCCGACGCGGACAACCATCGGTGCGGACTATAAGCTGAACGATGCCTCCACGCTCTTTGTTGACCAGGAATGGACAGAAGGCGCCACCATCAACACCGAGACCTCGCGGATCGGAATAAAGACCTCACCGTGGACCGGCGGCCAGATCGGCTCCACCATGGAACAGCAGACGACCGAGAACGGGGTGCGGCTCTTCTCCACCACCGGGCTGAAGCAGACGTGGCAGGTCACGAAGCAGTGGAGCGTTGACGCCGGGCTGGACCGCAGCGAGACGATCCGAAACATAAGCACGTCCGAGACCGATACCAGCTCCGTGGATGCTTCAGGCAGCAGCGAGGACTTTACCGCGACGTCCCTCGGCGCGGGGTACCGCAATGAGAATTGGTCATGGACCGCGCGGGTCGAAAACCGCGCTTCAGATTCCGAGCACAAGTTCGGCGCCACCATGGGCGCGAACGGGGAGGTGCGGAACGGACTTGCGCTCGCCGCAGGATTGCAGATCGTTCCGGAGCAACAGTTCTGATGGACGAGGAGACGTTGCAGCAACGATCTTCGTCTCAGCCTTGCGTACCGTCCCTTTGAAAGCCACGTCATCATCCTGGACCGCCTGGACCTGATCCAGTCTGAGCAGCATGGAGGGACCACCACCTATGACAACAACCAGCGCGTCGTGAACAATCTCGTCACGAACATCATGACGGACAGCAGGACCCAGATTTCTTTGCAGTACGCTTCAAAATACGTCCTGGAAACCATCGACGAGAGCGATTACCGTGGATACACGGACCTGATCGGGCTGGAGGGCCGTTATGATATCACGAAGAGGTGGGATGCAGGACTGCGCGGCATGCGGCTCCACTCCTACAGCATCAACCAGGAGAAGTTCGGGACCGGGGCGTCGGTGGGTTCAACGCCGGCAGGAACCTCTGGATCAGCCTGGGATATAATTTCACCGGATTTAAGGACCGCGACTTCTCACAGTCTGATTTCACCAGCGAGGGTCCGTTCATCAAGCTGAGAATGAAGTTTGACCAGGTGAGCATACGCGATGCCGTCAAGTGGTTCAGCGGCCAGTAAAAAAGAAAGAAGGATGGTATGGGCGAACACTGGATCTGAGAGAAAAAGCAAAGTACACAGGGATGAAAATTGTTATACTTCCAGCAAGAGTATCGAACGAACTGAATCTATTGGTCAACGGTTATTTTCGAAATCACGATACCAGGAGCACAGCGCGGCAGGTGACAGCGCAAAGGAGCCACCCATGTTGAAACAAAAACACAATAGGCGCTTCATCGGACAGATCCTGATCGATGGTGGATTTCTACCCCAGCAGAACATCGAGGCAGCTTTGGAGGAGCAAAAGAATACCAACGAACGCCTGGGTCAGGTCCTGGTCAGGATGAACATTCTTGATCCGGCGGACATCAAGGTGGCCCTTTCAGTACAGGAACATCTCGACCGCGTCGAGGACGCGGTCAAGCTTGCCGCGGGCGTTCGCCGGCTGCTGGGCGAACTGCTCGTTCAGGCAAGACGCATCACCGAGCGAACAGCTTGAGCATGCCATTGCCGAGCAACAGAAAAGCGGCGAGAAGCTCGGCGAGGTCCTGGTTCGCCAGGGCCTGCTTACGGAGCGAGAGCTGCACGGCGTGCTCGATTTTCAACAGAACCAGGGTCAATGCGAAACCGGTCCCCGGCCCGCTTAAGCTCGGAGAGATCCTGGTCTCATCAGGCACGATCTCCCGCAATCAGCTTGATGATGCCCTTCTCAAGCAGACAGGTTCCCGGAAAAAGCTTGGTGAGGTGCTCATTGAAGAGGGGTATGCCAAGCCCCACCACATAAAACACGGGATCCACCTGCAGCACATGCTCGTGACCGCAGTTCTGGTCGCGCTCCTGGCGGCATGCGGCAGTGGAGGCGGTCAAGCCTCATCCGCCACTGCGACGGCAAGTGCTGCGACCGGAACCGGCACGGCGTCCACTGCTTCGAATGTCGATCAGGACCTGGCCCATACCAACTATTTAACGGTCACCTATGACGAATACGGGCTTATTCAACCCAATTACTATTACTCCACGAACAACAACTCGTATTGGTCGATCCAGGCCGATGTTGCGGAAAATGCCTGGGACCCAGCGTTCAAGACCGTCATGAGGATCGACATTCTGAAATCGGGCAACGGCGTCATGCCGAGCATCGGAGGCAAAACGTTTTCCATTGAAGACAACCCTCAATACGAGAAATTCCCGGGCACCTTCCTTGTCTTCAATGGGGAAAAATCCACGATGAAAAAAGTGAACCAGGGGACCATCACCTTTTCGCCGGAGTCAACGGCGTCCCAGGCAACGGGTGATTTTGATGTTACCCTGGTTGACAACGATTCATCAATTGATCCTGCGCCCCAGTATCATCTCAAGGGGGTGTTTAATTTCACGCTGGAGACCAGCTAACCGACGAACGCTCTTCCCGCCGGCCCATAAGCCGGTATTCCCGCAAAGGCGCACAGAGATTGCGTTGCGGGGGGAGGGCACAGGTGCCGCCCAAACGAGGACAACTGCAAAGATACCCCTCCAGGAATACATAAGGCTTATCTGCACGCCCCTTCTTTTAGTTAGACTAATTTTCTTCTTTGGTCCCATGATTTCCTTCGCAGCTGGTACACTTCGGTTCTCTTAAAACAAAAAATGCACGATCTTAAAAACGGCAGTTGTTCGCGCGATGGCCAAGAAGAGGGCCACGCTGAGCCGCCCCCGATAGAGCCAATCGAAGACAGGCTCGGAACGCAAAGAAAAACATACAGAAATGCTTGTGAAAGGATTCACCTGTGTGGCGGCATTTTTTTCAGATCAAGCGCTTGTTTTTCCTGGTGCTCTCTGAGTCCTGTGGTTAATTCATCTTTTCAGGATCAGTGTAAGAGGACGCGGGAGAGGGAGAAGGTGTGGTTTATCGTAAACTGATGCGTGAGGCGCTCAGAGCTGCGCCTGTGGTTTCCGTTCCGCACGATCGGCCGTGCGCGGGGAGTCGCCATCATCTCGTTTATAGGTTGCAACACTGCCGAGCTTCCAGGTGTAGACCCTGCCGCACTGTTCGCATGAAGCGCCGGAGAGTGATTCTTTGCAGACCGGACAGTATATGACGTAGTGCCGCGACAGCAGCAGCTCGTGCTCCGCGAGGTTTACCCGCTTGTTGCAGCACGTGAACTCATCCGCAAGGTCGGCCCCGCACAGGCACCGCCGGTCCATTGGCCAGGGCAGCATCTCTTCCAGCGTATAGACGGCCTGCCCCAGGACCTCCACAAGATCATCGTTCGCACTATCATTAAAGAGGGACTCGGTCAGCTTCTCGCGGATGGTGATCATCAGGGGGTCCTCTTTCAGGAACCGCAGCATCTTTCGCAGCCGTTCTTCACCCCGTCCGATGCGGGACAGCGCGCGCAGGTTCTTGTTTGCCCGGTAGTGCTCCTGAAAATAGATCAACATCCAGATCTGGGTCATATCATAAAAAAACTCAAGCACCGGGTAGTAGCCGTATTTCGTGCGGATCGACTTCTCGACCTCTCCGCGTTTATCCGGGATGGCGGGGAACACAGCGACCAGAAGCCCTTCCTCGAAGTCTTCATAAAAAAAGGGCGAGCCGGAGAAGTTGCGGCAGCCGCAGTGGGTGCAGGGAAGGAGGTTGAACGCCCACTTCAGCAGCGCCTGTTTGGCCTGCGGCGTTTTCGAGACGTCCACCCAGGTTATGATCGTGGCCTCAAAATCCTGGTTGCAGTTACCACACCGAAAGGTCTCGCGACTGTGCGCCTCGCCCTGTATGGTCAGCAGGTTGTACATTCCACTAGTATACACTACTTTATTAAAAAATCATTCTTTAAAAATGCACTTCGTTTGTGGTAAGATGGCCGCGTCGCAAGTGCGGATTGTGGTATGCAGATTGTTACCAGGAGTTCATCCCCAATCCGAAATCATGAAGGGGGTTTCCCATGCCGATTAAAGAGGATTCAATTTTGAACACAGCGCTCCATTCCGAGGTCGAGAACCGGTTTCTCACCTATGCGCTCTCGACCATCGTGTCCCGGTCGCTCCCTGACGTGCGTGACGGCTTGAAGCCCGTGCACCGCAGGATCCTCTTTGCGATGTGGGAAATGGGCCTCGGTCCCACCGCCAGGTATAGAAAGAGCGCGGCGGTGGTCGGCGAAGTGCTCGGAAAGTTCCACCCCCACGGCGACCAGGCGGCCTATGATGCCATGGTCAGGATGGCCCAGGACTTCTCGCTCCGCTACCCCCTCGTCGACGGATCGGGAAATTTCGGGAGCCTTGACGGGGACCCGGCAGCGGCCATGCGGTATACCGAAGCGCGGCTCTCGAAGATCGCGGAAGAGCTTCTCGTCGAGATCGACAAGAACACGGTGGGTTTCCGTCCGAACTACGACAACTCGCTCAAGGAGCCGGTGGTCCTTCCCGCGCGGTTTCCTCAGCTTCTCGTGAACGGCACGTCGGGCATTGCCGTGGGCATGAGCTGTTCCTTTCCACCCCACAACATCGGCGAGGTGATCGACGGCCTCGCTGCCTTGATCGATAATTCCAACATTGAAGTGAAAGACCTGCTCAAGTATATCAAGGGCCCGGACTTCCCCACGAGCGGCCAGATCCTGAACTCCAAGAAAGAGTTGCGGGAGATCTATGAGGCGGGGAGCGGCGGCATCAGGATCCGCGGCGAGTATGCGGTCGAGGAGCTCCCGCGCGGCAGACAGGCGATCGTCTTCACGACGATCCCGTACCAGGTGAACAAGGCGAAGGTGCTCGAGAAACTCATCGGGCTCATGGAGGAGCGGAAACTGCCGCAGGTCTCTGCCGTGCGCGACGAGTCCACCCATGAGGTGCGCGTCGTGCTCGAGCTCAAGGCGGAAACGAGCGTGGAGCTGGTCACTGCCTACCTCTTCAAGCACACGGACCTCGAGACGACCTTTCCGATCAACTTCACGGCGCTCAAGCCGAACATGGAGCCCGAGCGGTTGTCGCTCAAGGCGATCATGCGGTACTTCCTCGACTTCCGGCACGAGATCACCACCAAGCGGCTGAATTATGACCTGCGGCTTCTCAAGGCGCGGCTCCACATCCTGCACGCCTTCGAGGTGCTCTACGACGACCTCGATACGGCGATCAAGATCATCCGCAAGGCGAAGTCGCGCGAGGACGCTGCCGAGAAGCTTAAGAAGCACTTCAAACTCGATGACGAGCAGGTGAAGGCGATCCTCGATATGCAGCTCTACAAGCTGGTCGGCCTCGAGATCGAACGCATCATGAAGGAGAAGGAAGAGAAAACAAAGCTGAAAAAAGATATCGAGGCCATTCTTGCGAGCCAGAAAAAGATCTGGGGCCTGATCCGGACCGAGCTTCTCGAGATCAAGAAAAACTACGGCGACAAGCGCAGGTCCGTGATGAAGGCCGCCGAGGACGTGGAGTTCTCCCAGGAGGACTTCCAGGTCCACGAGGACGTGACCGTGATCTTCACCAAAATGGGCTGGATCAGGCGCGTCAAGACCGTGGGCGAGAACCTGCGGTTCAAGGAAGGGGACGAGCTCCTCTCGCTGCTGCCCGCGAACACCCGGGACAACATTGCCGTGTTCTCATCAGCGGGAAAGGTCTACGTCGTGAAGGCCTTTGACCTGCCGAGCGGCTCCGGGTTCGGTGAGCCGGTCCAGCATCTGTTCAAGTTCGGCGACGGTGAGCGTCCGATCAGTGCGATGAACCTGACGACGGTATTTACGGGCACGACGACCGGAGAATCAAAGGAGACGCAGGCGGAACTTGCCCTGGCCCCCCGCGAGGTGACGGCGCTGACCGTCTCGGCCAAGGGCATAGGCTTCGCATTCGACCTCGGGCAGTTCAATTCCGCGACCACGCGGGCGGGAAAGAAGTTTGCCGGCGTGAAGCCCGGTGACAGCATCCTGGGCGTGGAGATCCTCGATCTGCCGAATGTCCTGTTCCTCACCACGGAAGGCAAGGCCGTAGTTGTCGCGGCCAAAGAGGTCCCCGTGCTCACCGGCGCGGGCAAGGGCGTGAAGCTCGTGAACGTGAAGAACGGCGAGGTCGCGCTCTTCAGGCCCGTGCGAAAGGGCGAGCAGGTGAAAGTGATCGACGACAAGGGCAAGGAAAAGGTGATCGACCTGAAGCCGTACGGCGTGATGACCCGGGGGTCGGCCGGACTCAAGGCGGTGAAGGCAGTGAAGTTTGCGTGACAGGAAACAGAAACCCTTTCCACGATTGACGGGCCTCGTGGTCAGGTACAATTTTGCGTTATCCTGAAAAAAGCATTTGGATACTGAAGGGGCGGATGAACTTATGATAAAGGCGGATGAAAATCGAAGGGAAGACCTTCGCCCGATGGGTGAACTGCAAGCTAAGGGAAAATCCGATTTTATCCGGTCCCTATCCGATTCAATCCGCGGCAACTTCTGTTTATAGTAACTAAGGAATTAAATTTACTCAAAACGGCAAGAATATTTCGCGCAAAGACGCTAAGCTCGCAAAGAAAGGCTAAATTATTAGTTTTTTAAAACTAGGACTTAAATATTTTCTTGGCGTCCTTTGCCTGTGCCCGCGCCTTGGCAACAG
This sequence comes from Nitrospirota bacterium, assembly GCA_963732675.1. Taxonomy (GTDB): domain Bacteria; phylum Nitrospirota; class UBA9217; order UBA9217; family UBA9217; genus JALNZF01. The sequence continues at coordinate 121,682 of CAVTAJ010000023.1, forward strand.
CAGGGTACGTCTTTGCGCAGACGCATTCGGTTTTGACTAATAGGTTCCAGCTTGTTCGGGTTAGGCTTATCCCTTTACCTCCCCTTGAAGGGGCAGGGGAGGGGATGCGTATGTCGTTGTATCACCGCGTCAAATGCCGGTACTTGATCCGGTGCGGCTGGTCGGCCGCGGCGCCCAGCCGGGCCTTCCGGTCCGCTTCGTACTCGGAGTAGTTCCCGTCGAACAAGACCACCTTGCTGTCGCCCTCGAAGGCGAGGATGTGCGTCGCGATGCGGTCGAGGAACCAGCGGTCGTGGCTGATGACCACGGCGCAGCCGGCGAAGTTCTCGAGCGCCTCCTCCAGCGCCCGCATGGTGTTCACGTCCAGGTCGTTGGTGGGCTCGTCGAGGAGCAGGACGTTCGCCTCTTCCTTCAGCATCCGCGCCAGGTGCACGCGGTTCCGCTCGCCGCCCGAGAGCACGCCGACCTTCTTCTGCTGGTCGGTGCCGCCGAAGTTGAAGCGGGCCACGTAGGCGCGGGAGTTCATCTGGCGCTTGCCGAGCTGGACCTGTTCCTGGCCGCCGGAGATCACCTCCCAGATGGTCTTGTTCGGGTCGAGCACGTCGCGGCTCTGGTCCACGTAGCCGAGCTTCACGGTCTCGCCGATCCTGATCGTGCCCGTGTCCGGCTTTTCCTGCCCGGTGATCATGCGGAAGAGCGTGGTCTTGCCCGCGCCGTTCGGCCCGATGACGCCGACGATGCCGCCCGGCGGGAGCGTGAAGGTCATGTTCTCGACCAGGATGTTGTCGCCGTAGGCCTTGGTCACGTTCTCGGCCTCGATCACCACGTTGCCGAGCCGCGGGCCCGGCGGGATGTAGATCTCCAGTTCCTTGCCGCGCGCCTCGCGTCTCCTGGCTGAAGCAGCTCTTCGTAGGAGCTGATGCGCGCCTTCGCTTTGGCGTGCCGGCCCTTGGGCGACATGCGGATCCACTCGAGCTCGCGCTGCAGCGTCTTCTGGCGCTCGCTCTCGGTCTTCTCCTCCTGCTTCAGCCGCTCGTGCTTCTGCTCGAGCCAGGAGGAGTAGTTCCCCTTCCAGGGGATGCCCTGGCCGCGGTCGAGCTCCAGGATCCAGCCGGCCACGTTGTCGAGGAAGTAGCGGTCATGGGTCACGGCGATGACCGTGCCCTCGTACTTCTGGAGGTGGTGCTCGAGCCAGGCAACGGACTCGGCATCGAGATGGTTCGTGGGCTCGTCGAGCAGAAGGATGTCCGGCTTCTGGAGCAGCAGCCGGCAGAGCGCCACGCGCCGCTTCTCGCCGCCGGAGAGGACCTTCACCGGCGTATCGCCGGGCGGGCAGCGCAGGGCGTCCATCGCCATCTCGAGCCTGCTGTCCAGGTCCCAGGCGTTCAGATGGTCGAGCTTCTCCTGCACCTCGCCCTGCCGCTCGATGAGCTTGTTCATCTCGTCGTCGGACATCGGCTCGGCGAACTTCTCGTTGATCTCGTTGAACTCATTCAGAAGGTCGACGGTCTCCTGCACGCCCTCCTCCACGCATCTGCCGCACGGTCTTGTCCGGATCGAGCTTCGGCTCCTGTTCGAGGAACCCGACGGTGTAGCCCGGAGAGAGCACGATCTCGCCGACGAACTCCTTGTCCACGCCCGCCATGATCCGCAGCAGCGAGCTCTTGCCCGAGCCGTTCAGGCCCAGCACGCCGATCTTGGCGCCGTAGAAGTAGGAGAGGTAGATGTCCTTCAGGACCGGCTTCTTGTCGTAGAACTTGCCCACGCCGACCATGGAGTAGATGATCTTGTTCGGTTCAGCTGCCATAGTCGTTCTTATTCCCTTCGTGAAAATAGTAGGCTCTTTTGTACACTGTATTATGGTGTATGTCAATAGATAAAAAGGATCTTCCGGGTTTTGTGTGGGTAGTTTTTCACCCTTTATCGATTTTTTTTTCATATCCCCTTCGCGGCCTTAATGAAATTTTTGACCCGTCTAAGGCCACGTCCGCTCGATCGCGCAAACTCGGCCTACGGCCTCAGACAGTGCGCGCTCGCCCTTGCGGGACGCTTCCTTAGGCCAAGACGGGTGCCCAAAAATTTCATAGGGCCGCTCCGGGGACATGCGGGGTTGGTTTAAAGACGTTTCACCAAAAGCTTCCCATGCGAAAATCTAGGCATGCGACCGAGTCCGAGGGTTAAGCATTTCGGACTGTCTGAGCCCGAAGGGCGAGTTTCCGAAATGTACCGAGGACGACCGAGCATGCCGTAAAGGATTTTCGCCGGGTGCCCTTCTTTGGGTCACCTTTCTCGGGCAAGCAAGAAAGGTGACAACAAACGTGAAAAAAGCGCAAATACTGCATAATAAGTCATATAGACGCTTATTCCACCCACATGAAAGTCAGAGACAAAAAAAAAGCACGGCATGGAAGTGGACGTGAAGGTAACACTATAATAAAGGACAGATTCTGTGTGAGACATGAGGTCAAAACGAGTAACGAGTTTCGAATGGCACGTCGCTGGGTTGAAGGTCTTTGGGATGCCCGAAATATCATTCGCAAAAGAGGCAGGGCAGGGTGCAACAAATTACCCAAGCTGTTAATTTCAGCAGAGGTCACATATCATGGCAAGCCTCGCAGAGATCCGGCAGGCGTAGCTTAGCCCTTGCGTCAGCCCCTCTCGCCGCGGCAGGACGCTGAATGATCCCTTCCTGGTGCGGGTTGTGACAGGTAGAGCAGGTGACGCGCCCTCGCGGCACCATGGGGAGGATGACATAGAGTTTTTCTGTGGCCATGATCATTTTATTCATCGTCTTTGCCGAAGGCGTTACGAGAAAATGCAGATCGAAAAACTCGCCCGGCATGGGCGGATCGACAGCGCCAGCAAAGAAATCCGACATCGGCCCTGAATCTCACATCCTCCGTAACATCAATGGCAGGATCAGGGACTTTCGAATGACAGATAAGACATACCGGTTTTCCGTTGACCTCTCTCACACGGTCTTGTTTGTCCAGCATTATATGAGGATCGATTAAAGCGTATGCTTCTCGCGAATGACATCGAAAGCAAATCTCCCGCCGGTCCTGATAAGGGCCACCTTGCAACAATTTTTTTGTCCCTGCCTTTCGGGCCCGCCGTGGATCTCATGACAGGTCAGACACCTGATCTTGCCTTCATCGAGGGGAAAGGTAGTGCTGGCAGGATCAACCGGCACAACATCGACGGGATGATGGTTTTCTTTGTAGTCATGACAACCAAGACAAGAGCCCGATATATCGAACCCTGGCGCAAAGACAGCATCGCTCAGTTGAGGGTTTTTATCCCATGACACGGTATACAGGGCTGGTCAAAATGTTTGTATGCGTAGATAGCCGGACGTGTGATCCTGAAACTGCGGTCTTTTGCAGGCTGCACGATGAAGCCAGAAGCACTAGCAACAATATAGAAGAGATAACAAGTAGCGCATAAAATTAATTTTATCATACAAAGGTATAAAAGTATACTGCAGCGTGATTTTATAATCCTTGTTGCATGACGGGGGTGTCCGTGGCCGCAGGGAGGCCGTGTTCGAATTGCACAGAACAAAGGGATTGACATGATTGAAAAAACAGCATATTATTCTATCTGGTGTCAGTGGAACTGTATCCAAAAAAGACCTGATCAGCCAGGGATGGACTTGGACGGCAACGTTTATAACGCCCGCATTATGGTCCGGTTTCATTTGTGGAGGGCCGCATGTATCCTTTGCACAAAGAATAGCATTTCCTTACAACGCCGGGTCATGTTGATGGCCTGCGACTATGTTAAAAAAACGGAGTGCTCTGAATAGAAAATCAGGAGGACTGAGGTCAGAAAACCCATGAAAAAAACATTGCTTATTCCAATAGTGTTGGTCCTGTTTTCCCTGGGACTTCACTCGGCGTATGGAGCAGCCGCACCCGCTGCTCCCGAACAAGGCTGCGTGACCGCCAAATGCCATTCGGGCCTGCTCAAAACGAAAAATATCCATCCTGCGGCACAGCCCTGCGAAACCTGCCACCAGTCGGTCTCGGCGTCCCACCCGAAGAAAAAGGAAAAGACCTTCAAACTGACACCGGAACTTGGACGCCGTCATCCAAAAAGGCGATGTCGGCATTCATGGAACGCGTCAACGCCGCGCTGCCAATTGAAGAGCCGGATTACATCCTTTTGACGCTGGTCCAGGGCCACGCCGCAACTGCCTGCGGCGCTGAGTGCCCATCCGGCGAAGTTCAGTCGGCTGCCGGCCGCTGCGTACCGCAAGCCGTCGTGGCCCAGTCGGTTCGCAAAGCCCAACGCGACGACGAGCGCCGCGCCACCCTCGAGCGCCAAGCGCAGCAACAAGAGCTTCTGGCTCAAGAACAGAAAGCGGCAGCCGCCAAACGCTTAGCCGATACCCGCAAGAGTGCTGAAGCGGAGCGCGTTGCTGCTGCGGACGCAGCCATTATGAAGGCAGGCATCGCGAAGGCCGCCGAAGCCAAGAAAGCAGCGCAAGACAAGATTGCCCAAGCCAAGATCGCTGAAGACAAACTGAAACCAGCGAAGCCGCAGCAGACCGCGGCCGTCGAACCTGAGAAGCTACCTTGGCTGGCGCGCGACCCAGCGCAAACCCAAACCGCAGCGGCTTCGGCTCTGGCGGCACCACGCGGCGCCCCGCTTCCTGGCATGATGTCGGTTGGTGGTCCGCGAAATGCTGAACCCGAAGTTCCCGCATCCGTCGCAGCCGTTACACCTGATCGCGGCCCGGCTCCGATCACGACCGAATCGTCGGCAGCTGCAGATCTCCCAGAAACGTCTCCAACTGCGGCACCGGCTCAGATCATCGCACCGGCTCCAATACGGGCTGTACGTCCGGCGCAAAGCAGACCATCGTTCAAACCGGCCTTGACGCGTTCGGCGGCAGTTTCAGGATTGCCCGGCACGAAATCCGGTCCAGCGGTCACGGGCTTACCCGGCACGAAATCCGGTCCAGCGATCCGGCGACCCGCCCCAAAAACAGCATCGGTCAAGCCAAAGAAATATCGCACCGTCAAGTACCGGCCAGCGACCATCGTTCGCCGCCCGCCGCCGGTCATTGTTTACGCCAAGCCGAAGTACAAATCCTACGCTTACGCCTCGAACAGCGGTGGCGGCAAAGCCCGCCGTGGCCAGCCGCGTTCCGGAACGGCCCGCTACAATCTGATGATGTCGCTCGGCGGTATCTACTGATACCCTGACGTTGATCGAACCAAACGGCTGAAGCGGCCCTCCGTTTCAGCCGTTTTCGTTTGGCCCAGGATCGGGCGCCCCAACCGAGCCTCCGACCATCCCAGTACCCGCCCTGAGCCAGTCCAGATAATCGGCGCTGCCGGCGACCACGGGCAACACCAAGAGCACCGGATTTTCGTAGCTGTGTAGCCGTTTCAGTGCAGCTATGCAGGCGGGCGCTAAATCCGCCGGGACCTTGGCCAGCAACACGACTTCGTCTGCAACCTCGGTCACGCCATTCCAAACGTAAACCGACGTCATCGCCGGAATGATATTGACGCACCCGGCGAAGCGCTCCTCGACAAGCACCCGGCCAGCGGCAATTGCAGCCTCCCGCGTCACAAACGTCGTATAGACCAGGGCCGCCACACAACCCGCTGGCAACACACCCTCAACCAACCTTGCATCAGGCCCCTTGTTGTTTTCCGCCACTTGAGCCAGCCTCCGCCCGCCACAGTCCCAACACTCGGCCAATCGCCGAGCCGGAGCATCATGACAAAAGTCAAAAAAGAATTCGAGCGCATTGCCTTCGTGGCAAGCGATGTGCCCGAGGCACTCAGCGCCCGCAAGGAGCTTGTCAAACTTTACGGCGATACCCCAACGTCTGACGCCGACGCGATCGTGGCCCTCGGCGGTGACGGCCTGATGCTGCAAACCCTGCATCGCTTCATCAACGACAAGATCCCGATCTACGGCATGAACCGCGGCTCCGTCGGTTTCCTAATGAACGACTATCGCGCGGAAGGCCTGAAAGAGCGCCTCAACGCCGCCAACATCACCCGCATTCACCCGCTCGCCATGGTCGCAACCGACCGCGCCGGCAAGGCCCATAAAAGTCTCGCGATCAACGAGGTGTCGCTGTTTCGCGAACGCTATCAGGCCGCCAAGTTGCGCATATCAATCGACGGCAAAGTCCGCATGGAAGAGTTGATTTGCGACGGTGTGCTGGTCGCGACACCTGCGGGCTCAACCGCCTATAACCTATCCGCACATGGCCCCATCGTGCCGATTGCGGCGCCGCTGTTGGCGCTGACACCGATCAGCCCGTTCCGGCCGCGGCGCTGGCGTGGCGCGCTGGTGCAGAACAAGGCCCACATCACCATTGACGTTCTGGAAGCCGAAAAGCGCCCAGTCAGCGCCGTTGCCGATCACTTCGAGACCCGCGACGTCGTCAAAGTTGAAATCGAAAAGGCTCGCGCCACCGAGCTCTACATGATGTTCGACCACGATCACTCATTCGATGAGCGCGTACTGGCCGAACAGTTTAAGTTTTGAGTGGCGTTGGCGCTTCCGGCCGGCGCGCCCCCTTGGCGTGACAGACGCGCGGAAGAAGTACCCCCAAAAACCGACTGGCCCTCTCAGGTTGCCGCGCAAGCGCGTCATTGAGAAGGCCATGATTTTGGTGATACGCGCATTAGCTGCGCACATCTGAAAAACTCTACACAGAATCGGTAAACAGCCGGTTAACGCGATCCACTACACTCACCACCGCGTCACCAGGTCCGCCACCACCGGCCGCTCGCGCTCGACCGGTTTGTCCGTCGTCCGGCCGATATAGAGGAAGCCGGCAATGCGTTCCTGCTCAGTCAGCTTCAACGCAGATTTCACCGCCGGGCTATAGGCGATCCACTCCGTAATCCAGCAGGTGCCGAAACCCAGCGCGTTGGCAGCCAAGCACGTGTTGTAGCAGACAGCTGCCGCCGACAGCACCTGCTCCCACTCCGGCGCTCCTGGGTTCGGTTTGGGGCTGGAGACGACCGCGATCACCATCGGCGACCGCATAAACCGTCCGCGCTCGAAATCCAGCCGAACCGGCGACGGCGGCACCTTGTCCTCTTTGATGCACGCGTCGGCAAAAACGTCGCCTATCCGCGCCCGCGCCTCGCCTTCGAACACGATGAACCGCCAGGGCGCCAATTTCTTGTGGTCGGGAACACGGGTTCCAGCCGCCAGAATCTGGTTGAGTTCGTCTGCCGTTGGCCCAGGACCTGCGAGTTTATCCGGCTTGACGGAGCGCCGCGCCGCAAGAAAGTCGAAAAGGTCGGGATTGGGATGCAACTGAGTATCAGACTGGGTCATGTGGGTTTCCGGCACAGATCAAGTAACAGCCGTCTCGCTATCGCACCTCGGCTTCTGTTACAATCGCCGCATTCGGTCACGATCAAAGGGATTCCATGCGCCGACTTCGCGGAACTGCATTTGTGATAGCGTTGGCCTCGATTTTCTGCCTCACCGCATTTGCGGGTGTGCGGGCCGCCGACGCGCCGCAAACCATGTTCGTGATCGACGGGTCCGGTTCGATGTGGGGCCGCTTCGAAACCGACAAGCGCTCCAAGATCGACGTCGTCCGCGAATTGCTCAAAGCCAAGATCGAGGCGGCTGGAACCCAACCGGTTGGCTTGGCCTCATTCGGGCATCGCCGCAAAGCCGACTGCACTGACGTCGAGATTGTTGCCGGCCCAACTCCGGAACGCGGTGCCGTTTTATCCACCCTCGAAAAACTCAACCCTCGCGGTAAGGGACCGCTGGTTGCTGGTCTCCGCGCCGCGGCCGCCGCCGTTGGCAAAACACGTCCTGCGAGCCTCATCGTCATCAACGACGGCATCGACAATTGCCAGCAGGACGCCTGCGCCGCCGCCACCGAAATTGCCGCCGCCATCCCGGACGTGCCGATCCACATCATCAGCATCGGTATCGAAGCCGCGGAGTTGCCGCGCGTCCAATGCATCGCCAAGGCAACGGGCGGCACCTTTGCCGACGTCACCGACAGTATCGGCCTGCTTGCCGCCATCGACGCCGCAACCCGGCTTGCAATGCTGGCGCCAGACGGCAGCTCGCCTGCTCCTGCGCCCAACGCTGCTGCACCACCGCCGCCACCGACAGCAACCGGCGCTGTTCTGCAAGCGACCGTCGCACTCGCCGAAGGCGGTGCCGCTGCCGCAGTGCCGGTGCGCTGGCGCATTACCAAAGCCAACAGCCCAGACCCTGTATCCGAAAGTCCCGTATCTGAAAGCGACGGTGCCTCGGCAGCCATCCGCCTCGATCCTGGTTCATATGACGTCGAAGCCGAGATCGGCCGGATCCGCGTCAAAAAAACAGTGACCCTCGAAGCCGGGCGCACAACAGGTATCATCCTTCCGCTCAACGCTGGGCGGCTCAAGGTTGCAATCAAAGCCGACAAAGCCGTGCCGGCACCGGCGTCGTCGTCACTGGTTGTCACCATCGAGCCCGTGATCGACGGCAAGCCGCAACCCGAGCTGAGCCTCATTGAACGGCAAGCGACGGCATCTCAAATCGTAAGCCCAGGCACGTATAACGTGTCGATCGCTGACGGCAGTGTGCGTCAGACAAAGCAGATCAGCGTCAGCGCCGGAGCCGACACCGCCGTCGAATTCACGCTTGGAACAGGCCGCGTTGAACTGTCGGCAGGATTGCGCGAGGACGGCGGCGCCATCGAGGACGTAACCTACATCATCAGCGAAGATGATCCTGACAGTGCTGATGGGCGGCGCGAAGTGGCGCGCTCGCGGGCACCGACGGCCTCGTTCACGCTGCCAGCCGGCACATACTACGCGACGGCCCGCGCTGGCGACGGTGAAGTGCGGCAACGGCTTGCCGTTGGCCCTGGCGACACCTTGAAGCGCGCTCTGATCCTGCCTCTGGTTCCTGTCAAGGTCTCAGCCCTGATTGGTGGCCAACCGGCAACCGCGCGCGATGGCATCGTCTACCGTGTCACCGCCCTCGATGGCGAGCGCCGCGAAATCACCCGGTCGGTCTTGCCCGATTTGGCGCTGTCACTTCTTCCGGGGCGCTATCGGATCGCCGCCCAACTCGATGCCCACCACCTGAAAGCCGCCGAGGAAGTTGCCATCGAGACCGGCAAAAGCAGCACCGTGGTCCTCAAATTTGATGCCGGCGAAATCAGTTTGAAGGCCGGCGCCACCGCTGTCAGCAATCCGGCGGACACGTACTGGGAGATTTTCGACGCCACCGGCAAGCCGGTCTGGCGGGCAATGATGCGCGAGGCCAAGGCATTGCTGGCGCCGGGCCGCTATACCGTCCGTCTTGATGAGGGCGACAAACGCACCGAAGCTGTCTTTGAAGTCCGCTCCGGAGAACGCAAGGTTGTGCAGGTCGGGCAAAACTAAGTTCAAGAACACCTAAAGGTTGCGCATGCGGACGCTGCCGGATTTTCGACATGCCCGGGCGGCATAGTCGCCACGGTATCAGCCGAATTGGGTACATCAAGCTGTTGAGGGGCCCTGGCCCCCCTGACATCGTTGGGCGAATAAGGGTAGATACTTGCGAGTGATGACAAACGATTTGCCAGTCTTCCGCACCATACCCTCGGGCACCACAGCCTCGGGCACCACAGCCACCCGCTCAACCCTGCGGCAGAGAGCGGCGCTTACACTTGCCATTGCCTTGGCCGCCGTCATGCTCCAGGGCATGCCAGCCATTGCTCAAACTGCGGCACCGGCTACCGGCTGGAGCACCGGCGTCGAAGTCAAAAAAGCCCCAGTTGCCAACCCCGCCGCCAAGACCAACAATACAACGGTTATCGAACGCTCCGGCGAAGACAAAGCCGCGACTGCCACTTCGGGTGGTCAGCTGCACTTGACGGCGCTGCTGACGGCGGACGGCCAGCAAATTGACCAGGGGCTGGTGTGGCGCATCTTCCAAACCACGGCCGACCCCTCGGCGAAGGCCAAGCTCATCACCGAGAACCGCGAGTCCAGTCCAACATTGAAATTGGCGCCTGGCGACTACACGGTCAACGCCTCGTTCGGGCGGGCCCACATCACCCGAAAAATTTCGGTCAAAGCCAACGCGCCTGTTGCCGAACAGTTTGTCCTCAACGCAGGCGGGTTGCGCCTCAACGCCCTTGTCGATGGCAAAGCGGCACCGCAAGGCATGGTCAGCTATGCCATCTATTCCGACGACCACGATCAGTCGTCCACCCGCACCACCATCATGACGGGGGCAAAGCCCAACCTGATCATGCGCCTCAATGCCGGCATCTACCGGATCGTATCAACGTATGGTGATGCCAACGCCAGCGTCGAAGCCGATGTCACTGTTGAAGCGGGCAAGCTGACCGAAGCCAACGTCGTCCATTCGGCTGGCAAAGCCACGTTTCGCTTAGTCACCCGCGCTGGCGGCGAAGCGCTCCCAGACACCCACTGGACTGTCACTTCCGCCGACGGCGACGTGATCAAGGAAAGCGTCGGCGCCTTACCGATTCACATGCTAGCGCCGGGCACATACACTGTGACGGCGAAATCAAGCGGCCAGCTCTTTAAGCGGGAGTTTGCCGTAAAAGCTGGAGAAACGGCAACCGTCGAGGTCCTCAAGGACGGTGGCCAAGCGGCTTCTGACAGCGACGCAATCACGCCATCGCTCGAAATCAAAAATCCGTAAGCACCCAATCTGTCGGACAGCCATTGTCACGCATGCGCTTTTCAATGCGGGCGTAGGCGTCCTTTTGCCCGTCTTCATGTAGCGCGGTGCGGGCCATCTGCCATTGCTCGCAGGCCCCTATCAGGTCTCCTGCAGCGTAGGCCGCATCGGCAAGCTCAAGGCGTGCTGCAGCATGAACTGAGGGCGGACCAAACCGGGCAGCCACGCCTGCCGCCGAACGCAAGGCCTCATGACAGGCGCGCTCGTCTCCGGCCTGACGGTGCTGGCGTGCAAGTTCAAGATAGCCAAGCGCCGACGGTGCTCGCTCCTGCAGCTTCTCCTGTTGATCGAATTGCAATGTCAAATTTGCTACAGTGGCCATTCTTGGTGAGGGTTTTGGTGCCGTGTCGTGCGCTTCCGGAACCACTATGCCGGGCAGCGGCGCACGGCCTGCCGCTTTCCTGCGCACCCACACGATCGACAGCAGTGTCAGCAGAACCGCTATCGGGAGCGCTAAGGCCAAAACTCGAACAGCGGCGCCGGTAGCATCGAGACCGGACAGATCAAAGAACTGTGGCATGCAGACCTAAGGGACTATCTGAACCGCGGCGCACTGTTGTGCCGCCAGCCCAGACTAGCGCAGCGGCGCCGAATACATAAGGCCGCCTTTTGACCAAAGACTATTCAATCCACGTTCAAGCTTGAGGGGCGACCCTGCCCCGAGCGTGCGTTCGAAAATCTCGGCGTAATTGCCAACCTGCTTGACAATCTGATAGGCCCAATCACGGGCCAGCCCGAGCGGCGCACCGAGATCCGCTTCAAGTCCCAGAAACCGCCGGACATCAAGCATCGTCGATGATTTCATCATATCGACATTGCCGCTGGTCAGCCCAAGCTCCTCGGCGGCAATCAGGGCATTGTAATTCCACCGTACAATAGAGAACCATTGCTCATCGCCACTTTTTACAGCGGCTCCGAGCGGCTCCTTGCTGATCATCTCTGAAAGCAAGATCTGTTCTTTCGCCGCCGCAAAGTGCGAGCGCTCCTTGGCCAGCAACGACACATCGCCGGTCAGAGCCGTGCACCCGCCTGTGGCGTAGGTTTTGACCAGCTCTTCCCAACGTTCGGACGTGACAAGTTGAAACCGCATCTTGCGCTGGCCGAAGAAGTCGGTGACGCCGCGTTCGCCACTCGATCCCGGCAGAACACACACCGACGCCCCAGACAGCTCGAGCACACTTGTGATGGCGTGGCCACGCGGCACCAGAAACCCCTGGCCGTCATAGAACAGGACGCCGATAAAGCGGGCGCCGAGTTCCGTATCGCGCGTCAGCGTCCACGCCGTGGCGCGCGTCAGCACATCAACCTCGCCGTCCTGCGAGCGCCTTGAAGCGATCGGCGGCGGTTAGATTGCGGAATTTGACGGCATCTTTGGAACCGAAAATTGACGCGGCCAGCGCCGAACAGAACTCGACGTCCAAACCGCTCCACTGTCCCCGGCCGTTGACTTGACTGAAACCGGCGATGTTGTCGCCGACACCGCAGTTGAGATAGCCGCGCCCCTTTACGGTATCGAGCCGGCTTGCGGCGTGGACCGCTATCGAGGCAGAGACGATGGCAGCAAAAGCCAAAACGCAACAAGCGGGCGGCAGTGGAATAGCTACGGTCGATCGGCATGATCTATGTACTTTGCCCAAAATGGCTGCGCCGTGCAAGCCGCGTTTTGCATCCGACGTGGCAGAAACCGCGTTATGATCGCGCATCCCCACACTTCCCGCGCCCGGGCCCGCGGGTCAAGGCCTTGACCTGAGACAAAGTTAAGTAACGACGGCGCTGAAGCGCCCCGGAGACCGGAAATTATGGCCAATTCAAAAGACAAATCCGGATCGAGGCCGGCAGCCAGCAAACCAAAGTTCTTACATCTGGGCCGCGACTCCCGAAGACCAGCATCGGCTTTGTCAACACGCCCGTTTACCGTGGCTCGACGGTCCTCTATCCGACGCTCGAAAAATTAAGTCGCGGACGCAGCCCTACACCTACGGCCGCCGCGCCACACCGACGACGCGACGCGCTTGAAGAAGCCATCACCGAACTCGAAGGCGGCAGCGGCGACCATTCTGACGTCGTCGGGCCTTGCTGCGGTATCAACAGCGCTGCTGGCGTTTGTGCAGGCCGGCGACCACATCCTCGTCACCGATAGCGTCTATCAGCCGACGCGCACGTTTTGCGACAAGATGCTGACGCGGCTCGGTGTCGAGACGACCTACTACGATCCGCTGATCGGCGAGCGCATTGCCGAGCCACATCCGCGCCAACACGCGGCTTGATCTTTGTCGAAAGCCCCGGCTCGCAGACCTTCGAGATGCAGGACATTCCGGCGATCGCAAAAATTGCTGCGGCCCAGGAATCTTTGGCTGCTCGCCGACAACACCTGGGCGAGCCCGCTGTTTTGTTCAGCCGCTGGCGCTCGGCGCCGATGTGTCGATACAAGCGGCGACCAAATACATTGTCGGTCACGCCGACGCGATGCTGGGCGCCGTCACCGCCAACGCGCGGGCATCAAAGTATATCGACAACGCCAAAGAGGCGCTCGGCACCTGCCCCGGATCGGAGGAAACCTATCTCGGACTGCGCGGCTTGCGGAACGCTCGACGTCCGCCTGCAACGGCACATGGCATCCGGCATCGCCATGGCACAGTGGCTGGAACAGCGTCCCGAAGTCGCGCGCGTGCATGCATCCGGCGCTGCCAAGCCATCCCGGCCACGGCATTTGGAAGCGCGATTTTTCCGGCGCTTCAGGGCTGTTCTGCGCCGTCCTGAAGCCAACCCCGGAGAAGGCTCTGGCGGCATTCCTCGATCAATCTCAAGCTTTTCGCTATGGGCTATTCGTGGGGCGGCTTCGAGAGCCTCGTGATCCCGTTCGATCCGGCGAGCTACCGGACCGCGACACAGTGGACGGATGCCGGCCCGGCGCTGCGCTTCCATATTGGCCTTGACGCTGTCGAGGACTTGAAAAATGATCTCGAGCAGGGCTTCGAGCGCATGCACCAAGCCAGTTAACGACCATGATACGGGCGCGCAGCATTCCGGCGCTGCCACTGACACCTTGTATGGAGCGCCGACGATGCACGACACAGCTGCGCTGCCGCACGACCTTCTCATGCAGCAGCTGCAGCGTGTAGCTGAGGATGCGGTCACGCGCTATGACTTGCCCAAGGGCGTTGCCGTGCGCTTGATCAACGTCTCGGAAAATGCCACCTACCGCGTTGATGATCCGGCCAGCGGTCAAAAGTGGGCCTTGCGCGTCCACCGTGAGGGCTATCATTCCCGCAAAGCGATCGCCTCGGAACTCGCGTGGGTGACGGCGTTGAAGGCGGCCGGAGCGGCCGTCACGCCTGCACCCCTTCGCGGCCGCGACGGCGACGTCATTCAAACCATCGCCCGCGAAGGTCTTGCTATCCCGCGCAACGTCGTTTTGTTTTCCTGGGCAGAAGGCCGCGAGCCGGCCGAAAACGATGCCGCCGGATTTGAGAGGCTCGGAGAAACCGCCGCCCGCATGCACGCGCACGTCAAAACCTGGCAACGCCCCGACGGCTTCGAACGTCACACGTGGGATTTTGAAACCGCACTCGGGACCACGCCGCATTGGGGCCGCTGGCGCGACGGCATGGGCATGACGGCTGAGATCGAGGCCATCTTCAGCCAAGCCGTCGCCCTGATTGGCCGCCGCCTTGAAAAATTCGGCAAAGGTCCAGAGCGCTTCGGTCTCATTCATGGCGATATGCGGCTCGCCAATCTGCTGATGGACGGCGAGGCTGTCAAAGTCATCGATTTCGACGACTGCGGTTTCTCCTGGTTCCTTTATGACTGCGCCACCACGGTCTCGTTTTTTGAGCACAGGGCCGAGGTTCCGGATCTGCTGGCAGCTTGGGTCCGGGGGTACCGGCGCATTGGCACGCTGACCGCTGACGACGCCGCGGCTCGCTGACCGCCTTTCAGGCCTTCGTGCGCCAGGCCGTCGAGCCGAGCTCGGCGGATGGGTCTGGGACCCGTGGTGCCAGGCGTTCCTGTCGCTGCCGAGCTGGGCCGCGGCGGGATGGTGGGCGCGCTGCTGATCTGGCGAGCGAGCCGGGCTATCGCCGGCGTCGCCGCCGGCGCGCGTTGGGCTGAGCCCGCCGCATCGGAAAGGATGCATGTGATGAACATCTTCGATCTCCTCTCCAAGAAGACCGCCATGCTGACGCGCGAGGAAGCGCTGCCCGGCCGGGCCGAGGCGATCCCGACGGCCAAGACCCATTTCGTCAACGGCCAGCCGCTGAAGGGGCCCTACCCGGCGGGCATCGCAGACAGGCGGTCTTCGGCCTCGGCTGCTTCTGGGGCGCCGAGAAGGCAGTTCTGGCAGACTGCCCGGCGTCTTCGTCACCGCGGTCGGCTACGCCGGCGGGCATCACGCCGAACCCGACCTACGAGGAGGTCTGCTCCGGCACGACCGGCCACACCGAGGTCGTGCTCGTCGTCTTCGACCCGAGCGAGGTCAGCTACGAGCAGCTGCTCAAGGTCTTCTGGGAGGACCACGACCCGACCCAGGGCATGCGCCAGGGCAACGACGTCGGCACGCAGTACCGCTCGGGCATCTACGTCGCCGACGACGGCCCAGCGCGCGGCGGCCGAGGCGTCGCCGCGGCATGTACCAGGCAGGCGCTCGACGGCCGCGGGCTACGGCGCCGATCACCACCGAGATCGTCGCCGCCCCGGACGTTCTACTTCGCCGAGGACTACCACCAGCAGTACCTGGCCAAGAACCCCGGCGGCTACTGCGGCCTCGGCGGCACCGGCGTGGCCTGCCCGATCGGAACCGGCGTCAGCGTTTGATCGCGGCGGCCGCCGGCACATTTCGCGGGCGGCCGGCGCCTTCAGCACCACCGAGCATGCCGCCGGCAGATCCGCCATGATCATGGGCGGCGGCGGCTTGATCGGCTGAACGGTGGGCTCCTTCGGCGGCGGGGGCGGCGGCTCGGACCAGAGGCGAGTTCCGCGCCGCAGCCATCGCCGGGCGGCGGCTCGGCCTGATCTTCGCAGCCGGCCAGGCCCGGCGGGCAGGACAGCCGGACATGGAAATGGTCGTCGTGGCCCCACCAGGGCCGGATCTTGCGCAGCCAGGCGCGGTCGGTGCCGGCCGTCGTCGCAAAGCTCCTGCTTGATCGCCGGCGTTGACGAAGATGCGCGCGACCTCCGGGTAGGACGCGGCGCGCTTCGAGAAGGCGGCATGAACCCGTCGGTCCATATGCCGGATCGACGCTCGAGCCGTTGCCGCTGATCAGCGAGGTCGAGCTGATCGTCTCGCGCTCCTCGGCCGACAGCATGCGGTCGGGCATCGGCAGGAACCAGATGTCGACATCGAGCCCGATCTGGTGGCTGGCATGGCCGGTCAGCATCGGGCCGCCGCGCGGCTGCGACATGTCGCCGACGAGGAGGCCGGCCAGCCGTCATTCGCGGCGCGTCGCGCGGCGAACTTTTCGAATAGGCGACCAGATCGGGATGGCCCCAATTGCGGTTGCGCGACAGGCGCATCACCTGCCAGCTCGGGCCGTTGACGGGCAGCGGCACGGCGCCGGCGATGCAGCCCTTGGCATAGCAGCCGATCGGCGCCGGTCGCGAGGCGCTCGGCTCATCACACACCAAACAAGATCTTTGGCAGGGGTCTTGGCGGGCGCAGGGGACTGGTCCATCGCCGTCGCCCCGACCGCCGTCAGCAGCATCGCCCCGGCGGCGAGCATGGTCCGGAATTCCGTTTGCATCCTCATGCGATCTCTCATGGCAGTAAATCGACCCAATCCATTGTACCATTGGTGGTCACTCGCGTGCCAAGCCGCAACGCTTGAGCACCTGGGGCGTCAGCCAGAAGACGAACAACAGGCTCGCTGCGGCAAGGCATGCTGCGCCGATGACAGGCGAGATCTTCAATCCCCGGCGATGGGTTTCGATCGTCGCGCTTTCCGGCGCCAGCGGATGATGGCGGATTTCTATTTCGGCTCCGACCGGATAGCGCGCGGCGATCTTTTGGCCTTTTCGAAGGTCATCGCCCGGTATTCATCGAGCCAAATCTGATCGTTTTCATAGCCACTCATCGACCAATAATGGTAGGCGACGAACGGGACGAAGCCCCGCTGGTTGGGTTCGCTCAGTGCCGCTCTCCAGCACTTCGGCGGTCGCGACCGGCCAGGTGATTTCGTCCTCTTGGCGGCGGGCACTGAGACTGCGCATCGCCAGGACGACACCGCAGCCGGCGAGCAGCAATGCGACGAACCGGACCAGCAGGCGCAGCCAAGGGTCGCGTGTCGGTTCGGCCGCCGGCAACTCGCGCCGCGGGAAACGATCACCGGCGCCGGACGGAGATCGGTCCGGGGCTGGACGGGCGTCGGCACCTCGCGGTCGGCCTTCGGCAGGGGTCTTTCCGAACTGCTATCGGCGGCTGGCTTCTATCGTCGGCAGGCGGAGGCTGAACGTAGACTTCGGCTCGGGCGGGGCCTCCACCACCGCCACAGGGGCGGGCGCAGGGGCTCAGGCCGTCGGTGCGGGTGGCGGCGCAGAGCAGCAGCCCGATGCCCTGGTCGGCGGGCGGCCCGAGGTCAGGACGAGTTCTTTATCGGCGCGATCGGCCAGGTAGATGCGCCGGCCGTCATCGCTGCGACTGATCAGGTCGAAGCGCCAGCCGGCACCGATCAAAGCTGCTCGATCCGTTCGCGCCGGGCCGTCGCAGCGGCGGCATCACGTGCCGCCCAAAGATGAAATTCGCGCTTGCCGCAAACCCGGTTGGCGGCGCCGGCCGCCATGTCGAGATCGAACGCCTTGGAACCATCGGCGTCGGCGCTCCAATTGCGCGAGGGATCGGGGAAGGCGACACCGGCCAGCGCCGAGGCGGCGGTCTGCGCCTTGGCGGAGCCGACCGAAACGATGGCCAGGACGGCCCATGCCAGAGACGCGGCAAGCCCAAAACGCCGCCATGACCGCGGCAGTCTTGCCGTATCGGGTGCGCTCACCGACAGGAGCTCCGGCAATAATCGATTGCTGGCCGGCGGGAAATCGCCGGTAATTCGCTCGCTCCTAACCGAGAGAAGCGCGTTCGTCGATAGCGGAATCCCCGCCTGCCGGTTGACAGCCGCCTATTCGCCTGATCGTCGGTCGTCGCGGCGCCGCGTTCTTCTTGATCGATTCGATCGCGCTCAGCGCCGACGCCTTGCTCTTGTAGCCTTCGGAAGCGCACATGTTCTCACCGTTGGGCGCCTTGAAGCGGAAACGAAACTCGCCGGCCTTGTCCTTGTAGACTTCGAATTTGTAAGCCATCGGCTCGAGTCCTCTCTTGCCTGCCGCAAGTTTCGGCAGCAGTGACGGATATTGTCGGCGAGCGATGTCGAGTCAAGTCAGCGGCGCCGGGAGGGCTGTCCGTCGTACAGGCGATGACCGCAGGCGCTCAAGTCGTCCATCTTCAGGGCGGCGATGAAGGCCTCCTGCGGGATGTCGACCTTGCCGAACTGGCGCATCTTCTTCTTGCCCTCCTTCTGCTTCTCCAGGAGCTTGCGCTTGCGGGTGACGTCGCCGCCGTAGCACTTGGCGAGTCACGTCCTTGCGCAGCGCGCGGATCGTCTCGCGCGCGATGATCCGGCCGCCGATCGCCGCCTGGATCGGGATCTGGAACATGTGCTGCGGGATCAGGTCCTTCAGCTTCTCGCACATGCGCCCGGCCGCGCCGCTCGGCCTGGCTGCGGTGGACGAGCATCGACAGCGCGTCGACCGGCTCGGCGTTGACCAGGATCTGCATCTTCACGAGGTCGCCCGTCGCGGTAGTCGGTCGAGGTGGTAGTCGAAGGAGGCGTAGCCCTTCGAGATCGACTTCAGCCGGTCGTAGAAGTCGAACACCACCTCGTTCAGCGGCAGGTCGTAGATCAGCCATGGCGCGGTTGCCGACATAGGACAGGTCGACCTGGACGCCGCGCCGCTCCTGGCAGAGCTTCAGGATCGAGCCGAGATACTCGTCCGGCGTGAGGATCGTCGCGCGTGAGCCAGGGCTCGGCGATCTCGGCGATCTTCACCGGGTCGGGCATGTCGGCCGGATTGTGCAGCTCGAGCTCCTCGCCGTTGGTCAGCCTGATGCGGTAGACGACCGACGGCGCGGTCGCGATCAGGTCGAGGTCGAACTCGCGGGTCAGCCGCTCCTGGATGATCTCGAGGTGCAGGAGGCCGAGGAAGCCGCAGCGGAAGCCGAAGCCGAGCGCCGCCGAGGTCTCCGTCTCGTAGGTGAAGGCGGCGTCGTTGAGCCGGAGCTTGCCGATGGCGGTCGCGCAGATCCTCGAAGTCGGCGGCGTCGACCGGGAAGAGGCCGCAGAACACCACCGGCTGCGCCGGGCTTGAAGCCGGGCAGCGCGCTCGCCGCCGGCCGGCGGTCGTCGGTGATGGTGTCGCCGACGCGGGTGTCGGCGACTTCCTTGATCGAGCCGGTGAGGAAGCCGATCTCGCCGGGGCCGAGGCTCGGCCAGTCGAGGCAGCTTCGGCGTGAAGACGCCGACCTTGTCGACGTCGTAGGCGGCGCCGGTCCCCATCATGCGGATCTTCATGCCCTTCTTGAGCACGCCGTCGACGATGCGCACCAGCACGACGACGCCGAGATAGGCGTCGTACCAGCTGTCGACGAGCAGCGCCTTCAGCGGCGCCTCGGCGGTCGCCCTTGGGCGGCGGCAGGCGGGTGACGATCGCCTCGAGCACCTCGTCGATGCCGATGCCCGGTCTTGGCCGAGATCGGGATCGCGTCGGAGGCGTCGAGGCCGATCACGTCCTCGATCTGCTGCTTGACCCGCTCGGGCTCGGCCGCCGGCAGGTCGACCTTGTTGAGGACCGGCACGATCTCGTGGTTGTTGTCGATCGCCTGGTAGACGTTGGCGAGGGTCTGCGCCTCGACGCCCTGGCTGGCGTCGACGACCAGCAGCAATACGTCCGGAGAGAGAGAGAGAGAGAGAGAGAGAGAGAGAGAGAGAGAGAGAGAGAGAGAGAGAGAGAGAGAGAGAGAGAGAGAGAGAGAGAGAGAGAGAGAGAGAGAGAGAGAGAGAGAGAGAGAGAGAGAGAGAGAGAGAGA